>CAVQVT010000006.1:105000-392126 GCA_963717255.1 uncultured Chloroflexia bacterium | reverse complement strand
TCCTCGACGGGCTGGGCCGCCGACCCGGGGCCGAGATCGACGAGGCGCGTTGTCAGCGAGACGGCGTCGGCGAGCGCCGCGGCCAGCGAGGAGGCGGCGGCCCCCGCGGCCAGGGAGGAGGCGGCGGCCCCCGCGCCGCCGGCCTCGGCGGCCCCGGCCCCCTCGGCCACGCCCGTCGAGCCGCCCGGGCTCGCGACGAGGACGCCGACGCCCCCGCACGCGAGCGCCCAGACGAGCGCCGCCAGCTCCGCGTCCAGCAGGCCGTCTGCGACCAGGTCGGCGAGCGAGGCGTGGTGCCCGTGCACGTGCTGGTGGGCCATCGTCCGTCGTGGGCCTCCCCCGGGCGCGGCGCCGACGCGGACCCGGGAGAGCCCTGCGCGACGCGACCCGCATGATATTGCGTGGGCGGGAACGGCCGCCCGGACGGACGACCCCGGGCACGGCCCTCGATGCTAGGCTCACGGCGGCGTCGCACGAGGCCGCTTGGTACGGCCGGGCCGACGGCGGCAGAGGGTCGAGACGGGATGGACGCCTCGTTCACGGCGGAGATGGCCGCCGGCTACAGCCTCGACGAGCCGGGGATCGTCATCGGCGGCCCGATGCTCTCGGGGGAGGTCGCCCCCGACGTCCGCGTCCAGGTCGCGCTGTCGATGCTCAACCGCCACGGCCTCGTCGCGGGCGCGACCGGGACGGGCAAGACCAAGACGCTCCAGGCGCTCGCCGGGCAGATCCGAACGCCGGCGTGCCGTGCTTCATCGCCGACGTCAAGGGCGACCTCACCGGCATGGCCGAGCCGGGCGACGCGACGAACCCGAAGGTCGTGCAGCGCTGCGCGTCGCTCGGGTGGGCGATGACCCCCGCCGGCCACCCCGTCGAGTTGCTCTCCCTCACCGGGAAGCTGGGTGTGCCGGTGCGCGCGTCGGTCCACTCGTTCGGACCGCTCCTTCTGGCCAAGGTGCTCGACCTGAACGAGACCCAGACGGCGGTCCTGACCCTCGTCTTCGCCTACTGCGACGACCACTCGCTCCCGCTGCTCGACCTCGACGACCTGCGGACGACGATCTCCTTCCTGGCGTCCGACGAGGGCAAGGACGCGCTCGCCGCATACGGCGGCATCGCGCCCGCCACGGCGTCGGTCCTCCTCCGAGCCATCGTCACCCTCGAGCAGCAGGGCGCCGGCGACTTCTTCGGCTGGCCCGAGTTCGAGGTCTCCGACCTCCTGCGCACCGCGCCGGACGGCCGGGGCGTCGTCTCCCTCCTCGAGCTCGCGGACGTCATGGACCGCCCGCGCCTGTTCAGCACCTTCATGCTCTGGCTTCTCGCCCAGCTGTACGCGACGCTCCCCGAAGTCGGCGACCTGTCGAAGCCCAGGCTCTGCTTCTTCTTCGACGAGGCCCACCTGCTCTTCGACGACGCGTCCGATGCGCTCCTCGAGCAGATCGAGCGGACCGCCAGACTCATCCGGTCGAAGGGCGTCGGCGTCACTTCGTCACCCAGGCTCCCACCGACGTGCCGGCGTCGGTCCTGGGCCAGCTGGGCAACCGCGTCCAGCACGCCCTGCGCGCCTTCACGCCCCAGGACGCTGACAACCTCGCCAAAGTCGTGCGGACCTTCCCCGTGAGCGAGTACTACAAGGACGTCGCCCGGACGATCACCTCGCTGGGGATCGGCGAGGCGCTCGTCACGGTCCTCTCGCCGAGCGGCGTCCCCACACCGCTCGCGGCGACCCGGATCGTCCCTCCCGACTCGCTCATGGCCGCGCTCCCGCCCGACCGGGTCGCCGCCCTCGCCGCCGCGAGCCCGCTCGCATCGAAGTACGGGACCGCCGTGGACCCGGTCTCCGCGCACGAGCTGATCACCCAGCGGATCGACGATGCCAAGGCGGCCGCTGCCGGGGCCGCAGCCCGGCCGAGCTCCCACCCCGGCCCAGCTGGAGCGGGACGCGGCCCGGCGGAGCCGCGAGGCGGAACGCGAGGCCGCCGCCGTCAGGAAGGCCGCAGAGCGGGAGGTCGCGGCCGAGGAGCGGCGCCGGGCCGCCGAGCAGCGCGCCGCCGACGAGTCGCGCCGAGAGCCCCCCCCGAGCAGCGTGCCGCCGAGCGCGAGGCCGAGGCGGCACGCCGGGCGGCCGAGCGTCAGCAGCAGGAGCTCATCCGCGCCGGCACCCGCATCCTCACCTCGCGCAGCACGCAGTCCGCGATCCGCTCGGTCTTCGGCACGCTCTTCGGCGGCGGCAAGCGCTGACCTGCCACCGAGGTCATAGCCGGGCGCGCCGCCGGTCACGGCGAGGGCCTCGACGGGGCCCTCCGCGACGGGGCCCTTCCTGGCTCGTGATGCGATACGCCCGGAAGGGTGGAGACCCTGATCTCGGGGTTGACACGGCACCACGGCCGGGACTAGACTGCCGCCCGGCGTCACGTGCGACGCCCGAGTCACTCAGCACGGAGGCGGCTAGGCAGATGAGCTCCCGCACCCTCAGCCCGTTCGCGCGGCTCCGGCTCACCGCCGGCGTGCCTGCGCGCGCAGGCAGGACCGTGCCCATCGCGAGGTGACTCGCGGCGGCGACAGCCGCCCGACGATGAACCTTCGAGCCGTGGGCCGGTCGGGCCCGCGGCTCTTTCGTTCCCCTCCCCGGCCTCGTGCGCCGGCGCGGGGGCGGAGGCCGCCCAGGCCCTCGTCCATCCCGCCACCAGGGGTCGTGCGTCCCGCGATCCGCCCAGCCGAGGGGAACGAACCATGACCACCACGATCGCCCGTCCGGACGCCCGGACGCGCCGGCCGGTCGTCGCCGACCGTGCCCCGGCGCCGTCGTCCGTCCCGCACGCGACGCGTGAGTCCTCCGGCCCGCCGGCGCTCCTCGTCGAGGGCGTGACGAAACGGTTCGTCGTCGGGCGGAAGCGGAAGCCGGTCGTCGCCGTGGACGACGTCACGCTGCACGTGGGCCGCGGGGAGATCTACGGACTCCTCGGGGCGAACGGCGGCGGCAAGTCGACCCTCATCCGCCTCATGAGCACGCTGCTCACCCTGGACACGCGGGCGGATCGAGGTCTTCGGGCACGACGTCGAGCGCGAGGAGATGGCCGTCAAGCGGCTCATCAACCGCGTGAGCGTGGACGCGGCGTTCTTCAAGAAGCTCTCGCCGATGGAGAACCTGCTCTTCGCAGCCCGGATGTACGGGCTCGACGCGACGCACGGCACGGGCCGAGTCGATCCGGATCCTCGCGCGGCTCGGCATCGCCGAGAAGCGCCTGGGCCGGCCGACCGAGCAGATGAGCCGGGGGATGCAGCAGAAGGTCGCGATCGCGCGGGCGCTGCTGACGAGCCCGACGGTCCTCCTGCTCGACGAGCCGACGACCGGCCTGGACCCGCGCAGCAAGCTCGACGTCCAGGCGTTCGTCGAGGACGTCCGGACGGCGCACGACGCGTCGATCGTCCTGACGACGCACGACCTCGCCGAGGCGGAGCGCCTCTGCGACCGCATCGGGATCCTCGACTCGGGACGCCTCGTGGCCGAGGGGACCGCCGAAGAGCTCAAGACCCGCGTCGCCGTGGAGCACGGCCTCGCGCCCACCCTGGAATCGGCCTTCATGGCCTGGACGGGCCGCTCCCTCGACGACGACGTCGAGGAGAGCGGCGGAGAGGAGGACGGAGATGACTGACGACCGCCGCACGCACCGTGGCGCGGTCTCCCCGCGCCGCCCCACCCACCCCACACACGACATCCATCACGGAAGGAGCACGGCCGTGCACACGCTGCATGGGACCGTCGCCCGAGCCATCCACGACGACCGGATCCGGGAGCACTCGCACCCGACCCGGCGGACATGGATGGAGGCCCCCGAGGCCGGCCGCATGCGGCCGCCGATGAGGGCCCGCCTCGGACGATCGATCGTCCGGCTCGGCGAGCGGATCGCCGCCGAGCCGGTCCTCACCCCCGCCCGGTCCCGGTAGACGGGACCGGGCGGGGGCCCGGTACCTCACGGAGACACGATCATGACCGTCGCGACCCGCGAGCTCCGCGCGAGCTACGCGTTCATCGCCCGGAACTTCTCTCTCTCGCGCCGCTACTGGGGCTGGGAGCTCGCCTTCTTCGTCTACGCGCTGGCGGGCGCGCTCGCGATCAGCTTCATCGGCGCCGCCGCGGGGGATCCGTCGCTCACCTTCAGCCTCATCATCGGGGCCGTCTTCTGGAACTACCTCTCGACCGTCTTCAGCTTCATCGCCGAGACGATCGCCTGGGAGCGCTGGGAGGGGACGCTCGAGTACACGATGATGGCGCCCGTCCGACGCTCGTCGCAGCTGCTCGGCTCGACGATGTACGCCGTCATGTACGGCCTCGTCCACACGGCGGTCATCCTCGTCGTCCTCGTCGCGTTCTTCGGCCTGGACCTCGCGTCGGCCAACGTGCCGACGGCGGTCGTCGTCATGCTCGTCGGCAGCTTCTCGATCATCGGGATCGGGACGATGGCGGCGATCCTCCCCCTGCTCTACGTGGAGCGCGGGGCGCAGATGACGTTCGTCATCCAGTCGGTGATCCTCGTCGTGAGCGGCGTCTACTACCCGGTGGACGTCCTCCCGCAGTGGATGCAGGTGCTCTCGCACCTGTCGCCCGCCACGTACATCCTTGACGGCGTCCGCGCCGGGCTCCTCGACGGGGCCTCGGTGGCCGACGTCATGGGTGACCTCGTCCCGCTCGCCGTCATGGGCGCGGTGCTCATCCCGGCCGGGCTCTGGGCGTTCGGGCGGGCCGAGCGCTACGCGAAGCGCACGGGCAAGCTCAAGAGGGTGGGGTGATCGAGATGACCGCCCACGACGTCGCCGGGCGACCCGGCGCACCCGGGAGCGACGGCGGCGTGCAGCCGCCGTCGCTCCCCCACCCCGCCGGCGCTCCGACGCCGGCCCTCCTCCCGGCCGCAGGCCTGCCGCCCGGGGTCCGCCTCCGCCCCTACGCCGGGCCGGCGGACCACCCGGGCATGGTCGCCGCCGGAAACGCCTGGCGGACCGCCATGGGCTTCCTCGAGCTCGTGACGGTCGCGTCCCAGGACGCCTTCTACGCGAACATGGCGAACTGTGACCCGCGGACCGACTGCGTCGTCGCAGAACGCGACGGGACGATCGTCGGATACTCCCGCGTCGAGTGGGCGGACGCGCGCGACGGGGAGCGCACCTACGGGGCGATCGCTCATCGTCGCGCCCGACCCCCACCGGCCCTCGGTCATCGACGCACTCTTCGACAGGGCCGAGGCCCGGTCCATCGAGATCGCCGCCGGCCAGGCGACGGACCGTCCCCGCGTGCTCGACGCGTTCTCGCCGGGAGCGGACGCCGAGCTCATCGCCGCGAGCGAACGCCGCGGCTACGTCGTGGTCCGGCGCGGCTACGAGATGGTCCGCGCCGACCTCGAGGCGATCCCCGACGTGCCGCTCCCCGACGGCCTCGAGACCCGCCTCGTCCGCCCGGAGCACCTCCGCGCGATCTGGGAGGCGGACGTGGAGGCGTTCCGCGATCACTGGGGCGCGTCGGACGGCTCCGAAGAGGCGTGGGCGCGGTTCCTCGCGGATCCCCTCGCCGACCCGAGCCTCTGGCGGGTCGCGTGGGACGGCGACGAGGTCGCGGGCCAGGTCCGCTCGTACATCGACGCGGAGACGAACGCCCGCACCGGCCGCCTCATCGGCTGGACCGAGTCCATCTCCGTCCGGCGTCCGTGGCGCCGGCGCGGCCTCGCCCGCGCCCTCCTCGCGGACAGCCTGCGTGCCGTCCGCGACCGCGGGATGCGGGAGGCCGCGCTCAACGTGGACGCCGGGAACGAGACCGGTGCTCTTGCGCTCTACGAGAGCCTCGGCTTCCGCGTCCACCGGAGCGAGATCATCTTCCACCGACCGATGCCGGCGGCCGGCGCCGGCGCCGGCGCCGGCGTGGCGTCGGCCGAGGGCGGGTCAGCGGGCGGCGCCCATCGCCCGACCCAGGGCGGGGCAGACCGATGAGCGAGCTCGCCCTCGTCGCGTGGGGCTGGGACGCGCACGCGGACGCCGCGTGGAGCGCCCTGCCGCCGGACCTCGCCGCGCGCGCGGTCCCGGCGCGCGTCGTCGCCGAGCACCGGACCGGCTGGGACGTGGAGAGCGCCGCCGGCGCGCTCCGCGCCGGGCCGTCCGGCGGCCTGCGTCACGCGATCGCCGCCGGCGGTCCCGCGCCGACCGTCGGCGACTGGACCGCCGTCGATCCGGGCGGCGACGGGATCGCGCCCGCGATCCACGCCGTCCTCCCCCGCCGGACCGCCTTCGTCCGGCGCGAGCCGGGTCGCGAGGCCGGCATCCAGGTCGTCGCGGCGAACGTGGACGTGGTCCTCGTCGTCACCGCCGTGGGCCGCGACGTCAACGCGCGACGCATCGAGCGGTACCTCGCGGTGGCGGCGGCCAGCGGCGCGGAGCCGCTCGTCGTCGTGAACAAGGCCGACCTGCGGGACGGCCTCGCCGACGCGTTGCGGATCGCCGGTCAGACGGCCGGGCTCGTGCCCGTCATCGCCGCGAGCGCCCGGACCGGCGAAGGGGTCGGCGTGCTCGCGGCGCGGGCCGCGACGGGCGCGACCGTCGCCCTGCTCGGGTCGTCCGGGGTCGGGAAGTCGTCGCTCGTGAACGCCCTGCTGGGCGAGGACCGGCTCGACACGGGGGTGGTCCGGGCGGACGACGACCGCGGCCGCCACACGACGACCGCGCGGATGCTGGTCCGCCTGCCCGGCGGCGGGTGCCTCCTGGACACGCCGGGGATGCGGGAGCTCGGCATGGCGGGCGCCGAGATCGCGGGCGCCCTCGACGCGGTCTTCGCCGACGTCGCGGCCCTCGCGGGCGGCTGCCGATTCACCGACTGCGACCACCGCTCGGAGCCGGGCTGTGCCGTGCAGGCCGCGATCGAGGCCGGCGACCTCGCGGCAGATCGCCTGGAGAGCCACCGACTGCTGGCGCGCGAGGCCCGCGCGTCGGCCGCCCGCCTCGACGCGCGGGCACGGGCCGAGGAACGCCGCGAGACGCGCCGGCGTGGTGTCATGTACCGGGAGATCCTGCGGGCGAAGTACGGCGAGGGAGGAGGTCGATGGTGACGGAGCCGGGCGAGACGGGCGGTGGCGGCGCGGGGATCGTGGTCGCGGACGCGCCGCCGATCCCGGGCCTCCGGTTCCGCACCTTCCGCGGGCCGGCGGATGCCGGCGCCCTGGCGGAGATCCTGAACGCCGAGTCGGCGGCCGACGGCATCGACGAGCACGTGACCGCCGCGGAGGTCGCGGCCGAGCTCGAGCACGCCTCCGAGGAGGATCCGCGGCGGACGCTCGTCATCGCCGAGATCGACGGCCGCGCGGTCGCGTTCGCGCGCCGTCGTGGCGCGACCGCGGCGTGTTCGTCGCGTACGAGCACACCGGGTTCGTCCACCCGGACGTCCGCCGGCGGGGGCTGGGCCGCGCCCTCCTTCGACACCAGGCGACGGCGCTGCGGCGCTGGCCGCGGCCCACGCGACGGAGAGCGCGTGCTGCCGCGACGCCGGACGCGCCACGTGCCGCGGCGCCGGCCGACCGCGTCCTCTTCAGCTGGGCCGACACCCGGCGGACGGGCGCCATGGCGCTCCTCGACTCCGAGGGCTACGTCCCGGTCCGCTGGTACCTGGACCTCGAGCGGCCGTCGCTCGACGATCTGCCGGCCGGCGCCCTCCCGCCGGGGATCGAGATGCGCGCGCCGGACCCTGCAGGCGAGAGCATCCTCCGTGCCGCGCTCGCGGCGGAGGACGAGGCGTTCCGGGACCACTGGGGCCACCACGCCATGACCGACGAGGACGCCGACGCGACCCTCGCCGAGCCGGATCTCGACCCTCGCTCTGGCGGATCGCGTGGGACGGCGACGCGATCGCGGGCGTCATCCGGCCGATCGTCTACGCGGAGGAGAACGCCCGGTTCGGCAGGCGGCGGGTCTGGATCGACCGCGTCTCCGTGCGCCGCCCGTGGCGCGGCCGCGGGATCGCGCGGGCACTCCTTGTCGCGGCGATGGCCGACGCGCGTGAACGCGGCCTGACGTCGGCCGCCCTGGGCGTGGACTCGGACAACACGACCGGCGCGCTCGGCCTGTACGAACGGCTCGGGTTCGAGCGTCGGTCGGCCGTCAAGGCGTGCACGAAGCCGTCGCGATGGGGGAGGACGCCCGTGAGGCCCTTCCGGTTCCTCGCGGAGCCGGGCGACATCCCCGACGGCCCCGCACTCGCCGCGGCCGCACGGCGCGCCGAGGCGATGGGGTACTCGGTCCTCGTCTTCCCGGACCACCTCGTCCTGCCGCTCGGCGTGCTCCCGGCCCTCGCGTACGCGGCCGCCGTCACCGACAGCCTGCGCCTGGCGCCGTTCGTGCTGAACAACGACCTCCGCCATCCCGCCGTCCTGGCGCAGGACCTTGCGACGATCGACCTCCTCTCCGGCGGCCGGCTGGAGGTCGCACTGGGTGCGGGCTGGAACGAGCCCGAGTACGCGGCGATCGGACTGCCGTTCGAGCCGGTCGGCGTCCGCGTCGCGCGGCTGGCGGAGGCCGTCGCGGTGCTGAAGGGGTGCTTCGCGGACGGGCCGTTCTCCCACGCCGGCGCCCACTACGTCGTGACCGACCACGACGGACTGCCCAAGCCCCCCCAGCGTCCGCACCCGCCGTTCTTCATCGGCGGCGGCGGGAGACGCCTCCTGACGCTCGCCGCGCGCGAGGCCGACATCGTGGGGCTGGCCCCGCGGATGCTCCCGGGCACCACGCGCGCCGACCCGCGGACGATCACGGCGGCCGCGACCGAGGAGAAGATCGGCTGGGTCCGCGAGGCCGCCGGCGATCGGTTCGACGAGCTGGAGCTCAACGTCTACCCGACGGTCGCGCCGATCACCGTGACCGACCACGCCCGGCGCGACGCGGCCACGATCGCCGACGGGATCCGGGCCGGACCGGCGTGGACATCTCGGCCGACGACCTCCTCGAGTCACCCCACGTCTTCGTCGGCTCGGTCGCGGGCCTCGTCGAGAAGATCGTCGGCCTTCGCGAGCGGTTCGGCATCAGCTCGGTGATGGCCGGTGCCATCGATGAGCTCGCCCCGGTGGTGGAGCGCCTCGCCGGCACCTGACGCGCCGGGCCGCGCCGTCGGGCGCGGGGGACGCCCCTCCCGCCGCGGGTCGGCATGCGCGACGCCGGGGCGCGGCGCGTGCCGACCGGATCGCCTGCGCCCCTAGTCGCCGCGCAGCGGCTGCACGAGCTCGACCCAGGTCGTCCCGAGGCGCCCGGCGATCGCGCGGACCTCCCCGGACGCGGCATCCCACGCCGTGATCGACGCCTCCCACGGTGCCTCGGCACCCGACGCGTCCACGCCCGGCGCGCCTGCGGCGAGCACATACCGCCCGTCGGCGCTGACCGCGATGGAGCGCAGGTCCGTCGTCGGGGTCCAGCGGGCGCGGACCCCCAGGTCGGCCGCCCCGATCACGACGACGCCCAGCGACCCGGACCCACCCGACTCGAACGACGTCGCCTCCGTCCCGAGCAGGTACAGCGTCGCCCCGTCCGGCGCGAGGGCGACCGCCGGTGCCAGGTAGACCTTGGCCGAGACGGCGGGGACGAGGAGACCGAGCGCCCGTCGCGCGAGGGCCGCCAGCGCGTCGATCGGCCCCCCGACGGCCGCCGCGCCCGCGTCGATGGTCGTGCTCCGCGCGACCCGGCCCGCGATCGTGTCCACCGCCACGAGCCGCCGGATGAACGGCTCCCAGAGGTACAGGGTCCCGGTCGGGACGTCGGCCACCGCGGTGCCGGCCATCGCCGGCCACTGGCCACCGCCGGTCTCCACCGCGAGGTCGACCGCACCGAGGTCGCGGCCCGTCGGGTCGTACCGCAGGACCCCCGACGAGGACTCGCCGCTGCAGACGATCGCGAACACCGCCGCGGCCGTCCACGCCGCGTCGCCCGCGTCGCCCGTCGCGCACGGGGCGTGCGTCGGGTCGGTCGTGCCGCCGAAGGGGACGCCAGGCTCCGAGGTCGAGAGCGGAACGGCCGGCCCGCTGAACCAGTCGACGCGCACGGCGGCGCCCTCCGCGACGAGCGATCGACGCACCACGAGCGTGCGGCCGTCCGGGGAGATCCAGGCGGTCGGCGCCCAGGCGGACAGCGCCTTGCCGCTCCCCGCGTAGGCGGCCCAGCGGGCGGACAGCTCCACCGAGGCATCGAGGGTCGCCGGACCCGCGGCAGCTCGGTGCTCGCCAGCCTGTAGCCCGAGCCCCGCCGTCCCGGCGTGACGTCGACGATATCCACGCCGGAACGCCAGAACGCCTCGTCCCACGTCGTCCACCCGACAGCGACCTTCGTTCCATCGGCCGAGATCGACGGGTCGATGGAGATCGGCGGAGCGTCGACTGCTCCGGGAGGGCGTCCCGACCCGGCCTCGTACCCGAGCGACGCGACCTCGTCCCCGGGCCGCCCGAGCGCGTCGTATCGCCGGAGCGTGAGCCGGAGGGTCCGGGCATCCCGGCCCTCGAAGGCCGCGCATGCGCAGAGGTAGGTGCCGTCGGCGAGCGCGAACAGCCGGCTCCCGGACCCATCCGGGCGAGCGATCGCGTCCGACGCGGCTCCGGTGGCCATGTCCACCACGCGCCAGCCGTCCTCGGCGATCGCGCCGATGCTCAGGCCGGAGACCGGGCCGGCGGGGGCCACGTACGCGGGAAGCGGCGTGGTCACCGGGCCCGGCGAGGGGGTCGCCGGCGCGGATGCCCGCGGAGAGCCCGGTTCGGGCGAGACGGGGGTCGTGTCGGGGCTGGCCGGTGCGACGGCCGCGCCCGACGCCGCCGGCGACGGGCCATCGTCCGGGGCGGCGCGGCCGCCGAGGAGTGCGGCGCCCATCGCCACCACCACGACCGCGGCGGCCGCGACGGCGGACGCGGCCAGGAGCCGGTCCCAGCGGCCGCTGCGGCGCCGCGCGGTGCGGTCATGCCATGTGCGCGCGCCGAGGCGCGCCGGCGGCATGGACCAGCCCGACGCCACCTGCCGCACCAGGTCCGCGATCTCGGGGTCCTCGGTCACGGCGGCTGGCCGGCCGGGCTCGCTGTTCGGGGGACGGGTCATGGGAGCACCTCGCGATCGGCCGCGCCGCCGGCCCGGGAGCCGCTCGCCGAAGCCTCGGACGCGTCCTCGAGACGGGCCCGGAGCGTGGCGTGCGCGCGGGAGAGCAGGGATCCGACGGTCCCCGGCGCGGCACCGAGGATCGTGGCGATCTCCGCGTAGTCATAGCCGTGGTAGTGGCGCAGGACGAGCGCCGCCCGGGACCGCGGCTCGAGACCGTCGAGCGCCGCCTCCACGAGGGCTCGGCGCGCGGCGGCTTCCGCCGGGTCCGCGGCAGGGCCGGCGGCGCCCGGCGCCGCGGCCGCCTGCGCGGCCAGCGCGGGGATCGCGAGCGTCCGCACGCGCCGGCGGCGGAGCGCGTCGCGGGAGATGTTGGCGACGATCGTCATGAGCCACGGCCGGAGCGGCCGGCGAGCGTCGTATGTCTCCCACCGCTCGTACGCGCGGGCGAAGGCGTCATGCGTCGCGTCCACCGCCGCGTCGGGGTCGCGCAGGAGCGCGTACGCCACGCGGTACACGTCGTCCGCGTGCTCGCGATACGCCTGCTCGACCGCCTCGCGACGGGCCGTTCCAGTCATACGGGTACTACGCACGACGGCGTCCGATCCATGCGCGGGCCCGCCGGCGACCGCTGCCGGACGCTCAGGCGAGCAGCCGTCCCTCGCGGCGAACCAGCTCAAGCCAGGGCCGCTCGCGGCCGATCGTCGTCGCGGCGCCGTGTCCCGGCAGCACGCGCATCCCGTCGTCGAGCCGCTCGAGCCTCGCGAGGGAGTCGACCATCGCCGCCGGGTCGCCGCCCGGCAGATCCACCCTCCCCCACCCCCCGGAGAAGAGCGTGTCGCCGGCGAAGAGCGTCCCGGTCCCGCGCGCGAGAAGGCAGACCGAGCCGGGCGTGTGACCGGGCGTGTGGAGGACGTCGAGGTCGATCGATCCGACCCGCACGTGCCCGCCCTCGGCGAGGTCGACCGCCGGGACGCACGGCGGGATCTCGAACGGGGCGAAGAGCGGCTGCGGCCGCACGAGCATCTCGCGGTCGTCCGGGTGGACGGCGATCGGCGCGCCGGTGTGGGCGCTGACGGCCGCGTTGTCCCCCATGTGATCCCAGTGGCCGTGGGTACTGACGATCAGGAGGAGCCGCCAGCCGCGGACGGCCAGCTCGCCGGCGACGACGTCGAGCGACGGGATGGCCGTGTCGATCGCGATCGCCTCGCGGCTGCGCACGTCGGCGACGAGGTACAGGTTCGTCGCGAGCGGACCGACGACGCGTTGGACGATCTCCATGGTCACCGGTCGGGCGGCTCCCACGCCACGACTCCGTGGTCCACCGGCCGCTGGTGGTCGAGGATGACGCCCCCGGGCGTCTCGACCGCCCAGGCGTCGAGCAGCTCCCGCGCGTGCCGGTCCTTCTGGCTGCCCTCGGCGAGGAAGAGCTGGTGGCGGACCCAGCCGTGCAGGTCGTCCCTCGACCTCCAGGCGCGCGGCTCGTGCCGGATCATCGTCACCCGCGGGGCCGCCCCCCGCTCGACGAGCAGGTCGACGAACGGGTCGAGGGCCGGCAGCTCGATCCGCGCCTCGCCGTGCACCGGGGGCCAGAAGCGTCCGGCGGGCCACGAGGGGACGCGCGCGGCGAGGACCGCGACGCACAGCCGGGTCGTGGCAGCCTCCATGGCGTCGAGGAACGCCCCGATCGCCTCGACGTCGTAGCCGACGTGCGCGACGAGCGCGACGTCCGCCCGCTGGGTGGCGTCGACGGCGGGGTCGCCCGCCGGCCACCGGCCCTCGACCGCAAGGACGTTGTCGATCCCGTGACGCTCCATCCCTTCTCGGAGGGCTCCGAGCATCGACGGGGATGGGTCGAGCGCCACGACCTCGCGCACGTGAAGCGCGAGCGGGAGCGCGAACCGGCCGGCGCCGGCACCGATGTCCAGCCAGCGATCGTCCGGCCTGGAGAGGCCGACGAGCACGTCCAGGACGGAGTCGTCCTGCCGGCGCGGATCGGCGACGAAGACGCCCGTGACGGGCCCGTAGAAGTCCTGGGGCTCCGGCGTCTCCCGGACGCGGAGCGACTGCTCGTCGTTGGCGCGGACGCGGGCGACCCAGACGGCCTCCGCCCGGTGGAGGTGGCGCGGCTCGACGCCCGGGCGGCCGGAGGATGCCGCGGCGTCGATGGCCGGGCCCGCGTCGTTCACCGCCGCGAGGTCGCCAGGCGTGTCCACGTCCGGGTTCGGGACGAGCTCGTCCACCGAGCGGACCAGGTCCGGCCGGGCGGCCAGCAGTGGGCCGAACCCCCGATCGCCCCGGAGACCCTCGGCCAGCGGCCACGCGCTCCGGTGGACCAGGACGGGGTTCGGCGGGCCGCCGGGGCGCGCGGCGACGGCGAAGGGCCGAGCCTCGTCCACCCCGGCCGCGAGGAGACGTGCGATGGTGGCGGGCAGCACGCGCGGCTGGTCGGCGAGGAGAAGGAGCGCCGCGTCGGCGTCCGGGGCGACCTCCGCCGCGGCGCGGATCCCGCGGCGCACCGACGATGCGAGGCCCGTCGCCCAGGCGTCGTTCCGCACGGCGACGACCCTCGGGGCGTCGCCCGCGCCCTCGGCCTGTCCGGCAGGGGCATCGCCGCCGGCGTCCCCGGCCTCGGCGACCGCGAAGCCTCCCGTCCCCGCCCGCCCGGAGCCGGGGAGCGTGCCGTCCGCGACGAGGGCCGCCTCGACCGCGTCCGCGTCCGCGCCGAGCACCACGACGAGCCGGCCGATCCCGCATGCGAGCGCCGCCGTGGCCGCGTGCGCCGCGAGCGGGCGCCCGTCCAGCGGCGCCGTCAGCTTGCCGCCGCCGAACCGCGTGCCGGCACCCGCGGCGAGCTCGACCGCCACGACCCGTCGCGCCTCGGTCACCGCGCCGCACCCTCGCCGTCAGCCGCGCCGGATGCGGCCGCCCGCTCGCCGGCTGCGCGCGCGCGTTCCTCGGCGACGATCGCGTGCAGCGCGCGGCCCGATCCACCGTGCCGCGCCGCGACGATCTCGGCCATGATCGCGAGGGCCGTCTCCTCGGGCGACCGGCCGCCGAGGTCGAGGCCGATCGGACCGGCCACCCGGTCGAGGTCCGCCTCGCTCACGCCGGAGGCGGCGAGCCGCGCGCGCCGGCCGGCCTGCGTCCGCCGGCTGCCGACGGCACCGACGTACCGGCAGCCGCGCGCGAGCCCGAGGACGATCGCCGGGTCATCGAACTTGGGGTCGTGCGTGAGGATCGCGAGCGCGTCCTCCGACCCCAGGCCGATCGCTTCGGCGGCCTCGTCGGGCCACCCGAGCACCAGCCGGTCCGCGCCCGGGAAACGCTCCTCCGTGAGGAACGACGCGCGACCGTCGATGACGACGGTGACGTAGCCGAGCGTCCGCGCGATCTCGACGAGCGGGACGGCGAGCTGGACCGCGCCGACCACGACGAGCCGCGGCCGCACGGGGAACGCCTCGACGAAGACCTGCCGCTCGACCCCGCCCACCGGGACGACCACGATCCGGCTCCGGCCCTCCGCGAGCGCAGCGGCCGCGCTCCGCGCGACCGCCTCGTCCGCCGCCGGGTCGCCCAGGCCGCCGGCGAGCCGGATCCCGTCGGTGTCCAGGACCAGCGATGGGCCGGGCGGCTCCCCGGGGCCCATCGGATGCGGCTCGCGGACGTCGCGGGGCGCGTCGACGGGAAGGAGGACGGCGACGGCGCGCCCCGCGCCTGCCTCGGCGGCATCGAGCACCTCCGGGCGGACCGACGGCTCCACGAGCACGTCGATCGTCCCGCCGCACGCCAGGCCCACGTCCCACGCCTGCTCGTCGCTGATGCCGTACCGGACGACGCGAGAGACGCCGTCGCGGCGCGCCCGACCGACCTCCTCGGCGGCGGCCCCTTCGACGCATCCGCCGGAGACGGAGCCGAGGATCCGGCCATCCGTCGCGACGACCAGGCTCGCCCCCTCCGGCCGCGGCGCCGATCCGAACGTCCGCACGACCACGGCCCGGCCGGCCTCCACCCCCGCCCTGTTCCATGCGCGGACGGCCTCCGTCAGCTCACGCACGTCGTCAGTCCTCCCGAGAGATCCGCGGCCTTCACGCGATCGTCCTCGCCGTCTCCGGCGCCGTGCGATCGGCGCCCAGCGCGACCGCCGGCGCGTCACGCCATGCCCGCGATGCCCCGCCGCCGTGCCCGGCCGCGCCGTGGGCGGGCGTCCGGTGCACCCGCGGGCGACCGCGCCGCTCCGGGCGACCCGCCCGGTCGCCCGGCAGGCCCGCGAGCACCTCGCCGAGCCGCGCGAGGCTCGTCACGTCCCGCATCGGGAGGAGATCGTCGATCGACGGGTACGCGGCCGCCATCCCGGCCGCGAGCGGCCGGTACTCCTCGCCGACGCCCGCGAGCGGGTCCAGCCACACGAGCCGGTGACAGCCGCGCTGGAGCCGTGCCGCCTCGGTCCGGACGAGCGCGGGGTCGCCGCGGTCCCAGCCGTCGGAGACGACCACGACGACGCCGCTCGTCCGCAGCGTCCGCCGCGCCCACCGCAGGTTGAACGTCCGGAGCGACTCGCCGATCCGGGTCCCGCCCGACCAGTCGGTGACCGCATCCGAGACGCGCGTCAGCGCACGGTCCGGGTCGCGGCCGCGCAGCTCGCGCGTCACGCGCGTGAGGTGCGTGCCGAAGACGAAGGCCTCGGCCCGCACGCCGGGCGAGCGGAACAGCGCGTGGACGAACCGCAGGAGGAGCCGGCTGTGCCGCTCCATCGACCCCGAGACGTCGCAGATCACCACGATGGACCGCGGCCGCCGGCGCGGGCGCCGCCAGACCCAGTCCACCAGGTCGCCGCCCGACGCGAGGTTGCGTCGGAGCATCGCCCGCGGCGCGAGGCGCGTCCCGTGCGGATGCAGCTCCTGCCGGCGCGTCCGCCGCGTCTCGAGGCGCGGCCGGAGCACGCCGATGAGCCTCTCGGCGTCGCGCAGCTCCGCGGCGGACATCCTGTCGAACTCTCGGTGCCGCAGCGCCTCCTCCGCGCTGTACGCGCGGGGCGTCACCACTGCAGCCTCCCCGGTGGCGGCCTCCTCGTCGCCGGCAGGCTCGGCGCGCTGCGGCGCCCCGGTGGGGCGTGTTCCGGGAGCCTCCGGCCGCGACTCCACCGCCGCATGCTCCCGGTCGCGCGCGTCCGGGGGTCGGGGCGTCGTCGCCTCGTCGGACGGCGGCTCCACGCGCAGCTCGTGACGGCGCCAGAAGAGGTCGAAGACCTCGTCGTAGACGGGCAGGTCGTCCCGCCGCCGGACGAAGATCGCCGATCCGGCCGCGTGCACCTGGGTGCGGTCGCCGATGTCGACGATCGTGAGGGCGCGGACGAAGTCCACGACGCCGCCGAGGTCGGTCGGGATGCCGCGGCCGCGCAGCGCCCATGCGAAGAGCAGGGTGTTCGAGACGAACGTGGTGCCGGAGACCGACCCCATCGCCGCATCCGTGGCGCCGGCCGCCGGAGGGCCCGTGTGCATCCCGCGCCTCAGGCGGTCGCCCGCGCGAGGATCGCCGCGGCCGCGGCCCCCCGGACGGCGCGGACGTCCTCTTCGTACTTGAGCAGGACCCCGAGGGTCTCGTCCACGAGCGCGGGGGCCAGCTCGCGGGCGCCCAGTGCGAGGAGCGCAGCCGCCCAGTCGAGCGTCTCGGCCACCCCGGGGACCTTCGTCAGGTCGGCCTCCCGCAGGCCGTGGACGAAGGCCACGATCGCGGTGGCCAGGCGGTCCGGGACGTCCGGCACCCGCGTGAGGACGATCTCGCGTTCGCGTTCGAGCGACGGGTAGTCGATCCAGTGGTAGAGGCAGCGGCGTTTCAGGGCATCGTGGACCTCGCGCGTCCGGTTCGACGTCACGACGACCCGCGGCGGGACCTCGGCGCGGATCGTCCCGATCTCCGGGACGGTGACCTGGAAGTCCGACAGGATCTCCAGCAGGTACGCCTCGAACTCCTCGTCCGCCCTGTCCACCTCGTCGATGAGGAGGACGGGCGCGACCCCATCGCGGCTCTCGAGCGCCCGTAGGAGCGGCCGGCGAAGGAGGAACTCGGGCCCGAAGATGTCGTGCGCGGTCGCGCGGTCGATCTCGCCGCGGGCTTCCAGGAGGCGGATCTCCAGCATCTGGCGCGGGTAGTTCCACTCGTACACGGCGCTGTTGACGTCGAGCCCCTCGTAGCACTGGAGCCGGATCAGCTCGGCGCCGAGGACCTCCGCGAGGGTCTTCGCGAGCTCGGTCTTGCCGACCCCCGCCTCGCCCTCCAGCAGGAGCGGACGCCCGAGCGCGAGCGAGAGGAAGGTCGTCGTCGCGAGCGACCGGTCCGCGAGATACCCGTGGGCGCGGAGCGCCTCCCCGAGCGCCTCGATCGAGGACGCGGCCGCGGGTCCGGCCGGTGCCGACGGCATCCGGTCTCGCTCACCCACCGTCTCGACTCGCAGGTCCATCGTCCCTCGCAGCACGTCCGTCGGGCTCGCGGCGGCGCACGCGCGCGACCGGGAGACGGAATCTACACCCGCGGGCGCCGCGGGAGCCCCGTCTCCGCCGACCATGCCCCCAGCGCCGCCGACCGCATGTCGATCGCCCTCGGGTCGAGGGTCGCGCGGATCCCGTCGGCCGGGAGCGCCGCGATCCGCGCACCCTCTCCGAGCGCCCGCATCTTGGCGACCGCCGCGTCGCGGTCGAGCGCCGCGAGGCTGCCCGTCGTCGCGAGGCCGACGCGCGCGAGCCCCCGCCCTCGCGTGCTCGCCGCGTAGTGCGCCGCCCACACGAGGACCTCGGGGGCGTCCCCGGCCGACGTCGCCGCGTCCACCACCCCGCAGACGATCCCGCGCTCCTCCGGGAGCGCGGCGATGAGCCGCCAGTCCGTCGGCCCGGCGATGAGGTCGAAGAGGTAGGAGTCGTAGCCGAGCCCCGCGAGCGTCGCGGCCCCGATCCCCTCGTGGTCTCCCCCCGTGAGCGCGAGCATCAGGTGGATCGCCGCGTCCTCGGACGCGGCCCCGGCCACGAGCGACCGGTGCGCCGCAGCGAACGCGGCACGCTCCGCGTCGTGCGCCGCCGGCGCGAGGGCGTCGGGTTCGTCCACCCGTGCGAAGGGACAGCCGGCCGCCCCGAGGGCGCCGGCCTCGCGCGCGAGCGCCTCCGCCAGGGCGCGCACCAGTGCGACGTCGGCGGCGGCCGACGCGGCCGCGCCCGGCTCCGCGGCCCGCGCCAGCGAGTACGGCCCGGGAAGCGCCGCGGCCACTGCCACGGTGGCCGTCGGCGCGACGGCCACGGACGCGGCCCACCGCTCGACGCTGCCGATCCCGCGGCCCGCGACCAGGTCGTCGGCCAGACGTGCGGCGTCCGGGCCCTCCGGGATCGTCTGCCGGCCGTCGGTGCCCACCTCGAGCCCGGCGCCCGCCTGCGCCGCGAGCGCCTCCGCCGGGTCCCCCCCGCCCCATGCGGCCCCGCCGAGCATCGCGAACATCCCGCCCTCCATCGGCCGACGCCGTTCCGCTCCGTGCGCACGGAGGCACCGCCGGCGTCTTACGTCCCGTTTGCACGGGACGGCCGGCCAGCTCACAACCAAGGGTATCCTCGGCAGCGTGAAGACCGTGCTCGTCGTCGACGACGAGCGGAACATCGTCGACCTCGTCCGCCTCTACCTCGAGAAGGAGGGCCTGCGGGTCATCGTCGCGAGCGACGGTCGCCAGGCGCTCGAGGCGCATGCGCGCCAGGCTCCCGACCTCGTCGTGCTCGACCTCATGCTCCCGGGCCTCGACGGGTACGAGGTCTGCCGCGAGATCCGCCGGCGCGGCTCCACCCCCGTGCTGATGCTCACCGCGCGGAGCGACGACGTGGACGCCGTGGTCGGCCTGGAGCTGGGCGCCGACGACTACGTGACGAAGCCGTTCAACCCCCGCGTCCTCGTGGCGCGGGTGAAGGCCATCCTCCGCCGCGCGGACGCCACCGCGACCGGCGACGCGCCGGCCTCGGTCGGGACGCTGCGGATCGACCCGCGCCGCCGCCTCGCCGCCGTCGGCGAGCGCGACCTCGCTCTGCGTCCCCGCGAGTTCGACCTGCTCTTCGCCCTCGCGCGCGATCCCGGCGTCGTGCACACCCGCGAGGCGCTCCTCGAGAACGTGTGGGGCACCGACTTCCCCGGCGAGACGCGGACGGTGGACGTGCACGTGGCCGAGCTCCGCAAGAAGCTCGGCGACGACGGCCCCCACCTCGAGACGCTGCGGGGCGTCGGATACCGGCTTGCGCCGCGCGCGCGCGAGACGCCCCCCGCCGGTGGGTCGGCGGGATCCGGGGGTGAGGCCACCGGATCCGGGCCGAAGGACTGAGGCCGCGTGACCCGGTCGCTCGCCGCCCGCATCGCGGTCGCGTTCGCCGCACTCTCCCTCGCCGTCCTCGTCGGGACCGGGGGCGCCCTCTTCCTCGCGCTGCGCACCCTCCACACCGAGGCCCAGGACGCGCGCCTGACCGACCTCGCGGACGGGCTCGCGGGGACGGCTCGCCAGATGCTCGCGGACGGCGCACGCCCACGCGAGATCCTCGAGACCCTCCGCGACGACGTACCCGAGGAGGTCGCCGTCACCTTCCGCACGGCCGAGGGGCGGATCGTGCGTCTCGGGGACGCCGGACCCGCCGCGCCGGTGGATGTCGACCCCGGGTCCGCTGCAGGGGCGATCTCGCACGGATCCGCCGTCGATGCGACGGGCCGTCCGCTCCGCTACGCGCTCATCGCGGTCCGCGTCCAGGCCACGGGGAACGCGCGCGCGATCATCGTCAGCACCCCCGACGTCGCCGCCGGCCTCGCCGCGCGTGACGTCGTCCGTACCCTTCCGATCGTCCTCCTCGTGCTGCTCCTCGTCGGGGTTCCCGTCGGCTGGCTGCTCTGGCGGTCCGTGGCAGGCCCGCTCCGGGCCCTCTCGGACGCGACGTCCAGGGTGCCCGGCGGCGTCTCTGCGCCGCTCCCGCTCGGCGGGCCGACGGAGGTCCGCGAGCTCACCGGGCACTTCAACGCGATGACCCTGGAGCTCGAACGACGACGGCGCGAGGAGGCCGACCTGCTCCAGAACCTCCGCCACGACCTCCGCACCCCCCTCACGGTGATCGGCGGCTTCGCCCAGGCGCTCGGCGACGGCACGGCGACCGGCCCGGAGGCGACGCGCGCGGCGGCGGCGATCTCGGAGGAGGCGGACAGGCTCGGCAGCATGCTCGAGGAGCTCGACAATGCCGACGACGTCGCGCCGGGCTCGCTCCACCCGGAGGTCCTGGAGGGGACCGCGGTCGTGGACGAGACGGTCGCGCGGTTCGCGGGCGCGGCCGAGACGGCCGGCGTCTCCCTGACGGGGCGAGCGGAGCCGGCCGCACGGGTCCTGTTCTCCGCCGACCGGGTCGCCGTGGACCGGATGATGGCCAACCTCGTCGAGAACGCCCTGGCCGCCGTCGGGCCAGGCGGGGCCATCGTGGTCTCCGCGGCCTCGGACCCAGCCGGCGCGCCCGTCCGGCGGCGGCGTGGCCAGCGGGCGACGGCCGTGCCGCCCGGGGTGCTGCTCGCGGTGACCGACGACGGCCCCGGGTTCCCGCCGGGCACGCGCGACCGCGTCTTCGAGCGCTTCTTCCGCGCGGACCCGTCGCGGTCCGGGCCGGGATCGGGGCTCGGCCTGTCGATCGTCCGCGATCTGGCGCGGGCCCACGGCGGGGACGCCTGGGCCGAGGCCGCGGAGCCCCACGGCGCCCGGGTCGTCGTGCGTCTGCCCTCGATCCCGGGACCCGCGCCCGGCCCGGTGCCGGGCCCGTCGTCGACCCGGACCGCGAACGCGCCGTAGACTGGTGGCGTGAGTGCCGACGGACCCAGGCCCGTGCCCGCCGCCCCCGCCGGGGCGACGCGGCCCGGGCGCCCCGCACGCCCTGCACCGCCGCCAGAGATCGTGGCCTGCGCGGAGGAGCGCGCAGAGGCGCGCGCGCGCCGCGACTGGCCGCGCGCGGACGCACTGAAGGCGACGATCGAGGCCGCCGGCTGGAAAGTCGAGGACGCGGGGCGAGGCTGGTCGCTCTTCCCCGCGGTCCCGCCGGACGTCGTGGTCGACGGCAGCACGCGCTACGGCGCGGCACGGAGCGTTCCCTCGGTCCTCGGCGACCCGCCGGACGCCGCGGCCACCGTGGCCATCGTGGCCGAGGGCGACCAGGAGGCGTTCGTGCGCCTCGTGCGCTCGCTGCGGGCACATGCGCCGGCCGGGACGCATGTGGTCGTCGCCGGGAACGACCCGGGCCCCGCATGGGACGCGCCCCTCGCCGCGGCTGCGGCCGCGCCCAGCATCGGGGACGGAGGGCCGGGCATCGAGGTCGTGCGCACCGCTGAGGCGCTCGGTGCCGCGGCCGCGGCGAACGTCGGGATGCGGCGCGCCCGGGGCGCGATCGTCGTCCTTGCCGCGACGGCGGTCGAGCTGACCGGGGACGCGATCTCTCCCCTGGTCGCCGCGCTCGCGGACCCCGGCGTGGCCGTCGCCGGCGCGTTCGGCACTGCGGCGACGGAGTTGCCGCACCTCGCCGAGACCGCGGCCGCCGACCCCGATGCCATCGACGGCGCGTGGCTCGCCTTCCGTCGCGACGACTATGAGCGCCTGGGTCCGCTCGACGAGCGCTTCGTCGTCCCGCGCTTCCTCGACGCGTGGTGGAGCCTCGCCCTTCGCGCCGGCGACGACCCGGACGCCCCGCCGCGCCGCGCGGTCCGCCTGGACCTGCCGGTCGTGCGCCACGAGGAGGACCCGGTCGCCGGGCAGGCCCGGGGGACCGGCGAGCCGTCACGCACGGAGGCGCGCCGGGACCGTCTCGCGCGTCGCAACGGGTACCGCCTGCTCGACCGTTTCGGCGACCGCTCCGACCTGCTCGCCGCCCGGTCGCTCGCCGCCGCGGGAGGCCGGCGTGACTGAGCCGCGGCCGGAGGAGCTGTCCGCCCGCGACCAGGCCCGGGACGAGGCCCTCGCGGCCCGCCGCGCGGAGGACGTGGCGCTGTTCGTCCGCATCCGCGACGGCGACGAGCGCGCCATCGAGGCGCTCCACGAGCGCTATGCGGGCGCCCTCTACTCGCTCGCGCGGCAGGTCACCCGGAGCGAGCGGACCGCCCAGGACGTGGTGCAGGAGGTCTTCATCGCCGTCTGGCGGAGCGCCGAGCGCTTCGACCCGGCCAAGGGCTCGGTGTCGGCCTGGCTGTTCGCCCTCGCGCGTCACAAGGCGATCGACGCGGTCCGGCGCGAGGTCACGGTCCAGAAGCGGACGGTCGAGGCCGACCTGGCCCTCGAGGAGGCGCCCGACGACGTGGACGCCGAGGCGTGGCGGCGGATCCAGGGGGAGCGCGTCCGCGACGCGATCGACCGGCTCCCGCCGGCGCAGAAGGAGGCGGTGGAGCTCGCGTTCTTCGCCGGACTCACGCACGTGGAGGTCGCGGAGCGCCTGCAGATCCCCCTCGGGACGGCCAAGACGCGCATCCGGACCGCCCTCATGCGGCTGCGGGACATCCTGGGGCCGTCGCTCTCCGACGGCGAGGACCCCCGGTGGAAGGGGGCCCAGGGCGGCTCGCCCGCCTGAGCCGCCGAGCAGCGGGCGGACCCGCCGGCGGGATGCGATCGCGAGAATCACCGAGGCCCCCGGCGGGAACCGCCGGGGGCCTCGGGGCTGCGTGGGGGGTCGACTACTTCTCCGTCGTCTCCGAGAGGCGGCGGCGGAGCGGGACGAGGACGCCGATCGTGGCGACGAGGGCGAGCGCGAGCAGGACGAGCGGGACGGTCGAGGTGCTCGAGGTCGTGTCGCCGAGGGTGCTGGTCTCCGGCGGCGTCTCCGTGCTGCCGGTGCCGCCGCCCGAGGACGTGCCCGCGGCGTCGACGCCGACGACGACGGTGAGCGCCTGGTCGGACGGGGTGCCGGCCGCGGAGAACCCGACGGCGAAGACCGTGTAGTTCGTGTCCGCGGCGAGCGCGGTGCCGGGGAGGTTGAGGGCGACGGTCGTCGTGCCCGTCGGGCGGACCTCGAAGTCGTAGGTGCCGGCCGGGAGCGCGAGGTAGTCGGTGGCGTTCGGGTAGGTGAGGTTCTTGACAGGGGCGTCGGCGGCCGCCTGGCCCGCGAGGGCCACGTCAACGCCACCGGTGTCGGGCGACAGGTGCACGACGCGGAGCTTGGCCTCGTCCGCCGAGGTCATCCCGTCGTCCACGAACGCCGTCATGCTGATGCTGGCGAGCGGACCGATCGCGGCGATCGTGTACTTCGTGCCGGCGTCGACGGTGGCGTCGATGCTCGAGACGACGGTGTCCGTGCCGGCGGCCTTGATCGAGACCTTGTACGAGCCCGCGTCGAGCTCGAGGTAGTCGCTGAGGGTCTTGAACGTGACCCCGGAGAGGACCTTGGCGTCGTCGACGTAGATGTCCACGGCCGGGGCGTCGGGCGACGCGTGCAGAGCGCGGACCATCGCCTTGTCGGCAGCGAAGGCCGGGACGGCCACCGCGGTCGCCAGGATGCCCGCGAAGGCGAGGGACGTGATGGCCTTGAGCCGTCGGTTCATCGGTTCCAGTCTCCCTGTGCTCGGGCCCGGGTCTGTGTGAGCCCGAGTCACCTGTCCTATCGCAGGCGGCGCGCGGACGGATTGGACGGATCGCCAGGGAGGGTTCAGGCGAAGCTGGCGATCGGTCCGACGAGCACGAGCGCGACGATGACGACGACCAGCCCGACGACGCCGACGACACGGAAGAGGGCGACCCGGCGGTCGGGCGGAGGATCGCCATCCGGGCGCTGCCACATCGAGGCCACGGTGGGGACGCGTCCCGGCGCGAGCAGGTAGCCCAGCCACAGTCCGGCGAGGAGCCCGCCGACGTGGGCGGCGATGTCGATCGGGATCCCGCCGCCCGTCATGACGAGGCCGAGCACCAGGTTCATCGCGATGAGCCCGCCCATCTGGGTCAGGGCGGCGCGGGCACGCCGGTCGAGGACCGGGTCGTGCACCCGCTGGACCGCGAAGAGGATCCCGAAGAACCCGAAGACCGCGCCCGACGCGCCGACGGATGGATATGGTCCGCCGAACGCGAAGCTCGCCGCCGACCCTGCCGCGGCCGTGAGCAGGTAGAGAGCGAGCATCGTCGGGGCGCCGTACAGGCGCTCGACGAGCGAGCCGGCGATCCACAGCGCCAGCATGTTGAAGCCCAGGTGGATGAGGCCGCCGTGGACGAGCGTGGGCGAGACCAGACGCCACCACTCCCCCGCCGCGAGCGCGGGCTTGTCCAGGGCGAGGAGCGCGAAGATCGTGCCGTCGTCCACGAGCGCGAGGATCGAGACGATCGACGTCACGGCGATGATCCCGATCGTGGCGACCGGCGGCGCCTGTCCACCGCGGCTCCGTGCGAAGGCGCGCCGCGCGCCGCGCTCGTCGCCCAGGTCCTTCGACAGCCAGCCGATGCGCGAGGCGATCTCGGCCCGGTCCTCCGGCGGCGCGAGCGCGTCCGCCCGGCGGTAGGCCTCGAGGGCGCCGCGGGTGTCGCTGCGCCGGACGAGGACGGAGGCGATGCGCCGGAGCGCGGCGTAGGTCGCGGGCGACGGCGGCAGCGTCGCGGCACGACGCCACGTCTCCAGCGCGTCGTCCTCGTAGCCGAGCCGGTCCACGGCGTCCCCGTAGGCGACCATCGCGCGGCCGCTCACCGCCGGGTCGGCGTTGCCCATGACGCGGGACGCGAACGCGGCCGCGCGCTGCGGCTCGTTCTCGACCATCGCGGCGTCCGCCGCGTCGAGGAGCGCCGTCGCGGTCGCCGCGTCGAGCGGGCCCGGGACGCCCGGGTCGGTCTGGAAGGTCGTGCCCACGGCGGGACTCTAGCCGAGTGGGGCTCGGAACGCCGTCCGCGCTGTCCTCGCGGAGTGGCCGCCTCGCGGTCGGGGTCTGGCGGGCCCGGCCGATGGGTGCGACGATGCGGTCATGTGCGGACGGTTCACCCAGCAGCTCTCGACCTCGGAGTTCGCGAGGATCTTCGGCGCGGAGAACCTCGCGGACGACCCCGGGGGCCACTACAACCTCGCGCCGATGCGGAAGGCGTCGGTCGTCGTCCAGCGCGACGAACGGCGCGCGGTCGTCCCCTACAAGTGGGGCTTCGTGCCCACCTGGGCCAAGGACCCCCGGATCGGTTCGCGGATGATCAACGCTCGTGCCGAGACGATCGCGACGAGCAACGCCTTCCGGAGCGCCTTCCAGAAGCGCCGGTGCCTCGTGCCGGCCGATGCCTTCTACGAGTGGCACCGCGAGGGAAAGGGGCCCAGCCAGCCGTATGTCATCCGGCGGGAGGACGGCCGGACTCTCGCGCTCGCCGGGATCTGGTCGACCTGGCGCGAGCCGGACGCGCCGGAGGGCGCGGAGCCGCTCCGCACCTTCTCGATCGTCACGACCGCGGCCAACGAGATCCTCGCCCCGATCCACGACCGGATGCCCGTCATCATCCCGGAGGACGCCTGGGCACGCTGGCTCGGCGCCGAGCCCGTGGACGACTCGGAGCTCCAGGGCCTGCTCGTGCCGGCCCCGGTTGCCGGCCTCATGCGGTTCCCCGTCGCGCGCTACGTGAGCGACGTGCGGAATGACGGGCCGATCCTCGTGGAGCCGATCGACCTCGACGCGGAGCCGGAGGCCACTCCCGCCTGAGTCCGCGTCACCCGTGTCAGTCCGCGACGGGGCTCCAGCCGAGCGTGGAGCGCGCCTCGCCGAAGGCCTCCGCCGGCTCGGTCCCCGCGTCCAGCGATGCTGCGAACCGGCCGACGAGCGTGGCGAACGCATCCCCGCCGCCCTCGTCGCGCTCGAAGACGATCGCCCGGTCGAGGGCCGCGGGGACGGGCTCGTCCGGCCCGACGACCGCGACGAGGACGGCATCCGCGAAGGCGGCCCGACGAGCGGCGGCTGCCGCCGCGTCCTCGCTGAGCGGCTGCGCCACCACCACGACCCGCGCGTCGAGAAGGTATCCGAGCGCGAGATCCAGGTCGCCCGCGTCGAGCGATGCGGCAGGATCGACGCCGGCGGCATCGGTGGAGGGCTCGTCCGCGAGGCCGGCGGCGAGCGAGGCGGCGCCGTCTTCGTCGTCGAGCGGGACGAGGGGCGCGCCGTCCGGGGCCGGGGCATCGACGACGGCCGTGGGGCGGGTGGGATCCCGGAGCGTGGCCGAGTGGCCCACCCGGGCGCGCGCGAGCGCGAGGAGGAGCGCGTCGCCGGCCGGGTCGTCGCCGACGCGCGCGGCCATCTCCACTCGGGCGCCCGCGGCGGCCGCGGCACAGGCGATCGCGGACGCGATGCCCGCGGGTGTCCCGGGGGCGCCCTCGCGCCCGGGACTGTACGCCGGGGTGCCGATGACGACGATCACGGGGCGAGTGTAGTCCCCGTCCGACGGGCGCGCCCGGGACCGGCCCGGTACCACGTCAGAGGCGGCGGACCCCCGGAAGGCTTCAGGAAGCCGGCGGATCCTCGTGGATGATCTCCAGGTCCCCCAGGTCCGCCGCCTCCACGTCCCCCGCGATCCGGTCCGCGTCGCCGAGGAGGACGATGGCCGAGCGGTCGGGATGGAGGTGCTCCTCGGCCACCCGCCGGACGTCGCCCACCGTCACCTCCGAGATCGCCGGGCGGTACCGGGCGAGCTCGTCGTCCGGCAGCTCGGCGGTCGCGAGGCCGGCGAGGGCCGTCACGACCGGGCCCGGCGTCTCGAACCGGAGGGGGAAGACCCCGATGAGGTAGTCCTTCGCGGCTCGCAGCTCGTCGTCCGTCACGTCCGTGTCGCGCATCCGGCGGATCTCGGCCAGCAGGTCGACGACGGCGGGCGCGGTGACGTCCGTCTCGACTGGGGCCCGCGCGCCGAACGGCCCCGGGTGGACCCTGAGGTCGAAGCCGGCGTGGGCGCCGTACGTGTACCCCTTCTCCTCGCGCAGGCGCATGTTCAGGCGCGATCCGAAGAGCCCCCCGAGGATCGCGCTCATGACGCTCACCGCGTGGAAGTCGGGGATCCTCCGCGCCAGCCCCACGTGGCCGACGCGGATCTCTGTCTGGACCGCACCCGGCCGATCGTGGAGGCGGACGATCGTGCGGTCGACGGCCGAGGCGGCGACAACGCCCGGGCTCGCGCCAGCGCGCGAGGCGCGCGGGATCCCGCCGAAGAGCGGCTCGACGATCCCGAGCACGTCGATCGCGTCGAGGTCCCCGCCGACGACGATCGTCATCCGCTCCGGGTCGAGCCACGCCGCATGGCGGGCGCGGAGGGTCGGTACGCCGAGGCCCGGGACGGTCTCCCGGTCGCCCCCGAGGAGCCGGCCGTACGGGGAGTCGGCAGTGTAGATCGTGGACACGAACGCGATCTCGGCCCGCGAGCGCGGGTCGGCGAAGGCCTGGAGGATCTCGTTCATCCGCTGGTCCCGCAGGCGCTCGACCTCGTGTTCGGGGAACGACGGTCGGAGCGTCATCTCCGCGAGCAGCTCCATCGCCGGCCCCAGCCGGGTGCCGGGGACCTCGACGCTCGTGGACGCGGCGTCCCAGCCGGCAGACGCGTGAAGGTCGGCGCCGAGGCGCTCCGCCGCCTCGACGAAGGCGATGGCGTCGTAGCGCTGCGTGCCCTCGGAAAGGGCGCGGGCGGCCAGCGCCGAGACGCCGGCGAGACGCGGATCCTCGTCCGTGGCACCCCGCCGGATGGCGACCACGGCGGAGACGAGCGGGCGCCCGGGGAGGTGGACGGTGCGCACCTCGACGCCGTTGGCGAGCCAGGACTTGGTGAAGGGCGGGAAGTCATAGGGACGCGGCGTGCCGGAGACCGGGCGCGTCGCGAGATGCTCGGCGCTCATGCAGCGGCTCCCTGCCCCGCCGTGGCGGGCCCCGGCGGTGTCTCCCCCGACGGCGCTTCCTCCGCCGGCACGTACGTGATGACCGCGCGGTTGTCGGCGCGGAAGACCTCGGCGCACGCGGCACGGACGTCCTCCGCGGTCACGGCCAGGTAGCCGGCGAGCTCGCGGTTGATGCGGTCCGGGTCGTCGAAGAGCGTGGCATACATGGACAGCTGGTCGGCGCGGTCCTCAACGCGCTGGAGTGCGGCGAGGGACTCGGTCTCGACGAGGGCGTGGGCGCGGCCCAGCTCGTCCGCCGTGACGAGCCCCCTTCCGATCCGGTCGAGCTCCTCGAGGTAGGCGGCCTCGACGCGCGCCGCCTCGACGCCCGGGCGCACCGTCGCCCAGCCGGCGGCGATCGAGGCGCCCCCGACGAACCCCATGACGAAGAACGTGACGTCCTGGGCGATCCGTTCCTCGCGGACGAGCCGTCGGTGGAGCCGGCTCCCCTTGCCCCCCGCGAGGATCTGGCCGCCGATCTCGAGCGCGCGCAGCCGGGGGTCGCCGAAGACCGGCGCCCGAAAGCCGAAGTACACGCGCGTCAGCGGGACCCGGTCGGTCACCACCTCGCGGACCTCGCCGCCGAGCGACAGCGGGAGCGACATGTCGGGCAGCGGCGGCAGGGGCGGAGCGGCGCCGATCGGCCCGAAGCAGCGCTGCACGGACGCGCGGGCGTCGGCCGGGTCGAAGTCGCCGACGATCGAGAGGACCGCGTTGCTCGGCGCGTAATAGGTGCGGAAGAACGAGGAGACGTCCTCGATCGAGGCCGCGTCGAGGTCCTCCATCGAGCCGATCGTCGGGTGATGGTACGGGTGCTCCGGCGGGAAGACGTGCGCCTGCAGCTTGTGGAACCACAGGCCGTACGGCTGGTTGTCGTACGACCAGCGCTTCTCGTTCTTCACGACCTCGCGCTGGTTGTCCAGGTTGTCCTGGTTCAGCGCGTCGAGCAGCGTCGCCATGCGGTCCGCCTCGAGCCACAGGGCAAGGTCCAGCCGGTGGCTCGGCAGCGTCTCGAAGTAGTTCGTCCGGTCGAGCCAGGTCGTCCCGTTCATCGTCCCGCCGGCGGCCTGGATGAGCGAGATGTGCTCGGCCTTGGTCACGTGGGCCGACCCCTGGAACATCACGTGCTCGAAGAGGTGGGCGAAGCCGGTGCGCCCCTCCACCTCGTGCTTGGACCCGACGCCATACCAGACGTTCACCGCGACGACCGGCGCGAGCGGATCCGGGGCGAGGATGTAGCGAAGGCCGTTGGGGAGCCTCTCGTACGTGAACTCGACGTGCGGGATGGACATGTGCGAGGAAGACTCCTGCGGGCGGGGGTACGCCGATGGTACCCCGCGGCGGCCCGGGAGCGCTGGCGCCCGCTCAGTCGTCCTCGTGGTAGTGCGGGCGGTGGTCGAGGTCGTACTCCAGGACCTCCGAGCGGGCCGGGTAGAGGATGCCGTCGAGATGGTCGATCTCGTGGGAGAGGATCTCCGCCACGAATCCGGTCGCCTCCAGCGTCCGGACGCGACCACGGCGATCGGCGGCGCGCACGACGATCCGCCGCGGCCGGTGCACCTCCAGCCCGCGCACCAGCGGCAGCGAGAGGCATGCCTCCGCCGCCCAGACGATCTCCCCCTCGGTCTCGACGATCTCCGGGTCCACGAGCTCGATCGGGGCCGGGCGCTCCACCGGGGCGTCCTCGTCACGGCCGTCGTCGGCGGCCGGCGGCCAGACGATCGCCACCCGCAGCGGCACGCCGACCTGGGGCGCCGCGATGCCCACGCCCGGCGCGGCCTCGCAGACGCGGAGCATCCGGTCGAGCAGCCGGTCCAGTCGCGGGTCGGGTCCTCCGGCGGGGTCGCAGGCGCGATGGAGGGCCGGGTGGTCGGCGGGGACGAGCGACCACTCCGGCCGGTCGGCGCGGAACGAGAACGCGTAGGGATCGGACGTGGGACGAAGGCGGGGCATGGTCGAGTGTGGCTCCGATGGCAAGGTCGGCCGCGCTCGGGAACGGCCGTGCGCACCGTCACGATGGTCGCACGTCCGCTGATGCGTGCGCCCGCGGCTGCGGTGCCTACGATATGACGGGATGCGTGGTCGTTCCGGCTCCCCGACATGGCAGAGGATCTTCGCGGCGGGCCTCCTGTTCCGCCCGATCCTCATCGTCCCGATGGCCCCCGGCGGACCCCTCGGCGGCTCGACCATCCTCCCGATCGCGCTGGCCTCCGTGTTCGCCGGGAGCTTGCTCCTCGCCGTCGGCGTGGCCATCGGGAACCGTCCGGCGGTCGCGTTCGGGATCTTCACGGCCGTCGCGGGCGTGCCCCTGGCTCTCGTCGGCGCCCTCGTCGGCCTGCCGATGCCCTGGCCGCTCATCCTCGTCGGATACAACGGTGCCCTCGCCGCGGTCGGGGCCCGCGTGTTGCGCGAGGTGCCGCGTCTGCCGGCGTCCACCCGCCGCTGATCGCAGCGACGCCGCGATCCGGGGCAGAGCCTCGCCGCGGGCCTTGACAAACGGTGCGGACGTGTTAGGTTGTCATCTAACACGTGGAAGGAGAAGGACGATGACAGGGCGAAGCGGGACCGCGACGACGGCTCGACCGGCCGGGCGGGCGTTGGTCCGCGACATGTCGGCCCCCGCGCCGGCGACGGACGAGGTCAAGCTCGTGCTCGACGCGCGCCCCGCGTACGACTTCGTGGTCAGCCTTCTGCTCGACACCGATCCGGAGCTCCTCGCGGACGACGCGACGTGGCTCGCCGAGTCCCGAGCCTCCTTCTCGGACGCGGTGCGCCGCGACGTCCAACGCTCGTTCGAGGACGACGAGAACGGTGCCGGCCTGGGGTTGGCACTCATCGCGCTCGTCGTCGAGGACCCCGCGATCCGGACCTCCGCGGACGTCATGGCCCTCGCCGGCCGCATCGGGGTCGCGGACCTGGTCACCGGCCTCTGCGAGATGGAGCGCATCGAGGATCCGCGAGCGCTCACGACGGCCGCGCTCGCCGGCGATGTCGAGGCGCGCGAGCGCCTCCTGGCCGCGACCGGCGACTGGACGCGCCCCACGGTGGCCCGGGCGCTCGACGATCCCGAGGGCGAGCTCCGCGCGATGCGGCGGGCGCTCCGGGCGTGGCATGAACGGTTCCAGGCGATCGAGGGCCGCGTGGCGTCGATGCAGGACCGCGACGTCGAGAGCCGGCGGGCCGAGGCCCGGTCGCTCCCGCTCCTCGACTTCGTCGAGCAGGCCACCGGCGGGGTCCGGTGGGTGCGCGAGCCGGGCGTGACGCGCCTCGTCCTCGCGCCCTCCTACTTCGCCCGCCCGTACAACTACCTGTTCGGCGACCGCGAGGTGCGGGTGATCTGCTACCCGCTCGGCGACGCGGCGCTCGACGGGGACACGGGCGCGCTGCCGACGGCGACCCTGCGCCTCTTCAAGGCGCTCGGCGACGAGAGCCGCCTCCGGATCCTCCGCCTCCTCGCGGACGGCGACCTCTACCTCACCGAGATCGCCGAACGGATGAGCCTGTCGAAGCCGACGGTGAAGCACCACATGATGCTGCTCCGCGCAGCCGGGCTCGTGGCCGTGACCGAGACGGGCGGCCTCACCTACTACAGCCTCCGGCGCGAGCGACTCGCGGACGCCTCCGGCGACCTCCGGCGCCTCGTCGGCGCCTGACCTCCGGGAGAGACGACCCGATGGACGCGCGTGAAGACGTTAGATACACATCGAACACCACGAAGCACACGATGACCCACGTGCGCACCGACGGCACGGCGGCCGCCCGAGAGGCCGCTGAAGGGAGAGCGACGATGACCAGGACGACCGGGTCGCTCCGGCCCGACACCTTCGACCGGACCCTGTGCGGCGACGCCGCCTACGGGTTCGTGACCGCCATGCTCGACGAGCGGTACGCCGAGGCCGCGCGTGCGCGGACAGCGAGCGCGCAGGGCTCCCAGCTCCGCACCCGCGTGGGCCGCGGGATCGTCTCCCTGGGACAGGCGATCGCCGGCCGGACGCTCGTCCCGCCGGCGCCCGACGCGGGGCCGACGACGGCGATCGCCGCGGTCGGCCGGCGGGGGACCGCTGAGGGCTGCTGAGAGGCCGCCCCGGCCGCCTGTGACCGGCAGAGAGGGCCCCACGGCCCCGGGGCGCATCCTCGACACCCGACGCCGGCGGCGACCCCACCGGCGTCGCGACGTTCAGACGGGGAGGAGCGCGAACCCGACGGCCACGACGGCGCCGATGGCGGCGCTCAGGCCGAGGATCTTCACCGCGACCCCCACGTCCGCGCGATGATCGGCGGCGTCGGTCACCCGGTCCTCGCGGCCCAGCGGTCCGAAGTTCGAGACGCCCGCGATCGCGAAGCTGACGCAGAACCGGTACCGGGCCTGCAGGAATCCGACGGCGGCGCCCGCGGCCGAGAAGAAGATCAGCAGGCGCATCCACGAAGGCGACCCGGTCGCCACGAGGATGACGGCGAGCACGACCGTGACCGCCGCCGCGAACAGGCCGAAGGCGCGCCGGCGGCGGATCTCGGCCGGCCCGATGTTGCAGGCGCCGGCGCGGTAGGCCGAGGCGCCCCCAGGCTCGTCGACCGTCTGGATACCGGTCATCGGTGTGTCGCTCCTTGTGTCGGTGGCGTGCGTGCCCCTCGTCCGTCCATTCGCGCTGCGGGGTCCCGCGGTTTGCCGGCCTCCGGGACCCAGTCGGTCAGGGGACGCACCTCCGCGATCCGGCCGATCAGGTCGGGGTCGAGGGCCTCGACCGCGACGACGGCGGTCTCCGCGGCCGTGAGGCAGAGGATCCCCTCCGCGACCGCCGCCAGCCTGATCTCCGCGGCGTCCCGGACCGCGCCCGTGCGCGGCGTCGGCGTGTTCACCACGAGGACCGTGCCGCCGGACGCGACGGCCTCGAGGATCGGCGCCCCCTCGGCCTCCGGGCCGGCGCCGAGCTTCGCGACGAGGTCCGCCTCGATGCCCACCCCGGCGAAGGTGGTGCGCGTGCCGTCCGTCGCGGCGATCCGGTACCCGGCGCGGACGAGCGCCGCCCCGAGCCGGGGCACGAGCGCCTTGTCGCGGTCGGCGATCGAGACGACCGCGAGATCGCGGCCCGGCACCGGGCGTGGCGGAACGAGTGATGCGCCGACGAGCGCCTTGGCGATCGCGACGCGCGGGTCCGCGTGGATCCCGATGACCTCACCGGTGGACTGCATCCCCGGCCCCACCGACGGGTCGACACCGCGGAGCTTGGCGGTCGAGAACGCGGGGGCCTTGACCGCGACGAACGCCGGGGCGGGGAGGACGCCGTCGCCCCATCCGAGCTCGTCGAGGGTCGCCCCAAGGGCCACCTTCACCGCCAGCTCGACCATCGGGACGCCCGTGACCTTCGAGATGAACGGGACGGTCCGGCTGGCGCGCGGGTTCACCTCGATGAGGTACACGCCGTCCTCGCGCACGATGAACTGCGCGTTCACGAGACCGTGGGCTCCGAGCGCCCGGACGATGCGCGCCATCGTGACGGCGATGAGGTCGCGGTCGCCCTCGGAGACGGTCTGCGGGGGGAAGACCCCGATCGAATCGCCCGAGTGCACGCCGGCGCGCTCGAGGTGCTCGAGCATCCCGGGGATGAGGACGGCCTCGCCGTCGGAGACGGCGTCCACGTCCACCTCGACGCCCTCGAGGTAGCGGTCGATGCGCACCGGCCGGTCAGGGTCCACGACGGTCGCCGCCGCGAGCTGCCGGACGAGGTCGTCTGGCGAGTAGCTGAAGTCGATCGCCAGGCCGCCGATGACGAACGACGGGCGGACGATGACCGGGTAGCCGATCCGGTCGGCGATCGTCAGCGCCTCGTCGATCGAGTGCGCCATCCCGCCCTCCGGCTGCGGGATCCCCAGGCGGTCGAGCAGCGCCGCGAACCGCGTCCGCTCCTCCGCCTGGTCGATCGCCTCCAGGTCGGCGCCCAGGAGAGGCACGCCTGCCTCCGCGAGGGGCCCCGCGAGGTTCAGCGGGGTCTGCCCGCCGAACTGGACGAGCACCGGGAGTGGGTCGGATCCGGGTGGTGACTCGGCCGCGACCACCTCGGCCACCGACTCCGGGTCGAGCGGCTCGAAGTAGAGGCGCGTGGAGGCGTCGAAGTCGGTCGAGACCGTCTCCGGGTTCGAGTTCACGAGGACGGCCGACCAGCCGGCCCGGCGGAGCGTCTCGGCCGCGTGCACGGCGCAGTAGTCGAACTCGATCCCCTGCCCGATCCGGACCGGCCCGGACCCGATGACGAGCGCCGCCGGCCGCGGGACCGGAGGCGCCTCGGGCGGCGATCCGGCCGCCGCGTACGTCGCGTAGAAGTACGGGGTCTCGGCGGCGAACTCCGCCGCGCACGTGTCCACCATCGCGTACCCCGGCACGAGGCCCAGGGCGTGACGCGCTGCCATCACGGCACCCGTCTCCACGCCGGCGAGGAGGGCGAGGTCGCGGTCTCCGAACGCCGCGCGCTTCACGGTCGCCAGGAGCGTGGCGGCCTCCGGGTCCGCCGCGTCGGCGAGACGGGCGCCCATCGCGCGGACGCGACCCTCCAGCGCGACGAGCCGCCCGATCTCCGCGAGGAACCAGTCGGCGATCCCGGTCGCGGCGGCGACCTCGGCCTGCGGCACGCCGCGTCGCAGGAGCGCGAGGATCCGCCACAGGCGGTCGTCGGCGGGCGCGAGGAACCGCCGGAGGACGATCGGGGCGGCTGCCCGCTCTGCGTGGCGCGTGGACTCGCAGGCCTCCCCCGACTCGCCGGTCCAGCGGATCGGCTCGTCGTCGTCGGGGAGATCGGCGAAAGGATCCGGGGCCATCGCGGCCGGGGCGGCGCCCGCGATCTCGACGGCGCCCCCGCGCTCCGCGGCGCCCGCGTGCCCCAGCACCGCCGACAGGTACGCGAGCGTCGGCTGCCACTCGGGCTCCTCGGCGAGGGGGCCCGATCCCGCCTGCTCCAGCCCGCGGAGCGCCTTGTTCAGCGCCGCGCCGAAGGTCCGGTCGATCGCCATCACCTCGCCGGTCGCCTTCATCTGGCTCCCGAGCGTGCGGTCGGCGCGGGGGAACTTGTCGAACGGGAACCGCGGCAGCTTCACGACGACGTAATCGAGGGCGGGCTCGAAGGCGGCGACCGTCGTGCCCGTCACCACGTTCGGGATCTCCGCGAGGGTCCGGCCGGCCGCGATCTGCGCCGCCACGCGGGCGATCGGGTAGCCGGTCGCCTTCGACGCGAGCGCCGATGAGCGGCTGACGCGCGGGTTCACCTCGATGACGGCGTACTCCGCGTGGTCGGGCGACAGCGCGAACTGGACGTTGCAGCCGCCCTCCACGCCGAGCGCCCGGATGATCGCGAGCGCCGCGCTCCGGAGGCGCTGGTGCACCTGGTCGGGGAGCGTCTGGACGGGGGCCACGACGATCGAGTCGCCGGTGTGGACGCCCAGCGGGTCCACGTTCTCCATCGAGCAGACGGCGATGCACGTGTCCTCGGCGTCGCGCATGACCTCGTACTCGATCTCCTGCCAGCCGACCAGGCACCGCTCCACCATCGCCTGGCCGATGGGACTGGCGCGGAGCCCGGACCGGACCCGCTCCCGGTAGGCGTCCGCGGTCCCGACGATCCCGCCTCCCGTGCCCCCCAGCGTGAAGGCGGGTCGGACGATCGCCGGCAGGCCGATCTCGGCCAGTGCGGCGTCGGCCGATGCGCTGCGCTCGGCGTCCGTGGAGCCCCCGACGATGGCCGAGGGCGCATACGGCTGGCCGAGCCGGTCGAGGAGGTCGCGGAAGAGCTCGCGGTCCTCGGCCATCTCGATCGCCTCGAGCGGCGTCCCCAGGAGGCGGACCCCATGGCGCTCCAGGACGCCCGCCCGGGCGAGGGCGACGGCGAGGTTCAGCGCCGTCTGACCCCCGAGGCCGGCGAGGAGCCCATCCGGCTTCTCCCGGGCGATGACCGCCTCGACGGTCTCGACCGTCAACGGCTCCAGGTAGACGGCGTCGGCGACGGTCGGGTCCGTCATGATCGTCGCCGGGTTCGAGTTCACCAGCACGGTCCGGACGCCCTCGGCGCGGAGGGCGCGGCACGCCTGCGTCCCCGCGTAATCGAACTCGGCGGCCTGGCCGATGACGACCGGCCCGGAGCCGAGGATGAGGACGGAGGCGGGCCGCGGACGGGCGCGGACGCCGCCCGCGGCCGCGGGCGCGCGTCCGCTCATGCGCGCCCCGCGTGTTCGCGCGCGGCCGCGACGAACCGGTCGAAGACCTCGAGTGCATCGAGCGGGCCGGGTGCTCCCTCCGGGTGGTACTGCACGGTCTCGATCGGCAGCGTCGCATGGCGAAGCCCCTCGACCGACCCGTCGTTGAGGTTCACCTGGCTCACGACGAACCCGCTGCCGGGCGGCAGGGTCGCGGCGTCCACGGTGACCTCGTGGTTCTGCGCCGTCACCTGGACCGTGCCGCGGGTCTCGTCGCGGACGGGATGGTTCGCCCCGTGGTGTCCGAACCGCAGCCGCCGGGTCTCCGCGCCCGCGGCGCGCCCCACGATCTGGTGGCCCAGGCAGATGCCGAGGAGCGGCCGCCCGTCCTCGATGACGGCGCGCGCGAGGGCCACCTGGCCGTCGAGACGGGCCGGGTCGCCCGGACCGGGCGACAGGACGACGCCGTGGACCTCGGACCCCAGGATGTCGGCGGCCGTCGCCGTGTGGGGCAGGACGCGGACGCGCGCGCCGCGGGCGCGGAGGTTGCGGACGATGCTCGACTTCAGGCCCAGGTCCACGATCGCGACCAGCGGACCGCCCTCCGCCACGTCGCCGACGTCCCGCGGCGCGCCCGGCGAGACGAGGCTCACGAAGTCCTGGTCCTCCCACCGGGGGACGGCACGTGCGGCCGCGACGGCCGCCGCCGGGTCCGTCTCGCCGGGCGCGGTGACGATCGCCCGGATCGACCCGTGCGTGCGGAGGTGCCGTGCGAGCGCGCGCGTGTCCACGCCGGCGATCGCGGGGATGCCCTGCCCGCGCAGGAGCGCGGCGATCTGGGCGGCGTCGTCCACCACCGCGGCCGTCGCGTTCGCCACGACGAGGGCCCGGAGCCACGGCCGCTCGGACTGATCGTCGGCGATGAGGCGTCCGTGGTTCCCGATGAGCGGGTACGTCATGACCACGACCTGGCCGGCGTACGACGGGTCCGTGCAGACCTCCTGGTAGCCGGTCTGGCTGGTGTTCACCACGAGGTCGCCGCCGGCCGCGACGGGCGCACCGAACGCCCGGCCGGCGAAGACGGTCCCATCGGCGAGCGCCAGGAGCGCCGGACCCGCGTCGCCGACGCGAGCGTCGACGACGGAGCCGGGATCGGGGAGCGGGGGCGCGATCATGCGGGGCTGGCGGGCGGGGCCTGCGGGGCGGGCGCCGGCGCCCCGGGGAGGGACCGGCGGAGATGGCAGGACACGGTACGGGCGCCTCCTTCCCGGCCTCACGGGACCGGTCCGCCGGCCTCTCCGGACCGGCCTCAAGGGGACCGGCGAAGCGTAGCACGGCGGCCGTCCTCCCCGGCCCTGCCCGAGGCGCTACCATCGCGCGGCCGGACGGACCGGCGACAGCGTGGGGGATCTCGTGCGCAGACCGTGGCTGGGGGCTCGTCGGGACCAGGCCGAGCGCTACCTGTTCGTGACCATCGCCGCCTTCGCGCTCACCGTCGCCGGCGTCCGCTGGTTCCTCCAGGTCACCGGCTACCCGAAGGTGGGCGGCGGCGGGCTCCACGTCGCGCACATGCTCTGGGGCGGGCTCCTCCTCATCATCGCGGTCGTCCTCCCACTCCTCTTCGTCGGCCGGCGCGTCCTCCTCCTCTCGGCACTCGCGGCGGGCGTGGGGGTCGGGCTGTTCATCGACGAGGTCGGGAAGTTCATCACGGAAGAGAACGACTACTTCTTCGCGCCCGCGGCCCCGCTCATCTACGGCTCCCTGGTGCTGCTCACCGGCCTCTGGCTGGCCATCCGGCGGCGCCGCTCCGGGTCGTCATTCGACGCGATGCAGGCGGCGGCCGAGGCCGTCGGCGCCGGCCTCGAGGGACGGCTCAACGAGAAGGACCGCGACCGGGTCGTCACGCGCCTTTCGCACGCCCGGCGGTCGCACGACCCGTCCGTCGCGATGATCGCCGAGCGGCAGGCGGCCATCCTCACCTCGGCCGAGATGGAGTCGCTGCTCGTCCCGCCCGGATGGATCGCGAGCGGCCGGGCCCGCGAGACGCTGGAGCGATGGCTGCCCACCCGCGTCGAGCGGGTCCTCATCGTCCTGGGCCTGCTGTGGTCCGCGCTCACGGCGGTCTTCGCCGCGATCCTCCTGCTCGACGTGCTGTGGGTCGGCGACCCGCTCAACCTGCCGGTCCCGACCGGCCCCGTCCAGGTGCCGGAGGAGTCGATCTGGGCGATGCTCGCCCTGCTGGTGGCCGTCGGGGTGGGCGCCGCGAACGGGGTGGCGGCAGTCATGATCATCACGCGGCGCGACCGGACGGGAGCCCGGATCGCGACCGCGGCCGTCCTCGTGGACCTGGTCGCCGGCGGCCTGCTCACCTTCTATGTCGAGCAGTTCGGCGCGGTGGCGTCCGTGGTCCAGCAGCTCGTGCTCCTGGGACTGCTCGTCGACTTCGCCGACCGGCTCGACGCGCGACACCCGCCCAGGCACGCGGATCCGGCCCACGGCGCCCATCGCGGGTCGGAGGCCGGGCACGAGGATGACGCGGGGTCGGCGGACGCCCTCGTCGTGACGCATGTGTCGGGAGGGCTGTGACGTGAGCGAGACGGCCGACGTCGTCGTCATCGGCGCGGGCGTGCAGGGCGCGAGCCTCGCGTTCCACCTCGCGCGGCGCGGCGCGGCCGTGGTCGTCATCGAGCGGTCGAGCGTCGCGGCCGGGGCGACCGGCCGGTCGTCGGGCTTCGTCCGGATGCACTACGACGTCGAGGCCGAGTCCCGGCTCGCGTGGGCCTCCCTCCCCTACTTCCGCGACTGGGCAGGGCAGGTCGGCGAGGGCTCGTGCGACTTCGTCCACACGGGCTTCGTCCAGCTGGTCCCGCCGTCGCTGGCCGACGCGCTCCGCGCGAACGTGGCGATGCACCGATCCGTGGGGATCGACGCCTCGCTCATCGGCCAGGACGAGGTCGCACGACTGCTCCCGGGCGTCGTGACCGACGACGTCGAGGTCGCGGCCTACGAACCGCTCTCGGGGTACGCGGACCCGACGGCCACCGCGTCCGGCTTCCTCGCTGCTGCCCGACGCGACGGCGCGCGGTATGTGGGCGGGGCGCAGGCACGGGTGATCGTCGAGGGAGACCGCGTCGTGGCCGTGGAGTCGGACAAGGGGCGGATCGCGACCCCGGTCGCCGTCGACGCGGCGGGGGCCTGGGCGGCGGAGGTCGCCGCGAGCGCGGGCGTGGAGGTCCCCGTCGAGCCGTGGCGCCACGACACGGCGTACTTCGGGCTGCCCGGCGGGCGCGACGGCCGCTTCCCGATCGTCATCGACCAGGCACACGAGGTCTACTTCCGGCCGGAGGGTCGTGACCTCATGCTCGTCGGGCTCGAGTCGGGCAACACGATCGGCGGATCGCCCGACCGACCCCAGGAGGAGCTGTCGGCGGCGACGCTGGGGGCGATGGTGGACGCGATCTGCGCCCGGCTTCCCTGGATGGAGGCAGGGACCCTGCGGAACGCGCACGGCGGCCAGGACGGGATCACGCCCGACCAGCACGCGCTCCTCGGCCCGGCCGGGCCCGACGGCTTCTACCTCGATTGCGGGCACTCCGGGACCGGGTTCAAGACCGCGCCGGCGGTCGGCCTCTGCCTCTCCGAGCTCATCCTGGACGGCGCCGCGCGCACGGTCGACATCTCGGCGTTCTCGCTCGACCGCTTCGCGGCCGGCCGGCCGATCGAGCCCGAGCACCCGTACGGGCCGCTCTGGCGGTAGCAGCGCCAGGCGAGGATGGGGCCCGGGGGCAGCTACGGGCCCGACGAAGGCGCCGTGCTCGGGACGGCGACGCGGACGGGCTCCAGGCATGCGAGGGCACTGGGAGGAGCGAAGCCCGCCTGGACCCAGTCGGCCGTCGCCCGGTTCACCACGACCGTTCCGATCACGGAACCCATCGACGCGTCGCCCGCCCGGAACTCGATCCATGCGTCGGAGAGCGGGATCATCGGCCGCCGGCGCCTCGCCGAGGCGAGCGGATCGATCCCCGGGGCGGCGTGGAGGTTGCCGCGGATCAGGTAGGGACCGGCCTTGAAGGTGACCTCGTGGGGGAGCGTGCGGACCCGCCGTGCGGGGTCGCCGCGGGGGCCGTCCGTCAGCACGGCGAGGAGCTCGTCCTGCGCGAGCACCACCTCGTCCGCATGGACGCAGTGGCCGTCCGCGAGATCCTCGACCAGCACGTCGCACAGCTGGTACTCCAGGTGGCCGTTGAGAGTGTCGCTCAGCCGGTCGCCGTCGAGCTGGATGCGCCCGGAGATGCGGCGATGCTCGGTGAACGCCACGAACTGCACCCACGGCCATTCGGACCGGTCGGCGCCGCCCTCGCCGTGGGCGGAACCGGCCCGCGCTGCACCGAAGACCAGGCGCAGGCGCTGACGCAGCCCGCGACTCATGGCCCTGTCCTCCGGCGGCGTCCGACCCGCGTTCCGGTGTGCTCCGACACTCTCATCTCGAGCTCGGGCCCCCATGCCGACCGGCCCCGGATCCCGGTGCTCGGTCGCACCATCACGCTAGGGCGTCGACGCGCGCCCGCCAGCCACCCGATGGTCCGTGCGCGGACCTACCCGTTCGGGCCACCCCTCGCGGACGACCGCTCGCGGCGGCCTCCGCCTGCGCGGCCCGGGGCCGGCCCGGGGAGCACGATCGTCACCGCGACCCGACGGGCCGATCAGCGGTGGTCGCGCGCCTCGAGACGGTGTCGCGTCGTCACCTCGACGCGACCACGCTCATCGATCGCCGGATGCTCGACGAGCGCGATGAGGCGGCTGGTCATGAAGCGGCCCGTGCGGACCGGCACACCGGTCCGCGTCACCTCGCGCACCTCCACCACTCCGCGGGACGTCACGACCTCGATGCGACGACCGGCGCGCGTGGCGACGATGTCGAACGTCTGCACGCCCTGCCCGGTGTCGACGACTGCCTCGACGCGGTCACCTTTCATGGTTCACACAGTACTCCGGCGATCGGCGGCCGCAACGAGGACCGCGACCCCCCGAGCGAACGGACCGCGCGGTGACACGTCCCGCCTGGTCAGGGCGCCGGCACGCCGAAGACGGCGATCTCGGAGACCGAGTACTGCGCGTCGCCGCTCGTCGCCTCGAACCGGAGCGCGTCCGTCACGACCGGCCGCCAGAAGCCCCACCGCCCCTCCCCTTCGTACGTCCGGGTGGCCATGCCGCCGGCCCACCCGAGCGGGACGTCCCACAGCTGCACCCATCGCGCCGTCTCCGGGTCCCGGTACGAGAGCCGGTACTCGTCGTTGGTGTCTGCCTGGACCGCCGCCCCATCGATGGCGTGGGTGCCGCCGAGGTCGATCTCGATCCACGCCCGAGACGACGGGTCGCTCGTGGTCTCCTCCCACCACACGGTGCCGTCGGCCCACGGCTGGCACTCGGGCAGGAAGAGCCCGTCCGCGACGGTCGCCGGGGCGACGGGCGGCGTGCTCGACCAGGGTTCGTCCGCCACGCCCGCGACGCGCGTGAAGAACGGCCCGCCGTGGAGCGTCACCGTCGCCGGCCGGATCCACGACGACTCGTCCGGGGCCGCAGGTGCCGGCGCCGCGCCGACGGTCAGGTCCATCAGGGGACGCCGCACCCCGGTCGGGGGCACGACGAGCGTCCACGAGCGGGTCGCCATGTCGAACGCCCACATGTCGTCCGCCTCCTCCACCATGCACGACGTCCGTACCCGGCCCCCGAAGGCGACGAGCCGCTCGTTGGACGCGTCGTAGACGATGAGGCGCCCGTCGCGGCACTCCGGGCGGGTGCACCACCCGCCCGGCGGGTCCTCGGAGAGCGAGTCCTCGTACAGGGTCTCCCAGCGGTCCGCGGCCGCGTCGTAGGCCTCCGAATGGCCCTGGCCCACCATCACCGTCCGCTCCGCCGCCTCGTCGTCGGCGATCGCGGGCTGGATCCCCCACCACCCGTAGGAGAACGCCGGCGCCGCTCCGCCTCCTCCCGACCAGGTCCCGGTACGGAGATCGAAGAGCCAGGTCGTGGCCCCGAAGTGCCAATCCCCGTCCCAGGGCTTCCAGGCGTTGGCGTAGGCGACCAGCCGGTCGACGGAGGCGTCGTAGGCGAAGTCCTCGTCGTGGGGTCCGATGGTCAGCGGCGCCGCCAGCGCGATCGGGGTCCATGTGTCGGTCTCGACCGCGTAGCCCCACAGCTCCAGGCCGAGCGTGTCGTCGTCGCCGTCGTCCCCGAGGGCGACGACGAGGCCCGAGACCGGGTCGTAGAACCGCAGGCCCGCTCGCTGCGGATCGGCGAAGGGGGCGAACGGGCCCTTCTCCGTCCACGTGTTGGCCTCGAGGTCGTAGGCCCACATCCGGTTCGCGTCGGACGCGACCGTCACGTCGGAGTCGACGTCGTAGACGAGCTGGCCGAAGGTGGAGGGCCCGGGGGGCTCCCGGTCCGGGTGCATGCGGGTCCAGGTGTTCGTGCACACGTCGAACGACCAGGTCTCGACGCCGCCGGACCGGGTGATCGCGAGGGCCACCAACCTGCCGGCACGGCGGTCGAATGCCAGGCCCGACACCCCGAGCGGCCGGGCCTGGCTGGCCGGCCCTGGCGTGTCGGGGTCCGTCCCGGGCGGGCAGGTGGCCGCCGGTCCGACGGGCACGGCCACGCGAGGCGGGGGCATTCCCGTCGAGGCTGTCGGCCCACCGACGGCCGCCGGCGAGCCGGGTCCGCCGCCCGACTGACCGACGAGCGCGATCCCGACGACCGCGATCAGCCCTGCGGCGAGCAGGCCGACCGCGACCCACGGAAGAGGTCCGCCGCCGGGCGCCTTCACGGGCACCGGCGCCGGAGGAGGTCCGCCCGCTCCGGCCATCTCGCACGCTCCTGGGACGCGTCACCGCGGGTCGGCCTCGCCAGTGGCTCGGCGCGGTCCCGGCGGCACGCATGTGGGCCGCGCGTCCAAGCCTCCCGCTCGGGGCGATCGTGGTCTCACGACGGCGAGCGCGACAGGGCCTGAGGTCACCGCGGACGTCCCGGACGCCCGGCGCGCACCCCTTCCCGCGAGGGGAGCAGCCGCGGCGCTCGAGGCCGGCCGCCTTGACCATGGGTCGGGGCTCGCCTACCGTCGCCTCGATGTCCGCCACCACGCTCGGCCGGGCCGATCTCCATGTCCACCCCGTCGGCAACAGGGCGATCGCGGGCACCCTCACGGCCTTCCTCGCCGCGCTTCCTGCCGCGGGCCTCGACCTCGTCGGCCTCACCGACCACGACCGGATCGACATCGCCGCGGAGCTCGTCGCTCGCGGAGCCGATCTCGGCCTGACGCTCGTCGTCGGCGAGGAGATCACGACGCGCGAGGGCCACGTCCTCGGCCTCGGGCTCCGCTCGCTCGTCGCGCCGGGAGGCAGCCTCGGGGACACGGTCGCCGAGGTCCACGCCCAGGGCGGGATCGCCATCGTCGCCCATCCCCTGCTCTCGATGCCGAACTCGGCATCGGGGACGATCCTCGAGGCCCTCGCGCAGGGTCCGCCGGAGCGCCGGCCCGATGCGGTCGAGGGCTTCAACTCGCGGGTGGCGTGGCTGCCCGGCTACCGTCGCCGGGTCGAGAAGCTCGCGGTCGATGCCGGATACGCGGTCGTCGGTGGCTCCGACGCACACCGGCCCGCCGACGTCGGGCGGGGCATCACGCGCTACCGGGGAGAGACCCTCGCGGACCTGGCGGCGGCGATCGCGGCCGGCGAGACGGCCGTCGAGGGTCGCACCAGCGGGCTTCGCGAATTCGTCCTGCGGGCGAGGCATCGGGCAGCGACCCGAGGGCGGGGCTGACCTCCAAGGAGAGCGGGGCGCCCGGCGCGCGCCCATCGCGCCCGCGGGACGGGCGGATCCCGCCGGGCTAGCGAGGCAGTCCAGGGCGATCGTCCTCGAGGGCGCGTCGCCCACGGGGCGAGAGGACGTAGACGCCGCGCTCGACGCGCTCGAACCAGCCGTAGACGTTCGCCTGCAGGATGCGACCCGCGTGCGGCACGTCGCCCTCGGCGCGGATCGCCCGGAGCGTCGCCGGACCGGCCTCGAGCCTGCCGGCGCAGCGCAGGGCTTCCTGTCGGTACGCGGTCATGATCGGACGCCGCACGGAGCCCCCGCCGGTCGGATCGCCGACCCGGCGGCGATGCTCGTCGAGGAGTCGGGCCGTCCGCCCCCGGCTCGTGCGTGGCCGGTATGGCAGGGGATCGAGCACCACGTCTGCACGTTCGCCGGCGACCACGATGAGGCCCAGGCCGACGCGACGGCAGAGCCTCAGGACGGCGGCGGGCCGGCGCGGCCATGCCCCGACGGCGAGGTAGACGGCATCGGTCAGGGCGAGCCGGTCGATGCCCTGCAGCACGAGCGCGAGTCCGAAGGCCCGCTTCAGCTCGACCACCACCGGCGGCTCCTCGCCGCGGACGCCGACGACGTCGCAGCCCACGATCTCGCCCTTGACGACGTAGCCCTGGGCCTCCAGCAGCGCCTTCACGGGTCCGTACAGCGCGGCCTCGGGCACGGCGGCTCGCGACGCGTTCACGCGGTTACCGTGCCACGGGCTCCACCGTCGTGGGCGGCGATCCTGCAGCCTTCCGACCCTGCTCCTCTGTCATCGACCCGGCGGAGCTGGTCGGCTGCCCTCCGGGCGGGATCGTCCCGAGGGCACGGAGCCGTAGCGCGGCGACGGACGGCGAGGCGTGCCGGCCCCTGGGGGTCTGTGCCGCCGTAGGAGAATGGGAACGGCCCGGGAGTCTCCCGGGCGCATCCCGCCGCCGCGCCTCCAGGACCCGCCGCGTCGCCGGCGGCAGGTCGCCCGGAGAGGGCGAGAGGCTGCGGCGGGGCGACGATCGACGTCGGATCACGGCACCGCAGAGGCTGCGCAGTGACATCGGTGACCCTCGAGCACGTCTCGAAGCGCTTCCGGGACGTCGTCGCAGTCCAGGACCTGAGCATCGAGGTGGCTGATGGCGAGGTCCTCGCGATCGTCGGCCCGTCCGGCTGCGGGAAGACGACGGTGCTCCGTCTCATCGCCGGGCTCGAGGCCCCCGATGACGGGACGATCAGCATCGACGGGCGGGTCGTCAACGGCATCGCGCCGGGCGAGCGCGACGTCGCGATGGTCTTCGAGGACTACGCCCTGTACCCGCACCTGCTGGTCCGGGAGAACCTCGGCTTCGCCCTCCGCGTCCACCGCACGCCCGCGGACGAGATCCGGCGCCGTGTCTCCGCCGTCGCCGCGTCGATGGAGCTGGGCCGCCTGCTCGAACGGAGGCCGGCCGGGCTCGCGGCCGGCGAAGCCCAGCACGTCGCCCTCGGGCGGGCGGTCGTCCGCGACGCGCCGGCGGTGTTCCTGCTCGACGATGCCCTCTCGCACCTGGACGCACGCCAGCGTCTCGACGCCCGGGCGGAGCTCGGACGACTCCACCGGGAGCTGCGGGCCACGATCATCTCCGTGACCCACGACCAGGCCGAGGCCCTCGCGATCGCGACCAGGGTGGCGGTGATGGATGCCGGAACGCTGCAACAGGCCGGCTCGCCGCGCACGCTCTACGAGCACCCGGCCAACGTCTTCGTGGCGGGGTTCGTCGGCAGCCCGCCGATGAACCTCGTCGAGATGACCCTCGAGCGGGCCGGCGACCGCCCTGTCCTTCGATCGGGGCCGCTCACCCTGCCCACGCCCGGACGCATGGCCGGTCCGGCGTCCGGCGCGATCGCCCCGCCGGTGATCGTCGGCATCCGGCCCGAGCACATGCGGGTCGCCTCGCCGCCGGGGCACGGCGACGCGGTGTTCCGCGGCCGGTGCGATCTCGTCGAGTACCTCGGTCACCGGGTCCTGGTCCACGTGCGTGTCGGCGACCTCGAGCTGACGGCTCTCGACGACCCAGCCGACGGCGTCCGGGCAGGAGACGACGTCGACTGCAGCATCCCGCTCGACCGGCTGCACCTGTTCGACGGCAGGACCGGCCGATCGCTCGACGCCGAAGCTGCGAACACACCGGGCGCGGGCTAGCGTCTCTGGACTCCTGGTGCCCCACTCCTCGGCGGGCACCGCGCCGGTGTCGGTCGCGGTCACCCCCCGGGAACGGGGCCCGCAGGCCGGCGACGCGTCTCCGTCGTACGGTCCTGGATGCGCCGGCGGCCACGTCGACCTCGACGCGCGGACGCTCACCGTGCAGAGCAGTCTCCACGACGGTGAACGAGCGGCCCCGAAGACCGACCTCAGCCGCCGGACGATCAACGTCGGCCCGACGGTGGCGGAGGCGTTGCGCGAGCAGCGCCAGCGGCTCGACCGGCTTCGGGCGGGCGGGGCTCCCGTTCCTCACGGTCTCCCGCTCGCTCGGGCGACATGAGGAGTCGCATCGTCACCTGGGAGCATCACCAGGTGGGGTCGACCGTGGGGTACACCCCGGAATTGAGAGGCCCCCGGATGGGCACCGGGGGCCTCGTTGGTGCGTGCGAGGCTGGTGAGCCGGCAGGGACTCGAACCCTGAACCTAGTGATTAAGAGTCACTTGCTCTACCGTTGAGCTACCGGCCCGCGGGGAGGATACATCAGGTCGACGCGCGCCGCGGGGCAGGCCGACCCGGTCCCTGCGGCTGCCGGCGACGTGGTCGCGGACGGCCCGGCGGGCGCGCCGCCGGACGCCGGATGCGCCCGCGCCTGGCCCCCGTCCCCTACCGCGGCGGACCGGTCCGGCTCTCGCGCTCGATGGCGCGGATCCCCTCCTCGTCGGTCCCGAAGTAGTGCGCGACCTCGTGGCGGACGGTGGACGCGACCGCCCCGGCCCGCGCCGCGGGGTCCCGGAAGAACCACTCGTGCGGCCGGCGATAGATCGTGATCTTCGCGGGGACGACTGCCCAGTCGGCCGCCCACCGGTTGCGCGGGACGCCCTCGAAGAGGCCGTAGAGCGTCGCGCCGGGTGGCCGCTTCTCGGCCGGCGGCTCGTCCTCGGTGATGAACGCGACCTCGCCGAGCTGCGTCGCGTACGGCTCCTGGAGAGCGACGCGGAGTCCGTCGACGGTCGAGAACACGAGGTCCGCGAACGCGTCGCGCGCCGCGTCCTCCGGGTCGGTGCCGGTCTGGTGCGGGTCGTCCGTCACGTCTCTCCGGGGACCCCGCCGGCGGGCTGGTTGTCGATCCGGGCGCGCCGGAGCTTCCCGCTGAAGTCGCCGCCGATGAGGTGGTGGAAGGTGGACGCCTCGCCGGGCGGCGCGACCGGGGTCGTCATCTCGTGCAGCGGTCAGGCCGGGGTGAGCCGCGCCAGGAGCGCCTTGATCTCCTGGATCTGGTCGGCATCCTCGCGGCCGAGCGTCGAGAGGAGCATCTTCAGCGCCTCGACGACGGTCTCGGCCTCCGAAGCAGAGAGATCGAGCATGGTTCCGCCGGCCTGCGCGTCGGTCATCGTGATTCCTCCCTCGGATCGGCCGGTCTCCCCGCCGGCTGGGCCGCCCCGCGCTCGGGCGCACGGGCGGGTTCACGGTCGGATGGTCAGCCGGCGCCCGCCGGCTCCGCCTCCACGAGCATGGCCACGGATCCTCCACCGCCGAGGCAGAGCGCCGCGATCCCGTAGCGGCCATCGCGCCGCCGCAGCTCGTGGACGAGCGTCGCGACGATGCGCGCGCCGCTCGCCCCGATCGGGTGGCCGAGCGCGATCGCGCCCCCGTTGACGTTCACACGGTCCTCGTCGAGGCCGAGCCCGCGGATGTCGGCCAGCGCCTGCGCCGCGAATGCCTCGTTGAGCTCGACCAGGTCGACCTCGTCGAGCCCGACGCCGGTCCGCTCGACCAGCCGGCGGACCCCCTCGATGGGCGCGAGGAAGAGCCACCGCGGGGCGACCTCCGCCTGCGCGTAGCCGACGATGCGGGCGAGCGGGCGCAGGCCGAGCCGGTCGGCCGTCGCGCGGCTCGCGAGCACGGTCGCGGCGGCCCCATCCGAGAGGCCGGGGGCGTTGCCGGCGGTGACCGTGCCCGCCTCCCCGTCTCCCTCGGGGTCGACCGGGGGCGGGAAGGCCGGGCGCAGTCTCGCCAGCGCGTCGAGTGTCGAGTCACGGCGCGGCGTCTCGTCGGCGGCGACGACCGTCTCGTGTCCCTTCGCGTCGGCCACCGTCACCGGGACGATCTCGTCGTCGAAGCGGCCCGCGTCCGCGGCAGCGACCGCGCGCTCGTGGGAGCGCAGCGCGAACGCGTCCTGGTCCGCGCGCGAGACGGACTCGCGAATCGCCACGCGCTCTGCGTGCGTCCCCATGTGGCAGTCCTCGAACGAGCACCAGAGGCCGTCCGCGATCGCGCCATCGCGCAGCGTGCCGTCGCCGAGGCGGTAGCCGAACCGCGCCCGGTCGAGCAGGTACGGCGCGCGCGACATGCTCTCCATCCCGCCCGCGACGACGATCTCCGCGTCGCCCGCGCGGATCTCCGCCGCAGCGATCATCAGCGCCTTCAGGCCGGAGCCGCAGACGCGGTTGACGGCCGTGGCGGGCGTCGAGTCGGGCAGCCCGCCGGCGAGCGCGGCCCGGCGCGCGGGCGCCTGGCCGATCCCGGCGCCGAGGACGTTCCCCATGAGCACCTCGTCCACGGCGGCGCCGGGTGGGAGTCCGGCGCGCTCGACCGCTGCCCGGATCGCGTGGCCGCCGAGCGTCGTGGCGGGCACGCCCGTGAACGCGCCGCCGAACCGGCCGACGGGGGTCCGGACGGCCGAGACGATGAGGACGTCGTCGGGCGACGGGTGGTGCGCGGGCATCGGGACGAGTCTAGCCCACCCGTCGCGGCCCGCCGGAGCCAGCCGTTTGCGCGAACGCCGCGTCAGCCGTACGGGTGGAAGCCGCGCCCGCTCTTGCGTCCCAGGTGCCCGGCGTCCACGAGCGCGACGAGGTTCGTCGGCGGCGCGTAGGCCGGTCCGAGCTCGTCCTGGAGCACCCGCATGATCCCCAGGCAGACGTCGAGGCCGATGAAGTCGGCCAGCTCGAGGGGGCCCATCGGGTGGTTGAGCCCGAGCTTCGCGCCGGCGTCGATGTCGTCGGCGGTCGCCGTCCCCTCCTCCAGCACGCGCATCGCCTCAGCGAGGAGCGGCATCAGCATCCGGTTCACGATGAAGCCGGGACGATCCGCGCTCGCGACCGTCTTCTTGCCGAGCGACTCGGCGAAGGCGCGGGCGGCCTCGAGCGTCGCGGCGCCCGTCGCGCTGCCGCGGACGATCTCGACGAGCGGCATGATCGGCACCGGGCTGAAGAAGTGGAGCCCGAGGAAACGCGGGCGCCGGGCGGCGCCGATCGCCTCCGCCAGGCGGTCGATCGAGATCGAGCTGGTGTTCGTCGCGAGGATCGCCTGCGGCGAGAGGACCGCGTCGACCGACGCGAGGACGGCGGCCTTCAGGCCAGCCTCCTCCGGGACGGCCTCGACGGCGAGGTCCACGGGCCCGACGGCCCCGAGGTCATCGGTGGCGACGACCCGCGCGAGGGCGGCGTCGGCGGTGTCGGGACCCAGCCGGCCCTTCGCGGCCAGCCTGGCGAGGTTCGCCGCGATGCGGTCCCGGCCGGCGACCGCTCGGACGAGCTCCGGCTCGTACAGCCGGACCTCACGGCCGGAGACGGCGGCCACCTGCGCGATGCCGTGGCCCATGAATCCCGCCCCCACGATGAGCACGCGGTCGATGGCCACCTCACCCCTCCTCGTCGCGCCGCACAGAGGCGTCGCGCGTGGCGAGCAGCGCGTCGGCGGCCGCGTACGGGTCGATCTCGTGCGCCGCCACCTCGCGGACGAGAGCCCACGTCTCGGCCGCACGCTCCCGCGACGCGAGATCCGCCCGGACCCGCTCCGCGACGATCGTCCACACGAGCGTCGCCGCCCGGCGGACGCGCGACTCGGGGACGGGACCGGTCTCCATCCGCTCCGTGCGCCGGTCGAGCGCGTCCACGAGCGCCGCGACGCCGCCCCCGGTCGCGCCGGTCGTGATGAGGACGTCCGGGGTGCGCCTGCGCGGCCGGCGCGGCGGGCCGGCATGCGCCGGCGCGCCGCCCCCCCCGTCCGTGCCATCCGCCTCGTCCGCCTCGTGCGCCGCCGGCTCGACCGGCCCGAGCATCGTGCGGAGGAGGTTCGCCGTCCGCTCGGCCCCCGGCCGGTCACCCTTGCTCACGACGACGATGTCGGCGACCTCGAGGAGGCCTGCCTTGATCGCCTGGACCTCGTCGCCCATCTCGGGCGCCTCGAGGACGAGCGTCGTGTCGGCCGCGGCAGCCACCTCGACCTCGCTCTGGCCCGTCCCGACGGTCTCGACGACGATCACGTCGAAGCGGGCCGCGTCCAGCACGATGATCGCCGTGTCGGTCGTCGCGGAGAGGCCGCCCGCGTGCCCGCGCGCCGCCATCGACCGGATGAAGACCCCAGCGTCCGTCGCGTGCTCCTGCATCCGCACGCGATCGCCGAGGATCGCGCCGCCCGTGATCGGGCTGGACGGATCCACCGCAACGACCGCCACGGTCCGGCCCCGCGCACGGAGCTCGCGGAGCATCGCGTTGACGAGGGTGCTCTTGCCTGACCCGGGCGCCCCGGTCACGCCGACGACGTGCGCGTGGCCCGCGCGGGAGTGGAGGATCCGCACCGCGGCCTCGCCGACCGGCGAGGACGCCTCCACGGCCGTCAGGAGCCGCGCGAGGGCGCGGCGGTCGCCCGCGACGGCGGCATCGGCGAGCGCGGCGGCCCGCGCCGCGGGGTCCGATCCCCCGGGCGTCACGCGATGGTCACCCGACGTCGCGCGGACGGGCGCGCTCGTGCAGGAATGTCGCGACCTCGCCGATCGTGGTGCCCGGGCCGAAGACGGCGGCGACGCCGGCCTCCTGGAGGCGCGGCACGTCCTCGTCGGGGACGATCCCCCCGGCGACGACGAGGACGTCGTCGAGCCCGCGGTCGCGCAGGAGCCCGCAGATGCGGGGGAGGAGCGTCATGTGCGCACCCGAGAGGATCGACAGCCCCACGACGTCGACATCCTCCTGGAGCGCCGCGGCGGCGATCATCTCCGGCGTCTGCCGCAGGCCCGTGTAGACGACTTCGAACCCCTCGTCGCGGAGGCCGCGGGCCAGGACCTTGGCGCCGCGGTCGTGGCCGTCGAGGCCGGGCTTCGCGATGAGGACCTTGATGGGTCGGTCGGACATGGCCGCATCATAGCCGCGGGGCCCGTCCACGGGACTCGCCGAGGTGCCCGGCCCACCCGGACGGACGGCCGGTGGGGGGCCGCCCGGGCGTCAGACGCTCGAGGTCGGCCGCTGGAGGTGCGAGAGGAACTCGGCGCGGGTCTTGTCGTTCGACCGGAAGATGCCGAGCACGTGGCTCGTCGTCATCACCGTCCCCTGCTTCCCGACGCCCCGCATGACGGTACAGAGGTGCGTCGCCTCCATCACCACGCCGACGCCCTGCGGATTCAGGCGGTCCATGAGGAACTCGGCGATCTGGGCCGTCATCCGCTCCTGCACCTGGAGTCGGCGAGCGAACATCTCGACGATCCGCGGGATCTTGGACAGGCCGATCACGCGCCCGTCCGGGATGTAGGCGACCGCCGCGGTCCCGTAGAACGGCAGGAGGTGGTGCTCGCAGAGCGAGTAGAACTCGATGCCGCGGACCACGACCATCTCGCTGTACGCGACGTCGAAGAGGGCGTGGTTGATGAGGCGGTCCGGATCCACGTGATAGCCACGCGTCAGCTCCCGGTACATCCGCTGCACGCGAGCCGGGGTCTTCTCGAGCCCCTCGCGCGACGGATCCTCGCCGACCTCCTCGAGGATGTGCCGGACGGATGCGCGGAACGCGGCGCCGTCCCCGTCGGATCCGGCGGCGTCGGCGGCGGCGTCGGCGGCGGCCTCGTCCGGGTCGTCGTCGAGCAGCTCGGGGTCGAACAGGCCGGTCTCGATGTCCATCCGCGCGATGGTACGCCCGGGCGGAAGGGGGCGCGCCGAAGCGTGGCCCGTGGGATGCCGGCGGGCGCGTTCGGCCCTACGGCCGCGGGGAGGCCTCCACAAGGAGCGCCAGGATCGCAGCGGCGACGTCGTCCGGCCGGTACCGCATGAGGTTGTGCCCGTCGGCCGGGAAGCGCCGGTAGCGCGGCGGCCTCCGTCCGGCCGCGACGACGGCCGAGCCCGCCCGGACGAGGGCGGCCGTCCGCGTCCCCTCCTCGTCGTCGCGGGCGGCCAGCACGACGATCGGCGCCTCGACGGACGCGAGCCGTGCCGACGGGTCGTACGCGAGCAGAGTCTCCCCCACCCGCTCGACGGCATGGCGGCGGGCCGAGGAGACCACGCGCCCCGCCGGCAGCTCCACGACGGCGGCGCGTGCCGCCCGCTCCTGGTCGGCGTCCCACGTGGCCGGGTCGTAGCCTTCCCGGTCTCCCAGGAAGGCGGCCATCGTCCGCAGCACCTCGGGCGGCTCCTCGACCGACCGGAGCCATTCGTCGAGCGTGGTGCCCGCGATGCGGTCAGAGTCGTCCCAGCCGCCGTCGACGAGCACGAGGCCCGCGCACGCCATGCCGAGGCGCGCGGCACAGGCCGCGGCGACCGCCGCACCGAACCCGTGGCCCGCGACGACGACACGGCCCGCCGGGAGCGCTCCCGGCGGGCCCGGCGGGTGGGTGCCCGCGCCGGCTCCGTTCGCGTCCGCGCCCTCCCCCGGCACACCCACTCCCCCCGGCAGCGACCCCGCGCCCTCCGCGACGGCGAGCGCGTCCCCTGCGAGCGTGTCCAGGTCGTACCCGTCGGCCGGCGCGTCCGAGAGCCCGTGGCCGCGGAGGTCGGGTGCCACGACGTGCGCCAGACCCGCGAGCCGCCGGGCGATCGGCGCCCAGGCCCAGGCGGTCCCCGCGACGCCGTGGATCAGCAGGACGCCCGGGGTCGGCGCGCCCCGTGGGCCGCCCTCCGGCAGCGCCCTGCCGGCGGCCACCGCGTCGGGCTCCGCCGGCTCGCCCCAATCGAGGAAGTGGAGCCTCGTCCCGTCGTCCGCCTCGACCATGAACGCCGATGGCTCCGCGTCCGGGTCCGGCGGCGGCACGGCTGGTCCATCCGGCCCGAGGGGCGTCAGGACGCTCGTCGCAGGCGTGGGCTCCACGCACCGAGCATACGGGCCGACGTATGCTCACGCCCAGCATCCATGGCGCCGGTGCTGGAGGGTCGGAGATGGCGGGGTTCACGCCGTTCACGTCGAACTACTCGGACCTCTCGGACGAGAACGGCTACCAGTTCGAGTTCCGATGCGACATCTGCGGCTCGGGCTACCGCAGCGAGTTCATCCGCTCGAATGTCGGCACGGCCGGGAACCTCCTCGAGGGTGCGAGCAACCTGTTCGGCGGGTTCTTCGGATCGGCCTCGAGCGCGGCGAACAGCGCGAAGGACATGATGGATCGCGGGGCCCGGGACGATGCCCTGAAGAAGGCCTCGAACGAGATCATGGCGCTCTTCACCCACTGCCCGCGCTGCAACCAGTGGGTCGATGAGACGTGCTGGAACAGCCAGCGCAACCTCTGCGTCTCCTGCGCCCCCAACCTCGCGACCGAGATGGAGGCGACCCGGTCCGAGGTCGAGCTCCAGCAGATGCGCGACGCGCTGCAGGCACAGACGGTCTTCTCGGGCGACACCTCCGCGCGGCAGACGGTCTGCCCTTCGTGCGGGAAGCCGGTCGGCAGCGAGAAGTTCTGCGCGAACTGCGGGACTCCCCTCGGGACCGCTCACTGCACGCAGTGCGGTGCGGAGCTCCCGACGGGGGCGCGGTTCTGCGGGAACTGCGGGACGAAGGTGGGCGCCTGACCGAAGGCGGGCCGGCGGCGGCCGGCCGGACGCCGGGAGCGCCGGTCAGCCGGCGAGGGTCCCGCAGACCGTGCAGAACCGGGCGCCCGCGGGCAACGGCGCGGCGCAGCCGGCACATGCCCGGGCGGGAGGGGCGACGGGGGCTGCCGGCGCCGGGGGCGCGGGCAGCTCCGCGGGCGACCGGGTGGGCGCCGGCGGCCGGGTGGGCGCGGTCGCGGGCGGCGTGGCACCTGACCGCGCCGCGGCGGCCGCCCCGCCCCCCACCCCGGTCGGCTCGCCGCAGCGCGGGCACGCGACCCACGAGGGATCGTCGAGCGTCGTCCGGCACGATGTGCACCGCTTCGGCGCGAACGGGTCGGCCACGCCGCAGAACGGACAGGACGCGACGTCGCGGAAGATGAGCCTGTCGCAGGACGGGCAGGGGTGCTTGTACGTGGGCACGGCGGCTCCTCTGCTCTCTCAGGTCGCGGAAGGCCCGGGGCCGAGGCGGGGCCCTGGTCGGTCGGCGTCGTCGGGCGAAGCACCGCGGGCGAGCAGACCCGTCTCGTCGGGCGTGGCACCATGGACGGCCGACCCCGCGGCATCGGCCGTCGCGCCCTCGTCTCCGATCCCGGCCGCGTCCACCATGGCCTCCTGGGCCGCCCGACCGGGCCATGTCGCGGCGTCGTCGCGCTCGGCGTCGTGCCACGCGATCAGGTCGTCGAGCGCGGCCGACCACGACACCATGTCGCGGTGGATGAGCCGGGCCACGAATGCGGCCCGCGCCGCGGCGAGCGACGGCAGTGCCGCCAGGGCGAGGCGGTAGGGGCGGCCCGCAGGCTGCGCGAGACGCGCATCGGGGAGGGCGATCGGCTCACGGAGGAACCGCGCGTCCACGAGCGCCTCGGAGACGGCGTCCACCCGGGCCGCAGCGGCAGCAGGATCCGTGGGGCCTCCCGGATGAGCGGCGCGCGGCTGGGCCTGGAAGCAGTACGTCGCGTGCGCGCCGGCCGAGACCAGCTCGAGCGCGACGAGGTTGCCGGGCAGCGTCACGAGGAACCACGACCTCGGGTCCGCCGACCCGGGCGACTCAGGCGCGATGGCGAACCAGCGGACGGCAGCATCGCCGCCGCCGCGCTCGACGAGCGTCGCGTAGGACTCGGCGAAGGACGGTTCCGTCAGGACCGCCCGCTCGATCGGCTCCCAGGCGTCGCCCAACGCGCCCCGGTCGGCGGGCCGACCGTCGGCGAGCGTCCGCACGGCGCGGTCGCGCAGCGCGAAGGGCAGGTCGGGCGCGAGCGCCGTCAGGAGCCGCCCGGCGTCCACGCCGGCGGCGTCACGCGCTCCCTCGATCGCGTCGCGCACCCGGGCGATCGACTGCGCCAGGCGCGGGAGGTCGACGACCGGCGTCCCGTCCTCGGCATGGACGCGCAGGCCGCCCACGGCCGCCACGTCGTCGACCGGCCCGATCCGCGCTCGACGCATCCGGATCCACGGCCTGCGCTCGTCCAGCGGCGCCACGACCACGCCCCACGGGTGGACGACGAGGTGCGCCACGCCCGACTCGGGGCCGTCCGGGAGCGCGTACTCCAGGAGTGGGATCTGGTCGTCGCCCACCAGGACGAACCCGTCCGCGAGCCGCTGGCGGAGTCGCCTCTCGCGGAGGTTCGCGATCGTCGGGCCGAGTGCCGGGCCCCATCGCTCCAGGAGCCACCGCGGCGCCTCCGGGCCGTCGCCGACCGCGAGGAGTCCGACGCCGCCCTCGACGGCGATCGTCGTCAGGTCCCGGTAGGCGATCGTCGCCGGCGCCGTCCCCTCGACCCCGAGGAGGAGGGTCTCGCCGCCGAGCGCGATCGTCCCCCGGCGCGCCGTCCCGCCCGGCACCCGCACCTCGCCGGCGACCGGCGGTGCGTAGGTGTCGTCCGCCTGCGCCGACGGAGCGGAGCGGGGGTCCATCGAGCGCATGCTACCGCGGGCCACGCCGCCCGGGACGTACGATGCGCCTGCCATGCCGAAGCGCCAGCGCGCGAAGCGCGCCCGTCCGGCCCGCCGGGCCAAGCGGTACGACGGGACCAGGCCCCGGGACTACTTCGAGACCGTCGTCGACCGCGTGATCGACACGATCGACCCTCGCCTCGCCCCTGCGCTCGACGAGGTCGCGGTCGTCATCGAGGACTGGCCGACGGACGAGCAGCTCCGCGACCAGGGCCTCGACGAGGACGACTGGCTCTACGGTCTCTACGAGGGGACGCCGACCGGCCTGACCGCCGACTGGCCCCGGAAGATCACGCTCTTCCGCGAGGCGCTCGAGGAGGACTTCCCGGACCCCGTGGACCTCGAACGGGAGATCCGCCTGACCATCGAGCACGAGCTGGCCCACCACTTCTCGGCCGAGGACCACTACGACGACGAAGGGGAGGAGGAGGACGAGGAGCCGGCGGAGGGCCTGCGCGCCCGCATCTGGCGATGGATGACGCGGCCGTGACACCCCTCCTCATCGTCGGCCCCCGGGAATCCTGCGCGGACGGCTTCCGCCGGGCCGCCGGCCGGCTGCGCGCCCGGGTCCCCCGGCGGCAGCACCCGGGCCGCTCAGAGCCGGGCCGCGTTCGGCGCTCGCGCCGGTGACGCACGCCGGGGACGGTCAGCCCGCCTCCTCGGCCGCGACCCCCGTGCCCCCCGCCGCGTCGAACGGGGCCGCGGCGCCGACGAGCGCGTCGAACCGATCCCTGTCCACGTTCCCGCCCGAGAGCACGGCGCAGACGCGGTCCTGGCGGCGGAGCGGCACGCGGCCGGCGAGCAGCGCGGCGAGCGCGGCGGCCCCTGCCGGCTCGAGCACCTGCCCCAGCTGCTCCATCGCGAACCGCATCGCCGAGGCGATCTCGGCGTCGGAGACGAGGACGACCCCGTCCAGGTAGCGCCGGCCCATCGCGAGCGTCCGCTCGCCAGCGAAGGGGGCGCCGAGCCCGTCCGCGATCGAGCGGGGCTCCACCGGGACGACCCTGCCCGCCTCGAGCGCACTCGCCAGCGCCGTCGATCCCTCCGGCTCCACTGCATAGACACGCGTCCCCGGGGCGCTCTCCTTCACCGCCGCCGCGATGCCGCAGGCGAGGCCTCCCCCGCCGGCGGGCACCACGACCACGCCCAGGTCGGGCAGCGCCCGGAGGATCTCGAGGCCCACCGTCCCCTGCCCCGCGATGACGTCGGGGTCGTCGAACGGGTGGAGGAACGTCAGTCCCCTCTCCTCGCGGATCTCCTCCATCCGCGCCCACGTCTCGCCGATCGTGTCGCCGGCGAGGACGACCTCCGCACCGTACGACCGCGTCGCGTCCACCTTCGCGCGCACCGCGCCGAGCGGCATCACCGCGGTCGCCCGCACCCCGGCAGCGCCCGCAGCCCAGGCGACGGCCTGCGCGTGGTTGCCCGCGGAGATCGCGATGACGCCGGCCTCCCGCGCCGCCGGGTCGAGGTGGCGGATGCGGACCGTCGCCCCGCGGGGCTTGAAGCTGCCCGTGACCTGGAGGTGCTCGGCCTTGAGGTGGAGCGTCGCATCCGCCAGGTTCACGCCCGCCGCGCGGCGCACCACCCGGGCGGCTGCCCGCGACTCGAGCATCGGTGTCGCCTCGAGGACGCCGGACAGGAGGTCGCGCGCGGCGAGGATCGCGGAGAGCGGGACGACGAGCGGGTCGGCCGGGAGGTTCGAGGACATCGGGGCGGAGCATACCCGCCGCGGGGAAGGGCGGACCCAGGATCCCCGGCGGCCGGCCGCCGGCCCGCGCCCCGCCCGGCCCTCCAGGATACTTGCGCGTTTGCGCAACCCGTGAGAGACTGTGCCCATGTCCAGCGTCGTGGCGACCAGCGAGACGGACCGCCTGCGGTTCGCGGCCATCGGCCGCGCCCTGGCGGACCCGAAGCGGCTGTGCGTGCTCGAGTGCCTCTCCGCGGGCGAGCTGTCCGTCGGCGATCTCTCCGCGCGCGCCGGATGCCACGTGCCCAACATGAGCCAGCACCTCTCCGTCCTGCGGAGCGCCGGTCTCGTGACGAGCAGGCGGGTGGGCAGCACCGTGTACTACAGCCTCTCCGACCCCCGGGTCCTCGAGGCGTACCAGCTCATCCAGAACATCGCCCGCTGACCCGCGAGGGACGGGCCGGCCCGCGACGCGCGGGGGAAAGGATCCACAGGTCGGATGGCCGAGATCAAGCACGCGACCGATGACACGTTCGAGCAGATGGTGATCCAGAGCGAGCGACCGGTGATCGTGGACTTCTGGGCGGCCTGGTGCGGGCCGTGCAAGATGGTCGCGCCCGAGCTCGAGAAGATCGCCGAGAAGTACGACGGCTCCGTGGACGTCGTGAAGGTGGACGTGGACGCCAATCCGCGCCTCTCGCAGACGTTCGGGATCATGAGCATCCCCACCATCGCCTTCTTCCAGCCCGGCCAGCAGCCCAAGGGCGTCATGGGCTTCCGCCCGGCGGAGGACCTCGAGCGCTCGTTCGGCCTGGCGCAGTTCGCGCCCAAGCCGGTCGCCTGACCGGGTCGGCCCACACCGGCGGCCCGGCGGCCGCCTCGCGCATCACGACGGCCGGCCCGCGAGGGCCGGTCGTCCGATTCCGGGGTCGGCGCGACGGACCGGCGGCGCCACGCCCCGGTCCGTCGCCGCGAAGCGGGGCTACCGGCCGGCGGCGGCGAGGATCGCGGCCAGGTCGGCCTCGTGATCGGCGTAGTGGTCGAGCGTCTCCCCGATGAAGAACTCTCGGAACGTCGCGTTCTTCACCCACCGCGTCTCGGGCACGACCGTGAGGTAGCCCCGGAGCTCGCCGGGCACGTCCGTGAGCCGGGCGCGCACCTGGGCGTCGGTGAGCCCGACGGCCGCAGCCTGCACCTCGGCGTTGATGGCGTCGCCCTTCTCCTCCCAGTCCCGCTCGCCGCGCTCCCACGCGGCGCTGTGGTCGGAGACGGCGAGCTCGCGGGCGACCTCGAGCGCGCGCTCCTGCCAGTAGGCGAGGTGGATCGCGAGGTCGCGCGCGGACCAGCCGTGCGCCGCCTCCACGGGTCGGACGAAGTCCTCGTCGGAGAGGGCTCCGACCGCCTCGAAGGGAAGCCAGGCTTCCCGCTCGTCCTCGAGGAACGAGAGACCGTCGACGTACATGTCCCGATGGTACCCGCCCCGCGGACGGTCCGGTGGTACATTCCCCCGCGATGAACAGCGACCGCGCCACCCCGTCGCTCCCCCCGATCGACCCATCCGCGGCCGGCGCCGATGTGGGGCCGGCCATGACGCCCGAGCTCCTCGCCGGCCTCCTCGCGGACGGCGACGACGAGCTGGCGGCATGGGCACTGGCGAATGCCCTCGAGCAGCTTCCCCGCGAGCAGGTGTACGACGGCCTGCTGCGCGATGCGATGGCGCTGATCGGCGCGCGCTGGCGGGACGGCTCCTGGGGGATCGCGGAGGAGCACGCCGCGACGCAGGCGCTCACGCGGGCGCTCGACCGGCTTGCGCCGCCGCGTGGCCCGCTGCTGCGCGTGGGCCCGGTCGCGCTGGTCGCGGGCGTCCGGGACGAACGACACACCCTGGGCCTCGTCTGCCTGGCCCACATCCTCGAAGAGGCAGGCTGGTCCGTGGTGAACCTCGGCGGGGACGAGCCCGCGGACGATCTCGCGCGCTTCGCCGCGCAGATGCAGCCGGCCCTCGTGGGGCTGACCGCCTCGAACCCCGAGCGCGCCGAGGCCGTCGCCGAGGCGGTGGGCGCCCTGCGGGCGGTCCCGCTCGAGCGCCCGCTCACGGTCATCCTGGGCGGGCGGTTCGCGGCGGACGAGGCGGCGGTCGCCGGGCTCGCCGTCGACTGGGCCGGGACGTCGCTCGTGGAGGCGGCGGACTTCGCGTCGCGGCTGGCGGAGCGGCTCGGGGCCGAGGGCGGGGCGACGCCGCCCCGCGACGTCTTCTAGCCCGACCCGAACGACTCGAAGGCGTCCACCGCCTCGTCGATCGCGGCATCGCTCACGTCCACGCCGATGACGATGTCCACCGCGTCGGGCCTCTTCGCAGGCCACACGACGACGACCTGCCGCGTGTCCCCGTTGATCAGCTCGATGCGGCGGCCCGTCCGCCCCCGGACGTCCCGGGCCTCGTCCGACACCAGCTGGACCCGGCGACCTGCCCCGGAGCCGGCCCTGAAGGCGGCCCCGACCTGCTCCGCGGTGAGCCCCGGAGCCTCGTACACGATGAGGCTGATCCCCGACTGGCCCGTCTCCTCGAAGGTCGAGCCGGCGAAGCGGACCTCGTCGTGCCCTGCGTCCACGAGCGGTCCCAGCATCTTCTCCGAGCAGTAGCGCCCGGAGTCGCGGATCGCCGGGGCGGCACCGCCGAGCGTCGGCGGGACCAGGCGCTCCAGGTCCGGGTAGAAGCCCCCGGCGCGCTGCACGTCCGCACCCGCGCACGGCGCCGACGGGTCCGGAGGGGGTGTAGCGGACGCCGCGCACCCGCCCAGGGCCACGGTCGCGAGGAGCGTCACCGCGAGCGCGGCCGCGGGCAGGGTGGGCCGGGGAGGGCGTCGGGACGCCCGGAACGTGGACATGTGCAGGCAAGCGTACCGGGAGAGGCGGTGGGGCGCCGACGACAAACCGGTGCGCCGACGCCGCCGACCTTCGTCCCACCCGGACGAGGACCACCTGCCCATCGATGCGACGGCGGACGGCGCGTACGGTGATGTCGGCCGTCGAGGTCGAACGTCCGGGAGGACCCGCGGGCGTCGGTCACGAGGCGCGAGCGGTCGGCCCCCGTCGTGGAGAGCGTCCTCCGGGCGCTGCGGGGGGTCGGGCGATCGCGTTCCACGAGCCGAGTAACGGTCAGCGGCCCGCGGGCCCCTGGACTCCTCGGCGGTCGGTCTTATCGCCGCCGCGATCCCCGCGGCCCTCGTCCCGCTCCCCCACCGGAGGCGCCTCCCTCGTGGAGGCGCGCCACACGCACCGCCGCTCAGGCTCCCGCTCCCGCATCGCGGGGCGGCGGTGCGACGCGATCGAGCGGCACGCCCCGCGAGGCGGGGCGTCGATCAGTCGGGATCGTCGCCGGACGGCCTGTCGGGCCGCACCGCCACGCGCACGGTGCGCCGGACGCCCGCGTCGTCGAGCGCCTGCTGCACCACCCGTGCCGACGCGACCAGCTCCGGATCGCGGCGGATCGTCCGCACGATCCAGTCGATGTACGTCGGCTCGACCAGCTCGACCTCGCCGAGGGTCCGGTCGTGGAACTTGCCGAACGGGAGGACGTGGTCTCGCGCGGCATCGAGATCCGGGAGCCGCAGGACCGGCGGGCGGCGCGGGCGATGGCGTTCGAGCGGACCGCTGGGGGCGCCACGCAGGGCCTCCGGTCCGGGGCGGTCCGCCGGTGGAGGCGGCTGGCCGGACAGCGCCGAGCCGCCGCCTGAGCTGGCCACCCCCCGCGGGCGGAAGACGGTGCTCGTGTCCACCCGACGGGTGACCGGGCGCCCGGCGCGCATCGGGCCGGACGCAGGCCCGCGCTCCGACCGTCCTCCGCCCGCCGACGGTCCCGTCCCGCCGTCCGGCCCGGAGGGGGGACCGCCCGGCGTCGGTGCTCGCGCCGGGCCACCGCGCCCGGTGCGAGCACCGCGGCGCGCCTCGGCGATCCGCAGTGCCGCCTCGTAGGCGGCGTTGATGCGGGCCATGCGGCGCGTGGCCGCCCGTTCCTCGGCACGGTCGCTGGCGAGATCGGGGTGGTGCGTGCGCGCGAGCCGCCGCCAGGCCGCCTTGACGGCGGCGGGCGACGCATCAGCCGGGAGCCCCAGCTCCGCGAAGGGGTCGCGCCGCGTCACCGTCGCAGTCTAGCCCTGCGTCGCGCCGCCGAAGCGCGACGGCCGCCGGAGCGCAGTCGCCACGAGACCCGTGCCCACCGGGGCGCGTCGGCCAGGCCCGCCGGGACGAGACGGCCGCGCCGACGGGGTGTCACAGTCGCGCCGCTTGACACGAGGACGCTCCCGTCGTCCCCTTGGCAGATGCGCAGGTCCGTCCTCATCGCGATCGCCGTCCTTGCCGCGCCCGTAGCCCTTGCCGCACTCGCGGCGCGGTTCGCCGTCCTCTACCGCGAACGGGCGGGCTTCCCGACGCGCGCCCCGGTCACGGGGGACCCCGGCGACGCCGGACTCGCCTGGGGGCCGGTCGGGGTCCCGTCGGGCGGACGCGACCTGCCGGGCTGGTGGGTCCCGGCGCAGGGAGCGGCGGACGCCCGAGCCGGGGCCACCGTCGCGCCCTCGCCGAGGGTCCGTCCCGGCGTCGTCCTCGTCCACGGCTGGGGCTCCAACCGGGCGCGGATGGTGCCGCTCGCCGCCTTCCTTCACGCCGCAGGCTTCCACACCCTGGCGTTCGACGTCCGCGGGCACGGCGAGAACCCGCCCGAGACCCTCCCGGTGACGGCAGTGGAATTCGGCGACGACGCGGCCGCGGCCGTCGAAGTCCTGCGATCGCTGCCGGGCGTGGGGCGCGTCGGGATCCTCGGGCACTCCATGGGCGGCGTCGGCGCCAGCCTCGCCGCCGCGGCGCGAGACGACGTGGCGGCGCTGGTCGTCGTCTCGGCGCCGGCGGACCCGCGCCTCCTGGTCCGCGAGACCTTCCGGATGGCCGACGTTCCCCTGCCAGGCCCCGTCGCGCACCCGCTGGCCTGGGTGGCGCTGCGGTCGCTCCTCCGGCCGCGAGGTCACCGTCCGGCCGCTGCGAGCGCACGCCGGGCCGTGGCGGAGTACACCGGGCCCGTCCTCCTCGTCCAGGGGGACGCCGACGAGCTGCTGCCGCTCCGCGACCTGCGCCTGCTGGAGCGGGCGGCCACGTCCCGCGCCGCCGATGCGCGCACGGACGTCCTGGTCGTGCCGGGCGGGCGCCACCGCTGGCTGTACGAAGACCCGGTCTTCCGGCGCACGGTGGCTGCGTTCCTCGCGGAGAGCCTCGCGGGGCCGGAGGAAGTGGTGGGTGCGGCGGCGGCGGCCGAGGCCACCTCCTCGGTGCGCCCACCGGACACGGAGGGATCCCTGGTCCCGGAGGGCGGCGCGCGGAGGCGCAGCGGGCGGGGGCGGCGAGCCCCGGCCGGGCCCGGCGCGGCCCCGACAGAGGCAGCGGCCCACGCGCCCGCGGAGCAGCATGCATCGTCCGGGAGCGGGCCGCCGCCGGCGGTCGTCGTCGGGGGCACGGCACCCGCCGGCTGAGGGGAGGGACCCGTGGACACACTCACCGCGATCGACACGCTGCGGACCGTCCGCCGGTTCTCCGACCGGCCGGTCGACGAGGACGTGCTCCGCAGGATCCTCGACGCGGGGCGTCGCGCAGGGAGCTCGAAGAACCTCCAGCGCTGGGACTTCGTCGTCGTGCGGGACCGGCCGCTCCTCGACGAGCTCGGCGCGGTCGGCCCGCGGGCCGGCCACCTGCGGGGGGCGGCGGTCGCCGTGGCGCTGGTCACGCCGGACCCGAGGGCCGACGACGCCCCCCTCTCGGTCGTCTTCGACCTCGGCCGTGCCGCCGAGAACATGGTCCTCGCCGCGTGGGCGCTCGGGATCGGGTCGTGCCCCGCGACCGTCTACGAGCAGGACCTGGCGCGCCGCCTGCTCGGGTATCCCGCGACGCACCACTGCGAATATGCCCTCTCGTTCGGGTATCCGGCGGACCCCGCCGACCTCGAGCGCCCGAACAAGGCCGGCGGCCGGAGGCCGCTCGCGGGCGTGGTGCACGACGAGCGCTGGTAGCGGGGACGCCGGCCGCGGCGCGCCGACGGAGGCGCCGGCGACTCATCGCGCCGGCGGCGTCGCTCCTCGCCGCGGGCTGACGACGCCGGTCCCGGCCGCGCCCGGAGCACCGTCCGTCTCGAGGTCGGGCCCGACCCCGCCGGCCTCGGGCGCCGGCGCGCCGACGTCGAGGTACGACGCCAGCGCGGTCTCGAGGCCGACGTCCTTGCCGGCCCTCTCGGACAGCAGCCACTTGTGCTCGAGGACGTCGCAGTACGCCTGGAGGGGGTCCCTGTCTCCCTCGATCGCGGCAGCCAGGCGGGCGCGCGTGGGCTCCAGCACATCCGTGCGCCAGCGCTCGGCCGTCTCCTCGTCGGTGACCTCCCGTCCCTCCGACCATCGCAGCCACGTTCCGTACTCGCGCACGTCGTTGAGGAGCAGGCGCGCCTGGTCCTCGAGCGCGACGATCCCGGTCCGGCGCTGCAGCCGCTCGGCGTGGTAGCGGCGGTTCCCCACGGCGACGCGCAGCCGCACGCGTTCCCCCGCCCCGGCCGGCGCGAGCTCCACCTCGTCCACGGCGAACCCGAGGTCGTTCAGGGTGCGGATCCGCCGGCGCACCGCGTGCCGGTCGCCCGGGGCCACCTCGTCCTCCCGGTGCAGCTCGAGCCAGAGCCGGTCGTACCGGGTCCGGACCGACTCGGCCGCGTCGATCGGGTCGTCGTCGTCCAGCGGGCGCCCGACGAACGCCGCCAGGTCGGCGAGGCCGAACGCGACGTTCTCCACGAGCACCTCGAGGTCGTACGCACGCTGACCGTCGGAGAGCGCGGGGTGCGCCTCGCTCGTCTCCGCGTCCACCAGGTACGCCTGGATCCGCGTGCCGTCCCGGCGGAACAGCGTGTTCGCGAGGGAGCAGTCGCCCCAGTAGACGCCGCGCAGATGGAGGTCCACGAGGAGCGACGCCATCGCGTCGAGGAGGCGCGAGCGCGTTCGCCGCGACGCGCCCGGCATGCGCATGAGGAGCCGCCGGTACTGCAGCGAGTGCGGCAGGTACTCCGTCACCAGGATCGCCGTCCGGCGCTCCGGCGCCTCCGCGATCCCGGTGGCGACGACCGCCGGCAGGCCCAGGTCCTCCATCGACCGGAGGATCTCGTACTCGTGGACGGCGACCTCGAGCGGCTCCTCCTTGAGGGCGACGATCCGGCCGTCCACGACGACGAAACGGACGAGGTGGCGGGACGGCCCGACCGGCAGGTGACGGAAGACGGCATGGTCGATGCGCCACGACGCCAGGGGAAGGTCCCACGGCAGCGCCAGGAGCGCGTCCGTCGCCCGCCGGAGCCGGAGGCGGTGCGACGCCTCCCCGGCGAGGTCGGGCGCCGCCGGCTCGGACCGTCCCTCGTCGCGCGTCACGCCTCGATGGGCCGCCGGAGGTGGAAGAGCGTGGCGTCCGACGGGAGCTCGACCGTCTCCGGCGCGGGGATCCCGGCCGCGAGGAACGCCGCGACCGTCTCCTCGCGGGTCTGGAGCGGCGTGCCCTGGAAGAGCTCGTCGAGCGCGACCCCGGCGATCAGCTCGCCATGGGCCGTGCGGTACGCCTCTGGCTCCGACGGCAGGCACCACGAGAGGACGAGCAGGCGTCCGCCCGGCCGCAATGCGCGGTAGGCGGCCGCGAGCGCCACGCGCTTGTCCGCGAGCTGGTGGAGAGCGTGCTGGAAGTAGACGAGGTCGAACGCCCGGTCGTAGCCGATGGCCTCGACCTCGCGAGCCTCGATCCGGATGCGGTCGGTGAACCCCGCGGCATCGAGGTTGCGCATCGCCCGGGCGACGCTGTCGGGCTCGGATTCCACGCCGACGAGGCGCGTCCCCGGGAACCGCTTCGCCATCGCCACGAGCCATCGACCACCGCCGCAGTGGAGGTCCAGGATGTCGCCACCGCGCATCAGCTCGGGGACGATGTCCGGGAGGAAGCCGAGCGCCTCCTCGAAGAAGACCCCGATGTCCTGCCGCGTGAGCCGCTCGACCGCCCGGTGGTAGCGCGGGGGCCGCTCCGCGACGACCGCGCCCGACCGCATGACACCCGTGAGCGCGTCGTGGTCCATGGACGCGGTCACCGAGTAGATGAACTGGCCCCCGAGGTAGTCGGGCTTCTGCTCGTCGAGGAGGACCGTCGCCATGTCCGGGTCGATCCGGGCGACGGCCCCGTCGAGGTCCACGATCTCGGACGCGTGGGCCGCGAGGGCCCACGCGCGGACCGCCGGGAGGCTGCACCCGGCCTCCGCGGCGAGCGCGGGGATGTCGATCCCGTCCGCGCCCGCCTTCCGGATGCGCTCGAACAGCCCGAGCTCGAGGCCCAGGTAGACGACCCAGGTGCGGTAGAAGCCGACGAGGGAGCCGGCCAGCTCGTCGAAGGCGTCGTCGATGGACATGGTCCGAGGATTCTCGCATGCGCGGGAAGCGCCCGGGCGCCGTACGGCCAGTGCGCCGCCGGGGGCCGGCTGCCGGGCCGGTCCGGCGGCCGCCGCCCGTTCGGGGCTGCCCCCGCGTCGTCCGTCACGGACGGGGTCCCCGGCCGTCACACTCCGCGACATGCCCGGCTCCACCTCCGCAGCGGATGAGCGCCCTCGCGTGGGCGGCGCTGCTCACCCTCTACGTCGTGTGGGGGTCCACGTACCTGGGGATCCGCGTCGCGATCGACACGATCCCCCCGTTCACGATGGGCGCGATCCGCTTCCTCGTGGCGGGCGCCATCCTCTTCCTCCTCACGTTCCGCCGCGGCGACCGCGCCGCCGATCCTCTCGGACCACGGCAATGGGGCGCGACGGCCGTGGTGGGGATCGCGCTGCTCTTCGGCGGGGTCGGGATGGTCTCCGTCGCCGAGCAGACCGTGGCGTCCGGGATCGCCGCGCTCTTCATCGCCACGCTTCCGCTGTGGATCGCCGTCCTCGGCCGCGTCTTCCTCGGCGAGAGACTCCCGCGGGCCGTCGTGGCCGGGATCCTCGTCGGGTTCGGGGGCGTGGCGCTGCTCGTCGCCCCGCTGAGCGGCGGTGCGGCGCTCGAGCCGGTGGGCCTCGTCGCGCTGCTGATCGCGCCGATCTCGTGGGCGTCGGGGTCGCTGTGGTCCCGCGGCGCCCCGCTGCCGAAGCGTCCGCTCGTGGCGACGGGGATGCAGATGCTCGCCGGCGGCGCGGCGCTCGGCCTCGCCGCGGTCCTCACCGGGGAGTTGGGGCGGATCTCGCCGGCCGCGATCTCGTCCGCGTCGGTCGCGGCGGTCGTCTACCTCATCGTCGCGGGATCCCTGGTGGGGTTCACCTGCTACATGTGGCTCCTGCGGAACGCACCGGTCACGACCGTCGCGACATACGCGTACGTGAACCCCGTCATCGCGGTCGCGCTCGGCGCCGTCCTTCTGGGCGAACCCCTCGGCCCGCGGACGATCGTCGCGGGGGCGGTCATCGTCGGCGCAGTGGCGGTGATCGTCGCCGCGCGTGGCCGCGACCAGCCGCCGCCCCCGCCGGAGGACTGACGCGGCCGCCGGGTCGGGGGCGGATCGCGCGGTCGATCGCGGGCGGCGGCGGGACACCCCGGGCCCGCCTCAGGTCGCGCGGGCGCCGAGGCGGCGGAGGACGATCGCGTCGATCCAGAGCAGGACGCCGGCGGCCGACGCGAGGGCGATGCCGAAGCCGCCCGCGCGCCAGTTCCCCTTCGCGAGCCCCCCGAACACGACGTGCCAGAAGCCGAAGAGGAATGCCCCGAGCAAGGCGAGCGCGGCGACCGACGCGATCGCGAGGCCGACGCGCCCGGGGACCCCGGCGCGGCGCCACGCGTCGATGACTGCGCGCGGGCCGGGCAGGTCGATCCCGGGCGTGGTGCGGCCGAGGGGCAGCGGGGTTGCGCCAGCGGGTCCGGCATCCGGCGGTTCACCGCCGGACCGTCCGGCCTCCCTCGGCCGTTCGCCCGGCTCGTCGGTCATGCGCGGACGCCGGGCGGCAGGCGATCGAACCCCTCCGCCGGCAGCGGCTCGCACCGGATCGGCCGATCCTGCCGGTAGCCCATCAGGTAGTCGGCCTGGATGAGCTGGTGGAGCTGGCTCGTCCCTTCGTAGATGACGGCCGCCTTGCTGTTGCGCAGGTACCGCTCCACCGGGAACTCGTTGCTGTAGCCGTTCGCGCCGTGGACCTGGATCGCGTCGAGCGCCGACTGGACCGAGTGCTCGGTCGCGAACCACTTCGCGAGGCTCGTCTCGCGCGTCGTCCGGGCGCCGTGGTTCTTCAGCCAGCCGGCCTTCCAGACGAGGAGCCGGCCGGCCTGGATCCCCGCCTCCATCTTCGCGAGCATCTGGGCGACGAGCTGGTGGCGACCGATCTCCTGGCCGAAGGTCTCCCGCTCGTGCGCGTACCGCACGCTCGCGTCCAGGCACGCCTGCGCGAGCCCCACCGCGCCGGCCGCGACCGTGTAGCGCCCCTGGTCGATCGCGCTCATCGCGACGAGGAATCCCTCGCCCTCCTCCCCGACGCGGTTCGCGACCGGCACCCGGAGGTCGGTGAAGGTCAGGGTCCCGGTGTTGCCCGCGTGGATGCCGAGCTTGCCGTGGAGCGTCCCCGTCTCGAGACCCGGCATGCCCCGCTCGAGGATGAACGCCGTGACGCCCTTGTGCCGCTTCGCCCGGTCCACCGTCGCGAAGACGAGGAAGTGATCGGCGACGTCTGCGAGGCTGATCCAGATCTTCGAGCCGTTGACGACGTAGTCGTCGCCGTCGCGCCGCGCGGTGGTCCGGAGGGCCGCCGCGTCCGTCCCGGAGCCGGGCTCCGTCAGCGCGAACGTCGCCAGCTTGCGGCCCTGGGCCTGCGGCACGAGGAAGCGCTGCTTCTGGTCCTCGTTCGCCCACTGGTACAGGGCGAGGCTGTTGAGCCCGACGTGGACGGACATGATGACGCGGAACGCGGTGTCGGCCCGCTCGAGCTCCTCGCAGAGGATCGCGAGGCTGATGTAGTCCATCCCGGCGCCGCCGTAGCGTTCCGGGATCGGCGCGCCGAGGTAGCCGAGCTCTCCCATCTTCCGGAAGACCTCGAGGTGCACCTCCTGGTTCGCGTCCCACTCGCGGATGTGCGGCGCGATCTCCCCGTCCGCGAACTCACGGACGCTCTGCTGGACGAGGCGGTTCTCCTCGCTGAGCGAGATGTCGATCACGGCGGGGTCTCCGGTGGCGGGGTCGGTGGCGGGCACCGCGATTCTACGGAGCCGGGAGCATGCCGGCGCGAGGGCGCCGCGACGCGGCGGACCCCGACCGTGGGGTGTCATCGCGCGCCGCGGCGCGGTATCCTCGTGACGGTCGAGGGTCGGCCCGGTCCCCTCCCAGACTCGTCACCCCGAGCGGGCGCACGCACGCCGAGGCACGCCATGACGACCACCGACGCCCGCGAGGCGACCGGCCTCGACCTCGCCGCCCTCGCCGAGGCCCACCTCACGCCCGTCCTCGGGCGGTACTTCGAGCGCTCCTGGGAGCGCGGCGAGGGGCACCGCCTCTACGACACGGGCGGGCGCGGCTACCTCGACTTTGCCAACGGGATCGCGGTCTCCGTCCTGGGCCACCATCACCCGGCGGTCACCGCGGCGATCCACGCCCAGGTGGACCGGATGATCGCCCCGACGGCCGCCATGGGGTTCTCGGAGCCGACGGTCCGCCTCGCGGACAGGCTCGTCGCCACCATGCCCGCCCCCATCGACACGGTCTTCTTCCTCAACTCCGGCTCCGAGGCCATCGAGGCGGCGATCAAGCTCGCCAGGCGCGTGACCGGCCGGCCTGCGATCGTCGCCTTCACCGGCGCGTTCCATGGCCGGACGATCGGCGCGACGTCGATCACGAGCTCCAACGTCAACTACCGGAAGGGATACGAGCCCCTCCTGCCGTCGGTCTACCTGACGCAGTTCCCGCGGGTCTACCGCGACTTCGGCGGGGACGAGGAGCGAGCGGTCCGGGTGACCGTGGGCCACCTCGAGGCCCTCTTCGCGACCACGATCCCGGGCGAGAGCGTCGCCGCCATCATCATCGAGCCCGTCCAGGGCGAAGGCGGCTACATCCCGGCGCCGCCGGCCTTCCTCCGGGCGCTCCGCGCCATCTGCGACCGGTACGGGATCCTCCTCGTGGCCGACGAGGTCCAGGCAGGCTTCGGGCGCACCGGGAGGATGTGGAGCTTCGAGCACGGCGGGATCGTCCCGGACGTCGTCTGCACGGCGAAGGCCATCGCGAACGGGCTGCCGCTCTCGGCGCTCATGTCGCGACGCGAGCTGCAGGAGCGCTGGGGCAAGAGCGCCCACGGGACTACGTACGGCGGGAACCCGGTCGCCTGCGCCGCCGGCATCGCCGTCCTCGACACGATCGTCGGAGAGGACCTCGTCGCGAACTCCGCCGCGCGCGGTGCGGAGCTCATGACGGCGCTCCGGGAGATCGCCGCGACCGACGAGCGGATCGGCGACGTGCGGGGCCTCGGTCTCATGATCGGCGTCGAGTTCGTGAAGGATCGCCCCACGCGCGAGCCGGACGGCGAGACGTGCGAGGCCGTGATCCAGGCGTGCGCGGATGAGGGGCTTCTCCTCATCACATGCGGGATCGACCACAACGTCATCCGCTGGATCCCCCCGATCGACGTGAACGCCGAGGAGATCGAGGAGGCGCTCACGATCTTCCGCCGGGTGCTCGCTGCCACCCGGTGACCCCCTCGGCGGCGCTGTGGCCCCGGCACGGGACCCCGGCCACAGCCCGCGTCCCCACCCGCCACAGGAGGTCGAGATCCACTCGGACGCACCGACCGTCGATGCCTACATCGACTCGCTTCCCGACGACCGCCGGGAGGCGATCGCGACCGTCCGCCGGACGATCGAGGAGAACCTCCCCGACGGGCTCGAGGAATCGGTCGCCCACGGGATGATCGCCTGGTCGGTCCCCCTGGCCGCCTACCCGGACACGTACAACGGCGAGCCTCTGATGTACGCGGCGCTCGCCTCGCAGAAGCGGCACATGGCCGTCTACCTGATGGGCGTCTACGGGAGCGACGACCTGCGCGACCGGTTCCTCGCCGAGTACCGCGCGACCGGGAAGCGGCTGGACATGGGCAAGTCCTGCGTCCGGTTCGCGACGCTCGACGACCTGCCGCTCGACGTCGTCGGACGGGCCATCGCGGCGGTCTCGCGCGACGAGTTCGTCGCGATGGCGAAGGCGGCCCGGGCGAGCACAGGGCGGCGCACCGCCGCTGGCTGACCGCCGCGGCCGGCCGGCCGAACGGGCCCGCCAGCGCGCGCGCACCGGAAGACGCCGGTCAGACCCCGGCCTCGACCGTGATCCGACCGCTCTTTCCGGCCGCCGCGAGGGCGGCGTGGTCGCGCTCGTTCTGGTCCGCGTAGGCGACCGCGAAGTCCGCCAGCGCGTCCGGGAGCGCGTCGCCGCCGCCGATGTAGGCGGAGATCGCCACGGGATCGCCGGAGCGCGCGTGGCCGCGCGCGAGCGCCCACGCGCACAGCTCGCCCCAGCTCACGAGGTCGTCGTACGACATGGCGGCGATGACCGCGCTCCCTTTCTGGTCCTGGAGCTGGCGCACATAGATGTGGCGGCCGAGCCGGCCCTGCGACCAGCCGAGGAAGACGTCGCTCGCGGCCTGCAGCCGCCGCTGGCCGGCGACGACGCGCTCGCCATGGTTGGCGTACTCGCTCGCCCCGAGGAACCTTTCCAGGACGGACGCCTCAGCCTCCTTCACCTGGAGAAGCAGGGGATCGTCAGGATCACCGCCCTCCAGGACGACCGCGATGGCCGCGAGGCCGACGCTGCCGACCCCGACCACCTTCATCGCGGCGTCCACCAGGGTGTACCGGTCGAAGAGGGACCGGCGGTCTTCCTGCAGCGTGAGCCGGTAGGCCGCCAGTGCGTCGGCGGGGACCTCCGCGTCGGCCCACGCGGGGTGGAAGATCGTGGGAGGGAGGTCGATGATCCGACGGCGGCCGTCGACGACCTCGGTGAGCTTCGACAGCTCGTGGACCGTGTCGTGGTGTCCTGCGGCCCGGACGGTGTCCGCGAGGTACGGGCGGGCGCGCTTGTCCACGTAGGTGGTGATCGCGGAGACGTCGACGCGCGAGTAGTAGACGTCGAGGGCGCGCATCGGCGCGTACTCCGCCATCCGCCTCCCGTACGAGCCCGCGGCCGCGTGCACGGCATGCCTGGCCTGGTGGTGGTCGAAGCCGCGGTCCCGTGCGGCGACGACGAGGCTGGCCGCGAGACGCTTGAGGTCCCACTCCCAGGGACCGGGCAGCGTCTCGTCGAAGTCGTTCATGTCGAACAGCAGGTTCCGCTCCGGTGAGGCGAAGAGGCCGAAGTTCGAGAGGTGCGCGTCGCCGGCGAGCTGGACGTCGAGGCCGCTGACGGGCGTGGTCGCGAGGTCGGCCGCCATCGGGAGCGCGGCGCCACGGAAGTAGGTGAACGGCGAGACCAGCATCCGTCCGTAGCGGATCGGGACGAGCTGGGGGACTCGCGTCGCCGCCTGCTCCTCGAGCAACGCGACCGGGTCGGAGCGGTCGGGCGCGGGCCGCCAGTCCGCGTGGGCGGCCGGGGGCACGCGCCGGCGCGCTTCCGCGCCGGCGCGTGCCCGCTCGGCCCTGGACAGTGGCGTCATGTCCCGGTCGCGCCCGACCCTCCGTCGGCCGGAGGCGCGAGGGCCCTCACGGCGTCGTCGATCGTCGGATACAGGTGGCTCGGGTCGATCCCGAGTCGTGCGGCGTCGACGTGCTCCGGGAACGCGTCCGTCCGCAGGCGTGCGATCGCCGGGACGATGCCGTGCTTCTCGAGGAGCGCCGAGGCCAGCTTGAGCGCGGCCGCCCCGGTGAAGTCGATGTCGTCCATGGCCTCCGCGTCGAGCACGAAGACCTTCGGCGGGACGTCGGCCTCCACGACGTGCGTGCGGATGAAGTCGCGGAACGTGGCGGCATTCGCGAAGTAGAGCGGCGCGTTGAGCGCGGCGACCATGACGCCCGGCGTCTCGATCGCGGGCAGGTCGCGGATCCCCATCGGGACCCAGCTCGTGGTCCCCGGCAGCTTCCCGAGCCGGACGATCCGCGGCCGGGCGCTGATCCGCACCCGCTCGAGGATCGCGAGGACGATCGCGACGAGGATGCCGAATTCCGTGCCGACGAACACCACCGCGAGGAGCGTGAAGATCGCCAGTCCGAACTCGATCCTGTCGAAGGGCCAGACGTCCCTGATCGCCTTGATCCGGATGATCCGCGAGCCGACGTACGTGAGGATCGCCCCCAGCGTCGCCTTGGGCAGGTCGGCGAGGGCGGCGGCGAAGAAGACGATGAGGAGGACGATGACCCCGACGGCGACGAGGCTGGCCACCTGGGACCGGCCGCCCGACTGGGCGACGACGGCGGTGCGGGGCGGGCTGGCATCGACCGGGAACGAGCCGATGAACGACGCCGCGGCCGACCCGATCCCGATCGCCATGAAGTCCTTGTTCATGTTCACGTCGTAGCCGCCGATGTCCGCGAACGAGCGCGACGTCGCGGCGGTCTGCATGAGGCAGACGAGGACGACCGTCAGGGCCGTCGGGACGAGCGCCACCATGACCGTCGGGTCGAGGTTCGGGAGGGCCACGGGCGGCAGTCCCTGCGGCAGCGCGCCGAGGACGGCGACGTCCTTCGCCGTGAGGTCGAGCGCGACGACTGCGACAAGCGAGACGATGAGGCCGATGAGCGCGCCCGGGATCCGTGGGTTGACCTTCTCGCTCCCGAGGACGATCCCGAGCACCACGGCGGCGATCGCGACGGAGTACCAGTTCCAGAGGCTGATGTTCTGGAAGATGTAGACCGTCTGCTCGACGTACCCGCCCGGGCCCTTGGGGATCCCGAAGATGTCCGGCAGCTGGCCGACGATGATCGTGATCCCGATGCCGGCGAGGAAGCCTGTCGTCACGGGCGTCGACAGCAGGTCGGCGATCCACCCCATCCGCAGCAGGCCGATCGCGACGAGGATCGCGCCGACCATCAGCGCCAGCAGGACGATGTCCTGCGTGTACGCCGCGGTACCGGCCGCGGCGACCCCCGCGACGCCGGCCGCGAAGATCGGCGCGATGGTCGAGTCGGCGCCGACGGACATCTGGCGGCTCGAGCCGAAGAGCGCGATGGCCAGGCCGCCCGCGATGAATGCGTAGAGCCCGGTCTGCACCGGCATCCCCGCCAGCTGGGCCGTCGCCATCTGCTCGGGGATCGCGATGGCGACGAGCGTGATGCCGGCCACGATGTCGCCGACGAGCCAGGCCATCTGGTAGCCGGTGAGCGACGAGAGGATCGGCAGGTCTCGGCTCTTCGCCTTCGCGACCGGGGCCGGGCTCGCAGCAGCCATGCGTGATCCCTCCCACGGGTGCGTCGCCCGACGCGGACGCCGCGTCGAAGTTCCTCCCCCGGCGCGCATCGTAATCGCCCCGAGCCGGCCCGTACATCCCATTTCGCGGGTGACGCCGCCCGCCGTCGGCCCGATGGCGGGACCCGCGCGTTTCGCAACGGCATCCGGGCGCCTCGCGGCGCGCCGGCACTACCGTCCGGGCGCCTCGCCGGTGAGCCGGAGGATGGCGTCCGCCGTCTCCTCCACGCCGAGGTCGCTCGTGTCGAGCACGACCCAGCCCTCGGCCCGGAGCCGGTCCACGTGCGGCTCCACGATCGCGTAGGCGACCGGCAGCGCGCCCTCGATGTAGTCGCCCTCCGGCCCGTCCCCCGAGCGTCCCCGGTTCCGCCGGAGCGCCACCTCCCGCGGCGGCAGCAGCAGGACCCGGTGCGTGCGCGGCCGCGCGGCGAAGGCGGCGTACTCGGCGAGCAGGAACGGGTCCGGGAAGTCGTCGAGGACGACCGCGAAGCCGGATGCCGCGTAGTCCTGGGCCATCCGGATCGCCACACCGCGGGCCAGCGCGATCTGACGGACGAGCTCGTCAGCCCACTCGATCGCCGGCAGCGCGAGCCCGGAGACGACCATGTGGCGAAGGTCGTCCACGGGGACGTGCACCGATCGCGTGAACCGGGCGGCGAGCGCGCGGCTCGTGGTCGTCTTCCCGACCGCGGGCGGCCCGACGACGAGGAAGACCGGAGGCGGACCGGCCATCACGATCCCGTCCGGGGGAGCGCCCTGCGCGCCGCCGGGGTCCTGGTCAGGCACGCGCGACGGGCCCGGCGGGGCTCTCGGGCATCACCTCGTCGAGCCGGGTGGACCGCCACGGCAGCGTCACAGCAGCTCCGTCCTCTGGCGGGCGACGGCCTGCGCGTATCGCTCACGTGCCGCGACGACCGCGTCCGACCCGCTCACCTCGGCCGCCGGGACGTCCCACCAGCCTTCGTACCCGGGTGCGCGCTTCTCCGGCGAGACGGGGACGTGGATGACCGTCGGCCGGTCGGCCGTGCGGGCGGCCGCGATCGCGTCGCGGATCTCCTGCTCCGTCCGGGCCAGGACCCCGATCGCCCCCATCGCCTCGGCGTGCTTGGCGAAGTCCACCGGGACGTAGCCGCCCTCGAGCCTGTTGTGCGCAGGGTCGCGGAACCGGAGCTCGTTGCCGAACTGCGGGACGCCGACGCTCCGGGCGAGGTCCACGATGCACTGGTAGCCGTGGTTGTCGAAGACGACGACCGTCATCTTCACGCCCTCGGCGACGGCGGTGACGATCTCCGCGTTGAGCATGAGGTAGGTGCCGTCGCCGATCATCACGACGACCTCCCGCCCGGGCTCGGCGAGCTTCACGCCGATGCCCGCGGGGATCTCGTAGCCCATGCACGAGTAGCCGTACTCGACGTGGTACGCCTTCGGGTCCTCCGGGCGCCACAGCTTGAGGAGGTCGCCGGGGAGGCTGCCGGCGGCGCAGATCATCGTCGCGCGCCCGCCGACCGCGTCGTTCACGATCCCGATGACCTCGGGCTGCGCGAGGTCGGCCGTCTCGCCGGACGGGGTGCGGTGGACGTCCACGCGCGCGTCCCACTCGGCCTTGAGGGCCGCGATCCGCTCGCGGTACGCGGCGTCCGTCCCCGCATCGCCGGCGACGTCGAGCACGGCCGCGAGAGCCCGGAGCGCCTCGCGCGCGTCCGCGACGAGCGGGACGGCCCGGAGCTTGTTCGCGTCGAAGCTCGTCACGTTGATGCCCACGAACGCGGCGTCCGGGTTCGCGAAGATCGTCTTGGACGCGGTCGCGAAGTCGCCCAGGCGGGTCCCGACCGAGATGACGAGGTCCGCATCGTGCGCGAGCCGGTTCGCCGCCAGCCCGCCGTTCGCCCCGACCGGGCCGACGTTCATCGGGTGGTTCCACGGCAGCGCGCCCTTGCCTGCCTGCGTCTCGCACACCGGGATGCCGAAACGCGTGGCGAGGGAGTCGAGCGCCTCGGTCGCCTCCGAGTAGATCGTCCCGCCCCCGGTGACGATGAGCGGCGCCTTCGCGTCGCGGACCATGTCCGCGACGCGCTCGAGGACCGACGGCTCGGGCATCGGCCGGCGGACGTGCCAGACGCGCTTCTCGAAGAACGCCTCCGGCCAGTCGTACGCCTCGGACTGGACGTCCTCCGGGAGGCTGACGGTGACCGCGCCGGTCTCGGCCGGGTCGGTCAGGACACGGAAGGCCTCCGGCAGGCTCGAGAGCAGCTGCTCCGGTCGGCTGATCCGGTCGAAGTAGCGGCTGATCGGGCGGAACGCGTCGCTCGCGCTGACGTCGTGCTCCACCGGGTGCTCGACCTGCTGGAGGACCGGGTCGGGCAGGCGGTTGGCGAAGTAGTCGGACGGCAGGAGGAGGACAGGGAGGCGGTTCACGGTCGCGCCCGTCGCGGCGGTGATCATGTTCGTCGCGCCCGGCCCGATCGACGAGGTGCAGGCGAACGTCTGGAGTCGGTTCCTGTGCTTCGCGAACGCGGCCGCGAGGTGCACCTGCGCCTGCTCGTTCTGCGGCCGGTAGTACGGCATGTCGTACGCGTCGCCGAGCTCCTCGAGCGCCTGACCGAGGCCGGCGACGTTGCCGTGGCCGAAGATGCCCCAGACGCCGGCGATGAACCGATTCTCCCGGCCGTCGCGCTCGACGTACTGCGCGGCCAGGAAGCGGACGATGGCCTGGCCCACGGTCAGACGGACGGTGCCCACGGGAGCCTCCTCTCGGGCGGCGCGGGCGGGGCGACACGTGGTCCGGGGGTCCGGTCGACGGGTACGTCGGGCACTCGCGCCCGCCTCGGGTGATGTGCGGACGAGGCCGTCGGACCGCGGCGACCCGAAGCCCGGCTGCCGGGGTCATCGTACCGCCGTGCGCAGGCCGGAATCGGGTCGTCCAGAGCCCCGCGGCCACCGGCGCGGCGGCCCGAGGCCTACGGGCGCGTCGCTTCCAGGCGCTCGACGAGCGTCACGGGCCCGATGCCGTGCGAACGCCGGATCACGGCGTCGGGGAGCGCGTCGACCCCGGCACGGAGTCCGCTCGAGCCGGTCTCGAACCGGCCCCACCAGCCGGGCAGGTCGTAGACGAGCACGGTCCCGCCGGGCCTGAGCACGCGGCGGACCTCGGCGAACCCTGCGGCGGCGTCGGGCCAGTGGTGGACGGACAGCGACGAGATCACCAGGTCGAACGAGGCGTCGCCGAACGGCAGGGCGGCGACGTCGCCCTCGACGCACGAGGCGCGGGCGCCGAGACCGGCCCGGTCGATGCGGCCTTGCGCGGCCGCCACCATCGCGGGATCGATGTCGAGGCCCGTCCACCGCGCGGATGGGACGGCCTCGAGGATCCGCACCGCGAGGTGGCCGGGCCCGGGCCCTACCTCGAGGACGGCGGGCTCGGTCACGCTCTCGAGCGCACGCGCGCAGTCCTCCGCGATCCCGGCGTAGTACCGGCCGAGCGGGGCGCCGAAGAGCACCTCGTACGCGCGGACCCCGGGCGAGGACGCGGTGCGGAAGGAGGCCCGCATCTCGGGTAGTCGTGGGCGGACCAGGAGCGCGGCGCCGGCGGCAGCGGCGACGACGCCGACCGCGGCGATGCTCCTCCGCGCGATCCTCATGCGGGCATCATGCGCCGACATGACCGCGGACGCGGCATCCTGCCCGACGACGGCCTCGGGGGCGCCGCCCTTCGGCGGCGCCCCCGAGAGCGCGGTCTCTGGACGTCTCACACGGTCTGCGGGACCTTCTCCGCGACCGGGGCCGCCTCCATCGCGCCGAGGGCCGGATCGAACCGACGGACCTCGTAGATGGTGTCGTACGGGATGCTGTACCGCTGGAGGATCTCGACGATCGCCTCCCGGGCGGGGGCCTCCCAGTGGCAGAAGCTCTTCCCCTCGGTGAAGGCCGAGTGGGTGCTGTGCCACGTCACGCCCTCGGGGAGGGGCTCCTTCGCGAGGGGCTTGAGCTGCTCCTCGGTGAAGGCGAGCGGATGGACCGCGATGTACCGAGCCATGGCTCCGGACCTCCGGACGCGCGCAGGTCGGTCCCGCCAGTGGCTCCGCGCGGACCCGGCGGCACGTATCCGGCCCGCGCGTCGACGCCTCCCGCGCTGCCGGCGGCAGCGTGGCGCACGCGGCCGCCGGCCGCCAGAGGCATCTGTCATCGCGGATGACGCGAGAGGCCGCCGGCGGCCCCGACGACGGCAACGGCGGCGATCCGGCGTCCGAGCCTCGGGCGTGGCACCGACGATCCGCCGTCAGCGCCCCCGCATGACCTCCACCGCGTAGCGACCGACGCCCGCGATCGTGAGCAGGTCGTGGATCTCCCCGCGGGCGATCTCGTCGAGCACCTCATCGAGGGTCGCCCACCGCAGGGCGAGGTCCTCGGTCGGATCGGGTGAGGCGTCGCCCGGGCGAAGGCCGGTGGCGAGGAAGATGGCACCGCGCTCGTCGGTCACCGAGTTGGAGACGCTGACCCGGCAGATCCGGCGCCACTCGGCCGCCTCGAAGCCGGTCTCCTCGCGCAGCTCGCGCTGCGCGCCCGCCAGCAGGTCCTCCGCTTCACCCACGCCTCCCTCCGGCACCTCCCAGCTGTACTCGTCGAGCGCGTAGCGGTGCTGACCGACCAGGAGCAGGCGGCCGTCGGCGTCCACGGCCACGACGGCGACGGCGGCGGACCGGAAGTGGACGACCCCGTAGATGCCGGGGCTGCCGTCCGGGCGGTCCACCTCGTCGTGGTAGACCTCGATCCACGGGTTGGCATAGGCCGTGTCGCGGGACAGCCGCAGCCACGGACCGACCTCGACCGGCTCGATCGTCCTTCATGCCCCCGTTCGTAACTGGCCGAGAGGGCGGCTGTCAAGGCGCGGGACGCCCGATGGAGCGGACGTCGGTGGGCGCGAGGACCTCCGCTCCACCGCCGGCGGCGGGTTCGGCGCGGACAGGGCATCCTTCCGGGATGCAGGCGTCCGAGGATCCCGACCCGCGCATCGCCGCCGACGCCGACACCTTCGCGGTCGCCGCCTCCGGCCGCGGCGGCGCACCGTCCACGTCCCTGCCGGTTCGCGTGCTCCTCGTGGCGGTCGGATCCATCTCACTGGCGCTCGGGGTCGTGGGGATCGTCGTGCCCGTGCTGCCGACGACGCCGTTCCTGCTCCTCGCGGCCGCCTGCTACGCCCGCGCGTCCGACCGCATGTACGCGTGGCTGCTCGGCCAGCCCGCTCTGGGCCCGATCATCGAGGAGTGGCGGCGGTCGCGGTCACTGCCGCCGGGCGTCCGTACACGCGCGGTGGTGGTCGTGGCGCTCTCGTTCGGCGCGTCGATCCTGCTCGTGGACTCCCTGCCGGTCCGGGTCGGCCTGGCGATCGCGGCAGCGGTCCTGATCGTCTTCCTGTACCGGATCCCGACGCGGCGCTGACCGGCCGGGCGCGCAGCAGCATACGAGGGCCGGATGGCGTCCCCGGCAGGGATCGAACCTGCGACCTCGCGCTTAGAAGGCGCTCGCTCTATCCGCTGAGCTACGGGGACGCGCCGCCCACAGGGTAGACCACCGCGTCGATGGGGACCGTGGGACCTCCGTCGGGCGTCGCTACAATGGCCCCATGAGCCAGATGTACCACGAGTCCGACCTCGCGGCGATGGACCCGCTCGTCCTCATGAAGAACCTGGACCACGTCCGGATGACGAGCCGCCGGCTCAGCTACATCCTCCAGCAGCAGGTGCATCTGTACACGCCGGACGCCAACCGGGTCCGCGACGAGATCGACCGGTACGTCGAGGCGGAGCGCCAGATCGAGGGCGAGATGGCGCGCAGGCGCATCCGCGCCTGAGGTCCCCGCTGGTCAGGCGGCAGTGGCGGGCGGCTCCTCGACGGCACCCGGGATCCCCGGGGCCGCGTTCGCACCGGCGCTCCGGGCGACCCCCTCCTCCGCGATGATCGCGCGCGTCGCCGCGGCGAGGGCCGTCATCTGGAAGAGGCCGAACTCCACGCCGTGCTCCGCGAGCTCGTCGAGCCCCCAGCCGCGGAAGAGCCGGCGCCGCGCCACTGCGCACATCTCGTCGTAGAGCTCGGGCCAGGCGACGCGCCGTCGTTCGCGACAGAACCTGACGAACGCCACGGCATCCTCGGGGAGCTCGGCACCCACGGGGGTCGGCGAACCGTCCGTGCGTGCCGGAACCACCACCGTCGACTCCCTCCCATCCCCGTGCGCGGCCGTTCGGGCCGCAGCGTCGCCCGGGCGCGCCGTGTCGGCGCCGCCGTGTCGTCCTGTCGGAAACGATGTCCGTCGCGCCCCGGCTCCGAGCTCCCGGTCGGGCCCGGCGCGGCCGTCGCGGCTATCCTACGTCGCTTCGCCGGACACCGTGTAGGGCCTTGTCCACGGGTTTCGGGCCGACTTGTCCACACCCGAACGGGCGTTCGTGGACGGTCTCGCCGGGGATGTGGAAGGCCCTCGCGGCAGCCTCGTCGGCGGCGGCGCGGCCTCCCGCCGGGCAGCCGCCGTCCTCAGCTGCCGATGGCGACGACCATCGGGCTGAAGTACGGGATGAGCCAGATCGCCCAGACGACGATGCTGAACTTGTGGAAGTTCACGATCCACCGCTCGTCGTGCCGGAAGAGCACGACGGTGGCCCAGGTCGCGTGGACGAGCATGAGGAGGATCGCGATGACGCCGGTGATGCCGTGGACGTCCGCGGTGAGGCCACCGGCGTAGTCGAGCATCATCCCGGTGCCGATGGTGTCGCAGGCGAGCCCAAGCCAGAAGAACACGAGGTGCCACGGCTTCAGCCGGCCCTGGAACCGCTCGCTCCACACGCCGATCGTGTAGAAGACCAGCGCGAGCGTGATGACGATGGTGGCACTCCCGGACATCGACGATCCCTCAGCCAGTGCCGGGTGCGGACCCGGCGTGTGTCCCGCCGCGGGCGACAGCGACCGATCGGGCCGCGCAGGGCGACCCGGCCGGCGAGAACGCGGTCAGCGCTTCCTGCTCACCCCCAGCCCCGGCGCGTCGGTCAGGACCCACCGATGGTCCGGGCCAAGCATCAGGCCCTGGAACGGCTCGTCCGCGAGGAGAAGGCAGCCGTCGAGGTCGACCCACTCCGCGAGCGACGCGACGGCCGCCGAGCCGGCGATGCCCACGCTGGTCTCCTCCATGCACCCGAGGAACGTGCGGAATCCCAGCTCGCGCGCACGGGTCAGCATCCGCCGCGCCGGACCGGTCCCGCCGCACTTGGCGAGCTTGACGTTGACGCCCGCGACCACCCCCACCAGCCGGTCCAGGTCGAGGATCGTCACCGCGCTCTCGTCGGCGACGACCGGCAGCTCGGACCGCTCCTGGAGCCAGGCCATCTGGTCCAGGCGGTGGGCCGGGAACGGCTGCTCGATGAGCTCGACGCCCAGCCGGACCAGGTCGGGGATCATCCGCGCGCCTGCCTCGGGCTGCCACGCGGTGTTCGCGTCCACCCGGATGATCCCGGGGAAGACGGCGCGGACGCGCTCGAGGGTGTCGAGGTCCGCGGATCCTCCCATCTTCACCTTGAGGAACGGGAAGGCCGCCGCGCGGGCCGCGCGGGCCGCCACGACGTCGGGCTCGTCGAGCCCCACGGTGAAGTCGGTCGGCGGGATCTCCGCGCTCAGGCCCTCGAACGCGTACAGGGGGACGCCGGCGAGCCGGGCGGCGAGGTCGCGGAGCGCGATGTCCATGGCGCACTTGGCGGCGCCGTTGTGCCCGATCGCGGCGTCCATGGTGTCCGACGCGGCGTCCAGCGCGGCCCGTGCGCCCGCCGCGTCGCCCCGGACCGCAGCCTCGCGTGCCACCTCCCAGTGTCGGACGATCGCGGACAGCAGGAGCGGGAGCACCGCGTGGACCGTCGCCTCCGTCTCGCCGAAGTAGGGATCAGGGCAGCCCTCCCCCAGCCCGACCGAGGCGCTCGAACCCGGCGCCGGCACGTGATCCGCGTCCGCGACCTCGACGATCACGGTCGTGGCGACGTCGGGGTCCGACTCGCGCGCGATCCGGAACGGCTCGCGGAACGGGAGGAGCAGCGTCGTGGCCGTGAGCGAGAGCGGCCCCGCCGTGACGATCGAACCGGTCATGTCATCTCCTCCGACTCGAGAGCCGCCCGCACCGCGCCGAAGAGGCGCGCCGGCCCGAATCTCACAGGGTCGTCCGTGGGCAACCCGGTCTCCGCCTCGATCACCCCGATGATCCGCCGCGCCTCGTCGTCGCCTGCGACGTCCGCGGTGTTGAGCGCGATGGCCACGACGCGCGACGGCGCCACGAGTCCGGCGACCATCTCGTGGAGTGGGACCAGCTCCGTCAGCGGCTTGATCGGGTAGGACGCGTCGGTGATGTGCTCGAAGTCATGCTCCTCGAGGCCAACCTTGTGCACGAGAACCATGGCATGTGGGGTGGTGCCGTGGATCAGGCCGAGGGTCACGGGCGAGTAGGCCGGGTGGTCGATCGACCCCTGGCCCTCGACGAAGATCCAGTCGCCCAGCTCCTCGGCCTGCTCCACCAGCCACTCGCACGTCCCCGCGAGGAAGTCGGAGATCTCACGGTCGACCGACACGCCCCACCCGGCGATCATCATGCCGGTCTGGCCGGTCGGGACGAAGACGCCGGCGAGACCTGCCTCGTGCGCCGCCCGCTCGAGCTCGAGCGCGACGGTCATCTTCCCGATGGCGCAGTCCGACCCGACCGTGAGGATCACCTTCGCCCCCGGCCGGTGGGGCCGGCCCATGGCGGTCTGGTGCCGGTCGGGCACCCGGCGGTAGTCCACGATCTCGGCGCCGCTCATCGCGGCCGCCGAGGCGAACTCCGGGTCGTCACCGAGGAAGGTGTGCAGGCCGGAGAGCACGTCCAGGCGCGCCTCCAGGGCCCGGACGACGACCGCGCGCCACTCGTCGGGCAGCTTCCCGCCGGTGGGGGCGATCCCGATGAGCAGCGCGTCGGCGCCGAGCGCGATCGCCTCGTCGAGGGTGGCCACAGCCGGGACGTCGTAGCGCGGACCCAGCCACTCGGAGACATTCCGGCCGGCGATCGTCGAGTCGAGCAGGGCGACTACGTCGTCGCGCCCGTACCGGATGACGCCGATCGCCGTCTTCGCGTGGTGGACCCCGAACTGGCCCTCGGTGAGGATGACGAGCCGTCGGATCGTGTGTGGGCGCATGCGGGCTCCGTGGGCGGTGGCGGCCTCACGGCCGCGGACAGAGGACCCACGCAGTCTACGAAAGAGGACGCCCCCGGGGCGCGGGCCGGGGGCGTGGGGGATTCGAGGTGGTACCGCATACCGGATTCGAACCGGTGGTCTCCGCCTTGAGAGGGCGGTGTCCTGGGCCTCTAGACGAATGCGGCACGCGACGGCACGAGCCTCGCGGAGGATACCAAAGGGCGGCTGGACGTGTCGACCGCCACATCCGCTGGGGCGGCCGGGCGGGTCCTGTCGGGCAGCCTAGAGACGGTGCTCCTCGAGGAACTCGCGGATCGCGTCGGCGACCTGCTGGAACGACTCCTCGCCGAGGACCAGGCCGAAGTGCGAATGGGCTCCGAACGGCTCGTACCGCGCGCCGAGCCATCCGGCGAGGCGTTCGACGTCCGGCTCGGCGACGTACCGGTCGAGCCCAGCGCCGATGACGAGGAGCGGCACGTCCGCGAACGGGCGGCGGTCCACGGGCACACCCTGCAGGACGCTGCGGCGCGCGGCGCCCGCCTCCCGCGACTTCTGGCCGAGGAGGTGCTTGATCCGGACGATGTCCTCGAGGGTGAGGTCCCGGTGGTCCCGCTTCAGCCGCTCGGGCATCGTGTCCCACCCGAGAACCTCGTGCCCATAGGCGGCCGGGATCGCCCGGATCTCATGCGGCTTCGGGGGGATGCGGAGCTCGCGGGGGAGGTACGGGGCGACGAGGACGAGCCCGGCGACCTGGTACCGCTCCGCGGCCTTCAGCGCGAGGAGGCCGCCCATCCCGTGCCCCACCACGACGGCGTTCTGGCCCAGGCGCTCGAGCACGGAGACCACGTCATCCGTATACGAGGCGAACGAGAGGCGCGCCGGATCGGCGGTCTGCGACCAGTAGTGGTTCCGCAGGTTGAGCGCGTGGCCCTCCCACCCGCGGCGGGCGAAGTACCCGAGGTATCGCTCCCAGACCCACGATCCGCCGAGCTCGCCGTGGACGAAGAGGAGCGGCCTGCGCCGCGATCTTCGCTCGGGGAGCCACGACTCCACGTGGAGCCCTCGGTCGGCGACCTCCATCTCGTCCTTGCGGACCGGTCGGCCGTCGGGGTTCGGCACGGCGGGGCGGGGCGGGATCCGCGCGGGGATCCGCTGTCCGGGGGACGGGGCCGGCTCTTCCGGCTGCCGCTCCGGAGCGGCCGGGCCGTCGTCGGTCGCATCCGGCGCGGGCTGGTGGGTCGTGGTCTCAGGGGTCGTCATCTCACTGCTCGAGCGGGTTCAGGACGAGGCCGGTGAGGGCCTTCGGATGGAAGTAGGTGGACTTCTGCGGCATGACGTCGCCGGCCGCCGCGACCGCGGCGATCTCGGCGATGGGGGTCGGGTCGAGGAGGAAGGCCGCATCCGCGCCGCCGTCGCCGGCTGCGACGCGCGCGACGGCCTCCTCGGACGACTTCGTGTAGTCGACCCGGTCGCCCAGCGCGACGGCCCCCTCGTCGAGGCCGAGGAGCCGCTGAAGGGCCACGCCGACCAGCGTCACGTCGAGTCGGCGAAGGGCTTCGCCGCCGGATGGGAGCCACGGGCCGAAGGCCTCGCGTCGGGCCCGGAGGAGCGCGCCACCGCGACGCGTCCACAGCCCGAGGCGCCCTTCGCCGCCCGGCGCGAGCGACGCCGGCGCGAACGCGGCAGCGAGGGCGTTCGGGTCGTCCGTCCGCTCGACCTCGAAGAGGCTCCCCACGTCGGCCAGCAGGGCGTCCGCGCCGGCGTCGCCGAGCCCCCGGACCACCCGGTGGGTGGCGAGGACCGTCAGCTGCTCCCGGGTCGACTCGAACAGGAGCCCCAGGATGAAGTCATATGCCGGGTCGGACTCGGCCGTCGAGGTCCGGCGACGCTCGTCCCGGTACCGGAGCGCGGTCTCGTAGCGGTGGTGGCCGTCGGCGATGTCCACGGGGCCCGCGCCGACGATCGAGATCAGCTCGGCGACGACGGCGGCGTCGGGGCCGTCCGCCGTGACCATCCAGAGACGCTGGCGCACCCCATCGTCGTCCGTCACGTCGACGGCGGCGGGGCGCGCGGCGACGCCGGCCAGGAGCGCCGGGGCGCGTCCGGACGGGTCGGCGTAGAGACCGACGACAGGGCTCAGGTTCGCGCTCGTCGCCCGCATGAGCTTCCAGCGGTCCTCCTTGGGGCCTGTGAGCGTCCGTTCGTGAGGCCGGATCCCGCCGTCGGGCGAGAAGTGCTCCAGGCGGAGCCGACCCATGAACCCGCGCTGGACCCGCACGACGGACGATCCTGGGACGACATATGTCTGCTCGCAGACATAGAGGCTGGGGCGGGGATCCTTCCGGAGCGTCCCGTCGGTCCGCCACGACGAGAACGTCCGCGCCGCCTGCCGGTATCGCTCGTCCGGGTCCGTGTCGGCGGGCTCGGAGGCCGGCAGGTCGATGCGCACGACGTTGCGCCTGCTCCGCGCGATGAGGGCCGCCCGCTGCTCCGGTGAGATCACGTCGTACGGGGGTGCGACGACCCGTCCGACGTCGCCGACGACCTCGGGGTCGAATTGCAGGGCGCGGAATGGACGGATCTCGGGCACTCGGGCTCCTGGGCTCGGCCGCGCACGGGCGGACGCCGGCCTGCTCTCTGGACCGGGAGAGTCTAGCGTGCCCGGTCCTGGGAGGCCACCCTGGGGAGGGCCCGAGAGGCCACGTGCGTCCGGCGCGGCGGCGTGGGCGGCGCGGGTGGCGCGGCGGCGCGGGTGGCGCGGCGGCGTAGGCGGCGCGGGTGGCGCGGGTGCGGGTGCGGCGCGGGTGCGGATGCGGGCGCGGCGCGGCGCGGGCGGGACCGCCGCGTATCAGCCCGGGGACTGCGGGACAAGGCCGGACCACCGCGTATCAGCCCGGGGACTGCGGCGGGGGTCTGCGGAGCGGCTTTCGTGCTCAGGACTTCGTCCCTCCCCGACCCGACGGCGCATCAGCCAGTCCCCGGGCTGATATCCGGGGGTCGGCGGGCCGGCGCATGCGCCGGCAGGGATGGGGTCGCTCCCGCCCCTGCCCACGGCCCGGGCAGGGCGGCGGGTCGGATCCGGCGGTGCTAGCCTCGGCTCGTGCGCCACCCCTCCGCGATCGTCGCCGCCTCCGCCTCCACCGCGGCCGCCCGCGTCGCCGTAGCGGCCGCCCTGCTCGCCTTCCTGCTCGCCGGCTGCCAGGCCCTGGCCTCCACCCCGCCGCCGCCGACGCCGGCCGACTTCGCCGGGATCGTGTCCTTCCTCGCCGCGGAAGGGATCGCGGTCGAGAACGTCACGACCGGGGATGCCGGCTGCGACGACCGTCAGCTGGTCGGCCCGGCGATCTCATTGCGCGCGGGCGGCCTCGACCAGGCGACGCCCGTGGCCCTGCACCTCTACCTGTTCAGGGGAGCGGCCGCATACGAGAAGCTGCGCTCGGCGGTGGACGACTGCGCGGCGTCGTACGTGACGGACGCGTCCACCTACGAGTCCATCGACGCGATGCCGTTCGTCGCGGCCGGCCAGGGTCCGTGGGGCGACGCCTTCCGCGAGGCGCTGCGGACCGCGCTCACGAAGGCGGCCGGAGGGTAGCCGCGGGCCGGGCCGATCGGGTCCCGGGGCGCCGCGGGTCGTGGGCCGGGCCGATCGGGTCCCGGGGCGCCGCGGGTCGTGGGCCGGGCAGTCAGGCCTCCTCCCGCTCGACCTCCTCGCGCGTCGCCGGCTCGAGGTGCGGGAGCCGCACGTCGCCGACGTTGGGGACGAACGAGGCCGCCAGCGAGGTGCGCACCGACCTCCTCCTGCTCGGCGAGCGTGAGGATCCCCAGCCGCCCGAGCGTGGCGAGCTCGTCGCGGATGTACGTCTTGAGCATCTCCGGGCCGTCCGTGTTGATCGTGAAGCGGATCTCGTTGCGGCGGAACGTGTCGAAGATCCACCGGAACTCGTCCCAGCCGGAGACGACCCGCGTGTTCAGGTTGGAGGTGGGGCAGAGCTCCAGCACGACCCCGCGCTCGCGGAGCATCGCCATGGTCCGAGGGTCGTAGGCCGCCTTCACGCCGTGGCCGATCCGGTCCGGCTCCAGCTCCTCCACGACCTCGGCGATCTCCTCGACCGGCCCCGACTCGCCCGTGTGGACGGTGGTCCCCAGGCCGAACCCGCGAGCCCGGCGGAAGAGGTGCGCGTAGTCGCGGGGGCGGAAGGCGGGCGACTCCGGTCCGGCGATGTCCACGCCCACGATCCCCCGGTCGCGCCAGGCGATCGCCTTCTCCGCGATGATCTCGTTCAGGTCGTACGGGAACGCGCGGTCGAGGCAGAGGATCAGCCCGGGCTTCACCGGGTATTCGAGCGTCGCCCGGTCCATGCCGCGCACGGCGGCCGCGATGATGTGGTCCAGGTCCTGCTCGCCGCCGCGGTTCCGCTTCATCGGGTTGAAGCGCAGCTCGACCGTCGTGACGTTGTTCTTCCGGTACGCGCCGCCGACGACCTCGTAGACGGAGCGCTCGACGGCGAACGGCGACGACTGGATCAGCTCCGTCCAGTGGAAGAGCTCCAGGTAGCCGTCGAACGAGCGCCCATGCCGCGCGGAGACGGTGATCATCTCCCGGAACTCCCAGTAGTCCTTCGTCGGGAGCCGGATCCCCTGGGCATGGGCGATCCCCCACATGATCGCGGGGGTCACGGCGCCGCCGAGATGGCAGTGCAGCTCGGCGACGGGGGTCGAGCGGGCGAGCTGCGGTGCCATGGGCGGAGGATAGCGCGCCGGCGCCTCGACGGGGCCCGTGCGCCGGGCCGGCCGCGCCTGACCGGGGTTGCGACCGGGGGCGCGGGGTGCGGTGCCCGCGATCGCCGTCGGGTCAGCCCAGGGCGGCGGCCACGAAATCGACGCTCCGCGTGAACGCCTCGACGTCGGCCGGGTCGATCGCCGGGAACAGCCCGATCCTGAGCTGGTTGCGCCCGAGCTTGCGGTAGGCGTCGGTGTCCACGATGCCGTTCGCGCGGAGGACGCGGCTCACCACCTGGGCGTCCACGCGGTCGTCCAGGTCGATCGTGGCGACGACCGTGGAGCGGTGCGCCGGATCGGCGACGAACGGGCTCGCGTAGTCGCTCGCCTCCGCCCAGCCGTAGACGATGCCGGCCGACTCGGCCGACCGGGCGGCCGACCACGCGAGGCCGCCGTTCTCCAGGAGCCAGCCGATCTGCTGGTTCATGAGGAAGATCGTGGCAAGGGACGGCGTGTTGTACGTCTGGTCCCTGCGGCTGTTCTCCACCGCGATCGACAGGTCGAGCGACGCGGGCTGCCAGCGGCCACTCGCCTTGACCGACGTGACGCGCTCGATCGCCGCCGGGGAGAGCAGCGCGATCCAGAGGCCGCCGTCGGAGGCGAACACCTTCTGCGGCGCGAAGTAGTACGCGTCGAACGTCGGCCGGGTCCACGGGGAGCGCCCCGGCGCCGGACGTGGCGTCCACGGCGACGAGCCCGGCGGCAACGCGACCGTCGGCGTGGCGCGGCCGGACGACCGGCATCATCACCCCGGTCGAGGTCTCGTTGTGGGTCAGCGCGTAGAGGTCCACCTCGTCGCTCGCGACGGGATCCGGACGCGTCCCGGGCTCGCTCCTGACGATCTCGGGGTCGCCCAGGTGCGGAGCCTCCGCCGCCGCGGCGGCGAACTTGGAGGAGAACTCCCCGAACACACAGTGCTGGCTTCGGCGCTCGATCAGCCCGAAGGTGGCCACGTCCCAGAAGACGGTGGACCCGCCGTTGCCCAGGACGACCTCGTAGCCCTTCGGCAGGCCGAAGAGGTCCCGCAGCCCCGCGCGCACGCGCCCGACCTCGTCGAGGACGGGGCGCTGGCGGTGCGAGGTCCCCAGCCAGGTGCTGCCGACCGACGCGAGGGCGGCGACGGCCTCGGGGCGGACCTTGGATGGGCCGCAGCCGAAGCGGCCGTCGGCCGGGAGGAGGGACGCGGGGATGACGATCTCGGGCGTGCTCATGGCGCGAAGTATGCGGGAGGGGACGGCGCCTGGCGGTCGGGCCCGCCGCTACTCGGGCGTGGACGCCGGGATGACCCGGCCCTCGCCATCAACGGTCGCGACCGGCAGGAGGCGACGGCCCGGGCGCACACCGGCGGCCGGATCCGCCGCCGCCGGCCGCGCTGCGACCGCCCGTTCCACCGCCCGGCGGGCGGCATCGGGGACCTGGTCGCGCGCGTGGTAGCTCGTCCGCACGAGCGGGCCCGACTCGACGTGGAGGAACCCCGCCGCGAGCGCCTCCTCGCGCATCGCCGCGAACTCGTCGGGGTGGTAGTAGCGCTCGACCGGCAGGTGCGCCGGCGTCGGCCGCAGGTACTGGCCGATCGTCAGGATGTCGCAGTCCACCGCCCGCAGGTCCGCGAACGTCCGGGATAGCTCCTCGCGCGTCTCGCCCAGGCCGACCATGACGCTCGACTTCGTGTGGACCGCGGCGCCGGCCGCCCGCGCCATGGCCCGTGCCCGCGCGAGCACCTGGAGGCTCCGGTCGTAGCGGGCGCGCTTGCGCACCGGCCGCTGCAGCCGCTCGACGGTCTCCACGTTGTGATCGAGGATGTCGGGCGCGGCGTCCATGACGACCCGCAACGGCGCCTCGTGCCCGTCGAAGTCGGGGATGAGCACCTCGATCCCCGTCGTCGGGGTCGAGCGGCGGATCTCGCGAATCGTGTCGGCGAAGACGCTCGCGCCGCCGTCGGGGAGGTCGTCGCGGGCGACGCTGGTGACCACGACATGGTCGAGGCCCATGTGCCAAACGGCCTGGGCGACGCGGAGGGGCTCGCCTGGGTCGTGCCAGGTCGGCCGGCCCGTCTCCACCGCGCAGAAGCCGCAGGCACGGGTGCAGACGTCGCCGAGGATCATGAGCGTCGCGGTCCGCTGATCCCAGCACTCGCCGAGGTTGGGGCAGATCGCCTCCTCGCAGACCGTGTTGAGGGTCAGCCCGCGGACGAGCTGCCTGAGGTCGCGATAGCCCTCGCCGGACGGGATCCGCGAGCGGATCCACTCGGGGTGGCGGCGGACGGGGGCGTCGGTCATGGCCGGGCCCGTCGACGCGATCCCGGGGCGGCCTGCGGCCGAGCGCGTCGCGCGACGTTCATGCCACCTGCGTCTCCGGCCCGACCGACTCGAGCCACGCCTTCACCTCCCGGAGGAAGGCGGCCGCGCCGGCGCCGTCGTGGGCGCGGTGGTCGAACCCGATGACCATGTTCATCATCGACCGGATCGCGATCCCGTCGCCGTCGGGCGTCTCCACGACGACGGCCCGCTTGGTGATCGCCTCCATCGTGAGGATCGCGACCTCGGGGACGTTGACGATCGGGAGCGTCAGGGCGGACCCCAGCCAGCCCGTGTTGTCCACGGTGAAGGTCCCGCCGCCGAAGTCGTCGATCCGGAGCTTGCCGGCGCGCGCCCGCGCCGCGACCTCCGCGATCGCGCGGTTGAGGCCGGTGATCGAGAGTCGGTCGGCGTCGCGGATGACCGGGACGAGGAGGCCGTCCGCGACGGCGACGGCCACGCCGACGTTGATCGGGCGCTTCGCGACGAGGCCGCGCTCGGTCCAGTGGCCGTTGAAGGTCGGGTTCTTCCGCAGCGCGGCGATGGACGCGGCGACGACGAAGGGCACGTAGGAGAGCGAGATCCCGTCGCGGGCCTGGGAGGCCCCCTTGAGCGACTCGCGCTGGCGGACGAGCTCGGTGACGTCCACCTCCATCGTCACGTAGGCGTGGGGGACCTCCAGGGCGCGGGTCATCTGTGCGGCGATCCCCCGGCGCATCTGCGTGACGGGCACGACGACCTCGTCCACGCCGGGCGGGAAGACGATCCCGCCGTACCCGCCGTCCGCGGCGGGCGCCGGCGGCGTGGCGGACGCGGCAGGGGCCTGGGCAGCGAGCGCGGCCGGGGCGCCGGCGACGGGCGGCGCGCCCGACACGAACGCGAGCACGTCGGCGCGGGTCAGGCGTCCGCCCGCGCCGGTCGGGGCGATCCCGGCGCCGGTGAGGCCGCGTTCGCGGAGGAGCCGGCGGACGGCCGGCGTCATGCGGGCGTCCGGGCCAGGCGCCGGGCCGGCGGCGACCGTGGGGTCGGCCATCAGCGCGGCGACGGGACCCGACGGCGCGGCGGTGGCCTGCGCGGGCGCGGCTGCCGCAGGGATGGCCACCGGCGGCGCCGGGGCCGGGGACGGAGCGAGGGGCTGGGACGAGGACGGCACGCCCGCGGGCGACGCCGGCGCGGGGACGGCCACGACCTCACCGCCGTCCGTGTCGATGACGGCGATGTCGGCGTCGGTCGGGACGACCGCACCCTCCGCGACGAGGACCTCGACGAGGATCCCCGCGATACGGCGACGGGACCTCGGCGTCCACCTTGTCGGTGACGACCTCGAGCAGCGGCTCGTCCTTCGCGACCCGCTCGCCGGGCTTCTTCAGCCACCGGCCGATGGTCCCCTCCGCGACGTTCTCGCCGAGTCGGGGCATCGTCACCTTGGCCACGCGCGTTCCTCCTGGCGACCCGCCCCGCGGGCGGGCCTCATCTGCTCGGTCGACCAGTCTCCCAGATTGCGCCGGCTCTGTCCGCCGGCGATCCCAGGGGCGACCGCCTTCTCAGAAGTTGATCGACCGTCCGTCCACTGCCATCGCCGCCTCGGCGAGCGCCTCCGAGTTCGTCGGGTGCGCGTGGGTGGCGAGGGCGATCTCCCACGGCTCGGCTTCGAGCACGAGCGCCAGCGACCCTTCCGCGATGAGGTCCGTCGCGTGAGGGCCGATGAGGTGGATGCCCATCGTCTCCCCGGTCTCGGCGTCGGCGATGATCTTCGCGAACCCTTCGTACTCGCCGCCGATGACGGCCTTCGCGATCGCCTGGAACGGCACCTTGCCCACGCGAGTCGCGATGCCGCCTTCGGCGCACTGAGCCTCCGTCAGCCCGACCGACGCGATCTCCGGCCGGCAGTACGTCGCGCGGGGCTGCTTCGCGTAGTCCATCCCCTCGACGTCCTCGCCGGCGATCGTGTGGACCGCGATGAGCCCCTCGTGGGCGGCGGTGTGCGCGAGCCAGAGCCCACCGACGATGTCGCCGATCGCCCAGAGATGCGGCTCGGCGGTCCGCATGTGGTCGTCCACCACCACGATCCCGCGGTCCACGACGGCCTGCGTGGTCTCGAGGCCCACGTCCTCCACGTTCGCCGCGCGGCCGGTCGCGACGAGCATGACCTCGGCGGCGATCTCCTCGCTCCCCTCCTCCCCATCCTGGGAGAGGGTGAAGCGGACGCCGGCGCCGTCGGCGACGACGGCGGAGGGGTCGAAGCGTGCCTTCGTGACGACCCGGATCCCGCGCCGCGTGAAGCTGCGCTCCAGGACCGCGCCGACCTCGGCGTCCTCGAGAGGGACGATGGCCGGGAGGTACTCGACCAGCGTGACCGCCGCGCCCATGTCGTGGAAGAACGACGCGAACTCGACGCCGACCGCGCCCGCGCCGACGATGACGATGCTGGCCGGCAGGTCTGCCCGCCGGAGGATGTCGTCCGAGGTGAGGATCCGTGCGCCGTCCGGCACGAGTCCCGGAAGGCTCTTCGTGCGGCTGCCCGTCGCGAGGATGACGTCGGACGCACTCAGGACCCGCTCGCCGCCGTCGCTGGGCTTCCCGTCCTCGCCGGCGAGGGCGACCCGCACGGTCGTGGGCCCCGTCAGCCGGCCGCGCCCGGCGACCCACTCGACCCCGTTGCGCTTCACGAGCCCCCGCAGCCCGGTGGTCATCCGCTTGACCACCGCGTCGCGGCGAGCCGCGACGACCGCGTAGTCCACGCCGACGGTCCCGTCGATCGTGACGCCATAGTCCGCGGCCTTCTTCACGCGGGCGTGGAGGTCGGCCGACTCGAGCAGGGCCTTCGTGGGGATGCAGCCGCGGTGGAGGCAGGTCCCGCCGATCTGGTCCTCGTCCACCAGCGCGGTGCGCAGGCCCAGCTGCGCGGCCCGGAACGCCGCCGTGTAGCCCCCGGTCCCCGCGCCGAGCACGACGAGATCGAAGCGGTCAGCGGATGCGTCGGTCATGGGGGCGGGCCTCGGGAGGGCGGGCCGCGCTCGGGCGGCCCGGCGGACGTCTGGACGGCCCGATGGTACCCCGTGTCGGCGGCGCCGGCGGCCGCGCGTTCAGGGGCGTCGGGCCGGTCCCCTGGCCGCCTCGGGGAGGGCCGCGACGCGGTGCTAGACTCCGGCCGCGGGACGGCTGTCGGGCGCCCCGGCGTGGGGGCGGAGGGTCGATGTCCACGCAGCAGGTGATCATCCTCGCGGTCTCGGCGATCGCCGGGTACCTCATCGGCGCGATCCCCGTGGGGATCCTCGTCGCGCGCGCCTCGGGCGGCCCCGACCCGCGGACGATCGGCTCCGGCCGGACGGGCGGGACGAACGCCCTCCGGGCGCTCGGCCGCTGGTGGGCCCTCGCCGTCGTCCTCGGCGACGTCGCGAAGGGGGCGGTGCCGGTGCTCTTCGCCGCGTGGATCTCCGGCTGGGACCCGTGGGCGATGACCGTCGCGGCCCTCGCGGCGGTCCTCGGCGCCATCCGGTCGATCTACATCCGCTTCCACGGCGGGCGGGGTGTCGGCGCGGGCGTCGGCACGCTGATGGTCATGGCGCCCCTGGCGGTTCTCGTGACGGCGCCGGTCTTCTTCGGCGCCATCCTGGTCACCCGCTACGTCTCGCTGGGGTCCCTCCTCGGCGCGGCCGCCATCTTCCCGGCGACGATCCTCACCGTGTGGGTCACGCAGGGCAGCGCCCCCCTGCCGTACTGGATCTACGCGACGGTGGGGCCGGCCCTGATCTGGATCGCGCACTGGGACAACGTGCGGCGGCTCTTCCGCGGGGAGGAGCGGCGCCTGGACGTGGGGCTCCTCACCGGACGATCGCGGCGCCGCTGACGTCCCAGGACCGCCGCGCGTACCCGGCGGGCGGCGGCGCGCCGGCGGCCCGCCCGGTGGTCCCCGCGTACACTGGACGGACCCGGTCTCCCAGGTCGTCGGTTCGTCCGGAGGCGCCTCCCGATGGTCCACGCGCACTCGCCGCGCACGGCAGCAGCCGCCGCGCTCGCGCTCGCGATGCTCGCGCTCGTCGTCCTTGCGCTCGCCGGTGCAGCGACTCCCGTCCGCGCGGCCGTGCCGCTCACCGGCTCGATCACCGACACGACCGGGGCGCTGACGTCCGCCGACCGCGACGCCATCCGCGTCGCCCAGGAGAGCCTGCTCGCCGAGGACCGGATCGCGCTGTACGTGCTCTTCACGGACACGACCGGGGGACAGGACACCGCCGCGTATGCACAGGACGTCGTGGAGGCGGAGAGGCTCGGCCCGAACGACGCGCTGCTCACGGTCGCGCTCGACGATCGCACCTACTACCTCTGGGTCGGCGATGCCGTCCCGCTTTCCGACGTGCAGATCGACGCCCTGCTCGCGAACGACCTCCGCCCTGGCCTGGCCTCGGGCGACGACGCGGACGCCGTGGTGTCGCTGGCGGACGGGATGCGGGCCACGATCGGCACCACCGGCGTCACCGCGCCACCGGCGACGACCGCCGCTACCGCCCCTCCTGCCACCGCGGCGCCCGACGGGTCCGTCGGCGGGTCCGGCGGCGGATCCGGCGGCGCGGGAGGAGGCGGGATCCCCGTCCTGCTCCTCGGGATCGTCGTCGGGGTCATCGTCGTGGTCGGCGGCCTCGCCGTCTGGTCCAGCCGCCGGAGCGCGGCCCGCGCCGAGGCCGCGCGCAAGGATCTCTCGGCGAAGGCGAACGCGCAGCTGCTCGAGCTCGACGACCTGGTCCGCGACATGGACACCGAGGCCGGCTTCGCCGAGGCCGAGTTCGGACCCGAGGCGGCGGCGCCTTTCCGCGCGGCGATCGACGGGGCCCGGCAGGAGCTGGCGGCGGCGTTCGCGGTCCGCCAGAAGCTGGACGACTCCACCCCGGAGGACGCCGCGACGCGCGAGAAGATGCTCGCGGAGATCGTCGCCCGCACGGACCGCGCGAAGGCCGGGATCGACGCGCAGCGGGCGTCGATCGAGAAGATGCGGGAGGTCGAGCGGCGGGCACCGGAGATCCTCGACGCCCTGCCGGCCAGGGCCGACGCCCTCGAGGCGCGGTTCGCCGCCGCTGACGCGACGGTCGAGCGGCTCCAGGCGTCCTACGCGGAACCGGTGTGGGCCCCGATCGACGGCAACCTCGCGGAGGCGTCCAAGCGCGTCGAGGTGGTCCGGGCGGCGCGGACGACGGGGACCGGCGCGCTCGCCGAGGGCGACACGCGGACGGCCGCGCAGGTGGCGGTCGCCTCCGAGATGGCGCTGTCGGAAGCCGACGGACTGCTCGGGGCCGTGGAGCGGCTCGCCGCCGACGCGGACACCGCGCGGGAGCGGGTGCCGGGCGTGCTCGCCGAGATCGAGGCCGACCTCGCGAGCGCGCGCGCGTCGCTCGCGTCGGCGGGACCGGGATCGGACCTGCCGGGGAGAGTGGCCGGCCTGGAGACGACGGTCTCCGGGATCCGGGCCGAGCTGGCGAAGCCCCTGCCGAACGTCGTGGCCGCCTACCGCGACGCGGTCGCCGCCGCACAGGCGTCGGACACCGTGCTCGCGGGGATCCGCGACGCGGCCGAGCGTGCCGCCCGCGAGCGCGCGACGCTCCAGGCGACGCTCGGGGCCGCGGAGGTCGAGGTCCGGCGCGCGTCGGACTTCGTCGCGGCGCGACGCGCGGGCGTCGACCGCGAGGCGCGGACCCGGCTCGCCGAGGCCCAGCGGCACCTCGACCAGGCGCGGGCCCTCGCCGCCACGAACGTGGCGTCGGCGACGCAGGAGGCGCGTCTCGCGGACTCCCTCGCCGAGCAGGCGATGCAGCTGGCGTCGACCGATTTCGACCGCTACGACCGTACCTCGTGGCCGGGCCCGTCAGGCGGGCGGCCGCCGTCCGGTGGGATCGACCTCGGCGCGGTCATCATCGGGGCCGCGATCGGCGGCATGCTCGGTGGCGGTGGCGGTGGCGGTCGCGGCGCGGGCGGCGGCGGCGCGAACGGCGGCGGCTTCGGCGGGACCCGCTGGGGCTCATCCGGCGGCTTCGGTGGCGGCGGCGGAGGGGAGCTTCGGCGGCCGCGGTGGCGGCGGCAGCTTCGGTGGCGGCGGTCACGGACGAGGTGGAGGATGGTGACGCGACCCCGTTAGGATGAGAGCCGACGCCGGCCCTCGACGCACGGCCGGGCCGGCAGCGCGACCCGGACGATGCGGCGCCCCGAGTGCGCCGCGTACGACGTCCACGAGACGGAAGACGTAAGGAGGTCCCGGTGGCCCAGCAGTCGATCCTCGGGCGTGTCACCACGCTCATGCGGGCGAACATCAACGCGCTCATCGATGGCGCCGAGGACCCGGAGAAGATGCTCGACCAGCTCCTCCGGGACTTCACGAACAACATCCGCGAGGCCGAGGACGCGGTCGCGATGACGATCGGCAACCTCCGGCTCCTGGAGGGCGACCTCAAGGAGGCCAACGAGGCCGCCGACGAGTGGGGCCGGAAGGCCGCGGCCGCTTCGGCGCGGGCCGACGAGCTCAGGGTCGAGGGCAAGACCGCGGAGGCGGACCGGTTCGACGAGCTCGCGAAGATCGCACTCAAGCGCCAGATCGGGCGCGAAGAGCAGGCGAAGGCGTTCGACACCCAGGTGGCGTCGCAGAACGAGCTCGTCGAGAAGCTCAAGAACGGCCTGAACGTGATGCGCGAGAAGCGCGAGGAGCTGGTCCAGAAGCGCGACGAGCTCGTCGCGCGCCAGAAGCTCGCCGCGGCGCAGGTCCAGGTCCAGGAGGCCGTCCGCGAGGTCTCCGTCACCGACCCGACGGGCGAGATCGCCCGGTTCGAGGAGAAGATCCGTCGCCAGGAGGCCAAGTCGCTCGGGATGCAGGAAGTCGCCGCCGCCTCGCTCGACTCCCAGTTCGCGAGCCTCGACGAGGCGACGGACGACATCGAGATCGAGACCCGGCTGGCGGCCCTCAAGGCCGGGAAGAGCTGACCCGCCGCACCTCCGCGGCAAGGCCGCGCACCGTCGCCGCATCCGGCGCACGGAGCGCGGCCTCCGCGAGCGCCCGCAGGTCCGGCATCCGCGCCGCGCCGCAGCGCAGCGCGGACCCCGCCGATCGACGCGGGCTCCATCGAGAGCGAGTCCACGCCCAGGCCGGCGAGGACGAGCGCACCGTCCGGCTCGCCGGCGACCACGCCGCAGGCCCCGACCGGGATCCCGGCCGCCGCCCCGGCCTCCACGGTCATCCGCACCAGGCGCAGCACGGCGGGGTTGAGCGCGTCCTGCAGCGATGCGAGGGCGGCCACTCCGCGATCGGCCGCGAGCACGTACTGCGTGAGGTCGTTCGTCCCGACGCTCAGGTAGTCCACCCGCCGCGCGAGCGCGTCGGCCATCAGCGCCGCCGCGGGCACCTCGACCATGGCCCCGATCAGGGGTCGGCCCGACCGCGGCGCTGCCTGCGACCACGCCTCGTCGCACAGGTCGCGGAAGAGATCGGCGTCCTCGAGGGTCGCGACCATCGGCGCCATGACACGCGCCGCGACCCCCTCGTCCGCGGCGGCGCGCGCGATCGCCCGTAGCTGCGCCAGGTGGAGCCAGCGGTCGCTGCGCGCGAGGCGGATCCCCCGGACGCCGAGCCCCGGGTTCACCTCGGGGGCGCCGGAGAGGTACGGAACGAGCCGGTCGCCGCCGAGGTCGGCGATCCGCACGACGACGGGCCGCACCCCCATCGCGGAGAACACGCGGCGATAGGCGGCCCCTTGGACCTCCTCCGATGGCGGGGCGGCACGGCCGAGGAACAGCGACTCGGTACGGAAGAGCCCCACGCCCTCCGCGCCGGCGGCGATCGCCGCGCCCACGTCGTCCGGGCGTCCCAGGTTCGCCAGCATCGCGATCGGGTGGCCGTCGGCCGTCGTCCCCGGTCCGGTCGGCCCATCGGCGGGACGCGGGCCGGCCGGCGCGGAGCCCACGGCGCCGGGTGGCGCGGCCGGGATCGCGACCACCTGGGCCCGCTCACCGCCGGCGCGCGGGAGGTTCCATCCCCACGCCCACCCAGCCGGCCGTCCCGTCCACCTCGACGAAGAGCCCGTCGGGATCCCTCTCGACGCGAGCGCCCGCGTCCGCGACGGCGTCCATGAGGCCGCCGGCACCCACGACGGCCGGGATGCGCAGAGCGCGCGCGAGGATCGCCACGTGGGCGGTGGGCGACCCCTCCTCCAGCGCGATGGCGAGCAGGAGGCCAGTGGGGATCTCGACCACGGCCGACGGCGGGAGGTCACGCGCCACCGCGACCGACGGCCGGGTGGGGCCGACGAAGGTGGTGCCCTCCATGACGCGGACGATGCGCTCCGCGACGTCGAGGAGGTCCGAGGCGCGCGCCGCCGTCCGCGGGTTCGCACTGGCGGCGATCCTCGCCGCGATCCCGGCGGCCGCCTCGCGGACCGCCGCGGTCGGTGACGCTCCCGCGCCCGCCCGTCGCTCGGCCGCGCCGAGGAGGGACGGGTCCACCGCGATGACGGCCTGCGCCTCCAGGATCGCCGCCTCGTCCTCGCGGCCGGCGGCGCGCAGCACGGCCCCGAGCTCGGCGAGCGCGTGGCTCGCCTCGTCCGCCGCCTCGCGGATCGACGGTGGCGCCGCCGGGGCCGCGACGATCCGTCCGGCCGGGGTAGCCGGCGGGCGTGGAGCCAGACTGGGCCGACGGCCCTGCCGGGCGCGGCGGCGATCGCCGGCACCCGGCGCGTCATCGGTCGTCCCCCTCCTCGCCCGGCTCCGGCCCGGAGAGCAGTGCGTCGATGTCGGCCAGGACGCCGTCCGCGTCGGGGCCTTCCGCCCAGACGCGCACGCGCTCGCCGCGACGGATCCCGAGCGCCAGGACCTCCGTGATGCTCCGGGCATCGGCGTCCGCACCTGGCGGGTCGCCGACACGGGCGACCCAGACCGGGGAGCCATGCTCGGCCGCGATGCGGACGAGCGCCGCGGCCGGCCTCGCGTGGAGGCCCTCGCGGCGGCGGACGCGGACGACGCGCTGGGCCACGTCAGCCCTGCCCGCTCGGCCGGCGGAGGACGAGCGCCAGCACGAGCCCCGTGCCGACCACGAGGACGAGGACGGTGAGCGGGAACGACCGGAACGCATCCCGGAGCCCGGGCACGACGGAAGAGAGGACCTCCACCGCGAGGACGGCCAGCACGACGACGACCGCGATCGCCAGGACCTCGCGCAGGCCGGGACCCCTCCCGACGGTCGGCGGGAACGTCATGCGCGGTCCGCCTCGGCCGGGATCCCGATCGGCGCCACCAGCACGCGCCCCGCGAGGGCCGCCCCGCGTCGGTCGAGGAGCCCGGTCTTGGGCCGGTGGAAGGTGATCGTGGCGTCCGCGCGGACCACCGGGTCCGACGGATCGCCGCTGGTGAGGTCCACGGCCGTCGGCGCGTCGATCGCGAGGACCGGGACCCCGGCCGCGCGCGCCAGGTGGCAGAGGAGCACCGCCGACCGGATCGGCTCGCGGAGCCCGCCGGTCACCCCCGTGCCCAGCAGCGCATCGACGACGAGGCCCGCGCGCTCGATGCCGGGCTCCAGCACGGCGATGTCGCGCGCCGCCGGCGCGTGGATCAGGGTCACACCCGTTTCGTGCGCGAGGCGGGCCCAGTTCGCGGCCGCGTCCGACGTCCGCGGCCGCGCCTCGGGCGCGACGAGCGCCGCGACGACCCGTCGCCCGCGGCGCGACAGGAGCCGCGCGACGACGAACCCGTCGCCGCCGTTGTTGCCGGGGCCGGCCAGCACGAGGACGGGGGCCGAGGCGTCGCGCCCGGTCTCCGCGAGGATGGCGAGCGCCAGCGCCGCTGCAGCCGTCCCTGCGCGCTCCATCAGCACGCGCGCCGGGGATCCCGAGAGCCTGGGCCCTTCGATCGGCGCCGACCATCGCCTCGGCCGTCATCGGCGCGAGGTCGGAGCGGTCGGCCCACCGCGCGCGCAGGGCGCGGAGGTCGAGCCCGAGGGCCGTCTCCGGGGCGAACGGGTCTGCGACGTCGGCGTCGGCGGGCGGGCCGCCGGGTCGGGTGGGCATCTCGTCGGATAGCGTACCGCGCGCCGGCGGCCCGCCCCGCGTCAGCCCGTGGTGTGCAGGCCCGCCGCGAGCCCGTTGACGGTCGTCCCGACGATCCGGTGGACGCGGACGGCCTCGGGGTCGTCGGGGGACAGGGAGCGCAGCCGCCGGAGGAGACGGACCTGGAGCGCGGAGAGCGGCTCCAGGTACGGCGCGCGCATGTCCGCCGCTCGCTGCTCGGCCGGCGCGTCGTCCAGGAGCCGCGAGCGCCCCGTCACCCGAAGGAGGAGCGAGACCGACCGCGCGTGCTCGGCGAGGATCGCGTCGCGGATCGCATCGGCGCCGGGGAGCCCGTCCGCGAGGTGGGCGTGGGCGACGATCGCGTCCGGCTCGATGCGCGACAGGCTCGCCGCCGCCCCGTCGAGCAGCGCGCGGAAGAACGGCCACGACGCGTAGAGCGACGCGAGGTGTGCCGACACGTCATCGCCGTGGCGCTCGACCTGGTCGGCGAGCGCCGTTCCGAGACCGTACCAGCCGGGCAGCTCGATCCGGGACTGGGTCCAGGCGAAGACCCAGGGGATCGCACGGAGGGCGGCGATCCCGCCTCCGGGAGCCTGGGGCGCCGTGCCCGCGGCCGCCAGCCGGGACGCACCGGCCGGCGGGCCGGACCGCGCGTCATCCGACGCGCCGGCAGCCTCACGCACCGCCGGCCGCGACCCCAGGCGGAGTGCCGAGAGCTCGGCGATGGGCGTGACGGCCCGGAACCACGCCTCGAACGCGTGGTCCTCCCAGACGAGCCCGCGGTATGCGCGGAGCGCGGCCCCGGCCATCTCCTCCATCGTCGCCCGTCCCATCGCCGCGGCCGCCGCGACCGTCGCGTCGCGTTCCGGGGTGGAGGCGAGAAGGACGGAGCTCGCCATGAGCTCGAGCTCGCGCTCGGCGGTCGACGGGTCGGCGAACTTCGCGGCGAGGACCTCGCCCTGCTCGGTGAGCTTCAGTCGGCCGTCGATGGACCCGGGGGCCTGCGCGAGGATGGCGCGGTGCGTGGGGCCGCCGCCCCGCCCGATCGACCCGCCGCGGCCGTGGAAGAGCGTCAGCTCGACCCCGTGCCGCCGGGCGGCCGACACGAGCCGCTCCTGCGCCGTGTAGAGGAGCCACCCGGCCGTCACGTAGCCCGACTCCTTGTTCGAGTCGGAGTAGCCGAGCATGACCTCCTGCCGGTCTCCGCGCGCGGCGAGGTGGGCCCGGTACCGGGGATCCGCGAGCAGCCCGTCCACGATCGCCTCGCAGCCGCGCAGCGCCTCGGCGGACTCGAAGAGCGGCACCACGTCGAGGACCGGGGTCCCGGCGGGGATCCCGTCGGTCGCCATCGTGGAGATCGACGGCTCGGAGGCCTGCTCCGCGAGGTCGAGCACCGCGGTGACGTCGGCCGGCGACGACGTGAAGCTCACGATGTAGCGGCGACACGCCGCCTCCCCCCAGCGGCGTTGAAGGGCCGCCATCGCGCGGAACGTGGCGACGACCTCTGCGACCGTGACCCCCGGCGACGCCTCGGACACGAGGACCGACGGGTCCGCGATCGGGGACGTCCCCGCCGACGACGCCGCCGGGGCCGACCCGGCCTTCCGGAGCGCCGCGAGGGCCGCCGCATGGACCTCGGCGTGCTGGCGCACCTCGAGCGACGCGAGGTGGAAGCCGAACGTCGCGACCTGCCAGCGGAAGTCCTGCAGGTCGCCCCACGCCACGCGGCCGAGCCCGGCCCGCGCGAGCGCGTCGGCGAGCTCGTCGATCTCCTCGAGCAGGTCGTCGGGGGTCTCGTAGCGGCCCGACACGGGGCCCTGGCTCTCGGTGAGGTAGGCCCGGGTCCGCCGGATCCGGAGCGCCATCGCGCCGAGGCGCTGGCGGTACGGCTCGTCGGGGAACCGGCGCTCGAGGTCGCGCACGACGTCGGGCGCGACCTCGAGGTCCAGCGCGAGCCGCGCAGCGAGCGATGCCGGGAACCGGCCCGCACCGACTCCCGCGGAGACGGTCCGGGCGAGGCGCTGGGCCACCGCCTCGTACCCGCGGAGCACGTGGTCCGCATGCAGCCGGAGCGTGGCTCGGGTGACGACCGCGGTGACGTTCGGGTTCCCGTCACGGTCGCCGCCGATCCAGCTCCCCCAGTGGACGAACGCCGGGACCGCCGGCCGTCGCGTGCCTGTGCGCCCCGCGTCGCCCGCGGGCGCTCCCGTCCTGGCCGAGGCGAGGGCGTCCAGCGCCGCGTCCAGGCCACGGTACAGGCGTGGGGTCGACGTGAAGATCGAGGCATCGAAGTACGCGAGCGCCGTGCGGACCTCGTCGAGGGGGAGCGGGCGCCGATGCCGGATGTCCACCGTCCGCCAGAGGAGGACGATCTGCTCGCGCAGCCTGCGGCGGACGTCGGCGTCCTCGCGGGGCGTGAGGTCGGGATCCTCCCATCGGTCGAGGAGGGCGTCCACGCGGCGCAGGGCGAGCAGGAGGGTCCGCCGGCGAGCCTCCGTCGGGTGCGCGGTCATGACGGGCGAGACGACCAGCCTGGCCACCAGCGGCCCGATCGCCGCCGGGTCGCCCTCGCGCGCCATGCGCCGGACAGCGCCGTCGAACGAGCCTTCCAGCGGCTCCCCGGGCCTCGCGCGCCGCTCGAGGCGCCGCGCCACCCGCATGCGCGCGCGCTCCTCAGCGACGTTCACGAGCTGGAAGTACAGCGTGAACGCCCGGGCGAGACTCCCCACCCGGTCCAGGTCGAGGTCGTCGAGGAGATCGCCCAGGCTCACGGCCCCCGGGGCCGCGGTGCCCCGGCGCTCGGCGATCGATGCCCGACGGACCGCCTCGACGAGGTCCAGCAGGTCCGGTCCCTCCTGCTCGGCGATCGCCTGGCCGAGCAGCGATCCGAGGAGTCGGACCTCGCGACGGAACGGCTCGCGGCCGGCCCCGGCACCGAGCGGCGGCTCGGCGCGGATCGCCGCGTTGCGGCGTCGGGGATCGCGTCGTTCGGTCGGGGACACGGGCTGGGCTACCCTTCCGCGGGATGGACGGCCGGATGGACGAGACGACAGGGTACCCGACGGACGGGCATGCCCCGGTGCCCCGGCATGCCGGGAACCGGACCCCGGTCGTCCGCGCGCCCGACCCGCGGACGACCGCAGCCCTCCTGGACTGGTACGGCCGCGCCGGCCGCCGTCTCGCCATCCGTGAGGCGACCGACCCATGGGCGATCCTCGTGGCCGAGGTCATGTCACAGCAGACGCGGATCGACCGCGTCGAGGGCCACTGGCGGCGGTTCCTCGCCCTCTACCCTGCGCCGGCGGCGCTCGCGGGCGCACCGCTGAAGGACGTGGTCCGCGCCTGGGCCGGCCTCGGGTACAACCGGCGGGCGGCGGCCCTCCGCGACGCCGCCCGGGTCATCGTCGAGCGCCACGGCGGCCGCGTGCCGGCGACGGTGTCCGAGCTCGACGCGCTCCCCGGGATCGGGCCGTACACCGCGCGCGCGACGGCGGCCACCGCGTTCCGCGTCCCGGTCGCGGCCGTGGACGTGAACGTCCGCCGCGTCGTCGAGCGGCTCGCGGGCGAGCCGCTCGCGCCCGCGGAGGTCCAGCGCCGGGCCGACGCGCTGGTGGACCCTGCGCAGCCGGACCTCTGGACGCACGCCGCGATGGACCTCGCCGCGACCGTCTGCCGCCGCCGCACGCCTCGCTGCGGCGCGTGCCCGATCGCCGCGTGGTGCCCGTCCCGCGGCACCGCCGGCGACGCACCCCGGCCGCGGGGGACCGCTCCGTCGTTCCCCTCGACCCGGCGCTGGCTCCGCGGGCGCCTCCTCGCGGAGATCGCCGCGGCGGACGGGTGGCACGCGCTGGAAGGTGGGCGCGGGCTCCACGAGGCGGCGGCCGTGCGCGAAGCCGTCGAGGGCCTCGCGCGGGACGGGCTGGTGGAGATCGACGCGACCGGCCGGGCCCGGATCGCCTGAGCGACGCGCCCGGTGGCCCGCACCCGGCCTGACGCACCGTGGCTGGTGGCCGGCGCCGGCCGGGACGGCACTCGCCGTCCCGGCGCGACGGGAGTACCATCCGTGATGCCCATGACACGGACCGAGAACGGCGACGTGCCCGCGCCCTCCTCCTCCCGGCCCACGGCGACGGCCGGTGACGCGCGTGCCCGGAGACCGCACCACCTCCAGGCCCACCCCTCGCACCCCGCGTCGGCGCACCGGCTCGTCGTCCTGTACGACGCCGACTGCGCGTTCTGCACCGCGAGCGTCCGGCGGCTCCGCCGGTGGGACCGCGACGGCAAGTTCGACCTGGTCCCGCTGCAGTCGGCCGCGACGTCCCGGGAACCGGCTCTCCGCGAGGCGGCGGCGCGCTACCCGCTCCAGGCGGCACTGCACGTCGTCGACCGGCGCACGGGCCGCGTCTCGGCGGGCGGCCGGGCGATGCTCACCATCCTCGACGCGCTGCCCGGCGGGAGGCTCCTCCGGCCGTGGGCGGCGCTCCCCACCGTGCCCGTCGTGGCCGACCTCGTCTACGGCGTCGTCTCGGACCGCCGGCAGGACCTGGGGTGGGCGGTCGGCATCCGCCACGAGGTCGCCTGCCCGGTCCACGGCGGGGAGACCGCGGGCGACTGATGCCCTTCGGGCGGCAGACCGGCTGGCGCGAGGTGGGGCGGGCCGTCTTCGTGCGCAACTACCGGACCCTCGACGAGAACGTCGGGCTCGTCCTGGGCGACGGGGCGGCCCTCATCGTGGACACGCGCTCCTCGCACGTGCAGGGCGCGGAGATCCTCCGCCACGTCCACGAGGTGACGCCGGTCCGACCCACGGTCGTGGTGAACACCCACTGCCACTTCGACCACTGCTACGGCAACGCCGTCATGCTCCCGTGCGAGATCTGGGGCCACGAGGCCTGCGCGCTGGAGCTGCGGACGAACGGCGAGGCCCGCCGTCGCGAGATGCTTGCGACCCTCCCGGCGCAGATGGCACGGGAGGTCGAGACCGTCGAGATCGTCCCGCCCGACCATGAGGTGCGGGACCACCGGACGATCCGCGTGGGGGGCCGCGCCGTGGAGCTGCGGCACGTGGGCCGCGGTCACACGGACGGCGACCTGCTGGTCCTCGTCGCGGACGCACACGTCGTGTTCGGCGGCGACCTCGTCGAGGAGGGCGCCCCGCCCGGCTTCGGCGACTCCTTCCCGCTCGACTGGCCCGCGACCGCCGGCCACCTCGCCGCCCTCGCGTCCGGGCCGGTCGTGCCTGGGCACGGGAAGGTCGTGGACCGCGCCTACGTCGAGGGGCAGGCGAGCGACCTCGCGACGATCGCCGCGGAGGCCCGGGCCGCCCATGCCCAGGGGATCCCCGAGGACCGCGCGGCGAAGCTCATCGCCCTGCCGCCCGACTTCGCGGCCGACGCGATCCGCCGCGCGTACGCCCAGCTCGACGGCGCCATCTGAGCGGCGCCGGCAGGCGGGAGCGCCGCGGCGGACGGGCGCGTCACCGCGGTGGCCGGGCGCGTCACCGCGGCGGACGGGCGCAGGCCTGGGCCGAGCGCCCTCTCGCGGTCGCGGGCTCGGGGTCCCGGGCTCGCGTACACTCACGCCCCGCGACCCGTAGAATCACGCGGCCGACCCACCAGCCCCGGAGGTATCGATGGCGAAGCAGTTCGTCGTCCAGCTCCCGAACGAGCCCGGCTCCCTCGCGGTCCTCGCGGAGGCGCTCGCGGGTGCGGGCGTCGATCTGCGCGCGATCGGCGGCGGAGGTCTGGGTGAGTTCGGTCACATGATCTTCACCACGTCGGACGACGACACGACCCGGGGCGTGCTCACGGAGATGGGCTACATCTTCGTCGAGGGCGAGTCGCTGCTCGCCGAGGTGGACGACCGTCCGGGCGGGATGGCGAAGCTGGCGCGCGCCCTCTCCGACGCAGGCGTGAACATCTACGGCCACCTCTTCATCGGGCGCTGGGGCGACCGCGCGTCGTTCGCCTTCGTCTGCGACGACCCGGAGAAGGCCCGGCCGATCCTCGAGCGCCCGCCCGAGAGCCGCTGATCAGGCGGCGGCGCCCACGCGCCGCGCCGCACACCACCGCGTCAGGCCGCGCCCGTCGGCCGATGCCCACGGAGGGATCCCCACCATATGCCGCTCGGACCCGTCTCTTTCGCGATCCTCGGCGCCGTCGTCTGGTTCACCCTCGTCGCGATGGCGTGGATCTACGCGCCCAAGCGCCGCCGCAGCCCGGTGAACTGGGCGATCCTCACGTTCTTCACGTTCGGGGTCGCGCTCGTCTTCCTCGTCGTCATGCAGCCCGGCCAATGGCAGGGCCACGTTCCGGGCAAGGCGCCGTACGTGGACCCGCGGTCGAAGGAGGCCGAGGTGCCCCGTTCCGAGCACCACGGCTCCGGGCACCAGCAGTCGCACCACCACGGGAGCGAGGGCAAGAAGAAGTAGGCCTGGAGGACGAACGCCCGACGGACGGCCCGGATCACGGCGTCCGCTCCCTCGGCACCCGGCCGGAGACGGCCTCGAAGGACGAAGGCGGCCCCAGGGGCCGCCTTCGATCATCCATGCGGTATCATCCGTCCCGCGCTGGCGCGTGGCCTAACGGTAAGGCACCTGACTCTGGATCAGGGGATTCTAGGTTCGAATCCTAGCGCGCCAGCCAACCCTCTCCCCTGAGCACGACTCCATCCCCTGACTCGCCGCGTCCGGTACCCGACCGCTAGCACGTCGGTGGCGCGCCGGCCAGCTCCGCCGCGAAGCGACCGGGCCGTCCGATGTGTCGTTCGGCCCTTGTGTGCTCCGACGGCCGCCGCACACGCTCACCGAGGTGCGGGAGGCGACGACGCGCGGCCCAGAGCCGTGCCGCCCCGATCCAGCGGTCACGCCCGGCCTGCAATGGGGTGCGCGCGATGGACGGTATCCGGCGGCGCGTCGCGACTCTCGCGGCAGCGCTCTCCCTGGTCTTCGTCATCCCGGCGGCGGCGCCCCCCGGCGCGGCAACGGCGGTCTTCCCGTCCGAGGGCGGCGTCATCTACGGCACCGTGATCGGCCAGGACCACGGCACGCTCATGGGCGGCACCGTCAGCGCCTGCCTCACGTACGGCGGCTGCCGGCGCGCGACGATCGACGCGCAGCAGACGTACCGCTTCGACGCGCTGCCGGGCGGCCCCTACACGATCGGCGTGACACCCCCGTCGTACGGCGCACGCTATGTGCCCGGCTGGTTCTCGGCGTCGTCGCCGGGCAACTTCACGGCCTCGTACGTGAACGCGACCGCCGTCTACCCGACCGCGACGCGCATCCTGCCGCCGATCGTCGTACCGGTCGTCAACCGGACGTGCCTCGTCTCCAACACCCGCACGCATCTCGGTTCGCCGACCCTGCAGGCAGCCATCGACGCGGCAGGCGCCGGTGACACGCTCGTCGTGATGGGGACGTGCGTCGGGTCACCCCCGAGCAGACGCGGCGACCGCGGATCATCGAACGTCAGGAAGAGCCTGACGATCAGGGGCGTCTCCAACGCGTCCTTCGGTCAGGCGACGCTCGACGGCGGCGGAGCCGCCCGGGTCCTGTTCGTCGACTTCTTCGCCCCCGAGCGCCGGGGCTTCAGCCTCACGATCGAGAACCTCACGATCACCAACGGGTACGGTGAGGATGGGAGCGGCGGCGGGGGGCTGCTGGTCCAGGGTGGCACCGTCGTCATCAGGGACTCGCTCGTGACGGGCAACTCGGCCGGCGTCCTGGGCGGCGGCGGGATCGAGGCTTCCGCGGACTCGATGACGATCACCCACACGACCGTCAGCAACAACGTGTCCGGCGATCCGGGTGGCGGCATCTACGGCGGCGGCACGCTCACCATCGAGGACTCGGCCATCACCGGGAACAGTACGCGGGGGGTGGGCGGCGGCCTGTCCTTCAACGGCGACCTCACGATCAGGGACTCGACCGTGAGCTTGAACCGCGCCTATAGCGGTGCGGGCATCGAGCTCGGCGTGGGCACAGCAACGCTGACGAACGCGACGGTGACCCAGAACACGGCCAGCTACGCGGGTGGTGGTGTCCACGTCGGCTCGGGCGGCTCGATGACGATCGTGACCTCCACGGTGAGCGGCAACGCCGCCGGCGGGGCGGGTGGGGGCATCGAGAATCGCGGCGCCATGACGCTGGTCGGCTCGACCGTGAGCGCGAACACCGGCGTCAACTGCGGTGGCGGCATCGCCAACTCATACGGGACCCTCGACATCATCAGGTCGTCCGTGACCGGGAATACCGCCATCTGTGCCGGCGGCATCGGCAACTCGACCGCCACGATGACGATCACGGACTCGACCGTGAGCGGCAACACCGCAACGGCGACCGGCGGGGGGATCCTCAACAGCCCCAACATGATCGACATGCCGACCACGCTGACCATCTGGAACTCGACCGTGCGGGCTAACGCCGCCCACGACGGCGGGGGCATCCTGAACTTCGGGACGCTCACGATCGCATCGCTCACGACGGTCGGGGCAAACGTCGCGACCGTCGGCGGGGGCATCCTTCACCAGAACGCCTACGGGCGCGGCTCGGTGAGCGGCGGCTGCCCGGTCAGCCGAGGCGGCAACGTCCTCTACAGCCCGACGAACACGCCGACGGACTACGCCGGCTTCACCTGCTGAACACGGTTCCTCACGGGGAGGACGCTGGACCGTCGAACCCGCGGCATCGCCTGCCGGGCTTGTCGCGTGACGCTCTGCGGACTGCCACCCTCCTGCCTGACGGCCGCGTCCTCGTCGCCGGCGGGTCGGTCGGCACGGCTCAGACGGCGACCGCCGAGCTCTATCGTTGAGGACAGAGACCCGAGCCCGATGGAGCGACCCGCGCTTTGCGAGCTTCGGGCAGCGCCGTCCCGGAGCGGTCGCCGCCGCCGAGCCTGAGCCGCTGATGTGAGCTGGCGATGCAGGTCCGCCGTGACGTTCGGGCCGGCGAGCGCTCAGGCGACCACCCCCGCGGGGAGGGTCGGGAGCGCCTGGCGTACATCCCCTGACTGGACGCGCTCCGGTCGCTCCCCCACTCTCACGAGCACGTCGGATAGACCACATTGACTCTGGATCAGGGGATTCTAGGTTCGAATCCTAGCGCGCCAGCCAATCTCCTGAGCACGAGTGAGGCCCTCCGGTCGCCCGGCGGGGCCTCTCGATTCCGGGGCGTACCCCAGTCGTGACCCTCGGTAGCCTGGACGGCGGGCGTCGCGGTCGGCGTCCAAGGGTTCGCGTCACAAGGAACCGACCGGTGGGACCCGGTGACACGGACGATCGCGCAGTCCTTCCTGCTCTGCGTGCCTCTCCAGGTGGGCTACGCCGTGCACCGCGTCGTCCGCACCCGGGTGAGCCCGCCAGACGATCCCGCCCCCCGCCGCCCCAGGGGGGCAGAGGCGGCCAGCTCCACGGAAGGCGACCGGGGCGTCCGCGACGACATGCGGCTCTGGTGGCCCGAACTCGGGTACCCGAGCATCGGCCTGAGCGGGGGCTGTGACGCGCGGCCAACAGGCAGGCCGCCGGGACCGCGCCGAGCCACTGGCGAGACTGACCCGCGAGGCGTCCCGGGAGGGCTATCGGCATGCGCCACCGCACGACGGTCGCCCTGGTCGCCGGCGGCGCCGCGGCGGCCGCGGCAGGTGGCGCCATCGTTGGCGGCCGCCTCCGCAACCACCGACCGGACCACGATGTGTCGAACCCGGAGGGTCGGACCATGGAAGCCGAGAACTGGTACCTCGAGCACAAGCCCAAGATCATGCGGCAGGTGCGGTCCTTCCTCCGGCCATTCAGGAAGCCCCTCGCCGCGGCCTACGGCAAGGAGGAGGGGGAGGCGATCGTCAAGGACGCGATCCAGCGCTTCGAGGCCCAGCTGCCGGACATCCCGTACATCGGTGGTGGCGAGAACCCATTCACGAAGGTCCTCTGTAAGGTCGCGACCAAGCTGGCGATGTACCGGGCGCTCCGAGCGCGTGGGGCATCGGTCGAGGGGGCTGCCCGTCTCATCCACCTCGGGGAAGTGAGCTTCCTCGAGACTGTCCCCACGCGCTGGCGGATGCGCTTGCAGGGCCGACTCGTCCTCACTCAGAAGGGTATGAACGTGTGGAGACGCGTTGCTGCCACCAGCCAGGGACGCCGCTACCCGGATGACTGGGTGTACGAGGTCGTCGAAGGCAACGGACAGGGCTTCGCGTTCGGTCTGGACTGCACCGAGTGCGGGGCCGTGAAGTACCTCGACCGCGAAGGTGCCCCCGAGCTCGCCCAGTACCTCTGTTGGAGCGACTATCCCCAGTTCGCCGCGATGCACCTGAGGCTCGACCGGACCGAGACCCTCGCCCAGGGCGGGCAGAAGTGCGACTTCCGGATGAGCCGGGGGAAGCCCGTGCAGGTCGAGCCGGAGTTCCTGCAGGTCTGACTGGATCGCCGCCGCCGGAAGAGACGACTTTCGGCGCGACTGAAGCTGCAACGAGGAGGTTCGCGTCATGCGTCGCCGCACCAAGCTCGCCCTCGTCGCCGGCGGGGCCACGGCCACCATCGCCGGCGGCGCCATCCTCCGCGGCCGGCTCGGGGGGCGCCGATCGGAGGCCCTGCCGCCCGACGATGACGCGATCTTCACGGTGGCTGCGCCCGGTGGGGAGTACGCCTTCTGGAACAACGGGCCTGTGGGGTGGGTGATGGCGAAGGCCATGCCGAGGATGGAGGCGGGCCTGTACGAGACCGTCGCCGAGATGCTCGACCTCCAGCCCGATGACGAGCTGCTCGACATCGGCTGCGGGCCCGGTGCGTTCCTGGCGGCGAAGGCCCAGCACGTGCGCCGGGTCGTCGGCCTCGATCTCTCCCGGGTCATGCTGCGAGAGGCCGAGCGGCGGCTCGCGGACCGGATCGCCGCCGGGACGGCCCAGCTGGTGACCTGCAGCGCCGCCGAGCTGCCCTTCGAGGACGGCGAGTTCTCCGCGGTGACGGCCCTCAACGCGCCGATCAAGCACGACGAGGCGTTCCGGGTGCTGCGCCCGGGCGGACGCCTCGTGTTCTCGGATCCCGACCCCCGGCGGTCGCCGGGGCAGTCCGGGTCGACTACCCAAGGAACACCTACTCGACCGGGTACGAGAGTCCGCTGGTACGACGAGGCCGGCCACCGGCGGCTGTTCGAGGACGCCGGGTTCACGGACGTGACCGTTCGCTACGGGAGCCTCCGACCTCTGTACGAGGCCGCGCTGGTCCTGAGCTGCCGCAAGCCGGCCGCATCGTGACGGGGGAAGGCTCCAGACTCGGCACGACCAACAGAGGTGCGAGCCCGACGGGAAGTGCTCGGGGTGTTCGCGACGACCTCCGGCTCTGGCGCGCCCACGTCGGCCCCGCGCATCGTCACTCACCAGCGGGAGGCTTGGACGCGCGGCCCATGTCCCGGCCGCCGGGACCGCGCCGAGCCACTGGCATCGAAGAAGGGGGTGCTCCGTGAACCGGAAGCTCTGGCTGTCGCTGGCGGCCGCGGTGATCCTCACGGTCGGCCCGGTCGGAGTCGCTGGTGCGACGGGTGCAGACAGGACGTCGGAGAGCGTGTGGCGCCACAGCGGGATGCTGGGGCGCGGGTGGCGTGGCAGCATCTTCTTCAGGTTCAATGCCGTCGTCATCTCGAACGGACAGGCGGCCGGGTGGTTCAACTCGAACCTCATCGACCGCACGGGCGTGCTCGTCGCCGGCCAAATCAGCTGCGGCTGGGTCAGCGGGAACGTCGGTGTCCTCGGCGGCCTGATGGCCGGAGCCGACCCAGGCTCCCCCGAGAGCTTCTTCACGGTGATGGTCAGCGATGGGCCTGACGGGATCATCATCGGAACCGGTCGTCCGCACTGTGACACCACCGGCTTCGGCGTCCCGGGCAGCCTCCCCATCACCGCGGGTCAGATCACGGTCTTCGACAGGTGATCCGCAGGTGATCGCCACCTGACACCGTGAGGGCGCGCCCCGGCTCCGCGCTGAGGGGACGACTCGGGCGAGGGGCAGCCGGCCAGCTCCAACGAGGGCGACGGGGGGCGCACGTCGTCATCGGCGACCGGATCGGCACGGGGCCACGCCCTCGTTCCCCACCGGTCAGGTCTGCGTCTGCACCTTCTGGCGGACCGGGGCCGTAGTCCGCGACGTGAACAAGCTCCGCTGACTCGGTGTCTCCTGGCCCCCCGGGCCGGCGCCTCCCCGCGGTCCAGTCTTCCCGAGGCGGCGTCCCTGTTCCCCGAGTCGGCTACTTCACGCTCACAGGCATCGCGACGAGCAAGAGCCTGCTGGTCAGCGGTGTCCCGTTGGAGATGCACCTGAACTCGATCGTCGCCGATTGCGGGAAGGTCACGAGGTCCTCGAGCGCGATGTCGCGGCGCTCGCTACTGGGTCCGTACCAGTCGAAGCTGGTCTCCAGAGCACGGAGCCGGCAGGAGACCGTCGCCCAGGACGGGTTCTTCTCCGTCCCACCTCCCGACGAGGTGACGGAGCCGGTGATACGGGTGTCGTAGGTCCCAGCCGGGACCGGGAGCGACGCGAGCGTGAAGGTTGTGCCCGCGGTCCCGACCGCGATGGAACCCGTCTGCCATCCATCCGAGTACAGGGTCGGAGCGGCCGCCCCGTCTGACGGTGCGGGACCAGCCGGCCCCGCCGGCCCAGCCGGACCCGTGACGTTCCACGTCAGGAGCTTCTCGCCGCTCGCGCAGGAGCCGCTCGCGAGGTGGCGCATCAAACCCTTCTGGGGGCCGGACGACTTCACGCACGCCTTGATGGTCGGAGCCGTCGCCGCCGCGTGCAGGGTCGCGACTCCGTTGAAGGCAAGCAGGCCAGCCAGCGCGGCGACCGCGACGACCCGAGGACGGAACAGGCCCATGGTTGTCCCCTCCGTGGAGTCGCGGCCTCAGAGGACCACGATGAGGCGACGCTACCCCCGGCCTGTGCCCGCGTCACGGGCCGTTCGGCGCGCATCGGTCGGCCAGGGTGAATGCCGGGTGATCAGCAGGTGATCCGCCTCGCCCAGTCCGTCACCGCGCCCCGGCTCCGGGCCGGGGGACGATCTCGGCGACGGCCGACCAGCTCCACCACGGGCGACCGGGGCGTCCGCGTCCCGTGGCCGTCCGCGACGACCTCCGGCTCTGGTGCGTCCATGTCCCCGAGGCCAGCATCGGCCCTGCGTGGGAGGCTTCGACGCGCGGCCCACGCACCGGCCGCCGGGACCGCGCCGAGCCACAGGCGAGACCGACCCGCAGATGGCGTCCCGGAGATGTCGCCCAGCATCGCGTCGATGGCCTGTCGCCTCGGCAGAGACTTCGTAGACCGATCGGGACGCGGTCGAAGCCGCGTTGGCCCGAGGAGGCTCACATGAAGAAGGCGTTCCTCATCGTTGCCACGGTCGCCGGCGGGGCGCTCCTCGCGAATGCGCTTGCGTCCAGGGTCGGCAAGACGGACTTCGCAGAGCGGATCGCCGCGATGCCTGACACGGCCCCGCCGAAGTGGATCTTCACGAACGTCACGGCGATCCGAGCGAACACCGAACGCATCCTCGCCCTCCTGGACGAGCAGAGGCCCACCTCTGCGGGGGAACCGCTACCGCCTCCTGGGCCGGAGGCCGCGCACGATGCGTGACTCGGTGACGCTGGACCAGCGGGGCCGGGGATCGGGTCGCTCGATGAGGTTTCGCGATCGCCGGCATCAGCATGAGCTTCGCCGGCTTCGCAGGCCCCTTTCCGGTGCTTCGGCCGTGATCGGGCTCCTGTAGCCTCCGCCCCGGCGCCCCCGCTCCGCGCGTCCGCGACGATCCCGACGCCCCAGAGGACAGAGCCGGCCGCCTCCACCGAGGGCGCCCGGGCCGGCCCGCGCGCCCTATCCTGTATCGGAGGGGGTGCACGAGTGCTCGCACACTACGAACAACGGCCGTTCCTGATGGCAGGCCTTCTGGCCATCGGCTTCGCGCTCATCGCGCAGGGGCTCTCCCAGCAGGGCCTGCCGGTCTTCTGGATCGTCCTCATCGGCACTGTCGTCATCGCCGTCGTGTGGTACGAGCAGGTGTACGGGGTCGGCTACACGCACGGTCGCGAGGCCGCCCGCCGCGAAACGGTCGCCGCCGAGCCTGAGCCGCCCGACGATCCCCAGGTCATCGGCGACCCGTAGCCTCCCGTCGCGCCCCGACTCCGGGCCGAAGGAGGCCCCCCGGGCGACGGGAGGGCCTCCCTGATTCCGGGGCGTATCCCCGCCCGTACCCCGCGGCCCCTCCCGAGCGTTCGCGAGGACGGCCCAGGCGGTCTACGTGCTCCGCCGTGACCTCGTCGCCGACCGGGGAGAGCCGCCCGAACGGCCCTGAGCCGGTCGTGGACGGCCCAGGACGAAGAGCGGCCCCGGTCCCCGTCGTGGGGGGTCCCGGGGCCGCTCTCCGTCCTAGCGGCCGCTGGTCGGCAGCGACACGTCGTTGACGCCGAACGAATTGATGGTGGCAGCTGGTGCCGGTCCGGAACCCACGGCCAGCAGTGCGAACGGGTGGTCGAGGCCGTCACCCGTCTCCAGCGTCGTCGTTATCGCGCCGCCGCCGCAGGAGCCTCCGCCGAGGAACATGAAGGTCGGGGCGAATGCGTTGGCGGTCGGGACGGGGCAGGAGTTCCCCATGCCCGAGATGGTCACGAGGTAGTCTCCCGCCCCGCTTCGGGTGACCGCCAGTGACGTGCCGCTCGGCACCGTGCTGACCAGAAGGGTCCCATTAGCGTTGACCACTGCGTTGATCACATACTGCGGCCCCGGTTGGCCCTGGGGCCCCGCCGGGCCGGTGGGTCCCGTCGGCCCGGTCGGCCCTGGGGTACCGGCGGTGGACCAGGAGACGACCCGGCCGCCTCCCGGGAGCTTGCACTGGGCGGTGTCGCCCATGCGGACGTTGCCGTAGGCGTCGTAGCACGCGTAGAGGGTCGCCGGGTTGCTCGCGGCGACGGTGCCGCCCACCCCGACGGCGACGAGTGCGAACGCGCCGACCCCCACGGCGAGCGCGCGGATGCGTGGACGGAACGCTGGCATCGGCTTCCTCCCCCACCGGGACGCCGCGGCCGTCGATCGCGGCCCGTCCTCGCGTCCCGAGGATCTGTGGACACTGGGGGGCCGGCGCGGCGGCGTCAAGAGGGATCTCGCGGTTGAGGGTCCCAAGCCGGAGGATCCCCGGGTCGGCCCACGTCCGGGTCCCTCGCGGCCGCGTTCCCCGGCTGAGGACGCCGCCACCCGCGACCCGAGACGAAGAAGAGCCCCCGGGCGGCCGTGCCGCCCGGGGGCTCCGTCGTTCCCGTGATGTCAGGGGATGACGTAGAAGGACTTGACGCTGGTGGCCGTGCCGTACGGCGTGGTCACGGTGATCTTCCCGGTCACCGCGCCCGACGGGACGGTCGCGGTGACCATCGCCGAGCTGACGACCCTGAAGATCGCAGGCTTGCCGCCGACGGTCACCTGCCTCGCGTAGGCGAGGTTGTTACCGAAGATCGTGACCGTCGAGCCGACCTTGCCGGCCCCCGGGCTGAAGCTCGTGATCACCGGTGTCAGGGCGACCGTGAAGGACACCGTGCTCGTCGCCGTGCCGCCCAGCGTGGTGACGACGACCCTGCCGGAGAGGCCTTCGGCGGGCATCAGGAACGTGATGGTCGTCGGGTTCACCACGGTGAACTGCACAGGGCGCCCGCCGACCGTCACGCTCTGCACGTAGTCGAAACCGGTCCCGGTGATCGTCACGACCGTGCCGGCCGGCCCCTGGGTGGGCGAGACGGTGGCGATCGTGGGCGCGGGAAGGTTGAGGAACGCGAGCCTGCCCTCGATCGCGGGCGACACGACGCCCATGGCCGTGACGTAGTCGATGACCGCGTCGCGGACGTAGTACTGCGTGTCGTTGACGATCTGGTCGAGCGGCCACAGGCTCACGCCGCCGTCGTTGAAGTTGCAGGAGCCGGCGGCCAGGTAGTTGACCGTCGAGACCTTGTAGTACGTGGCGGCGTCCTTGAAGTCCACGGGGACGCCGTTGATGGTGAGCGAGGCGACGTAGCTCCTGTTCGGGTCGTACGGCGCCGGGTAGATGTCGTTGTACGTGATCTTCCCGACCGCGTTCGTGTCGATCATGCACGTCGTGTAGTACGAGTACCCGCCGTAGCTGGGCACGTACTTGTAGTAGTAGTAGTTGCGGTACGCCCGCTCGAGCACCTTCTTGATCTGTGGCCCGTTCATGCTCATGACGACCAGCGAGTTCTCGTACGGCATCGCCGCGAACATGTCGGCCACGGTGAGCGTGTAGGGGGTCGCCGGCGTCGCGGTGGTCGCGATGAGCTTGTTCGTCATCGCGCCGGACAGGTGGACGTCGGGCTGGATCCCGTGCGCGTTGAGCTCGTAGACCGAGGCGTCCGCCTGGAGGTTCGCGCCGTTGGTCTCCTGTGTGAACGCCGCCATCGTGTCGATCGGCACGGTGGTCTGGCCGAGGACCTTGCTGTTGTACGCGTTGAGGGCGGCCACGTAGGGATCGATGATCGCCTTGGTGGCGGGATCCTCGAGCGTGCCCATCGCGACCGACAGGTACCGCCCGGTGTTGCTCACGACCTCGTAGCCGCCGCCGGCCTTGGCCCGCATGCCGAGGACGATCTCGCCGAGCGTGTTGTTGTAGCGGTACGCCTGGCTGATGACGACCGGTGCGCCGTTCGGCGCGGAGACGATCGTCGGCAGGTACTTGTACTCGCCGAAGCCCGTCGCCGGGTTCGTGTGGCTGTGAGCGCCGACGATCGCGTCGATCCCGTTCGTCATCGCGGCGAGGTTCGTGTCGACGTTCGAGTCGATCTCGACGCTCGACGGGTTCTCCGTGAAGCCGATGTGGGTGAGCGCGACGACGGCGTCGGTGACCGGCGCCTCGATGGCGGCGAGCTCCTGCGCCTTCGCGATCGGGTCGCCGAAGGTAAGGCCGACGATGTTGCTCGGCAGCTCGTAGTTGGGGACGCGGTGGTTCGTGATGCCGAGGATGGCGACCTTGATGCCCTCGGCGCCGACGACCTCTTCGACGTACGGCTTGACGCCCTGCCCGCCCTGTGCGACCGAGAGCCCGTAGGCGCCGGTGTCGGAGACGTTGGCACCGAGGATCGGGAACGTCGCCTGCCCGAAGATCGCCTTGAAGATGTCGCTGCCGAAGTTGAACTCGTGGTTGCCGAGCGTCATCCCGGCGTAGCCCATCGCGTTGAACAGCTTGATGAGCGGCTGCATCTGCAGCCCGGCCGGCAGCGGCGTGCCATCGGCGGCGTACCCGAGCGGCGCGGACTTGAAGTAGTAGGACATCGCGTCGCCCTGGATGCTGTCGCCGCCGCTCAGCAGGATCGTGCGGGTCGGGTTGTGGAGCTTCTCCTGCTTGATGAGGGTCGCCAGCTGCGTGTAGCCCACGAACGAGCCCTTGGCGAGGTTCCCGTGCGAGTCGTTGTGGTGGAGGATCGTGACTGGGACGATGGAGCCGCCGGCGTTCGATCCGTCGCGGAGGATCCGGCCGTCGAGCGTGCCGTCGCCGTTGGGCCCCTTGTAGGCGGTGGCAGGCGTCCCGTGGTTGGCCGACACGTACGCGTTGACCGCGTTGAGCATGTCGCCCCAGTAGCTGATGTTCGTCATGTACTTGAAGCCGCCGTACCCGTCGCCGCCGGCCGGTGCGAGGAACTCGTTGGTGCCGACCCGATAGGTCTTCTTCAGGTCGAGCGGCTCCCAGGCGTTCGTCGCCTTGTTGTAGACGGTGACGTCATACGCCCCCCAGGCCCAGGGCTGCGGACCCGGGCTGGCGTCCGTGTACTTGAAGTACCTGTACTTGAGCCCAGCCGGCTGGATGACGCCGGCGACATTGGGACCGTAGTTCAAGACCTCGAGGATCCGCGCGCCGGTCATGTCCCCGACCACCGTCGCGTTGCCGAACGGCAGGACGGTGAACATGTTCCCGTACGTCAGGAGGCCGGCCGCATGGACGCCTGCGGCGCATCCGGTGTTGACCCAGGTTGTCCCATTCCAGCACCAGTCGGCCCGGATCCCGCCGGCGTTGTTGAAGAACAGGTCGACGTCGTTCGCGGGCACGCCGTCGGTGTTCAGGTACTTGTAGATCGCGTCGTCGATGAACGTGCCCATCATGTTGTCGACGTTGCCGTTGCCGGTGACGCCGTCGCCGCGAGGCAGGTCGACCTGGCTGTAGCCGATCGGCTGGTTGACGAGCGCGAGATACGCGGGGTTGGTCGCGTAGCCGCTGATCACGCCGGCGATCGTGGGGTCGGCCGCGGCGCCGGTGATGTCGGCGCCCGCCTGGCGCGACCAGGCGACGGAGACGGCACCGGTGGTGGAGACCGTGACGTCGGCGCGGCCGAGGTTCCGGCCGTTGTAGTAGGCGTGGACGATCGTGGTGCCGCCCACCACCGTGGCCGGCGGAGCCATGTTCGTGTGGCTGTGGCCGCCGATGATGAGGTCGGCGTGCGCGCCGGCCGCGTTCAGCTTCGTCGCCAGCGACCCGTCACCGTAGACGGGGATGCCATAGCCGTAACCGCCGTCGGAGAAGCCGAGGTGGCTGACCACGACGACGACATCCGCCCCCGCCGCCTTCATCGCGCCGTAGTGGTGGACGATCGAGTCGGCCGGGTCCTTGAAGCAGAGGCCCGCCGTCGAGGTCGCGACGGTGATCGTGGGGGTCTCCGTCGTCGTCACGCCGATGAACGCGACCTTCACCTGGTTGGGCGCGGTCCCGATCGTCTTGATGGTGTACGGATCGTCGGCGAACGCGGGCTTCGTCCAGCCGGCGGTGGCGCAGTCGCCCGTGTCGTTCACGACGATGTTCGCCGTCACGAACGGGTAGGTCGCCTCGTTCGTCCGGTTCTGGAGGTTGGGCTGGCCCCAGTCGAACTCGTGGTTGCCGAACGTCGCGACGTCGTAGCCCATGGCGTTGAACGTCCCGATCGTCGGGGCGCCCTTGCCGGTCGCGGTCCCGTCGCCGAGGTTCGAGAGCAGGGAGCCCTGCATCTCGTCGCCCCCGTCCACGAGGAGGGTGGCCTGGCCCAGGCCCGTGTTGGTCGTGCGGATGCCGTTGATCACGGTGGCGAGCTTGGCGGCACCCGGGTTGCTGCCCGAGGCCTCGAGCTGGCCGTGGAAGTCGTTGGTATGGAGGATCGTGAACGTCACCGGCGCCGCCGGCGCGGCCGCCGCCGGGGCCGCAAGGAGTGACGCGAGGAGCGGGACGACCGCCAGCAGGACAAGGGATCGCGCACGTCTCACAGGGAAACCTCCACGATGAATGGGCACACACAGTGGGACGCGGTCCGGCCTGCCCGTGATCGCCTCCTCGGGGCCGGCGATGCCACGGTAGCGACCCGACACGGGTCGCTGCGCCTGCCGAATGGACCGATACGGGGGTACCGGTCGCGGATGCCTCTGGTTCGAAGGTGCCGCTCACTCGCGCCATCGGGTAAGGTGGGCTCCCCACGAGCTCCGTCGGCCGGCGGCGGACGCGCCATGGGCCCCGAGCCCAGAAGTCCCGTGACCATCGAGCCCTCCGCCTCGCCCGAGCGAGGCGACTTCATCCGCGAGATCGTCGCCGCCGACCTGCGGGCCGGCCGGGCCGACACGGTCGTGACGCGCTTCCCGCCGGAGCCCAACGGCTACCTCCACATCGGCCACGCGAAGTCGATCTGCCTGAACTTCGGGATCGCGCAGGAGTTCGGGGGCCGCTGCCACCTCCGGTTCGACGACACGAACCCCGTGAAGGAGGAACAGGAGTACATCGACGCGATCGAGGCCGACGTCCGCTGGCTCGGGTTCGACTGGGGCGAGCACCTCTACTTCGCGTCCGACTACTTCGAGCAGCTGTACGCATGGGCGGTCGACCTCGCCCGGGCCGGCAAGGCCTACGTGGACGAGCTCTCGGCGGACGAGGTCCGCGAGCATCGCGGCACATTGACAGAGCCCGGCCGGAACAGCCCGTGGCGCGACCGACCGGTCGATGAGAACGTCGATCTGCTCGCGCGCATGCGCGCGGGCGAGTTCCCGAACGGGGCTCGCGTGCTCCGGGCGAAGATCGACATGGCCTCGCCGAACATGAACCTGCGCGACCCCGTCCTCTACCGGGTCGTCCACGCCGCCCACCCGCGCACGGGCGACGCATGGTGCATCTACCCGACCTACGACTTCGCTCACGGGCAGTCCGACGCCATCGAGGGGATCACGCACTCGATCTGCACGCTCGAGTTCGAGGTCCACCGCCCCCTCTACGACTGGCTGATCGAGAACCTGCCGGTGCCGTCGCGCCCGCGACAGTACGAGTTCGCCCGCCTCAACCTCACGTACACGGTGCTCTCCAAGCGAGTGCTCCTGCGCCTGGTGAGCGAGGGGCACGTCCGCGGGTGGGACGACCCCCGGATGCCCACCATCTCCGCGCTCCGCCGGCGCGGCTTCCCCGCCGAGGGGATCCGCGACTTCGCCGCGATGATCGGCGTGGCGAAGAACGACAGCGTCGTGGACGTCGGGATGCTCGAGCACGCCGTGCGCGACGTCCTGAACCGCACGGCCCCCCGCCGCTTCGCCGTCCTGGACCCCCTGAAGGTCGTCATCGAGGACTACCCGGACGGCCGGGTCGAGGAGATGGACGTCGTCAACAACCCGGAGGATGCGTCCGCCGGTACGCGGACGGTCCCGTTCACGCGCGAGCTCTGGATCGAGCGCGAGGACTTCATGGAGGAGCCGCCCGCGAAGTTCTTCCGCCTCGCCCCCGGCCGCGAGGTGCGGTTGCGGTCCGCGTACTTCATCACGTGCCGGGAGGTGGTGAAGGACGAGGCCGGCGAGGTCGTGGAGCTGCGCTGCACGCACGACCCGGCCACGCGGGGCGGCGACTCGCCGGACGGCCGCCGCCCGAAGGCGACCCTGCACTGGCTGTCGGCCGCGCACGCGGTGCCCGCCGAGGTGCGTCTGTACGACCATCTCTTCTCCCGGCCGGATCCCGGGGCGGACGGCGACCTGTTCGCAGACGTGAACCCCGACTCCGAGCTGGTGCTCCCGGGCGCCCTCGTGGAGCCGATCCTCACGGAGCTGCCGGTCGGCGAGACGGTCCAGTTCGAGCGCCTCGGCTACTTCACGCCCGACCCCGACTCGGCGCCCGGCCGGCCGGTCTTCAACCGGACGCTCACCCTGAAGGACACCTGGGCCAAGCTGCGGGCGCAGGGCCGGCACGACACGCCCTGACCGCAGGGTGACGGCGACCAGGGTTCCTCGGGCACGTCGGAGGACGAGCGCGTACCCTCCGCGGGTACCACGGACCCAGCAAGGGAGACCGACGATGACCGACCGACGCGAGATCGCCCCGAACGAAGACCCCGTGTGCGGGATGACGCCCGACGTGGAGCAGGCCCGGGCGAAGGGCCTGGCGACCGTCTACGAGGGCAGCGAGTACGTGTTCTGCGGGAAGGGCTGCCTCCTCGAGTTCGGCGACGACCCGGAGAAGTACCTCGACCCGGCGTACGTCCCCGAGATGTAGCCGGTCGCGGGCCGCCGTCACGGCGTCCGCGATGCGCGGCGGCCGGCGATCCGCCGTGGTCCGCGATCCGCCGTGGTCCGCAATCCGCCGTGGCTCCGATCGCGAACAAGCGTAATGCGGGACCTCCTCGTGGCGGCCCGTCGAGATCCAGCATCGCCGGGAGGCACCCTCGAGCATGTCAACCACCGCCGTCTACGCCGAGGGCCTCGAGAAGTCCTACGGCGAGATCCGTGCCCTTGCGGGCGTGGACCTCGAGATCGCAGAGGGTTCACTCCTCGGCCTCCTGGGCCCGAACGGGGCCGGGAAGACGACGGCCGTCCGGATCCTCGCGACGCTCCTCATGCCGGACGCGGGTCGCGCGAAGGTCGCCGGCTTCGACGTGGTCCGTGAGCCGGATGCCGTCCGCGCGTCGATCGGTCTCACCGGCCAGTACGCGGCCGTGGACGAGAACCTCACCGGCCGAGAGAACCTCGAGCTCGTCGGCCGCCTGCTCCACGTCGGCCGCCGGGACGCACGTGCCCGGGCCGACGAGCTCCTCTCCTCGTTCGACCTCTCGGATGCCGGCGGGCGCCCGGCTCGCACCTACTCGGGGGGCATGCGCCGACGCCTGGATCTCGCTGCGTCGCTCGTCGGCCGGCCCTCCGTCCTCTTCCTCGACGAGCCGACCAGCGGCCTTGACCCGGCCTCGCGCATCGCGCTCTGGGAGGTCGTCGAAGGGCTCCGTCGCGACGGCACGACCATCCTGCTGACGACGCAGTACCTCGAGGAGGCCGATCGCCTCGCCGATCGGGTCGCCGTGATCGACGGCGGCCGCGTCATCGCGGAGGGCACCTCGACCGAGCTGAAGGACCGCCTGGGGGAGGACGTCGTGGACCTCCGTGTCGCCGACGCCTCCCGGACGGACGAGGCCCTCGCGCTGCTTCGCGACCTCGCCGCCACTGCACCGCGCGCCGACTCGTCCGATGGCCGGATCTCCATCCCCGTCCATCACGGCGCTGGGATCCTCGCCGAGGTCGTGCGGCGGATCGACGGGGCCGGCCTCGAGGTCGCCGAGCTCTCGCTCCACCGGCCGAGCCTCGACGACGTCTTCCTCTCCCTGACCGGCCGGACCGCGGAGGAGGCCACCGTCGCCCCGGAGCCCGCCCGGTCGCGTCGGCGGTTCGGCCGCCGGCGGACCACCGAGGAGGCCGCATCGTGAGCGCCGCCGCCGGAGCCCACGCGGCCCGCACCCCGGCCATGCGGCGCAGACCCGCGTGGATCCTCACCGACTCCGTGAGTATCGCGTGGCGGAACATGCTCGGGGTCGTCCGGAACCCGCAGCTGCTCGTGATCGACACCATCACGCCGATCATGTTCGTGCTGCTCTTCGCGTTCGTCTTCGGCGGCGCGATCGACGTCCCGGGCGGCTCGTACATCACGTTCCTCATGCCCGGGATCTTCGTGCAGACGGTCGTCTTCGGCGGCACGAACACGGCGGTCGGCCTCGCGGAGGACCTCCAGAAGGGCGTCATCGACCGCTTCCGCTCCCTCCCGATGGCGCCGTCGGCGGTCCTCATCGGCCGGACCTTCGCGGACCTTCTGCGGAATATCTACACGGTCACGATCATGACGGTCGTCGGGTTCGCGATCGGGTTCCGGCCCACCGGTTCCCCTGCGGAGATCGGCCTCGCGCTGATGCTCATCGTGCTGTTCGGTTACGCGATCAGCTGGCTCTCGGCGAACATCGGCCTCCGCGCGAAGACCGCGGCCGCGGCCCAGGGAGCGATCTTCATCCCGATCTTTCCGCTGACGTTCGTGTCGTCGGCCTTCGTGCCCGTCGCGACGATGCCGGAGTGGCTCCAGCCGATCGCGGAGGCGAACCCCGTCACCGTCGTCGTGAACGCGTCCCGCGCGCTGTTCCTCGGGATCGCGGACACCGGACTGGTGCTGTCGGCGGCGGCGTGGATCGTCGGCCTCGTCGCGGTCTTCGCTCCCCTCGCGATCCGGACGTACCGCCGCCGCCGCTGACGTCCCCGGCACGGGTACCATCGACGCCATGCGCTTCCTTGCACTCGGCTCCGAGGTCGACGTCACCTTCCCCGGCATGACTCGAGAGGACGCGGCCGCGCTCGGCCGCGCGGAGGCCCGCCGCTCGTGGGCGCTCTACCAGGCGGGCATCATCCGCGAGATCAGCTTCCGGGCCGACGTCCACCGGTCGGTCATGATCCTCGAGGCCCCGGACGAGGCCGCCGCCCGCGACGCCCTCGGCTCGCTCCCGTTCGTGCGGGCGGGCATGCTCAGCTTCGACGTGTACGGCCTCACGCCGTACGACGGCTGGGCGCGGCTCTTCGCCGCCGAGGAGTAGCACGACGAAGGGCCCGTCTTGCGTCGCCCGCTATCGTTCGTCGGGTGGCTGAGGCGGAGGGAGCAGGGATCGGGCCGGTGCGTGCGCCCGAGCGCGAGCTCCCGATGGTCGCGCGGCTTGTCGTCGCCGTGGTGGTCGTCGCCGGCATCGTCGCGGCGATCCCCGGCGGGTTCTCGCTGCTGTGGTTCATCCCGTATGGCGCGGTGGGAGCGCTTCTCGTCATCCGACGGCCGCGCACGTCGATCGGATGGCTGCTCCTCACTCTCGGTTGGCTCTTCATCCTCGTCACCGTAGCCGTCGACGAGACGCCGGAGCAGTTCACCGCCGGCGCCGTCGGTCCGGCGAGCGCGGCACTCGTCGTCGTCGGAGCACTTGCGGGCCCGTTGATCTTCCTCCTCTTCGCCGTCCTGGCAAGCGTCTTCCCATCTGGACGGCTGCCGGCAGGGCGATGGGGTCGGGTCGCGCGAGCCGCTCTCGGAGTCGGAGCGGCCCTCGTCGCGCTCTATCCGTTCATGCCGACCATCACCGCCAACCTGTGGGGAGCGGACGCGCCCGTCGCCGTCCGCAACCCGGCCGCGATCCTGCCGGACCTCCCGCTGTGGCAGGTCCTGACGAGCGACACGGCCATCCTCCCGATCGCCGGCATCATGGTGGCGGCCGCCGTTTCGCTGTTCGTCCGGTATCGGCGCGCCGCCGGCGTCGAGCGGCAACAGCTCCGTTGGATCACGGCGTCGATCGCGTTCGTGGTCGTCGCGGTCGTCGGCGGATTCACCCTCGGGGCGGCATTCCCGGCGCTCGGCGAGAGCGGCCTCGTCTGGCTCGGCGCGATCGTCGCGTTCCCCTGCGTGCCGCTCGCCGTGGGGACCTCGGTCCTCCGCTACCGCCTGTACGAGATCGACACCATCATCAACCGCGCGGTCGTGTACGGCCTCGTGACGGCCCTGCTCGCCGGCGCATCGGCCGCGGTCATCGGCATCACGAAGCAGCTCTTCGAGGGCGTGATGGGTCCGGGATCCGAGCTGTCCTTCGTCATCTCGACGTTGGTCGTCGTCAGCATCTTCGAGCCGGTGAAGAAGGCGGTGGGGTCGCTCGTGGACCGGCTGCTGGCGGAGAGCAGCGACCCCGCGGACGTGCTCCAGGGCCTGACCGCGGAGGTGCGTGCCTCGCTCACGCCGCCAGACCCGGAGCGGACGCTTCGTCGGTTCCTGGAGGTCGGCCTGGTCGCGTACCACGCGACGGATGGCATGCTCACGTGGGAGGTGGGGGCAGGTCCCGCGCACGTCCTCCGAGCTGGGGGGACCGCGGCCATCCCCAAGCGGCGACGCCGCGCGCCCTCGGGGTCGCCGCTCACCGCGACGGCGTCGACCGGTCCCATCACTGCGACCGTCAACCTCTCCGGCGCGTCCGAGTCGTCCAGCGAGGACGCGCTCGGGCCAGCCCTTGCTGCGGTCCTCGCGGAGCTGGCGGGGCCGGGGGTGATCGACGCGACGGCACCGATCTCGCCGGAGGCTGGCGCGAGGGGTCTCGTGGACGGTCGGGAGGCGGAGTCGGCCATGTCCGGTCACGCCGACGATGACGCACAGCGGGGCGACACGGTGGGGTGGGGAGACCTGGAAGGCGTCGAGGCCTGACGCACGCCGACGGCGGCCGGCGCGGGCCGCCGGCCATCGCCATCCTGTCGCCGGCCGGGCGGCCGCGCCTCCCGAACGACGACGCCGGTCTCGATACACTGGGCCCGAGCCCGGCGCACGCCGCGGCCGTCCCGTGGAGGAGCGGTGATCGCCGGCCACGTCGTCACGGTCCTGGGCCCCCGACCCGCCGACTCGCTCGGCGTGGTGGACGCCCACGAGCACCTGCTCGTGGATTCGCCCGGGCTGCCGGGCCAGGCGTTCACGGACGCGGACACGTCGGCGCGCGAGGTGCTCGACGGGAAGGCGACGGGGATCGGGACGATCGTGGAGATGACGCCGATCGGCCTCGGCCGCGACCCGGCGGGGCTCCGGGCGATCGCCGCCTCGACGGGTGTCCCCGTCATCGCGGCGAGCGGCTACCACCGCGACGCCCACTACCCGGCCGGCCACTGGGTCTACGACCTGCCCGTCGAGGCCCTCGCGGACCGCATCGTCACGGACCTCGCTGCGGGCATGCACCCGGCCGACTGGGACGATCCGTCGCGGCCGCTCGACGCGGCCCGGGCCGGTGCGATCAAGGGGGGCGCCTCCTATCACCACGTCAGCCCGGCCGAGCGGCGCCGCCTCGAGGCGATCGGCGGCTCCAGCGCCGCGACCGGCGCGGGGATCCTGGTCCACTGCGAGATCGGCACGGCGGCGCACGAGATCGTGGACCTCCTCGAGTCGGCCGGCGCGACGTCCGAACGGGTCGCCCTGGCGCACATGGACCGGAACCCCGACCCCGAGATCCACGTCGAGATCGCGGCCCGGGGCGTGACGCTCGAGTACGACACGGCCGGCCGGACGAAGTACCACCCCGACAGCGTCGTCCTGGACCTGATCGAGGCGGTCGCCGCGGCCGGTCACCTGGACCGGCTCATGCTCGGCCTGGACCTCGGGACCCGCGAGCTGCATCGCGCGTACGGCGGCGGGCCGGGACTGCGCTACCTGATGACGGCGTTCGCGCCCCGCCTGCGCCGCCGGCTGGGCGACGTGGACGCCGCGAGGATCCTCGTCACCAACCCGGCGCGCTTCTACGCGATCCCGGGCGCCGGGGCGTGATGGGCGGCGACCGGAGAGGCCTGCGCGCCGCGGACCGTGGCTCCGACGGCGGGCCCGATGCGCACGACAGCTACGACGTCGTGGTCGTGGGGGCCGGATCCGCGGGTGCGACGGCGGCGATCGCCGCCGCGCGCGCGGGAGCCCGGACGCTGCTGGTGGACCGCCTTGCGTTCATGGGCGGCACCTCCACGGCCGTGCTGGACACGTTCTACGCGTTCTGGACGCCGGGCGAGCGGCCGCGGCGCGTCGTCGGTGGGATCGGCTGGGAGGTCGTGCAGCGCCTGACCGCCGACGGCGTCGCCTTCGAGCGCCCGAACACGTACGGCGCAGGCACCGGCGTGACCTACGACGCCGAGGCGCTCAAGGTGCTCTGGGAGCGTCTGGCGGAGGACGCCGGCGTCGAGCTGCTCCTTCACACGTGGGCGACCGGCGTGCGCGTGGAGGGATCGGACGGCGCGGTCGGGGCTCCCGCGGACGACGCGGGCGGGGCGGGACCCGATGGGACCACCGCATCGGATGGCCGGCGGCCGGGCGGGCGCCTCGCCGCGATCCGGCTGTGGAACAAGGGCGGCGAACGCTGGGTGGGGGCGGGCGCCATCGTGGACGCTTCGGGCGACGCGGACGTGAGCGCGATGGCCGGCGTGCCCCACGACTCACCGTCGGATGGACGGACGGTCCAGTCGCTCTCGACGCTCTTCAAGGTCGCGAACGTGGACCTCGACCGCGCGAAGGCGGTCCCGAAGGCCGGCCTCTGGCGGCTCATGCGCGAGGCGGTCACGTCGGGCGACTACCGGCTCCCCCGCGTGGAGGGCTCGTGGCACCGGACGCCCTACGAGGGCGTGGCGCTCATCCACATGACGCGGATCCCGCACGTGGACGCCACCGACCCGGTCCAGCTGACCGCGGCCGAGGTCGAGGGCCGCCGCCAGGTGCAGGAGTACCACCGGTTCCTGCGCGACCGCGTGCCGGGCTTCGAGCGCGCGGTCGTCGTGGCGACCAGCCCGGCCATCGGGGTGCGCGAGAGCAGGCGCGTCCACGGCGACCACCGCCTGACGCGCGACGACGTGCTCGAGGCGCGGCGCTTCCCCGACGAGATCGCCCTCTGCGGCGCGCCGATCGAGGACCACCACGCCGGCGGCGACACGGAGTGGCGGTCCGTGGGCGGCGGTGGCGTGTACGGGATCCCCTACCGGTCGCTGCTCCCGCTGGGCGTCGAGGGGCTGCTCGTCGCCGGGCGGTGCTTCTCCGCGACGCACGACGCCCACGCCTCCGCCCGGTCGATGGCCACGTGCATGGCGATGGGGCAGGCGGCAGGGACGGCCGCGGCGATGGCCGCGGCGGCGCGCGGCGTGCCGCGGGACGTGCCGTCGGCCGCGCTCCGGGCGCGCCTCGCGGCCGACGGGGCGCTGCTCGATCCGCTCGACCCGGTCGAGGCCCCGGAGGTGCTGTCGTGACCCGACCCGCCCGGTTCGCCGGCCGCCACGTCCTGGTCACCGGATCCACCGGGATGGCCGCATCCGCGGCCCGGGCGATCGGCGCGGAGGGCGGCGCGGTCTTCGCGGCGTCGCGGACGGAGGCGCACCTTCGCGCGCTGGCGGACGAGGTCCGCGCCGCCGGGGGCACGTGCGCGTGGCAGGTGGCGGACCTGCGGCGCGAGGCGGAGGTGGAGGCAACGCTTCGCGGCGTTCCACGACCACTTCGGGCGCCTCGACGCCGTCTACGGCGTCGCCGGGATCTCCGGACGGCGCTTCGGGGACGGCCCGATCCACGAGGCGACGCTCGACGGCTGGGAGGCCGTGATGGCCGCCAACGCGACGAGCCAGTTCCTCGTCGCCCGGGCCGCCATCCGCCGGATGCTCGGGCAGCACCCGGACGCCCACGGAGGGCGAGGGATCGATCCTGCTCATGTCGAGCACGCTCGCGACGCACCCGGCGCCGGCGTTCTTCGCCACCCATGCGTACGCCGCGAGCAAAGGCGCGATCGACGGCCTGACGCGGGCTCTCGCCGCGTACTACGCGCCGGAGGGGATCCGGGTGAACGCGATCGCGCCGGCGCTCGTGGCCACGCCCATGAGCCGGCGGGCGCAGGACGACCCCGCGATCGTCGCGTACCTCGCCGAGAAGCAGCCGCTCGCCGGCGGCCCCATCGACGCGGACGCGGTCACCGCGACGGCGCTGCACCTCCTCAGCGACGAGGCCCGCATGGTCACCGGGCAGATCGTCGCGGTGGACGGGGGCTGGGGCGTGAGCGAGCCGCGGCCCGGCGCCGGCGAGGCGTAGGCCCGGTCTCTCGGGCAGGGTCAGCAGGCGGGGTCAGCCGGCGGCGGCCACCCAGCCGGCCCCGCGCGTCACCCTGCGCACCCGCAGGTCGTCGTCGAGCTCCACGAGGTGGGCGCGCAGGCCGACCGCGATCGCGCCGCGATCCGTCGGCCCCCAGGAGCGCGGCCGGGTTCGCCGAGGCGGCGGCAGCAGCTGCGGGCAGGGGCGTCCCTTCGCGGGCCATGTTCCGGACGGCGCTGTCGAGCGCGATGACGGACCCCGCCAGCGTCTCCGTGCCGAGGAGCGTGGCCCGGCCGTCGCGGACCTCCACGTCGAGGCCGCCGATCACGGTGCGCCCGTCCCCCATCCCGGCGAAGGGCAACGCGTCGCTCACCAGGAGCAGGCGGTCGGAGGGCTTGGCTCGAACGATGAGCGGCCAGAGCGCCGGGTGGACGTGGTGTCCGTCCGCGATCAGCTCGACGTATGCCCCATCGTCGGTGAGCGCGGCCACCGCGAGGCCGGGCGCCCTGTGATCCACGCCGGACATCGCGTTGAAGATGTGTGTCGTCGTCCGTCCGCCGGCGCGGTATCCGGCGCGCGCCTCGTCGATCGTGGCCGCGGAGTGCCCGAGAGACGCCGCGATCCCCAGCCCGGCCAGCCGCTCGATGAGGGCGAGCGCGCCGGGGAGCTCCGGGGCGATCGTCATGATCCGGAGGCCGTCGAGGGACGCCTCCACCACCGCCGGGTCGATGTCGGCGGGGGTCCGCAGCAGGGCCGGGTCGTGGGCACCCTTGCGGGCCGGCGCGATGACCGGTCCCTCCAGGTTAAAGCCGAGCGGCTCCGCGCCGTCGGCCGGGGCCGCCGGGATCCAGCCGCGGACGCGCGCGGCGAATCGCGGGATCTCCCCCTCGGGCAGCGTCGGCGCGGTGGGCAGGAAGGACGTGACGCCGCGACGCAGGAGCGCGCGGGCCATCCCGGTGAGGGCGTCCGCATCGCCCGTCGCGTCGTGGCCGCCCCAGCCGTGGACGTGCACGTCGATGAAGCCCGGCGCGACGATCGGCGCTCCGCCCGCCGCGATCCCCGGGCCGGCCCGGCCCGCCGAGCCGGCGGGGCCGCGGGCGTCGGACACCGCGCTCGCGGTCTCCTCGTCCGTGTCGACGCTCGTGATCCAGCCGTCCTCGATGACCAGCCTGCCGGGCACGACCCGGTCCGCGAGGACCAGCCGCCCGGTGACGACCTCAGCCACCCTGCACCTCCGCCAGCGCCGCCCGCATCGCGAGGACGTTCTCCGCCGGGACGTTCGGCTGGATGTTGTGGACCGCGGCGAAGACGAACCCGCCGCCCGGCGCGAGGTCGCCCACCCGCCGGAGCACCTCGGCGCGGACCTCGTCGGGCGTCCCCGCCCCCAGGACCCGCTGCGTGTCCACGCCGCCGCCCCAGAAGACCAGGTCCCGGCCGAACTCCCGCTTCAGCTCGGCCGTGTCCATCCCGGCGGCCGACACCTGGACCGGGTTGAGGATGTCGACGCCGATCTCGATGAGGTCCGGGATCAGCTCCCGGACCGCGCCGCAGGTGTGGAAGAAGACCTTCGCGTCGGTGTGCGCGTGGAGGAAGTCGAAGAGCTCCCGGTGCAGCGGCTTCACCAGGTCGCGGTACGTCGCGGGCGAGAAGAGCGTCCGCTCCTGGCCGCCGAGGTCGTCCGCCTCGCCGACCACGTCCACGTGGCCGTCCACGAGCGGGAGCACGCGCGACCAGTACGCGATCTTCACCTCCAGGATCCGCTCCATGACGCGCCGGGCCAGTGACGGGTCGCCGGCGAGGTCCATGTACCCGTCCTCGAACCCCCGCAGCTTGAAGAGGCCCTCGGTGAGCCCGCCGCAGATCGACCCGACCTGGACGGCCCTCCCCTCCTCCTCGGCGTAGCGCCGCGCCTCCTCCGCCATCCCCGCGTACCGGGCCGGATCGGACGCGTCGGGGCAGGCGTACGCGTCCACCGCCGCCGCGTCGATCTCGCCCGCCAGCGGCGGCGCGTAGCTGTCGTAGTAGAGGCCCGTCGCGAGCGGCATCCGCCGCCCGACGCCCCACTCGTCGGTGAACGTCCGGTACTCGCCCTCCTCGCGGATCTCGCGGCGGTAGGTGGACGAGCCGCGGGGCGCGACGTAGCGGACGTCCACCCCCAGGGCGTCGAGGACGTCCGGCTCCACGTCGGCGAGCTGCTGGGTGATGTCGATGGCGCGCGGCTCCCGTGGCTCCAGGCCCAGCGCCTCGCGCAGCCCCGCGTACGCCCGCACGTGGATGCCCGTCTGGCGGGACCCGCCGAGGTCGAACGGGACCCGGTCGGGCTCGCGGTGCGCGAGGGTCGCCCGGACCCGCTCCCGGGAGCCGCCGCTGACGTCGGACATCGGCGGTCAGTAGCCCACTGAGGGCAGGTACGTCCCCTCGGGCTCCCGGTACAGGCCGATCGACATGAGGTTCGTGAGGAAGAAGATCCGGAGGCCGCTGGCGATGCACCAGCGGAACAGGTCGTGGTTGGAGAGCGGCACGAGGAACCCGGGCGTCCCGTAGTCGTCCGCCGCGCAGATCAGGGCGCGCATGTCGTCGTTCGACGCGGCGACCGAGTGGAAGAAGTAGTTCACCTTCGTCGTGTAGCCCGTGAGGCGGCCAAGGTGCTCCACGACGCGGCCGTCGCCGCTCTCGATCGCCTCGCGCACCTCGCCGGGGCGCGCGTGGCCGTGGACCCGGTAGCACAGCGCGTTGCAGGCGTCCTCGTCTGCGGGCGTCGCCGGCCGAACGAGGTACCCGGGCATCGCCTGGCGCACGGGTTCGCCGTGCATCGCAGCGAACGTCTCCCGGACGTCGAAGCCGAGCTTCGTGTACAGGCTCAGGGAGCGGTTGTGGTATGCGATCTGGACGAGCCGGAGCCCGGGTGAGCCGCCGGCGCGCCAGCGGTCGATCGCCGTCTGCGTGAGGAGCCGGCCGATGCCATGGTCCTGCGCGGTCGGATCGACGCTGATCGGACCGATCGCCCAGATCGGCCCGCGCTGGTCCATGAACAGGCTGCCGACGATCCGGCGATCGGACTCCGCCACCAGCCCGGTGATGCGCGGGTGGTCGATCATCCAGCGGATCGGGTCGGATGCCGCCTCGACCGTGGGGAAGTCGTGCGGGAAGCCGTGCTCGTCGGCGAGGCTCGCGAACGCCTCGTAGCAGATGCGCCCGGCCTCCACCCAGTCGTCGTGCACCGCCTCGCGGACCGTCACTGCCATCTGCCGACTCCATCTCCTCGCGGGCCGTCCGGGCCCGCATGCAGCCGCACCGATCGTAGCCCTGCGGGGCCGGCTTCGTGGGCGCGCGACGTGCCCTACGGTGCCGCGGCCATCCCAGCCTGGCCGCCGGTGGGCGTGTAGTACCGGCGATACTCCCCCGGCGACATCGCGCACGACCGGTAGAACACCTTGTAGAACTGGTTGAGGTTCGTGTAGCTCACGGCCCGCGCGATCTCGGCGACCGAGAGGTCCGTCCCGAGCAGGAGCCGCTTCGCCTCCGCGACCCGGACCTGCGTCACGTACTCCTTGAAGCTCACGCCCGTGACGTCCTTGAAGACGTGGCGGACGCGCGAGGGGCTGACGTGCACGAGCCCCGCCACGTCCCCGAGCGTGATGCTCTCGCGGCAGTGGCCGTCCACGTACGCGAGGACCGGCCGGATCTGCTCCCGCCGGTCGGCCGCGGCGCGGGCGGCGCCCGCCCGCGCCCCAGCCCCCCGCTGCCGGCTCACGAGCGCGAGCGCCAGGCGGAGGGTCGCGTCGGCCAGGTGGCGCTCGGCGGGATCGTGGCGGTCCCAGATCGTCCGCAGCTGCTCCAGGACCGGCGTCACCTCCGCGGCGAGTGCCGACACGCCCCTGATCCGCGGACCAGCCGAGCGCTCGTCGGCGCGGAACGGCGCGAGGTACCCGAGGTCCAGCTCGCGACACCCCGGCCCGGCGATGAGCTCGGGGCGGAACAGGACGAGCAGGAGCCGGAGCGAGGTCCCTGGATCGGCGAGCGCGACGTGCGGCTGCGAGTCGTCGATGAAGAAGATGTCGCCGGCCTCCGCCGTGAGCGCGCGACGCCCGAACATGAAGACGCCACGACCCTCGAGCACCACCGCGATCTCGAAGTGGTCGTGCCAGTGCATGGGGTCCCCGGCCCCGTGCGCCGTGTAGTCGACCACCGCGAGCGGGAAGTCGGGCTCCATGTCCTGCCGCCAGACATGCGTGGCCATGCGGGGACGGTCGCAGGGTGGCAGCCGCATCGGACAGGGCCATTCGGCGCGAAACGCGAGCGAACGGTCCATCCGGCAGCCGCTTCTGCCAGCACATCGACCCACTCTGGCATTGCCCGCGGTGGTGCCTGCGACCAGCATCCGAGGTGGTGGGGCCCGCCCCGCCACCTCGGCTCGCCCACCACGGAGGGATCCGGCCATGGCCTTCCCGCACCTGTTCAGCCCGCTCCAGCTGGGGAACATGGAGCTCCCGAACCGCATCGTCCACGTGCCCACGGACATCAGCTCGTCCCACGCCGACGGCGAGGTGAGCGAGCGCGACATCCACCACCACGGCGACATCGCCCGCGGCGGCACAGGGTTCGTGATCGTCGGCGCGACGACGCCGGACATGAAGACGGGCCGGCCCACCGTGACCTGCCTCGTGGCGGACGGCGACAACTACGTCCCCGGCCTCGCACGCCTCGCCGAGTCGATGCACCGGTACGGCGCGAAGTGCGCCGTCCAGCTCCAGCACCCCGGGCGCCAGTGCGCGATCCCCCGCTACAACACCCTCGGCGCGACCGACCGCGTCCTCAAGCTCCCGTGGTCGGCAGGGCACGAGATCGTCTACGAGAACGCCGAGGAGAAGGGCAAGGAGATCCGGGAGGCCTCGATCCCCGAGATCCTCGAGCTGGTGGACCTGTTCAGCGAGGCCGCCTGGCGGGTCAAGCAGGCGGGCTTCGACGCGGTCGAGCTGCACGCCGCCCACGGCTACCTGCTCTCCGAGTTCATGAGCCCCTACCTGAACATGCGGACCGACCGGTTCGGCGGGAGCTTCGAGAACCGGATGCGGTTCCCGCTCGCGGTCATCGATTCGATCAGGAAGAAGTGCGGGAAGGGCTACCCGGTCCTCGTCCGCTACTCGTTCGAGGAGTGGTGCCCTGGCGGCCGCGGGATGGAGGAGGGCCTCGAGACCGCGCGCGTCCTGGAACGGGCGGGCGTGGCCGCGGTCGACCTCTCCCAGGGGATGCAGGAGAGCCCCGGCGCGGGCTTCGACCCGATGCAGTACCCGCAGGGCTGGGCGACGTACGCCGCCGAGGCGACGAAGAAGGTCGTGAAGATCCCGGTCATCACCAGCCATTCGCTTCGCGACCCCGAGTACTGCGAACAGATCCTCGCCGAGGGCAAGACGGACCTCGTCGGCCTCGCCCGGCAGCTCCTCGCCGACCCTTACTGGCCGGTGAAGGCGAAGTACGGGAAGGTGCGGTCGATCCGCCGCTGCATCTCCTGCCTGGGCGGCTGCTGGCAGGAGTCGCTCATGGCGAAGCACGAGATCGCCTGCTCGATCAACGCCGCGTGCGGGAACCCCGCGTACCACGACATGAAGCGGACCGGAAAGCCCGTGAACGTCGCCGTCGTGGGCGGCGGGCCCGCCGGCATGGAGGCCGCGCGGATCGCGACCGAGCGCGGCCACCGCGTGACGCTCTTCGAGAAGCACGCCGAGCTCGGCGGCGCGATGCTCTACGTCTGCCTGGTCCCGGGCAAGGAGAAGATGCGCTGGTACCTGGACTGGATCCGGGACCAGATCCTCGACCTGAACGTGGACATCCGTCTCTCTCACGCGCCCACGGTGGAGGAGCTGCGCGGGTTCGACCTCGTCCTCAACGCGACGGGCGCGAAGTCGTACGTGCCCCAGGTGGCCGGCGACGCGTCACGCGTGGTGCCCTTCGAGGATGCGATGGCCTGCCCCAAGATCGCCTGCGAGTGCCACCCGGGCGGCCGAAGGATGCGGAAGATCGGCTCCCGCGTCCTCCTCTGGGGCGACAGCTACGCGGCGACCGACACTGCCGCGTTCCTCGCCGACATCGGCAAGGAGCTGACGATCGTCACGGAGAACCGCGAGTTCGCTGCGGACTGCGAGGTCATCCACATGTACGTCCTGCGCAAGCGCTTCGCGCAGGGCGACGCGGAGGTCCTCCACTCGCGGCCGTACAAGCACCCCGTGACCGTCATCACGAGCACGACCGTCGAATCGATCGAGGGCACGACGGTCGTCCTCCGCGACGCGGCGTTCCAGCGCTCCACGATCGAGGTGGACGACGTCGTCACCTGCCATACGCGCCCGGAGGACGGGCTCTTCCGGGAGCTGCGCGCCGCCGGGGCGAACGTGGTCAACGTGGGCGATTCGGTGAGGCCGCGCAACCTCTACCACGCCGTGAAGGAGGGCTCCGCCTTCGGCCTGGCCGTCGACCAGGACCTCCTCTTCAACCCGAACGGCGCGATCGTCGACGACCTGCCGCTCGACGCGCTCGCCCAGCTCACCCGCGAGGAGGGGCCGGCGTACACGGCGAAGCGGATGGAGGAGCTGATGGCGGCCGCCGGCCGCTGAATCCAGGGTCCGCGCGGCCGGATGCCCCTCGGCCGCGCGGGCACACCAACGAGCCGGCGTCGCGTGACACCGGCTCGTTCCATCGTCAGAGGCTCCCGGGCAGGGGCGCCGGCGCATGCGTCCCGGATGCGCCCTCAGCCCAGGCCGGCCCGCTCCGCGCCATGGACCGCGGCGCCATACGCGCCCGCCCAGACGCCCAGCTCGGCCGGGACGAGGCGCACCTGCGAGATGTCCGTCATCGTCGCGCGCCGCGCGATCTCGGCACGGATCGGCTCGAAGAGCAGGTCACCGGCCGCCGCGACGCCGCCCCCGAGGACGATGACGTCCGGGGAGATCACGTTGATCATGTTCGCGAGCCCGATGCCCAGGTACCGTCCCACGTCGGCGAGGCCGCGCAGCGCCCGCGCCTCGCCCGCGCGCGCCGCCCGCACGGCCTCCTCGGCCGTCGCCGTCCCGCACGCGGCCGCGACCTGGTCGGCCCGCGCGTAGGCCTCCATGCAGCCGCGGTTGCCGCAGCCGCACCAGGGGCCGTCCGGGTCGATGGTCTGGTGGCCCATCTCGCCGGCCGTCCCGTCGTGACCCTGCAGCAGCCGCCCGCCGATGACGAGAGCGCCTCCCACCCCCGTCCCCAGGGTCAGGCCGACCATGGACGACGCGCCGCGTGCCGCGCCGAGGCGCAGCTCGGCGAGGCCGAACGCGCGCGCGTCGTTGATGAGCGACGTCGGCAGCCCCGTCGCGGCCGCCAGGGGCTCGCCGACCGGGTGGCCGGCCCACGGCCCCGGGACGTTCGGGAGGAAACGCACGCGGCCGGTCGCCGGGTCGTAGAGGCCGGGGACGCCGACCCCGACGGTCGCGATCGGGCCCCATGCGCCGATCGCCGCCACGGCGAGATCGCAGAACTGGTCGACGATCGCGTCGGGCACCCCGTCGAGATCGGGGACGACGCGCGTCGGCTCCTGGTCACGGGCGAGCATCTCCCACCGGCCGTCCGCCTGCGAGAGGACGGCCCACTTGAGGTTCGTGCCGCCGAGGTCGAGCCCCAGGTGGCGGGTCGTCGTCGCCGCGGCGCGCGCCGTGCCGTCCACGCTCCCGCCCGGCCTGCTCAGGACTCCGCCGTCACGCGGGTGTAGGCGGCAGCGACGAGGACGATGATCGATCCGAAGAGGACCTGGCGCACCGCCTCGGGGAAGCCGAGAGCCGCGAGAAGCGCGGTGAGGACGGTGAGGATGAGCGCGCCGACGATCGTCCCGCCGTATCCGCCGCGGCCGCCCATGATCGACGTCCCGCCGATGACCGCGGCCGCGACCGACGGCAGCACGGACGTGTCGGCGAGCGTGACGCTCGCGGTGTTCGTCAGGCCCGAGAGCAGGAAGCCCGCGATGGCCGCGATGACGGCCGAGATCATGTAGAGGACGATGAGGACCTGCCAGGACCGCGCGCCGGACAGCCGCGACGCGATGGGGTTGTCGCCGATCGCGTAGAGGAGCCGGCCGTATCCGGTCCGCCGGAGCATGAGGATCACGAGCGCGGCGACCGGCACGAAGACGAGGAGGCTGTACGGGAGCACCTCGAACAGCGCGCCGGTCCCCAGCCATCGCAGCTGGGACGGGACGCCTGCACCGGTCTGGACCATCATGATCTGCCAGACGTTCGCGAGCCCCAGGACGACCAGGCTCATGCCCAGGGTCATGATCAGCGGGTGCACGCGGAAGACGCCCACCCCGATCCCGGTGACGCCTCCCGCGATCGCCGCGATCACGAGCGCGATGACGATCGCGAGGACGAGCCCCTGTGGGCCGACGAGCGTCGCGACGAGGAACCCGGACATCGAGGCGACAGCGCCGACGGACAGGTCGATTCCGCCCGTGAGGAACGTGATCGTCTGGCAGGCCGCGAGCAGGGCGAGCGGGATCGCCGCCCGGATCGTCACGCCGAACCAGTTGGCCTTCATGATGTCCGGCTTGACCAACGCCATGAGCACGACGAGCAGGACGAGCAGGCCGATGAGCGGGATGAGCGGGCGGTCGCGGAAGAGCGCCCGCCAGGCGGCGACGGTGAGCCACCGACTGCGCGCCCTCGGAGCAGCCGGCGAGCTCGCGGTGCCGCTCATGCGCGGGCCCTCCGGATCTGGATGAGGCTGCCGATCATGACGACCCCGATGAGGATGATCCCCTGCACCACGACCGCGAGGTTCGTGTTGACGTTGAGGAAGGTCATGTCGGTCCGGATGATCTGGAGGATGACGACCGCGACCAGCGGGCCGAAGACCCCGCCCCGACCGCCCGCGAGGGCGACGCCGCCGAGGACCACCGCGGCGACGCTCATGAGCGTGTAGGGCCCAGGGACCGGTGTCCCGATCCCGGTGCTCGCCGTGAGCGAGAGACCGCCGATCGCCGCGAAGAGACCGGTCAGCATGTAGGCCGCGATCCTCGTCCGGCCGACGGAGACGCCGCTGCGGAACGCCGCGAGCCGGTTGCTGCCGATCGCGAAGACCGCGAGCCCGAGCCGCGACCGTCGGACGGGGATCCAGATGACGGCGACGATCACGATGAGGACGACCGCCGCCTTCGGGATCCACTCGTTGCCGAGGGACCCGGTGACGAGCTCCTTCAGCCACTTCGCCGAGCCCCCACCCGGGGTCTTCAGCACGAGGAGCGCGCAGCCGGCCCAGACGAACGACATCGCCAGCGTGACGACGATGTCCGGCACCCTGGTGAGGACGACGAGACTGCCGTTCACGAAGCCGAGGACGAGCCCGAAGAGCATGACGCCGATCACCACCGCGATCGCGAACTCCTCCGACTGGCCCTTCATGAGCGCGGCCGCGATGACGCTCGTGAGCGCCATCATCGAGCCGATGGAGAGGTCGATCCCGCCGCTGATGACGACGATCGCCTGCGCCACGGTCGCGAGGGCGAGGGGCAGTACGGAGATCGCGAGGCCCTGGACGCCGGTGACCCCGTAGCTGGGCTGGATGACCTTCGTGAAGACGAGGAGGAGGGCGAGGAAGCCGACGAGCCCGATCGTCCAGGCGTTCCTGCGGAGCCAGCCCTCGAGGGCGCCGGCCGACCTGGCGCGCGCGGCGTTCGCGGGGGCGGTCGCGACGCTCATCGGTCGGTCTCCGGGTCGCGCGGAGCGGGCGCGGCCGGCTCGGGGGCGGCCTCGGCGGCCACGGCCTCGGCTGCCACGGCCTCGGCGGCGATCTCCTCGGGCATCGCCGCGTCGGACCGGAGGTTGTACGCCGCACGGAGCAGAGTGGGCTCATCCGCGTCGGCAGCGGCGATCTCCGCGACCACGCGACCGCCGAAGATGACGATCGCCCGGTCGCAGACGAGCTGGACCTCCTTCAGCTCGGAGGTGTAGAGCAGCACGGCGGCTCCCGCCTCCGCGAGGTCCCGGAGCAGGACGTAGATCTGGTTCTTCGTCCGGATGTCGATCCCACGCGTCGGGTCGAAGCAGAGCATGGTCCGCACGCCCCCGGCGACCCAGCGGGCGATCGTCACCTTCTGCTGGTTGCCGCCCGACAGTCGACGCACCTCGCCCTGGGCACGCGTGTCGATCTGGAGCGTCGCGATCGCGCCGTCGACCTTCTTCTTCTCCTTCCCCATCGGGAGGAGACCCCAGTCGCGCATCCTCGTCGTGAACGGGAGGGCGATGTTCTCGCGGACCGAGCGCTGCATGAGGAGCGCCTCGGCACGGTCGGCGGGGACGTACACGAGCCCGGCGCGGATGGCGTCGGCCGGATGGCGGAACGAGACCGGCGCCCCGTCCACCAGCAGCTCGCCGGCGGCGGGACGCTCCGAGCCGGAGAGGATCTCGAACAGCTCGTCCTGGCCCTGGCCCTCGAGCGCGACGACCCCGAGCACCTCGCCGGGGTGGAGATCGAAGGTGACCTCGTGGAGCTTCGTCCGGGCCGTGAGGCCGCGCGCCGTGATGCGCGGCCCGGCGTCCCGCGCGCGCGCCCCGGCGGCGGTGCGCGCCGCGACTGCGGGCAGCTCGCCGACGGCCTCGCCCAGCATGAGCTCGACGATGCGATCCTCGGAGCGCCCGGTCACGTCCACGACGCCGACGGTCTCGCCCTCGCGCAGGACCGTCGCGCGGTCGCACACCGCGGCGATCTCGATCATCCGGTGGGAGATGAAGATGACGGACCGGTCCCCGCCCCGCTGGCGACCGACGACCTCGAGCACCCGCTCGGTGAGGTTCGCGGGGAGGGCCGCAGTCATCTCGTCGAGCATGAGGACGTCGGGCTCGATGGCGAGGGCGCGAGCGAGGTCGATGATCCGGAGCGAGGCAAGCGGCACGCGCCGCGCCATGCTCGACAGATCGAGCTCCTCGAGCCCGAGCTCGTGCACCCAGTGGCGGAACGGCTCGAGCGGCGTCTGCGTGAGCCGCAGGTTGGACCGGAGGTCCAGGTCGGGGATGAGGGCCGGCTCCTGGTAGACGGGGACGAGGCCGCCGCGGCGTGCCTCGGCCGGCGAGTGGACGACCCGCTCCTTCCCGCGGACGGCGATCCTGCCGTCGTCGGGCCGGACGGCGCCCGTGAGGATCTTCACGAGCGTGCTCTTGCCCGCACCGTTCGCGCCCATGAGGGCGTGGACCTCACCGGGGCGGACGGCGAGCGACGCGGCCCTGAGTGCCACGACGGCGCCGTAGGTCTTCGTGACGCCGGTGGCCTCGAGCAGGAGGTCGGTGGCGATCGTGGTCATCGGTCCCCGTGCGGTGGAAGGGCGGGGTGCGAGGGATGCCGGCGGACCGGCATCCCTCGCGATCCGTGAGCCGGGGGAGCCTACTCGCCCGGGCCCTTGCAGGCGACGGCCTGCTCGGGGGTGTACGTCGTGAAGCCGGCGATCTGGAGACCGAGCGGCCAGAGCGGGTCGAGACCATCGACCTGCCACGACTTCAGGAGGGCCTTGCCGTCGTCGGTCGCGTTGGTCGCGAGGACGGGCACGAGGAGGACCGTGTTCGGCTGGGCTGCCGACGGATCGGTCTCGACGGACTCCTTGTTCAGGAGCTTGAGGGCGAGGCCGACGCCTGCGCCGCCGACGGCGGCCGTGTTGGTCACGGCGGCGCCCACGAGGCCGGGGTAGTCGGTCGGGTTGAGGAGCTGGCCGACGAACGCGCCGAGGTCGGCGCCGACGATCGGCACGAACGGCTTGTTCGCGGCCTTGATCGCATCGACGACCTGGGAGTCGATGCCCGAGGTCCAGATGCCCTGGATGGTGTCGTACCCCCCGCTCGCGATGAAGTCGTTGATCAGCTGGGTGCCCGTCGCCGGATCCCACTGAGTCGCGACGCCGTCGATGGTCGGGAGGACCTTGATGTCCGGGTACTCGGCGAGGGCCTTCTGGAACCCGATGTGGCGGTCGTTGTCGGCCGGGTGGCCGGCGGCGCCGCGCATGTAGTAGACGTTGCCCTTGCCGCCCATCTGCTCGAACAGCCACTTGGCGCCGAGGTAGGCGTACTGGATCTGGTTGTTGTACAGGTTGAAGGTGTTCGGGTCCGTCACGTAGGCATCGACCGAGATGGTCTTGATGCCGGCGGCGTTGGCCTCCTCGAGGGCCGGGTTGAGGGCCGACGGGTCGTTCGGGTTGAAGACGATCGCGTCGACCCCCTTGGCGATCAGGTCCCGGAGGTCCTGAAGCTGGCCGGCGGCGTCCGTGACCCGGTGGATCGTGGTGAGCTCGGAGACCTGGCCGGACGCGAGCGCCTCTGCCTTGGCGGTGCAGACCTGCTCCTCGCGGAAGCCGTTGCCCACGCCGAGGCCGTTCGAGTACCCGATCTTCCACATCTTGGCCTCGGCGCTCGCCGAGGGAGCCTCGGTCGCCGGTGCCGCCGTCGCCGGGGCCTCGGTCGCCGGTGCCGCCGTCGCCGGGGCCTCGGTCGCCGGGGCGCTCGTCGCCCCGCTGCTGCTGCAGGCGGCCACGATCAGCGCGACCGCCCCGATGGCGATCAGCGCTCGGGCCTTCCCGTGATGCTTCATGAACGAACCTCCTCTGTCGGCCGACCGGCCGCCCCCCGCTGGGGCGGCGATCCCACCGTATCCGCCGAGAGACCGTCCGGCCCCTCGCCTCCTCACTCGCCGGCCGACCTGTCGATCGCCCGGGCGAGCCGCCGTGCGTGCTCTCGATATGCGTCATCGAAGAGCCGCTGCGACTTCTGCTTCCCGACCGCGCTGGCCCGCGTGATCACGGGGGGCATCGCCCCACGTTGCACGAGCAGCTCGGCCGTCCTGGTCTTGATCGCGTTGACGATCGCGACCGCACCGATCGTGGACCCCGGCCCGACGGGTGTGTCCAGCCCGTCGATCGCGACCATCGCGTCGGCGGGCGGGCTGCACACGTCCAGGACGAGGTCCGCCTCCTCCAGGAGCCTCCGCCCTGCGGCGGGCTCGGGCTCCGCAGAGAGGGACTGTGCCACAGATGTGACGGCGATGACGCGCAGTCCCCGCGCCCTCGCGCCCCTGGCCATCTCCACGGGCACGGCCGTGAGGCCGCCGGCCGAGAAGACGATCATCACGTCGAGGGGTGCGAACCGGAAGTTCGAGAGGATGACCTCCGCGAGTCCCGGGATCCGCTCGATGAACATCGCCTGCCGCTGCCCGTTGGCCCCGACCACCTGCGTGTGGAAGGTCATGGACAGCTCGACGATCGGGTTGAACCCCGGGTACGAGCCGTAGCGGGGGAACATCTCCTCGACCGGGATCCGCGAGTGGCCCGTCCCGAACAGGTGGACCAGCCCGTCGGCAGCGATCGCCTCGGCGCACCACAGGCTGGCCGTCTCGATCCCGTCCGCCTGGGTCTCCGTGACCCGCGCAAGCACAACCGCGGCCTCGCGGAGCCAGGTCGCCGCGGCCGTCTCGTGCGCCGTCAACCGGCGCCCGCCAGCAGCGCGGCGTCCAGCGTGACCGGCTCCCAGCGTCCGCTCCGCATCGAGCGGTAGGCCGCATCGAGCACGCCGTTCACGACATAGCCGTCGCGGAACGTCTCCTGCGGGGCCCGTCCGTCGCAGTACGCCTCGATCACGTCGGCCATCATCAGGTCGTGGCCGTGGACGCGGACCTCGTCAGGGACCGGGAAGAGCCAGCCCGTGTCGGCGTCCGCCTTCTCCACCACGTATCCCGCCGGCCGCTCCACGAACGCCTTGAGCGACCCGACGCTGATGTCGGTGATCAGGCGGCCGGCATCGCCGTACGCCTCGAAACGCCCCTCGAGACCGCCCCTGGAGGACCAGGAGACGTCGATGGTGGCCGTCCGCCCGTCCTCGAAGCGCATGATCATCAGGGCGTTGTCCTCGCCCGTGGTCCGTGCGCCGTGGACGAGGCTCGCGCCCCAGGCGAAGACATCGGTGACGGCGACGGCCTTGCCGAACAGGAAGCGGGCGTACTCGGCACCGTGGGACGCCATGTCGAGCAGTGCGCCGCCGCCGGCCAGCTCGGCGTCCCAGAAGTGCGCCGCGTGAGGGCCGGAGTGCCCCTCGCGCGCCCGCACCGTGGTGAGGCGGCCGATGGAGCCCGCCTCGACCATCTCCCGCATGCGCAGGAGGTCGGGGTTGAAGATGACGTTCTCGAGGTACGCGTTGAAGACGCCGGCGTCCGCGACCGCGCGGAGCATGTCGGCCGCCTCGTCCGCGTTGCGGCCGAGGGGCTTCGTGCAGGCCACGCCCTTGCCTGCGGCCGCCACTGCGAGGACCGCCTCGCGGTGCAGGTGGTTGGGGACCGAGACGACGACCAGGTCCACCTCGGGGTCGGCGCACAGCTCCTCGAGCGAGGCGATGGCGCGGCAGCCGAAGCGCGCCGCGTACGCCTCGCGCCGCCCGGCGTCGGCGTCGCAGCCGGCGACGAGCCGCGCGTCACGGACGTAGCGCAGCCCCTGCGCATGGAACTCGCCGATGAAGCCGCAGCCGAGCATGGCGACCCGGACGGGAGGAGCCATCAGTAGCCTCCCTCGTCGTGGCCGGGGTCCGCACCGGCGGGGACCGCTGCCCCCGCGGCGGCGGCCGCCTTCCGGGCGCGGAAGTCGAGGATGATCGTCTCGGTGGCGGTCGCGCCGATCCGGGTGACGCCGAGCTCCATCACGTCGAGGAGCGCGTCGAGCGTGCGGACGCCGCCGGCCGCCTTGACCTGGACGTGCGGCGACGTGTTCGCCCGCATGAGGCGCAGGTCGTCGTGCGTGGCGCCCGACAGCGCGAAGCCGGTGCTCGTCTTCACGAAGTCGGCGCCGGCGGCCTCGGAGAGACGGCAGGCACGGACCTTCTCGTCGTCGGTCAGGTAGGCGTTCTCGAAGATCACCTTCACGATCGCGCCCGCGGCATGTGCCACGTCCACGATGGCGCGGATGTCCGCCTCGACGTCCGCGTCGCGGCCGGACTTCAGGGCCCCGATCGGGATGACCATGTCCAGCTCGGTCGCGCCGTCGGCGAGCGCCCGCTCCGCCTCGTGGACCTTGATCTCGGTGGTGTGGTTGCCGTGGGGGAAGCCGATCGTCGTCCCCACGGCCACGTCCGTGCCCGCCAGGATCGCCTTCGCCCGGCGGACGTCGGCCGGACGGACGCACACGGAGGCCACGTCGTACTTCGCCGCCAGCCGGCAGCCGTCCTCGACGAAGACGTCGTCGAGCTCGGGGCGGAGCAGCGAGTGGTCGATCGTCTTCGCGATGTCGCGCTCGGTCAGCCCGTCGATGGAGAGTCCCATGTCACTCCCTGTGTCGGATCGCGGCTCGCCGTCCGGTCATCGGCAGTACGGGCGCAGGACGTCCCGTGCGATGAGGAAGCCCTGCTTGACCTTCTCGTCGGTCCCCTCGAACCGCCGGTCCTCGTGCTCGATGATGCAGTCGCCCTCGTAGCCCTGGCGGTAGAGCTCGCTGAACACGACCGACCAGTCCACCTCGCCGAGGCCGGGGATCCGCGGGATCTGCCAGCCCATCCCCAGGCTGAAGACGCCGCGCTCGTACAGGCCGTCGACGTCGATCATCAGGTCCTTGGCCTGGTAGTGGAGCACGTGCGGGCCGAACTCCTTGAGGAAGCGGCGCATGTCGATCATCTGGAGGACGAGGTGGCTCGGATCGAAGTTGAGCCCGATGGTGCCGCCCCACTGCTCGAGGATCCGGCGCCACATCCGCGGGGTCGTCGCGATGTTGTGCCCGCCGGGCCACTCGTCGTAGCTGAAGATCATCGGGCAGTTCTCGAGGGTGATCTTCCGCCCGTGGTCCTCGGCGAAGGCCACGATGTCCGGCCAGACGCGGAGGGCCTCCTCCCAGTTCTGGTCCTGGTTCTTCGCCGCGTCGCCGCCCATGAACGTGTTCACGAGCGGGATGTCCATCTTCTCCGCGGCGGTGATCACGTGCTTCAGGTGGCCGATGACCATCTCCCGGTGAGCCGGGTCCGGGTGCAGCGGGTTCGGGTAGTAGCCGAGGCCGGAGATCGAGAGGCCCCTCGCGGCGATCTCGCCGACGATCTCGGTGGCCTGCGCGGCCGAGAGGTCCGCGACGTCGATGTGACTCGTGCCGGCGTAGCGCCGCACGGGGCCGGTGGACCGCGGCCAGCACGCGATCTCGAGGACCTCGAAGCCCGCGCCGACGGCCCAGTCGGCGACCTCGGCGAGCGGGGTTCCGGGGAACGGGGCGGTGAGGAAGCCGAGCTTCATCGCGGTGTGCCCTCCTGGCTGGTGGGGACGCGGGGTCGGGGGCTCATGCCTGCCTTCACGTCCGCCGGGCCACCTCGACCCAGCGGCCCGTGCGCGAGCTCTCGAGGACGGCGTCGCCGACGAGCATCTCCTCGTGGCCATCCGCGAACGTCGCGTAGCGCGGGGCGGTCGACGGGGCGCCCGCCAGCACGTCGTCGTAGATCGCTGTGAAGACGGCGCCGAAGGTGTCCGCGAATCCCTCGACGTGCCCGCCGGGGAGCCGGGCCGCGGCCGTGCCGGCGGCGTTCATGAGGGCAGGATTCCGCAGGAGGATCTCGTTGGGCCGGTCGCGATGGCCGATCCAGAGTCGATCGGGGTCCTCTGAATCCCAGGCGGCTGCCGAGTCCGAGCCGTCGATCTGGTAGCCGAGGCTGTTCTTGCGCCCGGGGCTCAGCTGCGAGATCGCCACACTGCCGCGGGCGCCGCCCGCGTACCGCAGGAGGATCGTGGCGACATCCTCGGTGTGGATCTCCACCGGGATCGTGTCGGCGGCACGCTCGGTGCTGAACGTGAGGACCGGGCCGGCCGGCTTCCGGCGGACCGGGATGAACGTGGTGAGGTCGGCCATGACGGCCTCGACCATCAGGCCCGTGAGGAAGCTCGTGAGGTCCAGCCAGTGCGAGCCGATGTCGCCGACCGCCCGGAGGACCCCGCCCTGATCCTTCTCGAGGCGCCAGTTCCAGTCGGTGTCGTAGAGCAGCCAGTCCTGGAAGTAGCTGCCGGTCACCAGGCGCACGTCGCCAAGCCCACCGTCCCGGACGAGCGAGGCGACATGCTGGTTGATCGGATAGAAGCGGATGTTGAAGTTCACGGCGTTCACGAGGCGGGAGGTGGCGGCCAGCGCCACGAGCTCGGCGGATTCCGCCGAGGTCATCGCCAGCGGCTTCTCGCACACGACGTGCCGGCCGGCCGCGAGGATCTCCTTCACCTGGGGATGGTGGAGCTCGTTGGGCGAGGTCACGTGGACGACCTGGACACTGTCGTCGGCGAGGAGGTCCGTGAGGCTTCCGTACGCCTTCGGGAGCCTGAGCGCCGCGGCGCGCTCCGCGCCCAGCTCCGGCGATGACTCGAGGAGGCCGACGACCCGCGCGCCGATCCGGCGCAGCGCCTCGACGTGCACGGTCCCGATGAACCCGCTGCCGATGACGGCCGTGCCGATCTCGCTGCGTCGCGTCATGTGGCGGGCCTCCTCCGTCGGGCCGTCGCCGGCGGACCCTCGCCGGCCATCGATTATCGAAGATGCGGAGCCGGCGACATCCTACCGCGGAAGGAGGGCCGCCGCCGCGTCGTCCGCGAAGACCGTGAGCCGCGGGTGGCGCCGGAGGTAGGAGGCCGGGCAGTCCGGGCCCTCGGCGTCCACGACGGCCCGCCGGAGAGCGGCAGCCTTGCGTTCCCCGGTGACGAGGAGCCAGGCCTCGTCGGCTTCGAGCAGGCGCGCGAGGCCGACCGTGATGCCGGCGGTCGGGACGCGCGTCGCGCCGTACCGGGCCGTGGCAGCCTCACGGCTGGAGACGGCGAGCCGGACCAGCCGGGTCGGGTCATCCGGGCGAGAGCCGGGCTCGTTGAAGCCGACGTGGCCGTTGAGGCCGAGGCCCAGCACCGCGAGGTCCAGGCCGCGGGTGGCTGCGTCGTGGCGCGCCGCTGCCGCCTCCGGGTCGGGCCCGTCCACGTCGATCGCGACGAAGGCGGCCGGCGGCGTCCGGAGCCGGTCGAGCAGCTCCGCGCGCAGCCGGACGTCGCAGCGCGCGGGGTCGCCCGGCGGGAGGCCCACCCACTCGTCGAGCATGACGAGCGTGGCCTGCGCGAACGAGATCCGACCCTCAGCCTCGGACTCGACGAGGGCCGCGTAGACGGGCGTCGGGGTCTCGCCGGTGGGCAGGCAGATCCGGAGCGCTGGCCGGGCCGAGAGGCGCGTGATGAGCTCGACCGCGACCGCGGACGCCCAGCCCGCGGCCACCACCACGACGAGCCGGGGTCCCTCCGCGCTCACGCCCCCGCGACGATCCGGTCGACGAAGTCACCCGTGGCCGGGTCCTTCAGGATCAGCTTCTCCCGGCCGTCCGGCAGGACCTCGCGCTTGATGACGACCTGGCCCTCGTAGGACTCGGGCATCGACGCGATGCGCGGCGTGGAGCCCCCGCGCCACGCGAGATCCACCGGCTCCCAGCGCCCGCTCGTCGCGGAGCGGTAGCAGGCGTCCATGACGGAGTTCACCACGTAGCCGTCGTAGAACGTCTCGCGCGGTGTCCCGCCGCCGTCGATCGCGTCGAACATGTCCGTGAACATGTCCACGTAGCCCAGCTCGGAGACCTCGTCGCCCACCGGGAAGAGCCAGCCGGCCGCGGTCTCGGCCTTCTCGGCGACGTACCCGCCGCTCCCGCCGGCCGTGAACATCTCGTACCCGGTTCGGAGGAAGTGGTTGAGCCAGATCGTGCCGTGGGTGCCGGCGACCTCGTCCCGCAGGTCCATCCCGCCGCGGAACGTCCAGCTCACCTCGAACTGGCCGATCGCGCCCGACTCGAACCGGATGAGCGCGATCGCGTTGTCCTCGTCGTCGATCGGGTGGACGAGGGTATCCGTGTGGCAGAGGACCTCGACCGGCCGGTTCCCCTTGCCCACGAAGTTCCGGATGATCTCGATGCAGTGGCAGCCGAGGTCGATGATCGCGCCGCCCCCGGTGAGCCGGCCGTCCCAGAACCACGCGCTGTGCGGGCCAGGGTGGGTCTCGCGGGAGCGGACCCAGGTGACGGCGCCGAGCGCGCCCTCCTGGACCGACCGGATCGCCTTGAGCGTCTTGGGCGTGTAGCAGAGGTCCTCCAGGTAGCCGCCGAACACGCCGGCCGACTCGACCGACTCGAGCATCCGGCGCGCCTCGTCGGCGGTGCGGCCCAGGGGCTTCGTGCAGAGGACGGCCTTTCCGGCTGCGGCGACCGCCTTCACCGCTTCCTCGTGGAGGTGGTTCGGGAGTGCCACGACGACGACGTCGGTCTCGGGGTGGCGGATCGCCGCGTCCATGTCCGTCGTCGACTCGGGGATCCCCCAGCGCTCGCGGAACGCCTCTCCCCTCCCCTCGCTGCGCGAGTAGACGACGCGGACCCGGTCGCGGCCGCGCTGACCGTGGAGGGTCATCGTGTAGAAGTCGCCGATGAGCCCGGTGCCGAGCATGGTGATCGCGTGGGTCTTCATGTGCGCTCACTCCGACTGCCTGTTGTGGGGCATTCTAGGTTCCACGATGACGAGCGCGATGCTGGCAGAGATCCGGGAGATCCCCGAGGTGGTGCGCGGACTCCTGCGCGAGGGCGCGTCCGAGACCGCACAGGTCGCGGAGGCCATTCGGGCCGCTTCACCGCGGGTCGTGGTGGTCGCGGCGCGCGGGACGAGCGACCATGCCGGCGTCTACGCGCGGTACCTGTTCGAGTCCCACCTCCGCCTCCCCGTCGTCCTCGCGGCCAGCTCGTTGACGACGGTGTACGGCCGGTCGATGGACTGGCGCGGCAGCCTGGTCGTCGGGATCTCCCAGTCGGGCGAGGCTCCGGACGTCGCCGCGGTGGTCTCCGCGGCCCGGCGCGATGGCGCCCTGACGGTGGCGATCACGAACGAGCCCGGCTCGTCGCTCGCGGGCGCGGCGCGGCACACACTCGCCTGCCGAGCGGGGCCGGAGCGGGCCGTCGCGGCGACCAAGACGTACGTGGCGGAGCTCGCGGTGGTGGCGGCGCTCGTCGCGGAGCTGACGCGCGGTGCGGCGGGGACGGCCGGCTCGGGCGACCTGTCGGGCGCGCTCCCCGGCCTGCCGGGTTCCCTCGCCGGGATCCTCGCCGCCGCGGAAGCGTGGATCGAGCGCGCCGACGCTCTCGTGGAGGCCCTCGCCGCGTCGGATCGCGCGCTCGTCGTCTCGCGCGGGTACGACTACGCGACGGCGCTCGAGATCGCGCTCAAGCTCAAGGAGACGAGCCGGATCTTCGCCGAAGGGTACTCGTCGGCCGACCTGCTCCACGGGCCCGTCGCCCTGGCCGAGCCGGCGATCCCGATGCTCGTCTTCCGGCCCGACGGCGCGATGGGGTCCGCGCTGGACGGCTCCGTCGCACGGGCGCGCACGCTGGGCGCGCGGCCGTGGATCGTGGGCGGGCGCGACCTCGCCGGGTCGGCGGACGGCGTCCGCACGGTCGCGCTGCCGATCGACGTGCCCGAGGCGCTCACGCCCCTCGCGTTCGCGATCCCGGGCCAGCTGTTGGCCGAGTCGGTCGCCCGTCGGCGCGGCATGGACCCGGACGCCCCGCCCGGGCTGACGAAGGTCACGCGGACCCTCTGACGCGCGTCGCGGCGGCCCGCTCCCCGACGACGCGCTGCCGTGGGCGCGGGCGAGGGCCGCCGCGGCGGCATCACGGCCGCCGCGCGTATCATCCCGGGGGGACGATGCGACCGCGCGAGCGGTGGGGTGAGGATCGTGGCGGCGCCTCCGGAAGGGGCGGCGCTGTCTTGCCGAGCCGAGGGCCGATCATCCCGTCCCGTCTTCTGAGGAGCACGCACCGCGTGAGGATCGTCCGGCCCGCCCACCATGGGCTCCCGCGCCCATCCGGCGACGAGCGTCGCCGTCCGTCGACGTGGCGCCTCGTGGCGATGGCGCTCGCAGCCACGCTCGTGGGCGGCTGCACCTTCGCCGCCGCGGTGCCCGGGGACGCCCACACGCCGGCCGGGCGTGCGGCGACGGCACCCGCCTCGTCGCCCGCGGCGGCGTTCGTGTCTGCCGCGTCGCCGACGCCCTCTCCGATCCCCGGCGGCTCTCCGGCGCCATCCGGCTCGCCGCTCGTGACCACGTCGCCCGGACCATTCCCCGAACCCATGGTTCAGGCGGGGCCTGCGTGGACGACGAGATCGCTCGCTCTCCTCAAGCGGGCGGGCGACGACCGGAGCGTCTCCGCGCACGTGGGGAGGGCCTTCCCTCTCGAGCTCACCGCGCGGTCGACGGCGGTGAAGGGGGTGCTCTGGGCCGAGGCCCGCTGGAAGACCCCGGGCCGGAGTGGCACCGCGTGGATCCCGCTGGATGACGTCACGCGCACGGATCCCGAACGCACGCCCTCGGCCTCCCTCGACGCCCTCGACGCCGATCTGTACCGCTACGTGCGTTCGTTCGGGACGCGGGTCGGCGTCCAGGTGTGGGACCGCACCGGCGGGATGATCTACACGCACAACGCCGGGCGCCAGTACCTCGTCGCAAGCTCCATCAAGGTGGCGGTCCTCTGTGCCGTCCTCGCACGCATCGAGAAGGAGCACCGCGAGCCGACGGCGCAGGAGCGCGCGCTCCTGACCGCGATGATCACGCGCTCCGACAACGACGCCGCGGCGCACTTCTACGTCTACCTCGGTGACGCCCCCGCGCTCACCGCGTACATGGAGCGCATCGGCGTGACCGGCTTCACCGCGTCGCCCGGGTGGCGCGGCCTGGGCTGGAGCACGATCACACCTGCCGCGCAGGTGCGCGTGTTCGACCTGCTGCGGCAGGGGAAGCTCCTGAACGCGAAGCACACGAAGTACGCGCTCGACCTCCTGCGCCGCGTGATCCCCGAGCAGCGGATCGGCGTCGGGACGACCGCGCCGAAGGGCGCGGACGTGGCGATGAAGGTCGGCTGGGTCACCGGGCCCGACGACCTGTGGGTGATGAACTCGTCCGGGATCGTCACCTACCAGGGCGTCACCTACGTGATCGCCGTGTACACGGACCGGGACCCGACGCTCGAGGAAGGCTTCGAGATCGTCGAGCGCGTCTGCGGCGCGATCGCGGACGCGCTGCTCGGCCAGGACTGATCGGTCCCGCCGGCGTCGGGCCGAGGGCGCCTCACCAGGGGAGCAGGCGTCCCGATCCTTCGTACACGCGGTCGAGCACGACCCGTCCCGACTTCGCGTCGAGGAGGTTCGGCTGGCTGGCGTCCAGGATGATCGTCGGGTGCATCCGCGCCTGGACGAGCGACGCCCCGTCGAAGGTGAGCTCGAGCACGAGCCCCTCCATCGTCTCCTCCGACCACGTCTGGTCGAAGACGAAGTTGCCGAGCGCATACCAGATCGGCCTGCCCTTGTAGACCTCGAGGGCCGCCGACCAGTGCGCGTGGTTGCCGATGACGAGGTCGGCGCCTGCATCGACCATCCGGTGCGCCCAGGTGCGCTGCGAGGAGGTCGGCGTCGCACGGTACTCGACGCCCCAGTGCGGATAGACGATGACGACGTCCGCCCCGGCGCGCCGCGCCGCCCGGATGTCCGCGGCGGGGTCGTGCGCGGAGAGCGACGCCGACCCGGGCTTCGCTCCCCGCGCGGCGTACCCGGGCGCGACCCCGTCGTACCCGAGCACGGCCACGCTCACGCCACCGACGGCGAATGTCGCGGGCGCGCGTGCGGCCTTCTCCGACGCCCCTGCGCCGGCGTGGTCGATGCCGAGCCGGTCCAGGGCCGCGACCGTCTCGACGATCCCCTTCTTGCCCGCGTCGCCGATGTGGTTGTTCGCGAGCGAGACGATGTCGATCCCCGCGTTCGCGAGCCCCTGGAGCAGGTCCTGGCGGAAGCTGAAGCTCGTGCCCTCGGCGTGGAAGGAGGCGCGCTTCGGCGCAGGTCCCTCGAGGTTCACGATCGACCGGTCGGCGCCCTCGAGAAGGTCCCGGACCGCGCCGGCATCGCCCGTCCGCACCGTCCGCGGCAGGACCCAGCCGAACGACGAGCAGCAGGTGCGGCCCGTGATCCGCGCACGGCCCCCGTCGAACGGGAAGTCCGCCCCGCGACCGCGTTCCACGAGTTGGAGGTAGACGCCGCGGTCGAGCATGACGTCACCGGTGGCGACGAACGTCCACAGGCCGGACGGGTCGAAGGCCGGCGTTCCGTCATCGGCCGGCAGGTCCGCCATGAGCGGCCACGAGGCGAGGTCCCGGACGCGGTCCACGCCGAAGAGGGATCGCTTGCCCCACGCGAGGGCCCGGACGCCGGGGCCCACCTGCGAGGCGCGCAGGATCCCGAGACGGCCCCGATGTGCGACGAGGTCCTTCGCGAGTGCCTGCGGGCTGGACGCAAGGACGAGGTTCGCTCCGGCGGGCGCCGCGAGTTCGAGGGCCTCGAGGACGGCGGTCGCGTCCGACTCGACGATCTCGAGCGCCTCGTAGGCGCCGGTGCCGGCGAGCGCGGCCTCCATGTCGTCGCGGTCCACGGCGACCGTCGTGCTCCGGAAGTCGCGGACCGGCACGATCGGAACGAGCGAGGGCGCCGCGGCGGCCTCGACGGTCGACGGGGAGGCAGGCGCGGTGGGCCACGCGGCCGGGGACGCCGGCGCGGTCGAGGACATGGGGAGCGTGGTCGCCGCGCCCGGACCGCTCCCGACCGGGGAGCAGGCAGCGGCGATCGCGGCAGCGAGCGCGAGGGATGCGAGCGCGAACAGGCGAGGTGCGCGGCGCGTCACGCCGGGTCGATGCATGGGCGGATGGTGGCACAGACGTCCCGAGGGTGTGCGTCGCGCCCGCCGCGCGCGGCTCGTCGTGCCGGACGCGGGGGACGGCGGCCCGGGCGTCGCGGCCCCCGGACGGGGCGCCGATCCGCCCGTCCGGGACGCCATGCGGCCCATCCCGACCGGCGCCCGCATGAGGCACGCTACGGGTGCACCACCGCCCGTCGCTGGGCGGCCCCGCCCCGGAGGCTCCCATGACGGCCGAGCGCCCCGCCCATCCCTCTCCCGCTCTCGAGGACGCAGCGCCCCGCCGTCCCCTCGACGCGATCTTCCAGCCGCGCTCCGTGGCGGTCATCGGCGCGACCGAGAAGCCGGGATCGGTCGGACGGACGATCCTGTGGAACCTCCTGTCCTCGCCGTTCGGGGGAACGGTGTACCCGGTGAACCCGACGCGACCGGCGATCCTCGGCGTCAGGGCCTACCCGTCGGTCGGTGCGATCGGCGAGCAGGTGGACCTCGCCGTCATCGTCACGCCGCCCGCGACGGTCCCGGGTCTCGTCGAGGAGTGCGGGCGGGCGGGCATCCCGGGCGTGATCATCATCAGCGCCGGGTTCAAGGAGGTCGGTCCCACGGGGATCGAGCTGGAGCGCCGGGTGCTCGAGACGGCGCGCCGCTTCGGGATCCGCGTCGTCGGTCCGAACTGCCTGGGCATCATGAACCCGGTCGGGCGCTTGAACGCCACCTTCGCGACCGGCATCGCCCGTCCCGGCCGGGTGGGGTTCGTCTCGCAGTCGGGCGCCCTCCTCACGGCGATCCTCGACTGGGCGAGCCAGGAGGACGTCGGGTTCAGCGCGATCGTGTCGCTCGGCTCGATGCTCGACGTGGGCTGGGGCGACGTCATCGACCACCTCGGGGACGACCCGAACACCGACAGCATCGTCATCTACATGGAGACGATCGGGGACGCGCGTGCCTTCCTCTCGGCCGCCCGCGAGGTCGCGCTCCACAAGCCGATCATCGTCATCAAGCCCGGGCGCACGGCCCAGGCGGCCAAGGCGGCGGCGTCGCACACCGGCTCGCTCACGGGCTCCGACGACGTCCTCGACGCCGCCTTCCGCCGCGCCGGCGTCCTCCGCGTGGACTCGATCAGCGAGCTCTTCGAGGTCTCCGAGATCCTCGCGAAGCAGCCCCGGCCGCGCGGTCGCCGCCTCACGGTCGTGACGAACGCCGGCGGCCCGGGCGTCATCGCGACCGACGCCCTCATCGGCGCCGGGGGCGAGCTGGCCGAGATCTCGCCCGAGACGATGGAGGCGCTCAACGCGATCCTCCCGCCCGTCTGGAGCCACAACAACCCCATCGACGTCATCGGCGATGCGCCCCCCGAGCTCTACGCCAGGACGCTGGACATCGTCGCCGCGGACCCGGGGACGGACGGGATCCTCGTCATCCTCACCCCGCAGGCGATGACCGATCCCACGGCCACGGCGCGGCAGCTGGTCCGGTTCGCGCGGATCGAGGGGAAGCCGATCTTCGCCTCGTGGATGGGCGGCGTGGAGGTGGCCGAGGGGGCGGCGATCCTGCGGCAGGCCGGCATCCCGACGTTCGCCTACCCGGACACCGCATGCGTGCTCTTCAACCACCTCTGGCGCTACGACGCCAACCTCCGCGCGCTGTACGAGACGCCCCAGCTGCCGGTCGCGCCCGAGCGTGGTGAGTCCCGCTCGGAGGTCGATCGCATCGTGGCCGAGGTCTCCGCGGAGAACCGCACGCTGCTCACGGAGTACGAGAGCAAGAAGGTGCTCGCGGCGTACGGGATCCCGATCACCGACACCGAGATCGCCCGGACGCCCGACGAGGCCGTCGCGGCGGCCGCCGAGATCGGCTACCCGGTGGTGGTGAAGCTCCTCAGCCGGACGATCACTCACAAGACCGACGTCGGTGGCGTGGCGCTCAACCTCAAGAACCAGGAGGCTGTCCGCGAGGCCTGGACGACGATCGAATCGTCCGTCGCGCAGAAGGCCGGCCGCGAGCACTTCGAGGGCGTGACCGTCCAGCCGATGATCGACTGGAGCGGCTACGAGCTGATCGTCGGGAGCAGCCCCGACCCGCAGTTCGGCCCGGTCCTGCTCTTCGGGATGGGCGGCCAGCTCGTCGAGGTCTTCCGGGACCGGGCGCTCGCGCTGCCCCCGCTGAACACCACGCTCGCGCACCACCTGGTGGACGAGACGCGGATCTCCGTCGCCCTGGGCGGCGTGCGCGGCCGGCGGCCGGTGGACCGCGAGGTCCTCGCCGCGCTCCTCGTCCGCTTCAGCGAGCTCGTCGCCGAGCAGCCCCGCATCGCCGAGGTGGACATCAACCCGCTGCTCGCCTCGCCGGAGCGGGTCATCGCCCTGGACGCGCGCGTCGTCCTCCACCCCGCCTCCATCCCGGATGCGGATCTCCCGCGACTGGCGATCCGGCCGTACCCGCACCGCTATGAGCGCACCGCGACCACGCACGACGGCGTGCCCCTCGCGGTGCGCCCGATCCGCCCCGAGGACGAGCCCGCCGTGGCCCGCTTCCACGCGGCGCTGTCGGCCGAGACGGTCGTGGCACGCTACGGGAAAGAGCGCCCGCTGGCCGAGCGCACGGCGCATGAGCGTCTCGCGCGCATCTGCTTCGTGGACTACGACCGCGAGTTCGCCCTCGTGGCGGAGGGCGCGGGGGTGGACGGCGAGACGGAGATCGCGGGCGTGGCGCGCGTGTCGCGCGTCCACCAGAGCGACGACCGGATGCTGACGATGGTCGTGGCGGATGCGTGGCAGCGGCGCGGCGTCGGGGAGCAGCTCGTCCGGTCGGCCATCGACGTCGCTCGGGGCGAGGGGGTCGCCCACCTCGTCGCGGAGCTGGCGCCCGACAACCGCGGGATGCGCGAGCTGCTCGCCGACGCGGGCTTCGGGCTCGAGGACCGCGGCGGCCTGCTGGTGGCGACGCTGCCGGTCGCGTGAAGGCGGCGGCCCGCGTGAGGAGGCGATGACGGACACGGCGACCCCGGACCTGGCGGCCGTCCGGAGGGTCTTCGCGGCCGCCCGTGCGGCCGGCCGCACGACCCTGCTCGAGCCGGAGGGGCTCGCGATCCTGGCGGCCGCCGGCATCGCGACCCCCCGGTGGCGCGTCGTCGACGCCCCGGAGAGGATCGACGATGCCGTCGTCGCCGGGTTCCCGGGCGACCGAGTCGTCGTGAAGGTCGTCTCCTCCGGGATCGCGCACAAGACGGAGGTGGGCGGGGTCGCGATCGTCGCCCGGGAACGCGCCGCCATCACCGCCGCCGTGGAGTCGATGCGCGCCCGGGTCGGCGACACGGCCGAGGGCTTCCTGCTGGTCGAGCATGTCCCCCACGCCACCGACCCGGGCGGCGAGCTCCTCGTCTCGCTCCGGTGGACGGACGACTTCGGACCGGTCGTGAGCGTCGGAGCCGGGGGGACGGCGACCGAGGCGCTGGCGGCCGACCTGCGTCCCGGACGCGGGCTCGCGATCGTCGCGCCTTCGCTGACCCCGCCTGGCGACATCGGCCCGGCCATCTCGGCGACGACGGCCGTCCGGCTCGCGACGACCCCGCAGCGCGGGCAGCCGTCCCGGATCCCGCTCCCCCGGGTCCTCGACGTCGTGGAGCGGCTCTTCGCGCTCGCGGCTCTCGTCCCGGACGACCTGCTCGAGCTCGAGGTGAACCCCGCCGCGGTGACGGCAGACGGGCTCGTGGCGCTCGACGTCCTGGCCACGCTCGGTGACGGGCCGCGGCCTGCGCGCGCCCCTCGGCCCCTCGAGGCGCTCGGCCGGCTCTACGAGCCCCGGTCGATCGGGATCGTCGGCGTCTCCAGCGGCTCCAACCCTGGCCGGGTCATCCTCGGCAACCTCCTCCGCGAGGGCTTCCCTTCCGATCGCGTCGTCGTCGTGAAGCCGGGGGTCGCATCGATCGATGGCGTCCGATGCGTGCCGGACCTCGCCTCGCTCCCGGAGAAGGTCGACCTGTTCGTCGTCGCCCTGTCCGCCGCCCAGGCGCCCGGCGTCGTCGCCGAGGTCGTCGAGCGTGACCTGGCGGCGTCGATGATCGTCATCCCGGCGGGCTTCGAGGAGAAGAGCGGGGGCGACGCCCTCGCCGCTCGCATGCGGCACGCGCTCGCGGCCGCCCGCGCGCGGCCCGACGGCGGCCCCGTCGTCAACGGCGGGAACTGCCTCGGGATCCGGTCGCGGCCGGGGCGGTACGACACCCTCTTCATCCCCCGCTGGAAGCTCCCGCCGGGGGAGCGGGCGGCGCCCATCGCGCTCGTCACGGGCAGTGGCGCGTTCGCGATCACCCGGCTGTCGCGCCTCGGCGCGCTCGATCCGCGGTACGTCATGACGATCGGCAACCAGATGGACCTCACCGTCGCCGACCACCTGGAGCACCTGGCCGGTGATCCCGCGGTCCGCGTGGTCGGCGTGTACGTGGAGGGCTTCACGCGGCTCGACGGCCTCCGGTTCGTGGAGGTCGCCGGGCGGATCGTCCGCGACGGGCGGCGGGTGATCCTCTACCGGGCCGGTCGGACCCGGGCGGGGGTCGGCGCGTCGGCGAGCCACACGGCCTCGATCGCCGGCGACGCGATGGTCGCCCAGGAGCTCGCGCGGGCGGCCGGCGTGACGGTCGCCGAGACGCCGGCAGCCTTCGACGACCTCCTCCGGACCTTCGCCCTCATCGACGGCCGGCCGGCCCGAGGACGTCGCCTCGGAGCGGTGAGCAACGCGGGATCGGAGTGCGTGACCATCGCCGACCACGCCGGCGCGCTCGAGATCGTCCCGTTCTCCTCCGCGACCGAGAAGCGCCTGGCCGGGATCCTGGGTCCGGCCGGGATCGTGTCGGTCGTCGACGTCCACGACCCGCTCGACCTGACGCCGATCGCGGACGGCGCGATCGTCGAGGAGGCGGTCCGCACGATCCTCGAGGCCGACGAGGTGGACGTCGCGATCGTTGGTCTGGTCCCCCTGACCGACACCCTGGAGACACTCCCGCCCGGGCCGGGTCATCCGGAGGATCTCGGTCGGGCCGACGCGATCGCGGAGCGGCTCGCGCGGCTCTGGCGCGAGAGCTCGAAACCGTGGGTCGTCGTCGTCGACGCGGGATCCCTCTACGCGCCGTGGGTCGAGCGGCTCGAGGCTGCGGGGATCCCGGTCCTGGGGACCGCGGACGCCGCAGCGCGCGCCCTCGGCGCGTGGTGCGACGCGACCGTCGGACGGGACGGCTCCCCTACCCTTTGACGACGCCGAGCGGGCGGAGGCGGCTCACCGGGCGGACGAGGTCGGCGGAGGCGACCATCACGGCGTCGATGTCCCGGTACGCGAAGGGCGCCTCCTCCGCGGCCGTCCGCGGCTCGCCGGAGAGGAGCTCGATGCCGAGCGCCTCCATCTCCGCGAAGACCGCGGCGCTCGACTTGCGGCGCATCGCCTCGTGCCGTCCGAGGAGGCGGCCGGCGCCGTGCTGGCACGTCTCGAAGCTCGCCGGCTCGCCGAGCCCGACCGCGACGTACGAGGCCGTCCCCATGGAGCCCGGGATGAAGACCGTCGCGCCGTGGGCTGCGCGGACCGCGCCCTTGCGATGGACGATCCCCGTGACCCCGCCGTGCGACTCCTCCGCGGCGTAATTGTGGTGGACGTCGCCGACACGCTCGAAGCCGCACCGCGGGGCCTGCGAGCGGAACGCCTCCTCGACCCGGTCCATCAGCGTGCGTCGGTTGAGGGCGGCCCACGCCATCGCCCACGACATCGCCGCCCAGTACGCGGCGGCGTCCTCGTCCTCGTCGAAGCGCAGGTATGCGAGGTCACGGTTCGGCAGGTCGCGCGCGCGTCGCGCACACGCGGAGCGGGCCCGCCCGACGAACTCGTCGCAGACCTGCTTGCCGAGGTTGCGCGACCCCGAGTGCAGCATGAAGCAGACCCGGCCGTCGTCATCGCGCTGGGCCTCCAGGAAGTGGTTGCCACCCCCCAGCGTCCCGAGCGACGCCGCGGCCCGGTCCAGCCACTTCGGGGCGATCCCCGGGGGCGGCTCGGCACCCAGGATGTCGACCATCCGGTCCACGGAGGTCGGCGGCCGCCGGTGGACCGCGAAGCCCGTGGGAACCTCGCGCTCGATCCGCCGGAGGACCGCGTGGAGGGCAGCGGGCGTGAACGACGCGCGCCAGGCGAGATCGGTCCGGGCGAAGGAGACCCCGCACCCGATGTCCACGCCGACCGCGTACGGGACGACCGCGTCGTCGGCCAGGAGGACGCCCCCGATCGGCATCCCGAAGCCCGGGTGGGCGTCGGGCATCAGGGCGACGTGGTCTCGCGCGACGTCGAGGTTCGCGAGGTCGACCGCCTGGGCGATCGTCTCGCTCTCGACGTCGGCCGCCCAGCTCCAGACGGGCAGTCGCCCACCGCCGATGACGTGCATCCGGGGTATCTCCCGGCCCCATCATGCGCCATCATCGCGCGTGTGGGCGTCCGCCGGATCGAAGGGAGTGGTCGCCATGGACGAACGGCTCGAAAGGATCGGTCGGCTCGCCGAGGCGGCGCGCGGCCTCGAGCGCGAGGGCGCGTACAACGGGGCGAAGCTGGTCCGCACGGTGCTCGAGAGCGAGCTGATCCGGTACGCGGAGTCGGAGGCTCCGTCCGGCGGGGCCCGGGTCGCCGCCGCGGTCGAGTCCCTGGTCGCGGACCTCGGGCCGGACCTCCCGGCCGCCCTGGCTCCGCTGATCGCCGGCCTCGCGGATCCGGTCCGGGAGGGACGGACGATCCCCCTCGCGGACGCGCCCCGCTGCCACGTGTGCCGGACCTGCGGCACGGTCTTCCTCGGCGACGACGTCCCGGTGTCGTGCCCCGCGTGCGAGGCGCTCGCGCTCTCGTTCCGCGATGAGCTCCCGGTCTGGTACCTGGAGCCCGCGGACCGCGGCGCCATCCTCGCGGCGCTCGCGGTGGGCAGTCGGCACGTCGCGGACGCGATCGCGGGCCGCTCCGACGATGCGCTGGCGCGGCCGCCCGCCGCGGGCGAGTGGTCGGCACGACAGACGCTCGAGCACCTCCTCTTCGCCGAGGAGCTGTTCGCGACGCGGGTCGGGCGGTTGCTTGCGGAGGACGAGCCCGACCTCGCGGCGGCGGCCGTCTGGAGCGAGACGCCCGCATCGGACGAGGGGACGGCAGCGACCGGCGATCCCGCGTCGGCGCTCGCCGCGCGGCTCCGCGCGCTTCGCGGCGCGACCGTCGCCGTGCTCGACGATCTGCCGGAGTCGGACTGGGGGCGTGGCGGGTCGCACCCCGAGTGGGGGCGCGTCACGGTGCTGTCACAGGCGGCCTACTTCGCGCGCCATGAGGCCTCGCACCTGCCGCAGCTCGCGGCGGCGGCGGCAGGGAGGCTCCCCGGCCGCCGGAGCTGAGGTCGGCGCCGGGCCGGCGCCCCAAGCGCGGGCGTCTGGTCGGTCGTCGTCTCCGTCGCGTCGGGGGCGGCAGAGCGGATGACGCCACGGACGTCCTCCAGGACGGCCCGCGACCTCTCGGGAAGCTCGGCCATGGACGGGTCCGGTGCCCGGGGGTGTGGGCATCGGCGTCGTCGTGCGTCGGCCGACTCCACCGTGCGAGGCGCCGGCGTGCGGCAGGGCGTTCCCGGAGACGACGGAGGACGGGCCTGAGCCCGTCCTCCGTCATGCGCCCCCGGCCGGGGCCGGGCTCCTTACGGCCGAAGGGTGCCGGCGAACACCTGCCAGGCCAGGAGCGTCTTCGCGATGAGGCTGAGGAGCATGTACACGCGCTCCCCGTACAGGTAGTCGGCCCACCGACCCGTCTTCCGGTACTGGAGGATCATGTTGAAGGCGAAGATGTTGAAGGTGATGAAGAGCGAGACGAAGATCACGTAGACGAACGTGGGAGCCGGCGTCGCGCCGGGCTCGCTCGCCGACGTCCAGAGCGCGATCGCGATGACGATCCACGGGACGATGCCGGCGATACAGCCAAAGACATAGTGGAGCCACTGGACCTTCGTCCGGCCCTCGTTCGCCGCCTCCATGCTCCAGCCGAAGAGGTTCATGGCGGCGTTGATGCCGAAGATCGCGACGAGGGTGCCGATCTCCTGGATCCCCGTCAGCTCCGCGATGATGACGATCATCACCGAGGACGAGAGCGCGTACTCGATCCACCGCGCGGGGTTCTGGCCCCGGGCGAGGCTCGCCTCGTACCAGCGGCGGGCCGGGAAGGCCACGAGCGCGTGAGCCGCGGCGCTCAGGAAGAAGAAGATCGCGACCATGGGCCCGATCGGCAGGTCGAAGAGCGTCCGCGTCGCCGGCACGAGAGTCTGGGTCGCCTGGTCGAACGTCAGGTAGGAGCTGACGACGGGCGCCGTGACCATCGGGTCCTTCGCGAACGAGAGCGCGAGGATGATCGCGCCCTGGATCGCGTGGATCAACGCGAGCCACATGTTCCAGCGATGCAGGCTCCGGGCCTGCGTCTCGGCGATCGGCGCCGTGGCCACCTCGAACGGGGCGGCGGCTGCGGTCATGGCTGGGGTGCCTCCAGTATCTGCACGCGTACCGGCGGTCGTCCGCCGCCGGCCGGGCGCAGCGTCCCCCGCGCCCTCGCCCTAATCTTCGCGCATCGACCGGCGACGGATGGCGCGCAGCGATGTCAGCGCGCCCGGAGGGCCTCGAGGACGGTCCGGAACCGGTCCAGGCCCTCGCGCGTCAGCGCCGGCAGCGGGCTGGGGTCGTCATCCGGGGCCGGGTAGAGCGTCACGTGCGATACCCCGGCCGCGCGGATGGCATGCAGCGTCCCGGACACCTCGGCCGGTGAGCCGTCGATCCATCCCGGACGCGGCACGGCGGTCCCGTCCGGGCGGAGCGCGAGCCGCGCCCAGCCGGTCACCGCGAGCGTGGCCAGATCCCGGTCGGCCGCGCCGCAGGCATCGGCGACGCGGGTGACGAGCGCGGCTGCGTCCTCCGGTCCGGTCAGGGCGACGTTCATGTTCACCGCATCGGCGAAGCGCGCGGCGATGCCGAGCGTCCGGTCCCCCTTCGCGGCGACCCACACCGGCGGGCCGGCCGGACGGGGCCCTGCGGGCACGATCTCGGCGCCCTCCATCCGCACGAAGGCGCCCTCGTACGTCAGGCGGCCCTCGCGGAGCAGGCGGACGATCGCCTCGACGGACTCGGCGTGCCGGCCCACGTGGCTCGCGCCGTCGTAGCCGAAGGCGCGCCAGGACTCGTCGGTCGCGGGGACGCCGGCGCCGAGCCCGAGGACGACGCGGCCGCCGCTGACCTCGTCGAGTGTCGTCGCCATCCGGGCGAGGAGGCCGGGGTTGCGGAACCCCGTGCACGCCACGAATGGACCGACCTCGATCGTCGACGTGGCCTCGGCGGCGGCCGTGATGACCGTCCAGCACTCCCAGAACCCGATCGTCGGGCGGTCCGGCAGGCGCCGCTGCAGGTGGTCCGGCGCCCAGAGCGTGTCGACGCCGAGCGCCTCGGCTTCGCGGGCGAGCGTGCGCATCTCCGGCCACGTCGCGTTCCGGCCGCCCGCGAGCGGCCACGTCGGGAGGTTCAAGCCGATGCGGAGCCTGTCGGGGGCGGGGTCCTCCGGGTCGCTCATGTCCGGCAGCCTACCGCCGGAGACGCCCGGCCGTCGCGCTCCCCCGGCCTGACCGCAGCGGTGCTGCGATACTCCCGCGCATGCCCACGCTCGCCGCGGTGATCGCGGTGCTCCTCCTCGCCGGCCTCGCCGCCCTGCAGGTCGCCCTGGCTGCCGGCGCCCCCGTCGGCCACCTCGCGTGGGGCGGCACGCACGAGGTCCTGCCGACCGGCCTCCGGATCGCGAGCGCGGCCGCGGTGGTCGTCTACGCCGCCGCCGGGTGGATCGCACTGGGCGCCGCGGGGATCGTGGCGACCCCCCTGCCCACCGGCGCGCCCATCCTCTGGGCGATCGCCGGTCTGCTCGCGGTCGGCAGCGTGATGAACGCCATCTCCCGGAGTCGGTCGAGCGACTCGTGATGACGCCGGCCGCTCTGACCCTCGCGATCTGCTTCGCTGTGCTCGCGCTGGACGCCGCGTAGGACACGCGAGCGCGGTCCCGCGTCACGTCCCACGGACCCTCTGGACCATGAACGGCGAGCGCTCCGGCACGGGTGGAGGCGTCCCGGAAGGGCCACAATGAGAGCCTCGGGCGTGGCGCGCCTGTCGCGCGCGCTCGTGACGTGTCGACCTCACTTGCGTCCCGCGTGTCCGGCCGAGCCGGAGGCGAGGACGCACGCGACCCCACAGGAGGCGCTGGACCGGTAGATGGACAAGAACTGGGTATGCCTGGACGGCAATGAGGCCGTCGCCCGCGTGGCCTACGCGGCCAGCGAGGTGATCTCGATCTTCCCGATCACCCCGGCGTCGCCGATGGCGGAGCACGCGGACGACTGGGCCGCCGCGAGCCGGCCGAACCTCTGGGGCGTCGTCCCGGACGTCGTGGAGATGCAGTCCGAGGGCGGGGCGGCGGGCGCCATGCACGGCGCGCTGCAGAAGGGCGCGCTCGCGACGACGTTCACGGCGTCGCAGGGCCTCCTCCTCATGATCCCCAACATGTTCAAGATCGCCGGCGAGCTCACGCCCTCGGTGATCCACGTCGCCGCCCGGACGGTCGCCACGCACGCGCTCTCGATCTTCGGCGACCACAGCGACGTCATGCACGCCCGAGCCACCGGCTGGGCGCTCCTGGCCGCCTGCTCGGTCCAGGAGTCCCACGACTTCGCGCTCGTCGCGCACGCCGCGACGCTCCGTGCGCGCGTCCCGTTCCTCCACTTCTTCGACGGGTTCCGCACGTCGCACGAGGTGAACAAGATCGCGGTCCTGGGCGACGACGACATGCGCGCGCTCATCCGCGACGAGGATGTCCTGGCGCTCCGCGCCCGCGGGATGACCCCGGACGCCCCGGTCGTCCGGGGCACGGCGCAGAACCCCGACGCGTTCTTCCAGGCGCGCGAGGCGTGCAACCCCTTCTACCTCGCGGTCCCCGGGATCGTGCAGGAGGTGATGGACGAGCTCGCGACGCGGACGGGCCGCAGGTACGGGCTCGTGGACTACCACGGCGCCCCCGACGCGGACCGCGTCGTCGTCGTCATGGGCTCCGCGGCCGGCGCCATCGACGAGACCGTCGACGCGCTCAACGCGGCGGGCGAGAAGGTCGGCGCGATCAAGGTCCGTCTCTTCCAGCCCTTCCCGTGCGAGCAGCTGATGGCGGCTCTCCCGCCCACCGTCCGGTCGATCGCCGTGCTCGACCGCACGAAGGAGCCGGGAGCGGTCGGCGAGCCGCTCTACCAGTCGGTCGTCGCGGCGATCGCCGAGGCGATGGATGCCGACGAGCCGGCGTTCGCGAAGGTCCCGCGCGTCATCGGCGGGCGGTACGGCCTCTCGTCGAAGGAGGTCACGCCGGGGATGATCAAGCCGGTCTTCGACGAGCTCGCGCGCGAGCGGCCGAAGCGGCACTTCACCGTCGGCATCTACGACGACGTCACCCACCTGAGCCTGCCGATCGAGACGGAGTTCCGGACCCCGCGTCCGGCCGGCGAGGTGCAGGCGGTCTTCTTCGGCCTCGGGTCGGACGGCACCGTCGGCGCGAACAAGTCGTCCGTCAAGATCATCGGCGAGGGGACCGACCTCTTCGCCCAGGGCTACTTCGTCTACGACTCCAAGAAGTCGGGCGGGATGACGGTCTCGCACCTGCGGTTCGGGCCGGAGCCCATCGGGTCGGCCTACCTCATCGACGCCGCCGACTTCGTCGCCTGCCACCAGTTCGGTCTCCTCGAGAAGGCCGACGTGCTCGGGTACGCGAAGCCGGGCGCGACCTTCCTCCTCAACTCGCCCTACGGCCCGGCCGAGGTGTGGGACCACCTGCCGGCCACGGTGCAGGCGCAGCTCATCGACAAGTCGATCGACATGTGGGTCATCGACGCGGTCGCGGTGGCGACCGAGGTCGGCATGGGCAGCCGCATCAACACGATCATGCAGCCGTGCTTCTTCCAGCTCGCCGGGGTCCTGCCCGCCGACGAGGCGCTGGCGCGGATCAAGGCGACCGTCGAGAAGACGTACGCGAAGCGCGGGCAGGCGGTCGTGGACCGCAACTTCGCGGCGATCGACGCGTCGATCGCCCGCCTGAACCACGTCACGCTCGGCAGCGCGGCGACCGGCCACACGATCCCGGAGCTGGTCCCCGACACGGCGCCGGACTTCGTCCGGAACGTGACCGCGGCCCTCATGGCCGGCAGGGGCGACCTGCTCCCGGTCAGCGCCTTCCCCATCGACGGGACCTTCCCGTCGGGCACCACGAAGTACGAGAAGCGGGCGATCGCGCTCGAGATCCCCATCTGGGACGAGTCCATCTGCATCGACTGCGGCAAGTGCGCCATGGTCTGCCCCCACGCGGCGATCCGGATGAAGGTCTTCCCCTCCTCGGCCGTCGCCGGGGCCACGACAGGCTTCAAGAGCAAGGAGTTCAAGTCGCGCGAGCTGGCCGACCACCTGCTCACGATCCAGGTCGCGCCGGACGACTGCACCGGCTGCGGCGTCTGCGTGGACGTCTGCCCGGCCAAGAGCAAGACCGAGGTGCGGCACAAGGCGATCAACATGGAGCCGGCGGCGGAGCACCGCGACGTCGAGAGGCCGCACTGGGAGTTCTTCCAGTCGATCCCGCCGCTCGACCGCACGCTGATCCCGCACGACACCGTCAAGGGCTCGCAGGTCCTCGAGCCGCTCTTCGAGTTCTCGCTCGCGTGCAGCGGCTGCGGCGAGACGCCGTACCTGAAGCTGGTCTCCCAGCTCTTCGGCGACCGGATGATCGTCGCGAACGCCACCGGCTGCTCCTCGATCTACGGCGCGAACCTCCCCACCACCCCGTGGACGACGAACGCCGACGGTCGCGGACCGGCCTGGAACAACTCGCTCTTCGAGGACAACGCGGAGTTCGGGCTGGGCATGCGCCTCGCGCTCGACGCGCAGGTCGACCAGGCGCGGCGGATGGTCGCCGACCTGCGGCCGGTCGTCGGGGACGCGCTCGTCGACGGCATCCTCGAGGCCGACCAGGAGACCGAGGCCGGGATCGCGGCGCAGCGGCGCCGGGTCGCGGACCTCAGGGCGATCCTGGAGCGCGTGGACGGCGAGCGGGCGATGGACGCCCGGCACCTGCTCGCGCTCGCGGACGACCTCGTCCGGCGGAGCGTGTGGATCGTCGGCGGCGACGGGTGGGCGTACGACATCGGCTACGGAGGGCTGGACCAGGTCCTGAGCTCCGGGCGGAACGTCAACATCCTCGTGCTCGACACGGAGGTGTACTCGAACACCGGCGGGCAGGCATCCAAGGCCACCCCCCGCGGCGCGGTCGCCAAGTTCGCCGCCGCGGGCAAGTCCACCGGCAAGAAGGACCTCGGCGCGGTCGCCCGGGCATACGGCAACGTCTACGTCGCCCAGATCGCGATGGGCGCGAACGACGCCCAGACGACCAGGGCGCTCCTCGAGGCGGATGCGTGGCCGGGGACGTCGCTGGTCATCGCGTACAGCACGTGCATCGCGCACGGCATCGACATGTCGAAGTCGATGAGCCACCAGAAGGACGCCGTCCGGAGCGGCTACTGGCCGCTCTACCGGTTCCACCCGAGCGATATCGAGGACGGGCAGCCGTTCAAGCTGGACTCGTCGGCCCCCTCGATGCCCGTCAAGGACTTCGTCGCCGCCGAGACGCGGTTCGCCGTCCTCGCCCGGACGCACCCGGAGCGGGCCGTCGAGCTGGCCGAGCTCGCCCAGGCCGACATCGACGAGCGGTGGCGCTACTACGAGCAGCTCGCGGGCATGCACCGCAGTGTCCCGCATGCGCATCACACGGAACCGGAGGAGCAGGCGGAGGCCGCCCTCGAGGCCGGCGGCGTCGTCGTCGAGGGAGAGGGGGACCTGGCGTGAGCGTCGATCTGCAGACCCGGTACCTTGGGCTCGATCTCCGATCGCCGATCGTCGCGTCGTCGTCGCCCCTCACCGGCTCGGAGGACGCTGCCCGTCTCATCGACGAGGCCGGCGCGGGCGCGATCGTGCTCCCGTCGCTGTTCGAAGAGGAGATCCTCAACGAGGAGATCCAGCTCAACCGGTCCCTCGAGGCAGGCACGGACCAGTTCGCCGAGGCCCTCGCCTACTTCCCGACCTTCGAGTCGTTCATCGGTGTCGGTGACCGCTACCTCGACCTGCTCCGCCGGATCAAGGCGCAGTCGTCCGTCCCGGTCATCGCAAGCCTCAACGCGACGACGCTCGGCGGATGGGTCCGCTACGCGAAGCTCATGCAGGAGGCCGGTGCGGACGCGCTCGAGGTCAACCTGTACCGGCTCGCCGCGGACCCTCGTCGGACCGCGGCGGAGCTGGAGGCGACCGACCTGGAGCTGATCGGGGCCGTCAGGGCGACGATCTCGATCCCGCTGGCGGTCAAGCTCAGCCCGTACTACACCGCGTTCGCCGGGTTCGCGAGCCGCGTCGCGTCGACGGGCGTGGACGGGCTCGTCCTCTTCAACCGCTTCTACCAGCCGGACCTCGACCTGGAGACGCTCGACGTGGTCCCGCGCGTGGACCTGAGCGTTCCGGCCGACCTCCGTCTCCCGCTCCGCTGGATCGGGATCCTGCGGCCGCAGCTCCCGGCGGGACTCTCCCTCGCCGCGACCTCCGGCATCCACGCCGGCACGGACGTCGTGAAGGCGCTCATGGTGGGCGCAGACGTCGCGATGACCACGTCCTCGCTCCTGCGCGATGGCCCGGGCCACATCCGGGCGCTGGAGGCGGGGCTCGTCGCGTGGATGGAGGAGCACGAGTACACCTCGGTCTCCCAGCTGCGGGGGAGCGCCAACCAGACGGCCGTCGCCGACCCGTCGGCGTACGAGCGCGTGAACTACCTGAACACGCTCCACTCGTGGACGGCGCGGGAGGGCGCTGCCGCGTCCTGACCGCTGCCGGGCGCGAGCCGCCCGGCCGAGGAGACACCGAGGCGCACCGTGCACGGCGGTGAGCGTCCGACGACCAGACCGGTCCAGAATGGCCCCGTGATCGCCGCCCACCCCCCGCTCCGGGTCCCGGGCGGACACGCCGGCCGGGTCCGGCGCGCGCCGCTCGCGGCCGCCCTGGCCGCCACTCTCCTGCTGTGCGCGGTTCTGCCGCCGGCGGCCGCGTCGGCGGCGGCGTCCTCGGCGCTCCTCGGCTCGATCTCCCAGTCCTGCACGCTCACGGCCACGCTGGACGTGGAGCATGGCACGGTCGTGGCCGTCGAGAGGCTGACGGTCCGGAACAGGTCGCGCAGCCGCATCGACGCGCTCGACCTCTCGGTGCTGCCGCGAGCGATCGGCGCCTACCGCGCGGACGGCCCGGTCACGGTGGCCGGGCAGCGGGCAGCGACGCGGTGGACGACGGGCACCAACCTCCGGGTGACGGTCCGGCCGGCGCTCGCGCCGGGACGGTCCACCACGGTGACGATCCCCTTCCGCCTGTCGCTCGCCGACGGCGACGGGAGCTTCGGCGCGCGGATGGGCCTCACCGGCGGCGTCCTGAACCTCGGCGACTGGTACCCGGTCCTCTCGACGGTGCACGACGCGCACGGCGTCGGCGACCCGCAGGTGACGTGGGCGGCCGACCGGATCCGGCTCGATCTGACCCTGCCGGACTCCGTGGACCCGGACCAGGTCGCGGCCTCCGGGGAGCGGATCGGCTGGGACCCGTCGCGGCGTCGTCTCCTCGTGGAGATCCGCCATGCGCGGAACGCGGCCGTCGCGGTCTCGCCCGCGTACCTGGTGACGGAGCATCACGTGGACGGGACGCGGGTCCGCATCCTCACGCTCGGCGACGCCGGCGAGGCCGTCATGGACCACGTCGCGGCGGCACTCCGCCGGTACGCCGACTGGTACGGCCCGTACCCGTTCGCCACGCTCGACGTCGCCGAGACCGGCGTGGCCGAGTTCGGCCAGGAGTACCCGGGGCTCATCTTCCTCGGCCGGGACGTCCTCGGCTCCCCGTTCGGGATCTGGCACGAGATCGCGCACGAGTGGTGGTATGCGCTCGTCGGCAACGACCAGATCCGCGAGCCGTGGGTGGACGAGGCCCTGGCGACCTTCTCCAGCCTCCATGCCCTCGGCATCCCGGCCGTCACGTGCTCGACGCTCCCGGTCGACCTGCCCATCACGGCCTGGCCCGCCGAGCCGACGACGGGCGACTGGACCGGCTGCGACGGCTACGCCGAGACCGTCTACCTGCGCGGAGCCGTCTTCCTCGACGCCGTCCGGGCGACGATGGGCACGGACCTGTTCTTCGGCGCCCTCCGCGCCTTCGTGGCCGCGCACCGGTGGCAGGTCGTGGGCGGACGGGACCTCGTCGAAGCGTTCCGCTCGGCGGACATCGCGACGGACGCGGTGATCCGGGAGTTCACCTCGTACCGGTGACGGCCGCGCCCGGGATCCGTCCGGTGCGGCCGCTCGCCCAGCGCGGACAGACGGCGCCGCGCGCCGTGGGCCGCCCTGGCGGCACGCCCCGGGCGATCAGGCAAGGACGACCGGCTGGCGGACGATCGTCCGAAGCTTCTCCGGTGCGGCGCGCCTTGGGTCCCCCAGGTAGATCTCGTGATGCTTCTGGTGCCTGCCGTCGAAGCGGTACCCGCGGCCGGCGATGAACGCGTGGAGGCCCGCGATCGTGGGGCCCTCGGCGTCGTAGGGCCCGACGTGGAGCACCTGCGCGGCGAGCCCCTCGGCGAACCGGTCGATGCGGGCCCGTCCGAGAGCCGGGTTCGGGCGCCGGCGCGCACCCTCCGCCCGCGCCGCGTCGAGCCGCGCCGGGGTCACGGCGTCGGGCTGGGCGATCATCATCGTCCAGCGCCAGTCCACGCGATCGTCCTCGTCCATCGAGAAGACGGCCATGTCGTCCGCCCACCACAGGCCCTCGAGGGGGGCGACACGGTAGACCAAGCCGATCTCCTTCTTCATCGCGAACCTGAGCGTCCACGAGAGGGTGTACAGGGCGCCGAGCGCCTCCTGGTACACGTCGGATCCCGCCGGCGCGCCCCTCCCGTCGATCATGAGGAACGACTGCTCCGGGACACGCACCATCTCGGGCGTCCGCGGCGCACGGTAGAGGTCGCCGGGGCCCAGGTCCCGGATCGCGACGTCGACCGCCCACATGCGCTGGCTCCCCGGCGGCCGCGCCGGCCCGCCCGCTCCGCGCCGTCCGCCGCGGCATCCCGCCGGCCTGTCCGCCGGGAAGACGGTACTCCGGTCCGCAGGTCCCTGCCGGCCCGCGTCGGTCAGTCGAGGACGACGACCATGGCGAGCCAGTCCTCGTCGCCGGGAACACGCGTCCGGTGGCCCTTCCCGTCGAGGTCCTCGAGGAGCACGGCCGCGCCCGGGCCGAAGCGCCGGAGCTCGCCGTCGCTCGTCCCGGCCTCGACGATGCCCCGGAGCATGACGACGAACTGGCGGCGCGGCGCCGGGTGCGGGTCGGAGTCCCACCCGGCAGGCGCACCGATGAACCGGACGGCCGCTGCGGGCCGCGGAGCCGAGACGTCCATCGGCGGCGCCGGCGGCGCGAAGTCCGCGATGTCGAGGCCCTCGGCTCCTTCGCTGAAGTGGGTCTCCCCGTCGGCGTCGGTCCAGATCCGCGTGTATCGCACGTCCATCGTCGGGCCCTCGCTGCGTGTGTCGCGATGATGGGCCACGGACGCACGGCCGGTCGTCGCCGGCGCCCGCGCCGTCGGACGCCGGGGTGCGGCCCGGTCAGACCGCGCCGTCCCTCCGCGACTCGACCACCGCGACCGGCGTCCCATGGACGGCGTGGTCGGCGTGGATCGCCGGGATCGTCCCGAGGCGCCCGGCGCGGTAGTCCTCGAACGCCTGGACGACCTCCTCGCGGGTGTTCATGACGAAGGGGCCCATCCAGGCGACCGGCTCGCGGATCGGCCGGCCCCCGAGGACGAGGACGTCGAGGTTCGGGCTCCGGCTCTCCTGGACGGCGTCGGCGTCGATCGTCAGCGCGTCGCCCGGGCCGAAGACGGCGAGCTGGCCCATGCGGACGGGCCGCCGCTCGGCGCCCACGGAGCCCTCGCCGGAGAGGACGTACACGAGCGCGTTGTCGTCCGGACGCCATGGCAGGACCAGGCGGGCGGTCGGCGAGAGCGTCGCGTGGAGGTAGGTCATCGGCGTGTACGTGGAACCGGGGCCCGCGTGCCCGGCGACCTCGCCGGCGATCACGCGGACCAGCGCCCCGCCGTCCGGCGACGAGAGGAGCGCGACCTCGCTCGCCCGGAGGTCCTGGTAGCGGGGCGGCGCCCACTTCTGCGCCCGCGGCAGGTTCACCCACAGCTGGATCCCGTGGAAGAGACCACCCGAGACGACGAGCGCCTCCGGCGGCTTCTCGATGTGGAGGATCCCGGCACCCGCCGTCATCCACTGCGTGTCGCCGTTCGTGATGACGCCGCCACCGCCATTGCTGTCGCTGTGCTCGAACGTCCCGTCCATCATGTACGTGACGGTCTCGAAGCCGCGGTGCGGGTGCCACGGCGTCCCCTTGGCCTCACCGGGCGAGTACTCGACCTCGCCCATCTGGTCCATGTGCACGAACGGGTCCAGGTCGGCCAGGTCCACCCCCGCGAAGGCGCGGCGCACGGGGAACCCTTCCCCTTCGTACGCGGACGGAGCGATCGTGACGCTCGCGACAGGCCGCTGGCGGGCCACGAGCGGGTCCGGGGCGGGGATCTTCGGCAGGACGGTGATGTCGGGGACGGTGACGGCGGGCATGGTCGGTGTCTCGTGCGTGTAGTTGCCAGTGCAACTATGTGCCCTGAACCCGGGGACGTCAAGCGCCCCGGGGCGGCGAGCCGGGGACCGTCACCCGGCCGGCAGGTCCCCGGTGAGGTATCTCTGGATCGTCGGCCCCACCGCGCGGGCGAGCATGGCCGGCTCGGCCGACGCGATCGGCTCGACGCACACCACGTACCGCGCCATCGCGAGCCCCACGACCTGGGTCCCGACGAGCGTCGCGCGCAGGGAGGCGTCCGGCAGGTCGATCGCCCGCGCCAGCGCCAGGAACGGGCCTTCTGCCAGGACTTCGCGCAGCATCCCCGCCGCTGCCGCGTCCGAGGTGGCGGAGCGCACGAGCCCGAGCATGAGCGCGCGCATCGACGGCGCCTCCCAGAGGCGGAGGACGAGGAGGACGAACTGCTCGCCCAGCTCGTCCCGGGGCCCGGCGAGCACTGTCGCCACGGCCGCGTCGAAGTCCACGGGGATCTCCATCGCCGCGACGAAGAGCCGCTGCTTGGACCCGAAGTAGTGGTGGACGAGCGCCGGGTCGACGCCCGCTCCCACCGCCACGCCGCGGATCGTCGTCCCGTCGAAGCCGCGCTCCCCGAACATGGTCCGCGCCGCCGCGAGGATGCGCCCGCGCGTGTCCTGGCCACCCGGCCGGCGGCCGGTCCGGCCGCCGCGCCCGGCCGTCGGCGTCCGCAGGACCGTCCGTCCGCCCCGCGGGCCGCCGTCCCGCGTCATGCGACGTCCCGCCGGATCGTCCGCGACGCGATCGCCGCGAAGAGGAGGGCGAACCCGGTGAGGACGAGGAGGTCGACCTGCAGGGCCGTGACGGAGAGGTCGGCCCCCCGGATGAACACCTGCCGGAGGCCGTCCACCGCGTAGAAGAGCGGCATGACGAACGAGAACGGCTGGAGGATCTCGGGGAGCGTGGTGACGGGGAACAGGACGCCGGAGAGCAGGAACTGCGGGACGATCACGATCGGGATGAACTGGATCACCTGCAGCTCGGTCCGCGCGAACGTCGAGAGGAAGATCCCGAGGCTCACCGCTCCCATCGCCGCGAGGATGACGACGACGTAGGCCAGGAGGGGGTTGCCCGCCACGTCGATCCCGAGCCCGACGGAGAACGACGGGAGCGGGCCGACCGACGGCACCTGGAGCGAGCCGAGGACCCAGGTCATGATCAGCGCGACCTGGACCATGGCGAAGATCCCGAACCCCAGCGTGTACCCTGCGACGATCTCGCCCCGTGTGACGGGCGTCGCCATGAGCCGCTCGAGCGTCCCGCCGGTCCGCTCCCTCAGGAAGCTCACGCCGGTGAGGATGTAGACGAAGAAGTACGCGAAGAACGCGACCAGGGCGGGAGCGAAGCTCGTGATCGGGTCCGTGGACGGCGTCCCGTAGACGGTCTCGTGCTCGATCGTCGGAGGGATGACCCCAGTGATCGACGCAGCCGCCGAGACGAGGGCCTTCGAGACGGCGGCCACCTGGCTCGCCTCCCCCGGCGGATCCATCCCGTTGGTGATGACGGAGATGGTGACGCCGCCGCCCCCGCCCAGGCCCGCGGGGAGGACGACGGCGACGGTGGCCTCGCGGTCCGCGATGAGCGCCTCGGCGGTGGCCTGGTCGGGGGCGGTCGTGACGGTGGCGCCCGCCGACTCGAGCGCGGTCGCGAGCGCCGACGCGTAGACCGTGCCGGGCGTCCCGGCCATGTTCACGATGACGGCCTCCACGGCGGGCGTCTGGCCCTCGCGGAGGATGAACGTGACGAGCCCGGTGATGACGATGGGGGCGATGAAGAGCAGCGCGATCGACGGGCGGTCGCGGCGGATCTCCTGCGTGACCCGGCGGAAGAGGGCGACGGTGCGGCGGCGGCTCATCGCGCCACCCCCGCGTCCCCGGCGGCCGCCGCGTCACCGGCGGCCTCAGCGTCACCGGCGAAGAGGAGGAAGGCCTGCTCCAGGCTCGTGGTCCCCGACCGCTCGCGCAACTCGGCGCCGGAGCCCCGGGCGATGACCTGCCCGGCCCGGACGAAGAGCAGGTCGTCGCACCGGTCCGCCTCGTCCATCACGTGGCTCGAGACGACGATCGTCGCGCCGCCCTCGGCGAGCGCTCTGAAGTAGCCCCAGAACTGGACCCGGAGGAGCGGGTCCACGCCCACCGTCGGCTCGTCGAGGAAGAGGACGGGCGGGCGGTGGACGATGGCGCACGCGAGCGAGAGTCGCCGCCGCTGGCCGCCCGAGAGGGTGCCCGTGAGCGAGTCCCGGCGGTCCGCGAGGTCCACCACCGAGAGCGCTTCGTCGACCGCCTCGCTCGCCGCGACGCCGTACATCGACGCGAAGAAGCGCACGTTCTCGCCGGCCGAGAGCGCCGGGTAGATGCCGTCGCTCTGCGTCATGTACCCGATCCGCCCGAGCGTCGTCCGCGACGGCATCGGCGTGCCGAGGACCTCGGCGCTCCCCTTCGTCGCGCGGGCCAGTCCGGTGAGGAGGCGGATGAGGGTCGTCTTCCCGGAGCCGTTGGGGCCCAGGAGGCCGTAGATGTGGCCGGGCGCCAGGTCGAACGTCACGTCGTCGACCGCCCGGATCGGTCCGAAGGTCTTCTGCAGGCCGACCGCCCGGATCGCGGGTGCCGCCCCGCCGGTGGGAGGAGCGTCCATCGACATCTCGCGCCGCCTTTCGCGCTCGCGGCGTCCGACGCGCTCGTCCCGCGCCGGAACTCATCACGCGTTGACATCCTACGCCAGAGGGACCCCGCCGGGCGCGACCATCACGCATCCGCACACCGCGCATCCGCCGGCCCGGCGTGCGCGAACCACTGATGCGACCATGTGCCTGCGTCCGGGCCGGCAGCATCCAGGAGGCATCGATGAGCGAGGTCACGATCCGCGTCCGCGACAACGGCAACCTCAAGGTCGAGGGATCGGTGACGCTCCTCGACGGCGAGGGGAACCCGATCCCCGTCCCGGAGGGGGGGCCGATCACCCTCTGCCGCTGCGGGATGTCGAAGGAGAAGCCGTTCTGCGACTCGTCGCACCGGGCGGCGGGGTTCGCGTCCGTCGTGCGGGCACAGCCGGCCGCCGCCGAGTAGCCGCCGCCGCGCGGCATACTTCGCCGATGGAGATCGGCGTCCACACGTTCCGCGAGCTCGCACCTGACCCGGTGACGGGACGCACGGATCACGAGCGCCGGCTCGGCGAGAAGGCGCCCGGGGCCGGCGGAGACGGCGCGGCGGGCGCCGGAGTCGCGGTCCCGGGCGAGGCGGGGACGGCGGGGGCCGGCGATGTCGACTGATCCGGCGCGAGATGCGCTCGAGGCCTCGCTCACGGGCCGCGGCGAGCACGAGCTCTTCCCCTGCGACCCGGCACTGGCCGACACGGCTGCCTTCTGTGCCGCGTACGGCTTCGCGCTCGCGGACTCGGCGAACACCATCCTCGTCGTCGGCAAGAGCGATCCGCCCGTCTACGCCGCCTGCATCGTCCTCGCGACGCACCGACTCGACGTGAACCGGTCTGTCCGCGGACGGCTCGGCACCCGGAAGGCCTCGTTCGCGTCGCCCGAGGAGACACGCGACCTGACCGGCCACGCGATCGGCGGCGTGACGGCGTTCGGCCTGCCCGAGGGGCTGCCGATCCTGGTGGACGCGGCCGTGATGGCGCGCCGGCGCATCGTCCTCGGCGGCGGCAGCCGGTCGTGGAAGGTGCTCGCGCCACCCTCGATCCTCCTCACCCTCCCCGGCGTGGAGGTCGTCGAGGGCCTCGCCCGGCCCGCGGGATGACGGGGGCCGGGTCTGCCGGCCGGCGCGCTACTTCACGACGAACGTGACGGCGAACGACTCGACGGGCGGCACGCCGGACTCCCACGAACGGGCGTAGGCGAGCGCGATCGACGTCGTCCCGGCCTTCGTCGCGTGCAGGTCCCACGACTGCGTCCCACCCGAGCCCACGATGCCCGACGCGACCGGCGTGGCCGCGTACACGCCCTCGATCGGGGAGTCGAGCGAGACGTGCCCGGGATCCGGCAGGCCTGTCACGGTCCACGAGTATCCGGTCGTCGGGTTCGAGGGGAGGGCGAGGACGATCGGCGTCCCGGGCGCGACCGTGACGGTGCTCCCGTTCGCGCCTTCGTCCAGGCGGAGGGTGCCGGGCGCGGCGCCCGGCGACGAGGGGGGCGAGGCGTCGGAGTTCGCGGCTCCCGTCGGGGAGGGGTCCGCGCCCGTGGAGGAGCAGGCGGCGAGCGCCACGACGGCGATGGACAGGAGGACCGGCACGCGGATCATGATGCGCCTCGGTGTGCAGAGCGGCCGGCACGGCCGCCGTGCTCCGGACGGCGGGCTCGCCCGTCCGGTTCCCGGCGTCACCCCAGCTCGATCGAACGCTTGGCGAGGCCCCACCAGTAGCCGTCGATCCGCGTCTCGGGCGGCGCGTCGGGCTCCGAGGCCGCCCCGAGGGCGACGAACAGCGGGGCGAGGTGCTCGACTGTCGGGTGCGCGAACGGCATCCCGGGGCCCTTCTCCCGGAAGGCGAACAGCGCGTCGAGGTCGCCCGCCGACAGCGCCTCCGCCACCCACCGGTCGAACTCGACCGACCATGCGGGAGCCACACCCGCCCGGCCCATGTACGCGTGGATGAAGGGCAGCCCGTGCGTCATGAACCCGCTCCCAACGACCAGGACGCCCTCGTCGCGCAGGGGCGCCAGCCGCCGACCGACGTCGAAGAGGTGCTCCGGGTCCAGGTCCGGCATCGAGACCTGCAGGACCGGGAGCGAGGCGTCCGGGTACATGGCCATGAGCGGGACCCATGCGCCGTGGTCCAGGCCGCGGCCGGGGTCCTGTGCCACCGGCTCGCTCGCGGGCATGATCGCGCGGACCTTCGCCGCGAGGTCCGGGGCACCGGGCGCATCGTAGGTGAGCTCGTAGTAGTGGCGTGGGAAGCCGTAGAAGTCGTAGACCAGCGGGACGCGGGTCGTGGCCCCGAGGGTCATGGGCGCCGACTCCCAGTGGGCACTCACGATGAGGATCGAGGAGGGCCGCGGCAGGGCGGCGGCCCACGCCGCGAGCTCCGCCATCCAGTCGGGCTCCTCGAGGAGCGGCGGGGCACCGTGCCCGAGGTAGAGGGCGGGCATCCGGCCCGGTCGGGGCGCGGTCGGGGCGGTCACGGCAGTGGTGGCGGAAGTCGTCGGCTCGGTCATCGAGGGCTCCGGGGCGGGACGCTGGCCGCGGAGGCGGCCCGCTGAGCGTACGACAGGACGGGGGCGGGGCGGTGCGGAAGCGGCTTCCGCTCGACCGCCTGCTCGTGCATCATCGGGGGAGGACTTCCACGCGACGCCGCGACCGTGCAGAATCACCCCGCAAGGAGGGCCATCCGTGACGCAGGACCGAGCGGAGATCGTCCGCGACATCGTCGCGATCATCGCCTCGGCGGTGGCCTGCCCGCTCGCGTTCTTCGGGGGCGCGCTCCTCGGCTGCGCCGCCCGCGGGTTCGACGCGGCGTGCGCGGGGAGCGCCGCCCTCGTCGCGCCCCCACTCCTCATCCTCGCGGGCCTGGTCGCGGCCGCGCTGACGCGGGGCGTCTGGGGCTACGTCTGGGTGGTGATCGGCGTCGTCATCGGGATGGCGCTCATCTGGATCCTCGCCTTCGTCGGCGGGAACGACCCCCTGCCGGTCGGCCCGGTCGAGGGGTCGATCGCCACGTTGTGGTTCCTCGCGCCCGTGACTCTCGGGTACCTCCTCGGGCGCGGGGCGGCGTGGATCGTCCGCGCCTGGCGGCAGAGAGGCGCGAACGGGCGCACCACCGCCTGAGGCGCTCGCGGCGACGCCACTACCCGGGCGAGCGACGCCCGGGGATCCCCGTCAGACGGTCCTGGGGACGCTCCCGGTCAGCTTCCCGAACCAGCACATGAACCGGTGGCCGCCGTCCGAGGTCTTCCCGAACATGAGCGGACAGCCCCCGGGGATCACGGTCATCCCGTTCTTCCGGGCGAGCGTCACCGCATCGTCGGAGACACTCCCGCCGCCGAACGAGCGATGCATCCACACGCGGGAGATCCCCAGCTTCGCGCACTCCTCGACGATCGAGGCGGCCGCAGAGGGACGCGTGGCGATGACCACGCCGTCCACGCCGCCGGGGATCGACGCGAGGTCCGGGTAGCAGCGGTCGCCCTCGACGGTCTCGGCGTTCGGGTTCACGGGGAAGACGGTGTAGCCGCGGTCCCGCAGGCGGGCGTACACGACGTTCCCGCCGTGCCCGGTGGCGTTCCGTGAGACGCCCGCCACGGCGATCCGGTCGTGCGAGAGGAACTCGGTGGCGGCGTCTGCGATCGAGGTCATGCTTCACCTCCCCGCGGGTGGGAACCCGCGTCGGCGCCGGCGTCGGCGCCCTGCTCGCTCGCGAGGGCCCTCGCGATCCCCTCCGTCCAGGCACGCACGTCCGTCCACGGGCGGAAGTCGCCCTCGGGGGTCCGGAGCGCGGTCATGATCACCTTCTCGCCGAGCCCCAGCTGCTTCCGGTCGATCCGGCCCGCGAAGACCTGGTGACCCCGGGCACCCGCGAGTGCGACCAGGTCGGCCACGTCCTCCGGCTCCTCGACCGGGGAGGGCGGGTCGCCGATCGGTCCGCTCGAGAAGAACCAGACCGGGCGCTCGGCGAGCTCCGGTGCGAGCCGCTCGACGAGGTCGCGCGCGGGGGCGAGCCAGTGGCCGACGTAGATGGCGCTGCCGATGATGGCGGCGTCCCACCCGTCGAGCGAGGGGACGTCGTCCGGCGGCACCACCCCGGCGTCGATCCCCGCCTCGATCAGCACGGACGCGATCTCCGCCGCCATCTCGGCCGTGGACCCGTGCCGTGAGGCCGCGCTCACCAGGACCCGCATCGACGCCTCCCCCGGCACTGACGGCCGCCTGGATGGACCGGGCGATGGGTGCACCCGGACGCACCCGGGCGCGCGGCCGATCGCGGCCGCCCGGGTCGGCCCCACCGTGCCCCAACGGACCCGGCGAACGAAGGGCCGGATGGCGCGGCGGCGCGGGACCATCGGGCCGGCGTGTGGGGCCGCCGCGTGCGGACCGTGATGACCGGCTCCCGTATCCTGCACACATGACGCTGTATCGCCTCGAGCGCGGGAACGGCTCCGCGGAGCCCGCGCTCGTGGAGCCGGTCCTCATCGCCGCGTTCGACGGCTGGGTGGACGCGGGCTCCGCCGCGACTGTCGCCGCCGACCACCTCGCCGGCGAGGGCGGCGCCGTGGCGACCTTCGACGCGGACGTCCTTTACGACTACCGCGCGCGACGACCCACGCTGGAGATCGTGGACGGCCGCCCGGGCGAGCTGTCATGGCCCGAACTGCGCCTCCGTCGGGGCCGTGTCGGCGGCCGCGACCTCCTGGTGCTCAGCGGACCGGAGCCCGACTTCCGCTGGCACGAGCTCGCGGCATCCCTCGTGGAGATCGCGCGCGAGCTCGGCGTCGTCGAGTGGGTGAGCCTCGGCGCCATCCCGGCCGGCGTCCCGCACACGCGTCCGGTCCCGCTGCTGGGCACCGAGTCGCGCGCCGGGCTCCTCCGCGGCGACGTGAAACCCGGTCCACCCGGCGTCCTCCGCGTTCCGGCCGCGGCGCTCTCCGTCATCGACATCGCGCTCTCCGCCGCCGGCCTCCCCGCGGTGGGCTACTTCGCCCAGGTCCCGCACTACGTCTCCGGGCCCTACCCCGAGGCGTCGATCGCTCTCATCCGCGCGGTGGCCCGCCGGCTGGGAGCGGAGATCCCGGTGGACGACCTCGAGGAGGAGGCACGCACGGTCCGGACCCGGCTCGACGCGGCCGTGGCGGTGGACGAGGCGACGCGTACGTACGTGGAGCGCCTGGAGGTCGCGGCGGACGAGTCCAGCGGCCCGTCGAGCGGCGACCTGATCGGCGAGATCGAGCGGTTCCTGCGGAGCCAGGGCGGCGGCGGCAACCTCCCCAACTGACGGGTCTCCGGCGGCGGCCGGCATCTCGGGGCGCCCGTCGTGCGGGCTCGGCCTCAGGCCGGGCCGGCAGGCACGACGAACGCGACGATGACGACCGCCAGCGCGGCGACCGCCTCCACGGCGCCCACCTGGACGGGCCGCAGCGGCTTCGGGGTGCCTGCGAGACGGCGCTGGACGAGCGGGAGGGCGATCGCGCGGGCGGTGAGGCCGGCGGCGACCACCGCGTACGCGGGCGGCAGCCAGATGGCCGCGACCACGACGAGCGCGGCGTGGTACGCCATCGAGCCGATCGCGAACGCCGTGTTGCCGCGCTCGCGCAGCACGGAGCGGACCACCAGGATCGTCGCGACGAGGTACGCGGCCGCGATCGCCGCGTAGACGGCGACCGCCGGCGGGTCGAAGGCGCCCGAGACATACGCGGCGACCGGCGTCAGGACCAGCGCCTCGACGACCTGGGCGAGGGTGTCCCCGAACTCCCGTCGCGTGCCCGGCCGTGCCCCGAGGAGCGCGAACGCCGCCGCAGGCACCACCACCACGGCCGCGAGCGCGACCGGCGGATGCGCGACGACGAGGACCGCCGCCAGGACGGCGAACGCGCCGCCGTAGACCCGCAGCGAGAGCAGGAACGACGGGCGCCGCCGGGCGCGCATCCACGCCTGCCACGTGGCGGACGCGAGGTAGCCCGCGACGGCGGCTGCCGCGAGCACGAGCTGCCACGGGTCGGGACGGCTCGCGGCGACGCCGAGGAGGAGTGGGACCGCGAGCATCGCCCAGGCCCCGTGCTGGTGCGGGAACCAGAGGGATCGGGAGGCGGCTCCAGCGACGGCGCGGGCGTCGGCTCCCGGGCGCGGGGATGCGACGTCCGGATCGCCGTTCATGAACCCCCGCTGTCCGCCAGGGGCAGGAGCGACCACGACCACGCGTACGAGCCCGGACCGACGAGGTACCCCGGGAGGGTGTCCGGGCCGCAGCTCGCGGTGCCGAGCCCGCGATGGGCGGCGTCGAACGTGACGATCGTCTCCGCACGGCGGGGGATCTCGCCGTCGTGGGCCGCCGACGCGAGGTCGGCCGCGGCCACGTGCATCGCGGACGCCTGCAGCGGCCGGTCGAACACCAGCCGGACGCCGCGCGACGGGTCGGCGGGGTCGCGGACCTCCAGCCAGCGGACGTCCGCGTGTCCACCGCTCTCCTGCGGCCGGACGTACGGGACGTGCTGGTCGGTCACGGTGGAGCGCCACCGCCCGACGACGCCCGCCCGCTTGCGGTCCGGGTAGGTCTCGTGCGGGCCGGACCCGTACCACTCGAGGGCCTCCAGCCCGGCCGTGAGCTCGAGGACGGTCCCCACGCGCGGCAGGTCGGCGAGCGCTGCGGGGATCTCCACGGCCTCGTCGACACGGACCGCGCCGCCTGGAAGCGAGCGGTAGGTCGCCGTGTGCGGGATCTCGACCCCGGACCGTGTCGTCCAGACGCTGCGGACGACGGTCGCGCCGTCGAGTCGCTCGAGACCGACGAGCCGGCGATCGAGCGCGTCCAGGCCGGCCGCCTCCCACGCGGGCGAGATCCCGCCGAAGCGGTCGTTGTCCGTCGGCGCGCGCCAGAGCGTGAGGGCCGGGGGTGCGGCGACGAGCGGCCCGGTGAGGCGTCCCTCCGTGTCCACCGCGTACGCGGACCCGAGAGACCCACCGTCCCCGGATGCGTCCGGTACCGGAGCAGGCCCGGACGCGACGGACGCGACGACCGATGCAGCGGACGCCGGCACGGCGTCGCCGGCGGGCGCGGCGGACGGCTCCGCGGCGGACGCCGCGGGAGTGATCCCCGCGGGCAGCTGCGTCCAACCCACCTCGAAGCCGGCGGGTGCCCACGGCTCATCGGCCGCGGTGAGGAACCGGACCGTCAGGAACGCCTCGCGGCCGGAGCCCGGTGCAGGCGCAGGCCAGCCCGGGATCGCGACACCGGCCGCCTCCTCCGGGCCGATCGCCGGCAGCGGGAGGTCTCCCCCGCCCCGCCGCTCTCCGTCGACGGTCAGCTCCCACGTCGCCCGGAGCCAGGCGATGTCGCGGAAGTGCCGGCGGTTCGTCACGACGATCCGACCGGTCGCCAGCGCCGGATCGGTCGGGTCGAGCGCCGCCCGCGCGGGAGACGCGATCCACTTGTGCTCGAGGAGCCCGGGCTTTGGCGTTCGGTCCGGCCATACGAGCCCGTCGCAGCAGAAGTTCGCGTCGTTCGGCTGGTCGCCGAAGTCGCCTCCGTAGGCCCACCGGGTCGTGCCGTCGGGCTGGCGCTGGACGAGTCCGTGGTCCCACCACTCCCAGATGAATCCGCCCTGCAGCCCGGGCGTGCTCTCGATCGCGTCCCAGTACTCGCCCAGCGTGCCGTTGCTGTTGCCCATCGCGTGCGAGTACTCGCACATGATCAGCGGGTGCCGCTGCCGGCCCGAGCGGGCGTGATCCACGAGCGCGTCCACGTGCGGGTACATCGGGCACGTGATGTCGCTCGCCGCCTGGTCGCTCCCCCAGTCCCACGCGATCGCGCCCTCGTAGTGGAGCGGCCGGCTCGGATCGTACCGGCGAAGCCAGCCGGCGGCCGCGTCGTGGTTGGCGCCGTACCCGGACTCGTTGCCGAGCGACCAGGCGATGACGGACGGGTGGTTCTTGTCCCGCAGGGCCATCCGCGCCACCCGGTCGACCCAGGCTGGCAGGTACCGTGGATCCTCGCAGAGCGTCTCGGTGAAGGCGTGCGACTCGATGTCCGCCTCCGCGACGACGTGCATCCCCAGCTCGTCGCACAGGTCGAGGAAGGCCGGGTCGTTGGGGTAGTGCGAGGTCCGGACGGCGTCGAAGCCGTGCTGCTTCATGAGCACGACGTCGTCCCGCATCGACTCCTCGGACACGGTCCGGCCGGTGTACTGGTCGAAGTCGTGGCGGTTCACGCCGCGGACGAACACGCGGCGGCCGTTCACGAGCAGGTCGCGCCCGACGACCTCGACACGCCGGAAGCCGACGCGGATGCCGACCTCCTCCACCGCCTCGCCGGCCGGCGATCGGAGGGTGACGGTCAGCCGGTACAGGACCGGGTCCTCGGCCGACCACGGCCGGATCCCGGGGATGGAGGCGCCGATCGCAGCCATGCCGTCCGCGGGCGGGTCGTACGCCGGGCGGATCGTCGCCCACTCGGCCGCCTCTGCCCCCGTGAGCGGCGCGCCGGCGATCGCGCGGGACGGCAGTCCGTGCACGAGCCTGCTCATGTGGGGCGGGACCGGCCGGTTCGCCGCCGGCACCTGCGCCACCAGCGCCCCGGCACGACCGTCGAGTCGCAGCTCCACGGTCCAGCCGGGCTCCGGCGCCCCCGGGAACCCCACGCTCGCCAGGACGTCGAGCGTCCCGGTCGTCCCATCGGCCTCGAGCCCCGCGTCCGCGCGCACGTCCGCGAGGTGGACCGGTCCGGTCGCGTACAGGAAGACGGACCGCGTGAGCCCACCGTGCCACCACTGGTCCTGGTCCTCGATGTACGTCGCGTCCGACCACTTCACGACGCGCAGGCGGAGGATGTTCGTCCCGGGCCTGACGACCCTCGTCACGTCGAACTCGGCCGCGAGGTGCGAGTCCTTGCTCACCCCGATCTCGCGCCCGTTGAGCGTCGCGATGAGCACGCTCTCGGCCGCGCCCACGTGGAGCACCACGCGCCGGCCGTCCCATCCCGCCGGGAGGTCGAACGCCCGCTCGTAGACGCCGGTCGGGTTCTCCTCCGGGACGAACGGCGCGACGCCGTCCCACGGCATCCGGATGTTCGTGTACCAGGGCCGGTCGAACGTCTCCTGCATCGTCCAGGCGCCGGGGACGACGATCTCGCGCCAGTCCCCACCCGGCTCGCCGTCCGCCCGGTGGAGGAGCTGGAACCGCCATGTCCCGTCGAGGTCCAGGCGGTCGGCGTGAGGGACGCTGTGCATCGCGAGCCGACCGAGCGACGTCAGCTCGGGCGTGGTCCAGGGCGTGGGCATCGGGCGACCTCGCGTGGGGAGGGACCGCATCGGGGGGACGGTCGGTCGGCCTCATGGTACCGCCGTGGGCGTGCGGCGACCCCGCTCCGTCCGCCGCGGCGCTGCAGCCGTGCGGCCGCCCCCCGGCGCGGCCTCGAGGGGGCGCTGCGACGACCCAGATGACTTGACGCGGGTCGGTCGCCGGGCGTCCAATGCCGGCATGGCCGACGACGCGCGCCTCGACCTCGACGCCCTGCCGGCCCACGTCCGCGCGAACCGCGCGTACTGGACCGACTCGGCACCGGCGTCCGCCGCCGTGGGCGAGCGGGAGTGGGCATCCGAGCCGTCCTGGGGGATCTGGGGGATCCCGGAGGCCGAGCTCCACCTCATCGACGACGTGGACGGCCTCGACGCGATCGAGCTCGGGTGCGGGACCGCCTACGTGTCGGCGTGGCTGGCGCGCCGCGGGGCGCGGCCGGTCGGCGTTGATGTCACGGAGGCGCAGCTCGCCACGGCGCGTCGCCTGCAGGACGTGCACGACCTCCGCTTCCCGCTCATCCACGCGAGCGCGGAGGACGTCCCGCTGCCGGACGCGTCGTTCGACCTCGCGATCAGCGAGTACGGGGCGAGCATCTGGTGCGCGCCGGAGCGGTGGATCCCCGAAGCGGCCCGCCTCCTCCGGCCCGGCGGCCGGCTCGTCTTCCTGGTGAACGGCACGCTCCTCATGCTGGCCTCGCCGGACGAGGACGGTGTCCCCGCGGCCGACCGGCTGCTGCGGCCGTACTTCGGGATGCACACGTTCACCTGGCCGGACGACGGCAGCGTGGAGTTCCACCTGGGCTACGGCGACATGATCCGCCTCCTCCGGGCCAGCGGGTTCGAGGTGGAGGACCTCCGCGAGCTCAGGGCCCCGGATGGCGCGACCACCACGGCCCCGTTCGTCACCCCCGAGTGGGCGCGGCGGTGGCCGAGCGAGGAGGTCTGGCTCGCGCGGAAGCGCGGCTGAGCGCGGGCGGCCCCCGCGGAGGGAGGACACGATGGGTGAGTTCGAGATCCACGACGAGCCGCGCCGGCGGACCGCCGTCGTCCATGGGTCCCTGCCGCAGAGCGAGCTGCCGGCGTTCATGGGCCGGGCGTTCCCCGCCGTCTTCCACGCGATCACGGCGGCCGGTCTCGTCCCCGGGGACGCCCCGTTCTCGCGGTACTTCGCCTTCGGGCCGGACCGCATCGAGCTCGAGACCGGCGCGCCGATCGCGGACGTGCCGGGCGCGCCGGAACGCGCGTTCGACGGGAGCGGCGACGTCCAGCCCGGCGAGCTGCCGGCGGGTCCGGTCGCGGTGGGATGGCACGTGGGCCCGTACGAGACGATCGGCGGGACGTACGAGCGCCTCATGGCGTGGGTCGAGGAGCAGGGGCGCGAGCCGTCGGGCGCGATGTGGGAGGTGTACGTGACCGACCCGGAGGCCGAGCCCGACCCCGCGAAGTGGCGGACCCGGATCTTCATCCCGCTCGCCTGAGGCCGATCGGCCGTGCCCGAGGGACACACGATCCACCGGCTCGCTGCCGCGCTGACGAGGCGTTTCGGCGGGCGCGACGTGCGCGCCACGAGTCCCCAGGGCCGCTTCTCGGACGAGGCGGCCCTGGTGGACGGCACCCGCCTCCGTCGCGTGAGCGCGCATGGCAAGCACCTGTTCGTCGAGTACGCGGGCCGCGGCGCGCCCGTCGTGCACATCCACCTGGGCCTCGGCGGGCGGGTGGTCGTCGGCGACGCGCCGGCCCCGGAGCCGCGCGGGGCGATCCGCCTCCGGCTGGAGACGGACGCGGCGTACGCCGACGTCCGGGCGCCGACCGTCTGCGAGCTCATCGATCCCCGGCGCCAGCGGGCGCTGGTGTCGAAGCTGGGGCCCGACCTCCTCGCCCGGGCACCCGACCCGGCCACCGCACGCCGCCGCGCGTCGCGGTCGCGCGTCGCGATCGGGGCGCTCCTGCTCGACCAGAGGCTGTTCGCGGGTGTCGGGAACGCCTATCGCTCGGAGCTCCTCTTCCGCTGCGGGATCTCGCCCTGGACATCCGGGGCGGAGGTCGGCGAGGTGGGTTTCGACCGGCTGTGGGAGGCGGCGCGAGGGCTGCTGGCCGACGGACGGCGGACCGGGCGGGTCGCGACGGTGGATCGCGCCGACCTCCCGCGCGGCCAACGGCGGGCGGCGCGCCGGCACATCTCACCGGAGGATGAAGCGTCGGGGTCGGCGGTCGCGCGCGCCCGTGCCCGCGAGACGTACGTCTACAAGCGTGCCGGCCTCCCGTGCCGGCGGTGCGACGCCGAGGTGCGGACGGCGCTGCAGGCGGCCCGTGACGTCTACTGGTGCCCTGCATGCCAGCCGGGGCCGGCGGATCGGGCTCCCGCCGCGCCGGATCGCGCCTTAGGCTAGTCGCCACGCACGGGCCCGGGCGGGCCCGCGGCACGGCAGGGAGGCGCGCGATGGGCGAGGAGAAGGGTCCGGGAGGCGGGACGTTCGACGCGCTCGTCGGGAGCAGCGCCCAGCCGGGCGGTGCAGGGGGGATGGACTTCACGGCGGCCGAGGCGGCCGTCCGTCAGCTGCTCGACGACGGCGATGCGATGACGGCACTCCGCGGCTTCCTGGACCGCGGCGACGACCTCCCGTCCGCGCTCGGCGAGACGGCACAGGCGGTCCCGGCCGCGGCCGCCCCGATCGCCACGCTGCTCGCGAACCCGGGCGTCCTGGAGGACATCACGGGCTCGCTCGGCGGGCTCATCGCGGGCGCGCAGCGCGGGACCGGCGACGCACCCGACGGGTTGGACGTCTCGGACGCAGGCGCGCTGCTCGGGAAGCTCTTCGGCGGCGAGCGCTGAGGTCGGCCGCTGCCGCCGACGCCGGGGCCCGGGCCGGTCGGGCCGCGGCGTCGGCGGCCCGCGCGTCGGCCGCGGCCCGCCGCGAGATCCGCCCATGAGCCCCCGGGCGCGCGCGACGCTCGCGTACGTCGCGGCGTTCGCCGCGGTCGGCGCGAACTTCCCGTACCTGCCGGTCCACTACCGGGCCCTCGGCCTGGACCTCGCCGCGATCGGCATGCTCACCGCGCTCTGGGCCGGCGCTTCGCTCGTGGCGTCGCCCCTGTGGGGAAGCGTCACCGACCGATTCCCCCGGTCACGCACGGTCCTGCCAGCGGCCGCCCTGCTCGCGGCGCTCTCGGCGACGGGGCTCTCGCAGGCGCAGCAGCTGCCGGCGATCGCGATCGGGGTGGCGTGCGTCGCGGTCGCGACCGCGGGCGTGATCCCGATGCTCGACGCGCGGACCCTCGACATCCTGGGCGACGACCGGGGCGCGTACGGGCGGATCCGGGCGTGGGGGTCCATCTCGTTCCTCGCCTCCACGGCGGCGGTGGGGGTCCTGATCGGGCGGGCGGGGACCCAGGCGCTCTTCGCCGCGTGGATCCCCGCCCTGCTCGTCACGGCGGTCATCGCGCTCGCGCTCCCGCGCAGCCGCCGGGCGTCGGCGGCCGGATCCATCTGGTCCGGCGCGTCGCGGGTCGTCCGCGCCCCGGGGCTCGCCGCGTTCCTGGCGGCCGCGTTCGTCATGTGGGCGGCGACGGCCGCGGCCAGCTCGTTCCTCTCGGTCCGCCTCTACGACCTCGGGGCGGGCGCGGAGGCGGCGGGCGCGGCATGGATCGTGGGAGCCGTCGTCGAGATCCCGATCATGTTCGCGTTCCCGCGGCTCGCCGCCCGGTTCGGCGCGCACCGGCTGCTGGTCCTCGGCGCGGCGTCCTTCGCGGCGCGCGGCGTCCTCTACGCGGTGGCCGGAACCCCGGACGTCCTCGTCGCCGGGGCGACCCTCGAGGGGCTCGGCTACGGGCTCTTCTTCGTGGCGAGCGTCGGCTACGTCGCAGAGCTGGCGCCGAAGGGCCGGATCGCGACGGCCCAGGGCGTCCTGAGCGCGGTCACGTTCGGCCTGGCATCCATCACGGGCGCGTCCCTCGGCGGCGCGATCGCGACGGCCCTGACGATCCCGGGCCTCTTCGCGGTCTCGGCCGTCGTGAGCGTCGCATCCGTCGGGGGCGTGATCCTCGCGCTGCGCGCGGCACCGGTGCATGCCACGCTGGCGGCGGCTCCCGTAGACTCCGCGGCACGATGAGCACCGACGCGGCGGACACGGGTGCGGCCGGCCTGGGGCCGGGTGCGGCGGCCATCGTCCGGCGCGCGCAGGACGCGGCCGCCGACGGCGGCCATTCGACGCTCGGGGTCAACCACTGGCTCCTCGCGGTGGTCTCTCGCAACGCGGGGATGGCGGAGAGCCTGGCCGACGGGCTCTCACCGGCCACGCTCAAGCCCTGGCTCCACGCGCGCCTCCGGGCGGGCGATCCGGGCACCAGGCTGGACGAGGTCACGGTCCTCGCGAACGCCCGGACGCTCGCGTCGCGGCGAGGCAGGCCGGACCCGGGCGAGGCGGACGTGGTCGAGGTGGTGCTTCGCGCGGCGGGCTACACCGTGCACGGCATGACGGGGCCGGTCGGCGGGATGCCGGTCGCCGCTGATGCGTCCGCGGGCCGGCCGCGCCGCGAAGCCGCCCCGGGGGCGGAGTCGCGCGCGGAGGTCGAGCCGGAGACGCCACGGGGCCCGCTGGCGTGGAACCCGCGCGCGAAGCGACCCACCCCGACCCTCGACGCGTTCGGGCGGGACCTCACGGAGGAGGCGGAGGCGGGCCGCCTGCCGGCCCTCATCGGCCGCGAGACCGAGCTGTCGGTCGTGGTCGAGACCCTCTGCCGCAGGACCAAGCGCAACCCGGTCCTGGTCGGCCCCGCCGGCACGGGGAAGACCGCGATCGTGGAGGGGCTCGCCGCGCGCATCGTGGCCGGGGAGGTCCCCGCCCTCCTCCGCGGGTTCCGCATCGTCCAGCTGTCGCCGTCCTCGCTCGTCGCGGGCGCCGGGGTCTACGGCGTGCTGGACGAACGGATGAAGGCGATCCTCGCGGAGGCCTCGCAGGACGGGATCGCGCTGTTCATCGACGAGCTCCACTCGATCGTCGGCGCGGGCGGCGCGCGCGGCTCCGGCGACCTCGCCAGCCTCATCAAGCCCGCCCTCGCGCGCGGCGAGATCGCCTGCATCGCGGCGACGACCGACGAGGAGTACCGGCGGTTCATCGAGGGCGACCCGGCGCTCGAGCGGCGATTCGCCCCGGTGCTGGTCCGGGAGCCCACGGTGGAGCAGACGATCGAGATCGTCCGCTCTCACCGCGATGCGCTCGTGCGCCTGCGCGGCGTCGCGTTGGACGATGCGCTCCTGGGCCGGATCGTCCGGTTCGCCGGCGACGCGATGCCGGACCGCCGGTATCCCGACAAGGCGGTGGAGCTCCTGGAGCAGGTGGTCGCGCACGCGGTCGCGACGGGCGCGGACGAGGCGACGGCCGGGGACGTCGAGGCGGTGGGTCGGAGGCTCACCGGCCTGCCGACGGACGTGGAGTCGCGACTCGACGCGCTCGCGGCGCGCCTCGACGCGGCCGGCCTCGTCATCCCGGCCGACGTGGAGGCGCTCGTGGACCGGATCGGTGTCGGCATGCGCGGCGCAGATGTGCGGCGGGAACGCCCGAACGCGGTCGTCCTCCTGGCCGGAGAGCAGGCCCGCGCCGCCCCGGAGCTCGCCGCGACGATCGCGGACGGGCTGTTCGGGTCGCCCGACCGCGTGGTGACGATCGAGGCCGGCCGGATGACGCAGGTCCACGACGTCGCGATGCTCGTCGGCGCCCCGCCCGGGTACGTCGGGTACAGCGACGACCTCCCCATCCACGCGATCGACCGGATGCGGGCCTGCGTCGTTCTCGTCCAGGACGCGGACCGCGCACACCCGGTCGTGCTCGACGTGCTGGGCCGCGCCTTCGGCTCGGGGGTCCTGGCCGACGGAGGAGGGAGGCGCATCCACCTCTCGGAGACGGTCGTGCTCCTCGCGACGGCCTCGGCCGCGACCGTGAAGCGGCCGATCGGGTTCGATCCGTCCGCCGCAGACGTGCCGGCCCCAGGCGACGCCCCGGGACCCGCCGTGGGCGTCGCGGCCCCGCACGGGACGGCCGACCCGCGGGCGATGCTCGGGGCGCTTCTCGGGGACGAGGTGGACGTCGTCGTCACGGAGGCCCCGGGTTCGGGTTCGCGGGAGGCGTGGATCGAGCGGACGCTGCTGCCGGAGGTGGCCCGTCGCTTCGCGGACCGCGGCATCGCCCTGGCGTGGGATCCGTCCGTCCCGCCACATCTCGCGGCGCACGGGCCGATCGGCACACAGGGCCGGTCGTGGGAGCGGTATCTCGACGACGAGCTCGGCCCGCTCGTCGCCGAGGCGATCGACGCGGCGAGCGAGGCCGGCACGCCGGCCGGCGTGCGCGCCACGGTCCGCGGCGGGATGCTGGCGCTCGAGGGTGCAGGGATGCCGGCGCCGGACGGCGACGCCGCCACCGCAGGGAGGACATGATGGAGTTCCAGAACCCGGCCCAGCAGGCGGTCTACGAGAAGGTCGTCCCGCTCATGAAGGAGCTGTTCGGGGAGATGGCGTCCGCCCGGGACGACCGGGCGATGTTCGGCGTCCGCTTCGGGTCGGCATGGGTGCAGACGTGGGTCTCCGCGTGGGGCGACGACGATGCCACGATCACGACGCGAGCGTGGCTCACGACGGGGACCGAGCTGACCGTGGACCTCGCCCGCTACCTGCTGAACGCGAACGGCGACATGCGGTTCGGAGCCTTCGGGATCGACGGCGACGGTGACTCGTTCTTCGAGCACACGATCCTGGGCTCCACGGCGACGAAAGCGGAGCTCAAGGCATCGATCCTCGCGGTGGCGTCGACGGCCGACGAGTACGACGACGAGATCGTGTCGCGGTTCGGCGGCGTCCGGATGGCCGACCGGCAGTCGTGAGCGCCGGAGGGGCGAGCCTGCGGCCCGCCCCTCGCGACGTCCCCCTTCCCGGCGGTGGGCACTCCGCCGTGTGCCTAGCGGGCGCGCCGCCTCCGGATCGCGAGGACCGGTGTCGTCACCGCGGTGAGCAGGACGAGCACGAGGAACGCGACGACGCCGAGGACGGGGGCCGCCCGCTCGTGGTCCGCGGCGACCGTGGACGTCGGCGGCGGCGTCGACCCGACCGAGCCGTCGGATGAGCCGGATCCTTCGTCGCTCGGTCCGGGGGGCCGCGGGACGGGCGAGCCGGCGACCACCCTCAGGCCGCAGGTCTTCTCCGGCACGGTCACGGCCGGCGGGACGTACCCTAGCTCGACCGCCGTGGAACCGGTCGCGTTCGCGCGCCACTCGAACGTCTGGGATCCGCCGGCGCCGGGCGGCGAGCCGGCGGGCGGCGCGACGTAGTCTCCGCTCCCGGGCTCGGCCACGAGGAACGGTTCCGGCTCCCGGGTCACCTTCCAGCTGTATCCGGTCGACGCGTTCGACGAGAGCGTGATCGCGACGATGCCATCGCTGTCGATCGCGACGACCCGGCCGCAGTCGGCGTCGGCGAGGGCGGCCCTGGAGGACGGCCCGTCGCGGACCACGATGGCCAGGGTGTAGGTCTGCTCCGGCATGTCCGATCCGGGTGGATACAGGCCTGCGGAGAAGGACGTGGTGCCCGGATCCGCTGGCGCGAGGGACCACACCCATGCGACGGGCGAGCCGGGCAGGTCGCCCTGCGTGACCCTGTACGGCCACGGTGCGTCCGCCGGCGGCGGGATGATCGCTTCGTCCGGCCCCTGGATCGTCCGCCACTCGTACCCGGTCCCGCCGTTCGTCATGAGGACGACGGAGGCGGTGGCCTCGACGGAGATGTCCAGGGTCGAGCCGGACGAGTCCGCTGCGAGAGTGACGTCGCTGTCGCTCGCGGCCGCGGCAGCGGGGCCCGCGGCCGTCGAGGCGGCGAGCGCGAGGAGTGCAAGGATGAGGAGCGCTGCGCCGGTCCGCACAGGCGGCGCGGGGCGTGCCGCTCCCCGGTCGATGGCTTCCATCGTGATCTCCCGCCGACCCCTTCCGGCCGCCCACGCGCGCGGCCGCTCACTGCGGCCGGTCCACGCCGGTCGAACGTAGACCCGGTGCCGAGGGTCCGCGCTCACCCGAGGGTCCGCGATCCGGGCGGTACCTTCGGGGAGGGGCGTCAGCGCCCGAAGCGGCGCCGTCGCTGCTGGTAGGTGCGGATCGCGCGGAGGAAGTCGATCTCCCGGAAGGCCGGCCAGTATGCGTCCGAGAAGTAGTACTCGCTGTAGACGCTCTGCCACGGCAGGAACCCGGAGAGCCGGATCTCCCCCGACGTCCGGATGATGAGATCGGGATCCGACGAGCCGACCGTGTAGAGGTGCGCCGCGAGGGCGTCCTCCGTCAGCGCCTCCGGGAGCGCCTCCCGGTCCGTCCCGCCCGCCACGAGGTCGCGGACCGTCGCACGGAACGCCTCGAGCAGCTCGTCCCGCCCGCTGTAGCCCATGGCGACCGTGACGGTCATCGCTCCGTCGTCGCGCGAGACCGACGACGCGTCCTCGATCGCCGCGCGGAGCGTCCCCGGCAGGACGTCGCGGCGGCCGATGACGCGAAGGCGGACCGGAACGCGCGTACGCCGCCGGCCCGTGGCGAGCGCCGTCAGCGCATCCGTGGCGATGCCGGCGATCGTCTCCACCTCGTCATCCGACCGTTCGAGGTTCTCGAGCGAGAGTGCCCAGAGGGTCACCTCGCGGACGCCGGTGTCGGCGCACCAGTCCACGAGCTCGAGGGCCTTCTCCGCGCCGGCTCGATGACCGAAGCCCGGGTCGCTGTGCCCGTTCCTGGCGGCCCATCGCCGGTTGCCGTCCATGATGACCGCGACGTGCTCGGGGACCGGCTGCGCGGCGACCTCCGCGCGCAGGCGACGCAGGTAGACGGCGTACGCCGGCTTCAGGGCGACGGCGGCGAGACGGATCCCGACCGCGTCGACGGCGCGCCGCGCGGAGCGAACGGCATCGCCGGCGTCGCGCGCGGCGCCGTCGACGGTCGCGCCCGCCGCGAGCCCCTGGTCCGGTCTCGTCATCGGTCCCTCCGCGGGTGTGTCACGTGGCCCCACCCGTTGAGGACGGATGGCGGGTGCCGTCGGTGACGACGGCTCCGGCCGCGTCGACGATCCGCCAGCCGCGCTCGCGCGCCGTGCGCGCGAGCGCGCGATCCGGCGTCACCGCCACGGGCTCCGCGGACGCCGCCAGCAGCGCGGTGTCGGCGCCCGAGTCGCCGTACGCGCGTCGCAGAGGGGCCGCGCCGATCCGGCGCGCCAGGCGTTCCACCTTCCGGGTGCCGGTGTTCACGGGTCCCGCGAGCCGCCCGGTGAAGACGTCGCCGGCGAAGTCGAGGGGCGTGCCGACACCCTCAAGCCCCGCCCGCCCGCAGAACCGGTCGAGGACCGGCACGTACGTGCCCGACACCACGACGACGCGCGCGCCGCGGCCGCGCGCATCGGCCAGGTCGGCGAGGAGCGGCGCGCGACGCCCGGGCCAGAGCTCCTCCTCCACGATCCACTCGGCGACCTCGTCCACCTGCGACCGATCCGCGCCGGCGAGGTGCGCGATCAGGTCGCGGATCCAGCGGTCGCGGAACGCCTGTCGGTCCAGGAGGCCTGCGCGAACGACCGGGACGAGCGGGAGACGGAGCGCGAGGAACCGCCTGTACTCCCCGCGGCGGCCGTGCGCCGCGAGCCATCGGCCGAGCCCCCGCCAGGTCTCGCCGTCGGTCAGCGTGCCCTCGAGGTCCGCGGCGACCACGTCGCCCGGTGCGATGTCGAGATCCCGCTCGGTGGGACGGCTGCGGTCGGTGGTGCGCATCGCGGGAAGGATAGACGAGCGGCCGCGACGTGCCGCGCGTCATGGACGGATGACGATGGGCAGGCCCGCCGCTCGCCCACTGGACATGGGGCGCGCAGCGCGTATGCTCGGCGTCCCGTGGAGCCGAGACGACACGACGGCCGTGCCCCGGCACCCACCGATCCCGAGGTGGGGGCCATCCTCCGTGCCGCCGTCGAGGAGGCCACCCGCCTCCTGGGAGCCGACGGTGGGTTCATCTACCTCGCCGACGACGCGGACGGCGGGCTGCGCTTCGCCGAAGATGCCGGCGTCACCCGCGACGCCGCCGGCCGCGACTGGATCCGCGACCTCCACCTCGATCCCGGCCGCGGGCTCCTGGGCGCCGCGATCGCCGCGCGACGCGTCGTGGCCACCGACGACTACGCGCGAGACACCTCATTCCAGCACGCCGCCGCCGCCGACCGCGTCGTCTCGGAGCTGGGGATCCGCGCGATGATCGCGGCGCCGATGGCGGTCGAGGGCCGTGACCTCGGCGCGCTCGCGGTCTACCGCGCCCGACCCGACGCGTTCGACCAGGCGCACGTCGCGCTCCTGCGCGCGCTGGCCGACCACGCCGCGTCCTCGATCCACAACCGCCGCCTCATCGCCGAGCTCGCGCGCGAGCGCGAGGAGGCCGCGCGACGGACGGAGGTCGAGAGCACGCTCCGCCATCTGGCTGCCCGCATCGCCGTCGTCCCCGACCCCGCGGAGACGCTCGCAGAGCTGGTCGACGACGCCCGGCGCCTGCTCGACGCGTCGGCCGCCTCCGTCGACCTCGTCGAGCCGATCGACGACCGATGGGCGTGGATCTCGCCGTCCGATGGGCCGGTCCCGCCGCGCGGACCGACGGACCTGGTCCGTCACGACGCCGACATCCCGCTCCCGGGCGTCTGGGGAAGCGCCGTCCGCGAGCGCCGCGCCGTCGCGACCGGCGACTACGGAGCCGACACGTCCTTCCTCCATCATCCCGACACCGATGCGATCATCGCCGCGGCGGGCCTGCGCTCGGTCGCCGCAGCGCCGCTCCTGAGCGAAGGACGCCTCCTCGGGGTCCTCACCGTCGCGTCTCCGCGGCCGGACGCGTTCGGCGCCGCCGAGAGCGACCTCGTGGAGGCGCTCGCGACGCTCGCGGCGACGGCACTCGGGACCACGCGCCGCCTCGCCGAGCTCCGCTCGTCCCGCGCCGAGCTCGCGCTGCGGGTCGACCGTGAGCACGCGCTGCGTGAGATCGCCGCCCGCGTCTCCGTCATCGCCGGGCCCGCCGAGATCCTCCAGAGGATCGTAGACGAGGCGGTGCGTCTCCTCGACGCGGACGGGGCGCGCATCGACCTGTACGACGAGCGACAACAGCTGCTGATCTGGGGCTACGCGTCGGGCGACGTGGCGGACGCCGACCGCGCCTACTTCGGGACGGGCGGGCTGCGCCTCGGCGAGGGCATCGCGGGACGGGCCGTCCTTGAGGGCCGGCCCGTGTTCACCGGCGACTTCCTCGCCGAGACGCGCCTGTCGAGACGACACGCCGCGGTGCGTTACGCGAAGGAGACGGGGGTCCGTTCCGTCCTCTCGACGCCCCTCCTCTCGGACGCCGGCCCCCTGGGTGCACTCTCCGTGGTCTCGCGGCGCACATCCGCGTTCGACGCCGACGACGGCGAGGTGCTCGCCGCGCTCGCGATCCAGGCGTCCATCGCGATCGCGAACAGCCGCCTCGTCGAGGAGCTGGGCCGCTCCCGGGAGGAGCTCGCTCACCGGGCCGAGGCCGAGCGGGCGATCCGGCAGCTGGCGTCGCAGATCCTCGCGGCGGGCGACGTCGGGACGGTGCTGAAGTCCACCGTGGATGCCGCCGTCCGCGTCCTCGGTGCGGACGGCGCACTCATCGACCTCGTGGACGAGGAGACCGGGACCCTCGGCTGGGCGGTCGACTCCGGCATGGACGGGTTCGCCGACGCGCCGTGGCTCCGGGCAGATCGGATCGCCATCGGGGAGGGCCTCTCGGGTCGCTCGGTCGCGCAACGTCGCGTCGTGGTGACCGACGACTACGCCGCCGACCCGTCGTTCGCACACACCGCCAGCGCCGACGCGTTCATCGAGCGGGCCGGCATCCGGTCGATGGTCGCCGCGCCGATCGTCGGCGAGGAGCGACCTCTGGGCGCCCTCGAGGTCTACGCACGACGTCCGGCGGCCTTCGACGCCGCGGGGATGGCCCTGGCCGCCGCGCTCGCCGACCAGGCCGGCATCGCGGTCACGAACGCCCGGCTGATCGAGGACCTCGAGCACTCCCGCGAGGAGCTGGCACGGAGCGTCGAGACGGAGCGGTCGGTGCGCGAGATCGCGGCCCGGATCGCCGTCCTGGCGGACCCCGCCCACGTGCTGGCCCGGGTCGTCGACGAGGCGCGCCGTCTCCTCGGGTCCGACGGAGCGCACCTGACGCGGATGAACGAGGCGCGCACCGCCGTGGTCCCGGTCGTCGTCGCTGGCGACATGACGGAGCGGACCTCCGCCTGGCTGCGGACCCAGGAGTTCCCCATCGACGAGGGGATCAACGGCCTGGCCGCGGGGCGCGACGCCGTCGTCTGGACGGAGGACTACCGCGACGACCCGCGGATCCCGCACGACCCCGATGACAACGCGGTCGCACGCCGCCTCGGTCTTCGAGGGATGGCGGCGGCACCGCTCCGTGCTCCGGGCGGCGAGGTCATCGGGACGCTGGCGGTCTCGTACAGGAAGCCGCACGCCTTCAGCGAGACGGACCTCGAGCGCCTCCAGGGCCTCGCCGACCACGCGGCGATCGCGCTGTCCAACTCGCTCCTGTACGAGCGGCTCCGTGCGTCCGAGGCGCTGTACCGGCTCCTCGTCGAGCACTCGCCGGACGTCGTCTACCGGGCGGATGCGGACGGCGTCTTCACGTACGTGAGCGAGTCGCTCGAGCGCCTGCTCGGCTGGTCCCCAGCGGAGGTCGTCGGGCGGCACTTCTCGTTCCTCGTGGACGAGGGCTCGCGCCAAGTCGGCGGCTCACGCTGGGCGGAGCTCGCCGCGAGCCCCGGCTCCACGCTCTCGGCGGACCTGGAGCTCATCGCGAAGGACGGCACCCGCCACCTCTACGAGGTCACGGCGACGTCGATCGGGAGCGACGGCGTCTTCGTGGGGATGCACGGCTCGGCCCGGGACATCTCCGAGCGAGCCCGTCTGCAGCGGGAGCTGCGCGACTCGGAGGCCAGCTACCGCCACCTCGTGCAGGCCTCGCCCGACGCGATCTGGCGCGCCGACGCCGACGGGCGGTTCACCTTCTGGAGCGCCACGGCCGAGGCGCTGTTCGGAAGGCCGCTCGACGAGCTGGTCGGCAGCCACTGGTCCGCGATCGTCGCGGAGGAATCCCTCAAGACGGCCGCCGAGAGATGGACCCAGCTCGGGCTGGACCCGGGTCTCGTCCTGCGGCTCGAGTTCCGGCTCCTGCGCGCGGACGGGACGAGCTTCCGCACCGAGACGTCGGCCGTCCCGATCTTCGAGGACGGTGCCTTCGCCGGCGCCCACGGGGCGGTGCGCGACCTGAGCGAACGCGACCGGCTGGAGCACGAGCTCCTCCGGCAGGCCGGAGAGCTGGCGGCTGCCGAGGAGCGCGCCCACCTCGCGCGCGAGCTCCATGACTCGGTCACCCAAGCGCTGTTCTCCATGGGGCTCGTCATCCGAAGCGTCGAGGTCCTCATGGGCGAGGATCCGCCACGTGCCCGGGAGCGGCTGCGGACCCTGTCCGACCTCCAGCGCGACGCGCTCGCCGAGATCCGCTCCCTCGTCTTCGAGCTGCGCCCCGGAAGCCTCGCCGAGGACGGCCTGGTGCGTGCGCTGCGCACGCACGTCGCCGCGGTCGAGGGACGGATCGGGCTGCCCGTCGTGCTCGATGCGGACGAGGATCTCAGACGGTTCCCTCTCCCCGTGGAGGACGCGCTCTACCGGATCGCCCAGGAGGCGCTCCACAACACGGTGAAGCACGCATCGGCGCGCTCCGTGCGGATCGAGGTCCGCCGGACGAGGGTAGGAGCCCGCCTGGTGGTGGAGGACGACGGCGTGGGCTTCGACCCGGACGCCGTCGCCGACGGCCACCTCGGGCTCGCCGGGATGCGGGTCCGGGCGGAGCGTGTGGGCGGCACCTTCGCCGTCGAACCGCGGCCCCGCGGGACGCGCGTCGTCGTCACCGTCCCCATCCCGGGGGAGTGAGGAGCCGGCCCGCGCGACGTCGTCGAATGACGATGGAGCCGGTCGTCGGGCGTCCGTGGCGGTCGCCCGAGGCACCCGGCAGGCTCATCCCGTGAGCGAACAGCCCGACGCGCGCCGCCGCGCACCACGCCGCCCCCGAGTCCTCGTCGTGAACGCGGATCGCCGGGTCCGGGACGGGCTCACCGGCCTCCTCGCGTGTGACGCGACCGTCGAGCTCGCGGGGAGCGCCTCGCATCCGGCGGCAGCGGTGGAGCTGTCGGCGTCCACCCGGCCCGACGCGATCCTCATCGACCCGCGGCTGCCCGAGGTGGCCGACGGCATCGCCCTCATCGAGCGCCTCCGCGCCGCCCTGCCGGACCTGCGCGTCGTGATCCTCGCATGGTCCGGCGCCCTGGAGCACGCGTTCGGCGGGGACGCCCACGTGTCGGTCGTCTCGCCGACCGCGGGATGCGCGGACCTCGTGGACAGCATCCACGGCCTCGCGCGCGTGCCCGTTCGGGGGGATGCCGCAGGACCGGATGCTAGAATCCGGCGGTCCGCGGGACGATGACCGTCACGCATGGCATGTCGCCCCGCGCTCCGGCCCACGCGCCGACACCAGAGGCCATGACCGAGCAGTCCACCACCCGGATCCGCGTCCTGCTCGTCGACGATCACGCGGTCGTCCGGACGGGCCTGCGCGCCTTCCTCGAGCTGCTGCCGGACGTGGAGGTCGTCGGCGAGGCCGGCGACGGGAGTGAGGCCCTCGCGGTCGCGCGTCGCGTCGAGCCCGATGTCGTGCTGATGGACCTGCTCATGCCCCGGATGGACGGGATCACGGCGATCGCGCGGTTCCGCGAGGAGCTCCCGGAGACCGAGGTCGTCGCGATGACGAGCTTCATCGAGGAGGAGAAAGTGACGGCGGCGCTCGAGGCGGGAGCCGCCGGCTACCTCCTGAAGGACGCGAGCGCCGACGAGGTCGCGGCGGCGATCCGGAACGCCCGTGAGGGCAACATGCCCCTCGACCCGGCGGTGGCGCGGCTGCTCGCGGTGCGGATCCGGCGACCGAAGGACGGCGGCGACGGGTCGGAGCAGCTGACGGAGCGGGAGCGCGACGTCGTACGGCTCCTGGGCCGCGGGATGAGCAACAAGGAGATCGCCGCCGCGCTCTTCATCACGGAGCGGACGGCGCGCACCTACGTCAGCAACATCCTCGGCAAGCTCGGTCTCGCCAGCCGGACCCAGGTCGCGCTCTGGGCGGTGGAGCACCACCTGACCTGATCCGCCCCGACCGTACCCTCGCCGGCGGCCGGGCGGGGTCGTGTCGGCCGGCGACCCCCACCCCCATCATCATCCGACGATGTCGGCCCGCGTACCTACCGCCGTCCACGCCACGTACCGCCGCCCACTCCCGCGCGACCGCTCCGGCCCGATGCTCTCCCCATCGACCCGCGACGCAGGGCGCCGGGGCAGGGAGGTCACCGATGGACCGGGTACGCCGCGTCATCGACTCGATCCGCCGCGCGGAGCCGTTCCGCGGCATCGTCGAGCGCCGTCGCCAGGCCGAGGGGCGCGAGGGCGTCCTTCAGCGGTCCGGCCTCGGGGTGTCGATCGCGCGCCCGATCCGCGTGGACGTGGGATTCCGCATCGCCTGACGGCGTTCCGAGACGCCGTCGTTCCCGCCGTTCTCGGCAGGCGTCCCCGCCGGGAACGAGAAGAGCCCCCGGGCCTCGCCGGCCCGGGGGCTCTTCTTCGTGTGTCCGGGACCCGGCTGCAGGCCTCGCGGCCCGCGGGCCGTCCGGTGCGTCGATGACCGCGCCTACTTGTCGCGCTCGGCCGCGCCCGTGAGGGCCGCCTGCGCCGCGGCGAGCCGGGCGACCGGCACCCGGAACGGGGAGCAGGAGACGTAGTCGAGGCCGATGCGCTCGCACTTGTGGATCGAGTCCGGGTCTCCGCCGTGCTCCCCGCAGATCCCCAGCTCGAGGTCCGGGCGCGTGGAGCGGCCCTTCGTCACGGCGATGCGCATCAGGTCGGCGACCGCGTCGTCGAGCGTCTGGAACGGGTTCACCGGGAGGATCCGGTCCTCCACGTACTTGAGGAGGAAGCCGCCCTCGGCGTCGTCCCGGCTGTATCCGAACGTGAGCTGCGTGAGGTCGTTCGTGCCGAAGCTGAAGAACGCTGCCTCGGTCGCGATCTCGTCCGCGGTGAGTGCGCCGCGCGGGATCTCGATCATCGTGCCGAACTTGTAGTCGACCTCGACGCCGGCCGCCGCCTCGACGGCAAGGGCCTCGGCCTCGAGGAGGGCGCGCACCGCGGCGAGCTCGTTCACGTGGCCGACGAGCGGGATCATGATCTTGGCGATCGGATGGCCCCCGCCCTTCTTCACCGCGATCGCCGCATTGAGGATCGCGCGCGTCTGGATCTTCACGAAGTCCGGGATCATCAGGCCGAGACGACAGCCGCGCAGGCCGAGCATCGGGTTCTGCTCGCGCATCGAGTTCACTGCGACGAGCATCTCGCGGGCGGCGGCGTACGCCGGATCGGACTCGGACGTGCCGAGGGTCCGGAACCTGACGACCTCCTCGAGGACGTCGTCGTGGTTGGGAAGGAACTCGTGGAGCGGCGGGTCGATGAGCCGGATGACGACGGGGAGCCCGTCCATCGCACGGAAGATGCCCTCGAAGTCGCCCTGCTGGAGCTTCTCGAGCTTCGCCATCGCGGAGTCGAACCGCGCGACGATCGCGACGTCCTCGGCACCGAGCGTCTCACCGGCGGCGACGCGCTCCTTCGCCCGGGTCGCCTTCGCGGCGACGAGGATCGCCCCGCGGACGATATCCAGGCGCTCGCCCTCGCGGAACATGTGCTCGGTGCGGCAGAGGCCGATCCCCTGCGCGCCGTAGCTGCGCGCCTGGGCCGCCTCCTCGGGCTTGTCCGCGTTGGTCCAGACGCCCATCCGGCGGATCCGGTCCGCGTATCGGAGGATCTCCTGCAGCTCCGGCTGGTCCTCGAACCGCGCGGAGACGGTGGGGATCGCGCCGACGAAGACCTCGCCGGTCGTGCCGTCGAGGCTCACCCAGTCGCCCTCGTGGATCTCGAGGCCCGTCTCGCTCGAGCGGGCGTGCTTCGCATCCGCGTCCACGTGGAGCTCGGCGGAGCCGGCGACGCACGGCTTGCCGATCTGGCGTGCGACGACGGCGGCGTGCGACGTCGCGCCGCCGCGAGCCGTGAGGATCCCCTGCGCGACCGCCATCCCGTGGAAGTCGTCCGGGGCGGTCTCCTCGCGCACGAGCACGACGCGCTCGCCGCGCCCGACCCATGCGACCGCGTCGTCGGCGGTGAAGACGGCGCGGCCGACGGCCGCGCCCGGCGACGCGTTCAGGCCCTTGGCGATGCGCGTCGCTACCTTCCTGGCACCGGGGTCGAACTGGTCGCGCAGGAGCTGGTCGACCTGCGTCGGCTCGATCCGGGCGACCGCCTCGGCCTCGCTGATCAGCCCCTCGGCGACCATGTCGACCGCGATCTTCACGGCGGCCGCCGCCGTCCGCTTGGCGGACCGCGTCTGGAGCATGTACAGCTTGCCGCGCTCGATCGTGAACTCGAGGTCCTGGACGTCGCGGTAATGCCGCTCGAGCCGCTGCGCGATCCGCTGGAACTCGGCGTACGCGTCGGGCATCTCGTCGGCGAGGTGGCTGATCGCGGCCGGCGTGCGGATGCCGGCGACCACGTCCTCGCCCTGGGCGTTGACGAGGTACTCGCCGTAGAGGACCTCCTCCCCGGTGTTCGGGTCGCGAGTGAACGCGACGCCCGTGCCCGAGTCGTCGCCCATGTTCCCGAAGACCATCGTCACCACGTTCACCGCGGTCCCGAGGTCGTGTGCGATCTTCTGGCTGTTGCGGTAGTCGTTCGCGCGCTTGCCGAACCAGCTGGCGAAGACCGCCTTGATCGCGAGGTCGAGCTGCTCGTAGGGATCGGTCGGGAACGGGCGGCCCGCCTCGGCCCGCACGACCTCCGCGTAGGTCGCCACGAGGGCCCGCAGGTCGTCGGCCGTGAGGTCGGTGTCCGCCTTCACGCCCCGGGCGACCTTCATCGCCTCGAGCGGCTCGTCGAACCGCCGGCCGTCCACGCCCAGGACGATCCGGCCGAACATCCCGATGAAGCGGCGGTACGCGTCCCACCCGAACCGGTCGTTGCCCGTGAGGGCGATGAGCCCCTGGAGGGTCTGCTCGTTGAGGCCGAGGTTGAGGACGGTGTCCATCATCCCGGGCATCGAGAACTTCGCGCCCGACCGGACCGAGACGAGGAGCGGGTTCGCCGGGTCGCCGAAGCCCTTGCCCGAGAGCTCCTCGACCTCCTTCACGGCGCCGACGACGTCGTCCCAGAGGCCCTCGGGGAGGGTCTTGCCGGCGGCGAAGTAGTCGTTGCAGGCCTGCGTCGTGATGGTGAACCCGGGCGGGACGGGCAGGCCGGCGTTCGTCATCTCGGCCAGGCCGGCGCCCTTGCCACCCAGGAGGTCCTTCATCGAGCCGTCGCCCTCGGCGCGGCCGCCACCCCACGCGAAGATGTAGCGCCTGGCGGCATGGTGGGAACGGACGGCATCGACCATGGGAGATGACTCCTCGTGCGCGGGGCGGCGCCCTGGGCCGGGCGCGGGTTCGGCCGGTTGCGGTACGGTTGGTACGGACCTTCGGCATTCTACGCCTCATCCGCTCCCGGACTGCAGGCGCGCCGGCTGGCCGGGACGACCCCGCCGCGCCGGTGCTAGGCTCGTGGCGTCGCCGCCCGCCCGGGCGCCTTCTCGAGGCACGACATGTCGCTTCCCATCGAGGATGCCCGCGTCATCGTGACCGCCGACGAGCGCTACAACGCGCGGATCGTCGAGCGGTACGACGAGACCGAGACCCTCGCCTACTTCAAGGTCCGCCTGGACGGGGAGCCGGTCCCGTTCGATCCCGGCCAGTACATGACGATCGGCGTCTTCGCCGACGAGAAGCTCTGGCAGCGGCCGTACTCCGTCGCGTCCGCGCCCGCCGACGCCGCAGACGGCTACGAGTTCTACGTCCGGCTCGTCCCGATCATCCGGTTCACGACGCTGCTCTGGCGGCTCCAGGTGGGCCAGCAGATGCGGATGACCGGCCCCAAGGGCCGCTTCCTGCTGGAGCCGGACGACAAGCGGACGCACCTGTTCGTCTCGACGGGTACCGGCATCGCCCCGTTCATCTCGATGATCCGCGAGACCCTCGCGCAGAAGAGGCCGCGGAAGACCGTCGTGCTGCACGGCGTCTCGTACGCCGACGAGCTCGGCTACCGGGATGTCCTGGAGGCGTGGGAGCGAGACGGCACCTACCCGGTCCGGTACGTGCCCACCGTCAGTCGGCCGGCGGACCCCCGGAACGCAGGCTGGAGCGGCCACGCCGGGCGCGTGGAGGCCGTCATCGGCGACGTCTGCCGCGAGCTGGGCCTCCGCCCAGACCGGACCGTGGTGTACATCTGCGGCAACCCGGAGATGATCCTCAACGTCGAGGGCGTCCTCATGAACCGCGGCTTCCCCGAGTTCCACGTGAAGAAGGAGCTCTACTGGCCGAAGGGGAAGGACGCCGCCGTCGCCCCGACCGCCGGCTGAAGCAGCCGCCCGCGGGGAGCGGGCGGTGGGCTGCAGGTCCGTCCGACTCTGGCCCGGGGCTTGCCGCCGGCGCATGCTGCCGGCCGAGCGGCAGGCTCTGACGCGCGGCCCACGCACCGGCCGCCGGGACCGCGCCGAGCCGACCAGCGGCGGCCTGGGAGGTGAGGGGACATGCAGGACGCCGATCTGTTGGCTCAGCTGGCCGGGATCGCCGGCGTGTTCGTGGGCTTTGGGGCGCTCATCAGCGTCCGAAGCGGCGCCACGATGGCGACGAGCGAGTTCAACTCCATCCGCTGGGTGGTGACGATCGCGATCTGGGTGGTGATCGTCGCCCTCGCGCCGGTCATCGTCAGCCGCTACGACATCGCCGATCACGCACTCTGGCTCGCGTGCAGCCTCGTGGCCCTCGTCCTCCTGGCGATCATGATCGTCGTGTACGGGCGGGCACCCGAGAACCGGGCGGACGTCGCCGAGACCCTTGCCGCCACGCCACGGGTGTTGTTGGTGGTGGGGGCAGCGGCCACGTTCTGGCTGCCGACGGCTTCCCTCGTCCTCGCCCTCGCCCTCGTGGTGCTCGGTCTCTTCCCTGACCAGGAGCCGGCGCTCTACCTCACGGCGGTCGGGCTCGGCCTGTTCATGGGCGCGATCCACCTGTTCGTCATCGTCTTCTGGCGGGGACGTCCGCAGACCGCCTGAGACAGCCCGCTGCGCATCTCGCGCCCGCGCCGCGCTCGCGCCCGAGTGACATTCGGCCCGCAGATGTATGCGCAAAAGGGAATAGGTCGTCCGGGCGCGTCGGTGGCACGATAGGCGGCACACACGCACCACCACGAGGATCCGATGCACCCTGTCCGCGAGAAGGCTCAGCTGTCGCCCAACGTCACCCGCCTCGTCGTCGAGGCCCCCAGGATCGCGGAGATCCGCCAGCCGGGCCAGTTCGTCATCGTCCACATGGGCCCGGGGGCGGAGCGCATCCCGCTCACGATCGCCGACGGGGACAGGGAGGCGGGGACGATCACCCTCGTCATCCAGTCCGTCGGCAAGAGCACCGGCGATCTCGTGGCGCTCGAGGTCGGCGAGTCGATCGCGGACATCGCCGGCCCCCTCGGCCGCCCCACCGAGCTCATCGAGTCCGGCCACGCGATCTGCGTCGGCGGCGGCGTCGGGACGGCGGTCGTCCACCCGATCGCCCAGGGGCTCGCGGCGAAGGGCGTCCGTGTGACGAGCGTCATCGGCGGCCGCTCGCGCGAGTGGGTCATCTTCGAGGACGAGCTTCGCCGCTACGGCGACGTCATCGTCTGCACGGACGACGGCAGCTACGGCCGCCACGGGTTCGTCACGGACGCCCTGAAGGACGCGCTCGATGCCGGCGGCGTGGACGAGATCTACGCGGTCGGGCCGGTCCCCATGATGAAGGCGGTGTCGGCGCTGACCCAGCCGTACCACGTGCCGACCCTCGTCTCGCTCAACGCGATCATGCTCGACGGCACCGGGATGTGCGGCGGCTGCCGCGTCCAGGTCGGCGGGAAGACCGTCTACGCGTGCGTGGACGGCCCGGAGTTCGATGGGCACGAGGTCGACTTCCGGGAGCTCGCCGACCGCCTCACGACGTACCGCAGCTTCGAGCAGGCCGCGCAGGAGCGCGCCCAGCAGATCCACGTGCGGAAGATGGCGGAGCTGGCGGCCGCTGCGCCCGAGGCCGAGCTCGGCGCGGACGCAGCCGCGGGCAGCCCCGCCGCCGTGCAGGAGGCGTCCCGATGAGCGAACCGCTCGAGCCGACCGTCCCGTCGGCCCGTGCAGGCGCCGGTCACCAGGCGGAGGCCGGCGCTCCCCTCCCCCCGCACATCCCGGGGGACCCCACGTCCGGGCCCATCTCCAACAAGGAACGGATGGCGATCGAGCGCGTCGGCATGCCCGAGCGCCCGGCGGAGGTCCGCGCCCGGGACTTCGCCGAGGTCAACCTCGGCTACACGGAGACGCTCGCCTTCCTCGAAGCGGACCGGTGTCTCCAGTGCAAGAACCCGACGTGCATGGACGGCTGCCCGGTCCGGGTGGACATCCCCGGCTTCATCAAGCTCCTCCAGGAGGGGGATGTCCGCGGCGCGGCGCGCTCGATGCTCACGGACAACGCGCTCCCGTGCGTCACCGGCCGCGTCTGCCCCCAGGAGATCCAGTGCGAGGGCCGGTGCATCCGCGCGAAGAAGGGACCGGCCGTCGCGATCGGCGCGCTCGAGCGTTTCGTCGCCGACTGGGCGAACACGCACGAGGGAGCGGTGGTCCTCGACGTCCACGAGCCCACGGGCCGCAAGGTCGCCATCGTCGGCTCCGGGCCGGCCGGCCTCACCGCGGCGGGCGAGCTGACGGCGCTCGGCCACGACGTGACGATCTTCGAGGCCTTCCACGCCCCCGGCGGCGTCCTCATCTACGGGATCCCGGAGTTCCGCCTCCCGAAGGACATCGTCCAGCAGGAGGTGGACCGCCTCGTCGCGCGCGGCGCGAAGATCGAGACGAACGCGATCATCGGGAAGACGTGGACACTCGGCGAGCTGCGAGAGCGCTTCGACGCGGTGTTCATCGCGGTCGGTGCCGGCCTCCCGGTGTTCATGAACGTCCCGGGCGAGAACTTCAAGGGCGTCTACAGCGCGAACGAGTACCTCACGCGCGTGAACCTCATGGGCGCCTGGTCCGGCAGGACGGATACGCCGGTGCTGCACGGCCAGCGCGTCGCGGTCGTCGGCGGCGGCAACGTGGCGATGGACTCGGTCCGCACCGCGATGCGGATGGGCGCGGCGACGTCGTCGATCATCTACCGGCGCGGCAAGGAGGAGCTTCCCGCCCGCGTGGAGGAGGTCCACCACGCGGAGCAGGAGGGCGTCATCTTCGAGATGCTCACCGCGCCGGTCGAGGTCCTCGGCGACGAGAACGGCTGGGTGACCGGCCTAAGGTGCATCCGGATGGAGCTCGGCGAGCCCGACGATTCCGGGCGCCGGAGGCCGAACCCGATCCCGGACTCCGAGTTCGTCATCGAGACGGACATGGTCGTCGTGGCGATCGGGACGCGATCGAACCCGCTCCTCACGGCGACGGCCCCCGAGCTGAAGGTCACCAGGTACGGCTACATCGAGACCGACGAGAAGGGGATGACGAGCATGCCCGGCGTCTTCGCGGGCGGCGACATCGTCCGCGGCGCCGCCACGGTGATCCTGGCCATGGGCGACGGCAAGAACGCCGCCCACGCGATCGACGACTACCTCATGGGCGTGCCGGAGGCGGTCCCGGCCTGACCACCGGGCCGCGCCCGGGCTGACACCCGGGGCGTGCCCGCGCCGGCGCAGAGCAACGGACGAAGCCCCGCCTCGGCGGGGCTTCGTCGTGTCCAGATGGCCGCGCGAGAGAGGTGGGGCCACGCGACCCGTGGCGCGCGGCGCGGGCGGGCGGCCGGGGCGACCGGGCACCCGGCCGAGGTCCGGCGGACGGCCGGGCACCCGGCCGAGGTCCGGCATATCATCCCCGCTGATCCGGCGCACCGACGGAGGGCCGGGTCGGGCCTCCCGTCGCCGCCCGAACCGCCGCCTCACGCTCACGAGTGGCGGTCTCCGGGCCGTCGGACACGGCCGCCCCTCCGCCCGCGGCGCGCGCGATCAGTCACACCGATATCCCGGACGAACATGAGCGCGCCGCGGTGTCCTGGCGCAGGCGACGTCGGCGCGTGCAGCCAGGCCGCAAGCTCACGCCCGCGCAGGGAGAAGGATGGCCCGAAGAGGGAGTCGAGCCGCGCGACGCGGTCCCGGTTCGCCGTCGAGGCCCTCACGGCCAGCAGCCCGACCACGCGCACGTCCTTCGCGTCGAACCGGCTCGCCGCGACGAGCGGGCCGATCCTCGTCTTGACGTCGAGGCGCCGCAGCGTCTCCTCGGCGGACGTGATCTCGGTCTTCACCTCCGTCACGAGGAGGACGCGCGCGACCGGATGGAACGCGAGGAGGTCGATCGAACCCCGGTCGCCGTAGTGGTTGAACGTCACCTCCGGCAGGACCGACCAGCCGCGCTCGCGGAGGATCTGCGATACCGCCGACGCGGTCGCGGCGTGGCGCTCGTCGAGCAGTCGATCGAGCTCGCCGCCGCGGTAGCGAACGACCATCTCGACGTCCGCGTCGACCGCATCGAAGACCCGGCCGAGCGTCCGCACCGACATCGCGTCCCATCGCCCGCGCTCGATGGCGGAGACGGTGGGCTGCGAGACGCCCGCCGCGTCGGCAACGTCCGACTGGAGCAGGGAGCGTGCCCGGCGCAGCGCGCGAAGCGCACGTCCGACCCGCCGTCGTTCCATCGGCCGAGGATGGCCGACGGGGATCACCTGCCGGTCAGCCGGCCCTCGCCGCGGCGTTCGACGGAGGCGCCCCCCTGCCTGACACCGGGGCGCGCCTGGCGCGCGAAACGACGGGAGCCCCCGTTACGCGGGGCTCCCGTCGTTTCGCGGCGCAGGCCGGGAAGGAAGAAGGCTCGCAGACCGGGCGTACGATGAGGGCACGGTCGTCCGACCGGGACGAGTGTGACTTCCGCGTGCTCCCCGTACCCATCGCGCACCCGCACCGGGAGGGACGCGTGTCCGAGCCAGGGGATCTCAGCCAGGCATCGCCAGGTCCGGCCGGTCCGCGGGTCCGATCCGTCCGACGCTTCGCGGAGCGACCCCGCGGTCCGCTTCTCCTCGCGCTCGGGCTCTCACTGCTCTCCGCGCCGATCGTGGCCTGGGCGCTGACGATCGAGCCGGGTCCCCTGAACAGTCACGGATGGGAGCAGCCGGCGCTCGGACAGGCCGTCGTCGTCGCGCTCGTCGCCGTGGTCATGGCGGGACTCGTCGGCGGCGGCATCGGCGGGCTGGTCGTCCGTGAGCACCCGACGACGGGGGCCCTCGTCGCGATCGCGCTCGCCTGGCCCGTCGCGCTCTCGACGCTCCCGATCATCGCGACGGTGGTCGGGGCGCGCGTGCAGCAGGCCTACATCTGCAGGGAGAGCGCCTGCGGCTTCGCGATCGACTACGCGAACCCGCTCAGCGGCGTCGGGGCCTACGCACTGTCGGTGGCGATGAGTGCGGTCCTGGGGGTTCCCGCGCTCCTCGCGGTCGGCTGCCTCGTCGGCTCCTGGGTGATGGTCCGTCGCGCCGACGGAGGGATCGCCTCCGCCGCGCTCGTGGTGGTCGCCTATGCCTGCCTGCACCTGCCCTGGGTGGTCATCGTGGTCTTCGCGGGCAGCGCGGTCGGTCTCGTCGCCTTCGCGTGCCTCGCCGTCGGCGTCGTCGTCTGGGTCGCACTCACGCGACCCGTGGCGCCCGCCGTTCCGACCGGTCCGCGGCCCGATGCCGGGGTGCCGGGCGACGGCCCCGTCGCGCCGGCCGACGGCGGCGAGCCGGTCTAGGGTCGGGCAGCCCGCATCCGGTCGGCGATCACCTCGCGGACGCGGTCGGCGCTCACGCGCTCCTGCGTCATCGCGTCGCGATCGCGGATGGTGACGGCGCCGTCCTCGAGCGAGTCGACGTCCACGGTCACGCACCACGGCGTCCCGATCTCGTCCTGCCGGCGGTAGAGCTTGCCGATGGCGGCGGTGTCGTCGTAGACGGCCATGACGTCGCGCTGGAGGTCGGCCTTGATCCGGTGGCACATCTCCACGATCTCCGGCCGCTTCTTGAGGAGCGGGAGGACCGCCACCTTGTAGGGGGCCAGGTCCGGATGGAGGCCCAGGACGACGCGCTTCTCGCCACGGACCTCCTCCTCCCGGTAGGCGTCGAGGAGGAACGTGAACGCAGCCCGGTCCGCGCCCGCCGACGTCTCGACGATCCACGGGATGAAGTGCTCCTCGGTCGCCGGGTCGAAGTACTCGAGGCTCTCGCCGGAGGCCTCCATGTGCCGGCTGAGGTCCCAGTCGCCGCGGTTGTGGATCCCCTCGAGCTCCTTCCAGCCGAACGGGAAGCGGTACTCCACGTCCACGGCCTTCTTCGCGTAGTGCGCGAGCTCGTCGGGCGCGTGCTCGCGGGTCCGCAGGCGTGCGGGCGCGACCCCGTAGGCCTCGTACCACGCCATCCGCCGCGGGAGCCAGTACGCGAAGTGCTCCGCCGCGCTGTCCGGGTGGACGAAGAACTGCATCTCCATCTGCTCGAACTCGCGCATCCGGAAGACGAAGTTGCCTGGGCTGATCTCGTTGCGGAACGCCTTCCCGACCTGCGCGATGCCGAACGGGACCTTCTTCCGGCTCGTCTCCTTCACGTTCTTGAAGTTCACGTAGATGCCCTGCGCCGTCTCGGGGCGCAGGTAGATCTGCGCGGCCTCCTCCTCGACGGGACCCATGAACGTCTTGAACATGAGGTTGAACTGCCGCGGCGCGCTGAGCTCGCCGTCGTCGGCGGGGCAGCGCAGGCCGAGGCGTGAAACGACGCCCGGGTCGCGGAAGTCGGTCTGGGTGAGCGACTCCGTGCCCGGCAGCTCGTCGAGGCGGTAGCGGCGGCGGCACGAGCGGCACTCGACCAGCGGGTCGCTGAACTCGGCGACGTGGCCGGACGTCACCCAGATCTGGGGCGCCATGAGGATCCCGGAGTCGAGACCGACGATATCGTCGCGCTCCTGGACCATCGAGCGCCACCAGGCGCGCTTGACGTTGTTCTTCAGCTCGACCCCCAGGGGGCCGTAGTCCCACACCGCGTTGATGCCGCCGTAGATCTCCGAGCTCGGGTAGATGAAGCCGCGGCGCTTGGAGAGGCCGACGATCGTGTCCAGCTCGGCGACGGCCGGGCCCGGGTCCGTCGCGGGGTCCACGACGTCGCGGGCATGCTTCGAGAGGGTCGGGGTGGGATCGGTCACGGGGGTGCTGCTCCTGGGGCGCTCGGGCGTGGCATGCCCGCTCGCGGGATGAGGGTGCCCGGGGATGGTACCAGAGGCACGCGCGCGGCCCCGCGGCTGGCCGGCGGAGGGGGAGGGGCCGGGCGGCCGGCGGAGGGGCGGGGCCGGCGCCCGGCGAAGGGGCGGGGCCGGGCGCCCGGCGAAGGGGCGGGGCCGGGCGCGACCCACCGGACATCAGTCCCGGGACTGCGAGATCGGGCTGGACCTCCGCGTATCAGCCCGGGGACTGAGGCGGTGGTCGGCGGGGCGGAGCTCGTGCTTGACCGGCTGCGTCCGGACGACCGACGGCGCGTCCCGCAGTCCCCGGGCTGATACGCGGTGGTCGGAGGCGCGGCGGGCCCCGCCCGTCTCGACCGGCGTCAGCACGAGCAGGATCCCGCGCGCCGTCGCGTCCGGAGCGGCGAGCCACGCCCGCGCCGCGGCGCCGCGGAGCGGCAGCGCACGACCGAGGATCGTGTCGTGCGTCGCCACCGCCCGCCTCGAGACGCTTCCTTCCGGGACCACGAGGAGGGGGGTCGCCGAGCGTGGCCGGATAGCGAATCGGTCCGCGGCGACCGTCAGGGCGAGACGGGCCTTCTCGTCCAGCTTGCGGAGTGTCGCCTCAAGCGACACGAGGCGCGTCTTGGCTACCACGGCGAGCGCCACTCCCGCGTCCTCGTGCACCGCGAGCACGTCGTAGGCCCCGCGTTCCCCGTACTGCGAGTAGGTCGCCTCGGTGGCCACGTGCCAGCCGCGGCGCACGAGCAGCTCGACAGCCGCCCGGACGAGCGCGGCATGACGCTCGTCGAGGAGCCGATCGACGTCGCCGGACCGCCATCGGATCTCGACGCTCGCCTCCGCGCCGAGCGCGGCCGCGATGGCACGGAGTGAGCGGAGCGACATCGTGCCCGCGTGCCCGCGTTCGATGTTGGAGATCGCCGGCTGGCTGAGGCCGGCGATCCTCGCGACGTCGGCCTGGCGGAGCCGTCCACGCAGTCGGATCGCCCTGATCGCCCGGCCCAGGCGCACGTCGTCCATGGCGCGATCATCCGACCTGCGGGTGCGCCGCCGATCACCGCCGGATCGCCGCGGGCGCCGCCGATCACCGCCGGATCGCCGCGGCCGCCGGCAGGCCAGGGCCGCACGGCCGCAGCGGGCTGGATCGCCGCGGGCGCCGGCAGGCCAGGGCCGCACGGCCGCAGCGGGTGGGCGCGGGCCGGGGGGCAGGGGCGGGGTCAGCCGAGCCGGACGCGGGTGATCGCGATGCGCACGACCACGGGGTAGTCGCGGCGGAACGACTCCCACGTCCAACCGTACTCGTGGATCTTGTCCACGTACTTGGCCCGGTACGCCGTCTCGGTCGCCGGCGGCAGATCGTCCTCGACGATCCGCGCCTCGCCCTCGAAGGTCGCGACGTCGCCGCCCTCGCGGTCGCTGTTCAGGTTCACCGCGACGCGCGGGTTCGCGCGCATGTTGCGCACGCGTGGGGTCGTCGCGAGGCTGCACAGCACGATCTCGGCATCCTCCCACAGGAACCAGACGGGCGAGCTCTGTGGCTGCCCCTCGGCGTTCACTGTCGTGACCCATGCGATGAGCTCCGTCCCGAGGCGCTCCATCGCGCGCGTCCCCGCCGGCGTGGTCGCGTCGATCACAGGTCGCCCTCCTTGCCGTCGGCCCTGTCCTCTGCGGCCACGCGTGTGTCGATGGCGGCGGCGGCGCCGGGGCCCGTCGTCCGGACCTCGTCGAGGAACCGGCGCGAGCGCGGCTCGCGCTCCAGGGCATACACGAGGAACGTGCGCATGGCGCCTTCGACCTCGCGTTCCACGTCGGGCGGCAGGCGAAGGGCCGAGATCGCCTCCACGTCCATCCGCTGGTACGCCTTCAGGACCCGGAGCGCGCCGGCCGAGATCCCGGCCTCGTCGTATCCCGGGCCGGGATGGCGGGGGCAGACGATCCCGCCGAGGGCGGGGACCCACCGGACGCGCTCATCGGGCTCCACCAGGCGGTCGCACTCCACGCAGCGGTCCACCTCCGGCCGCTGGCCGAGCTCGTCCGCGAGCCGCATCTCGTACCAGCGCGCGGCGCGGCCGGGGGCCAGGCCCGCGTCGAGCAGCGCGTACGTCCGGCGGATGAGCGCGTACAGCGGCTCGGCGGGGTGCCGCTCCTCGAGGGACCGGTCGGCGAGCTCGGCGGCGTACCAGGCCGTCGCGGTGGCCTCGAGCGAGTCGCGCAGCGCGAGCCACATGTGCACGATCGCGACCTGGGTGACGACGTCGAAGGTCCGTCCGCGCACGAGGGCGACCCGGAGCTCCGCGAGGGGCTCGAGGCTCCCGCCGAGGCGGCTCGTGGGCCGGCGGATCCCCTTCGCGATGACCTTGATCTTCCCGTGGGCCGGCGTGAGGAGCGACAGCACGCGGTCGGCCTCGCCGTAGTCGAAGCGGGAGAGGACGATCGCGTCGGTGGTGAAGAGGCGGCGCTCGGGCACGGGGGGAACGTACCATCCGGCGCCGGCCGAGGGGACGGGCGGCGACGTCACGGTTGGTATCATCGGCGGGTGCTCGACCACCTCGACGTCACGGACCTGATCGCCGATACCGAGACGGAGATCCTCCGCCTGATCGGCGACCGGGAGGATCACACGCGCGGCCTGTATGCCGACATCCGGTATCACATGGGTCTCGACGGGACGGGCGCGCCCGCGGGAAAGCGGATGCGGCCGCTGCTCGGGCTCCTGGCGTACATGTCCATCCGAGGCGACTACGCGGAGGCGCTGCCGGGCGCGGCGGCCGTGGAGCTGGGCCACAACTTCAGCCTCGTCCACGACGACATCGAGGACGGCGACAGGGAGCGGCGGCACCGGGCCACGCTCTGGACGCTCCGCGGGATCCCCCAGGCGATCAACACGGGCGACGCGATCTTCGCCCTCAGCCGGATCGCGCTGCACCGCCTGAGCGACCTCGGCTTCAGCGACGCGAAGGTCCTCCGCCTCATGCGGCTCTACGACCGCACGTGCCTGACGCTCTGCGAGGGGCAGTACATGGACATCGAGGCGGGCGAGCGCGACGAGATCGTCCCGGTGGACACCTACCTCGACATGATCGGGAGGAAGACGGCGGCGCTCATCAGCGCATCGGTAGAGGCGGGCGCGCTCCTCGCGACCGACGACGAGGTCGTCATCGACCGGTATCGCGCCTTCGGCTGGGCGCTCGGCATCGCGTTCCAGCTCAACGACGACCTCCTGGGCATCTGGGGCACCGAGGCTGCGACCGGGAAGGAGCCGTCCGACCTGGCGAAGCACAAGAAGACGCTGCCGGTGCTCTACGCGTACGAGCACGCGACGGCGACGGACCGGGCGCGCCTGGAGACGATTCTGCGCGGCCCGGAGCCGACGCCGGTGCTGGTCGAAGAGGCGGTCGCGATCCTCGAGCGCACCGGCGCCCGCGACTACACCCGCGACGCCGCCCGCCGCTACCGGGACGAGGCGCTCGCGCAGATCCGGGCCGTCGACATCGTGGACGCGCGGGCCACCGCGCGCCTCGAGGAGATCATCGTCCGCGTCATCAGCGCCTGACCCCGGTCAGCGCTCGGCGTCGTCCTCAGACGGCGCCTCACGCCCAGGCCGGCGGCGCACCACCAGCACCTTGTCCACGCGCCGCCCGTCGACCGACTCGACGGTGAGCGTCAGCCCGTCAACCTCGATCTCGTCGCCCGGCTGAGGGACCTCCCCGAGCCGGTGGAAGACCAGGCCGCCGACCGTGTCGTACTCGTCCTCGTCCTCGAGGTCGATCTCGATGCCGAACGTCTCCGCGAGGTCGCCGACGTCCGCTCGCCCGTCGATGCGCGCCTCGTCGTCCGAGAGCCTCACGACCATCGGCTCCTCGGTGTCGTACTCGTCCTGGATCTCGCCGACGATCTCCTCGAGCAGGTCCTCGATCGTGGCGAGGCCGGCGGTGCCGCCGTACTCGTCGAGGACGATCGCGAGGTGGACCTTCCGTCGCTGGAACTCGTGGAGGAGGTCGTCGATCGACATCGACTCGGGGACGTAGACCGGCGGTCGCAGGATCGTCCGCATGTCGGGCCGCTCGTCGAGCGGCAGCTGGAGGATGCGCAGGAGGTCCTTCGCATAGAGGATCCCGAGGACCTCGTCGATCGACTCCTCGTAGACCGGGATCCGGCTGTGGCCTTCCTCGACGATCGTGTCGACGGCCTCCGCGAGGGTCGCGCCGGCGGGAAGGCTGACGATGTCCGTCCGCGGGATCATCACCTCGTGCAGCCGGCGGGATCCGAGCTCGATGACGGCGTTGATCATCTGCTCCTCCTCGGCCTCGAGGATGCCCTCCTCCCCGCCACGCTCGATGATCAGGCGCAGCTCGTCCACCGACATCTGGGCCTCCTTCGACACGTCGGCTCCGAAGGGCCTCACGATGACGCGCGTCAGGGCCGTGAGGAGCGCCACCACGGGGGCCAGGAGACGCCCGAGCAGGTCGACGGGCCCCGCGAGCAGCAGGCTCGTCCTGTCGGGGAACGCGAGCGCGAGGGACTTCGGGACGAGCTCCCCGACGACGATCGCGAAGAGCGAGAGCGCGACGGTGATGACCACGAGCGCGATCGCCTCGGCGGTCGCGGTCGGCAGGCCGGCACCGGAGAGGATGTCGACGAGACCGCTCGTGAGCGCGACGGCGGCCACGGCGGACGACAGGAAGCCGATGAACGTGATCGCGATCTGGATGACCGCGAGGAACCGGGCCGGGTCCTGGATGAGATGTCGGACGCGCCTCGCCCCGCGACGGTCCTCGTCCACGAGCTGGTCCACGCGACTGCGACGGACCGAGACGAGCGCGATCTCCGCCGCGACGAACACCCCGGCCAGGAGGGTGAGCCCGACGACGATCGCCAGCTCGATGAGTGAGCCCATCAGCGGGACCCGTCGTCGGGCGGCGGGCCGCCGGTGGGTGCTCCGGGTGCGGCAGCCGCGCCGTCGGCGCCGGGCACTGCGGCCGTGCCATCGGCGCCGCCTGCCACGGCGGGCTTCGGCTCTCGCAGGCGGGCGGGGACGCCGACGGCGGTCATCCCGTCGGGGACGTCGTGCGTGACGACCGCGCCGGCCCCGGTCCGGGCGTCGTCGCCGACGGTGACGGGCGCGACGAGCATCGTGTCCGACCCGATGAAGGCGCGGGCGCCGATCCGGGTCCGGTGCTTGCGCTTCCCGTCGTAGTTCGCGGTGATCGTCCCGGCGCCGATGTTCGCCCGCTCCCCCACCTCGGCGTCGCCGATGTAGCTGAAGTGGTGCTGCTGGACGCCGGGCCCGATGCGGCTGTTCTTCACCTCGGCGTAGTTGCCGAGCTTCGCGCCCCGGCCGATCGACGCGCCGGGACGGAGGTGGGCGAACGGCCCTACCTGGACGTCGTCCTCGACCTCGGCCTCCTCGAGCACGCTCGCGACGATCACGCAGTCGCGGCCGACGATGCTGTCCACGATCCGGCTCCCCGCGCCGATCCGCGTTCCCTCCCCGATCCGCGAGGCGCCGCGCACGATGACGTTCGGCTCCAGGACGACGTCCCTGGCGAGCTCGACGGTCGCATCGACGTACGCGGTGGACGGGTCCTCCATCGTGACGCCCGCGCGCATGTGGGCCACGTTGATGATCTCGCCCATGAGCGAGGCCGCATCGGCGAGGTCCTGGCGGTCGTTGATCCCGGCGAGCGTCCCGTCGTCGTCCACCGGCAGCACGGTGACTCGGCGGTGGTCGGCACGCGCCAACGCCGCCAGCTCCGTCAGGTACAGCTCGCCGGTCGCGGCGGACGGGCGCAGGTCGCCGATGCGTGTGCGGAGCCACCTCGCGTCGAACGCGTACACCCCGGCGTTCACCTCGTCCACGCCGAGCTCCGCGGGCGTGGCGTCCTTCACCTCGACGATCCGCAGCACGGCGTCCTCATCGTCCGGGTCCCGGATCACTCGGCCCAGCCGCCCGGGATCGAGCGCCTCGAACGTCACGAGCGTCATGACGGCGCCGTCCGACCGGCGCGCCTCGGCGAGCTCGGCGATGAGCTCGGGCGCGACGAGCGGGACGTCCCCGCTGAGGACGACGATGTCCGCCGCGTCCGCCGGGAGCGCGCCGAGCGCGGCGCGGACCGCGTCGCCCGTGCCGCGCGGCTCGTCCTGGAGGACGAAGTCCGCGACGCTCGCGAACACCTCGCGGACCCGGTCGGTGGGCGGCGAGTGGACGACCAGCGGGCGCGTCCCTGTCGCCTCCTCCGCAGCGCTCAGGACGTACGCGAGCATCGGCCGCCCAAGCAGAGGGTGAAGCACCTTGGGCACGCGCGATCGCATCCGCGTCCCGAGGCCCGCGGCGAGGACGACCGCCACGGTCCGGCCCGCGATGCCGGTCGTGCCGGAGGCGTCGGCCATGGTACGCGGACCCTACCTGCCGCCCGCCGCGATCGCCTCGATCTCCACGAGGCCGGCCTTCGGGAGGGCGGCGACCTGGACGGTCGAGCGAGCGGGGTACGGCTCGGGGAAGAAGCGTCCGTAGATCGCGTTCACCTTCGGGAAGTCGGCCATGTCGGCGAGGAAGATCGTCGTCTTCACCACGTCGGCCGGCCCGAGACCGGCCGCGTCGAGGACGGCCATCAGGTTCGACAGGGCTCGCTCCGCCTGGGCCTCGACTCCGTCGGCGAGCTCCCCGGTGGCGGGGTCGAGCCCCAGCTGGCCCGAGCAGAACACCAGGTCGCCGAAGCCGATGGCGTGGCTGTAGGGACCGAGCGCGGCCGGAGCCCCGCTGGCCGAGATGGCGTGTCGCTTCGTCACGTCTCACTCCCTCCCTGGCCGGCATCGTGGCCGTCCGGCCGGTCGAGGACGAGGGGTGCGACGTGCACGGCCGGCGACGTGCCTCCCGGCGCGACGATGCGCCCGTCGGCCAGGGCGTCGCGGACCGCGGTCGCCGCTGCGTCCGCGTCCTCGCGTGAAGGATAGATGACCCACGCCGTGGGCCCCGAGCCCGACTGCCCGACCGCCGTCCCGAGCGCGCGGATCAGGCCGCGTCGGAACGCCACGAGCGACGGGACGACGTGCTGCGCCGCGGGCATCAGGTCGTTCGCGTGCGCGAGGATCCCGGCGCGGACCACGAGCGCGCGGGCGGTCATCCCGGCTCGAAGCTCGTCGGCGAGGTGGCGCGACGCGGCGGCGGCCGCCCCGTACCCGGCCGCGCGAGCTCCCGCCGCCCAGGCCGCGAAGACGTCCGGCGTGGAGACGGCGACGGCCGGCGTGACGAGCAGGACCCACGGAGCCGGCGCCCGGACCGAGGGGATCCGCTCGACCCGCTCGCCGCGCCCCTCCACCAGGGCCCAGCCGCCCGTGCCGAAGAACGCGACATCCGATCCGACGGAGGCGGCCGCGACGAGGCGGGCAGCGGGCGTCAGGTCCACACCCCACGCCTCGAGGGCGGCGTCGATCGCCGCCGCGGCGTCGCTGCTGCCCCCGGCGAGGCCGGCGGCCACGGGGATCCTCTTCTCGAGCCGGGCCGCGAGCGGCCCGGCTTCCGCGCCGGGGCCGTGCTCCGCCCGGACGCCGGCCCGCGCAGCCGCGATCGCGCGGAGCACGAGGTTCGACGCGTCGGGGCCGCAGTCCGCGCCGGCCACGTGGAGCGTGTCCGCCGCACCGATCGCGGGGGCGACCGAGAGACGGTCCGACAGCCCCACCGGGACCATGACCGAGTGGAGAGCGTGGAACCCGTCCGGGCGCCGGCCGAGGACCGCCAGCGTGAGATTCAGCTTCGCCGGTGCGAGCCGGACCGCCGGCACGCCGGTCACGGCGTCTCCTCCTCCTCGCCCGCCCCGTTCGCCTCGTCCGGGGCGTCGGCGGCGTCCCGCTCCTCGTCGCCGCCCCGCCCCGCGCGGCGGCCGCGCCGGTCCGGCGCGAACGGGCCGATCGCCGCACGCAACGCGAGCCAGTCGTCCACGGAGAGCGTCTGCGGCCGTCGGTCGGCGGCGATCCCGGCGGCGGCGAGCGCCGCGGACACGCGGTCGGCCGGGAGCGGCAGCTGCCGGACGAGCACGTTGTGGATCATCTTGCGACGCTCCCGGAAGGCTGCCTGGACGAGCCGCCAGAGGTCGTCCTCGACGGCCGGGTCGAGACGCCGGGGATCGTCCGGCGGGCGGAGGTCGAGCACCAGCACGGCCGAATCCACCGACGGGGCCGGCTCGAAGGACGTCGGCGGCACGATCCGTGCGATCCGCGTCCCCGCGTGGTACTGGACGAAGACCGAGAGGTAGCTCATCCGTCCGGGAGGCGCCGCGACGCGCTCCGCGACCTCTCGCTGGACCATGAGGACGCACCGGTCGGGTCGCGGCGCCCCGCCGAGCAGCCGGTGGAGGACCGGGCTGGTGATGTGGTACGGCAGGTTCGCGACGACGTCGAATGGGACGGCCACCAGCTGGGCCACGTCGACGTCGAGGACGTTCCCCTCGACGAGCCGGAGGGTCCCCGGGCCCCCCGGGTCCCGCTCCTCTCGCCCGATGGCGCCGGCGAGCGCGCCGCGGAGCCGGCGCGCGAGGGCCGCGTCCAGCTCGACGGCGACGACGGCTGCGCCGGCGTCCACGAGGGCGCTCGTCAGGACCCCGAGGCCGGGCCCGACCTCCAGCACGCGGCGCCCGGCGCCCGGCGCGGCCTCGGCGAGGATCGCATCGAGGACGTCCACGTCCACCAGGAAGTTCTGGGACAGCGACTTCCGGGGTCGCGTCCCCGCCTCGCGGAGGGCGCGCCGGACGGCGAGCGGGTCGACGCGCGCCGTGGTCACCGGGTCCCCAGCGGCCAGGTGGGCCGCGCGTCCAGGTCGAGGCCGGCGCGCTCGCCCGCGGCGAACCGCCGGGCGCCGGCCGCGCCGATCATCGCGCCGTTGTCGGTGCACAGGTCCGGCGTCGGGACCACGAGCTGGACCCCGAGGGCGTCGGCCTCCCCGGCCAGGCGCGCCCGCAGCGCGGCGTTGGCTGCCACGCCGCCGCCGACCACGATCGAGGTGGCGCCGATCCTCTCCGCCGCGCGGATCGTCTTGGTCGCCAGCACATCGACCACGGAGTCCTGGAAGCCCCACGCGAGCTCCGCCACGACATCCTCCGGCAGCGGCGTCGTCCGGTCGTCGGCGGCGAGCCCGGCCTGCGCCCGCGCCTCGGCGACGACCCGGAGGGCGGCCGTCTTGAGGCCCGAGAAGCTGAAGTCGTCGGTCCCTGGCAGCCAGGCGCGCGGGAAGCGGACGTCCCGGCGGACGGCGCGCTCGGCCGCACGCGAGATCGCCGGCCCGCCCGGGTACGACAGCCCGAGGAGCCGCCCGACCTTGTCGAAGGCTTCGCCGGCGGCGTCGTCCACCGTCCCGCCCAGGAGCTCGTGCCGCAGGTCCCCTCGGGTCACCGAGAGGAACGTGTGCCCGCCCGAGACGATGAGCGCGAGCACCGGCAGCGCTGGCTCGGGGCGCGCCCGGTCGGTCGCATCCTCCAGCCACGCCGCGTACAGGTGGCCCTCCAGGTGGTTCACGCCGACGAGCGGGCGGTCGTGCACGTAGGCCAGCGCCTTCGCGAAGTTGATCCCGACGAGGAGCGAGCCGGCGAGTCCAGGCCCGGCCGTCACCGCCACGGCGTTCACATCCTCCCATCCGACGCCGGCGCCCGACCAGGCCTCCTCGAGCGTCGGCACGATCCACCGGAGGTGGGCCCGGGCCGCGACCTCGGGCACGATCCCGCCCGTCGGCGCGTGGAGGGCGACCTGGCTCGCCACCACCGACGAGAGGACCCGGCGCCCGTCCGCGACGAGCGCGACGCCCGTCTCGTCGCAGCTCGATTCGACCGCGAGGACCAGGCTCTCGCTCACCCGACCGCCCCCGGGGGACCGGTCGGCGCGCCGGGGTCCCGTACCTCGTCGGGCTCAGGCAGCGTGTCGATCCACGCGCGGAGGCGCTCGAGCCGCGCCGTCAGCGACGGATCCGTGAACGGCGGCGTCGTCATGACGAGCGCGTCCTCGCCGTCGTCCGTGTAGTAGCGCGGGCGGATGCCGACGGGGCGGAACCCGAACTTCTCGTACAGCCGGCGCGCGGCCAGGTTCGAGACGCGGACCTCGAGGGTCGCGTCCCGCGCCCCGCGCGCGACCGCGAGATCGAGGAGGGCCATGAGGAGGCGGTCGCCGATCCGCCGGCGCCGCCAGGCCGGATCGACGGCGAAGGTCGTGATGTGCGCCTCTTCGATGATCAGCCACATCCCCGCGTACGCCACGATGCGTCCGCCGAGCCACGCGCTGATGTAGTGGGCGAGGTCGTTGGATTCGAGCTCGGAACGGTAGGCCTGCGGCGGCCAGGGCGTCGTGAAGCTCTGCTTCTCGATGACCTGGACGGCCGGGAGGTCGTCCACGTGCATCGGGAGGATCCGCAGCCTCAGCCCCGGGTGCGCGACCACGCGACCTCCCCGGTCGGCGGGGCGATCCCGCGCGGCGGCGTGACGTACTCGGGCACGAGACGCGCGATGTCGTCGCCCCCGGCACGGAGGCGGGCAGCCCCGGCGCGGGCCAGCTCGACGGCGAAGCCGGCACGGGCGGCGGCACCCCGGGCGAGCGCGTCCGCCGGCGCCCTCCCGTCGAGGTCGACCGCCACCAGCGTGGTCCCCGGCGCCAGGTCGGGCTCGGCGTCGGCCGGAAGGCGGACCGCCGTCCCGTCCACGTCGAGCGTCCGCTCCTGTGGGCCGGCGGGCAGGAGGATCGCGACCGGGCCGCCCGGCGGCGCGGCGCCGACAGAGACCGCGGCGGCCGCGAGTGTCGCGCCGGATCCCACCCCGGCCACCGGCACGCCGAGGCCGGCCGCGAGGCCCTTCGCCGTGGCGATGCCGACGCGGAGGCCGGTGAACGCGCCGGGCCCGAGCCCGACGGCGATCCCGCCGAGCGCGGAGGGCGACACCCGCGCTCCGACGAGGAGCGCGTCGATCCGCGTGAGCAGCTCCTCCCCGTGCCGGTGACCGGCCGTCCACGCGTCCGCCGCGAGCATGGTCCCGTCCGGCGCGGCGAGGGCCACGTAGGCGACGGACGTCGCGGTGTCGATCGCGAGGATCGGGCCGCCGGCCGCGCTCACGCGACGGCCTCCACGTAGCGGCGGTGCGCGGCGTCCGTAGCTCGGAGATGGATCCGCCGGGCGTCGTCGGCGAGCGTCTCGATCCGGATCTCGAGCCGGCCCGGCGGGATCTCGGCACCGAGGCGCTCGGCCCACTCGATGAGCGTCACCCCCTCCTCCTCGCGCTCGTCGAGGAGGCCCGCAGCGAGGGCGGCCTCCGGACCGTCGAGGCGGTAGAGGTCGACGTGGAAGAACGGGAGCCGCCCCGCGTGCTCCGCCATGAGGACGAAGCTCGGCGACGAGACCGTCTCCGTCACGCCCAGGCCCCGGCCGAAGCCCTTGGCCAGCTCGGTCTTGCCCGCCCCGAGGTCGCCGGTGACCGCGACGACGTCCCCGCGGCGCGCGACGGCGCCGAGGCGGGCGCCGAGGGCGCGGGTCTCGGTCGGGTCGTGCGTCTCGACGGCGACGTCGTCAGGCATCGTGGACACGGCCCGAGGGTACACGTCCCCGGCAGCCGACGCGACCGGCCGCGCGGCCCCCGCTACGCGTAGCGTTCGAGGTCCGCGAGCGGGACGGCGACCTCGCTCCCGTCGTCCAGCCGGACCAGGCCCGCCCGGAGCCGGACACCCGCCCGGAACCGTCGGATCCCGAGGTCGGCGACCCATGTCGCCTCGCGGCCGGCCGCCGGACCGCTCCCGATCCGTACGAAGTCCGCCGGCACCTCCGGCATCTCGACGCCGACCGGGTCGAAGACGAGCATCGCCGGATCGCCCACGATCGCCACCTCACGGCCGTCGATGCTCTCGAGGAGCGCGCGGACCGGCGATGCGATCGGGCGCCGGACGGCGCCGTCGAGGATGAGGACGGCGAACGGAGCGATGCCGTGGTAGCCGGCCCGCTGCCGCGCCTCGGAGGCGAGGAAGTCGCGCCGCTCCTTGTCCGAGAGGTTCGCGACGACGACGCCGCGGAGGCCCGTCGCACGGCACCGGGTCAGGGTCTCGGCGTCCACGCGTGCACCCACGGCGACGATCGCCCCGGCCAGCCCGACGTCGAGCGCCCCGGTCCGCAGGTCGGCGTCCGCCGGGAACGTCACGAGGCGACCGCGGCTCGGGCCGCCGACCGCGGCGACGCCGGGGATCCCCGCGCCCGTGACCCGAAGCGCCAGCCCCGTCCCCGGACGGACATGCTCGACCCTTCCGTCCGCCGGGGCGTCGAGCGCCTCCTCGTGCTCGCCGACGGCGACGTGCCAGCGGTCGCCGACGTCGTAGAGGACCTCGCCCGCCGGGGTCCCCCGGCGGGCGCGACCGCGACCCCGCGCCGCCTCCGTGCCGGGCCACCACGCGCCGGGCGCGGGCGAGGCGCGCAGTGAGCCCTCCGGGCGTGGGAAGACCTCCACGCGGACGTCACGGTACCGACGCGCCAGCGTGGTGCCCGCGGCGACCTCCTCGCCGTCGAGCACCAGCGCCCGGTCTCCGGGGGCGAGTGGGAACCGGATGACCGGCGAAGACACGATGAGCGGGCGGACGACCACGAGGTCAAGGCCCCCCGTGACGGCGGAGCGGCTGCCGTCGCTCATCGATCCGCGTCCGGCCAGAGCGGGCGCTGCCAGGCGGCGAGCGCGTCGCGGCGGCGGTCCGGCCGCGACGGCAGGCGGAGCGGGACGTCGCGCATGTCCACGAGCAGGCCACCGAGGCCACCCGACACGGGGATCTCGAACTCGCGGCCGCGGACGCCGAGGTCGACGGCGTCGCGGACGGCGAGCCGCGCGACCCCGGTGGCCCCGGGGGGCATGTCCACGAGATGGATCCCGCCGGCCTCGAGATCCATGTACGTGGTGATCGACCCGTCCACCGTGAGGCTCAGGTGCCCCGCGATGCCGCGCCCGGTGCGGACGCCGCGCGGGATGATCGCCGTCCCGAGCGGGAGGACGATGTCGTCGATCGCGCCGGCGATGAGGGCGCGGCGCTCGTCGGGATCCGCGACGAGGCCGAGCGGTCCCAGGAGCCGCGCATGGTCGAGGCCGAGCTGCATCGCTCCGGCCCGGCGAGCCGCATCCACGAGCGCGAGCGCGACGGCCGGGGCCGGCGCTGCGGCCCAGGCCCCACCCGCCGCGACGAGGAGGTCGGCCCCGGGGAGCGCGCCGACGTCCGGCGTGGACGCGACGAGCCGCTCGACCGCCGCCCGCGCGGCCGCGAGGACGAGAGCCGCGCCTTCCCCGTCGAGATCGCCCCAGGGGGTCTCGTACGCCTCCACGAGCCGGTCGCGGAGCCGGACTCGGTCCACCGCGACCGGCGACCAGGCCGCGATCGCGTCCACCATCTCGTCGGGCGGGTCGGGGGGCGCGAGAGCGCCGTCAGCGAGGACCGCGACGCGGGCGTCCGTGCTCGCGGCCCCCTCGCCGGCCTGCCAGGCGAGCAGGCGTAACCCCGCGGCATGCCCCACCTCGACGACCTCGACGCGGAGCTCGAGGAGGAGCGCGATCTCCCGGGCGGCCGCGACGATCCCGCGGCGGGTGTGGTCGGGCGAGAGGCCGATCTCCAGGAGCGTCTCGTGCAGGGCGAGGCCACCGTCCGCGTCCGCCGGGTCGTCGACGACCGCCGTCCGCGCGCGCACGTCCGGCGCGGCGATCCGGGCAGCGAGCGGACCCGCGACGACGAACGAGACCTCGGGGCGCCGCGCGGCGATCGACCCGATGGCCGCGAGGATCTCGTCGGCGATCCCACGCTCGTCCGATGTCGGCTTCGGCCCGCTGCCGGCCACCACGACCGTCACGTCGGGTCGCAGGGCGGCAGCCAGCGCACCGAGCAGGTCCGGCGCGGCCTCGGGCGCCCGCAGGGCGAACCCGGCGGTGCGCACCGCGGCCGCCAGGGCAGTGCCCTGGCGCTCCGAGGCGGCCAGCACGGCCGCGCCGGGGACCGTCGAGCCGCGCGAGACGATCCGGGGGAGATCCATCGCACGCGCCGGTGTGGGGAGGTCGCGGGCGAGGTCGGCGTCCGCGGAGCGCGCCGCCCGGACGAGCCGGGCGACGAGCGCATCGGCGCCGACGGCCGCCGGTGCGGCCTCGGACGCGACGAGGCGCAACCGACCCCCGACCCGGGCGAGGATGGAGACGGCGACGGTCGCGGTCCCCTGCTCGACGACGACCCGGACGTCCGCTGCGCTGCTCACCGATGGAATCCTACCCGCCACGGCGCGTCGCGGTCGCGCCGCGGGTCGGACCGGCCTGCCGCCTCGCGCGGGCCCGTCGCGTCAGGCCTCCCAGCCCTCCTCCTCGTCGAGGTCGAGCAAGCGGTCGATGAGGCGGTCGATCCCCTCGTCGTCGGCGAGGATCGCGACAACGGGGTCGTGCCCGCTGCCGAACACCTGCCGCAGGACCGGGTCGAAGAAGAGCATCGCGCTCCCGGAGAGCCCGGACTCGGGCCGGCTCGCCTCGAGGAAGTGGACGGCCGAGGCCGTGAGCCCGCGCAGGTGGATCTCGCGGGCGACGCGCTCGACGTGCTCGACGAGGTCCGCGCGCTCCTCCTCCGCCGGCTCGGGCCGGAAGCTCATGCGGTCCCCACCGGCATCTCCGTCCGCTCGATCTCGGCGCGATAGGCGTCGAAGGTCTCGGCATCCGCGAGCGCGAAGACCACCCGCCGGACCCCGGGCGCGTCGGCGAGTGCTTCGCGGACGGCCGCGACGGTCGCCCGCGCGGACGCCTCCCCGTCCAGGCCGCCCATGCCCGCGCCGAGCGCCGGCACCGCGAGCGAGTGCGCCCCGATCTCATGCGCCCGCCGCACGGCGCTGCGCGCCGCCGTCGCGACCACCTCGGGTGTCGTCCGGTGTGCGGCCTCCAGCGTGGCCGCGTGGATCACGCTCTTCGCGAGCAGGGCGCCGGCCGAGGTGACGACCGCATCGCCGAGGGCGACCGGCGCCTTGCGGACGGCCGCGATCTCGATGGCGTCACCGCCGCGCTTCTTGATCGCCGCTCCGACGCCGCTCGACATCCAGAGAGAGATCGTCGAGGGCGAGACGATCGCATCGACCTCGAGATCGCAGATGTCCCCGCGCCAGGCCTGGAGTCGCGTCATCGCCGGACCTCCCCCGTGAGCGTCCGTATCGTGCCGGTGCCGGAGGACGAATTGTACACCCGGGAGAGACGCCGGCCGAGCAGCGCGACCACCTCGTACGCGATGGTGGCGCCTCGACGCGCCAGCTCGTCGATCCCGGCCTCCGCCGTGCCCTGGCGACCCAGCAGGACGAACTCGTCGTCGACGGTGACCGGCGGGCCCGGGACGTCGGTGACGTCCACCGTGACGGAGTCCATGGACACGCGGCCGACCGTCGGGACGGCCATGCCGCGGACGAGGACGGGCGCGCCCTCGAAAGCCCTCCACCAGCCGTCCGCGTACCCGAGCGGGAGCGTGGCGATCCGGCTGGGCCGGCCGGTGACGAACGACGGGCCGTACCCCACGCCGTGCCCCGCCGGCAGGTCGGCCACGCGGACGGGGAGCGCGTGGAGGGACGCCGCGGGTCGGAGCAGCGCGAGGCGGTCCCGCACGGCGGGGTCGCCCGCGACCGTGTCCGGGGCGATGCCGAAGACCGCGATGCCGATGCGCGCTGCGTCGTACGGGGGGGCGGATGACGCGAGGACCGCGCCGCTCGCCGCGACGTGCCGCGGCCCGTGGCGGACGCGGGCCTGCGCGAGCCGCCCCGTGGCTTCCGCGAACGAGGCGACCTGCCGGCCGGCGCTCGCCGGGTCGCCCGGGGCGGCGAGGTGGGTCCAGACGCCGGCGAGAGCCGCTCCGGGGGTCGCGCGGATCGCGCGCGCCGCGGCCGCGACGGACGCGGCGTCCACCCCATCCCGCCCGAGACCGGTCTCCACCTGGAGATGGATCGCGACACGCCGGCGCAGCGCGCCTGCTGCCCGAGCGGCGGCGACGGCCTCCAGGGTCCGGGGGAGGAGGACGTCGTCCGCGACGGTGAGGGCGACGCGAAGGCGAGCGGCCTCGGCGACGTGGGCCGCCGGGACGGCGTACAGGACGACCACGGGCGCGCGCACGCCGCCGGCGCGCAGCTCGAGCGCCTCGTCGAAGGACGCGACACAGAACCCGTCGGCGCCGGCCGCCTCGAGCGCCCGGGAGACCGGGACGGCCCCGTGGCCGTACGCGTCCGCCTTGACGACGACGTGGATGGCGACGCCGGAGCCCGCGAGCGCCCGCAGCGCCGCCAGGTTCGCCGCAAGGACGTCCGTGTCCACTCGCAGCCAGGCCGTGCGCGGGAGCATCGGAAGGCCGGCCTCCGCGAGACGCCGGTCGATGGGCGCGGATCGGCTCATGCGTCCCCGGCGGCGTCTCCGGCGGCGCGCGGCTCCGCTCCGTCGGCTCCATCGGCCGGGTGCGCGCCTGCGGCGTCGGCGTGCGCGCCCACGTCGCCGTGGGCGCCGAAGCCGAGGCGGCGGCCACGCGCCTCGCGGTCCACGCGGTCCTGCAGCCGGCGGCGCGCGATCGCGATCTCCAGAGGCAGGTCCGACGCGAGGAGGCCCGCGTCGCCGATCCGGTGGCGGACGGCCTCACCCGCCGCCCCGTGCAGGTGGACGCCGAGTCGGGCGGCATCGTACGGCGCCAGGCCCTGGGCGAGGAGCGCGCCGATGGTGCCGGCGAGCACGTCGCCGGTCCCGCCGCTCGCGAGCGCCGGGTTCTCGAACGGCGCGACCGCGACCGAGCCGTCCGGCGCCGCGACGACCGTCCGGGCGCCCTTGAGGACGACGACCTGGCCCCAGGCCCGGGCGGCGTCCGCCGCCGCTGCGGCGCGGGCGTCGTCGTCCGCGATGAGATCCCCGTCCGCCCCCGCCTCGACGCCGCTCGCGACGCGGAGGCGGACGAACTCGCCCGTGTGCGGGGTGAGGACGGCTCGGCGGCGGATCCCCTCCCACCAGCCGTCCTCCGACGCGAGCGAGCGGAGAGCCTCGGCATCCACGACCGCGGGGGCCGGGTCGGGGTCGCCTTCGACCGAGAGGATGCCCCGGACGAGGTCGCCGGTGGCGAGCGCGGCGCGGAGCCCGGGCCCGACGACGAGAGCGTCGTGGTCGTGATCGAGGACCTTCGCAAGGGCAGGCTCGGGGTCGACCTCCTCGACGTCGTCCTCCGGCAGCGCCATCGTCGTCGCCTCCTCGACCTTCGCGGCGAAGAGCGGCTGAAGCGACTCCGGGACCGCGAGCGTCACCAGGCCGGCGCCGGCGCGGCCCGCCGCACGGCACACGAGGAGTGCCGCGCCGGCGTAGTCGAGCGAACCGGCGATGACGAGCAGCTTGCCGAACGTCCCCTTGTGTCCCCGGACGGGGCGAGCCGGCAGGAGCGCGGCGGCCGCGCGTTCGTCGATCGGGTCCGGTCGCGCCCCTGCAGCGTGCCCGCTCACGCCCCCTCCTCCGCCGCGCGGAGCTGCGCGTGGAGCGCACGGACGCGCTCGAGCCGCGCGAGCAGGGCGCGCTCCCGCTCGTCGATCCGGTCGTCGATGTCCGGTGGGAACACGTACCGGCCGGCTGCCGAGCGCACGCCGTAGGCGATCGCCACGGCGAACTCGTCCTCGTGGCTGATCGAGAGCGCGATGCTCGCCATGCCCAGCTGCTCCGCCCGCGCGGCCGCGCGCCCGTGGAGCACCACCGCCGGCTGCCCGGTCGGCAGCCGCTCGACCTCGATGTCGCGCCAGCCGATCCCGCGGACCCCCAGGCCCAGCACCTTGCTGACGGCCTCTTTCGCCGCCCACCGGCCCGCGAGCGTCTCCGCCCGGCCGCGCACGTACGCGGCCTCGCGCGGGGTGCACACCCGGCTCACGAAGCGGTCGCCGAACCGCTCGAGCGCGGCACGGAGCCGCGCGACCCGGACGATGTCGATCCCGAGCTCGGTCGTGCCGGGCGGCGGGCCGTCGAGCCGGACGTCGCTGGCCATCGCGCTACTCGACCGTGACGGACTTCGCGAGATTGCGCGGCTGGTCCACGTCGGTCCCACGCGCGACGGCCGTGTGGTACGCGAAGAGTTGCAGAGGGACGATCGCGAGGACCGGCGAGAGCATCTCGTCGGTGTCGGGCACCCAGAGGATCTCGTCGGCGAAGCGCTCGATCTGCGGGTCGCCCTCGGTCGCGACCGCGATGACCCGCGCGTCGCGAGCGCGACCCTCCATGACGTTGCTGATCAGCTTGTCGTAGACGCTCGAGCGCGTCGCGACGGCGACCAGGGGGCACTCGGCGTCGAGCAGCGAGATGGGCCCGTGCTTCAGCTCGCCGGCGGCGTAGCCCTCGGCGTGGATGTAGCTGATCTCCTTGAGCTTCAGCGCGCCCTCGAGCGCCGTCGGGTACGAGTACCCGCGGCCCACGTACATGAACCCCCGCGAGTCCATGTACCGGCGGGCCAGGTCGGCGACGTTCGACGCCTCGGCGTTCTCCCGCGCGCGTCGCGCGCCGTCGGGCAGGGCGCGAAGGGCCCGGCAGAGCGCGCGCTCGCGCTCCCGCGGCAGGGAGCCACGAGCCTTCGCGATCGCGGCCGCGAGGATCACGACCGTGGTGACCTGCGCGACGAACGTCTTGCTCGCGGCGACGGCGATCTCGGGCCCGACCTGAAGGAACAGCGCGGCGTCCGCCTCGCGGGTGATCGCCGAGCCCACGGTGTTCGTCACGGCGACGATCGGGCACCCGCGCTCCCGTGCGAGCCGGGTCGGGGCGATGGTGTCGGCGGTCTCGCCGGACTGCGTCACGGCGATGACGAGGGTGCGCGCGTTCAGCGGCGGGGGCGAGTACCGGAACTCGGAGCCGACGGTGGCGCGGGCCGGGATCCCGGCCAGCTCCTCGAGCGCCGCCGCGCCGGCGAGGGATGCGTAGTAGGCCGTCCCGCAGGCGATCAGCTCCACGCGATCGATCGACTCCAGGAGGCCGGCGATCGGCGCGATCTCCTCCACCACGATCCGGTCGTCACGCCGCACCCGGCCGGCGATGCACGAGCGGAGGGCGTCGGGCTGCTCGTACATCTCCTTGAGCATGAAGTGGTCGTAGCCGCCCTTCTCCGCCGACTCCGCCGTCCAGGTGATCCGGGCTTCGGGCCGGGCGAGGGCGACGCCCTCGACGTCGGTGACGGTCACGCCGCCCGGGCGAATGTCGGCGACGTCACCCTCCTCCAGGAAGATCACCCGGTCGGTGTGCGCGAGGATCGCCGCCGGGTCCGAGGCGAGGAACGACTCGCCGTCGCCCAGGCCGACGACGAGCGGGACGTTCATCCGCGCCCCGACCAGTCGGTCCGGCTCGCGGCGGTGGAGGACGGCGATCGCGTACGCGCCCTCGAGCTGCCGGAGGGCGGTCCTGGTCGCGTCGGCGATGTCCCCCGCGTACGCCTCCTCGACGAGGTGCGCGATCGCCTCGGTGTCCGTCTCGGACCTGAGCTGGTGGCCGGACGCTTCGAGCCGGTCGCGCAGCTCGCGGAAGTTCTCGATGATCCCGTTGTGGATGACGGTGATGTCGCCCGTGCAGTCCACGTGCGGGTGGGCGTTCTCGTCGTTCGGTCGGCCGTGCGTGGCCCACCGGGTGTGGGCGAGGCCGATCCCGGCGTGCGGGGTCCGGTCCGCGAGCGCCGTGCGCAGGTTCGCGAGCTTCCCCGCCTTCTTCTCGACGAAGAGCTCACCGTCTTCGGTGACGAGCGCGATGCCGGCCGAATCGTAGCCGCGGTACTCGAGCCGTCGCAGGCCCTCGAGGAGGATCGGGCCCGCCTCCCGGGGCCCGGTGTATCCGACGATCCCGCACATGCCCCGGAGGTCCCTCTCTCTCGCCTTCGTCGCCCGTCGCGGGGCACCGGCTAGTGTAGTCGCTGGTCCGCGAGTGCCCCGATGCCGTCGGCGAGCTCCGCGACGAGGTCCGGGTCCGGGCCCTCCACCATGATCCGGAGTGCCGGCTCCGTCCCGGAGGGGCGGACGAGGATGCGCCCGGCGCGACCGAGGCGCAGCCGCGCTTCCTCGACCGCCGCGACGATCGCCGGGTCGCTCTCCCACCGCTCCTTGTGGCGGACACGGATCGCGCGCTGCACCTGCGGCAGGAGAGGGATCCGCGCGGCGAGGTCCGCGATGGCGGCGCCCGAGGCGCTCATGACGCGCAGCACCTCGATCGCGGTCACGATCCCGTCCCCGGTGGACGAGAGCTCGCGGAAGATCACGTGCCCGCTCTTCTCGCCGCCGAGGGCGGCGTCGTTGGCGAGCATCCCCTCGAGGATGTACTTGTCCCCGACGGGCGTCCGCACCAGGCTCCCCCCGGCGTGCTCCAGTGCGGCCTCGAGGCCCCCGTTGGAGAGCACGCTCGCGACGACCCGCCCGTGCGGCAGCACGCCACGCTCGATACGGTCGATGGCGAGCAGCCCGATGAGCTGGTCGCCGTCGACGATGCGGCCGGACGCGTCCACGGCGACGCAGCGGTCGGCGTCCCCGTCGAGCGCGAACCCGAGGTCGGCACCGCGGGCCACGACCTCCGCGGCCAGCGAGACCGGGTCTGTCGCGCCGCATCCGAGGTTGATGTTCACTCCGTCGGGCCGGCAGTGGATCACCTCGATGCGGGCGCCCGTCGCCGCGAGGATCCCGCCGGCGACAGCGGCGCCGGAGCCGTTCGCCCCGTCGACGACGACCCGCTGGTTCGAACGGAACGTCGAAGCGAGCGCCGAACGGTGCGCGACATATCGCGCCCGAAGGCCCTCGGTGAGGTCGCGGATCGACCCGATCGCCTCGTTCGGGACGCCCTCCAGCCCGTCCGACGCCGAGATCAGGATCTCGATCTCGTCCTCCACCCGGTCGTCGAGCTTCATCCCGCGCGCGTCGAGGACCTTCAGGCCGTTGTCGGCTGCCGGGTTGTGCGAGGCGGACACCATGATTCCGGCGGCATACGCCCCGTCCGCGACGAGGAACGCCAGGCCCGGGGTGGGGACCTCCCCCGCGAGATGCACGTCGGCGCCCAGGCTCGCCGCACCCGCGGCGATCGCCGAGACGAACATGTCGCCGGAGCGGCGGGTGTCGCGGCCGACGACGATCGCTCTGCCGGGGCCCGCGAGGCGGCGGGCGGTGGCACGCCCGAGGGCGAACGCCAGCGCGGGCGTGAGATCCACGTTCGCGACCCCGCGGATCCCGTCCGTGCCGAAGAGACGGCCCAATCGATCCTCCGGGTCAGGGGCCGAGCGACGGCTCGGCCGTCGGCGGCGGCGATGGCGTGGGGGTCGGCGCCGGCGCGATCACCTCGACGGCGATCCGCGGCGGCGTGACGGAGACGAGCGTGAGCTCGTCCGGGACGTCCACGATGACCGGCACGACGTGCGAGCCGGATGCGAGGTCCGCGACGTCCACGCGGACGGTGAACGACCCCGCGTCGATGGCGTCCAGGCTGGCGACCGGGCCGCCCAGCGTGACGAGCACGGAGCCGGAGCCCAGCGCATACGTGAGATCCGCGGATGCCCCGTCGAGCACGATCCCCGCCGTGAGCGTCCGCGTCCCTTCGCGCGGCCCGATCGCGGCCGTCACCGCGACCGGCGTCTCGAGGTCGAGCGTGACACCGTCCGGCGGGACGAGCCCCACCTTCCGGACGACGTCCTCCTTCGCTCCCTCGATGCTCACCGGCTTCGTGGGGATGGACGTGAGGCCGGCCAGCGTGGCCGCATCGCCGTGGATCGTGACGACCGCCGGGTCGGTCGACGTGGCGGTCACCTCGTAGCCGTTCGCCGGCTCGCCGCGCAGCACGGGCGCGACCGGGAGCGTCCGCGTGGTGGACTGGCTTGAGACGCCGATCCGGACGCGCGCCGACGGCGGGGAGACGTCCACCTGCGCGACCTCGGCGCCCCGCGCGTCCACCGGGACGAGGTCCACCTGCCGGTCCACGTCGAGCCCGGCGGGCTGGACGCGGACGCGCGCCAGGGCCGCGACGACCTGCGTGGCCTGTGACTTCGGCCCGGTGACCGTGACCGTCGCCGGCTCCACGCTCGGGTCCGTCGCGATGAGCCCCTCGGGAAGCGTCCCGCGGTCGACCTCGACCGGGACGGTCACGTCCACGAGCGGGTCCACGCGGACCTGGATGCGCTGCGGCGCGTAGTCCACCACCTGGATCCGCGGATCCGTGGCGGTGACGACGACCGGCACGGTGACGAACCCGTCGGCGGAGCGCGGATCGACCCCTCCGAGGTCCACCGACGCGGTGAAGCTGAGGCTCGAGATCCGGTTGGCCGCGTCGACCGGAGCCAGGTAGCGGATGGCCGTGACGTCCGGGAGGGCATCGAGGACGAAGACGCTGGTCGGCTGGTTCAGCGCCTCGATCGGCACGCGGCCCGGCCACGTCCGGGCACTCTGGGAGACCACGACGCCCGCGTACAGGGCGACGGCGAGCAGGATGGCCGCGAGCTTGAGGGGCCAGTTCCGGACGACGAAGTCGACCGCGGTCCTCATCCCGGCCCGCCGCTCGCCGTCGCAGCGGCCGGCTCGTCCGGGGTGGCCGCCGCCGGAGCCTCCGGCTCGTCACCGGAAGCCTGCACGGGCCGGGCGCCCCGCCGCGGGATCGCCTGGAAGCGCGCCTGCGAGAACGAGACGGTCCGGGCACGGCCGGCGAGCACGCCTGCGCCCCTGCCGCCGCCGGGGCGCAGGAGCGCGACGAGCGCGCTCGCGAGCGCCCCCTCGTCGAGATTGCGGACGATCCGTGCCCGCTCCACGAGGCTCATGCGGCCGGTCTCCTCGGAGACGACCACCACGACGGCGTCGGTCTGCTCGGTGATGCCCAGGGCGGCGCGATGCCGCGTCCCGATGCGCTCCGGCTGGACGGTCAGCTCGGCGAGCGGGAGCGTGGCACCCGCGGCGACGATCCTCTCGCCGCGGACGATGACAGCGCCGTCGTGCAGCGGCGTCCGCGGGACGAAGATCGTGCAGATGAGGTCCACGGACAGCTCGGCGTCGAGCGGGACCCCGGTCTCCGCGTATTCGCCGAGGCCGGTCTCGCGCTCCATGACGATGAGTGCCCCCGCGCGCTGCGCCGCGAGCCGGGCGGAGGCGGCCGCGACGGCTGCCGCGACGCGCTCGGCGACCCTCGCCTCACCCGGAGAGGCCAGCCACCCCAGCGACCCGACCCGGCCGATCCGCTCCAGGGCGCGGCGCAGCTCCGGCTGGAAGACCACGACGAGCGCGAACAGCCCGACGACGGCGCCGGTCTGCAGGATCTGCGACAGCAGGCGCAGGTCGAGCAGCTGCGCCAGGGCGTACACGAGGATGAGGACGGCGACGCCGATGACGAGGCGGACCGCGCGCGTCCCCTGGATGAGGCTGAACAGCCAGTAGATGAGGAGCGCCGTGATGCCGATGTCGAGGAGCGTGGTGAAGCTGATCTGTCCGCCGATGGACTCGATGAAGGTCATCCCGTGACGAGTCTAGCATCGGGGTCCCGGACGCCCGTCCGGCCTCCCCGGCCGTGCCGGTCAGGCACAGAGGGCGATGAGACGCTCGTCGTCGGGGTAGGTGGCGGCGATGACGGCGCAGATGCGCTCGCGGCCCTCCGCGTCGCCCGCAAGATCGACGAGCCGCAGGATGCTCGCGAGCCGGTCGGCGGCGATCTCGCGCCAGCCCCGCGAGCGGTAAATCGACGCGTACCGCAGGTGGACGTCGATGTCCCCGGGTGCGAGGGCGAGCGCCTCGCGGCATGCGTCGAGAGCGGCGATGGGCAGGCCGCCCTCGTCGAAGACCCGCGCCGCCTCGCGGTAGGCGTCGAGGGCCGCGGCATCGTCGCCCCGGGCGATGGCCTCCTCCGCCGCCACGACCAGGGCGTCACCCGCGAGGCGGGGGTCCCGGGGCACCGCCGCGACGGCCTCCTCTGCCGGACCGGCATCCGCGGCCGCCGCCTGAGCGCCTTCCGTTGGTCCCGTGCCGGCCTCGCCCTCGATCGCCGGCCCGTCGGCCGCGGGCTCCGTGGCGGGCACCTCGGCCGCCGCCTCGGGCGCGGCCACCGCGAGGGGCAGGGCGAGCCGCGAGGCTCCGTCGGACATCCGGCCGCCGCTCGCGACGCGAAGGTCCCGCACCGCCCGCTGGTAGCGCCGCCGGCGTCCCACCCTCTCCTCCAGGACGAGGGCGCGCTGGAGCGTCTCGATGGCGTCCGCGCCGCGGCCCGCCTCGCCCTGGACCTCGGCGAGGATGTCGAGGAAGGCGGCGGCGTCGGCGGGCCGCCCCGCGCGGACCAGCGCCTCGGCGCGACCCAGGAGAGCGCCCTCGTCCCGCGGCGCGAGCTCGAGCGCGATCCGCAGCTCCTCGAGGGCCTCGTCCACCCGACCCAGGTCGAGCAGGACGCCTCCCATGCTGGTGTGTGGCAGCGCTCGTCCGGGGGCGATCTCCTCCGCGACCCGATAGGCGGCGAGCGCCTCGTCGAGGCGCCCGCGGAGCACGGCGACATGACCCGCCCGGAGGGCGTCCTTGTACCGGTCGAACAGCCTGTCGGTCATCCCACCCCGTCCGTGCGCCCGGTCGCCGCGAGGGTCGCGGCCGACCCGGGCCCCGTCGGGCCCACAGGAATCAGCGCTTGGTGTACTGCGGCGCCTTCCGGGCCCGCTTGAGACCGTACTTCTTCCGCTCCTTCATCCGCGGGTCGCGGGTGAGGAGGCCGGCCTGGCGCAGCGGGACGCGGTTCGCGTCGGCGTCCACGTCGAGGAGCGCCCGGGCGATCCCATGGCGGATCGCGCCGGCCTGGCCGGTCACGCCGCCGCCCTCGACCTTGACCATGACGTTGAAGCGACCCTCGGTGCCGGTCACGCGGAACGGCATGCGGATCTCCGACTCGCTCACGGCGTTGCCAAAGTGCTGCTCGAGCGTGCGACCGTTGACGACGATCTCACCCTCGCCGGGCATGAGACGCACGCGCGCGACGGCGGTCTTCCGCCGGCCGGTCCCCTCGTGATAGCCGAGATTCGACATCTGTCCGTTGCTCCTGATCAGCCGAGCGGCTCGGGCTTCTGTGCTTCGTGGGGGTGCTCGGGACCCGCGTACACCTTCAGCTTGCGCAGCTGCTGCGTGCCGAGCCTGTTGTGCTGGAGCATGCCCTTCACCGCCCGGCGGATGACCTCCTCGGGGCGCCGCGCGAGGAGATGCCCGAGCGTCTCCTCCTTGTAGCCCATCGGGTAGCCGCTGTGGCGGCGGTAGAGCTTCGAGTCGAGCTTGTCACGCGAGACGGCGATCCTGGCGGCGTTCACGACGATCACGTGATCGCCGGAGTCGAGGTTGGGCGTGAACGTGGGCTTGTGCTTGCCCTCGAGGACGCGCGCAACGCGGGACGCGAGGCGGCCGAGCGTCTCGTCCGTCGCGTCGACGACGTACCAGCGTCGCTCGATCTCGCTCCCCTTGAGCGTGTAGGTCTTCGAGTTCATCGTTCCTCGTTCCTCATCCCATCACCGGCCGGGCGCCCGAGGGCGACCCGCCGAAGGCAGAGCCCCTTCGCCGGGGCGCTCGCCCCGCCGAACGCCGGCCGCCGCGACGCGAGCGCCGCGCCGACCGTCGCTTCCTCCGTCTCACCGCGACCCACCAGGAGCAGCGCGGCGACGATCCTGCGAACCATGCCGCGGAGGAAGGCATCTCCCCGGACGTCGATCGTCACGAGGTGGCCCTCCCGCCGGACCCGGACCCGGTGAAGGGTCCGGACCGTCCCGCGCTCCGCTGCGCCGAAGGCCCGGAAGTCGTGCCGGCCCTCCAGGGCCGACGCCGCCCGCGCCATCGCCGCGGTGTCGAGGGGGACCTTCACCCAGAGTGCCGTCCGCTCGCGGAGCGGGCTGCGGGGTCCGTTCCACACGGTGTACCGGTAATCCCGGTAGCGTGCCGCGTAGCGCGGATGGAACCCGGCCGGCGCGCGCCCGAGGTCGCGGATCGCGACGTCGGGCGGGAGAAGGGCGTCGAGCGCCCTCGCCAGCTCCGCTGCGGAGAGGCGGCCGTCGTAGGTGAAGGCGATCACCTGTCCGGTCGCGTGGACCCCCGCATCGGTCCTCCCGGCCGCATCCACCCTGACCCGGCGTCCGCCGGACAGGGTCGCGAGCGCGGCCTCGAGCTCCCCCTGGACCGTGCGAGCCCGGGCCTGCGCCTGGGAGCCCGCGAAGTCGGTCCCGTCGTATTCGACCCGCGCGCGGTACCGCACGGGGGCGCCCTCTCGGGCGCGCTTCACTGCGTCAGACGAGTTCGAGCTGGACGATCGGGGCGGCATCGCCCTGACGCTGACCCACGCGGACGATCCGGGTGTACCCCGAGGTGCGGTCCGCGTACTTCGGCGCGATCTCGTCGAAGAGCTTGGTGATGACGAGCGGCTCATCCGGGAGCGCCGCGATGACGGCCCGGCGGGCGCTCAGGTCGCCCCGCTTCGCGAGGGTGATGATCCGCTCGACCTGCGGGCGGACCTCCTTCGCCTTCGCCTCGGTGGTCTTCACGCGCTCGTAGCGCAGCACCGACACGATGAGGTTCTTGTAGAGCGCGAGCCGCGGCCCCTGCTTGCGGCCGAGCTTGCGCCCGTCGACGCGATGGGCCACTGTCAGTCCTCCCCCTCGAACGGCTCGTCGTCGAGCTCGACGTCCACGACGTCCTCGACGTCCTCGCCCGTGTCGTCGTCGGACGACGGGAGGATGAACCCGCGCATCCGGAGCCGCTCCTTCATCTCGTCGAGCGACTTCTTCCCGAAGTTGCGCATCCGGAGCAGGTCGTCGTCGGAGAGCTGGAGCAGCTGCCCGACCTTGACGATGTTGTTGCGCTTCAGGGAGTTGTAGGCGCGCATCGGGAGGTCGAGCTCCTCGATGGGCATGTCGAGCATGTTCGGCGGGAGCTGCGGCGCGGCACTCGCGGAGCGCTCGGCCGGCAGGGCGGTCATCCCGATCGAGGAGAAGAGCTGGAGGTTGCGGATCAGGATGTCCGCGGCCTTGCTGAGGGCCTCCTCCGGCGTGATCGTCCCGTCCGTCTCGATGTCGAGGGTCAGCTTGTCGAAGTTGGTCATCTGGCCGACGCGCGTGTTCTCCACCGTGTAGTTGACCTTCCGCACGGGCGTGAAGATCGCGTCCACGGCGATGACGCCGATCGGCGGCGCCTCGGGACGCTCGGCGGCCTGGTAGCCCACGCCGCGCTCGACCGTGAGATCCATGTCGATGCGGACGTCGTCGGCATCGATGGTCATGAGGACGAGGTCAGGGTTGACGATCTCGACGTCGGCGTTCTCGATGATGTCCGCGGCGGTGACCGGGCCGGCTCCCGCCTTCTCGAGCCGCAGCTGGACCGGGTGCGTCGCGAAGCTCTTCAGGCGGAGCTTCTTCACGTTGAGGACGATCTGGGTGACGTCCTCCTTCACACCGGGGATGGTCGAGAACTCCTGGTAGACGTCGCGGATCTGGATCGCGGTGACCGCGGCGCCCTCGAGAGACGACAGCAGCACGCGCCGGAGGGCGTTGCCGAGCGTCACGCCGTAGCCCGCCGGGAGCGGGGCGGCCTCGTACCGAGCGTGTCGGTCGTCTTCGGCGACCGGCTCGATCTGCGGGATATCCAGCTCGATCACCGCGTCACCTCGAGTAGTACTCGACGACGAGCTGCTCGTTCAGCTCCATCGGCATCTGGTCGCGGCGCGGCGGCGCCAGGACGGTCCCGGAGAGCTTGACGGGGTCCACGGTGAGCCACTCGGGGGCCTGGTGCGAGCGCAGCGTCTCCTTCGCGAGCTTGAACGGCTCGCGCGAAAGGCGGGACTCGCGGACCTCGATCCGATCGCCCGGCTTGAGCTGGAACGACGGGATGTTCGTGGCACGGCCGTTCACGGCGAGGTGGCCGTGCCCGACGAGCTGGCGGGCGTGGTCGCGCGAGCGCGCGAGGCCCATCCGGTAGACGACGTTGTCCAGGCGCAGCTCGAGGAGCCGGAGCAGGTTCTCGCCGGTCACGCCGGGGCGCGACTCCGCCACCTCGAAGTAGTTCTTGAACTGCTTCTCGAGCACGCGGTAGACGCGGCGGACCTTCTGCTTCTCGCGCAGCTGGATCCCGTAGTCGCCCATCTTGCGGCGGCGGACGCCGTGCTGGCCGGGTGGCGTGGGCCGGCGCTCGAACGCGCATTTCTTCGTGTAGCAGCGCTCGCCCTTCAGGAAGAGCTTCGCGCCCTCCCGGCGGCAGAGGCGGCAGACGGAGTCGGTGTAACGGGCCATCGTCGGGCGACCTCGCTCAGACCCGGCGCCGCTTGGGCGGGCGGCAGCCGTTGTGCGGGATCGGCGTGACGTCGGTGATCGCGGTCACCTCGAGGCCGGCCGCCTGGAGCGACCGGATCGCCTGCTCGCGCCCGGCGCCGGGGCCCTTGACGAAGACCTCGACCTGGCGCATCCCGTGCTCCATCGCCCGGCGCGCCGCACCGTCCGCCGCGAGCGCCGCGGCGTAGGGCGTGCTCTTCCGCGAGCCCTTGAAGCCGGCGACGCCGCCGGAGCCCCACGCGACGACGTGGCCGGTGGGGTCCGTGATCGTGACGATGGTGTTGTTGAAGCTCGCGAGGACGTGGACGTGCCCGCTGGGCACGTTCTTGCGTTCCTTGCGGCGCTGCTTCGGGGCGCGCTTGCGGTCAGCCATCCCTGGGGGTACTTCCTCTTACTTCTTGCGGCGCGCGCCGACGGTCCTCTTCGGACCGCGCCGGGCGCGGGCGTTCGTCTTCGTCCGCTGGCCGCGCACCGGAAGATTGCGGCGGTGCCGCAGGCCCCGGTACGAGCCGATCTCGATGAGCCGCTTGATGTTGAGCGCGACCTCCCGGCGGAGGTCGCCCTCGACCTTGTGGCGGCGGTCGATGAGCTCGCGCAGGCGGTTGACCTGGTCCTCCGTCAGGTCGCGGACCCGGGTGTCCGGGTTCACGTTCGTCTGCTGGAGGATCTTCTGGGCGGTCGGGAGGCCGATCCCGTAGATGTACGTGAGCGCGACCTCGACGCGCTTCTCGCGCGGGATGTCGACGCCGGCGATGCGTGCCATGGGTCAGCCCTGCCGCTGCTTGTGCTTGGGATTGGCGCAGATGACCATCACGGTCCCGTGGCGACGGATGACCTTGCAGTTGTCGCAGCGGGCCTTGACGGATGCTCGAACCTTCAACGGATCCTCGTTCGTCTGTCGTCGCGGGTCGTGGTGGGGGCCGGGGATGCCCCGCCATGGCGGGACCGCCCCGGGACGCCGGGTCTCGTGTTCGTCGCCGGCTACTTCAGCCGGTAGGTGATGCGGCCGCGCGAGAGGTCGTATGGCGACAGCTCCACGCGCACCCGGTCACCGGGGAGGATCCGGATGAAGTTCATCCGGAGCTTGCCGCTGATGTGGGCGAGGACGCGATGACCGTTCTCGAGCTCCACTGCGAACATGGTGTTCGGCAGCGGCTCGATGACCGTACCTTCGACTTCGATGGCGTCCTTCTTGGCCACAGGCGACCTGCGTTCCTCCGTGTCATGGGCGTGCGTCGGCCGGAGGCCGACACACGAACGCATAGTTTACCGAACCTTGCCGCTCCCGGCAAGGCCCCTCACACGGTGGTGAGGATCTCCGGTCCGTCCTCTGTGATCGCGAGCGTGTGCTCGAAGTGGGCGGCGAGCGATCCGTCGCGCGTGACGACAGTCCAGCCGTCCGGGCGGACGTCGCACTCCCACGTTCCGAGCGTGAACATGGGCTCGATGGCCAGGCAGATGCCCGGCACGAGCTTCAGGCCGCGCTGGCCCGTCGTGTAGTTGGGGACCTGCGGCGCCTCGTGCATCCGCGTCCCGATCCCGTGGCCGACGTACTGGCGGACGATCCCGTAGCCGGCGGGCACCCCGATCGCCTCGACGGCGGCCGAGATGTCCCCGATGTGGGCGCCGGGGCGAGCGGCCGCGATGCCCGCCATGAGGCCGAGTCGCGTGTCGTCGACGAGGGCGCGCACGCGCTCGGGCACCTCGCCGACGACGAACGTCCGCGCGGCGTCGCCATGGTAGCCCTGCCAGATGGCGCCGGCATCGATGCTGACGACCTGGCCGGCCTTGATCTGGCGGTCGCCGGGGATCCCGTGGACCACCTCGTCGTCGATGGAGATGCAGAGCGACGCGGGGTAGTCGTAATAGCCCTTGAACGACGGCACGGCGCCGGCGTCGCGGATGTGCCGCTCCGCCATCTCGTCGAGGGCCGCCGTCGAGATGCCGGGCCGGAGCCCGGACTCGACCAGGGCGAGGACCTCCGCGACGATCCGCCCGGCGCGGCGCATGAGGTCGATCTCACGGGACGACTTCCGGGTGACGATGCTCATGCCGTGGGCCGGACCGTCTCCACCGCGGCGATGAGGTCCCGGGTGACGTCCCCGATCGGCTGCCGGCCGTCGATCGTCCGCAGCACGCCCCGGGCGCGGTAGTACTCCACGACCGACTGCAGCGGCGGGAGCTGCCGGGCGAGGCGCGCGCGCACGACCTCGGGGCGATCGTCCTCCCGCTGCTCCAGCGGCGAGCCGTCGACGTCGCAGATGCCGGGGATCCGCGGAGGGTTCGTGACGACGTGGAACGGGTGGCCCGCGAGCCGGCAGACCCACCGACCGGAGAGACGGCCGACGAGGTCGTCCGCGGGGACGTCGACGAGGAGCGCGCGCTCGACCTCGACGCCCCGCGCCAGGAGTGCGGCCTCGAGAGCCTCCGCCTGGTTCCGGCTCCGCGGGAAGCCGTCGAGGACGACCCCCTCTCGGGCATCGGAACGGTCGATGCGCTCGACGAGCATGTCGACCGTGATCGCGTCGGGGACGAGCTCCCCGCGCCCCATGTACCGCTGGGCCTCGCGACCGAGGGCCGTGCCCGCGCGGACCGCCGCGCGGAACAGGTCCCCGGTCGCCACGTGCGGAAGCCCCAGTCGCTGCGCGAGGATCGTCGCCTGGGTGCCCTTGCCGGCACCCGGCGCCCCGAGCAGGACGAGGATCCTCACCGGATGAAGCCCTCGTAGTTCCGCATGAGGAGCTGCGCCTCGAGCTGCTTGAGGGTCTCGACGACGACGCTCACGACGATGAGGAGGCTGGTGCCGCCCAGCGTGATCCCGCCGAGGCCCGGCAGGATCGCGCCGACGACGAACGGCGCCACCGCGATCGCGCCGAGGAAGAGCGCCCCGAGGAGCGTGATCCGGGTCACGATGCGCTGGAGGTAGTCGGCCGTGGGCTTGCCGGGCCGGATCCCGGGGATGAACCCGCCGTTCTTGCGCAGCTGCTCCGCCGTCTCGTCCGGTTTGAACGTGAACGCCGTGTAGAAGTACGTGAATCCGAACGTCAACAGGAAGTACAGCGCGCCGTAGACGAGGTTGTTGCTGAAGAAGTTGACGACCGCACGAGCGATATCCGCGACGACCGTGATGGACGAGGTCGTGAAGTACTGCGCGATCTGGCTGGGGAACAGGAGGATGCTCACCGCGAAGATGATCGGGATGACGCCCGCCTGGTTCACGCGCAGCGGGAGGAACGTGCTGCCGCCCTGGTAGACGCGGCGGCCGCGCACGCGGCTCGCGTACTGGATCGGGATGCGGCGCTGGCCCTCCTGGATGTAGATGATGACCGCCACGATCGCGATCGCGAGGACCACGAAGACGGCGCCCGCCAGCAGGTCCGGCGACTCCAGGTAGCGCTGGATGCCGGCCGGCACGCGCGCCACGATGCCCGCGAAGATGATGAAGCTGATGCCGTTGCCGATGCCCTTCTCCGTGATGAGCTCGCCGAGCCACATGAGGAGGACGGAGCCGGCCGTCAGCGTGACGATCTGCGTGAGCGTCTCGAACGACCCGAGGTCGAACGGGGTCGTGAGGATCCGCTGCGAGTTGAGGAGCGCGAGGAACCCGTAGGCCTGGAGCATCGCGAGGGGGACGGACAGGTATCGCGTGTACTGGTTGATCTTGTTCCGTCCGTACTCGCCCTCGCGGCTGAGGGCGATGAGCGCGGGGACCACCCCGGTCATCAGCTGCATGATGATCGAGGCGTTGATGTACGGGTTGACGCCGAGCCCGACCACCGAGAAGCGGGAGAGGCCGCCCCCGGAGAAGAGGTCGAGCAGGCTGAAGAGCTGGTTGTCCTGGAAGAACTGGTTCAGCGCCGCCGGGTCCGCACCGGGCACCGGGACGTGCGACAGGAAGCGGAAGACGACGAGGATCCCGGCGACATAGAGGATCCGTCGCCGGATGTCCGGCGCGCGAAAGGCGTTGAGCAGGGATTCGAACACGGCTCGGCGTCCGGCTCAGGCGTCCGCGCCGGACGCGGACGCCGCCTCGTCGGCTGCCGTGGGCCCGGCCACGGCAGCCTCCGTCTCCGCGGGAGCATCGGCCACCGTGGAGGCCTGGGCCTTCGCCGGGGCCGCGTCGGCCTTCGCCGGGGCCGCGTCGGCCTTCGCCGGGGCCGCGTCGGCCTTCGGGGCGCGAGCCTTCTTCGAGGCCCTGGCGGGCTCGTCGACGACCTCGGCCTCGACGACCTCGACGCCCATCGCCTCCAGCGGTCCCGCGGGGATCTCGAGCGGCTGGGCGGTCCCTCCCGCGGCCTCGATCTTCGCGACGGCGCTCTTCGAGAACGCGTCGGCGACGACGAACAGCGGGACCGTGACCTCGCCCTGGCCGAGGATCTTCAGCGGCTTGTTGAGCGACGTGACGAGGCCCACGGCGTGCAGGATCTCCTGGTTCACCGTGATCGGGGCCCTCGCGCCCTTCCTGCCGCCCTCGACGTCGCCGGCGAGGAAACGGTCGGCCTCCGCATACGCGGAGATCCGCCCCACGTTCACGACCTCGTACTCGATCCTGAAGCGGTTGCGGAAGCCGCGGAGCTTCGGGATCCGCTGGTGGAGCGGCGTCTGGCCGCCCTCGAACCAGGCCGGGATCGAGCCGCCCGCGCGGGCCTTCTGTCCCTTGGTCCCCTTGCCCGCGGTCTTGCCCTTGCCGGCCGCGATGCCGCGGCCGACCCGGACCCGCGGCCGGCGGGACCCATCCGCCGGCTGGAGGTCGTGGAGCTTCATGCCTTCTCCTGGTCGGCGCGCTCGGGGAGCTCCTCGACGGTGACGAGGAAGCGGACTTGCCGGACCATGCCGCGGACCGCCTCGTTGTCGGGGAGCTCGACGGTGCGGCCGATGCGGCCCAGACCGAGCGCCCGGATGGTGGCCCGGTTGCGCGCGATGTGGCTGATCGTGCTCTTCACCTGCGTGACGCGAAGTCTACCGGCCATCGACTGCCTCCTCGCGTCGGCTGGCCCGGGACGAACGCACGCACGGGGACGCCGCGCTGCGCGGCGACCTCCTCGGCGGAGCGAAGCGAGTCGAGCGCCTCGATGGTCGCCTTCACGACGTTCACCGGGTTCGTGGACCCGTGGACCTTGCTGAGGATGTCGCGGATCCCCGCGGCCTCCATGACGGCACGCACGGAGCTCCCGGCGATGACGCCGGTCCCCTGCGAGGCGGGCTTGAGCATGACCCTCGCGGCCGCGTACTCGTGCCTGACCTCGTGAGGGATCGTCGTGCCGACGCGCGGGATCCGGATGAGGTGCTTCTTCGCGTCCTCGACGCCCTTGCGGATCGCCTCGGGGACCTCCGCGGCCTTGCCGAGGCCGGCGCCCACGTGGCCGTCACCGTCACCGACGACGACGACCGCGCTGAAGCTGAACCGCCGGCCGCCCTTGACGACCTTGGCGACGCGGTTGATCTGGACGACGCGCTCCTCGAGCGCGAGCTTGGTGGGATCGATCCGTGCCACGTTCGCTCCTCGCGCTCAGAAGTCGAGGCCCGCCTCGCGGGCGGCCTCGGCGAGCGACTTGACCCGACCGTGGTACTGGAACCCGGCCCGATCGAAGACGACCTTGTCGACGCCGGCGGACTTGGCCCGCTCGGCCACCAGGCGCCCGACGACCGCGGCCTCCTCGGACTTCGTCCCCTTCCCGCCCCGGAGATCCTTCTCCAGGGTCGAGGCGGCGACGATCGTCCGACCGGTGCTGTCGTCGATCACCTGAGCGTAGATATGGTTCAGGCTGCGGAAGACCGCGAGGCGCGGGCGAGCCGGCGTCCCCGCCAGAGTGAGGCGGATCCGCTCATGCCGCTTCTGCCGCGCGGCGCTCCGGCTGGCGGCCTGCGTCATCGTGGCGTTCCCTTCATGCGGTGGTGGGTGGTCACTTCTTGCCGCCGACCTTCCCGGCCTTGCCCGCCTTGCGGCGGATGACCTCGCCGGCATACCGGACGCCCTTGCCCTTGTACGGCTCGGGCTTCCGCTTGGAGCGGACCTCGGCGGCGATCTGGCCGACGAGCTCCTTGTCGATGCCGACGACGGCGAGCTTCGTGGGGGTCTCCACCTCGAAGCTGATCCCGTCCGGCGGGTCGATCTCGATCGGATGGCTGTAGCCGAGGCTCAGCTGCAGCTTCCTGCCGGTGAGCGCGGCGCGGTAGCCGACGCCGGTGATCTCGAGTGCCTTGCGGTACCCGTTGGTCACGCCCTCGACCATGTTCGCGACGAGGGTGCGAGTCAGCCCGTGGAGGGCCTTCGAGGTCTTCGCCTCGTCGGGACGCGTGACGAGGATCCGCCCGTCCTCGCGCTCGACGCCGATGCGGTCGGTGAGGGTGCGCGTCAGCGTGCCCTTGGGCCCGGTGACGGTGATCGTCGTCCCGTCGAGCTTCACGTCGACACCGGGCGGGATGGTGATCGGGAGACGGCCGATACGCGACATGTCCCGCCTACCAGACGTACGCCAGGATCTCTCCGCCCAGCTGCGCCTGGCGCGCCTGCTGGCCGGTCATGATCCCGCGACTGGTGCTCACGATGACGATGCCGAGCCCGCCGAGCACGCGCGGGATCTCCGTCTTGCCGGCATACACGCGGAGCCCCGGCTTGCTGATGCGCTTCAGCCCGGAGACGACCGGCGCCTTGCCGTCGACGTACTTGAGTGTGATGCGGAGCATCGGGACGGGGCCCTGCTTCTCCTCGGCGACGGAGGCGATGAAGCCCTCGTCCACGAGGATCCGCGCGATCTCGCGCTTCGTCCGCGACGCGGGGACCACGACCTCCGTGTGCCGGGCCCGGGACGCGTTGCGGATCCGCGTGAGCATGTCCGCGATCGGATCGGAGATGTTCATCTGTCGCCTACCAGCTCGACTTCGTCACGCCCGGGAGCTCGCCCATGAGGGCGCGCTCGCGGAAGCAGATCCGGCAGAGACCGAACCGGCGCATGTAGCCCCGCGGCCGGCCGCACACCAGGCATCGGTGGTAGGCGCGGACCGGGTGACTCGGTGTCCGCTTGGCCTTCGCGATCATCGACTTCTTCGCCATCGACCTTCCCCTCCCCGCGCCTACCCGGCGAAGGGCATGCCGAGGAGTTCAAGCAGGCGCTTCGACTCCTCGTCCGTCTTCGCCGTCGTCACGATGCTGATCTCCAGCCCGCGGAGACGGTCGACCTTGTCGTAATCGATCTCGGGGAACGCGAGCTGCTCACGGAGCCCGAGCGAGTAGTTTCCCCGCCCATCGAACGACTTCGCGGGGATCCCGCGGAAGTCGCGGATGCGCGGGAGCGCGAGCACGGTGAGGCGCTCGAGGAAGTCCCACATCCGCTCGCCACGCAGGGTGACCTTCGCGCCGACAGGGTTGCCGGTGCGGAGGCGGAACTGCGCGATGGAGCGCTTGGCCTTGGTGACGATCGGCTTCTGGCCGGTGATCGTCGCGAGATCGCCCGTGGCGGCGTCCATCGCCTTCGCGTTCTGGAGCGCTTCGCCCATGCCGATGTTCACGACGATCTTCTCGAGGCGGGGCACCTGCATCGCGTTCGCGTAGCCGAACTGCTTCACGAGCGCCGGGGCGACCTCTTCGCGGTAGCGGGTCCGAAGGCGGTTGCTCACCTCGCCGCCACCTCCAGGGGCTCGCCGCAGCGGCGGCAGACGCGCACGAACCTGCCGGCTTCCACCTTCGCGTGCGCGACGCGCGTGGGCTGGTCACACCGGGCGCACACGATCATCACGTTGCTCATGTGGAGCGGCTGCGCGACGTCGATGATGCCGCCCTGCTGCATCTGCGGCACGCGGTCGCCCTGGTTCGTCCGGGGCCGCGCCTTCTGGTGCTTCTTCGCGATGTTCACGCCCTCGATCACGACCCGGTCCGGGCGGACGATCCGCTCGACGGTGCCGCGCTTGGACGCGTCCTTGCCCGTCAGGACAAGGACCGTGTCGCCCTTGCGGATGTCGAGGACCCGGGTCTTCGTCGGCGGGCTGGCCGGACGGCTCATGTCAGAGCACCTCCGGCGCGAGCGAGACGATCTTCATGTAGTTCTTGTCCCGCAGCTCGCGCGCGACCGGCCCGAAGATGCGGGTGCCGCGCGGGTTGCCCTGGTTGTTGATGAGGACGGCCGCGTTCTCGTCGAAGCGGATGTGGCTGCCGTCCGGGCGGCCGAACTCCTTGTTCGTCCGCACGATGACCGCGCGGACGACGTCGCCCTTCTTCACGGCGGCGTTCGGGATCGCCTGCTTCACGCTCGCGATGATCACGTCGCCGACTCCCGCGGTCGTCTTCCGCGAGCGACCCATGACCCGGATGCACGCGATCACGCGGGCGCCCGTGTTGTCGGCCACCTTGAGCCGCGTGTACTGCTGGATCACGCCCCGGCCTCCTCGCCGGCCTGCCCGGCCTTCTCGGCCTCGTCGGCCTTGTGGCGGCCCGGGTGCGCCGCTGCGTGGATCACCTCGGACGTGGCGGCCTCCTCGGCGACGATCGACGACGCGTCGACATCGCCCGCGTGGGAGATCACCTCGACCAGGCGCCACCGCTTGGTCGCCGACAGCGGCCGGGACTCCTCGATGAGCACCGTGTCGCCGATCCGCGCGACGTTCTCCTCGTCGTGGGCCTTGAACTTGCTCGTCAGCCGGATGACCCGCTTGTACAGCGGGTGGCGGGCGAGCCGCTCGACCGAGACGACGATCGTCTTGTCCATCCGGTCACTGACGACGCGGCCGACCTTCGTCTTCCGCTTCGCCTGCACCGTCGTCCTTCCCGTCATGTCGATCCTCCCCGTCACGCGGTGGTGCCGAGCTTGCGCTCGTGCTGGACGGTGAGGATCCGCGCGATCGACCGCCGCGTGCGGATGATCACGCTGTAGTCCTTCAGCTGGCGCGTGGTCAGCTCGAACCGTGCCTGCCAGAGATCGCGCTTGGCGTCGGCGAGGGCCTGATCGAGCTCTGCGTCCGTGAGAGCGCGGAGCCTATCGATGTCCATCGCCCGCCCCCTCCCTCGTGATGACCCGCGTGGCGACCGGGAGCTTGTGGCTCGCCAGCCGCATCGCCTCCATCGCCTCCTCGCGGCCGACCCCGGCCATCTCGAAGAGCACCCGACCGGGCTTGACCACCGCGACCCAGTGGTCGGGGGCGCCCTTGCCGGAGCCCATGCGGGTCTCGGCCGGCTTCTTCGTCACCGGCTTGTCCGGGAAGATCCGGATCCAGATCTTGCCGCCGCGCTTGACGGAGCGGGTCATCGCCCGCCGGGCGGACTCGATCTGGCGGCTGGTGATCCACGCGGGCTCCGTCGTCGTCAGGCCGAACTCGCCGAACGCGACGGTGTTCCCGCCCTTGGCCTGGCCGGACATCCGGCCGCGCATGACCTTGCGATGCTTGACGCGTCGCGGCATCAGCATGGCTCAGGCCCCCTGGACGGCCGTCGGGGCCGTCGGCCGCGCCGGCCGGCTCTGCGCCGGCACCTCGCCGCGATAGATCCAGACCTTCACGCCGATCCGACCGTAGGTCGTGTGGGCGTGAACCTGGCCGTAGCTGATGTCCGCGCGGAGCGTCCCGAGCGGGATCCGGCCTTCCTTGTCCCACTCGCGGCGCGCCATCTCGGCCCCGCCGAGGCGGCCGGAGACCGCGACCTTCACGCCCTTCGCCCCGGCCTTCATCGTCCGCTGGACGGCCTGCTTCATCGCCTTGCGGAAGGCGATGCGGCGGCCGAGCTGCTGCGCGATGTTCGCCGCGACGAGGTACGCGTCGAGCTCGGGCTGGCGGATCTCCTTGATCTCGAGCTTCACCTTCCGGTTGGTCGTCTCGCCGATCAGCTTCCGGAGGATCTCGACGTTCGCCCCGCCCTTGCCGATGACGATCCCCGGCTTCGCCGTGTGGACCGTGACGGTGACGTGGTTGATGCCGCGCTCGATCTCCACCGTGCTGACCGAGGCGTTCGCCAGCCGCTTCTCGATGAGCTTGCGGATCGCGATGTCTTCCTGGAGCAGCGTCGTGTACTCCTTGTCGGCGTACCACTTCGCCGTCCAGGTCCGGCTCACGCCGAGGCGGAAGCCGTACGGATGGACCTTGTGACCCATGCTCAGGCCTCCCCGTCGCCGACGACGACCGTGATGTGCGTCGTCGGCTTGTGGATCGGGTAGGCCCGACCCTGTGCCCGCGGCCTCCAGCGCTTGATCGTGGGGCCTTCGTTGGCGATGGCGTCCACGACCCGCAGGTCGTCGGCGGACAGGTTGTGGTTGTTCTCCGCGTTCGCCGTCGCGCTCTTGAGAACGCGCGCGACGTCCCGCGCGGCGGCCTGAGGCATGAACTGCAGGAGCGCCGCGGCCTCCTCGACGGGCCGGCCCTTGATGGCCTGCGTGACGAGTCGGACCTTGCGGGTCGAGCCGCGGAGGTACTTGGCGGTCGCTGAAACGCGCACGATGACCTCTGGCTCCTACCTGGGGGACGACGACCGGTCGCTCTTCACGTGCCCGCGGAACGTGCGCGTGGGAGCGAACTCACCGAACCGGTGGCCGACCATGTTCTCTGTGACGTAGACCGGCACATGCTTGCGGCCGTTGTAGACCGCGACCGTGTGCCCGATGAAGTCGGGGAAGATCACGGACGCGCGAGACCAGGTCTTCACGATCCGCTTCTCGTTCCTCTTGTTCATCTCCTGGACGCGGCCGAGAAGCCGCGCCTCGACGAACGGTCCCTTCTTGACCGAACGCGACATGCTTCTTTCTCCTCCGCGTTACTTGCGATGCCGGGAGCGGACGATGAGCCGGCCCGACAGCTTGTTGCGCCGCGTCCGATAGCCCATCGCCGGCTTGCCCCACGGCGTCTTGGGAGGCATGCCCGTGGGGCTCTTGCCTTCGCCGCCGCCGTGCGGGTGGTCGCGCGGGTTCATCACCACGCCACGGACCTCCGGACGCTGACCCATGTGGCGGGCGCGACCGGCCTTCCCGATGCTCTGGTTCTCGTGGTCGATGTTGCTGACCTGGCCGATCGTGGCCATGCAGCGCGTGGGGACGCGGCGAACCTCGCCGGAGGGAAGCCGGATCTGCGCCCAGTCCCCTTCCTTCGCGAGGAGCTGCGCCGAGGCGCCCGCCGACCGGACGATCTGGCCGCCGCGGCCGGGCACGAGCTCGATGTTGTGGATCGTCGTGCCGAGAGGGATGTTCGCGATCGGCAGCGCGTTCCCGACGCGCGCCTCGGCGTCCGGTCCGGCGACGATGACGTCGCCGACCTTCAGCCCGTGCGGGAGCAGCATGTACCTCTTCTCGCCGTCACGGTAGAAGAGGAGGCCGATCCGCGCGGAGCGGTTCGGGTCGTACTCGACGGTCGCGATGCGCGCCGGCACCCCGAACTTGTCGCGCTTGAAGTCGATGCGTCGGTAGTGGCGCTTCTCCCCGCCGCCGCGGTGTCGGACTGAGAGGCGACCCTGGTCGTTGCGACCGGAGCCGCGCTTCATCGGCTCGAGGAGCGGCTTGTAGGGCTCCTTGGTGGTGATCTCCTCGAAGGTCGAGCGGGTCATGAACCGCCGGCCCGGGGAGGTCGCCTTGTAGCTTCGGAGCGGCATCGTCAGACCCCCTCGAAGAACTCGATCTTCTGGCCAGGGGCGACGGTGACGACCGCCTTCCGCCAGGGTGTGGTGTACCCGGAGATCCGGCCGCGCTTCGTGCTGCGCCGCTTCTCGTGCGGGTGCGTCCAGAGGACGTTCACGGCCGTGACGCGGACCTTGAAGAGCTCCTCGACCGCCGCGGCGATCTGGATCTTGCTGGCGTCCCCATGGACGCGGAAGGTGTACTTCCCGCGTCCGGCCTCGTCCATCGACTTCTCGCTGATGACCGGACGGACGATCACCTCATGCGCCGTGAGCGTCATGCGTAGACCTCCTCCATCCGGGAGATCGCGGGCTGCTCGATGAGCACGGTGTCCGCGTTGACGACGTCGTAGACGTTCAGGGAGTCCGCGCGGATCACGACGACCTTCGGGAGGTTGCGCGCCGAGAGCACGAGCGCCTCGTCCGCGCCGGGGGCGACGACGAGCACCCGGCCCGTGGCCTTGATGGCGTCGAGGACGCCGACGAGGTCCTTCGTCCGCGGGCCCTCGAGGCCGAAGCCGTCCACGACGCGGATCGCGCCGTCGTCGAGCTTGGCCGTGAGCGCCCCGACGAGGGCTGCCCGCTTCATCCGGCGGGGCAGCCGCTGGGCGTAGGAGCGGGGGTGCGGACCGAAGACCGCGCCGCCGCCGCGGTAGTGCGGGGCGGTGCGGGAGCCCTGGCGGGCGCGGCCGGTCCCCTTCTGGCGATACGGCTTCCTCCCGCCGCCGGCGACCTCGCCGCGGGTCTTGGTGTCGTGGGTGCCGAGGTGGCGCCCGGCGAGCTGGGCGACGACCGCCTGGTGGATCACGACGTCGAGCACGGGCGCGCCGAAGAGCGCCTCCGGGAGCTCGATCGTGCCGATCTCCTCGCCGGTCCGTGCGTAGAGGGTGGTCTGGGGCATGGGTCAGGCCTTCTTCACGAGGAGCAGCGCATTCGGCGCGCCGGGGACGGCCCCCTTCACGAGGAGGAGGTTCCGCTCCGGGTCGCTCCGGACGACGGTCAGCTTCTTCACGGTGACGCGCTCATGGCCCATGTGCCCCGACATGCGGAGCCCCTTGTACACGTGCCCTGGGGTGGTACCCGGCCCGATGGAGCCCGGCTCGCGATGGTGGTCGGAGCCGTGCGTCTCGGGACCGCGCTTGAAGTTGTGCCGCTTCACCGTCCCGGAGAAGCCCTTGCCCTTGCTGACGCCCGTCACATCGACGAGGTCGCCCGCGGCGAACATGTCGACGGTCAGGCGCTGGCCGACCTCGTAGCCGTCCACGTCGTCGGTCCGGAACTCGCGGATCTTCGACACGGGCGGGAGGTCCGCGAGCTGGCCCTTCTCCGGCTTCGTGAGCTTCTTCGACGGCTCGATGCCCACCTGCACGGCGGTGTAGCCGTCGCGCTCGACCGTGCGGAGGCGCGTGACGGTGTTGGGCTCGATCGTGACGGCGGTGACGGGGATCATCGTCCCGTCCGCCTGGAAGATCTGTGTCATGCCGACCTTGCGGCCGATCAAACCGATGCTCATGGTCGTGTCCCAAGGGCGCGCTCAGCCGCGCCCAGGGCAAGGCGGAGCCGAGCACCGGAGCGAGCGCACCTGAGCGTGCGTGAGCGAGGAGCCGCAGGCGACAACGCCGCCAGGGGCCGAATCAGCGCGTCCTTCATCACATCTTGATCTCGATGTCGACGCCCGCAGCGAGCGAGAGCCGCATCAGTGCGTCGACGGTCTTCGCCGACGGGTCGAGGATGTCGATGAGCCGCTTGTGCGTCCGGATCTCGAACTGCTCGCGGCTGTCCTTGTCGATGAAGGGCGACCGGAGCACGGTGAACTTCTCGATCCGGGTCGGCAGGGGGACCGGGCCGACGACGTCGGCGCCGGTCCGCTGCGCGGTCTCGACGATCTGGGAGGCGGACTGGTCCAGGAGCCGGTGGTCGTACGCCTTGAGGCGGATCCGGATCCGCTGCTTCGCCATCGGATCGCTACTCGATGATGCTCGTGATCGCGCCGGCGCCGACCGTTCGGCCGCCCTCGCGGATCGCGAAGCGCTGGCCGACCTCGACGGCGATCGGCGTGATGAGCTCGACGGTCATGTCGACGTTGTCGCCGGGCATCGTCATCTCGACGCCCTCGGGCAGGCCGATCGCGCCGGTCACGTCCGTCGTGCGGAGGTAGAACTGCGGCCGGTACCCGTTGTAGAACGGGGTGTGGCGGCCGCCCTCCTCCTTCGTGAGGACGTAGACGCGGGCGACGAACTTCGTGTGCGGGGTGACCGACCCGGGCTTCGCGAGGACCTGGCCGCGCTCGATGTCGTCGCGCTCGATGCCGCGCAGCAGGCAGCCGACGTTGTCGCCGGCCTGGCCCTGGTCGAGGAGCTTCTTGAACATCTCGACGCCGGTGACGACGACCTTGCGGGTCGCGTGGATGCCGACGATCTCGACCTCCTCCCCGACCTTGATGACGCCGCGCTCGATGCGCCCCGTCGCGACGGTGCCGCGGCCCTTGATCCCGAAGACGTCCTCGACGGGCATGAGGAACGGCTTGTCGACCGGACGCGCGGGCGTGGGGATGTAGCTGTCGACCGCGTCGAGGAGCTCCTGGATCGGGACGTACGCCGGGTCGTCGACATCGTCGCCGGCCTCGAGCGCCTTGAGGGCGGAGCCGCGGACGACGGGGAGCTCGTCGCCGGGGAAGCCGTTCTTCGTGAGCAGCTCGCGGACCTCGAGCTCGACGAGGTCGAGCAGCTCGGGGTCGTCGACCGCGTCGACCTTGTTGAGGAAGACGACCATGTACGGGACCTCGACCTGACGGGCGAGCAGGATGTGCTCGCGGGTCTGGGGCATCGGGCCGTCGGTCGCCGCGACGACGAGGATCGCCCCGTCCATCTGGGCCGCGCCGGTGATCATGTTCTTGATGTAGTCGGCGTGCCCGGGGCAGTCGACGTGGGCGTAATGGCGGTTGTCGGTCTCGTACTCGACGTGGGCGATCGCGATCGTGATGCCGCGCTCGCGCTCCTCGGGCGCGTTGTCGATCGAGTCGAACGCGCGGTATGCCGCCTTGCCCTTGAGGGCGAGGTACTTCGTGATCGCCGCGGTGAGGCTCGTCTTGCCGTGGTCGATGTGCCCGATCGTCCCGACGTTGACGTGCGGCTTCGTCCGCTCGAACTTCTGCTTCGCCATCTTCGACCGCTCCCTGCCTGATCGGCTTGTGTCGGGCCTGGGCCCGTCAGACCTTCGACTTGGCCACGAGCTCCGCCGCGACGCTCGCGGGGACCTCGGCGTAGTGGGACAGCTCCATCGAGTAGCTCGCGCGCCCCTGGGTCATCGACCGCAGGTCCGTCGCGTACCCGAACATCTGGGCGAGCGGGACGAACGAGCGGACCACCTGCGTGGACCCGCGGGAGTCCATCCCCTCGATGTGCCCCCGGCGGCTGTTGAGATCGCCGATCACGTCGCCCATGAACTCCTCGGGCATCGTGACCTCGACCCGCATCACCGGCTCGAGGACGGTCGGGTCGGCCTTCGCGACGGCGTCCTTCACCGCGAGCGAGCCCGCGATCTTGAACGCCATCTCGGACGAGTCGACCTCGTGGTACGACCCGTCGAAGAGGGTCGCCTGCACGTCGACCATCGGGTACCCGGCGTACACGCCCGTCTCGAGCGTCTCGCGGATCCCGGCGTCGATGCTCTTGATGTACTCGCGCGGGATCGTGCCGCCGACGATCTTGTCGACGAACTCGTAGCCGGTGCCCTTGTCGGCCGGCTCGAGCTTGATGACCGCGTGGCCGTACTGGCCCTTGCCGCCCGTCTGGCGGACGAACCGGCCGTTGCCCTCCGCCGTGCGGCGGATCGTCTCGCGGTACGAGACCGAGGGCCGCCCCACGTTCGCGGCGACCTTGAACTCGCGCGTCATCCGGTCGACGAGGACGTCGAGGTGGAGCTCGCCCATCCCGGCGATCCGGGTCTGCCCGGACTCCTCGTCCGTGTGGACGCGGAAGGTGGGGTCCTCCTCGGAGAGGCGCTGCAGCGCGATCGCCAGCTTGTCCTGGTCGGCCTTCGTCTTGGGCTCGATCGCGACCTCGATGACCGGCTCGGGGAAGGTCATCGACTCGAGGACGACCGGGTGGTCCGGGTCGGTCAGCGAGTCGCCGGTGAAGGTCACCTTGAGGCCGACCGCGGCGGCGATGTCGCCGGCGTAGACCACCTCGATCTCCTCGCGGTGGTTCGCATGCATCTGGAGGATGCGGCCGATCCGCTCCTTCGTCCCCTTCGTCGAGTTGAGGACGTACGAGCCCGACTTGAGCGTGCCGGAGTAGACGCGGAAGAACGCGAGCTTCCCGACGAACGGGTCGGCGGCGATCTTGAACGCGAGTGCGGCGAACGGCGCCTCGTCGGAGACCGGCCGCGTCTCCTCGCGGTGGGTCTTGGGGTTGAACCCCTCGATCGGCGGGACGTCGAGCGGGCTCGGGAGGTACGCGACGACCGCGTCGAGCATCGGCTGGATGCCCTTGTTCTTCAGGGCGGAGCCGGTGAGCACGGGGACGATCTTGTACGCCAGCGTGCCGGTCCGCAGTCCGCGGCGGATCTCGTCCTCGGTGATCTCCTCGCCCTCGAGGAACTTGTGGGTGAGCTCGTCGTCGACTTCGGCGACGGCCTCGACCATCGCGTCTCGGTGCTTCTTCGCCTCGGGAAGCAGCTCGGCCGGGATGTCGACGACGTCGATCTGCGCGCCCAGGTCGTCGCGGTAGTAGATCGCCTTCATCGCCACGAGGTCGATGACGCCCTGGAACGTGTCCTCGATCCCGATCGGGATCTGGACGGGGACGGCGTTCGCGCCGAGCCGGTCGCGGATCATCCCCACGACCATCCAGAAGTCGGCACCGGTCCGGTCCAGCTTGTTCACGAAGCAGAAGCGCGGGACCTGGTAGCGGTCCGCCTGGCGCCAGACCGTCTCGGACTGGGGCTCGACGCCCGCGACGCCGTCGAACACGACGACAGCGCCGTCGAGGACGCGCAGGCTCCGCTCGACCTCCATCGTGAAGTCCACGTGCCCGGGCGTATCGATGATGTTGATGCGATGATCGTCCCAGGAGCAGGTCGTGGCCGCGGCGGTGATGGTGATGCCCCGCTCCTGCTCCTGGGGCATCCAGTCCATCGTCGCCGCGCCTTCATGGACCTCGCCGAGCTTGTAGATCTTCTTCGTGTAGAAGAGGACCCGCTCGGTCACGGTGGTCTTTCCCGCGTCGATGTGCGCGATGATCCCGATGTTCCGGGTCCGCGCGAGCGGGACCTGGCGAGTCACTGTTCGATAGCTCCCGGCTCTCGGCCTACCACTTGAAGTGGCTGAAGGCCCGGTTCGCCTCGGCCATCTTGTGCGTGTCCTCGCGGCGCTTGACCGCCGCACCGAGGCCGTTCATGGCATCGACGAGCTCGGCCGCGAGCTTCTCGCTCATGCTCTTGCCGCTGCGCTTGCGCGCCGACTGGACGAGCCAGCGGACGCCGAGCGACATGCGGCGATCGCCGCGGATCTCCACGGGGACCTGGTAGGTGGCACCGCCGACGCGGCGGGGCTTCACCTCGATGATCGGGGTGGCGTTCCGCAGGGCGGCCTCGAGCACCTCGAGGCCCGGGCGCTTCGCCTGCGCCTCGGCGCGGGCGAGGGCCTGGCGGAGGAGCCGATCGGCCAGGTGGCGCTTGCCGTCCACCATCAGCTTCGCGACGATCCGCTCGGTGGTCCGGTTCGCCGGGACGGTCTCGTACTTGACCTTGCGCGGGATCGACTGACGACGCGGCATCTGGCTACTTCTTCTGCCCGGCCGGGACAGCGGTCGCCTTGGCGCCGTACTTGCTCCGGCCCTGCTTGCGGTCCTTCACGCCGGCGGCGTCCAGAGTCCCGCGGATGATGTGGTACTTGACCGACGGGAGGTCCTTCACACGGCCGCCGCGGACGAGGACGACCGAGTGCTCCTGGAGGTTGTGGCCGATGCCGGGGATGTAGGCCGTGACCTCCATCTGGTTGGTCAGCCGGACGCGGGCGATCTTGCGGAGCGCCGAGTTCGGCTTCTTCGGCGTCATCGTGCGGACCTGCAGGCAGACACCGCGCTTCTGCGGAGCGCCCGGGATGGGCACCTGCCGCTGGCGGAGGCTGTTCCAGTTCTTGCGCATGGCGGGAGCCTTGACCTTGCTGATCCTCGGCTTGCGCCCATGGCGCACGAGCTGGCTGATCGTCGGCACGGAGACGCTGTTCCTTTCCTGTCCTGTGGCCCCGAAGGGCGTCGGGTCGGCGGCCGCTGTCGCGGCTCCGGTCCCCCTTCTCCTCGGTGCCTTCACGCGAAGGTCCGGCACCGTCGCCGCCCGTCCCGGGCGGCCGGCTCGCCGCGGGCGCGCGTGGGCGCCCGGCCGAGGCCGCGAACGCGGAGTGTATCAGCGGTGCCCGGGGGGTGTCAAAGCTCCCGGGCACCTCCCCCGCCCTGCGGGGATCGTTGTCAGCCGGCGGCGGGCTTCCGCGTCCGCTTCGGCTTCGCCGGCGTCACGGCCTCCTCGGCCGGGGCTACGGCCTCCGCGAGGATCGCGTCGATCGCCTCGGCCTCGTCCGAGTCGATCTCCGCAGCCACCGCCGCCGCGAACGCCTCGGTCGCGAGGTCTTCGGCGAGCCGCTGCCGGAGGATGTCGGCGTTGTCGTCCTCCTTCTCGGGGTCGCCCACCAGGAACGGGTTCGGCTCGTCCTCGGGTCCGGTGGTCCGCTCGAGCACGCCGAGCGACGAGAGCAGGTCCACGACGCCGTCCGTCGCCACCGTGTCCGCGGCGGCCGCCGGCGCGGCGAGGGCCGCCAGGAGCTCGCCGGTCTCCTCGTCGACGCCGGGGATCGAGCCCTCCGCATCGATGAAGGGATTGAACTCGTCGCCGAAGCCCTCCGGCAGCTCCCCGCCCGCGAGGGCCTCGCGCGCCTCGCGGCGTCGCTTCTCGGCGCGTGCGGCCACGTTCTCCGGTGCGCCGGAGCCCGCGGGGATGAGCTTGCCGATGATGACGTTCTCCTTGAGGCCGACGAGGTCGTCCTTCATCCCGTTGATCGCCGCCTCGGTGAGGACGCGCGTCGTCTCCTGGAAGGACGCGGCCGCGAGGAAGCTCGACGTGTTGAGGGATGCCTTCGTGACCCCGAGGAGCACGGTCTGCGCGGTGGCCGGCTCGCCGCCCTCGGCGAGCACCTTGTTGTTCTCCTGCTCGAGGTCGAGCCGGTCGATCAGCTCGGTCGGCAGGAGGTCCACGTCGCCCGGCTGGTCGATGCGGACCTTGCGGAGCATCTGCCGGACGATGATCTCGATGTGCTTGTCGTTGATCGTGACGCCCTGGCTCCGGTAGACCTTCTGGACCTCCTTCACCAGGTAGCGCTGGACCGCGTCCTTGCCCCGGGTGTCGAGGTACTCCTGCGGGTTGATGGGCCCGTCGGTGATCTGGTCTCCGGCACGGATCTCCTCGCCGTTCTCGACGAGGATCTTCGCGTTGTGCGGGATGGGGTATTCGCGTTCCACGACGTCCTCGGCGCGGACGGCGACGTGGTCGCCGACACGGACGAGCACGCCCTTGACCGGGGCGGTCACGTCCTTCGTCGCGCCCTCGCCCGCTTCGTATCGGGCGACGGCCTGATTGGCCTCCACGAGATCGCCCGACGCGGCAAGGAGCTCGGCGCCCTCGGGAAGGGCGAGCGGGGTGTCGTAGGCCTCGCGGCTCGTCACCTTCACGCGCGTCCCGGTGTCGCCGCGGAGGATCTCCACGATGCCGTCGATGTGGCTCATCTCGGCCTTGCCCTTGGGGATCCGGGCCTCGAAGAGCTCCTCGACGCGCGGCAGGCCCGCAGTGATGTCGATGCCGGCGACGCCGCCGGTGTGGAACGTCCGCATGGTGAGCTGCGTGCCGGGCTCGCCGATGGACTGCGCGGCGATGATGCCGACGGCCTCGCCGGACTCCACGAGACGACCCGTCGCCAGGTTCCGCCCGTAGCAGTACCGGCAGACGCCGGAGCGTGCCTCGCACGTGAGCGGCGAGCGGACGAGCAGGGCGTCGAACGCAGCGTGGCCGTCCATGGCGAGCTCGTCGATCCGGCGCGCGATCTCCTCGTCGATCTCGGTGTTGCGGTCGACGATGACCTCGCCCGTGGCGGGGTCCGCGACGGGGGCGGCCGCGAGCCGGCCCACCAGGCGGCGCGCGAACGACCCCGCCTCGCCGCTGATCTCACCGGACTCCGCGCGGGTGATCCAGCTCCCCTCTTCCGTCCCGCAGTCGAGGTCGCGCGTGATCACGTCCTGCGCGACATCCACGAGGCGGCGGGTGAGGTAGCCCGAGTCGGCGGTCCGCAGCGCGGTGTCCGCGAGGCCCTTCCGCGCGCCGTGGGTGCTGATGAAGTACTCGAGGACCGTCATCCCCTCGCGGAAGTTGCTCCGCACGGGGACCTCGATGATCCGGCCCGACGGGTCGGCCATGAGGCCGCGCATCGCGCCGAGCTGGCTGATCTGGCCCTTGTTCCCGCGGGCGCCCGACGCGGCCATCATCGAGACGGCCCCGAAGGGGTCCAGCTCCTTCATCATCAGGTCCGACAGGTCGCGCGTGGCACCCTGCCAGACCTCGACGGTCTGCTCGTACCGCTCGTCCTCGGTGATGAGGCCGTGCTGGTACTGCGTCTCGATCTCCGTCACCTTCTCGTCGGCGTGGCCGAGCAGCTCCGCCTTGCCGGGCGGGGTGACGATGTCGCCGATGGCGATCGTCATGCCGCCGCGCGTCGCGTAGTCGAACCCGACGGTCTTGATGCCGTCGACGAGGTGGGCCGTCTCCTCGGGTCCGAGGAGACGGTAGCAGTCGTCCACGAGGGCGCGCAGCTGCTTGCGGTCCATGATCCGGTTCTTGAACCGCAGCTGCGGGTGGAGCACCTGGTTGAACAGGATGCGCCCGACGGTCGTCTCGAGGAAGACGCTCTGGACGCTCTCGGTCGCCTCGTCCCACGTCTCGACGTACGCGCGCACCGGGTCGTGCACGTGGACCTGCCCGAGGTTGTACGCGAGGACCGCCTCGTCCTCGTCCGAGAACGTCCGGGGCCCGATCTCGGCGGGCGTCTCCCGCTCGAGGGTGAGGTAGTAGCACCCGAGGACCATGTCCTGCGTGGGCGCCACGACCGGGCTCCCGTCGGCCGGCGAGAGGAGGTTGGCCGTGGACAGCATCATCGTCCGCGCCTCCTCCTGCGCCATCGAGGAGAGGGGCACGTGGACGGCCATCTGGTCGCCATCGAAGTCCGCGTTGAACGCGCTGCAGACGAGCGGGTGGATCTGGATCGCCGATCCCTCGACGAGGACCGGCATGAACGCCTGGATGCCGAGGCGGTGGAGGGTGGGCGCGCGGTTCAGGAGGACCGGGTGGTCCTGGATGACCTCCTCGAGGACGTCCCACACCTCGGGCCGGACCCGCTCGACGATGCGCTTGGCGCTCTTGATGTTGTGGGCGAAGCCCTTCTCGACGAGCTGGCGCATGACGAACGGCTTGAACAGCTCGAGCGCCATCTTCTTCGGCAGGCCGCACTGGTGGAGCTTGAGCTCCGGCCCGACGACGATGACCGACCGGCCCGAGTAGTCCACGCGCTTGCCGAGGAGGTTCTGGCGGAACCGCCCCTGCTTGCCCTTGAGCATGTCGGACAGGCTCTTGAGGCGGTGGTTGCCGGTGCCCGGCGATCGCGCGCCCCCGGCGCCCGTTGTCGATGAGGGCGTCGCACGCCTCCTGGAGCATCCGCTTCTCGTTGCGGATGATGATCTCGGGGGCCCCGAGCTCCTGGAGCCGCTTGAGGCGATTGTTGCGGTTGATGACGCGCCGGTACAGGTCGTTGAGGTCGGAGGTGGCGAACCGGCCGCCGTCGAGCTGGACCATCGGCCGCAGGTCCGGCGGGATCACCGGCAGGACGGTGAGGATCATCCACTCCGGACGCGTGCCGGAGCGGCGGAACGCCTCGATGAGGCGCAGCCGCTTGATCGCCTTCTTCCGGCGCTGCCCCGACGTCTGCCGGACCTCGACGTGGAGAGTCCGCGCGAGCTCCTCGAGGTCCATCCGGACGATGATGTCGCGGATCGCCTCGGCGCCCATCCCGGCGAAGAAGACGCGACCGCCGCGCGACCCTCCCCCGAACCGAGCGTCGAGGTCCCTCATCTCGCTCTCGAGGAGCGTCTGCATCGGCTTCAGGCTCTCGAGCTGGTCGCGGACGCGTCGCAGCTCGTCCTTCTGGCCTTCGGCCTCGTGGGCGTGCTTCTCGCGCTCGGCCGCGAGCGTCTCGTCCACGGACGCCTCGAGGTCGCCGATCTTCTGGGCGGTGGCGCGCGCCTCGCCCTCCTCGCGCTCGGTGATCTCGGCGTCGACCCGCACCGTCTCGTCCTTGACGACCTTGCGGAGCTTGTTCGTGGCGGTCCTGCCGCCCTTCTCGCCGGCCGCGACGATGACCTCGCCGGTCGGCTCGAACGCGATCGTGGCCTCCGCCATGCCCGACCCGAGCTCGGTGAGCTGGGCCTCGACGGCCTGCGCCTTCTCGGCGATCTCGGCGATGCGATTCGCCCGGAGCTCCTCGAGCTCCGCCTTCGTGGTCGTCAGGGCGGCGTTCAGCTCGTCCGCATGGCGCGTGACGTCCGCGCGCAGCTTGTCCGCGAGCTCCTGCAGCTCCTGACCGACGCGACCGCCGCGGCCCTCCATCTCCTCGTCGATCGCGGCGAGCGCCCGACGCCGGGCGTCCTCGTCGATGTGCGTGACGATGTAGAGCGCGAAGTAGAGGATGCGCTCGAGATTCCGGGGGCTGATGTCCAGGAGGATCCCGAGGCGGCTGGGCGTCCCCTTGAAGTACCAGATGTGGCTCACGGGGCTCGCGAGCTGGATGTGTCCCATCCGCTCGCGCCGGACCTTCGCGCGGGTCACCTCGACGCCGCACTTGTCGCAGATGATCCCCTTGTACCGGATCCGCTTGTACTTGCCGCAGTAGCATTCCCAGTCCTTGGTGGGACCGAAGATGCGCTCGTCGAAGAGGCCGTCCTTCTCCGGCTTGAGCGTGCGGTAGTTGATCGTCTCCGGCTTGGTCACCTCTCCCTTGGACCACTCCCGGATCTGGTCCGGGCTGGCGAGCGAGATGCGGATCGCGCTGAAGTTGTTGACCTCGACCATCGTTCTCCTTGGCGCCGGCGGGCCCGTCCGGCAGGTCGCTGGTCGCGGACGGTGTCGGGCGGGCCCCCGTCACCGTCATCGCAGTGGAAGCTGGATCAGTCCTCGAAGCCGGCGAGGTTGATGCCGCCGAGATCGGGGAGCGGGTAGGCCGAGGCGTCCTCCTCGCCGAGGGGGATCTCCTCGTCGTTCGAGTCGAGGATCTCGGCGTTGAGGCCGAGGCTGCGGAGCTCCTTGATGAGCACCTTGAACGACTCGGGGACGCGCGGCGGCTGGATCTCCTCGCCCTTCACGATCGCCTCGTACGTCTGGACACGGCCCATGACGTCGTCCGACTTCACCGTGAGGAGCTCCTGGAGGATCGTCGCGGCGCCGTACGCCTCGAGCGCCCACACCTCCATCTCGCCGAAGCGCTGGCCGCCGAACTGCGCCTTGCCGCCCAGCGGCTGCTGGGTGATGAGGCTGTACGGGCCGGTGGACCGCGCGTGGATCTTGTCCTCGACGAGGTGGTGGAGTTTGAGCATGTAGATCTGGCCGACGGTGATCGCCCGGTCGAAGCCGTCGCCAGTGCGGCCGTCACGGAGGTCGATCTTCCCCGTGATCGGGAGACCCGCCTCCTCGAGCTCGTCGCGGATCTGCGACTCGGTCGCGCCGTCGAAGACGGGCGTCGCGGCGAGGACCCGGGCGGCCCCGCGGCCGGCGGTGTCGATCCCGGCCTTCTCCTTCTCCGAGAGCGCCCATCCGAGGTGCGTCTCGAGGATCTGGCCGATGTTCATCCGGCTCGGCACGCCGAGCGGATTGAGGATGACGTCGACGGGGGTGCCGTCCGGGAGGAACGGCATGTCCTCCGCCGGGAGGATCTTGCTGATGACGCCCTTGTTGCCGTGGCGGCCGGCCATCTTGTCGCCGACGCTCACCTTGCGCTTCTGCGCGACGGAGACGCGCACGAGGCGCTGGACGCCGGGCATCAGGTCCGGGTAGTTCTCGCGGTCGAAGACCTTGACTTCGACGACCCGGCCACGCTCGCCGTGCGGGAGGCGCAGCGAGCTGTCCTTCACTTCGCGGGCCTTCTCACCGAAGATCGCCCGGAGGAGACGCTCCTCCGCCGTGAGCTCGGTCTCGCCCTTGGGCGTGATCTTGCCGACGAGGATGTCGCCCGGCTTGACCTCGGCGCCCACGTAGACGATCCCGTCCTCGTCGAGGTCCTTGAGAGCGTCCTCGCCGACGTTGGGGATGTCGCGGGTGATCTCCTCGGGGCCGAGCTTCGTCTCGCGCGCCTCGATCTCGTGCTTCTCGATGTGGATCGAGGTGAAGAGGTCCTCGCGGACCATGCGATCGCTGATGACGATCGCGTCCTCGTAGTTGCCGCCCTCCCAGCTCATGAACGCCACGAGGACGTTCCGGCCCAGCGCGAGCTCGCCGCGGTCCGTGGACGAGGAGTCGGCGATCGGCTCGCCGGCGCCCACGCGCCGTCCGACATCCACGATCGGACGCTGGTTGATGCACGTGCCCTGGTTCGAGCGGAAGAACTTGCGAAGCGGGTACTCGTCGAGCTCGCCCTCGTCCGTCTCGACCCGGATCCGCTCGGCGGTGACACTCGAGACCACGCCGGCGCGCTTCGCGACGACGACCTGCCCGGAGTCGAGGGCCGCGCGGCTCTCCATCCCCGTGCCGACGATCGGCGCCTCGGGGACGAGGAGCGGGACGGCCTGGCGCTGCATGTTCGAGCCCATGAGGGCGCGGTTCGCGTCGTCGTGCTCGAGGAACGGGATGAGCGCCGTCGCGACCGAGACGACCTGCTTGGGGCTGACGTCCATGAACTCGATCTGCGACGGCCGCGCCTCGGGGAACGAGTCCCGGAACCGGCAGGGGACGCGTTCGGCGGTGAAGTGACCGTCGGCGTCGAGCCGGGCGTTCGCCTGCGCGACGTAGTGCTCCTCCTCCTCGTCCGCCGGGAGGTAGACGATCTCGGAGGTCACGACCGGGCGGATCGGGAACGCGAGCACCTTCTGGCGCTTGAGCTCCGCGGCCGCCTCCTTCGTGAGATGCTCGCCCTTCGGGAGGACGACCACGCCGCCCTTGCCGACGAGATCCTCGCGCGCCTCGTAGCGGTCGAGGTCGGGGTCGTCCCACGCGACCGTCCGCTTCACGCGGCGGTAGGGCGTCTCGATGAAGCCGTACTGGTTGATCCGTCCGTACGTCGCCAGCGATCCGATGAGGCCGATGTTCGGTCCCTCGGGCGTCTCGATCGGGCAGATCCGGCCGTAGTGGCTGTGATGGACGTCGCGGACGTCGAAGCCGGCGCGCTCGCGCGAGAGGCCGCCCGGGCCCAGCGCCGAGAGGCGCCGCTTGCTCGTCAGCTCGGCCAGCGGGTTCGTCTGGTCCATGAACTGGCTGAGCTGGCTGCCGCCGAAGAACTCCTTCATCGCCGCCACGACCGGGCGGATGTTGATGAGGAGGTTGGGCGTGGCCTTGTCGACCTCCTGGATCGTCATCCGCTCCCGGACGACGCGCTCCATGCGGAGGAGGCCGATGCGGAATGCGTTCTGGATGAGCTCGCCGTTCGCACGGATGCGGCGGTTGCCGAGGTGGTCGATGTCGTCCGCGGTGCCGAGGCCGTTGTTCAGCTCGATGAGGCGGCCGACGATCGCCGCGATGTCCTCGCGGGTGATCGTGCGCCCGAACTGGGCCGTGGCCTCCTCCTCGCGGGGGAGCTCGATGCCCATCCGCCCGGCGGTCGCGTCGAGCTTCTTGTCGAACTTGTACCGGCCGACGCGGCCGAGGTCGTACCGGCGGAAGTTGAAGAAGAGCTGGTCCACGAGCTGGCGTGCGTTGTCGCCGGTCGGCGGGTCGCCGGGGCGGAGCTTCTTGTAGACCTCGATGAGCGCCTCGGAGACCGTCTTCGTCGTGTCCTTCTCGAGCGTCGCGGCGACGTACTGGTGCTCGGGGTTCGTGTCGACCGTGGTGAAGAGGCTCGAGATCTGCTCGTCCGTCTCGTACCCGATGGCGCGCAGCAGCGTGGTCGCCGCGATCTTCCGCTTCCGGTCCACCTTGACCGAGAGAAGATCCTTGTTGCTCGTCTCGAACTCGAGCCAGGCGCCGCGGTTCGGGATGACCTTCGCCCAGTAGAGCGTGCGGCCGGAGGCGGGGTCCTCGACGCGGCTGTAGTAGACGCCCGGCGAGCGGACGAGCTGGCTGACGACGACGCGCTCGGCCCCGTTGATGATGAACGTACCCTGGTCCGTCATCCACGGGTAGTCGCCCATGTAGACGCGCTGGCGCTGGATCTCGCCCGTCTCCTTGATCGTCAGCTCGACGAAGACGTGGAGGGGGCGGACGAACGTGCGGTCGCTCGTGCGGCACTCGTCCTCGGAGAACTTCGGGTCCCCGAACTCGTAGTCGAGGAACCGGAGCTCCATGACCTTGCCGGTGAAGTCCTTGATCGGGCTGATCTCGTCGAAGAGCTCTCGCAGGCCCCTGTCCACGAACCAGGCGAACGACTCGAGCTGGAGCTCGATGAGGTTCGGGATCGGCAGGACCTCGGGGATCCGGGAATAGGAGATCCGGTCGGAGCTCGGGAAGACGGCGACGGACGGATCAGCAGACAGCATGAACCGCTCCTTGGCGGAGGACAGGGGGAAGGAAGGCCGCGCACACGGAAAGAGAAGGATACCGCGCAGCCGGGGGATGTCAAGACCGAACGGCGAGGATGCCGTCAGGTCCCGGGGTCGATCACGGCGGATCGGCCGGCGGGCCGATCCGCCGTCCGGGCGCGCGCCCGGCGCGCGCCCGGACGGTCGGCGCTACTTGATCTCGACCTTGGCGCCCTGCTCCTCGAGGGCGGCCTTGATCTTCTCGGCCTCCTCCTTGGTGACGCCCTCCTTGACGGGCTTGGGAGCCGCGTCGACGAGGTCCTTGGCCTCCTTGAGGCCGAGGCCGGTGAGCTCGCGCACGACCTTGATGACCGGGATCTTGTTGGCGCCGATCTCGGTCAGGGTCGCGGTGAACTCGGTCTGCTCCTCGGCCGCCTCGGCGACGGGAGCGGCGGCGCCGGCCGCGGGCGCCGCGGCGACGGCGACGGGGGCGGCGGCGGTGACGCCGTAGCGCTCCTCGAACTTCTTGATGAACTCGGAGAGCTCAAGGACCGTCATCTTGTCGATCGCCTCGAGGAGCTGCTCCTGGGTGATGGTCGCCATCCGGTGTTCTCCTTCATCGGGGGACGCGTCGCGTCCCGTGCCCGCGGCGCGGCCGCGGAGGGTCGGGCGGGCGGCACTCGCCCGGCGTGGGTCGAGGGTCAGGCCTGCGCCGCCTTCGCGTCCCGGACCTGCGCGAGCGCAGAGCCCAGGTTGCGGAGGTTGGCGGCGAAGAGGCCGGCGAGCGTGGCGACCGGCGCCTGCATCCCGCCGGCGAGCTGGGCGAGGAGGACCTCGCGGCTCGGCAGCACGGAGAGACGCTGGACGCCGTCGGCGTCGAACGCCCGGTCGCCCACGACGCCGCCACGGATGGCGACGATCTTGGCGTACGGCCGGGTGGCGTCGAGGAGCGCCTTCGCGGTGCGGCTCGGGTCGTCGCCGAAGGCGATCGCCGTCGAGCCGACCAGGAGCGGGACGAGCGCGTCCACGCCCTCCTCCTGCGCCGCGATCTTCATCAGGCGGTTCTTCGTCACCGTCAGGGTGATGTCCGACTTGCGGAGCGCCCGCCGGATCTCGCCGATCTCGCTGACCTTGAGCCCGCGATAGCTCGAGACGATCCGCGTCTGGTTCTGCGCGAGGGAGTCGCGCATGGCCCGGACGGCCTCTCGCTTCGCTTCGGTCGGCATGGATACCTCCCGTGTCGTGCACGCGGCCGGCGTGCGGCGGGGGGTCCCGACAAGCGGAAGCCCCTGCGACGGCGTCGCTGCCGCAGGGGCGTGTCGGCTCGGATGAGCTCTGCGCGTCCTGCCTCGGCGTGCTCGCCGGCGTCCCCGGGCACGAGGCCCGGTCCGGTCCGGCGGTTCAAGCCCCGACCGTCCCCGACGTCCCGGTCGATCCGGGCGGCGGGCGCGGTCCGCGGGCGCAGGCTGTCTGCGGCGGTTCCGTCGATCTTCTGTTGTGCCGGGCGCGCGGTCCGCGGGCGATGCCCGCGCGCCGCCGCCGGCGCGTCTGGTGCGGCCGGTCCTACGCCACCGCGGCGGCGAGGACGGCCGGGATGTCCACGCGGATGCCGGGGCCCATCGTGCTCGCGACCGTGAGGCCGCGGAGGTACTGGCCCTTCGCGCCCGCCGGGCGCGCGCGGTTCACCGCGTCGACGAGCGCCGCGAGGTTCTCCACGAGCGCCTCGCTGGTGAAGCCCACCTTCCCGAACGGCACGTGGATGATCGCGGTCTTGTCCACCTTGAACTCGACGCGGCCGCCCTTCACCTCGTTCACGGCACGCTCGATGTCGAAGGTGATGGTCCCCGACTTCGGGTTGGGCATGAGCCCGCGGCGGCCGAGGATCTTCCCGAGGCGCCCGACCATGCCCATCATGTCCGGCGTCGCGAGGGCGACGTCGAACTCGAGCCAGCCCGCCTCGATCTTCTTCACGAGATCCTCGCCGCCGACCTCGTCCGCCCCGGCGCGCAGCGCCTCCTGGGCCTTCTCCGCCTGGGCGAAGACGAGGACCCGCACGACCTTGCCGGTCCCGTGCGGGAGGACCACGGTCCCGCGGACCATCTGGTCGGCATGGCGGGGATCGACGCCCAGCCGCAGGTGCGCCTCGGTCGTCGCGTCGAACTTCACGACGCTGGTCTGCCGAAGGAGCTCCGCCGCCTCGTCGGGCGTGTAGACGCGCGTCCGGTCGACGAGGGCTGCGGCCTCGCGGTACTTCTTCCCGTGCTGTGCCATGTCGGCTCTTCCTTCCCGTCGGCCGGGTGCTCCGGCCTCCCCCGTCGCGGGGTGGCGTCCGGCGCCCGAGGTGCGCGCCGCCGGATGCGCGGATCGCCCGCTCGTGCGGGCACGGGGAGCGCTAGGAGACCACCTCGACGCCCATGCTCCGCGCGGTCCCTTCGACCTGGAGCATGGCCGCCTCGATGTCGTTCGCGTTGAGGTCGGCCAGCTTGATCTGCGCGATCTCCCGGACCTGGTCCTTCGTGATGCGCCCGACCATCGCACGCCGCGCCGTCGACGAGCCCTTGTCGATCCCGGCGGCCTTCCGGATGAGGTCCGCGGCCGGCGGCGTCTTCAGGATGAAGGTGAACGAGCGGTCCTCGAAGACCGTGATCTGGGCCGGGATGATCTGCCCAGCCTTGTCGGCGGTCTTCTCGTTGTACGACTTCGTGAATTCGACGATGTTGATGCCGTGGGGGCCGAGCGCGGTGCCGACGGGCGGCGCGGGCGTGGCCTTCCCGGCCGGCAGCTGGAGCGTGAGGACGATCCGGATCTTCTTGGCCACGGAGAGTCGACTTCCTTTCTAGGCGAGCGTGCCGATCGCCGAGCCGGACGCGTCCAGGCCGAGGCGGAGCCGAGCACGTGAGCGAGCGGCCTGACGGGCCGTGAGCGAGGAAGCGGAGGCGACAACGACGGCATGGGCCGCCCGGGCGGCGATCACAGTTTCTCGACCTGGAGGAAGTCGAGCTCCACGGGCGTCTCCCGGCCGAAGATGCTCACGAGGACCTTCACCTTGTTCCGCTCCGGGTTCACCTCGTCCACCGTGCCGACGAACTCGGCGAACGGGCCGTCCGTCACGCGGACGCTCTGGCCCTTGACGAACGCCACCCGGTACTTGGGCGTCTCCACGCCCATCGTGCGGAGGATCTGCTTGACCTCGTTCTCGTCGAGCGGGATCGGCTCGGAGCGCGAGCCGGGGATGTTGCCGCCACCGACGAAGCTGGTCACGCCGGGCGTGTTGCGCACGACGTACCAGGAGTCCGGCTCGAGGATCATCTCGACGAGCACATAGCCCGGGTAGACCTTCTTCTGGACCGTGTGGCGCTGGCCCTGGCGGATCTCGATCTCGTCCTCCATCGGGACGAGGACCTGGAAGATCTTGTCCTCCATGCCCATCGACTCGATGCGGTGCTCGAGGTTCGTCTTGACCTTGTTCTCGTAGCCGGAGTACGTGTGGATCACGTACCAGTGCTTGTCGGGAAGCTTCGCGGCCTCGATGGGCTCGGACACGATCGTCAGCCCAGGTTCGCCGAGACGAGGCGAACGGCCTCGCTGAAGACCCAGTCGAGGGCGGTGATGTAGAGGCCGACGACGCCGCTGATGACGAACACGAGGATCGTCAGGTTGCGCACCTGCGTGCGGGTGGGCCAGGCGACCTTCTTCAGCTCCGACCACGCCTCTTCGGAGAAGCGGCGGATGCGATCGATCACGGGACTCGGCTCTCTCTCGTGCTACTCGGGCCTGGGACGGTGGGGCTGGCAGGCGCCGCGGGACTCGAACCCACAACCGCTGGTTTTGGAGACCAGTGCTCTGCCAATTGAGCTAGGCGCCTGCGGTTCCTCCGTCACTTGGCCTCGCGGTGCAGGGTGTGACGACGTTCGCGCGGACAGTACTTCTTCAGCTCGATCCGCGCGGGATCGTTCTTCTTGTTCTTCCGCGTCGTGTAGGTCCGCTGCTTGCACTCGGTGCACGCGAGCTGGATCACCGGGCGGTTCTCGACTCTCGCCATCGGATCGCTACTCGATGATGCTCGTGATCGCGCCGGCGCCGACCGTTCGGCCGCCCTCGCGGATCGCGAAGCGCTGGCCGACCTCGACGGCGATCGGCGTGATGAGCTCGACGGTCATGTCGACGTTGTCGCCGGGCATCGTCATCTCGACGCCCTCGGGCAGGCCGATCGCGCCGGTCACGTCCGTCGTGCGGAGGTAGAACTGCGGCCGGTACCCGTTGTAGAACGGGGTGTGGCGGCCGCCCTCCTCCTTCGTGAGGACGTAGACGCGGGCGACGAACTTCGTGTGCGGGGTGACCGACCCGGGCTTCGCGAGGACCTGGCCGCGCTCGATGTCGTCGCGCTCGATGCCGCGCAGCAGGCAGCCGACGTTGTCGCCGGCCTGGCCCTGGTCGAGGAGCTTCTTGAACATCTCGACGCCGGTGACGACGACCTTGCGGGTCGCGTGGATGCCGACGATCTCGACCTCCTCCCCGACCTTGATGACGCCGCGCTCGATGCGCCCCGTCGCGACGGTGCCGCGGCCCTTGATCCCGAAGACGTCCTCGACGGGCATGAGGAACGGCTTGTCGACCGGACGCGCGGGCGTGGGGATGTAGCTGTCGACCGCGTCGAGGAGCTCCTGGATCGGGACGTACGCCGGGTCGTTGACATCGTCGCCGGCCTCGAGCGCCTTGAGGGCGGAGCCGCGGACGACGGGGAGCTCGTCGCCGGGGAAGCCGTTCTTCGTGAGCAGCTCGCGGACCTCGAGCTCGACGAGGTCGAGCAGCTCGGGGTCGTCGACCGCGTCGACCTTGTTGAGGAAGACGACCATGTACGGGACCTCGACCTGACGGGCGAGCAGGATGTGCTCGCGGGTCTGGGGCATCGGGCCGTCGGTCGCCGCGACGACGAGGATCGCCCCGTCCATCTGGGCCGCGCCGGTGATCATGTTCTTGATGTAGTCGGCGTGACCGGGGCAGTCGACGTGGGCGTAATGGCGGTTGTCGGTCTCGTACTCGACGTGGGCGATCGCGATCGTGATGCCGCGCTCGCGCTCCTCGGGCGCGTTGTCGATCGAGTCGAACGCGCGGTATGCCGCCTTGCCCTTGAGGGCGAGGTACTTCGTGATCGCCGCGGTGAGGCTCGTCTTGCCGTGGTCGATGTGCCCGATCGTCCCGACGTTGACGTGCGGCTTCGTCCGCTCGAACTTCTGCTTCGCCACTGCGCGCTCTGCTCCATCAGGTGTGGTGCCGGCGTCCGCCGGAGGGGACTGGAGCCCACAATCGGACTCGAACCGATGACCTCTTCCTTACCAAGGAAGTGCTCTGCCGACTGAGCTATGTGGGCCCGAGGCCTGCGGTCGGATCGCTCCTCCGGTCGAGGGCTCTCGATCGACCGGGTCGGTGTTCGATTGGAGCCGACGACGGGACTCGAACCCGGAACCGGCGGTTTACAAAACCGCTGCTCTACCAATTGAGCTACGTCGGCAGGCGCACGCATACACACCGCAGGGTGCACCGCGCGAAGGGCGATGATACGGCCCACCCGCTCGGAGGGTCAAGCGTGGTGGGCGTCGCGCTCGTCCGGGCCGCGCGGCCGCGCGGCCGCGCGAGGAGCGGACCACCCGGGGGCCCGTGCCGGGGGGACCTGTCAGGGCTTCTTGCGTGACCGCTTCGGCTTCGCGGACGGGACGGGCACGGGCGCCGGGTCGGACTCCGCGTCGATGGCCTTCCGGTGGCGCTTCGGCTTCGCAGACGGGACGGGCACGGGCGGACCGCCGGGCAGGAGGTCGTCCACGGCCGGCGCGGCCGGCGGCCCGGAGGCGGCGGCGGCCTTCGCCTTGCGCGTCCGTTTCGCCTTCGTGGCCGGCTCCGGCGTCGCCGGGGCGGCCTCCCCATCCGCCGGCGCCACGGACGTCTTCCGGCCCCTCTTCGCCTTCGGCGCGGGCTCGGGCTTCCTCGCGGGCTCGTCGCCCGACAGGGGCTCGTCGCCCGACAGGGGCTCGTCGCCCGACAGGGGCTCGTCGCCCGTCGCGTGCTCGTCCACATGCGTCGGCGGCGGCGGCGCCTCGCCCCTCTGACCGGAGGCCTCGAACAGGAGCACGGACCCCGCGACGGCGGCGTTGAGGGACGCGATCCGGCCGTGCATAGGGATGCGCACGAGGAGGTCGCAGCGGCGACGGACGGCCGGGCCCAGTCCCTGCCCCTCGTGACCGACGACGAGCACGAGCGGGCCACGGAGGTCCGCGTCGCGGTGCGTGAGCGCTGCGTCCGCCTCCGCTCCCACGACGCGCACGCCCCGGACATGGAGGTCGGCGAGGGCGCCGGCCAGATCGTCCACCGGCACGAGCAGGAGGTGTTCGACGGCGCCCGCGGAGGCCTTGATGGCCGCCGGGGTCAGAGGAGCCTGCCGCCGGATCGGGAAGATCACGCCGTGGACGCCGGCGGCCTCGGCGCTGCGGAGAAGGCTGCCGAGGTTCTGCGGGTCCTCGAGGGAGTCGAGCGCGAGGACGAACGGCGGCTCGCCACGCTCGATGGCCCGGGCGAGGATCTCGTCCAGCGAGGCGAATCGGCGCTCCTGGAGGACGACGGCGACACCCTGGTGGCCGTCGAAGCCGGCGAGCGCGGTGAGCGACCCGCCTTCGACCTCGACGATCGGGATCCGCAGGGTGGTCGCGTGGAGGACGATCCGTTCGAGCGCCTCACGGCGTTGCGGCACCACCAGGAGCCGGCGGGCAGAACGCCGGGCGGCCAGCGCCTCCTCGACCGGGTGGCGGCCGGCGACCAGCTCCTCCCCGGGCGCCACGAGGCCGGCGGCCTCGGCGGCGGGGTACGTGCGATGCAGCCGCTGCTCGTCCGTCTCGCGGCGCTCCCACGGCCGGTCCGGACGGGGCCGGCCGGGACCGCCGGCAGGCGCCTGTCGCGGTCCGGGCCGCGGCGGACGGCGGTCCGGGTCGAACGGCGGACGACGGTCCGGGTCGAACGGACGTCCCGGACCGCCGGCGAACGGCGGCCGCGACCGATCGGGGCCGCCGGATCCTGCGGGGCGGCGCTCCGCCCAGCCGTCGTCGGCGTGGCGAGCAGGGCCCGGGGGTGGCATCCGGTCGCCGCCGGGCCGAGGGCCCCCCGGACCCGGGGGCCGCGAGCTCGCCGGCCCAGGACCTGCGTCGTGCCGCCGCGGACCCGTGCGCGACGGCCAGGGACCGGCGCCGTACGGCCGATGGCCGGGCCCGGCGGGTCGCCGGCCGCCCGGATCCTGGGGGCGTGGGCCCCGCCGATCCGCCGGCGGGCGTGGTCCGCCCTCCGGTCTGTCCCAGCTCGGGGGCGGCCCGCTCCGGGCCGCGTCGGCCGGACCTGCGGGCCTGCGCCCCCGGGGGCCGGCACCGGGGTCGAAGCCCGCCCCGCGCCGGGGCACGCCCGGCGACGGACGGTCGGAGCCGGACGGGCGGGAGCCCCGGTCGCCGGGGCCACCCGGACCCGCCGGACCGCGGCCACCCGCGCCGCCGCCCGTGGGACCACCCGGCGTCCGGCGGCCTCCGGGGCCCGAGGGATGCCGGTCGCCGGGACCGGACCCGCGACGATCCGCCCGGCCGTCGCCGGGTCCCCGCCTTCCGCGCGGCCCGTCGGGGTCCCGCGGGTCGCGTCGCTGACGGTCAGCCACGTCCCACCTCCACGCGACGCCAGCGCTGGCCGTCGCGCGTGTCCTCGACCGCGACACCCCGCTCCAGCAGCACCTCGCGGAGCCGGTCGCTCTCGGCCCAGTCCCTCGAGGCGCGCGCGGACGCGCGCGCCTCGACCATCGCCAGGAGGTCGGGGTCGAGGGCCTCGTCCTCCGGCAGCAGCGCGCTGACGCGGTCGAGGTCGGCGAGGAGATCGCGCACGCGGCGGGCATCGGCGGTGGAGAGGCTCCGCGCCGCGATCCGCCGATTGACCTCCCGGACGAGCTCGAAGACCGCGGCGAACGCTGGCGACGCGTTGAGATCGTCGTCGAGCCCCGCCTCGAACCCGGCGCGTGCCGCATCGAGGAGCGCGGGGGTCGTCCCGTCGTCGGGGGCGTCCGAGCGGTACGCCGCAAGGGCTGCCCAGAGCGCGTCCAGGCGCTCGACGGCGGATGTCGCGGCCTGCAGCGAGTCCTCGCTGAACGAGACGCTCATCCGGTAGTGGGCCGCCAGGAGGGCGTACCGCAGCGCGCGCGGCGAGACGCCGGAGGCGACGAGGTCGCCCACGCGAGCGATGTTGCCCGTGGACTTCGCCATCTTCTCGCCGCCCATCTGGAGGTGGGCGCAGTGCATCCACGTCCCGACGAACGGAGCGCCAGTCGCGGCCTCGCTCTGCGCCATCTCGTCCTCGTGGTGCGGGAAGACGAGGTCGACGCCGCCCGTGTGGATGTCGAACGACGGACCGAGGTACCGCATGCTCATCGCCGAGCACTCGATGTGCCAGCCGGGCCGGCCCGGGCCGATCGCGGTCTCCCACGACGGCTCGCCCTCCTTCGGGCCCTTCCAGAGGGCGAAGTCGCGCACGTCGTCCTTCGCGTACTCATCGGACTCGACCCGCTCCCCCACCCGCATCTCCGCGGGGTCGAGGTGCGCCAGCCGGCCGTACGCGGGCCAGGAGGCGATCCGGAAGAAGACCGATCCGTCGTCGGTCCGGTACGCGTGGCCGCACTCGAGGAGGGTCCCGATGAGCGACGCCATCTCGGGCACGTGCGCGGTGGCCCGGGGCATGACGTCGGGGGTGGTCATCCGCAGCAGGGTGGCGTCCTCGAGGAACCTCGCCGTCCAGCGCTCCGTGACCTCCCCGATCGTCGAGCCCTCCGCCCTGGCGGCGCGGATGATCTTGTCGTCCACGTCGGTGACGTTCATGACCCACGTCACGGGGAAGCCGCGGTACCGCAGGTACCGGACGAGCAGGTCCGCGAAGAGGAATGACCGGAAGTTGCCGACGTGTGCCGGGCCGTAGACGGTCGGCCCGCAGCTGTAGACACGGACGTGCGCGGGATCGAGCGGCATGAAGGGACGCTGCTCGCCGGTGAGGGTATCGAGGAACGTGGGGGTCATGGGCGGGGCTCCGGAGCGGCGGGGACGAGGACGGCGATCGCGCGCGCCCCGATCGCGCGCCCCGCGCCCTCGGGGCCGATGAGGTTGCCGGTCGAGGCCTTCACGCTCACGCGCACGGCCGGGATGCCGAGGATGGCCGCGATGGCGTCGGAGATCTCCGGGAGCCGTGCGCCGAGGCGCGGGCGAGCGCCGGTGATCGTCAGGTCGACGGACGCGGGCCACCAGCCTGCGTCACGTACGAGGGAGGCGACGCTGTCGAGGAGGGCACGGCTGTCGATCCCGCGCGGGGTCTCCGGCCCGGCCGGCGCGACGCGGCCCAGGTCGCCGAGGCCGGCAGCGCCGAGCAGGGCGTCGGCGACGGCGTGGAGCGCGACGTCGCCGTCGGAGTGGCCGTGGAGGCGCGGCGCGCCGGGGAATGCGATGCCGCCGAGCACGAGCGGCCCGCCCGGGCCGAACGGGTGGAGGTCCTCGCCCAGCCCCACGCGGACGGGCGAGGGCACGCCTGCGAGCGCACCGGGGTCGGCCGCGGCGACGCCCGGCGTCTCGCGGTCCGGCAGGTGCGCGGCGACGCGCGCGAGGTCGTCGGGGTAGGTCACCTTCAGGTTCGTCGGGTCTCCCTGGACGGCGTGGACGCTCATGCTGCACGCCTCGAGCAGGGCAGCCTCGTCCGTCCACGTCTCGGGCCCGGCGGCCGGGAACCGGGCGAACGCCGCGGCGAGCGCGGCGCGCCGGAACCCCTGCGGCGTCTGGGACGCGCCGAGCGCCGTCCGGTCCACCGTGCCCGTGACGAGCTCGCCGTCGATCCGCTTCAGGGTCTCGACGACCGGGGTCACGGGGATCGCGGCGCCATGGCGCGCGGCGGCCGCGATCACGCGCTCGACCAGCGCCGGCGGCACGATCGGGCGCGCACCATCGTGGACGAGGACGACGCGGTCACCCGACCCTCCGGCCGTGTCCGTGCCGCCGCCCGAAGGCCCCAGGCCGGCGGCATCCAGCGCGTCGAGCGCGGCAAGGCCGGATGCGACCGACTCCTGCCGCCGGGAGCCCCCCTCCACGGTCGCGACGACCGCGGGCGGGAGCCATCCCCGATCGGCGAGCCAGGCGGCGCGCTCGGGTGGCGCGACGAGGACGATCCGCTCCACCCGCGGGGCGGTCGCGATCGCCGCGAGCGTCCATGCGAGGAGCGGGCGGCCCCCGACGGTCGCTGCGAGCTTGTCCTCGCCCGCCATGCGCGTGCTCACGCCGGCCGCCACGACGATCGCGTCGACCCCGGCCGGGACCTCGTCCCCCGCGTCAGTCGGCACGGTGCTGCGAGAAGATCATCCGCCCCGCGACGGTCTGCAGGACGCGGGTGACGGTCACGTCGACGTCGCGGTCGATCAGTCGGGCGCCCCCCTCCACGACGATCATCGTGCCGTCGTCGAGGAAGCCGACCCCCTGGCCCGCCTCCTTGCCCTCCTGGATGACCCGGACATGGAGCACCTCGCCGGGCAGGAGGGCGGGCTTCACGGCGTTGGCGAGCCCGTTCACGTTGAGGACCCGCACCCCCTGGAGCTCGGCCACGCGGTTGAGGTTGAAGTCGTTCGTCAGGATGAGGCGGTCCATCGAGGACGCCAGCGCGACCAGCTTCTGGTCGACTTCTGCGATCGACGGGTTCGCGTCGTCGACGATCTCCACGGTGGCCCGCTCGTCCTTCTGCAGCCGGGCGAGGATCTCGAGCCCCCGGCGGCCGCGGTTCCGCCGGAGCGTGTCCGAGCTGTCCGCGATCCGCTGGATCTCGTCGAGGACGGCGCGCGAGATCACCAGGCGGCCGTAGAGGAACCCTGCGTCCGTGATGTCCGCGACGCGCCCGTCGATGATCGCGCTGGTATCGACGACGATCCGCGGGCCCGCGGCGGACCGCTCCTCCGGCGGGGCCGGGTGGCGGACCAGCCCGGCCGCCTCCGCCGCCGAGACGAGGTCCTCCCTCTTCGCGAGCATGAGCCCCATCATGCCGAGGCCGAGCGTGATCGAGACAGCGAGCGGCAGCCAGGTCCCCTCGGGCGCCGGGAGGGCCGACAGGGGGACACCGAGAAGCAGCCCCATGAGGAGGCCGATGAGGAGGCCGATGATCGCGAACACGAACTCCGTGGTCGAGAGCCGCTGGACCTCCCTCACGAGCCACGCGGCCGGCACGACGGTCAGGTACGGCAGGACCGCGAAACCCAGCACCGTCCACGCCACGACCCACGCCGCGACGAGCGCTCCGCCGGAGGACTGTCCGGCGAGCGAGGTCAGCGAGACGAGCGCGAGGCCGACGAGCGCTCCGAGCGCGGCGCCGGCGATGCGGATGATCCGGATCACGGGGCAGAGGGACTCGTGGCAGGGTCACGCGCGGGTGCGCGGGCTGAGGGTGAGCCTACCATCGCTCACGCTCGCCCGGAGCGAGACTCGTCCGCCGGCGGTGCCGGAGCCAGGAGGACCTCGAGCGCCTCGCGGACGGATCCGACGGCGACGACCTCGAGCCCGGGCACGTCGATCGCCGCGGCCCGCCCGCCGCGGGGCACCACGGCGCGACGGAAGCCGAGGCGTCCGGCCTCGCGCAGGCGGCGCTCGAGGCCGGCGACCGGCCGCAGCTCGCCGAGGAGGCCGACCTCGCCGACGGCGACCGTGCCCCGGTCGATCGCCCGGTCGCGGAGCGAGGAGGCGAGCGCGGCGGCCAGCGCGAGGTCGGTCGCGGGCTCGTCCACGTGGAGACCGCCCGCGAGGTTGGCGTAGACGTCGTGCGACCCGAGGCCAACGCCGGCGCGCCGCGCGAGGACGGCGACCAGCAGCGCGAGACGGTTCGGGTCGAGGCCGGCGGCCGTCCGCCTGGGGCTCCCGTATCCCGCCGGGGCGACGAGTGCCTGCACCTCGACGAGCAGCGGGCGCGTCCCCTCCATCGTGGGGACGACGACGCTGCCGGGAGCGTCGGCCTCGTGCTCCGCGAGGAACGCGCGCGCCGGGTCCGCGACCTCGGCGAGGCCGTCCTCGCGCATCTCGAAGACGCCGACCTCGTCGGTCGAGCCGAAGCGGTTCTTCACCGTACGCAGGATGCGGAGCGCGGCGTACCGCTCGCCCTCGAGGGTGAGGACCGCGTCGACGAGGTGCTCGAGGGTCTTGGGGCCGGCGAGCGTGCCGTCCTTCGTGACGTGCCCGACGAGGATGACCGCCGTCCGGCTGTCCTTCGCGAGCTCCGACAGCCGCAGGGCCGACTGGCGGACCTGGCCGACGCTCCCGGCCGGCCCATCGAGCTCATCCGTGGTCGCGGTCTGGATCGAGTCCACGACGAGCAGGGTCGGCGATGTCTCACGCGCCGCGTCCACGATCCTGCCGACCTCGCTCTCCGCGAGCAGGCGCACCCGCTCGGCGGCGGCCGTCGCGAGCAGCCCCAGCCGTGACGCGCGGAGGCGGACCTGCGCCGGGGATTCCTCGCCGGACGCGTACAGAACGTCGCCGCCGGACGCGACGACGCCCGCCGCCGCCTGGAGGACGAGCGTGGACTTGCCGATCCCGGGCTCCCCACCGACGAGGACGACCGACCCCGGGACGAGGCCACCGCCGAGGACCCGGTCCATCTCCGCGATCCCGACCGGCCGGCGCGGGCGCTCGGGCTCCTCGACGTCGCGGAGCGCCACCGGCGCGACCACGCCGGTGGCGGACCCGGTCGAGGCGCGCCGCGCCGGGGCCCGCTCGGCCACCGTCTCGACGAGCGAGTTCCACGCGCCGCACGCGCGGCACTGGCCCTCCCAGCGCAGCTGCTCGGCCGCGCACGTCTGACAGACGTACCTCGTCTCCGAGCGCGGGCGTGCCGGCGACACGCGAACCCCTCGCCTAGAGGGCCTCGACCGGCGTCTTCTCCGCGGCCGCGTGGATCGTCAGGCCCGCCTCGGGGTCGCGGTCGACGACGATCGCGTCGCCCGGCACGTAGCGGCCGAGCAACAGCTGCTCCGCGAGCGGGTCCTCGATCGTGTTCTGGATCGCCCGGCGGAGTGGCCGCGCGCCGTAGGCCGCGTCGTACCCCAGGCCGATGATGTGGTCCTTCGCTGCCTGCGTGACCTCGAGCGTGATGTCCTGCGCGCGTAGCCGGTCGCGCACGCGCGCGAGCATCAGGTCCACGATCTCGCGGATCTCCTCCACGGTCAGCGACCGGAAGACGACGGTCGCGTCGATCCGGTTGAGGAACTCCGGACGGAACGACTGCTTCAGCTCGGCCGTGACCTTCTCGCGCATCAGCTCGTAGCTCATCTGCTGCCGCTCGGATTCGGTCTCGCCGATGCGGCGGAAGCCGAGGGCGGAGTTCGTCTGCAGCTGCTTCGCGCCGAGGTTCGAGGTCATGATGATGATCGTGTTCCGGAAGTCCACCCGGCGGCCCTTCGCGTCCGAGAGGTGCCCGTCCTCCAGGATCTGCAGGAGGATGTTGAAGACCTCCGGGTGCGCCTTCTCGACCTCGTCGAGGAGGATGACCGCGTAGCTCTTCCGCCGCACGGCCTCCGTGAGCTGCCCTCCCTCGTCGAAGCCGACGTAGCCGGGAGGGGCGCCCACGAGACGGCTCACGTTGTGGCGCTCCATGAACTCGCTCATGTCGATCTTGATGAGCGTGTCCTCGGAGCCGAACATGAACTCGGCGAGGGCCTTGGCGAGCTCGGTCTTCCCGACACCCGTGGGGCCGAGGAAGATGAAGGAGCCGATCGGCCGCTTGGGGTCCTTCAGACCGGCCCGGGCGCGGCGGACGGCGCGCGAGACGATCTCGATCGCCTCCTGCTGGCCGATGACGCGGCCGTGCAGCGAGTCCTCCATGTGGAGCAGGCGCTGGGATTCCTCCTGCGCGATGCGGGTCACGGGGATCCCGGTCCACATCGAGACGACGTGGGCGATCTCCTCGTCGTCCACCTTCGGCTGCTCGGCGTCGACGGCGTCCTTCCACTCCTTCCGGAGCTGGTCCACCCGTGCGCGGAGCTCGTCCTCCTGCTCGCGGGCGGCCGACGCGTCGTCGTACTCCTGCGCGCTCACGGCGGCTTCCTTGTCGCGGAGGACGCGCTCGAGCTCCTTCTGGGCCTCGCGGAGCGGCGGCGGCGGCGAGGCGTAGCGAAGGCGGACGCGGGACGAAGCCTCGTCGATGAGGTCGATGGCCTTGTCCGGCAGGTGGCGGTCCGTGATGTACCGGATCGAGAGGTCCACGGCGGCGCGGATCGCCTCGTCCGTGATGATCACCCGGTGGTGCTGCTCGTAGCGGTCCTTCACCCCGAAGAGGATCTCGATGGTCTGCTCCAGCGTCGGCTCGTCCACCATGACCGGCTGGAAGCGGCGCTCGAGGGCGGCGTCGCGCTCGATGTACTTGCGGTACTCGTCGAGGGTGGTGGCGCCGATGCACTGCAGCTCGCCGCGGGCGAGCGGCGGCTTGAGGATGTTCGCCGCGTCGATCGCACCCTCGGCGGCCCCGGCGCCGACGAGGGTGTGGAGCTCGTCGATGAAGAGGATCGCGTCGTTCGTGGACCGCAGCTCCTCGATGATCTTCTTGAGGCGCTCCTCGAACTCGCCGCGGTACTTGGTCCCGGCGACGAGCGATCCGATGTCCAGCGTGAGGACGCGCTTGTCCGCGAGCGTCTCCGGGATGTCTCCCGAGACGATGCGATGCGCGAGGCCCTCGGCGATGGCGGTCTTCCCGACGCCCGGCTCCCCGATGAGCGCAGGGTTGTTCTTCGTGCGGCGCGAGAGGATCTGGATGACCCGCTCGATCTCCTTCTCGCGGCCGATCACCGGGTCCAGCTTGCCGGCGCGCGCTGCGTCGGTGAGATTGATCCCCAGCTGGTCGACGGTCGGCGTCCGGCTCGCCCGCTTGGACTCCTGGGCGGGCCCGGCGGCCGACGACTGCGACAGGACGCGGATGACCTCGTGGCGGACCTTGTCGAGGTTCACCCCGAGCGACTCGAGGACGCCCGCGGCGATCCCCTCGCCCTCGCGGACGAGGCCGAGCAACAGGTGCTCCGTCCCGATGTAGTTGTGCCCGAGCCGACGTGCCTCGTCGATCGCGAGCTCGATGACGCGCTTGGCGCGCGGGGTGAGCCCCACCTCGCCGACGACCGGTCGGTCGCCGCGCCCGATGATGAACTCGACGGCCGTCCGGACCTTCGGCAGCTCGACGTTCATGTTCTCGAGGACGCGCGCGGCGACGCCCTCGCCCTCGCGGACGAGGCCGAGGAGCAGGTGCTCCGTCCCGATGTAGTTGTGGTTGAACCGCTGCGCCTCGTCCTGCGCCAGCGTCAGGACCTTGCGCGCACGATCCGTGAACTTGTCGAAGCGGTCCATCCAGTCGAACATCCGTGCGATAGGTGCGCCGGAGCCCGGCGTCCCGCCATGCTAGCACGACGTGCCCGGACCCCCCGTTCGGCGGACGGGCGCCCATCCCTGGACGTCGAGAGGCCCGCCGGCGACGCCGGCGGGCCTCTCGGAGTGTCGCGTGTGGCGGACCGCCGGAGCGGCCCGCGTGTCAGCGCTTCTTCGTGGGCTTGCTGGCCTTCTGTGCGACCTCGGCCACCTCCTCGGCGACCTCGGCCTCCACTACGGCCTCCACCACCGCCTCCTCGGCGACGACCTCGGCCACGTATGCGTCGGCGACGGCCTCCTCGGCGACGACCTCGGCCACGTATGCGTCGGCGACGGCCTCCTCGGCGACGACCTCGGCCACGTATGCGTCGGCGACGGCCTCCTCGGCGACGACCTCGGCGACCACGGCCACCTCTTCGGCGACGTACGCGTCGGCAGCGATCTCCTCGGCCGCGTCTGACGCGAGCACGGCCTCGGCGACGGAGTCGACCGCCTCTTCCGTCGCGGCCTCCGCGACGACGTCGGCCACGACGGCCTCGGTGACGGCTTCCTCGGCCACCTCCTCGGCGACATACGCGTCGGCGGCCGCCTCGTCGGCGACCTCCTCCGCCTCGAGGGCAGCCTCCACGGCAGCCTCCGCCTCGGCCTCCGGCACAGACTCGTCGAGGATCGCCGCTGCTGCGGCGTCCTCCGCGACCGCGGCGATGGCGGCCGCCTCCTCGGCGACCTCCTCGGCCTCGGCGGCCTCGACGGCGGCGACGAGGGCCTCCGCCTCGAGGGTCTTCGCGACGTCGGTCGCGACCTCGGCCTCGACGATCGCCTCAGCCGCATCCTCGACGCGCAGGTCGGCGACCGCCTGGGCGGCCTCGGCCGTGACCTCGGCGGTGGCGGCCTCCTCGACCGCGACGCCGGCGATCACCTCGGCGACCACCGCCTCCTCGGCGACCTCCTCGGCCACCTCCTCGGCGACCTCGGCGTCGACCACCGCCTCCTCGGCGACGACCTCGGCGTCGACCGCTTCGGCGACGGCCTCCTCGGCGACGACCTCGGCGACGACCGCTTCGGCGACGGCCTCCTCGGCGACGACCTCGGCGACGTATGCGTCGGCGGCCGCCTCGTCGGCGACCTCGGTGGTCGAACCCTCGGTCTCGCTGGCGACGATCGCCTGGCGGACTTGGGCGAATGCGGACGCGAGCGTGTTGTCGATCCCGCCCTCGGGCTCCTGGACCGCGTCGGCCATGGTGTAGCCGCGGTCCTCGCGCGGCCGCCGCGGCCGCGGGGCCTCGGACGACGCCGGGCGGGCCGGAGCCTCCTCGGCCTGCTTGAGGCTGAGGCCCAGGCGATGGCGCTCGGAGTCGAGGCTGATGATCTTGAGCTTGAGCGTCTGACCCTCGCGCACGACGTCGCCCGGGTGAGCGACGCGCTGGTGCGAAAGCTCGCTGATGTGGATGAGGCCCTCGAGCCCATCGCGCACGCGGACGAACGCGCCGAAGTTCACGAGCTTCGTCACGGTGCCGTCGATGACGTCACCGACCTTGAAGTCCGCGACGGTCGAGTGCCACGGGTCCGGCTGGAGCCGGCGGATCGAGAGGCTGATCCGTCCCCGCTCGTGGTTGATGTCGATGACCTCGGCCTCGACCGTGTCGCCGACCTTGTACCCAGCCTCGGGGTTGTTGACCTTGTTCCACGAGAGCTCGCTCTTGTGGACGAGGCCGTCGATCCCACCGAGGTCGATGAAGACGCCGAACGGCGCGATCGACCGGACAGTGCCGGAGACCTTCTGGCCGACCTGGAGGCTGCTGAAGAGCTCGTCGCGCTTCTCGCGGCGCTCCTCGTACAGGGCCACCTTCTCCGAGAGGATGAGGCGGTTCGCCTTGCGGTTGACCTCGAGGATCTTGAGCCGGAGCTTCCGGCCGACGTACGGCTGGAGCTTCTCGGCGATCTCCTGCGCGGCGTCGCGGGGCTGGTCGTTCTGTGGACGGCGCGGGAAGTCCACGATCTGGCTGATCGGGACGAAGCCGCGGATCCCGCAGTCGACGATGAGGCCGCCCTTGTTGTGGTCGATGACCGGCGCCTCGATGATCGCGCCCGTCTCGAACTGCTCCTGCATCGCGCGCCACTTGCGCTCGAGGCCGGCCCGGCGGAGCGAGAGGACCACGTGGCCCTCCTGCGACTCGGGCTGGAGCACGTACACGAGGACGACGTCGCCCACGTCGAGCGCCGGCTGGGTCTCCGCGTGGCGCCCGTAGAGCTCGCGGTTGCTGACCACGCCCTCGCTCTTCGCACCGATGTCCACGAGGATCTCGTCGCGGTCGATCCGCACGACGGTCCCCTCGACGACGTCGCCGTGCTTGAAGCTCCGGATGTCCGCATCCTGCTCGGCGAGCAGCTCGTCCATCGTCGTGGGCTCCGGCCGGTCGGCGGCCGGGGGTGCCGCCGCGATCTCCTCGACGGTCGCCTCGACGGCCTCCTCGGCCGGGGGCGCGTCGGCCACTTCGGTGGCGAGCTCGACGGCGGCCTCCTCCGCTGCGACGGCTGCGACCTCGGCGGCGACCGCCTCGGACGCGGCCTCCTCGGCCGGGGGCGCGTCGGCCACCTCGGTGGCGAGCTCGACGGCGGCCTCCTCCGCTGCGACGGCTGCGACCTCGGCGGCGACCGCCTCGGACGCGGCCTCCGACGGGGACTCGATCGGGTTCGTGGTGGCGGGTTCGTCGGCGGCGACGGCCGCGACGGTCTCATCGGACGCCTCGACGACGACGGCGGCCGCCGTCGTCTCGGGGGTCGTCCCGCCCATCTGCTCCTCGGTCAACTCTCGTGGTCTCCTGCTTGGACTGGTCCGCCCATCGCGCGGGGCCGGCGCGTCGACCACCCTCGGCGAGCCGCAAAGCCGGCGACGGGGGCGGAAGACCGCTGCGGGCGTCGCACGGCGACGCCTCGGTGACCCGGGCAGGGCCGTGGCAGTCTAGCACACGCGTGCGCGCGCACCCGGGGGATCAACGGGGTGCGGCCCGCCACGGCGAACGCGGCGACGGTCCGGGGTGGAGGATGCCCCGGCGGCCGGCCGGCCGCCGCTCGACCGCCCTACGGGATCACCAGCACCTGGCCGCGGACGATCCGGTACGGCGACTTGATCTTGTTCGCCTTCGCGATGGCCTGCCACGTGACGCCGAACTTGGCCCCGATCCCGGAGAGCGTGTCCCCGCTCCTCACCGTGTACGTCCGCTTCGCGGCCGAAGCGGACGGGCTCGGCTCGGACGAGGCCTCGGCTGACGATGTGGCCGCCGGGCTCGCGGCCGGCGACGGCGAGGCGGACGCCGCGGGCGGCGACGGCGAGGCGGACCCGACTCCGACCACCTCGGACGCGACCGGCCCGGTGGTGGCCGCCGGGGTCGGCTTCGAGGTCGGCTCCGGCGCGGCGCCCCCGACGATCCGCGAGCCCACCAGGACGACGACCACGAGGGCCATGACGGCCACCGCGCCCTCGGCGAGCCTCTGGGAGCCGAGCGAGCCGGGGATCGTCCGGCGTCGAGGCGCGGCCTCGATGACGACCGGCGCGGTCCGGACGAGCCGCCGCCCGGGCGTCCACCCGGCCGGCAGACCCGCCAGCGCCTGCTCCCGCGCGGCGCGCGCGGCGACGTACGTCGGGCAGGTGCGGTGCGGGGCGACGAGGCAGAGCCGGCGCTGCTTCTCCAGCGCGATGGCCGCGGCGGGATCGAGCGCCGTGCACCGGTGCTCGCGCGCAGCGCCCGTCGAACGCCAGCCGCCGGCAGCGGCCAGGTACGGGCACGCCGGGGGCGGCGCGTCGTCCGGCCGCGGCTCCACCGCCGCCTCTGCGTCGCCGCCGCCGCCGTCGTCAGCGACGGTGCCGTCGGCGAGCCGAAGACCGACCTCCGCACCCGGGTCCGGGGCGTCGGCCGGGTCCGGGGCGTCGGCCGGGGAGACGCGCTGGGGGCCCTCGGCGCGGAACGCCGCCTCGCTCGGGCCGGACGGGGTGGTCACTCGGTCAGGATACCGGCCCCAGCGCCTGGAGGCCCCGGATCACGCGCCGGACCGTCGGCAGTGCAGTATGCGGCGGCACCGTCGGAAAAGGAAAAGGACCCTGGCGACGACCTATCTTCCCGAAAGGCTGCCCTCTCAGTATTTTCGGCGCTGGAGAGCTTAACTTCCGTGTTCGGGATGGGAACGGGTGTGGCCTCTCCGCTGGAGTCACCAGGATCCTTCTCGTGGATCCGCATCGGCAGCGACCGCGACCCCGAGGGTGCGGCGTCGAAGAAACGATCTCGTGTGACGCGGCGCCTCACGGCGCCGGTGATCCCGTGCTTCCGGCCACTTGGCCAAAAGCCGTAGAGGTCAAGCCCTCGACCATTAGTACGGCTCAGCTTCGCCCGTCACCGGACTTCCACATGCCGCCTATCAAGCAGGTAGTCTCCCTGCGGTCTTACCCGGTTGACCCGGTGGGGAACCTCATCTCGTGGCGAGCTTCGCACTTAGATGCTTTCAGCGCTTATCCCAGCCGAACATAGCTACCCAGCGGTGCCCTTGGCAGGACAACTGGCACACCAGCGGTTCGTTCACTCCGGTCCTCTCGTACTAGGAGCAACTCCACTCAAGTTCCCTGCGCCCACGGCGGATAGAGACCGAACTGTCTCACGACGTTCTGAACCCAGCTCGCGTGCCGCTTTAATTGGCGAACAGCCAAACCCTTGGGACGTACTTCCGCCCCAGGATGCGACGGGCCGACATCGAGGTGCCAAACGGTGCCGTCGATGTGAACTCTTGGGCACCATCAGCCTGTTATCCCCGGGGTAGCTTTTATCCGTTGAGTGATACCCCTTCCACTCGGAGGTACCAGATCACTAAGCCCGACTTTCGTCTCTGCTCGACTTGTAGGTCTCGCAGTCAAGCTCCCTTATGCCTTTGCACTCTTCGCCTGGTTTCCATTCAGGCTGAGGGAACCTTTGGGCGCCTCCGTTACACTTTAGGAGGCGACCGCCCCAGTCAAACTGCCTGCCTGACACGGTCCGGCGCCCGGATCACGGGCCGCCGTTAGAATCGGAACACAACAAGGGTGGTATTTCAACGTCGGCTCCACCGAGGCTAGCGCCCCAGCTTCACAGCCTCCCACCTATCCTACACAAGCTGCATCCCAATCCAATATCAGGGTGCAGTAAAGCTCCACGGGGTCTTTTTGTCCTGCCGCGGGTAACCTGCATCTTCACAGGTATTTCAATTTCGCCGGATCCCTCGTTGAGACAGCGCCCAGATCGTTACGCCATTCGTGCGGGTCGGAACTTACCCGACAAGGAATTTCGCTACCTTAGGACTGTTATAGTTACAGCCGCCGTTTACCGGGGCTTCGATTCAGAGCTTGCACCCCTCCTCTTAACCTTCCGGCACTGGGCAGGCGTCAGCCCCTATACGTCAGCTTTCGCTTTAGCAGAGACCTGTGTTTTTGCTAAACAGTCGCCTGGGCCTTTTCACTGCGGCTTCCATCGACCACTGCAAGCAGCAGCCGGGAAGCGCCCCTTCTCCCGAAGTTACGGGGCCATTTTGCCGAGTTCCTTAACGAGGGTTCTCCCGATCGCCTTGGTATTCTCTACCCGCCTACCTGTGTCGGATTGCGGTACGGGCACCTCAGACCTCGCTAGACGCTTTTCTCGCCAGCATGGCTCACTCGAATCGCAGCATGCGCCACTTTCCATCACTGCTCGGGGTTGAATGAGGAAACGGATTTGCCTGTCTCCTCCCCCTACCGGCTTGGACGGGTATAGCCAAAACCCGCTCGAGCTACCACGCCGTGTCACGCCCTTGCTCCCACCCGGGATCAGTTCCCGGACTCGACGGACCGAAGTCCGTCAGCCTCCGTTCACCTACCCCCGGGCGACACCTTGCGGTGCAAACGGTCCTTGGTGGTTCCGGAATATCAACCGGATGTCCATCGCCTACGACTTTCGTCCTCGGCTTAGGCCCGACTAACCCTGAGAGGACGAGCCTTCCTCAGGAAACCTTAGGCTTCCGGCGTGTGGGATTCTCACCCACATCTCGCTACTCATGCCGACATTCGCACTTCCGCACGCTCCAGCCGTCCTCACGGTCGACCTTCGCAGCGAGCGGAACGCTCCCCTACCATCAGCCGATCGCCGTAGCGATCGACGGATCCGCAGCTTCGGTACCTGGCTTGAGCCCCGTTGGATTTTCGGCGCGGGTCCACTTGACCAGTGAGCTGTTACGCACTCTTTCAATGGTGGCTGCTTCTGAGCCAACATCCTGGTTGTCTATGCGAACCCACATCCTTTGCCACTTAGCCAGGATTTAGGGACCTTAGCTGGCGGTCTGGACTGTTTTCCTTTTGACCACGAAGCTTAGCCCTCGCAGTCTCACTCCCGGGTTCTGGAATCGCAGGATTCGGAGTTTGGTTGGGGTTGGTAAGCGGGAAGCCCCCTAGCCCATCCAGAGCTCTACCCCCACGATTGAACACCCGAGGCTGCCCCTAAAGGCATTTCGGGGAGAACCAGCTATCTCCGAGTTCGATTGGCATTTCACCTCTATCCACAGGTCATCCCCTAGCTTTTCAACGCTAGTGAGTTCGGTCCTCCACGGAGTGTTACTTCCGCTTCAACCTGCCCATGGATAGGTCACTCGGTTTCGGGTCTACTGCGTGCGACTCGACGCCCTGTTCAGACTCGCTTTCGCTCCGGCTCCGTCCTTCGCGGACTTAACCTCGCCACACGCACGTAACTCGTCGGCTCATTCTTCAAAAGGCACGCCATCAGGCTACCGGACAAGCCGGCAACACCCTCTGACTGCTTGTAGGCACGAGGTTTCAGGTTCTATTTCACTCCCCTTCCGGGGTGCTTTTCACCTTTCCCTCACGGTACTAGTTCACTATCGGTCGCCAAGAGTATTTAGCCTT
>CAVQVT010000006.1:0-102500 GCA_963717255.1 uncultured Chloroflexia bacterium | reverse complement strand
CACGGCTTTGATGACGTGACCGAACACGTCGCCACATGCGGTATTAGCAACCCTTTCGGGCCGTTATCCCCCACTTCGGGGCAGGTCACCCACGCGTTACTCAGCCGTCCGCCACTAGCGATCGGAGCAAGCCCCGATCGCCCGTTCGACTTGCATGTCTCATGCACGCCGCCAGCGTTTATCCTGAGCCAGGATCAAACTCTCCGAAAGAAATGCGCGATCTCGCGATCGCGACTTCGTCCGAGGTTTGCCCGCTCGCAGGTCCTTACCGGATCTCCTGTCACTCTTCAGTTGTCAAGGTGCAGCGACCCGGCTCCGAGGGCGGGCGCGACCCCCAAGTTTGAGGTGTCGCGCGCCCACTGTCAAACGCCGCTCTCGCGGCGCCCGTCCCGGTCGGGGGGTCGCGCAGCGGCCGGAGCCGCACGCGAAGGCGGATGATACCGGGGCTGCGGTGGGGCGTCAAACCGCGGTGAGCCGACGGGCGGGACGAAGGACGGGGGACGCTGCCGGGAGCCGCCGCCGGGGTCGCGCGGCGGCCCCTCCGCGACCGGAGCGGCCCGCCCGACGGGACCCGCCCGGTGCGCGTCGGCACGGGCAGGCGACCGGTGCCGGAGTCAGATGGGGCTGCTCTCCACGAGCAGGATGAAGGCCGCCCCGGACAGCCAGCAGAGGAGCGCCAGCTCCACCGAGGGCGTCGCGCCGGCGACGGCGACCAGCACGACCCACAGGACGACCGCGACGACGAGGGCGGCGATGGCCTTCGCAAGGCGGAGCAGGATCTCGTTGACCAGGTAGCTCATCGGGTCAGCCCATCGCCCGGCGGCCCTGGAGGGACCGGACCAGCGTCACATCGTCGGCGTACTCCAGGTCTCCGCCCACCGGGATGCCGCGCGCGATCCGCGTCACCGACCCGACCGACGACGAGAGGCGCTCGGCGATGTACATGGCCGTCGCCTCACCTTCGAGCGTCGGGTTCGTGGCCATGATGACCTCGTCGAACGGCGCGCCTTCCGCTGCTCGCCCGGACGCGCGGGCGAGCAGCTCGGCGACGCGGAGGCGGTCCGGCCCGATCCCGTCGATCGGCGAGATGGCGCCGTGGAGGACATGGTAGACGCCGCGGAACTCGCCGGTCCGCTCGATCGCGAGGACGTCGAGCGGCTCCTCGACGACGCAGAGGCGCGTCGCATCGCGGCCCGGGTCCGAGCAGATCGCACAGACGGGCGCTTCGCTGATGTTGAAGCAGCGCTCGCAGAAGACGACCTCGTCGCGGACGGCGACGAGGGCCGCCGCGAGGGCTCGCGCCTCGGCCTCGGGCGCTCGCAGGATGTGGAACGTGAGCCGCTGGGCCGTCTTGGGGCCGATCCCCGGGAGGCGGGCGAAGGCCTCGATGAGGCGGCTGACGGGCTCGATCAGGGGCGCGGGCACGCGGGACCTACATCCCGGGGATGCGGAGGCCGCCGGTCACCGCGGCCATCTTCTGTTCGGCGAGGTCGCGCGAGGCGCGGAGTGCGTCGTTCACGGCCGTGAGCACCAGGTCCTGGAGCATCTCGACGTCGTCCGGGTCGACGGCGGACGGGTCGATGACGATCGCAAGGATCTCCTGCTTGCCGCTGGCGGTCGCGCGGACCACGCCGCCGCCCGCCGACCCCTCGACGACCGCGCCGTCGAGCTCGGCCTGGACACGCGCCATGTCGCGCTGCATCTGCTGGGCCATCCGCTGGAGGTTGGCCATGCTCATGGGTGATCCTCCCTCGCCGGTCGGGCGCGGGTGACGGGGCGCGCCGTGGGCCCGACCAGTCTGCCCGAGCCGGCGATGGCCTGCACGAGCTCACGGCCGCGAGACGGGCGCCGGGCGCAACGCGGCCCGGCGTCGAGAGTCCCCGGGCCGACGTCACTCGACGTCGGCGATCCCGGCGATCTCATCGGCGAAGATGCGGCGAGCCTCGGCCAGCAGGCGCTCGGCGTCACGCTCCTCCGACGGCATGGCCGGCACGACGTTCGAGGTGACGAAGCGGACCCCGACGCGCCGGCCGAGGGCCGCGTCGAATCCGCGCTCGATGACCTCCCGGCGCTTCTCCGCGCGCTCCCGGAGGAAGCTCTGCGCCTCGGGGAACGCCACCGTGACGACCCCGTCGTCGACCGCGATCGGGGCGCAGGCGATGATGATCGGCTTCGCCGGCGGGTTCTCGCCGACGATCGCGACGATCTCCGGCCACGCGGCGATGACCGCGTCCAGGTCGATCGGCGCGGCCGAGTCGGCCGGCGCGGCGCCGGGCGGTGTCACCGGGCGATCGTGCGCGGCAGCCGGCGCGGACGGGTCCGGGCGCGGCGCGCCGGCGGGCGGGCGAGCCCGCGGCGGCGGCGTCGGCTCGGACGCGCCGGGCCGCGGACCGCCGCGCGGGGCGGGCGGGCGGCGAGCCGCCCGGGCGGGCTCGCGACCTGAGGGCGGGCGGGAGGCGGGCGGAGCGTGGGCCCGCCGTCGCCCGGTCGCCCACCGGTCACGCCGGTCACCCGCGGCCCCGGAAGCCGGTGCGTCCGCGCGCTCGCGACCGGCTGCGGCGGCCGTGCCCGCAGCGAGGAGCGCGAGCTCGAGCTCGAACCGCAGGCCGCCCCGCCCCACGCGGGCGGGGTCCACCGCGACGAGGCGCCGGGCCGCGGCCGCGAGCGACGCCGGCGGCCGGTCGCCGAGCGGGACCGCGCCGCGACCGGCCGCCGGCCCGAGGGACGCCACGATCGCGAGCCGGAGTGCGTCCACGCACTGGTCCATGAACGCCCGCAGGTCGCGGCCGCGCTCGTCGAGCGCGTCGAGCACCCCGATCCCCGGCAGCGGGTCGCCGCCGACCAGGGCCGCGAGGAACGTCGCCACCGCCTCCTCGTCCGCGAGGCCCAGCTGGTCGCGCACGCGGGCGGCCGTGAGCCGCTCGTCACCGCCGGAGAGCAGCTGGTCGAGCATCGACTCGGCGTCGCGCATGCCCCCGTCCGCGAGGCGCGCGAGGAGGGCGATCGCGTCGGCGTCGGCTTCCCGCCCGTCGGCCGCCAGGATCGTCCGGAGCTTGCCGGTGATCTGGGGCTCGGTCAGCCGGGTGAAGTCGAACCGCTGGAGCCGCGAGAGGACGGCCGGGCGGACCCCGCCGGCGTCGGTCGTGCAGAAGATGAAGACGACGTGATCCGGCGGCTCCTCGAGCGTCTTGAGGAGGACGTCCCAGCCCTCCTTGATCCGCTGGACCTCGTCGACGATGAACACCTTCCGGCGGAGCGACGAGGGGGCGGTCCAGACGCGCGGGAGGAACTCCCGCATGTCGTCCACCTTGTTGTTCGACGCGGCATCCATCTCGACGACGTCGAGCGCGCGCCCCTCGCGGATCTCGACGCAGGGCTCGCAGACGTCGTCCGGCTCGCCGTCCACCGGCGCGAGGCAGTTCACCGCCTTCGCCACGATGCGGGCGGTGGAGGTCTTGCCCGTCCCGCGCGGCCCCACGAAGAGCAGGCCATGCGCCAGGCGCCCGCTCCGGACCGCGTTCCGCAGGCTGGTGACCGTGGCCTCCTGGCCGACGATCTGCTCGAAGGTCTGGGAGCGCCAGCGGCGGTAGATGGCCCTGTGCGGCGCGTTCGTGCTCACGGACCTCCTCCGCGGCCGGGGCCGGGGGACGCGATGGTCGAAATGCCGTGCACCCCCCGTCGATCGGTCCGCCACCGAACCCAGCGCCCGGAGCGGCTCAGGCCAGGCCTTGCCGCGGCACCCGGCGGTGGTCGCTTAGCGCTGCTTCCTTCCGGACCTGACGCGGTTCGCGATCCGCCGCTGCGCGGGACCCGACCCTCGACACCGCGCCGGACGTCGGCACGCGACGACGGAGACCTCGGGGGGGGATTCAGCCCTGCTGGAGCGGATTGCAGGTACAGGGCACCGCTAGTTCCCCGCCTAGCACGGCCAGGGAATCATAGCAGCAGGTCCGGCCGGGGCCCGGTCGGGTCGCGGCCGGGGCCCTGGACGCCCATGGCGGACAGCGGGCCGCGTTCGTCCGGGGAGGGTGGCGGAGAGGGAGGGATTTGAACCCTCGATGGGTTGCCCCATACCGCATTTCCAGTGCGGCGCCCTAGGCCACTAGGCGACCTCTCCGCGGGCGACGTCCCGGCGCGGCGCGGACACGAGTCCACGGCGCTTCCCGGGCGGTCGGGTGGCGGAGAGGGTGGGATTCGAACCCACGGTGCTTGCGCACACCGCTTTTCGAGAGCGGCACCTTCAACCACTCGGACACCTCTCCGCGCGGGAGGATACCAGAGCGGCCCGGAAGGAGGCCGCGGATCAGGCGCGGGCGGCGGCCAGGAGCTCCTCGGCCTCGTCGCGGCGGATCCCGGACACCACCTTCGGCCCACGGACGCCGGCACGCTGCAGGACCGTCGCCACCGCGCCCGCGTCGGCGTCGGGGACGGCGTACACCACCTCGTCCACCTCGCAGGCGAGGAGCGCGCCGGAGCACATCGCGCAGGGCTCCTGGGTCGTGAAGATCGTGAGCTCCCCGAGCCGCTCGGGGCCGAGCCTGCGGGCGGCGTCGCGCAGGACGGCGAGGACCGCGTGGGCGGTCGGGTCGCCGAGCGCGCGCACCTGGTCATGGGCCCGGCCGACCATCGCCTCGTCGAGGACCGCGACGGCGGCGCCGGGGGACTCGCCCGCCTCGAGTGCGACGCGCCCCTCCGCGAGGGCCTCGCCCATGAAGAGCTCGTAGTTCATGGACGGATGATACGGCCCGGCCGCGTCGCGTCGCCGCGCGTCGCCGCCCGTCGGACGGCGCGACACCCGGCCCATGCCACCGGGTGCCGCAGCGCGCTAGGATGGGCGGCGTCGGATTGGACCGGACCAATACCCCGCGCGGCCGCCGCCGGCGGCGCGGGCCGGATGGATGGAGACGTCGGATGGCTCGCAGGCGCCGGATCGGGATCCTCACGGGCGGGGGCGACGTCCCCGGCCTCAACTCCGTCATCAAGAGCGTCGTCTACGGCGCCGACCAGCTCGGGTACGAAGTCGTCGGGATCCGGCGCGGGTGGGAGGGCCTCACCCACACGCAGGCCGGCCCGGAGCTCGACCCCTTCTACACGATCCGGCTCGACCGGAACAACACGCGGACGATCGACCGGACCGGCGGGACGATGCTCCACACTTCCCGCACGAACCCCCGGAAGATGAAGGAGGGCGCCCTCCCGCCGAGCCTCTCGGCCGAGCGGGCGGCCTCGATGAAGGTCAGCGAGGGCGTCTACGACCTCACACCCGTCGTTCTCGAGAACCTCGCCGCGCTCGAGGTCGACTACCTCATCCCGATCGGCGGCGACGACACCCTGAGCTTCGCGCGCACCCTCGACGCGAACGGGGTGAACCTCATCGCCATCCCCAAGACGATGGACAACGACGTCCAGGGGACCGAGTACTGCATCGGGTTCTCGACGGCCGTCGCGCGCGCGACGGAGCTCATCGGGCGCCAGCGCTCCACCCTCGGCTCGCACGAGCGGATCGGCGTCTTCCGGATCTTCGGGCGCGACGCCGGCTTCACCGCCCTCTACACGTCGTACGTCGCATCGACGCGCTGCCTCATCCCGGAGGCGCCGTTCGACCTCGATCACCTCGTGGAGATCCTCGTGGAGGACAAGAAGAGCAACCCGAGCCGCTATGCCGTCGTCATCGTCGCCGAGGGCGCGATGTGGCGCGGCGGCACCCTGCGGGACGTCGGCGAGGTCGGACATGTTCGGCCACCGCCACAAGGAGAACGTCGGCGAGGCGCTCGCGGAGCAGATCAGGCGGCTCTCCGGCGAGGAGGCGGTCGCGAGCGAGCTCACGTACGACCTGCGGTCGGGCGAGCCGGACATGCTGGACAAGATGGTCGCGATCACGTACGCGAACATCGCGCTCGACCTCATCCGCGACGGCGTGAAGGGCCGGATGACGGCCGTGCTCGAGGGCCGGTACGCGCACGTGGCGCTCCCCGACCCGGCGCTCCCGCCGCGGACGGTGGACGTCTCGACCATGTACAACGAGGACCGCTTCCGCCCGCAGTACTCGGACCGGCTGGGCCTGCCGCTCCTCCTGCGCTCGGACGCCTGACGCGCGGCGGAGGGCGGACGCGCGGCGTCCGCCGGCTCAGTCCTCCAGGCCGGACAGGCCCCGGATGACCCGGGCGATCGACGACTGGTCGTCCTCGCCGTGCCCCCGGGCGATGAGGCCGTCCTCCAGTGCGGCGACGAGGGCCGAGCCCGGCAGCGAGACGCCGATCTCGCGCGCGAGTGCGAGCGCGATCGCCAGGTCCTTCCGGTGGAGCGCGACCCTGAAGCCGAGCGGGTAGTCGTTCTCGATCATCCGGCCGCTGCGGTTCGTCAGGATCCAGCTGGCGGCCACGCCGCCCGAGAGCGCCGTCACGACCTGCTCCGGGTCGAGGCCCGCCTTCATCGCCAGCACCATCCCCTCGGCGACGGAGAGGTACCCGGTGGCGATGACCACCTGGTTCACGGCCTTCGCGACCTGTCCCGAGCCCACCGGCCCGAAGTGCGTGATCGTCGTGCCCATCGCCTCGAGGACCGGCCGCACGCGCTCGACGTCCGCCGGCTCGCCGCCGACGAGGATCGAGAGCGTCCCCTTGCGGGCGCCCTCCGAGCCTCCCGTGACGGGTGCGTCCACGAGCGCGACGCCGCCCGCCGCCAGGCGCGCGGCGAAGGCACGCGTCGCCGACGGCGAGATCGTGGAGCAGTCCACGACGACGGTGCCCGGCCGCGCTCCCTCCGCGATCCCGCGCTCGCCGAAGAGGACCTCCTCCACGTGCGGCGTGTCCGAGACGCAGACGACCACGATCTCCGACGCGGCCGCGAGCGCGGCGGGATCCGGGGCCTCGGTCGCGCCCGAGCGTCGAGCAGGTCCGCCGCGCGGCCGGGCGTCCGGTTCCAGACGCGGACCTCGAAGCCGGCGCGGACGAGGTTGGCGGCCATCGCCGCGCCCATCGTCCCGAGGCCGGCGAATCCGACGGCTGTTCACGCGATCGCTCCTCCGATGATCCTGGCGGGGCCGCCCGCCGGGTGCCTCTTCGCGGCTCCCGGCGCCGCGAGTCGGACGGTCTCGCCGGGTCAGCCCCGGCCGCCGCGCTCGTCGCGGACGACGACCCCGCCCTTCGCGACGAGCACCGGACCCTCGAGCGTCCGGACGTCCGCGAGCGGATCGCCGGCGACCGCGACCAGGTCGGCGAAGCGACCCGGCTCCAGCGTGCCGACGTGTGCTTCCCGACCCATGAGCTCCGCCGCGGTGAGGGTCGCGCTGCGGATCGCCTGGGCCGGCGTCATCCCGCAGCGGACGTACCAGGCGAGCTGGCGCGCGTTGAGGCCGTGCGGGTAGACGCCGCTGTCCGTCCCGTACGCCATGCGGACGCCGGCCGCGAGCGCCTTGGCGAAGACGACGACCGCCGTCTCCATCGTCTCGTCGTTCTTCCGGAGGGTCTCCTCCGGCCAGCCCTCGCGCCGCCCGGCCTCGGCCATCCACTCGCCGTCGTACAGGTCCATCACGAGGTACGTGCCCGTGTCCGCGAGCATCGCGATGGCCTCGTCGTCGAGGATGCTCCCGTGCTCGATGGACCGGACGCCGGCGCGGATCGCGCGCTTCGCGCCCTCGGCCCCGTGCGCGTGCGCCGCGACGAACGCACCGTAGTGGGCCGCCTCCTCCACCGCGGCACGCAGCTCCTCCTCGGAGAGCTCGGGCGCACCCGGGACGCCGCCGCGCGTCAGGACCGCGCCGGTGGCGATGCACTTGATGACGTCCACGCCCCCGATGAGGAGCCGGCGCACCCGGTCGCGGACCTCGGCCGGCGTGGTGACGACGCCGAAGCGCAGGTCGTCCGGCAGGCGGATGTCCGGAGCGAGCCCCACCACGTCTCCCCCACCCCACGGTGCGGTGATGAATGCGCCGGCGGCCTGCATCCGCGGCCCCTCCACGTCGCCGGCCTCGATCGCGTCGCGCAGGTCGCGGCAGACGAAGGCGCGGAAGGATCCGAGGTCGCGCACGCTCGTGAACCCGGCCCGGAGCGTGGCGCGGGCGTTGCGGACGCCGATGAACGCCTCCTGCGCGGGGGTCGTCAGGGTCGCGGGGACGCCGGCCTCCTGGACGTTGCCCACGAGGTGGGAGTGGCAGTCGATGAGGCCGGGGACGACGCTGAGGCCCGAGAGGTCGAGGGTCTCGGCCTCGCCGGGCGAGGGGGCCTCCCCGGCGGGAAGGACGGCGGTGACGCGGCCCTCCTCGACCACGAGCGCGCGGTCGGGCAGGAGGGTGCCGGCGCCGGACGTCGAGGAGGCTGCCGGTTCGGATGACGAGGCGGTCGGTCATCGCGGATGACGGTAGCAGAGGGCCGCGAGCCCGGCGGGCATCCTGGCGCGAGGGGCCGCCGGGGACGGTACCGGCGACCCCGGCCCCTCGACGCCAAGCGGTGACGGTCCCGCCCCCGGGCGACCTACCACAGGTCGCCCACGGTGTAGCCGTCAGGGAACGGGTCGTCCGGGTCCACCACGTACGACGCGAACCCGGTGATCCAGGCCGTCCCGGTGATCTCCGGGACGACCGCCCGATACGGCCCGACGGTCGTCTCCTCGACGAGACGCCCGGTGAAGACGGTCCCGAGGATCCCCTCGTGGACGAAGGGCTCGCCGATCCCGAGCAGGCCGCGGGCGTGCAGGGTCGCCATCTTCGCGCAGGTGCCCGTCCCGCAGGGCGATCGGTCGATCACGCCCGTCCAGGTCGACGGCCGGTCCCAGTCGACCTCGCCGGTGGAGACCGTCACGACGTTCTTCCGGTGGGCGTCCGGCCGGGAGGGCTCGCCGGACAGCTGGCCGATCGAGACCCCCGCGAACCCCGGCTGCTCGGGGTGGACGACGGGGAGCTGCTCCTTCGCCGCCGCCTTCACCAGCTCGGTGATCCGCGTGATGTCGCGCCCCTCGTCGGGCGTGAGCCGGAGGCCGAACGGCGCCGCGTCCGCGATCACGTACCACATCCCGCCCCACGCGACGTCCACCGTGACCGTCCCCAGGGTGGGGACCTCGATCGGCGCGTCGAGATGCGCGGCGAACGCGGGGACGTTCCGGAACGTCACGCCCGTGACCTTCCCGTCGTGGCAGTCGGCGCGGACGCGGACCAGGCCGGCGGGCGCCTCGAGGGTCAGCTCCGTCACGGGCTCGGTCATCGGGAGCATCCCCGTCTCGAGCAGGACCGTGACGGTGCAGATCGTGTTCGAGCCGGACATCCCGGGGTACTCGACCTGCTCCATGATCACGAACCCCGCGTCGGCGTCGGGGTGCGTGGGCGGGAGGATCACGTTGCAGCAGAGCGCGGGGTAGCCGCGCGGCTCGCGGAGCATGCGGAGGCGCAGGTCGTCGCCGTGCTCGGCGAGGTGGCGCATCTTCGCGTACATCGTGGCGCCGGGGACGTCGAGGACGCCGCCGACGATGACCCGCCCCGGCTCGCCGCACGCGTGGGCGTCCACCGCCTGGATCATCCGCGAGAAGCGCACGGCTCACCTCCCTGCCGGAGCCGGCATGCGCGGCGGGCGGCCCGCGGCCCGCATGGCCGGGTCCGGGCCATCGTACGCGGGTGAGGCGCGGCTACGGGAGGACCCAGACCCCTCCGCCGGCCGTGACCCAGACGGTCCCGTCGGGGGCGACGGAGACCTGGTCGAACGCTGAGCCCGCCGTACCGCGCGCTCCACTCGTGGCCGTCCCACGTCGCGAGCCCACCAGCGGGCGCCGGCACCACGGGAGTCCCATCGGGCAGGAGTGCGAGTCGGTGTGACTCCCAGCCCCGCTCGCCCACGGCTGCCGGTGACGGTCCGCCGGTGAGCCGGGCGATCCACCAGGGGCGCGGCGCGGTCGGTTCGTCCGACGTCGGGGTGCCCTGCGGGACCACGTCCGACCCGATCACCCAGGCTACGCCGTCCGCGGAGACGGCGAGGTCCCAGATGTACTCGTCAGGCGTCGCGCCGCGGACCGGGACCTTCTCCCAGCCTCGCGTCGTGGTGTACCGGAGGAGCCCGGGCCTGATGCCCCAGTCGCCGAAGGACCCGAGCCAGACGGTGTCGTCCCGGTCCACCGCGAGGCAGCGTGCCCAGGTCACCAGCTCGGTCGCCGGGAGCGGCTCGGCGACCCATGCGCCGCCGAGCCGGCGGAACGCCCGGACCTGCTGCGGCCCCATCGCCGCGTCCTCGCCCGCCGCCCAGACCCGCCCGTCGGGCCCCAGGGCGAGGGCCGCCGCCGGCCGGCGGTCGGCCTTCGTCCACGTCCCGTCCTCCAGGACGAACACGCCCGCGGACGTGGCCACCCAGACGCGGGCTTGCCGGTCGACGAGGAGGTCGTCCATCCGGTCGAAGCCGCTCACCGACGGGCCCGGTGAAGGGACGGTCCAGGCGCCATCGACGGCATGCCAGGCCGTGTGGTCGTCGATGGCCCACGCCTCGTGACGGGAGACGGCGAACAGGGCCCTGACCCACGCGGGCGCGGGAGGCGTCGCCCGGGCAGCGGACCCGACCCGCTCCCATCGGCCGTCCTCGAGCGTGCGGATGCCGGCGCCGGTCCCCACGAAGATGCCGTGCGCGGTCGGCACGACCGAGGCGGCGATCGTCCCCGACTCGTTCGCGTCCGGGAGCCCCTGGTCCGGGCCGTACGCGACCCATCCGTCCGCCGTCTCGTGCGCGACGCGCACCGTCCCATCGGAGCTGTCGCCCGCGGCGATCCACGTCGCTCCGTCCGCGTCCCACGCGATCGAGGTGACCGACCCGAGCGGCTGGTCCACGGTCGCCCACGACGTGCCGTCCCAGAGCGCGAGCCCGGACGCAGTGCCGGCCCAGACCGAGCCGTCGGGTGCATCCCTGATCGCAAGGACCGGGGAGCCCAGCGGCACGGCGTCGCTCCCGTCGAAACGGTCCCACGTCGACCCGCTCCATCGGGTGATCCAGCCGGTGCCGGGCGGCGTCGGATACCGGAGCCAGCCGACCCAGATGTCGCCGCGCGAGTCGGCGAGGATCGACGAGACCGTGGTCTGCTCGCTCGCGAACGCCATCCCCTCCCACGTGCCGGCGACGCGCCGGTAGAGGCCCGTCCATGTGCCCACCCAGAGGGTGCCGTCCGGCTCCTCGGCCAGGGCGGTGACCGTCCCTGGCGCGTCGATGACCTCGACGAAGCGCGTGCCATCGAAGCGGCGGAGAGTCGGGCTGTTCTGCTCGGCGAGCCAGATCCCGCCGGCTCGGCTCGTCGCGATCGACCCGGGCGTTCCCGAAGGCGGCGTCGTCCGCGACCGTCCACGTGGTCCTGCGTTGGGTGGCCGGTTCGTAGCGGAGGAGGCCGGCGGAGCCGGCGGCCCACAGGACCCCGTGGGAGTCCGCCGCGAGCGAGGGCCAGTCGTCGGGCGCGGACGCGCCGCCCACGACCACGATGCGGCTCGGCACGAGCGGCGTCGTGCCACGGCCGATGACGGGGACGTCCCGCGGTGGTGTCCGGGCAGGGGTCGGCGTCGGCGTGGGCCAGACGAGGTACGGCGTCACGGACGGTCGGGGCGCTGCGGTCGTCGCCTCGGGCGACGCGCCCGGCGTCCTCCCCGTGGCGGCGGCCGCCACCCCGGGGCCCCCGGCAAGGCCGCGGGCCCCACCGGGCCGGCGGGAGGCGCACCGGCGACGCCACCGTCCTCGGCGCCCCCGGCGCCGAAGCGGCCCGGCCCCGTCAGCACGGCAGCGCCGAGGAGGATCACCGCCGCGGCGGCGAGTAGCGCGAAGGTCATGCGCGCGGCGCGTCCTTCGTCCGGCGGACGGACGGCGGACGTCTCGACGCCGGTCGCCGCGTGCCCGACATCCGGCCCGGCCGGCCGCGATCCGGCCGACCCGGTCCCCGGCAGCCCCTCGTGCGGCTCCATCGCGCGTCCCCCTGCGCGGCCCGTCCGCTACGTTCTCCAGCCTTCGACGGCCCACGTCACCGCGGATCGCCGACTGCACTGTGCCACGTTCACCCATCATGGCGCGCGAGATGCCGCATCTCTTACAGACGGGCGTGCCGGTCGCGGCGTCACGCCGGTCCGTGTCGGGTCTACGATCCTGGCAGGTCGATCCCCTCTTCCGTACCCGGGAGCCCCCGCCGTGTCCGCCATCCTGTTCCGCTCCGCCCGCCTCGTCGACGGCATCGCCGACGAGCCCGTCGACGGCATCGACGTCCTGATCGTCGACGGCCGCATCGCCGAGATCGGCCCCCGGCTCACCCCTCCGCCGGGAGACGACGCGCGCACGATCGACCTCGCCGGGCTGACGCTCATGCCGGGCCTCATCGACGCTCACGTGCACCCCACCGCCGCGGAGATCGTCGAGGACTTCCAGCGCCCGATGCCCACGACGCTCCGGGCGCTCCACGCGAGGGCGCGCCTGGAGGCGATGCTCCGCCGGGGTTTCACGACCGTCCGGGACGCGGGCGGTTCCGACGCCGGGCTGCGGCTCGCCACGGAGTGCGGCCTGATCGACGGGCCGCGCCTCTTCGTCGCGGGCAAGGCCCTGAGCCAGACCGGCGGGCACGGCGACGACCGGCAGGTGGGGCCGGACGGCGACGCACCGGCCGGTGCCTACCCGGGCGAGTTCGCCCGGATCGCCGACGGGGTCGAGGCTGTGCGGCTCGCCGTGCGCGAGGAGCTCCGCCGCGGCGCCGACCACATCAAGGTCTGCGCCTCGGGCGGGGTCATGTCGGCGACCGACCCGGTGGACATGACCCAGTACAGCGAGGACGAGATGCGCGCGATGGTCGTGGAGACCGACTCGCGCCACACGTACGTCCTGGCCCACGCGTACGGCGCCGATGCGATCGCGCGGGCCGTGCGCTGCGGGATCCGGTCGATCGAGCACGGGAATCTCGTGGACGCGGAGGCGGCCGCGGAGGTGGCGGCCCGCGGCGCGTGGGTCGTCCCGACGATGGTCGCCTACGAAGGGCTCGAACGGTTCGGGCGGGAGGCCGGTGTGAACGCCGGACGCCTGGCGAAGAACGACGAGGTGCGCCGGGCGGGGCTCGGGGCCTTCACCATCCTCCGGACGGCGGGGGTGAAGGTCGGCTTCGGGACCGACCTGCTCGGGTCGCTCGAATCGATGCAGCCGATGGAGTTCGCGATCCGTGCGGAGGTGGAGACAGCAGCCGACATCGTCCGGTCGGCCACCTCGGTCAACGCCGACCTGCTCGGGCGGGCCGACCTGGGGCGCGTGGCGGTCGGGGCGACCGCCGACCTGGCCGTCTTCGACGGCGACCCGCTGGCGGACGTGGGGGTGCTCGCCCGGCCGGATGAGACGCTCCGGATGGTGGTGACGGAGGGTCGGGTGCGGGTGGACCGGATGACGTAGCCGTAGCCGGCCGCGGTCGCCGACCCCTGGGTATCGGCCCGGGGACTGGCGGATGCGCCGCCGGGTCTCCCGGGGACGACCCGTTGAGCACGAAGGCCGCTCCACCGACCCCCGCCGTAGTCCCCGGGCTGATGAGCGGTGGTCCGGTCCTGTCCCGCAGTCCCCGGGCTGATACGCGGTGGTTCCAGCCGGGCCTGGACCATCCGCAGGCGCCCGCCCGCCTCGGGTCGTCGCCCCTGTCCGGCACCGGCCCCGACCCCGCGGCGCGGGCGTCGGGCGCCCGCGCCACGAGGTAGCGGCTGGTCGCGGGGCCGGGGCGGCTCGCCCCGGAGCTGGCCACGCCCGGCCTCCCGGCCGTACCCTCACGCGACCACAGCGTCAGAGGGGAGCGACATGATGGACCTGGGCGCGTTCTCGGTCAGCCTCGCCGTGAAGGACATCGCGGCATCGCGAGCGTTCTACGAGAAGCTCGGCTTCGTCGTCTTCCACGGGGACCAGTCGCAGAACTGGCTCATCCTGAAGAACGGCGGCGCGGTCATCGGCCTCTTCGAGGGGATGTTCGAGAGGAACATCCTCTCGTTCAACCCGGGCTGGGACGGCGACGCCCGGCCGCTCGCGTCGTTCACGGACGTGCGCGAGCTGCAGCGCCGGCTCAGGGAGCAGGGCGTCGAGCTCACGACCGAGGCGGACGAGAGCACGACGGGGCCCGCGAGCTTCGTCGTGGTGGACCCCGACGGGAACCCGATCCTCGTCGACCAGCACGTCTGAGGCGCGCCGGGCCGCGGAGGCGCGCCGGGGCCGCGGAGGCGCGCCGGGGCCCCGGCCCGCCCCCGCCGAGCGGCCTACACGTGCGCTTCGTAGTGGTCCGCCTCGTCCGCGTCGGCCTCGGCCTTGGTCCGGTGGATGGTCCCCGGCGCGTGCTGGGGCGGTGCGTAGACCGTGTAGAGGCGGAGGTCGCCGGTCCCGCGGTTGACGAAGTTGTGGCGGGTGCCGGCGGGGACGTGGACGAGCCGTCCCGGCCCGACCGGGCTCTCCTCGCCCTCGAGGATCGCGACGCCCTCGCCCCCGGTGAAGGCGAGCACCTGGTCCACGTGGTCGTGGACCTCCTCGCCGATCTCGCCTCCGGGCGGGATGCACATGACGACGACCTGGGCGTGCTTCCCCGTGGACAGCACCTTCCGGAAGTTCTCGTTCGCCTTCGCCTCCGCGGCGATGTCGAAGCTCAGGGTCATGATCCACCTCGTTCGTGTGTCCGAGGAGCGTCGCGGGTCCCGGCCTGGGACCGCGGGCGTGCGACATCCGCCGCCCGCGCGACATCTCGAGGTCGAGCATCGGCTCGGGCGCGACCTCGCACAAGGGCCGGACGGCGAGAATCGACGGCGGGGGTCTACTCGGCGACCGATCCCTCGCGATCGAGTGCGAAGAGCTGCGTCCCAGACCACGCCGGACCGCACACGGTCGCGGTCGCGTACAGGCGCCCGTCCGCGACCTCGAGCGTGCGGACGCCGCCGGGAAGCTGGCCTTCGGCGGCACCGAGGTACGAGCCGTCGGGCCCGACCGCCCACGCGAGCGGCAACCGGACGGGCCAGCCGGGCACGACTCGCCCGCGCGCATCGAGCGCTGTGATCTCGGCCTGCCCGGCGATCGTCGGATCGGCGCTCGGGGCCCGCGTCGCCGCGTACACGACCCCATCAGGCCCGATCGCGGCCGCAGGCCCGCCGGCGGCGCTGGTGGCAGGGCCAGCCTGCGAGTCCACCTTCCGGGTCGTATGGCCAGCCGGACTTCGGCTCGACCGTCCTCGCCGTAGGCGCGCAGCTCGCCCGCCGCCACGTAGACGGTCCCGTCGGGCCCCAGAGATGGCGTGGTGCCGTCACATTCCGCGTGCAGGCCGGCGATCCGGACCGGCCAGCCGGTGCGGACCGACCCGTCCGGGCGCCGCGCCACGAGGCGTTCTCCGGCGATGTAGTACGCCGTGCCGTCGTCCGCGACGATCGGGAGCGTCGCCCAGCCCTTCTCCTTCCGTGGCCAGCCGGCGACCGTCCTCCCGTGGGCGTCGAGCTCCGTGACGGCCGTCGCGTCCGCCTCTGCACAATCGATCGAGGTGGGCGGGCCCTCATGCCGGAGATACGAGCCCGAGGACGATGCGCCCCTCGGGTGCGACGGCGGCCCGGTCGGGGAGTCGAGCGAGACCGGCCAGCCAGGCCGCGTCCGTCCGTCCGCGGCGATGGCCCAGACCCGCGACGCGGGCTCGATCGATCCTCGCGCCTGAGGCCGTCAGGGCGTACACCGTGCCATCGGCGGCGACCTCTATGGTCGCGTCCCATCGTTCCGGGGGCAGCCGGTCGTCCATGAGACGTACTGGCCACCCCGGGACCGCCCGCCCGGTCGCGTCGAGCGCCGTGACCTCCAGGGTCTCCGGATCGCCGGTGCAGCGGCCCACGTAGACCGTACCGCTGGCCGCCTGGGCGATCGGCCAGCACCCTCCGGCGCTCGACGCGCGGAAGGGCCAACCTGCGACCTCACCGCCGTCTGGTCGGAGTCGGTGGAGCGTGAGTCCGCCCCGACGCGTCGTCGAACGTGCCGGCGAGGATGGACCCGTCCGGTGCCACGTCGAGAGTCGCCGGTGTCGACCCCGGAGCAGCCACGGACGGCCAGCCCGGCTTGATGCGTCCGGCGGTATCGAAGGCGGCGAGCATCGCCGTCTCCCCGGGCTCGTTGATCCAGGCGTAGGCGTTGCCGTCAGAGTCGACGACGAACGGCGGCTCCCCTCCCCACGATCCGTTGATGGTCACCGGCCATCCGGCCGGGGCGGGTGACGGCAGCGGGGTGGGAGCCACAAGGGCGGGCGAGGGCGCGACGGTGGTCGGAGCCGGCGGCGAGGGTCGTGAGGACGCGACCGATCCCCCGCTGGGCGGGCGCGGGCGGCGCCTCGGGCCCTGCTGCGGTCGCGATCGCGGTCGGGGCGAGGCACCACCCCCGCACGCGGCCAGCAGCATGAAGACGGAGGCGGCGACCAGCAGTCGAGTCGATCGACGGCCGGCCGCCCGCATCCCGCTCACGGGTCGACCGCCGTCATGCGCCAGCGGATCGTGCTGTCCGGCTTGGTCGCCAGGATGGTCCACGAGTCGGCTTCGGCGGCCTCCGGTTCGGTCGCCATCGCGAAGACGGTCCCGTCGGTCCCGATGACGACCGCGCGGAACTCCGCGCCCGGCCGGCGGAGGACGACCGGCCACCCGGGTCGCACACGGCCGTTGACACCGACAGCGGTGAGGCTCCCGCCGATCCTGCCGCTCGCAGCCGCGACTTCGAGGTACAGGACGTTCCCCGGACCGACGGCCGGCTTCGAGAGCCCGGCTCCGCAGCCCGTGGCCTGCGGAGGGCATTCCCCGCCGAGCCACTCGAGGCCTGGGGTGACGCGGTACGGCCATCCATGCCTGATGCGCCCCGTCTGGTCGAGCGCGTACGCCAGCGTCCGGTCGCCGCGCTCACCGAGCACCCAGACGCTGCGGTCCGCGCCGACGAGCACGGCGGCCCGACCATCCCCTTCGCCCGTCCACGTCCCCAGAACGTCGACCGGGAGGTCGACCGCGGCGGTCGGAACCTTGGATCCGGCCGACGTGAACGCGAGGAAGCGCGGCCTGCGGCTCACCAGCGTGGACCCGATGACGTCCACGAAGCCCGGCGGTCCGAAGACCACGTCGACGACGAACTCGCTGGTACGGGCCGGCCAGCCGCGGACCTCCCCGTCGAGCCCGATCGCCGCAACCTCGCCGCCCTCGTCGTCGGGGTCCCACCGGTACGCGAGGCCGTCCGGCCCGAGCCGGATCGGTCCCGGCCAGTCCGCGCCCTGGACCTCCTGGCGCTTGCCGGTCCGGACGGTGCCTTCCGCCGACACGGAGACGAGCCACCACGCGGCCGTGGACGCCTCGTCGGTTGGCGGCGACGTCGGCGCTGCCGATACCCCCACATGCCCACGACGAGGATGATGCTGAGGAGCTCGCCGGGAGGTCGACGGGCCAGCCTCGCAGGGAACGCCCACGGGAGTCGAAGGCGAACGCACGAACGCCGACGGTATGTCCGACGTCCACCACGGGGCACAGGACGCGCACCGACCCGTCCGATGCCGCGACGAGGGCCCACGACGGCTGCCACTCCGGCTCGGTCCACCACGCGCACGCCACCGCCGGGTTCGCCACGGGCCAACCCGCCCGGGGACGCCCGCGCGAGTCGAGCAGCGCGAGGACAGAGCCACCGTCGACGGCGAGCACGTAGAGCCCGCCGTCCGGGCCCGGCGCCATCTGGACCGTCCCGGAGCCGAGCGGGAACGCGCCGGGGGCCCGGACCCATCGGTCGGCCGCGGCCGCGACGGTCGGACCGGACGAGCCCGACGTTGGGCGGACCGGGTCAGGCGCGGCGGCGGCCCGGACGGGGCCGGTGGCGGACCCGGAGGCAAGGGCCACACACACCATGCAGACGAGCCACTCCCGGCCCGTGCGGGCAGGCCGCCCGCGGTCCGTGGCGCCCACTGCGTCACCCCCTGTCGGGACGCGTCAGGCTGCGTGAGGACTGCCGAGCGCGGGGCGGGCTCGAGGCGACCGCCACCGCCCTGTCCCACGCCGCCTGCCGTCGACTCTCGCGCCGACCCGCGCGTTGGGCAAGGGCCGGATGGCGCGCGGGGCGACCCCTCAGCCGGCCGTCGTCTTCCTGCGGATCTCGCCCGAGTGCCGGAAGAGCACCCAGTGGAGGAGCGCCAGGTAGAGCAGGAGAAGGACCGCCCCGAACGTGCCCAGCGTGATCCCCAGCTTGACCGTTCCGGCCGTGTCGGAGAGCTTGACGCGCAGCTCGGCGATCTTCACTTCGACGTCGCCGATCCCGTCCTGGACCCCCTGGAGCTTCGTGTCGATTCCCGTCGCGGCCTCCGAGATCCTGCCGGCGGCCCGGTTCACGGGCCCTTCTCCGGGGTCGATCGTGATCAGGTCGTTCACCTTCGCGTCGAACTCCTTCACGCGCGCGTCGAAGGTGGCAAGGGCATCGACCGGCCCCTGCGGGACCGAGAATCCGGGCATCAGGCGGTCGAGCGTCTGCAGGCGGTCGATCAGCGAGACGACCGTCTCACGGACGTCCGCATAGCCCTGACGGAGGCCCTGGTAGCGCTCGGAGATGCCCGCGAGCGCGGAGCGGAGCGTCTGGGCGAGGTCGCCGCCCGGGGCCGGGTTCGCGGCGATGCCGGAGGCGATGTCGGCCACCGTGCTCACTCGCCCCGAGACCTCGCCGACGGTCGATTGCGCCTTGTCGAGGAGCGGTCCCGTCCTCGCGATCTGGGCATCGACGGCCGCGGCCACGTCGTCGACGGTTCCGACGGCCCACACGCGTCCGAAGATCACCCCGACGACCAGCAGGAGGCAGACGACGATCCCGACGATGCCGACGACCTGGCCCGTGGTGCCGAGGATGCGATCGCGCTTCCTGCGCGAGGGAGCGGGCGCCGCGGCGGCGGGTGCGACGGGCACAACCTCGGGGGGCGGCGCTGCGAGGGGCGGGGGTTCCACGGGAGCGGGCGTCTCGGGCACCGGTTCGTTCGCCGGCTCAGGTCCGGTCGGCGGCGTCTCGGATGTCATCGCGTCCCCTCCCCCGCGGCACATGCCGGCCGCGCGCTGTACAGCCCTGCTCGCGGGTCGTCTGTGGGCAGCGTACCCCCGACCACTCCCGGACACAGGGCGGGCGTGCTGCGGCGGGCCGAACGCTCCGCGGTCGGGCCGTCACTGCGTGGGCGGCCCGACCTGCTGCTGCAGGTCGATGAGCGGCTGCTGGCTGACCTGAAGGAAGCCGTCCCGCGGGCGGTCGAGGTCGACGATGACGGTGAGCACCGCTCCCAGGACGATGACGAGCGCGACCGCGGTGACGACGCTCCGCCGGCCCGTCAAGCCGGCGCTGTAGCCGACGATCCCGAGCGTCAGCACGGCGCCGCCGATCAGGAGCAGGAGGATGGTCTCGGGAACGCGGGCGTAGACGATGGCGGTCACGCGCGTCTCGTGGAGGTCGATGGTCTCGTTCAGCGACTCGATGTAGATCGCGACCAGGTCCCCCCGGTCGGTCGTCCGCGCGAGCGCCTCCGCCTTCGCCCACATCCGATCGAGGAGCTCGGCGGAGCGGGTGAAGTTCGCGGCGAGCTGTTCCCGGTCTGCCACGTTGACCCGCAGGGGCACGTAGGCGCGCAGGAGCTCGCGGGTCTCGCTCGAAGTCGGCTCGGGCAGGTAGCCGGCCCGGAGGTAGGTCGTGCCGATCGAGTTGGCCTCGGCGAGGACGAGCGCCCGCCGCTGGTCGAACCGATCGGAGGCCATCCCCATCGTCACGGCGATGAGGAAGGCCAGGAGCGCGAGGATCGACCCGACGAGCATCGCCGTCGGACCCTCCTTCTCGTCCGGCGTCCGCTTCTGCCACCAGCGCCCGACCCGGAACCCGATCTCGTACGCGATGCCGGCGAGGATCGCGAACAGGACGAAGACGGCCAGGATCGGGAGGGGATCGAGCAGCTGCTGGGCGTTCATCGGCCTCGCTCAGGGGTGCCGGCCGGGAGTGCGCGGTCGCCCGGCGATCGATCCGGAGGGGTGGCGCGCCCGGCGGGACTCGAACCCACGACCTTCAGGTCCGCAACCTGACGCTCTATCCGCTGAGCTACGGGCGCGCGCGCCACGAGGGTCGCTGGCGGAGAGGGAGGGATTCGAACCCTCGAAGCAGCTTACGCCACTTGGCGGTTTAGCAAACCGCTGCACTAGGCCTCTATGCGACCTCTCCGTCGCGTGGCGTCGGGGATGATAGCACGGGGTCGGGGTCGCACCGGGCGCGCGGTGGGCCGGCGCGGCGGGTCCTGTCGGTCGGCGGGTCGCGTTGACAGGGTCGTGCCGGACCCCTACCCTCACAAGCCTGATGAGGACGCGCGCGTTCTACTTTCTTCGCCCGGCATGACCGAGTCCTGGCCGTAGGTCCGGACCGCGGGCCGTGCCGGGTGAGCAGAGGTGCGGAACCTCTGCTTTTTTCTTTGTCCCGGGTCTTCTCCGGAAGGGACGATGTCGATGTTCGTCGTGATGGCGCCGGACGCCACCGAAGACCAGATCAACACCGTGAAGAGCCACATCCTCGCGGAGGGCCTCGCGGCGCATGAGAACCGGGGCACCGAGCGGATCGTCCTCGCCGCGCTCGGCGAGGTCGGACCCCGCAAGGCCGTGCTCCAGAGCCGGTTCGCCGCCCTGCCGGGAGTCGAGTCCGTGACGCCGATCAGCCGACCGTTCAAGCTCACGTCCCGGGAGTTCCACCCGGAGGACACCGTCGTCCGGGTCCGCGACGTCGCGATCGGCGACGGGTCGTTCACGATGATGGCGGGCCCGTGCTCGGTCGAGTCGCGCGAGCAGCTCTTCGAGACGGCCGACGCGGTCGCGGCCGCGGGCGCGACGGTCCTCCGCGGCGGGGCGTTCAAGCCGCGGACCAGCCCGTACTCCTTCCAGGGCCTCGGGCTCGAGGGACTCCGCCTCCTCGCGGAGGCGCGCGACCGGACCGGCCTCCCGGTCGTCACCGAGGTGATGGAGCCGGCCCAGGTCGACCTCGTCGCCGAGTACGCCGACATCCTCCAGATCGGCACCCGGAACATGCAGAACTACTCGCTCCTCATGGCGGTCGGGCGCGTGGCCAAGCCGGTCCTCCTCAAGCGCGGGTACGCGGGGACGATCGAGGAATGGCTCATGGCGGCCGAGTACGTCATGAGCAGCGGCAATCCCAACGTCATCCTCTGCGAGCGCGGGATCCGGACGTTCGAGACCTACATGCGCAACACGCTGGACCTGGGCGCGGTGCCGCTCCTCCACCACCTCACCCACCTGCCGGTGGTCGTGGACCCGTCGCACGCGACGGGGAAGCGCTTCCTCGTGAAGCCGCTGGTCCTCGCGGGGGTGGCCGTCGGGGCCGACGGCGCGCTGCTGGAGGTCCACCCGCGGCCGGAGGAGGCGCTCTCCGACGGCGAGCAGTCCCTCACGCTCCCGCAGTTCCGGGAGATCATGGACCTCGTCGGGCCGGTGCACGCCGCCGTGGCCTCGCTCCACGGCGACCCGGTGCTCTCCGCCTCGGCGCTCAAGGTCGGGGGCGGGAAGCATTGACCGCGGCCGGCGGCGCATCCGTCCGGGAGGGCGCCGCGTTCGTCCGCTCCGCCGCCCGCCTGCGCGGCGAGCCGCGCCTGCCCGGCGACAAGTCGATCTCCCACCGGGCCCTGCTCCTCGCGCTCCTCGCCGAGGGTGAGAGCACGATCCTGCAAGCCGGGGACGGCGAGGACGTCCGGACGACCGCCGCGGTCGTCGTGCGCCTGGGCGCCACGGTGGAGCGGCTGGCGGATCGGGGAGGGCGCGTGGACTATCGCGTCGTCTCGCCGGGCCGGGAGCGGCTCGCCGAGCCCGACGGGATCCTCGACTGCCGCAACTCGGGCACCACGCTGCGGCTGACGGCCGGGATCGTCGCGTCTCGGCCGCTCTTCGCGATCCTCGACGGTGACACCTCCCTCCGACGGCGGCCGGTCGCCCGCGTCGCGCGGCCGCTCGCCGAGATGGGCGCCACGGTGGACGCACGGGCCGGTGGGACCCTCCCTCCGGTCGCGGTGCGCGGGGCCGCGCCGCTCCGCCCCATCGACCACGCCACGGCCGTCCCGAGCGCCCAGGTGAAGTCGGCGATCCTCCTCGCCGGGCTCGGGGCGCATGGGACGACGACGGTGCGCGAGGCGGTCGGGACGCGCGATCACACCGAGCGGATGCTTCGCGCGCGCGGGGTGGACGTGCGGACGGAGCGGTGGAGACCGGACTCCGCCGAGGCTGGCGGCGCGGGCGCGAGCGACGTGAACGGCGGGGACGCCGGCTCGCGCGTGAGCGTGGACGGGCCGGCGCGCGTCGCGCCCGCCAGAGAGGCCGTCCCGTCGGATCCGTCGGCCGCCGCCTTCTGGCTCGTGGCGGGCGCCGCCCACCCGGACGCGGAGCTCGTGCTCCGCTCGGTCGGAACCAACCCGACCCGACGTGCCATCATCGACCTGCTCCGCCGGATGGGCGCCTCCATCGACGAGACCCCCCTCGGCGGTGGCGGGGACGGCGGCGACGGGGAGCCGGTCGCCGACCTCGTCGTCCGTTCGAGCGAGCTCCACGGCATCGACGTCTCGCCACGGGAGGTGGCGGCGGCGATCGACGAGGTGCCGGTCCTCTGCCTCGCCGCCGCGCTCGCGTCCGGCACGACGCGGATCGACGGCGTTGGGGAGCTCCGCCACAAGGAATCCGACCGGGTCGCCGGCATCGCGACGGGCCTGGCCGCCATGGGCGCGCACGTCGAGGTCGACGGTGACACGATGACCATCGACGGCGGCCGCCGGCTGGCCGGCGCCGCGACAGAGAGCCTCGACGACCACCGGCTCGCGATGACGTTCGCCATCGCCGGCCTCATCGCCGGGGGCGAGACCGCGGTCACCGACGCAGGGTGCGCCGCGATCAGCTACCCGGGCTTCTTCGACGAGATCGAAAGGGTGCGCGCATGACGAATCGCGTCGTCCTCATCGGACACCCGGTCGGCCATTCGCTCTCCGGCGGGATGCAGCAGGCGGCGTTCGACGCCGAAGGCCTCGACATCCTCTATGAGCTCTGGGACCGCGTCCCGCTCGAGCTGCCCGAGGCGATCGCGGAGCTGCGGGGCGAGGGATTCGTCGGCGCCAACGTCACGATCCCGCACAAGGAGAAGACCGTCCCGCTCGTGGACAAGACGACCGAGGACGCGCACGCGACCGGGGCCGTCAACACGATCACGAAGGACGGCAAGCGCCTGATCGGCCACAACACGGACGTGACCGGCTTCAGCATCGCGCTCGACGCCCTCGTCGGGAAACAGAAGATGCCGCGGCAGGCCGTCGTCCTCGGTGCCGGCGGGGGCGCCCGGGCCGTCGTCTACGGGCTCATCCGCCAGGGGTTCCAGCGCGTCGTCGTCTTCAACCGCCACCTGCACCGCGGGGAGGGGCTCACGCGCTTCTTCGCCCGCAGCGCCGCGCACATGGAGCTGCGTGCGATGCCGTGGCACGAGTCGGTCATCGAGGCCGAGCTGGCGAAGGCGAAGGTGGTCGTCAACGCCACGTCGGTGGGCCTGAGATCCGACGAGACGCCCGTCCCGGCCGAGCTGATCCCACCGGACCTCCTCCTCCTCGACCTCGTGTACAACCCGAACCCCACGCGCCTCATGCGCGAGGCCGAGGCGGCCGGCTGCACGGTCATGGGCGGCGAGCTGATGCTCCTGCACCAGGGGGCGGCGGCGTTCGAGCTCTGGACCGGCCGGAAGGCTCCGCTCGACCTCATGCGCGCGAGGCTGGAGGAGGCGATCGCCGCCGGCCCGCCCGGGGCGGCCGACGGCGAGACCGTCGCGCCGCCCGCGGAGGCGGCGGAGCCGGCCGCGTCCGAGGGCACGGCCGCCGGGCCGGCCTCCTGAGAACGGGACGGTGGGCGCGCTCCGGTTCCTGACCGCCGGCGAGTCGCACGGGCCGCGCCTCGCGGTCGTCCTCGAGGGGCTCCCGGCCGGGATCCCGCTGACCGAGGACACGATCGCGACGGACCTCGCGCGGCGCCAGCGCGGGTACGGGCGCGGCGCGCGCCAGGCGATCGAGCGCGACCGGGCGGTCATCGGCGGGGGCGTCCGGCACGGCCGGACCCTCGGCTCGCCGATCCTCCTGACGATCGAGAATCGCGACCACGAGAGCTGGACACGGATCATGCAGGCCGCGCCGCTCACCGACGAGGACGCGGCCGAGATCGCCGCGCTCGCCGGATCGGGAGTGAAGCGCGCGGTGCCCGTCACGCGGGTGCGGCCCGGCCACGCGGACCTCGCCGGGGCCCTGAAGTACGGGACGCGCGACGTCCGCGACGTCCTCGAGCGCGCGTCCGCTCGCGAGACGGCGGCCCGCGTCGCGGCCGGCGGCGTCGCCCGGGCCTTCCTCCGGGAGCTCGGGATCGAGGCGTGGTCGTTCACGGCCGAGGTGGGCGGCGTGGCGGTGGATCGCGAGCGGTGCACGCGGACGCGCGAGGATGCGGAAGAGAGCCCGCTGCGCTGCCCGGACCCCGACGCCGAAGCGCGGATGATCGAGCGCATCGACGAGGCGCGCGGACGGGGCGACACCGTCGGCGGGGTCTTCGAGGTCGTGGTCCACGGCCTCCCGATCGGCCTCGGCAGCCACGTGCACTGGGACCGGCGACTGGACGGGGCGCTCGCCGCGGCCGTGGCGAGCATCCAGAGCGTGAAGGGCGTCGAGTTCGGGCTCGGGTTCGCGCAGACACGGCGATTCGGCTCGGAGGTCCACGACGTCATCGAAGGCCGGGATCCGGACGGGACGTGGGTCCACCGCTCGAACAACGCCGGAGGCCTGACGGGCGGCATCACGAACGGCGAGCCGCTCATCGTGCGCGGCGCGGTGAAGCCGATCTCCACCCTCGCGCGGCCGCTGCCGTCCGCCGACCTCATCACGGGCCAGCCCGTCGAGAAGGCGCACTACGAGCGCAGCGACATCAGCGTCGTCCCCGCGGCCGGCGTCATCGGGGAGGCGATGGTCCTGCTCACCGTCGCGGACTTCGTGCTGGAGAAGTTCGGCGGGGACTCGGTCGAGGAGACCGCCGACAACCTCCGGCGGTACCGCGAGCGCATCGCGCGGCCCCCCGGAGAGATGGACGCGGACGGCGGCGAGGCCGCGGGTGGCCCGGCCGGGGCCTCGGGCGGCCGCGGCGACTCCGGGCACACTGCGGCCGCGGCGGCCGACGACCCGCTCGACGGCGCGGGCTCCGAGGTCGGCTCGGGCGGCGACGACTAGGCGCCGGCCATGGACCTCGTCCTCGTCGGGCTCCCCGGCACCGGCAAGACCGCCGTGGGGCGGCGGCTCGCCCGGCGCCATGGCGCCGAGTTCGTGGACCTGGACGCGCGGATCGAGGCAGCCGCCGGCCGGCCGATCCCCGCGATCTTCGCCGACGAGGGCGAGGCCGGCTTCCGGGCACGGGAGCGCGAGGCCGTCACGGCCCTCGGCCCCGCCGACCCCTCCTCCACCCTGGCGCGCGTCATCGCGACCGGCGGCGGCACGCCGCTCGACCCGCGGAACCGCTGGGCCCTCTACCGCGGACGCCTCGCCGTGTGGCTGGACGGGCCGCCCGAGATCCTCGCATCGCGCCTCCGGCGAAGCCCCGTGAGCCGCCCGCTCCTCGCCGGGCGCGACCCCGAGTCCGCGATCGCCGCGCTGGCGGCGGCGCGCGAGCGCGTGTACGCCCCCGCGCTGCGCGTGAACGGCGTCGCCTCCCTCGGCCAGGTGGTCGCGACCGTGGAGCGGCACCTCGACGACGCGATCGGCTCCGGCGGCCCGCTCCTCCGCGCGACGACGCCCATCGGCACGCTCGAGATCGGCGACGGCATCGCGGCCCCCGCGACCGCCCGGGCGGTCGCAGCCCTCGGGGCGCGCCGCGCGATCGTCGTCTCCGAGCCGAAGGCATGGTCCGTCGCAGGCGAGGCCCTCGCGGCCGCGCTCGCCCGTGACGGGATCGCGGTGGAGACCGTCCTCCTGCCGCGCGGCGAGGCCGCGAAGAGGATGCGGGTGATCGAACGCGCGGCCCGCGATCTCGCGCGGCTCCGGGCGGAGCGCCGCGACCCGATCGTCGCGGTCGGCGGCGGTGCCCTCGGGGACGCGGCCGGATTCCTCGCCGCGACCTGGCTCCGGGGCGTCCCCGTCATCCACGTGCCCACGACGATGGTCGCCCAGATCGACAGCTCCGTCGGCGGCAAGACCGCGGTGGATCTGCCCGAGGGGAAGAACCTCGTCGGCGCCTTCCACCAGCCGGCCGCCATCGTCGCCGACGTGGCGACGCTCCGGACCCTCCCGTCGCGCCAGCTGCGGGCGGCGCTCGGCGAGGCCGTGAAGATGGCTGCGCTCGGGGACGAGCGGCTCCTCGAGCTCCTCGAATCGGATGGGCCGGCGATCGCCCGGGGAGCCGAAGGGGCGTTCGCGTCGGGCGCGGTCGCGGAGGTCGTCGAGCGGTGCGCCTGGGCGAAGGTGGAGGTCGTCCTCGCAGACGAGCGGGAGCGTGGCGAGGCGGGCGGGCGCATCGCCCTCAACCTCGGGCACTCGCTCGCGCACGCGATCGAGACCGTCGCCGGGTACCGCGGGATCCTCCACGGCGAGGCGGTCGCATACGGCCTGCGGACGGCGGCGAGGATCGGGATCGAGCTGGGCGTCACGCCGCCGGCGCGGGCGGCACGGCTCGAGGCCTTGCTCGACCGCCTGGGGCTCGGGATCGCGCCGCTCCCCGCGCCGCCGGAGGCGCTGGTGGCAGCGCTGGGGATCGACAAGAAGACGGCAGGCGGGCGCCTGCGGTGGGTCCTCCCGACCGAGTCGGGGATCGTCGTCCGGTCGGACGTGCCAGACGTGCTCGTGTCGGTGGTCGCTGCCGGGGTGGTCCGTGGTCGGCCGGAGGTCGGTGGGCAGCAGGCGGATGGCAGGCGGCAGGCCCGACCGGGGCGCGGGAGGTGAGTGGGATGCGTGTGCTCGTGCTGCAGGGCCCCAACCTGAACCTCGTCGGCACGCGGGAGCCGCAGATCTACGGCTCGACGACGCTCGAAGAGATCCACGCGATGGTCCGCGAGCACGCGGCCGGCCTGGGGATCGAGATCGACGCCTTCCAGTCGAATCACGAGGGCGCCCTCATCGACCGGCTCCACCGGAGGGACTTCGACGCCGCGATCGTCAACGCCGGCGGGCTGACGCACACGTCGGTCTCGCTGCGCGACGCGCTCCTTGCGGTCGAACGACCCTTCGTCGAGGTCCACCTCTCGGACCCGGCGCAGCGCGAGGCGTTCCGGCACGTCAACTACCTCCAGGACGTCGCGCTCGCGTCGTTCGTGGGCATGGGTCCGCGGGGCTACCTCGTGGCGCTCGACGAGATCGCCCGGCGGCGGGCGACGGGGGAGATCGGATGACGGACGACCGCGGGACGGCCGATCCGGCCTCGGGGGCGGACACGGCCCCGGGGTCCGGCGGCGGCCCGAACAGCGACGCCACGGCGGATGCCGCCGCCGCCGACCTCGGCGCGGCCCTCGCGCCCCTGCGCGAGCGGATCGACGCGATCGACAACGAGATCGTCGCCCTCCTGAACGAACGCGCCCGGATCGCGCTCGAGATCGGCCGCGTGAAGGACGCCCAGGGCCAGAGGCCGATCCGCGACCCGGCGCGCGAGGCCGCCGTCATCGAGCGCGTCACGAGCGCGTCCGAGGGCCTCTTCCCGCAGCCCGAGCTCGTGGCGCTGTACCGGAAGCTCATCGCGGCGACCCGCAAGGTCCAGGCCGACCAGCGACGCGGGAAGCGCCCCGCCGACGACGACCCGGCATGACCGGGGCGCCGCACGACGCGGCCCCGGGCGGCACGAACGGGCGTACGGCCCCGATCGCCGGCGCGGCCCCGGGCGCCGGCGCGGCCGCGGGCGGCGGCGCGGCCCCGGCCGTTCCGGGGCTCGCCGGTGCCAGCGGCCCGGTCCGACTCGACCTCTCGCGGGTCCCCCGCGGCGCGACGACCCGGTTCGCGCCCGCCCCCACCGGCAGGCTCCACCTGGGCCACCTCGTGAACGCCGTGTACGTCTGGGGGATCGCGGCCGCGACCGGCGGGTCGGTCGTCCTGCGCATCGAGGACCACGACCGGCAGCGGAGCCGGCCGGAGCACGAGCGGGACCTCCTCGACGACCTCGACCGGCTGGGGCTGCGACCCACCCGACCGTCCCCCGACGACCTGCGCGCCGGGCCGTCCTCCTACCGTCAGGGCGACGACCACGCTCCCTACGACGCGGCGATCGATGCGCTCCGCGCGACGGGCCGCGTCTACGCGTGCGAGTGCAGCCGGTCGACGTTCGCAGAGTGGGCCACGGAGCACGGCTCCCCCTGGGGCGGCCCGGGGTGCCCGGGCGGGTGTGCCGACCGCGACCTCCCGGACGAGCCGCACCGGGCGCTCCGCGTGTCCCTCGGCGGCGGGACGGAGGCGTTCGACGACCTGCTCCTCGGCGACGTGACGCGCCCCGTCGCGGCCGCTGGCGACCCGCTCGTCCGCGACCGGCTCGGCAACCGGACGTACCACCTCTGCGTGGTCGTGGACGACGCGCGCCACGGCGTCGACCTCGTCATCCGCGGCCAGGACCTCCTCGACGCGACACCGCTCCAGATGCGGCTCGCGGCAGCGCTCGGCCGGCCGATACCGCCCGCCCACCTCCACCACCCGCTCGTCCTGCGGCCGGACGGGACCAAGCTGAGCAAGGCCGCGGGCGACACCGCGGTCGGCGCGCTCCTCGACGCGGGCGCACGGCCGGCCGACCTGCTGGGGCTCGCGGCGTCGCTCGTCGGCCTCATCGAGCGGCCGCGGCCGATCGACCCGGAGCACCTCGGGGACCTGTTCACGGACTGACGGGGGGCGGGGACGGGCGGCCGACGGATAGCCGCCCGCGCTGCGGCCCCTACGGCGTCAGCCTCCCGTCGCCGCCCGCAGCTCCGCGACGAGGCGGCCCAGGGCGGCCACGTCGCGGCCGTTGGGTCCGAGGGCATCCACCAGCGCGGAGGCGACGATCACGCCGTCGGCGCCCGCGCGCCGGAGGACCTTCACGTGCTCGGGGCGTGAGACGCCGAACCCGACGCCGACCGGGACCGGCGAGACGGCCTTCACCTCGGCCACGTACCGGCCGACGGCGCGCGGGCAGCGATCCGGCGCGCGCCCGTGACCCCGACGAGCGAGACGCAGTAGAGGAAGCCGCCGGTCCGCGCGGCGATCGCCGCGCGGCGCGCCGGCGCGGTGGTGGGGGCGACGAGGTAGACGACCGCGATCCCTGCGTCGCGGGCGGCCGCCTCGAACGGCGCGCCCTCGTCGGGCGTGAGGTCCGCGACGATGACGCCGGAGGCGCCGGCGTCGGCGAGCCGCCGGGCGGCGGCGCGGCCGTCGCCGCCGCCGATGATCTGGTTCGCGTAGGCCATGGGGACGATCGGGATCCCCGGCCGCGCCGCCGCGATCGCCCCGATGAGCGCGAGGGAGCGGTCGAGCGTCGCACCCGCGCGGAGGGCCGCGCCGGAGGCGCGCTGGAGCGTCGCCCCGTCGGCGAGAGGGTCCGAGTACGGGAGCCCGACCTCGAGGAGGTCCGCCCCGGCGTCCACGGCCGCCAGGGCGACCGCGAGGCTCGTCTCCGCGTCCGGGTACCCGGCGACGAGGTACGGCACCAGGGCCGCGCGGCCCTCCGCGCGAGCGGCATCGAACGCCGCGTGGATCCGCCGCGCCCCGGGGGTCGCGTCCGTGCCCGGCGCGCCGCCACCGCGGCTGCCGTCCGCCGTGCCGGCGGCGGCAGGCCGCCCACCCGACCCCTCCGGGCCGGCACCAGAGTCCGAAGCCGCCCCGGACCCCCGGCCGTCCGCCGTCCGCGCGTCCTTCGTCCGATCCTGCCGAACCCCGCCGCTCATCGGTGGCTCCCGGCGCGTCGCGCCTCCCAGCGCTCGAGCGTCGCGAGGTCCTTGTCGCCGCGCCCGGAGAGCCCGACGAGCACGATCGCGCCGTCCGGCAGCGGCGACCCGGACCCGCCGATCCCCGCGAGGAACCGCGGCAGCACGGCGAATGCGTGCGCGGTCTCGAGCGCGGGCAGGATCCCCTCGGCGGCGGTCACCTCGTGGACGGCGGCGACCGCCTCGGCGTCGGTCGCGGCCTCCACCTCGAGGCGTCCGGCGGCGAACAGCGCGGCGATCTGCGGGCCGACGCCCGGGTAGTCGAGGCCCGCGGAGAGCGAGTACGCCTCGACGACCTGGCCCTCGCGGTCCTGGAGCATGAGGCTGCGGGACCCGTGGAGGATCCCGGGGGTCCCGCCGGCGAGCGCGGCCGCGTGGCGTCCCGTCGGGATCCCGTCGCCCGCGGCCTCGGCGACCGCGAGGCGCACGGACGGCTCGCCGATGAACCGCGCCAGGAGGCCGATGGCGTTGGAGCCGCCGCCGACGCAGGCGATCGCGAGGTCCGGGAGCCGGCCCTCGACGGCCGCGACCTGGGCCGCCGCCTCGTCGCCGATGACGCGCTGGAGGTCGCGGACGATCGTCGGATACGGGTGCGGGCCCATCGCCGACCCGAGCACGTAGTGGGTGGTCTCCACGTTCGTCACCCAGTCGCGCATCGCCTCGTTCACGGCGTCCTTGAGCGTGGCCGTCCCACTGGTGACCGAGCGGACCTCGGCGCCGAGCGCGTGCATCCGCGCGACGTTGGGCTGCTGGCGCTCGATGTCCTCGGCGCCCATGTAGACGACGCACGGGATCTCGAGCAGCGCGCAGGCGGTCGCGGTGGCGACGCCGTGCTGGCCGGCGCCGGTCTCCGCGATGACGCGGGTCTTGCCCAGGCGCCGCGTGAGGAGCGCCTGGCCGAGCGCGTTGTTGATCTTGTGGGCGCCGGTGTGGGCGAGATCCTCGCGCTTGAGGTAGAGGCGGATGCGGGGCGGGATCGACCGATGGGTCCGACGCGATCGACCGGGCCCGGGCGAGCTGGACCTCCGCCAGCCGGTCGGCGCGGTAGACGGGGGTGGGACGGCCCGAGTACGTCGCCAGGAGGGCGCGCAGCTCCGACCAGAAGACAGGATCGTGGCGGACGGCGGCGTAGGCGCGCTCGAGCCCTTCGAGGGCCGAGACGAGCGTCTCGGGCACGTACCGCCCGCCGAACCCGCGGTCGACCCCCCAGCGGCCGTCGGCGTCGGCTTCGACGAGGCCTGCCGGGACGGGCGTGGGTCGGGACGGGAGGTTGGGGCGGTCCCAGCGGGCGGCGCGGGCACGCTTCGCGAAGAGCGCGACGGCGACGGGGTCCTTGCGCGGGCGCTCCCCTGCCCCACGGGGCGCCTCGACGCCGGACGCGACGTCCACGCCCACCGCGGGGATCGCGAGGAGCGCCTCGGCGACCGAGGCCGGGTCGAGGCCGCCCGCGAGGATGACCGGGACCCCGCGCGCCACGGCCGCGGCGATGTCCGCCCGGATGCGGCGGCCGGTGCCGCCGGGGAATGGGCCGCCGGAGGCGTCGAGGAGGACGCGGGCCGCGCCGGCGTCGAAGGCGGCGCGCACGCGGGCCTCGACGGGCGCAGGGTCGTCCGTGTCGGCCGCGACGTGGATGACCTTCCAGGCCGGGCGGGGCGCCGCCGCGATCGCGGCGGCCGGCTCCGAGCCGGACAGCTGGACCGCATCGGCATTCGTGGCGGCGACGGCCGCCGCGAGGTCCGCGGGAGGCATGTCGGCCGTGACGAGGACGACCGCCGGGCCCCGGGAGCCGGTCAGGAACCCAGAGGACGTGCGTCGGGTCGCAGTGGACGCGAGGGAGACTCCCGCAGGGGAGGCCGCCCGGATCGTGGCCGCGAGACGTGCGGCCTCGTCGAGCGCAAGGGCGCGGGGGGTCCCCGGGACGAGGTTCAGGCCGATCGCGTCGACACCGGCCCGGACGGCCGCGAGGGCGCCGGCCTCGTCCGTGACACCGCAGATCTTCACGAACGGCGCGCGATCCTCGGCCGCGAGGTCGGCAGGGAGAGAGCCCGCGGCGACGAACGACCGGACGGCGGCTTCCGGGTCGGACGCGCGCACGAGTGCCTCGCCGATGAGCGCGGCGTCGAAGCCGGCCGCGCGCCATGTCGCGACGGTGCCGGGCTCGCGGACCCCGGATTCGGCGACGGCGATCCGGTCGCCCGGGATCAGGGGCCGCAGCCGGACCGCGGTCTCCGTGTCGACCTCGAGCGAACGGAGATCGCGGTTGTTCACGCCGATCAGACGTGCGTCGGTCGAGAGCGCGCGGTCGATCTCGCGCGGGCCATGGACCTCCACGAGCGGCTCCAGCCCGAGATCGCGCGCGAGACGCACGAGGCCGGCCAGGCGACGCGCCGGGTGAAGGACGGCGAGCAGGAGGACCGCGTCGGCACCGGCGGCGCGCAGGAGGGGGAGCTGCCGGTCGTCGACGACGAACTCCTTCGCCAGGACCGGTGCGGAGATGGCGGCGCGGACCGCGCGCAGGTCGTCGACTGACCCGCCGAACCGGTGTGGCTCGCACAGGACGCTGACCATCGCGGCGCCGCCGGCCACGTAGGCGCGCGCACGGACGACCGGGTCGTCGCCCTCGGCAGCGATCGACCCGGCGGACGGGGATCGGCGCTTCACCTCCGCGATGACGTGGCAGCCGGGCGCGGCGAGGCGCTCGGCCACCGTGCGCGGCGCGGGCGCGGACGCCGCCGCGGCGACGAGGTCGCGAAGACGCGCCCCGCCCAGGTCGCGGGCGACGTCGGCGGCCCGACGGGTGGCGATCTCGGCGACGACGCCGAGCCGGGTATCGGGCCGCTGCGCGGCGGGAGGGTCCTGGGCGACCGGCGCCCTCCGCGGGCGGTCGGCGCGAGAGGGGACGGTCATCGGGGCGCTCCGTTCGAGGCGCTGGCGGACGGGACGGCGTCGGGCGGTGAGGCCGCTCCGGGTGGGGAGACGGCGACGGTGCGGTTCGCGGTCGAGGAGGGCTCGCCCGTGGTCGCCGCGTTCGCCGTGGCCGGCGCGGTGGTCGTGGTCGCGGCCTCGTGCGCGCGCCGTGCGGCGCGCAGGCGGGCGAGGAGGTCCGACGTGCGGCCGGTGCCGATCGTCGCGGCGGCGAGGGCGACACCCGCGCGCAGGTCCGGCACGCGCCCGGCGGCGACGAGCGCGGCCGCGGCGTTGAGGAGGACGACGTCGCGGCGGGGTCCGGCCTCACCGGCCAGGACCGCCTCGACGAGCGCGGCGTTCTCGGCCGGGCTCCCCCCGGCGAGGTCTGTGGTCGCGGCCGGGGCGATGCCGAGGCCCGCGAGTGCGATGGCGTCCACCGGTCGCCGCTCCACGCCGCCCGGCGTCACGTCGAACACCACGCCGCTGCCGTCGAGCGGGATCTCGTCGATGCCTGCGCCGTGGACGAGGAGCGTCCGGTCGGTCCCGAGCCTGCGGACGACCTCCGCGAGTCGTGGCGCGGCCTCCGCGGCGCCCACTCCGATGACCTGTCGCCGCGCCCCGGCGGGGTTCGTCAGGGGGCCGAGCAGGTTGAACGCGGTCCGCACGCCGATCTCGCGACGCGTCGGGCCGGCGTGGCGCATCGCGGGGTGGAACGACGGGGCGAAGAGGAACGCGAAGCCGTCCTCGCGGAGCGCGGCCGCCGCGGAGGTCGCGTCGTGGTCGATCCGGATGCCGAGCGCATCGAGGACGTCCATCGAGCCGGACTTCGACGTGATCGCCCGGTTGCCGTGCTTCGCGACGGGGACGCCGGCCGCCGCGACCACGAACGCCGCGGCGGTCGAGATGTTGAACGTGCCGCTGCGGTCGCCACCGGTGCCGCAGGTGTCCACGGTGCCTGCCGGGGCCTCCACCCGGACGACGCGGTCGCGCATCGCGGCGGCGAAGCCGGCCAGCTCGTCCACGGTCTCGCCACGCATCCGGAGGGCCACGAGCAGCGCCGCGAGCTGGGACGGGGTCGCCGCCCCGTCCATGACGGCTCCCATCGCGGCGCGGGCAGCGTCGAACGAGAGGGTCTCCCCGTCCACGACCCGGTGGAGGGCCTCCGAGATCGCCTCCGCCGACGCGGCGGGCGCCGCAGCCGCGGGCGGGGGCGCCGGAGCGGGCGTGGACATGCCGAATGACTCGGGCGGCGCTTCCGCGGGAGCCACCGGTGGGTCGTGCGGGCCGGGCTCGTCCGGCGACCCCGGGTCGGTGAGCCCGCGCGTCGCGAAGGTGCCGGTCGCGGCGTCGAGGATGCCCGCCTCCCCCTCACCCGCCTGCCGGAGGAAGTTCGCGAGGAGGTGCGGCCCCTCGGGCGTGAGGACCGACTCGGGGTGGAACTGGACGCCCTCGAGGGCGAGCGTCCGATGACGGATCCCCATGAGCACCGTGCCGTCCTCGGCCGTCGCGGTGACGACGAAGAAGGGTGGGAGCGTCGCCGGATCGATGGCGAGAGAGTGGTACCGGGCGGCCATGAACCCGGGAGAGAGCCCCGCGAGCAGACCCCGTCCGTCATGGGCGATGGCGGATGCCTCGCCGTGGACGAGGGTGGGCGCGCGGACGATCGACGCGCCGAAGGCGGCGCCCATCGACTGCATCCCGAGGCAGACGCCGAGGACGGGGATGCCGCGCTCGGCGGCGACCCGGATCGCGTCCATGCTCACGCCCGCGCCGTCGGGGTCGCCGGGGCCGGGCGAGATCACGATCCCACGGAGATCGGCCGCCGGGTCGCCTGCGAGCGCCTCGACGCCCGCCCGGTCGATCGCATCGTTGCGGACGACGCGCACGTCGGCGCCCGCGGCCTGGAGCGCCTGGACCAGGTTGAAGGTGAACGAGTCGTAGTTGTCGATGACGAGGATCACAACGACGCCTCCACGCCCGCGCCGGCCGCGTCGATCGCACGCCGCATCGCGGCCGCCTTCGCCTCGGTCTCCCGGAACTCGGACGCGGGGTCGCTGCCCTTCACGATCCCGGCGCCCGCGTGGATGTGCGCGAGCCCGTCCTTCAGGACCGCGCTGCGGATCGTGATCGCCGTATCGAGGTCGCCGTCGTACCCGAGGTAGCCCACCGCGCCGCCGTAGAGCCCGCGGCGCTCGCCCTCGGCGCGGGCGATCAGCTGCATCGCCCGGACCTTCGGCGCGCCGGTGAGGGTCCCCGCAGGGAAGACGCTCCGTAGCGCATCGAGCGAATCGCGGCCGTCGGCGAGCTTCGCCTCCACGTGGCTCACGAGGTGGAGGACGTGGCTGTACCGCTCGACCTCCATGTACTTCGTGACCGCGACGCTGCCCGGCTCGGCCACGCGCCCCAGGTCGTTGCGCCCGAGGTCCACGAGCATGACGTGCTCCGCTCGTTCCTTCGGGTCGGCCTGCAGCTCCTCCGCGAGGCGGCGGTCCTCGGCCTCGTCGGCGCCGCGCCGGCGCGTGCCGGCGATCGGGTGCGTCGCGACCCTGCGCCCGGTGACCCGCACGAGCAGCTCGGGGCTCGCGCCGACGACGTCGTGGCCGGGTGTCCGCACGAAGAAGAGGTACGGGCTCGGATTCACGCGGCGGAGCGCGCGGTAGACGGCGAGGCCGTCGACCGGCCGGCCCTCCGTGCCTGTGGGGAGGTCGACGGTCTGGCGTCGGGCGAGCACGACCTGGATCGCCTCGCCCGAGGCGATCGCCTCCTTCGCGACCACGACCGCGTGCTCGTACGCGTCGCGTCCCAGGCTGGCGCGTCCCTCCCGGGCGTCCGCGTCCGGATCCGCCCGATCGGGTCGGTCTCCTCCGTCACGATTCTCGGGGATGTCCGGCATCCCGGGGATCGTGCCGTCGGCCTCCCCCGGCCCGGCGTCGAGGTCGGGGCCGCGGAACGCCGTCTCCGCCGCGACCGGCCGGGCGGTCCGCTCGAGCGCCTCCCAGATGGCTCGCTCCGCGATCCGGTACCGCTCCTCGATGCGGGGCGCCTCGACATGGAGCGACGCGATGGCGGAGAGCGTGTGCGCGAGGTGGTCGAAGACCAGGACGAGGTCGGACTCCAGGAAGATCGCGAGCGGGACGCCGACGGGGTCGCGGTCCGGGAGCGGGACCGTCGGCTCGAAGGTCGAGACCGCGTCGTATGCCAGGGCACCCACGGCCCCTCCGATGAACCGGGGCATGCCGGCGAGCGGCTCCACACGCCGTCGCGGCACGAACCGGCGAAGCGCGTCCAGCGGGTCCGCCGCACGGAGGTCCTCCACGGGAAGAGAGGCGTCCCACCGCGACTCCTCGACCGGTCGTGTCTGGATGCGTGAGCCGTCGCCGTCCACGGTGAGGATCCGGCGCGGCCCGACCCCCAGGAAGCTGTATCGCCCCAGTCGATCCCCTCCCTCGACGCTCTCGAGGAGGTACGCGGGGCCGCCGTCGTCGAGGCGCATGAACGCGCCGATCGGCGTCTCGAGGTCGGCGTCGCGCTCGGCACGAAGGAGCACCGTGTCCGCGCCCGCGGCGAGCCGGCGCACCTCGCCGAGGCTGAGCGGGTTCGTGACCGGCATCGTGGCTCCCTCCGGACCTGCGGGCACCGGCACCGCCCGGCGCAAGAAAAAAGGCCTCCGTCCCTCGGGACGAAAGGCCAGGCCTTCCGCGGTGCCACCCGCATTCGGCGTCCGTCGACGCCGCTCTCCGTGACCGACGGGCCCGGCGGCGATGCCACCGTCCGATCGGCGCTGCCCTGTAACGCTGGCGCTCTGCGCCGGAGCCTACTTGAGCCGGCGGGCGATCCCCGCTGCTCGTTGGGTCCGGAGGCTCCCGGGTCCATTCGCCGCCGCCGCCGCCCCGGCTTCCACCAGCCGCCGGGTCTCTCTGCCGACGCCGCGACGGGTACTCGTCCCGTTCACAGCCCGCTCTTCGCGATGTGGCCGCGAGTCTATGGGCGGTCCGACCGACGTGTCAAACGCGAGAGACGGTCAGGAGGCGTCGCCGGCGACCTCGAGCCAGCCGGCCCAGAACGGGGTGGGAGCGCCGCCCTCCGGCTGCAGCCACGCGACGACCAGGCGCACGCCGGGGCCCAGGCCGTCGATCGAGAGCTGCAGCGCCCCGCTCGCATGGGCGGGGATGTACGCGGCGTCCAGGGACGGCCGTGCCGGCCCGGTCACCGCGATCGTGCGGATGACGATCCGGCTGCCGCTCAGCGCGGTGGCGGGATCCGCGGACGGGGCGCCGGCGCCCGGTGCCGGAGAGGCTGCGGCGGGTGACGCGTCGGCGGCGAAGACGCCGGCGGGGCTGGGGGTGGGCGTAGGGACCGGCGAGCCGTCCGGGAGCGGTGTCGCGATGAGGTCGATCGCCTTCGCGGAGACACGGACACCCAGCACGCCGGGCACTCCGGTGCCCACGACGTCCACGGGCGCCGGCTCGGACGGGACCCGGTCGGTGACCAGGGAGGTCCGCGGGTCGACGATCCACGGGGCGGTGACGACCGGCCTGCCGGAGGCTCCGCGGCGGACGAGGACGACGGCGGGGACCGAACGGCTGGCGGTGGAGCCCGTCAGCCGCAGGACGACCAGCGCCGGGAGCGCGGCCTTCGCCAGCGGCACCTTCAGCGAGACGGCGGTCTGCCCGATCGCGTCGGTGACGCGGACCGACGCGAGACGGACCGCGGCGGTCGCGTCGTCGAGGGGGATCGCCCAGGCCTCCAGCTCCTGCGACGGCTCTTCCGCGGCGGCGCGGATCGTGCCCGGCCCGGACGACCGCACGGTCGCCACGAGCACGTCATCCGTGCCCGCACCCAGCGCGAGCACGGCCTCGCCGCGCGCATGCACCCGGACCATCGACGACGCGATCCGCGGGTGGTCGGACGCGGGGAGCTCGCCGCCGTCGGAGTCGCGCGGATCCAGGTCGAGTCGCCAGAGCCCGGGCGTCGCCGGCGCCTTCACCGAGAGGGTGAGCCTGCCGGGGACCGAGGTGGCGCGGGCGACGGTGAGCCACGTCGGATCGCCGGGCCGCCGCGGGAGGGCGACGGCGGTCTCGACGATGGACACCGGGGTCCAGCGGGTCGAGAAGCGGATGCCGGACGGGATCGTCGCGCCCTTCACGGCGGTCCAGCGGACCGTCAGGTCGGAGACGGTCGCGGCGCGCAGGGCGTCCGGCGACCGGACCGCGCCGAACCTGAGCTTGCGCATCGCGAGCGTGGGGACCTCGCGGATCAGGCGGTTCGCGTGTCCCACGACGCCGTTCTGCCAGACGGGTGAGGAGGCGTACGCCAGGTTCATCGAGCGGAGCGTCCGGTACCCCGTGTAGAAGCTGCCGCCCGGGACCAGGTAGCCGTCGCGGATGTACCGGGCGACGACGTCCACGCCCTCCGCGTACGTGCTGAAGGCCTCCGCCCACAGGAACGGATCGCGGTCGTATGCGTGGTACCCGAAGAGGTTCTTCTTGATCCGGGCGATGTCCGAGGTGCCGTACCCGGACTCGTGCATCGCGATCGCGACGAGGACGATCGCGTTGACGCCGTACGTGCGCTCCGCTGCGAGGAACGCGGTTCCGAGCGGCGGCAGCTTCGTGTGGGCGGCGAGGTACTGGTCGATCGCCCAGGCCGGCATGCCGGACGCGGAGAGCACGTCCGTGTTCACCGTGATCAGCTGGCCGGCGACGTACGGATCCTGCCGGGTCGGCTGGGCCTTCTGGGCGGGCGGACGCTGGGACGGCGTGAGGGCGAGCGCCTGGCCGGCGAGCACGGTCGCGGCGACGATGACGGCGATGGCCGTCGCGGAGAGGGTGCGGGATCGGGTTCGCATCAGGGTCGGCGAGATCCTCGGTGCGGAGCGTCGGCCCCGAAGGGTGGCACAGAACGCCCTCACGCGCATGAGCGTGCCCCCGCGACGGGTGCGCGCGGCACCGCCCGGACGTCCGATGCGACGGGGGACCATGGTCCGGGGCCGCGGAGGCGCTCAGCCGATGGTGAAGACGACCCCTCCGCGCTCCGCGACGCGCGCTGCCGAGCCCCTCCCGCCGCCCGTCGGGTCGGTGGCCAGGACGACCGCTGGCGCCGAGGTGCGCCCCGCGGCGACGAGTTCGAACCGATGGGGGCCGACGGCGAGCCGAACGCGCGCCGGCCCCGAAGGGTCGTCGGCCGCCCGGACCGCAGAAGCACCGGCCGCGACCGCGGCGATCTCCCACGCGTCGGCCCACCGTCGGGCGACGACGGCCGGATCCGCAATGGCCACCGTGACGGCCTGGAGCGCGGGACCGCCCCCGGCCACGCGAGCCGCACGCTCCGGCTCGTCCGGCGCGTGCTCGATGATGAACGGAGGATCCTCCGGCCCGAGCCGCCGCGGGAAGGCGACAGGCCACCGGACGATGCTGCCGTCCGGCCGACGGCGGTTCACATCGGACGTGACGATCCCTGCGCCGGTGCCGGCTGCGGCCGCGAGCCGGACGACGTCGCCCGCCACGTCGTCCGATCGGAGAGCGACGGTCACGTAGGCACAGGGCGCGGGGCCGTCCGCGGCCGCGGAGGCCGCCGCGCCCTCCTCCCCCGCGCCCGCGAGACCGTCGAGCGCCCGGACCACGGCCGCCCCGATCGGATGGCGGAGCGCCCGCTCGCGCGTCGCCGGCGTGTCGTCCGTCAGGCCGATCAGCTCGAGATACGGCCCGCCGAGGGAGAGCAGCGCGTTCCGGGTCCCGATCGCCTCGTGGACCCCGCCGCCCGCCGGGAGGAGGCCGAGCGTCGCCGCGAGGTCGGCGGCGACACCGTCAGGATCCGCGACCGCGACGAGGACGTGATCGATCTCGACGATCACGGCGGACGCGACCTCCCGGGGGGGCGCCACCCTGACGTTCGCCGGAGACACCGGAGGCGCGGCGTCTGCGGACCACTGGCGGAGGGGGTGGGATTCGAACCCACGAGGCGCGAGGCCCTGCGGTTTTCAAGACCGCTCCGATCAACCACTCCGGCACCCCTCCGGGAACGGGGATGACGCCGCTTGATGCCATCCGATGGCACCTGACGCCACCACGGTGGCGCCAGAAGTGACGTCAGCATCACCCCGCGTCGAGGACGATACCCGACGCTCGACGGTCCGTTGGGGCGGCCGCAGGGCGGTCGAGCTGCACGACTGGCTGCGGTTCATCGACGCGCGCGCGGGGTCGAGGGAACGGCCGTCCGACCCGCAGGTCTCCGAGCGACCGTGATCGAGCCGTCAGACGACGATCCCGGACGGTCGAGACGCGACCCGGATCGGCCGCTGCGCCGGACGTCAGGCCGGGACCAGGACCGCTGCCCCTCGCCGCATCGCGATCTCCTCCGCGACGCCGTCCGCCCACGCCAGGATGCGCGGCCACTCGCGGTGGTCGCCCGCGAGCCCGCCGAGCGAGAAGAGGCTCTCCAGCGCGCCTGCCGCGCCGTCTTCCAGTCGTCCGCCGAAGATCACGTGCTCGCGGACGGCGATCCGGGCGGCGATCTCCTGGACCGGGACGGAGAGCGGGCGATCGCGGGTCTCCGGGAGGTCGTCGAGCGGACCACTCTGGAAGAGCCACACGTCCCGGTTCGCGAGGGCGCGCTCGTGCGCGTGCAGGAACGCGATGACGTCCGCGTGCCAGCGGAGCATGTAGACGCAGGAGCCGACAACCACGGCGTCGTAGTGGCCGACGTCTGAGACGCTGCCCGCGGGGAGGATGTCGGTCGCCAGTCCGCGCGCGCGGAAACGGGCGGCGATCGCCTGCGCGATCTCCGCGGTGGAGCCGTTGCGGCTCCCGTACGCGACGAGCACTCGCGGGCCCGTCACCCGATCTCGCCCCTTCCGATCGGGGGACGCACGTCCGGCCACCGCCGGACGCCCCAACCATGTGCCTGTCCGCGGCGGTCGTCAAGGGGTGCCGCGGCGACGCCCGCGGTCCGGGTCAGGCGAGGTCGTGGACCACCCAGACGTTCTCGTCGAGATACGTGCCGACGTCCGCCGCGCGGTCGATCGAGACGGGGCGTGTCGCGAACGGGATGACGTACTCGCCGCTCTCGGGGAAGGCCATCCCGGTCCACTGCGCCCACTCGGCGACGGAGCCGCGCATCGTCATCGATCGCGGCGCCGGTCGGTCGATCCGACCCCCGAGCCGCACGTGGAGCCGGATCCACGCGTCGAACGGCTCGCCGTCGGGACGCGTCCACCGCGCGTACCGCTCGATGGGCACGAGGGGGTACCGGTGCTTGTCGGTCGGCCGCACGCATGCCACGAGCGCGCGATGGCCTGCCGCACGGCCGCGCGCCTGCATCTCCTCGACCATGCGGCCGGCGAGCCGGCTGCCGCGCCACGCGTCCGCCACGACGATCTGGAGGGCTCCGAGCGTGTCCGGCGGCACCCCGGCCCGCATCTGCCCGATCGTCCGCCGGAACTGGTCGTCCCAGCCATCGGGGAGCCCCGCGGACGTCCCGTCCCACGCGAACGGTGCGCTGTTCGCCGCGGCGGCGATCCGCCCGTCGGCGTCGAGGAGGATCAGCTGCCAGCCCGCGAACTCCTCGTGCAGGTGGTGCCAGAGCTCGTTCACGACGGGGTCCTGGAGCATGAACGCGGGCCAGGGTGACCCGTTGTGCCGGTCGAGCGCGTCCACGAGGTCCGGCCGTTCGGCCAGCGTGACGAGCCGCAGGGCCTCGACGCCGGCGGGTGGAGGGGCGGGTGCGTCGGCGCGCGGGAGCGCCGGGTCGGTCGATCCGGCGGCGCCGTCCCCCGCCATCAGGCGCGCGCGGGGAAGGATCCGGTCGATGCCCATGAACGGACGGAGCAGCTCGGGGACCTCCACCGAGCCGTCCGCGCGCTGGTACGTCTCGAGGATCGCCGCGACGACGCGGGCGAGAGCCAGCGCCAGAGCCGTTGAGCGTGTGGACCAGCTCCGGCTTGGCGCCGGGGGCGGGTCGATACCGGATCTGCATCCGGCGCGCCTGGTAGTCGCGGAAGTTGGAGCAGGAGCTGACCTCCAGCCACCGCTCCACGCCCGGAGCCCAGACCTCGAGGTCGTACTTCTTCGCCTGGACGAAGCCCATGTCGCCGGTCGCCATCAGCAGCACGCGGTACGCCAGCCCGAGCCTGCGCAGGAGGTCCTCGGCCCGCCCGACCATCCACTCGAGCGCCTCGCCGGAGTCCTCCGGCCGCTCGAAGAGGACCATCTCGACCTTGTCGAACTGGTGGACGCGGAGGATCCCGCGCGTGTCCTTGCCGGCCGCTCCGGCCTCGCGGCGGAAGCACGGGGAGTAGGCGGCGTACCTGACCGGGAGCGAATCCGGCTCGAGGATCTCGTCCCGGTGGAGGTTCGTGACCGGGACCTCGGCCGTCGGGACCAGGTAGAGGTCGTCGCGCGTGACGACGTACATCTGGTCCTCCTTGTCCGGGATCTGTCCCGTCCCGCGCGCGGAGGCGGCGTTCACGACGGCCGGCGGCCAGATCTCGGTGAAGCCGTTCTCCGTCGTGTGGGTGCGGAGGAAGAAGTCGATGAGCGCGCGCTGCATCGCGGCCCCGGCCCCGCGGTAGACGGGGAAGCCGGAGCCGGCGATCTTCGCACCACGGTCCAGCTCGAAGATGCCGAGCCGCTCGGCCACGTCCCAGTGGGGCAGGCGCTCCCATGACGCACCGCCGGGCGCGGCGTCGGCGCCGACCTCACCCTCGAGGGGGACGACGCGCGGCAGGAGCTCGCCCCAGGTCCGGACCGTGACGTCGTCGTCCGCGGTGCCGACGGGGACGTCGGGGTCGGCGGGGTTGGGGATGCGGAGCATCGCCTCCTCGAGCTCGGCCTCCACGCCGACGATCTCCAGGTCGAGGGCGGCGATCCGCTCCCCGAGGGCGACGGACGCGGCACGGAGCTCGGCGACCTCCGGGCCGGCCGGGTCGGCCCCGCCGCGGACGGCCTCGCCGACGCGCTTCGACGCGGCATTGCGCTCCCCCTTCAGGCCATCGCCTTCGGCCAGGAGGGCGCGGCGGCGCTCGTCGAGGGCGAGCGCGAGGTCCACGAGCGCGGGGTCCTCTCCCTTGTCGAGCGCACCCTTCCGGATGACGTCCGGCTCCGCGCGGAGCCGCTGGAGGCCGACGCTCACGAGTCTTCTCCCGAGACGGCGGGCGTCGTGCCGGGAGCGCCGGCGGACGTCCCCGGACCCGACAGCGCCGCCGACCTCAGTCGCCCGACGACGAACCCGCCGTCGAGACCGGCGAGGAGCCAGCCGGCGCGCGGGCCGTTGGTCCTGCCGAGGAAGGCGAGATAGACCGCCCGGAACGCCGCCCCGGCACCGAGCCCGGCCTCGGAGGCGATGCGGAAGAGGAGCGTCTGCCAGGCCTCGCCGTCGGCCGGGGCGCCCGAGGCCGCCGCGTCGGCGAGGGACGCGCAGAAGGCGCGCTGCTCGGCGGTGAGGCCGGATGCCTGCTCGGGCAGCCCGTCCATCCGGACGGCGATCCTGGCGTCCTCCGGGGCGTACGCGTCGAGCCAGGCCCGCGCGGCCCGGAGTCGTTCGTCGAGGAGGGTCATCTCGCGCTCCGTGAGCGCATCACCCTTCTCCGCGGCTGCGCGCGCTGCGATGTCCACGCCGGGGATCTGGGCGAGGAGTGCGAGATGGGCGAAGGCCGGCCGGAAGGCCGCGGCCGACGCGAGGTGGTCGATCGCGGGATCGATCTCGGTGAGGGCGAAGATCCGCTCCGGGTCCGGTGGCAGCTCGCCCTTGACCTCCCGTCCCGCGGTGGCGGCCGCGAGCCTGTCGAGCTCGTCGAAGAGGCGCGGGATCGCGTCCGTCCCCTCGGGGTCGAACTCGATCGCCTGGTTGGGCCGCGGCCGGAGGAAGAGCAGACGGAGGGGCTCCGGGGGGACGGCCTCTGCCATCCGGTGGGCGGCGGCGCCGCGTCCCTTGGACGTGGACATCTTGCGACCGCCGATGTTGAGGAACTCGTAGCGGACGTTGATCGGGGGCTCCCGGTCGAAGACCTCGCGCGCGAGCGCGTCCGAGCGGTCGCGCGAGCCGCCGGCCGTCGCGAGGTCCTTGCCGCACGGCTCGATCGTCACGCCGAAGAGGCTCCACTGGGCGGCCCACTCCAGGTTCCACGGGAGCTTCGCGGTCCCGCCGAACGGCCGGATGCGACCCGAGGCCCCGCACCCGCGCGCCCACGGGACGTACTCGGGCTCGCACGCGAACCCGACCGTCTCGCCGTCCCAGTCCCGCGCGATGGTCGTCCCGACCTTGCCGCACGTGGGGCAGATGACATGGACGGGCAACCAGCCCTCCGGCCGCTCCACGTTGGAGACGCGACGGTAGAGGTCGCGGACGATCGCGGCGCGATCGAGCGCGGTCCGGATGAACCCGTCCATGTCGCCGGTCGGGTAGATGTCGCTCATCCAGTAGTAGCGGTCGGGGTGGATCCCGAGCCCGGCGAACGTGTCGATGAAGATCCCGGCGAAGTGGCGCGCGTACGAGACGTGGCAGTCGCCCGCGGTATCCGGCACGTGCGAGAGCGGGCGCCCCATCTCACGCTCGACCGCGTCCGGGGTGAGGAGCGCCTGCGCGTCCATCGGGTCCAGGTCGTCGACGCCGTAGAGGAGCGTCGTGTCGATGCCGCGGTCTCGGAGCGCCCGGACGATGACGTCCAGGACGACGGGGCCGCGGAGGCTCCCGACGTGGACCGTCCCGGACGGCGTCTTCGAATCGTTCACCACCTGCGGGCCGTCGACCGAGGCGGCCAGCTCGTCGGCCCAGAACATCTGCGGGTCCTCTCCCTGCCGGCTCCACCGGAGCCGGTGCGGCGGCGTCAGCCGATCGACTTCACCGTGTAGACCACGTCGCCGGCGGGGACCTTCACGACGACCTTCTCGCCGACCTGCTTGCCGAGCAGCGCGCGCCCGACCGGCGACTCGTTGCTGATGCGGCCGTCCGCCGGGCGTGCCTCGGTGGAGCCGACGATCGTGAAGGTGATCGGACCGTCCTCCGACTCGACCTCGACCGTCGCGCCGATGCTCACGTGATCGCTCGACCGCTCCTCGTCGATGATCACGGCGCTCTTGATCTTGTGCTCGAGCTCCGCGATCCGCCCTTCGACGAACGCCTGCTCGTTCTTCGCCTCCTCGTACTCGGCGTTCTCGGAGAGGTCGCCGTGCTCCTTCGCCTCGCTGATACGGGCGGCGACCTCGGGGCGCTTCACGGTGATCGTCTCGTCCAGCTCGGCGCGGAGCTTCTCGAGACCCTCGCGGGAGACGTACGTGGGCTTGTTGTTCACGGCTCGGTCGATCCTTGCGGCTGGTGTCCGGCAGCGGCCGTGCAGGGGTCCGTAGTAACAGCGAACGAACCCCAGGGCGCTCCGTCATCGGCGCCCGGGAGTCCGGTCGGGCGTATGGTAGCCCGCCGCGCCCGGCGGCGCAAAGTACGGAGACCTGCGCATGGCGCGGACGGAGCGGGCGCCTACTCGGCGAGACGGACGATCCGCGCACGCACGCGGCGACGGGCGGCGACGTCGCGGCACGCGATGAAGACGGTGTCATCCCCCGCCACGCTGCCGACGACCCCGGACCACCGCGCGCGGTCAACGGCCGCGGCGATCGAGTGGGCGGACCCCGGGAGTGTCCGGACGATGACCATCGTGCCGGACTCCCCCACCTCGGCCGGCAGCTCCCGCAGGAGTGAGCGGACGCGCTCCTCGCCCGTCGCGTCCGCATCGGCGAGCTTCGCGGGGAGCGCGTAGACGTGGACGCCGTCCCGGACGACCTTCACGAGCCCCAGCTCGGCGACGTCGCGGCTGATCGTCGCCTGGGTCACGCGATAGCCGCGATCGCGGAGCGCGGTGGCGATCTCCTGCTGGGTGCGGACCGCTCGTTGCGCGACGAGGTCGCCGATCATCCGCTGCCGGAGACGCTTCATCACCTCCATCGGCGCGGGCTCCGGAGGCTCATCGGGCGAGGGCCGCGACGACGATGACCGCGGCGAGGACGAGGCGGTAGACGACGAAGATCGTCATCCGGTGTGTCCGCAACCACCGGAGGAGGAAGCCGATCGCCACGAGGCCCGTGACGAACGCGGCCACCATGCCGACCACGAGCGGACCCCACTCGATCGGGACCCCCGTCTCGCCGGCCAGGAGCTTCCGCGTCTCGTAGGCACCGGTACCGGCGATGATCGGCGCCGACATGAGGAAGCTGTAGCGGGCGGCCGCCTCGCGAGTGAGGCCGAGGAAGAGGCCGGCCGAGATGCTGATGCCGGATCGACTGACCCCGGGGACGAGCGCGATCGCCTGGGCGGCGCCGATCCCCAGCGCCCCCGGGAACGTGAGGCTCTCGAGGCCGAGCGTCTTGGAGCCCCAGCGGTCGGCGACCCAGATGATCCCGGCGCCCACGACGAGCGCGACCGCGACCATCCCGATCTGCCGGATCTGGTTCTCGATGGCGTCATTGAAGAGGAGACCCGCGACCGCGGCCGGGATCGTGGACGCAAGGATGAGCCACGCGAGGCGCCGGTCCGGATCGCCGCGGAACGACCGGTCTCGGACGGCCGCCAGCCCGGCGGGCACGAGCCGGAGCCAGTCGCGCCAGAAGTAGACGACGAGCGCGGCGAGGGTGCCCAGGTGGAGCATCACCGTGAACTCGAGCGATTCGAGGAACGGGTCCGACCACCCGAGCAGGTACGGCACCGCGATCAGGTGCCCGGAGCTCGAGATCGGCAGGAACTCCGTAAGGCCTTGGACGATCCCGATCACGAGCGCCTGGAACGCGAGGTCCATGCGGCCTCCCGGAGATGCGCGAGCCCGGCCGTCGGCGACGGCCGGGCTCGCGGTGCTCGGCTAGCGGACGAAGAGAGGGGCGAGGACGAGCGCGATCGTCGCGATGAGCTTCACGAGGACGTGGAGCGACGGGCCGGCGGTGTCCTTGAAGGGGTCGCCGACCGTGTCGCCCACGACCGCCGCCGCGTGCGCGTCGGTCTTCTTCCCGAGGACGTTCCCGGCCGCGTCCTTGAGGTGGCCCGCCTCGATGTACTTCTTCGCGTTGTCCCACGCGCCGCCGCCGTTGTTCAGGACGGTGGCGAGGAGGACGCCCGAGATCGTGCCGATCATGAGGAAGCCCGCGACGGCCTCGTACCCGAGCAGGACCCCGACGGCGACCGGCGTGCCCACCGCGAGGGCGCCCGGCAGGATCATCTCCCGGAGGGCTGCGCTCGTCGTGATGTCCACGACGCGCGCGTAGTCCGGGCGCTGCGAGTAATCCATGATCCCGGGCATCTCGCGGAACTGGCGCCGGACCTCGACGATGATCGCCTGCGCCGTCGTGCCCACCGCGCGGATCGCGAGCGAGCTGAAGAGGTACACGAGCATCGCCGCGATGAACGCCGCGATGAAGACGTTGACGTTCGCGAGGTTGACCGACTCCATGATCGGCCTGCCCTGCACGCGGAGGATGAGGTTGACCTTGTCGATGTACGCGGCGAAGAGGAGGAAGGCCGCGAGGGAGGCGGAGGCGATCGCGTAGCCCTTCGTCAGCGCCTTCGTCGTGTTCCCCACCGCATCGAGCCGGTCGGTGATGCTCCGGGCGCCCGCCTCGGCGCGGCTGAACTCGGCGATGCCGCCGGCGTTGTCCGTGATGGGCCCGAAGGTGTCCATGGCGAGGATGTACGCGGTCGTCATGAGCATCCCCATCGTCGCGACAGCGGTCCCGAAGATGCCGCCGACGTTCACGCCGTTCTCGTTCACGATGCCGGCGCGGTCACCCAGCCAGTGGCTGACGAAGAGCGCGATGCCGATCGAGATCGCGGTCACGGCGGTGGTCTCGAACCCGACCGCCACGCCCGCGATGATGTTCGTCGCCGGGCCTGTCTTCGACGCCTCTGCGATCTCGCGCACCGGCCGGTACGAGCCCGCCGTGTAGTACTGCGTGATGTAGACGAACGCGATGCTCGTCGCGAGGCCCACGAGCCCGGCGAGGAAGAAGTACACCCACGTCGGCAGGCCGTCCGGTCCGGTCTGGGTGCCGGTGGACATCATGAGGTTGGTCGTGATGGCCAGGCCGACGACCGACAGGAGCGTGGTGACCCAGTACCCGCGGTTGAGGATGTTCATCGGGTTCTCGTCCTCGCGACCGCGGATGAAGAACGCGACCGCGATGATCGTCGCGAAGAGCCCGAAGGCACGCACGACGAGCGGGAAGAAGATCCATGCAGCGGGGTTCGGCCAGCCGGCCTTCAGGGCGATGGCGTAGACGCTGACGCCGAGGATCATCGCCCCGATGTTCTCGGCGGCGGTGGACTCGAAGAGGTCGGCGCCGCGGCCGGCGCAGTCCCCGACGTTGTCGCCGACGAGGTCGGCGATGACGCCGGCGTTGCGCGGGTCGTCCTCGGGGATGCCTGCCTCGACCTTGCCGACGAGGTCTGACCCGACGTCGGCGGCCTTCGTGTAGATCCCGCCTCCGAGCTGGGCGAAGAGGGCGACGAAGCTGGCGCCGAAGCCGAAGCCGACGATGAGGAACGGCGCGACGGCCGGCTGGTCCAGGCCGCCGTACAGGACGAAGATGCCGTAGACGCCGAGGAGCGAGAGGGCGACGACGAGGAACCCGCTCACCGCTCCGCCGCGCATCGCGACCTGGACCGCCTCGACGAGGCTCCGCTGTGCCGCGGAGGCCGTCCGGACGTTCGCCTTCACGCTGATGTACATGCCGATGATCCCGGAGGCCATCGAGCACGTGGCACCGACGAGGAACGCGACGCCCGTGCGGATCCCCAGGTCGATCCCGAAGTACTCCGTCTCGGCGAAGTCCTTCGTCTCGACGGTCGCGATGATCGCGCCGAGGATGACGGCGGCGAAGAGCGCGAGGATCGCGATCGTCCGGTACTGGCGCCGGATGAACGCGACGGCGCCCTCGAGGATCGTGCCCGCGACGTCCTGCATCGCCTGCGGGCCCTGGTCGCGTCGAAGGACGTCGCGGGCGAGGTACAGAGCGAAGAGGATCGCGGCAAGACCCGCGATCGGGATGACGTACTGAAGCGTGCTGCTGTCCATCGCCGGGCCTGGTCCCTCCTCACGAGCGCGCGGGCCGCCGCGGGCCGCTCCGGGCCGCCGCCGGCGGGATGCCCGACGCACGCGCGGCACAGGGGTCAGCGCGCCTACGCGGGGCGGGAAGAGTGTATCGACGGCGGATGCGCCGGGTCAATCCGGCCGCGCGACGCGGTTCGCGCGCCTCGAGCGGCCGGATCCGTCGGGGGGAACCCCGGCGGTCGGGGGTACGCTCACCTATACTGCCGGACTTGTGAGCAAGCGCCCTCTCGGGTGTCTCTTCGAGATCGTCGAGACGCTCGTCCTGACCCTCATCATCTTCTTCGTCATCCAGACGTTCGTGGCGCAGCCCTACCGGGTGGAGCAGGTGTCGATGGAGAGGACGCTCGAGCCGGACCAGTACGTCCTGGTCGACAAGCTGACGCCCCGCTTCGACGACTACAAGCGGGGGGACATCGTCATCTTCGATCCGCCGGACAACTGGGCCGGCGGGCGCGGGACGCCGTACATCAAGCGGATCATCGGCGTCCCCGGCGATACCCTCGAGGTCCGCGACGGCCTCGTGTACGTGAACGGCATCGCCCTCCAGGAGCCGTACCTGTACGACGGCCAGCCGACCGTCGCGACGGGCGGCGAGGACACCTGGGTCATCCCGCCGGACCAGCTCTTCGTCATGGGCGACCACCGTTCGGACTCCGCGGATTCGCGCGTCTTCGGATCGGTCCCGCGCGAGCGCGTCATCGGCCGCGCATGGCTTCGCTACTTCCCGCTCTCGACCTTCGGCGTCCTCCCGACGCCCACGTACCCGGAGCTCGCCGGCGTGCCCGGCGCCGGTGCCTCGAGCCCGGCTCCCGGGAGTCCGGAGGCGAGCACCGCCGCGCCGTGATGGAGCTTCTCGGGTTCGGCGCGGCGATCGTCGTGGTCGCGAGCGCCGTCCTCGCCGTCTCCGCGCGCGATGCCCGGGCGGGGATCGTCGGCCTCACCCTCGCCTTGGCGACCACGGCCGTCATCGCGGACCCGCTGCCGGACACCGTCGCCCTCGCGTTCCGCGTCGTCGCGGCGCTGTTCGCCGGCTTCCTGCTCTGGGTCACCATCCGCGAGACCGACGCACGGACGGGGAGCACGGCGCTCGGATGGCCGGCAGAGGCGATGGCCGCGGGGGCCGCGTTCGCGATCGGCCTCGCCCCGAGCCTCCTCGAGACGGAGCGGGCGGGACCCGACGCCGCCCTCGCCGCCGGGTTCGCCCTGATCATCCTGTCGGTCGTGCCGGTGGTCTTCGCGCGGGACGCCTTCCGCCTGGGGATGGGCCTGCTGCTCCTCCTCGACGGGGCCGCCCTCCTCCGGATCGGGTTCGCGGGGACGCCCACCCCGCTCGAGCAACTCACGCTGGGGATCCTCGCGATCGGTGTCGCTGGGGCGACGTCGGTCCTCGCCCTCAACGCGTTCGCGGTCTCCGGGACCCTCGAGGTCGGGATCGCCCCGGGCCCGGAGGACGAGCGGTGACGTCCCGCGTGGGCGCCACATGAGCATCCTCGCCTTCCTCGCGATCACCTTCGGCGCGGGCGCGGCCGGCCTGCTCACGCGTCGGCGCCCCACGGTCTCGATCTCGATCGGCCTGCTCGGCCTCGTCGCCGCGCTCGTCTCGGCGCTCCTCGTCTCGCCCGGCGACCGCCTGGTGGTCGGGGAGAGCGCGCTGGTCGCGACGGACTTCATGCACCTGTTCATCGTCTTCGGCAGTGTCGGCGCACTCGCGCTCTGCGTGATGGCACTGGCGGCCGACGCGTGGCAGCGGAACCTGTCGAGCGCGATGCTCCTCGGCCTCGGCGCGCTCGCGCTCGGCCTCGCGCTCGCCGACCCGGTCGCCGGCCTCGCGGCGACGGCTGCGGCCGGCCTCCCCGGTGTCCTCGTGGCGATCACGACGCCGGTCGACGCCCGCGGGGTCCGGTCGGCCGCCCGGGAGCTGCGGGCTGTCGCGGTCACGGGCGCATTCGCGCTCGTCGCGGCGGCCCTCGTCTCCGGCCCGTCCGGCCTCGTGAACCTGCCGACGACCGTCGTCGGGCTCGCCTATCTGGCGATGGCCCTCGCGGTGGCCGTGCGTATCGGCGCGATCCCGTTCCACACGCGTGTCGCACGCGTCACCGGCTCCGCGCCGACCGCCGCCCTGCCGCTCCTGCTGGCGCTCGCGCCCGCCGGCTTCGCGAGCGCAGCCCTCGTCTGGATCGACGGCAACATCGCGACGACGGCCATCCCGCTCGATGCGGAGCGCGCCGTGATCATCGTCGTCGGCCTCCTCTGCCTGCTCCTCGGGGTCCTTGCGGCGACGATCCAGGACGACATCGAGCACGTCGTCGGCTACTCGGTGATCCAGGACGCGGGGTTCGTCCTCCTCGCCCTCGCGGTGTTCGATCCGCAGGTCTGGGAGCCGGCACGGACGTGGCTGCTGATCTACGTGGTGACGAAGAGCGCCTTCGCCGGCTGGGCGCTCGCCATGCGGGCCTCGTTCGGCACGAGCCGGATCGGCGAGCTGTCCGGCTGGATCCGCCGCGCGCCACTGCTCGCGATCACGCTCGCGCTCATCGTCGCCGCGACGGTCGGCGTCCCCGGACTCCTGGTGTTCGACGTGCGGACGAGCCTCGCGACGCTCTCGCTCGGCTCGCCGCTCGCGCTCCTCGCGATCGCCGGCGGGCTCGGGTCGCTCCTCTACTACGGGCGCCTCGCGCGCGTGGGGATCGGTCCGGTGGCGCCGCTCGTGGCGGCCTACGCGGGCGTGCGTCCGCGCGGGCCCGGATGGGTCGCGGCCCAGGCGGGAACGGGCGAGGTGGAGGCGGGCGCCGGCGCCGAGCGAGCGGTGGCCGACGCGACGCCGCGTGTCGCCGAGTCCGGGGCGGCGACGGCGACAGGCCCGGGCATGGGCGCGGGCCGCGGCGGGCGGAGGGGCCGGCGCGGTGCGGAGCCGCTCCCGCTCGCCTTCGAGGATGCCGCGGCGGAGGCGACCGAGGCGACGGCGCTCGCCGCGGCGCCGGACGCGATGGCCGGGGCCGCCGCAGCGCCGGACGCGATGGCCGGGGCCGCCGCAGCGCCGGACGCGATCGCCGGGGCCGCGTGGGCGCAGGTCGACGCCGACGCTGCGACACCGGCCTTCCTCCGCGCCGCTCCGCCGCGACCGCTGTCCGAACGACCGGCATCGGAGCGGCCGCCGTCGGCGCGTGGCCCGCGCATCGACCAGCTGCGCCGCGACCCGAAGGAGCTCACGCAGGCGTGGGCGCGCGAGGCGCTCGAGCGCGCGGGGCTCGCTCCGGCGTCCGGGGAGGGCGGATCGGCGGGGGAGCCTTCGTCCCCGGACACCGCGTCGCCCGCCGCGGTCACCCCGCGGGTTGCCGGCACAGGGGCCGTCGGTTCGGCCACCACCGCGCGCGGGACGGGCGCATCGCCCGCACCGGTCGGGCCCGCGCCGGTCGGGCCCGCGCCGGTCGATCGCACGCCCGTCGCGGCACCCGGGGCGACACCCGGAGCCGGAGGGGCGTGGCCCGCAGCCACCCGGGCGCTGAGCCCGGCCCGGCGGTGGGAGGAGACGTGGGGAGCCCGGAGCGCCGCGCGACCGCTCCGGCCACGCGGCGCGCACGCGCTGCGAGCCGCGGGGGCGGCAGCACCGGCCCGGGCCGCGGGACGAGCATCGGCGCGCTCTGGACCGCGAACCGCCTCCTCGTCGTGGCGCTGCTCGCCCTCGGCCTGTCGGGCCTCGGGCTGGCGGCGGCCGCCGGCGCGTTCGGCGTGTCCGAGGCCGCCAGGGCGCAGGCGCCCTCGCCGAACGGCGACGTCTTCGTGCCGGACGAGCAGGGCGGTGAACCGGATGCGCCCGGCGGCGGCAGCGCTCCGGGCGAGAGCACCGCTCCGGCGGGCGGCGGGGAGACGCTCCAGCCGGACGGGTCGCCCCTGGCGACCGAGCCGTTGGCGACCGAGCCGGCGGCGGGGTCGGAGGGCACCCCGGCCGGAACCGGGCCGGCCGGCGACCAGGCGAGCCCCGAGGCGACGGCCGTCCCCTGAGCGCCGTGGGCCAGACCCGGGGCGGCTCGGCGGCGGTGCGATCCGCCCCGCGGGATCAGTCGGCCGGGGATAGCACCCAGCGATCGACGTCGCGCGCGTAGTCCACGGTCTCGCCCGGCGCGAACCAGAGCGCCAGCTCGGCCGTGGCGGTCTCCGGGCCGTCGGACGCGTGGACCAGGTTCTGGGCAGTCTCCATCGCGAGGTCGCCGCGGATCGAGCCCGGAGCCGCCTCGTGGGGTCGCGTCGCGCCGACCATCGACCGCACCATCGCGATCGCGTTCGGACCTTCGAGAGCGACCGCCACGAGCGGGCCGGACGTGATGAACGCGACGAGCCCCTCGAAGAACGGCCGCTCGCGGTGCACCGCGTAGTGAGTCTCGGCGAGCGCCCGGTCGACCGCGACGAGCTTCAGGCCGACGATCTTCAGGCCACGCTCCTCGAAGCGCCCGAGGATGCGCCCGACGAGCAGCCGCTGCACGCCGTCGGGCTTCACGAGGACGAGGGTCCGCTCGGTCACGATGTCTCCTCCGATGGGTGCGCGGGCATGGTCCGGTCAGCGGCCGCATCGGCCGCGTGCGTGTCGCTGTCAGCGGCCGCGTCGGCCGCCGGGGCGGGCGCCGCCCCGTCCCCCTGTTCGGCCACTTCGGCCTCGTCGTCGGTCGCGCCGGGTCCGGGCGGCTCGGACGCGGCCTCGGCGGCCGCCCGGCGCTCCGCGAGTGCGAGCGCGGCGGCCGCGTAGCAGCGCAGGGCGTCGGACTGGTGTCCGACGATCCGGAAGGCGTCGCCACGGAGCAGGTCGTAGGACGCGCCGGGCGTCCCGCCGACGGTCGAGAGGATCGCCGGCGCCAGGGCCGGCGACAGGCGGAGCGCCACGGCCAGGTACAGCGCCGCGCCATCGCGATCGCCGGCCGCGAGAGCGTCGGATCCTGCGGCGTACGCGGCCTGCGGATCCGCCGCGGCGGCCGCCTCGGGGGTCGCGGCGACGGGACCTCCCACGGCGCGGGCGACGGCGCGCCCCGCACCGATCGGGACGAGCGGCGCGATCGGGGCGGCGGCGGCAGGCTCCACCAGGGCCGCGAGGTCACGTCGCGGCTCGGGGTCCGGGGCGGCCACGTCCATGCCGAGCGGCCACGGAGCCGAGAGAGGCATCCCGGCGACGACGGCGACGAGCGGCAGGGTCGCGCGGCGCGTCACGCGATCGACGAGCGCCTCGGCGTCCTCCGCGCCGCCGCGGGAGGCGGCCGCAGCCTCGGCCGCGATGACGAGCGCGACGAGATCGTCGCCGCCGGCCGCGAGATGCGCGGCTGCGGCCTCGCCCGCGCCGGACAGGTCGCCCGTCCGCCACCGTGCCTCGGCGATATCCACGAGCGCGGCGTCGTCGAGCTCCCCGGCCCCGGCCGCGGCCTCCAGCTCGGCGCGGGCGAGCGCGACGGCGCCCGTGCGCAGGTGCACGTGTGCCATCCGCAGTCGGGCGGCGCGGGCGACCGCCATGCCGGCGGCCCCGCCCTGCTCGGTCATCGACGCCCTCCCTCGAGCGTGAGCGCCGACCCGATGTCGCGCGCTGTGCCCTTCGGCGCCACGAGCGCGAGGCGCAGCCGGTCGTCACCGAAGAGCTCGCCGGCGAGACGTCGGATCGCCGACGGCTCCACGGCGCGGATCTCGTCCACGGCCTCCTCGAGCGTGTGCACCCGCTCGTGGAGAGACTCCTGGGCGCCGAGCCAGGAGGCGAGGTGGCGCGTCTCCTCCAGGCGCAGCTCGAGCCGTCCGCAGAGGTAGCCCTGCGCCTTGCGCAGCTCGTCCGTCGGCACGTCCTCGTCGCGTAGCCGCGCGAGCTCGTCCAGGATCGCACGGACGGCGCGGCGGACCTTCCCCGGGTCCACGCCGGCCCGGACGACGAGTGCCCCGGCGTCGGCGTAGTCGACGATGTACGAGTCCACGTCGTACGCGAGCCCGCGCTCCTCGCGGACGGTGAGGAACAGGCGGCTGCTCATCCCCTCGCCCAGGACCCCGTTGAGCACCTCGAGGGTCCACTGGTCCGGGTGGTCGCGGCGCAGGGCCGGCACGCCGAGGGAGAGCTGGACCTGGCTGGTCTCCCGGCGGTCCACCAGGACGCGGTCGCCCGCGGGGAGAGCCGGGGCGGGATCGGGCACCGGCTTGACGGAGGCCGGTCCGCCCGGCACGTCATCGCGCGTGTCGGCGCCCGGGAGCGGCGCGAAGGCCGCCGCCACGCGCGCCACGACGTCGTCGTGGTCAAGGTCGCCGACCGCGGAGACGACGATCGCGTCGGGGCGGTAGCAGGCGCGCCAGAAGGTCTCGATCGCCCCGGGCGTGAGGCCGCGGACGCTCGCCTCCTCGCCCGCGATCTCGCGCCCCAGGGGTCCGTCGCCGAACATGGCCCGATCGAACAGGATCCCCGCGTACTCGGACGGGTCGTCCACGTACGAGCGGATCTCCTCGACGATGACGTCCTTCTCGCGCTCGACCTCCGCCGGGTCGAGTCGCGGCCGGGCGATCAGCTCGCCCAGGACGCCGACGGCGCGGTCGGCCTCCGCGACCGGCACGCGCGCCCAGTAGACGGTGGACTCGCGGTCCGTCGCCGCGTTGCACCCCCCGCCGACCCCCTCGATCGCCTCGGAGACCGCGCGGGTGGTCGGGTACGCCGCGGTCCCCTTGAACGTCAGGTGCTCCATGAAGTGGGCGATCCCCGCGTCCTCGGGGCGCTCGTGGCGCGTCCCGGCCAGGACGAACGCGGCGATCGAGAAGGAGCGGGCGCCGGGAGCGCGTGCGGTGATGACGCGCGGCCCGTCGGGCAACGCGGTTCGTTCGTACATCGGCGGAAGCGTACCGGAAACGGCGCGGCCGCCCGCGATCCGTCGGCGTCAGGCCTCGTCCGGCTCCAGCCCGCTGAGCTCCATCTGGACGTAGTCCGACTCCGGCAGCCGGAGCTGCCGGTTCGCGCTCGCGTCGACGGGGTGGTCCAGCGGCGCGAACTCGATCCGGATGCGCTCGTCACCCTGGACGAGCGTGTAGGAGACCAACTGGTCGGGACGCGTGTCGAACTCGAGGTGCTCGAAGGAATTGACGTTGATGCAGACGACGAGCGGGGTGAAGTACGTCGAGGTCTCGGGCTCGTCCGTGACGATCCGCTCGATCCAGCCGGTGCCGCTCGAGACGACCTCGGTGCCGCGCAGGTACACGTACGTCACGGTCTGCTTCAGCAGGGGGCGCAGGAGGTTGAGCATGTCCGCACGTCCGGTGACGATGCCGCCGTTGACGAAGAACTTCGCGGACATCGGCGGGGCGGGCCTCTGGCTCGGTCCTCGGACCGCCCCGGGGACGGGCGGCACCGGACGTCACGGATGGTAGCGGCAGCGGCGAGCCGCGACACGGCGCGGACGCGGCCCGGCGGACGGGTGCGGAGCAGGGGTGCATGGGTCGTGGCCCTCGGAGTGCGGGCGGGGGGAGTCCCCCGGCGCTCGGACCCGGCACTCAGCCGAGCGCGCGATCCCGGCCCCATCGCGGGCCGGTCTACCATGGGGACATGCTTCTCCTCGTCGACGTCGGGAACACGAACGTCACGGTCGGCACTGCGCGCGACGGCACGCTCGGTCCCGTCCGCCGCGCGACGACGCGCCGTGCCTCCACCGTGGACGAGCTCGAGATCCTCCTCGACGCGCTCCTGCGCCTCGACGGCGCGGAGCTCGCCGGCGTGGACCGGCTGGTCGCGGCATCGGTGGTCCCGTCGATCGCGGGGGGCCTGGTCGACCTCGCGGCGCGGCGCGGTCTGCCGCTCCTCGCCGCGTCGGTGGAGACGGTGCCCATCGCGGTCCGGGTGGACCGCCCGGCAGAGGTCGGGCCCGACCGCCTCGTGAACGCCTTCGCCGCGGTCCGCCTCCACGGCGCCCCGTCGATCGTCGTGGACTTCGGGACCGCGACCACGTTCGACGTGATCGCGCCCGACGGTGCGTACGTCGGCGGGGCGATCGCGCCGGGCCTCGAGATCGGGCTCGAGGCACTCGCGACCCGCACGGCCCGGCTGCCGCGCGTGGAGCTGCGCGAGCCGCCCACGGTCATCGGGCGGGACACGGCGACCGCGATGCAGGCCGGGACGATCTTCGGCTACCAGGCGCTCGCCTCCGGCCTCCTCGCGCGGACTCGCGCGGAGCTCGCCGCCGGGACGGGTGTGCACCCGTCGTCCATCCCGGCGATCCTGACCGGCGGGCTCTCGGCCGCCCCGTGGGCGCGCGGCATCGAGGGGGTCGACGCGATCGATCCCGAACCTCACGCTCCGGGGGCTCATGCTGCTCGCCGCCGAGGTGCGACCGTGAAGCGGCCGACCGACCGGCGCGAGAGGTCCCGTCCCCGGGACGCGGGGCCCGGTGCCCGACCCGGGCGGGCGGCTCGGCGGCCGCTTCATCGGCCTGGGCGTCACCGGGTCGATCGCCGCGTACAAGGCCGTCGAGCTGCTCCGCCTCCTCCGGGCCGAGGGTGCCGAGGTCCAGTGCATCCTCTCCAATGGCGCGTCGCGGTTCGTCGCGCCCCTCGCCCTCGAGGCGCTCTCCCGTCGGCGGGTGGACGCCGACGTGCTCGCGCTGCTCCCCGACGGGCGGATCGGCCACATCATCGTTGCCGACGCCGCCGACGCGATCGTCGTCGCCCCGGCGACGGCGGCCTGGATGGCCGCGATGGCGAGCGGGCTGGCGAGCGACACCGTCACGGCCACCTGCCTCGCGACGTCGGCGCCGATCGTCGTCGCCCCGGCGATGGACGGCGACATGTGGGCCCACCCCGCGACGCAGGCGAACGCGGCGCGGCTCCGGGACGGGTTCGGGTACGCGATCGTCGGGCCGGACGTGGGTCCGCTCGCGTCCGGCCAGGCGGGGCCCGGCCGGCTCGCGCCGCTGCCGGAGATCGTGGACGCCATCGTGGCCGCGGTCGCCGGCCGGCCGGTCCGCGCTCCCGACCCGTCCGCACTGCCACCCACCATCGGCGACATGCACGACGCCGACCTCCTCGGCCGGCGCGTCGTGGTCAGCGCCGGCGGGACGGCCGAGCCGATCGACCCGGTGCGCTACATCGGGAACCGGTCCTCCGGGAGGATGGGGTTCGCCGTCGCCGAGGCGGCGCGCGACCGCGGCGCGGACGTGACCGTCGTCGCCGGGATGACCTCGGTCCCGCCTCCCGCGGGCGTCCGGGTCGTCCGCGCCGAGACCGCGGACGCCATGCGGCGCGCGATCGTCGATCTCCTCGAGCCTCCCGATGGAGGGTCGGGCGGGGCGCCGGGGTTCGACGCGCTTGTGATGGCCGCCGCGGTCGCCGACTTCCGGCCGCGGACCGTCGCCGGAGGCAAGCTCGAGCGGGCGGCCGGGATGACGCTCGAGCTGGAGCCGACGCCCGACGTCCTCGCCGAGGTGGCGGCGCTCGCGCGGGCGACGGCCGACCGCGCCGCGGGCGCGGGCATCCCCGGTGGCGCGACCACGGCCGCGGACCTTGCCGACGCCGCGCGCGCCCTGCGTCCGGTGCTCGTGGGGTTCGCCGCGGAGACGGGCTCGCTCGACCGCGCGCGGGCGAAGCTCCGGCGGAAGGGCGTGGACCTGCTCGTCGCGAACGACGTCGCCGAGCCCGGCTCGGGCTTCGGCACCGAGACGAACCGCGTGTCGATCCTCGCCGCCGACGGGTCGCGTGACGACCTCCCGCTCCTGCCGAAGCGCGAGGTCGCGGACCGGATCCTCGACGCGGTCCGGACGCTGCTCGACGCGCGCGGCGCCAGCGGGCAGACTGGGATGGGGCCGGCAGACGCCGGCGAGCACGAAGGCGGTGACGGGTCATGAGCGCGACGGGATCGTCCGGAGGCACCGAGCGGATCGTCCGGACCACGGTGGCGGACATCGCGCGGATGCACGCGGACGGGCAGCGGATCCCGACGGTGACCGCGTACGACTACCCGAGCGCGCGCCTCGCCGACGAGGCGGAGATCCCGCTGATCCTCGTGGGCGACTCCCTCGGCCAGGTGATCCTCGGGTACGAGACGACGGTCCGCGTCTCGCTCGACGAGATGGTCCACCACACGCGGGCGGTCGTCCGCGGCGCGCGACGCGCGCTCGTCGTCGGCGACATGCCGTTCCTGACGTACCCGCGTCCCGACGACGCCCTCATGGCGGCCCGCCGGTTCCTGCAGGAGGGCGGAGCGCAGGCGGTGAAGGTCGAGGGCGGGCGCCGGACCGCGCCGGTCATCGAGGCGCTGGTGCGCAACGGCGTACCGGTCATGGGCCACATCGGACTCACGCCGCAGGCGATCCACGCGATCGGCAAGGTGCGGGTGCAGGGCAAGACGAAGGACCAGGCCCGGGCCGTCATGGCCGACGCTCTCGCGGTGGCCGAGGCGGGCGCCTTCGCGATCGTCCTCGAGCTCATCCCCGAGCAGCTGGCCGGCGCGATCACGGAGCGTCTCCGGATCCCGACGATCGGGATCGGCTCAGGCCCGCTCTGCTCCGGCCAGATCCAGCTCTTCACGGATCTCCTGGGGCTGTCGGTCGACTACCTGCCGCGACACTCGCGGCGCTACCTCCACCTGCGCGAGTCGATCGCGGAGGCCCTGCGCGACTACGCGACCGACGTCGGCGACGGCTCGTTCCCCGGCGAGGCGGAGACGGTCCGGATGGACGACGCGGTCTTCGCAGAGGTCCTCGGGCGCTCCCCGCTCGACCGACCGGCCGACGAGAGCGAGGCGCTGGACTCGATCCCGCTCGACCGCGACCTGTGATCGCGGGAGCCGGCGAGGGACCTCCGGTCGTCGCCCGGACACGCGAGGAGCTGCGGGCGGCGCTTGCCGCGACTCCCCGGCCGCGCGGCCTGGTGCCCACGATGGGCGCGCTCCACGACGGCCACGCTCGCTCCTCCGGCGGGCGCGTGACGAGAACGCGACGGTCGTCATCTCGATCTTCGTGAACCCGACGCAGTTCGACGACGTGGCCGACCTCGTCGCCTACCCGCGCGACCTCGACGCCGATCTCGATCGGTGCCGGGAGGCCGGCGTGGACGTCGCGTTCGTCCCCACCACGGAGACGATCTACCCGGCCGGCTCGTCGACGGTCGTGGACCCCGGGCCGATCGGCCGGACGCTCGAGGGGACCTCCCGCCCCGGGCACTTCACCGGCGTCGCGACGGTCGTCTCGATCCTCCTCGGCCTCGTCTCGCCCGACAGGTCGTACTTCGGCGCGAAGGACGCGCAGCAGCTCGTGATCGTGCGGCGGATCGTCCGCGACCTCGCCCTGCCCGGGACCATCGTCGGGTGCCCCACGGTGCGCGAGCCGGACGGGCTCGCGATGAGCTCGCGCAACGCGCGGCTGGGCCCGCAGGACCGCGCCGCGGCCGTCGTGCTCCGCCGTGCGCTGCTCGCCGCCCGGGATGCGTTCGCCGGCGACACGACCGACGCGGAGGCGTTGCGGGCGGCGATGCGGTCGATCGTCGCCCGCGAACCTCGCGCGACGTTGGACTACGCGAGCGTCGCGGATCCCGACACGCTCCACGAGGCGCAGGGGCCGCAGGCGGGGCCGCTCCTCCTCTCGCTCGCGGCGGTGCTCGGCGGCGTCCGCCTCATCGACGCGGAGACCATCTCCCGCGGCTGAGCCCCGGGCCGGGCCGACACCGGTCGCGGCGGGCGAGCGCAGCGAAGGCCTCGTGCCCAGGGCCCGCCCGGGCGCCCGTCAGCGGTGGGCCGGCTCGGCGAAGCGCTCCAGGATGCGGTCCACGTCGAGGTGCTCCGCGACGAGGGCCTTGATCGCGTCGATCTTGTCCGTGTCCGCGGGATGCGTCTTCACGAGCAGGTCGTGGATGCGCGACGCGGCCCTGTAGGTCTCGTGCTCGACGAGGAAGCAGAAGAGGTCGGCCCGGCGCACCTCGTCGAGGATGAAGAGGTTCGGGCGGTAGCCGCCGGTGAGGACGAGGCCGGCCGGGCCCGCGCGGCGCGGGTCGCGACCCTCCTCGACGGCACGGGCGCGGCTCGCGGCAGCGTGCGCCGCCGCGGCACCGACGACGTCCTCGCGGTCGCCGGGGACGATGATGAGGCCGCCTTCCTCCGTGTTCTGCATCGCGTGCTCCGCGCGCATCGCGGCGATCGTCACGTCCTCGACCGGCCGGTCGAGGTCGATCCCCGGATGGATGAGCTCGCCCTGCATCTGCTCCGTGAGGATCGCGAGCGTCGGGTTGGAGAGCAGCGGGACGTACGGAAGGACCCCGAGCAGCTCGATCCCGTGCAGCTCCAGGCCCCGCTCGAGGATCCCGTGGAGCGTCGGATGCGCCTCCTGGTCCACCTTGTTCACGACCGCGCCGACGACGTCCACCCCGTGGCGGGCGAAGAGCGCCCGGTTGAGGACGATCTCGTCGATCGGCCGGCCGACGCCCGCCTCGCTGACGATGAGCGCACGCGCCCCGAGCATCCGCGCCACCGCGGCGTTCGACAGGTTGATGACCGACCCCACGCCGGCGTGCCCGGTCCCTTCCACGAGGACCACCTCGCGGCCCCGCGAGACCGCGTCGTACCCCGCGAGGATCTTCGCCCCCAGGTCCTCGACGACCTCGCCGTTGATGAACGCCTTGGTGAATCCGCGCGGGATGTGCACGGGGCTCAACGACGACGGCGGGTCCGGCAGCCCGAAGACGTGCTTCATGAGGATCGCGTCCTCGTCCGCCGGGACGCCGTCGAGGTACGCGTAGCGCTGCCCCACCGGCTTGATGAATCCGGTGGGAAGGCCGCGGTCCAGGAGCGCCGCCACGAGCCCGAGGCTCACCGTGGTCTTGCCGCGGTTCTGGCCGGTCGCGGCGAGGTAGATCTGGCGCATCGGCGGTCGGCCCGGCCGTCAGTCGCGGCGCGCCGTCTTGCGGTCGATGAGCGCGACCGCCTCGTGCAGGCGCGTGACGGCCTCCGGCTCCACGGTGTCCGGCTCGAGGTAGGGGCCGAGGCGCTCGAGGATGTCCGCGGCGAGCGCGACGAAGACGCCCGCGTCCGCGACGAAGAACTGCGGCTCGTTGTTGTAGCGGACCAGCGTGAGGCGGCCCTGGAGGACCCGGCGCTCCTCGACGTGAGCCACCTGCGTGGCGAACGAGTGACCCTGGATGCCGTCCGGGTTGTTCAGGAAGTTCAGCGCGTTGTCGATCGCCAGGCCGAAGCGCGCCCGCCAGGCGACCAGTCGTTCGTGCACCTCGGGAGGGATCCGGACCTCGGCGACCTCGTCGAAGATCTCCTGCGCCACGGTGAGGAGCCCGACGAGCGTCGTGCCCGCCCGCACGCCGAGCATCACCTGGAGCGAGCGCTCGAGCGTGAAGACCTCCGAGTCGAAGCGCGGGCTCGTGATGACGTCGGTGAGGAGGTCCTCGACGTTGTCGAGCACGGCGCCGTCCGCGAGCGCCTCGCCGAGGTGGAGGATCTCCTCCTTGAACAGGAACTTCTCTTCATGGTCGAGCATGGCCGCGATGGTACACCGCGGCCGGACCGCTTCGAACGAAGCGCCGGGGGCCGCGGAGCCGCCGGGTGGTCGGGGGCGGGCGGCCACGGGGCGAAGGCCAACGCGGTGGGCGCCGGCGGCCGAGCCCGTGTCCTCCACCGCGTATCAGCCCGGGGACTCGGGGATGAGGGCGGACCACCGCTCATCAGCCCGGGGACTCTGGCGGGGGTCGGCCGGGCGGCCGTCGTGGTCACCCGCCCGTCCCCGGGCGACCCGACCGCCCGTCCGCGAGTCCCCGGACTGATACCCGGGGGTCGAGGGCCGTCGGCGGCGGGGGCGGCCCAGGGCGCCGAGCAGCAGGCGGCGGCCGGATCGGCGGGTGGTGGACGGCGAGACCCCGGGCGAAGAGGCGAGCATCGGCGTCAGCGCCCAGCCGCGGAGGCCGCGGGCTCGCCGGCCGACAGGACCTGCCCGGCCGCCGCGCCTCGAGGCGGGTCCGGCTCGGTTCCCCGCAAGCGCTCAGGCGGAGAACCGGTCGAAGACGTTCGCGGTCATGCGCCCCACCCGTGCGTCGAGCGGCGTCCGCCGGCCGTTGAACGCGTGCAGGCCGTACGCATCGAGCGCCCACGACCACTGGAAGGTGCCGGCGGTGAAGACCCCGCCCCTCCCGCCCGCGGGGTCGCGCACGGCGGCCGAGTGGACCGGCGGGCTCGTGACGTTCCCCTCCCCGTCCGGGTCGCGACCGCGGAAGCGCACGGGCGAGCGTGCGACGACCACCGTCCCCTCCGGGGCGAGGTCGGGGAAGTACGCGTCGTACTCCTGGCCGACGAGCGCCCGGAGCGCGTCGCCGTCCCTCAGACCCGTTCCTTCGTACAGCCAGTGCCCCGGCCGTGTGACGATCCAGTCGGCCGGCCTCGTCACGACGTGGCCGTACATGACGCCGAGGAACGTCGCCTCGGGCGCCAGGACGGGCGCCTCGCGCCAGCGGCAGGTCGCGAGCTCCGGCCGGCTGAGCGCCACCGGGTCCCGCAGCGCCGACTTGTAGCAGGTGATCCGGCGGTCGGCGCCCAGCGGCGACGGGCCGATGCGGACCTGCCAGTACATCTCGTTGCCGGTGAAGAACGCCGCGTTCATCCCGGATGCGACGGCGGCCTCGACCACGCCGCGCATGGAGCGCGACCAGTACTCCGGGTGACCGGCGAAGACAGCGAGCCGCCGGCCGGCGAGCAGCTCCGGGCGCGACTGCAGGTCCACGTCCGTGGCGTAGTCCACGTCGCGGCCGGTCCGCTCCATCCAGCGGACGAACTGCGCCTCCCACTTGCGCAGATGACCGAGGCCCCCGTCCATGTCGTACGGCCGGTCGAACCCCACGACGGCGGCGGCCGTCGTGCCCGTCGGGGTCTTGGGGCCGCGCGAGTTGTACGAGTAGAGGCTCTTCCCGCCCCACGCGTTGTAGGCCTGCCACGTCGCGTGAGCGGAGAGGAAGAGGACCGGGGCCATCGACCGCAGCGGCGCCCGTACGACGAACGGCACGCCGCGCGGCGCGGATCCGTCGCGGGGACGGAGGACCGCAACGTACACGCCGCTGCGCCAGGACTCCGGCACCACGGTCGCCGGGCCTTCCGGCCAGGCGGCCTCGACGAGGCCCGTCGCCCCGTCGACGCGGAGCGTGGTGTCCCGCGAGGCGGGGACGGCCGCGTCGCGGTGGACGAGGCGGGCGCCGGCGCCCCCGTACCACCCGATCCGGTACCAGTCCACGTCGTACGCGGCCGGCGATGTCACGTGGAGCGCGATCCGCTCGCCCGGCTCCACGGAGGCCGGGACGGCGTAGCCCTCGATCGAGGACGGGCGCCCGATCCCCGCGTCCCACCCGGGGCTCCCCTCGCGCCGGTTCTCGGCGACGACGGCGGGAGACGGCGTCCCGACCGGGCCGGGGACGGACGGCGACGCGGCGGGGGTGGCCGGCGCGGATGGCGAGAGCGAGGGGCCGCCGCCCGGCTCGGGAGGGCCGTGGCGAGCCGGGTGGGGAGACGGGCGGGCGCGCCGCCTCGCACGCGACAAGCGCCGTCGCCCCGAGCGCGAGGCCAGCGCCCGCCGCGAGGCGCAGGAAGGCACGGCGAGGGAGCGGGGCGCGGTCCGTCATGGGGTGGGATGGATCGTACGTCCTCGCGAGAGGTCGCGCCCGCACCGGCATGCCCGCGGCCGGGGAGGTGGGCACCCGGAGACGCGACGGCGGCCGGGCCCCGGGGGGCCCGGCCGCCGTCATGGGCAGCTGGATCGGGCGCAGCCTACGGATAGAGGCCGCGCAGCCCGGTAGCGTCGGCGACGCGCTTGACGGCGAGGAGGTAGGCGGCCGTCCGCATGTTCACCTTCTCGCGCTCCGAGACGGCGACCGTCTCGAAGAAGGCGCGGTCCATGATCTCCCGGAGCTTCGCGTTGACGACCGCCTCGCTCCAGTGGTCCCGGTTGAGGTCCTGGACCCACTCGAAGTAGCTGACGGTGACCCCGCCCGCGTTGCACAGGATGTCCGGGATGAGGAAGACGCCGTTCTCGTAGAGGATCGTGTCCGCATCGGGGGTGGTCGGGCCGTTCGCCGCCTCGGCGACGATCCTGGCCTTGATGTTCCCGGCGTTGCGGGCCGTGATCTGGTTCTCGAGCGCGGCCGGGATGAGGATGTCGCATTCGACCTCGAGCACCTCGGCGTTCGAGATCTCCTTCGCGCCGGGGAACCCGACGACGGTGCCGTGCTCCTTCTTCCAGGCGACGACCTTCGGGATGTCCAGGCCGGCCGTGTTCAGGATCCCGCCGGTCGAGTCGCTCACGGCGACGACCGTGGAACCCTCGTCGACCATGAGCTCGGCGGCGATCCGGCCGGCGTTGCCGAAGCCCTGGACCGAGACGGTCGCCTTCTTCAGGTCGATCCCGAGGGACGGCGCCGCGTCGATGATCGTGTAGACGCAGCCGCGCGCGGTCGCCTCGTTGCGGCCCTCGGAGCCGCCGAGGCTGATGGGCTTGCCCGTCACGACGGCCGGGACCGTGTACCCGACGTGCATCGAGTACGTGTCCATGAACCAGGACATGATCTGGGGCGTGGTGTTGACGTCCGGCGCCGGGATGTCGCGCTCCGGCCCGATGAGGACCGAGATCTCGGTGAAGTACCGGCGGCTGAGGGCCTCCAGCTCCTTCAGCGAAAGCTTCTTCGGGTCGACGATGACGCCGCCCTTGCCCCCGCCGTACGGGATGCCGACGACGGCGCACTTCCACGTCATCCACATCGCGAGGGCTTTGACCTCGTCGAGGGAGACGTCCTGGTGGTAGCGGATCCCGCCCTTGGCCGGGCCGCGGCTCAGGTTGTGCTGGACGCGGTACCCGGTGAAGACCTGGACCGTGCCGTCGTCCATGTGCACGGGGAAGTGCACGGTGAGCTCGCGGCGCGGTTCACGCAGGACCTTGCGCATGCCCGGGTCGAGGCCGAGCTTCTCGGCCGCGAGGTCGAACTGGCGCTGGGCGACGGCCCACGCGTTGACCGTCGCGGCGCTCTGCTCCGTGGTCATGGAGAGGGGAACCTCCCGTCACGCGCCCTGTCGGGGCACGTGGCTACGGGCCGTCGTGGGGACGGCCGACACCCACGCCGACCCCCACGTGTCCGCCGGGAGGCCCGCGCGTCCTCTTATGGAACCGAGTATATGGGGAGGTCACGGGCGCGACGGCAGGGCCGTCCGGGAGGGGCGTCGGGGCCGACCGGCACGTCGCCCCCGGGCCGGGCGACAGGGGCCGCGGATCAGTGGCGGCGGAGCACGATCCCGCCGGCGAACCCCGGCCCGACGTGCGGCCCGATCGACGATCCCACCGTCTCGACCACCACCATCGCAGGGTCGAGGTCCGGGAGCCGGAGGAGGAGGTCAGCGCGGAGGCCGTCCACGTCGGACCCGGGGCCCGAGAGGAGCGCGACGCGCTCGACGGGACGCTCGGCGAACAGCGCGACCACCCGCGCGCGCGCCTTCGTGCGCGTGCGCACGCGCTCCATCTGGACGACCTCGCCGTCGCGGATCGTGACGATCGGCTTCACCGACAGGATCCCGCCGACCGCGGCGCGCGCCCCGGAGATGCGGCCGCTGCGCCGCAGGTACTCGAGCGTGTCCAGCGCGACGTAGAGGTCGAGGTCGGGGACGCGCGCCCGGAGCGTCCCGGCGATCGTCGCGGCGTCCGAGCCGGCCGCCGCCATCTCCGCACCCATGAGGGCGAGGAGCCCGATCCCCATGGACGCGGACGCCGAGTCGACGACCTCGATGGTCCGGTCGGGCAGCATCCCACGCGCGATCGTCGCGCTCTTGTGCGTCGCCGAGATCTTCTCCCCGACCGTCACGCAGACGATCTCCTCGGTGCCCGACGCGAAGAGCCCATCGAACGCGGCCTTGAAGGTGCCCGCGCTGGCCGCCGCCGTCGTGGGCAGCGGTGCCCCGGGGGCGAGCATCTTCTCCCAGAAGGCGTCGGCCGAGAGGTCCACGCCTGCCTCGAACTCCTGGTCCCCGAAACGGACGAGCAGCGGGACGACGGTGATGCCCGCGGCGGCAGCCGACGCGGGCGAGAGGTCGGACGCGGAGTCCGTGACGATCGAGACCGTGGCCACTGTCCCTCCAGGAGGTGGATGGGCATCCCGGCTGCCGGTGCCCTGGGTCCGACGACGTCGGTGGCGGGGATGATACCCGGCGCCGATGCGTCCACCGCGAGGGCCGTCGGCCGTGGCGGGCGTCGGACGGCTCCGGCCCTGCCCGGGCGCGGCGGTCAGTCGGCAGGCGCGGTGATCGGCGGCGTGTCGGGCGTGGGCTCGATCCGGTGCTCGTACGCGCGGAGGCGCCAGAGAGGGAGGACGGCGATCGCGAGGAGCAGAAGGGTCGCGATGAACAGGCCGTCGATCCCGCGGAGGTCCGCTGCGAGGCCGCCGAGAAGGCTCCCGGCGATCTGGCCGAGTGCGAGGAAGACCGAGTAGAGACCCATGATCGCCCCGCGGTCGTGCGGGTAGGCCTCGGACATGTCCGCGAGGAGGCCGAGCGCGGCGGGCGTCGCGCCGGCGAGGACGAAGAGCCCCACTGCCGCGACGACGGCCGCGGCCGCGAGGACGAGCACCGACGCGTCGGCGCCGTGGTTCACGATCAGGCCGGCGACCGCGAGAGCTGCGCCGCCGGCCACGCCGAGGCCGATGATCGTCGTCCGGCGGAACTTCTTGAACCGGTTCCCCCACCAGATCAGGCCGGCGAAGAAGACGACGCCCGCGACGACGAACCCCGCGCTGATCATGATCGGCGAGAAGCCGCCCATGAGCGCCTGGTCGGAGAACTGCGGTGGCGGCTCGCGCACGAGCTGGAAGATCGACTGGCCCGTCCAGAGCCCGATGGCGGCGTTCACGGCGATCCACGTCGGGGCCAGGAGCCAGACATGGGAGGCTCGCAGGATGGCGACGTACCGGCGCGGGCTCCCCGGCCGATGCTCGTGGTGGACCCCGTGGTCGGCACGCGCGTCGCGGACGCCGAAGCGGTAGATGGCCCATGACCCGACGTACAGCGCGGCGTTCATGAAGAAGGCGACGGGCCCCACGAGCGTCCAGAGCGGCCCCGCGACCACCATGCCGGCGCCGAGGCCGGCGAGCGTCGCAGCCTCGAAGCGTGCCGAGGCCTTGCCGCGCAGCGCGACGTCCCCGGCGGTCGCGAGGGCGATGTAGCCCAGGATCGACGGGATGCTCGCGGCGGACGACGCGCCCTCGAGCGCGCGGGTGAGACCGAGGAGGACGTGTTCGTGGTGAGGCCGGTGAGGATCACCGCGACGAACCCGAAGAACGGTCCGAGCTCCATGACGCGGTGATAGCCGACGCGGTCGCCCAGGCTGCCGAAGGCCGGCGAGAGAAGGAGCTCGGCGGCGAAGAAGACCGCGCCGAAGACGCCGACGACGACCGGGCCGACCGCCTCGCCGCCGTGCGCCGGGAGGTCGGCAAGGTAGTAGACGAGGAGCGTGCCGGTCAGGCCGGTGCTGAACCGGAGCGTGAACGTCCCGACGATGACGGCCCAGAGCGAGCGCTGCACCCTCGCAGCCTAGCGGCCGCCGGAGCGCGAGAGGCGACCGGGGCGGCGCTCGCGACGACCGCGACGGTCGGCATCGCGACGCGGATGGTGGAGCGACCCGACGCGCGCCCGCGTACGATCGGCGGATGCAGGCCGACGCAGACCCCGGAACGCTCGCCCGCGACCCGGGCACGCTCGTCGCCCTCCCCGACGGGCGGCCGCTCGTGCCCGTGCTGCTCGCGCGGGGGGCATCCGGCGCGGTCGTCGCCCCGCACCACCTCGCGACGGCGGCCGGCCTGGGGATCCTCCGCGCGGGCGGGTCCGCGGTGGACGCCGCGATCGCCGCGAACGCGGTCCTCGCGGTGGTCATGGGCGGCGCCTGCGGGATCGGCGGCGACGCCTTCTGGCTCGTCTGGGACGCGGCCCCGGCCGCACTCTTCGCGCTGAACGGGTCGGGCCGCAGCGCGTCCCGGCACGTGGACGCGGTGCGGGCGGCCGGACTGGAGCGGATGCCGCTGCGCGGCCCGCTGACGATCACGGTCCCCGGCGCGGTCGCGAGCTGGGGCGAGGCCCACGCGCGGTGGGGCCGGCTGCCACGCGCCGACCTCCTCGCGCCGGCGATCGACCTGGCGGAGAGCGGCTTCGCGTCCTCGGCGGGATGGATCGCCTCGGTCGAGGCGGCAGCAGCCGCGTTCGGCGGCGAGCCTGCGACGGGCGGGGCGACCGGCGCCGCGGCGGGTACCGACCCCGCGATGCACGGCCTGGATCCGCGCGCGTGGGCGAGCGTGTACCGGCCCGTCGGCCGGCCGTGGCGCCTCGGCGAGCGGGTCCGGCTCCCGGCACTCGCCGGCACGCTCAGGCGGCTCGCGGATGCGGGCTTCGCGGACCTCTACACGGGCGACCTGGCGGAGGCGCAGACGGCCGGCCTGGCGGCGGCGGGCTCCCCTGTCGACGCGGCGGACCTGGCCGCCCAGCGGACGGACGTCGGCGAGCCGCTCACCGCCCAGTACCGCGACGTGGTCGTGGCGACACATCCGCCGAACAGCTCCGGCATCGTCGGCCTGGAGATCCTCCGGATCCTCGAACGCCTCGGTGTGCCGGATCCCGCGGCATACGCGACCGGGCGCGGCGCGGGGGCCGCGTGGAGCCACGCGGGGATCGAGGCGGCGAAGCTCGCCCTCGCCGACCGGGACGCATTCCTCACGGACCCGGACGCCGAGCCGGTCCCTGTCGCCGAGCTCCTGTCCGACGCGCACGTCGCCGAGCTCGCGGCGTCGATCGACCCCTGCCGCGCCGCCGAGCCCGCCACGTCCCGCCTCCCCCGGGGCGGCGGGACGATCTACCTCGCTACGGTGGACCGCGACGGGAACGCCGTCAGCCTCATCGAGTCGAACTACATGGGGTTCGGGTCGGGCGTGGTGGACCCGGCGACGGGCATCGCGTACCAGAACCGCGGTGCGTACTTCAGCCTCGACCCGGACCGCGCGAACCGCCTCGCTCCGCGGAAGCGGACGCTCCACACGCTCATGCCGGCGATGCTCCTGCGCGACGGCCGGCCGTGGGTCGTCGTGGGGTCCATGGGCGGCGACGCCCAGCCGCAGATCCACGCGCAGGTCGTCCCCGCGCTCGTGGACGGCGGGCTCTCGCCGGCGGCGGCCGTCGCGATGCCGCGTTGGTTCCTCGACCCCGTCGAGCACTTCGCGCCACCGCGGGTCGTCCACGTCGAGCCGCGCGTCGGGCGGGCCACCATCGAGCGGTTGCGGGCGCTCGGCCACGACGTCGTGGAGGCCGAGCCCTTCGATCCCGGACTCGGTCACTGCCACGCGATCGAGCTGGTGGACGGCGGCCCGGCGGCCGGCGGGACGCTCGCGGCGGCCACGGACCCGCGGTCCGAGGGAGCGCCGGCGGCGTGGTGATCGACGAGCGCGCGCTCGGCGGCGAGCCGGGGTCCGAGCGGGCCCGGCGGCTCTTCCTCGCACGTGCCGCGAGCCTCACGCGCGAGGAGGTCCTGGCCCTCGGCGAGGCGGTCGCGACCCTCGTCGCGGAAGGAGCCGATCGTGGGAAGACCACCAAGGGCTACCTCTTCGCCTGGTACGTCGGACCGCGTCTGTCGGACGCGGAGTCGCGCAGCTTCGGGTCGTACTTCCAGGAGGTCATGGCGGCGCTCGCCCTGGCCGTCTCCGGCACGGATCCGCACCTGCTCGTGCCCGACAGGCGCCAGAAGGGCGGCCTCACCGAATCGATCAAGGAGCTCTTCCTCCCGTACCAGGAGCGCAACGAGCTGGGGGACTTCGCGGTCCGCATCCTCGAGAAGTCCGTGAGCCCCGCGGACGCCCGGCCGATCATCGTCGCGGCATGGAACGCCGGGTGCGCCGTCTGGATGCGGGGCCGGGTGACACCCGGAGATCGAGGCCGCGCTGACGGCCCCCTGGCGACGGGCCGTCGGCGACCTCCCCTCCTGACGTCGTCGCCGCGTCGTACACTCGGGCGGCGGCCACTCGCGCCGATCGCCGCCCATCCCGGAGGAGCCCGTGGCCTCGAACATCGGCCAGAACTACCCGTACTCGAGCGAGACCGAGGCCGAGCGGGCGGCCGCAGTCGATGCCATCCTCGCCGCGCACGAGCGGCTCGCGGACACGCTCGCCGCCGAGACGACCCCGCTCGGCGTCGAGGAGCGCTGGTGGACGTGGCGGTGCCGCAAGAGCGGTTGCGGCGGCGTGGTCCATGCGGCGGGCCACGCGCGCGACAACCGCGCGGTCTACGTCGTCTGCGACCGCTGCGGATCCACCTCGCTCCGCTGACCGGGTGCGCGCGCCGGGCGGGAAGGACTCGCTGACCGAGGGCGCCCTCCGCGCCTCGCGCCGCCGCGCCGCGCTCGACGCGGCCGGGATGGCGCTCGCCGCCGTCGCGTTCGGGATCGCGTACGGGCTCGCCGCGCGCGGCGCGGGCTTCTCGATCGTCGAGGCCTTCGCGATGAGCGTCCTCGTCTTCGCGGGGGCGTCCCAGTTCGCCGCTGTCGGCTTCGTCGCCCAGGGGATGCCGTGGCTCGCGATCGTCGGGCTGACGTTCCTCCTCAACGCCCGCCACGTCCTGTACTCGGCGGCCCTCGCGCCGTGGCTCCAGCAGACACCTCGCGCCGAACGGGCCGTCATGGCCCACGGCCTGACCGACGAGTCGTTCGCCGTCGGGCTCGCGCACTTCCGGCGTCTCGGGCGCGCCGACGTCCCCGGGTACTGGATCGGCGCCCTGTTCATCCTCATCCCGTGGCCGATCGCGACGGTCGCAGGGTATCTCGGCGGCCAGGCCGTCCCGGACCCGACCGTTCTGGGCCTGGACATCGTCTTCCCCGCCGCCATGGGGGCGCTCGCGGTCGGGGTCGTGACCGGGAGACGGGAGCTCGCCGCCGCCGTGGCCGGGGTCGCGATCGGCGTCGGCGTCTCGCTCGCGACCTCTGTCTCGGTGGGGGTCGTCGCCGGCGGTCTCATCGGGCCGCTCGTGGGGCTCGCGGTCCCCCACCGCCCCACGGACGCGCCGGACGATGCCACGCCCTCCGCCGACGGCCATGACGAGGCGATCGGGGTCGCGCCGTGAGCCTCGACCTCGTCGCACTCGCCGTCCTCATGGCGGCGGTCACGTACCCTTCGCGGGCGATCCCGCTCCTCGCTCCGGGGATCGAGCGCCTGCCGCCCGTCGTCCTCGGCTACCTGCGGCTGGTCGGCCCGGCGGTCCTCGCGTCGCTGGCCGCGGCGAACGCGCTCGTCCTCGTCGAGCCGGACGGCTCGACGACCTTCCACGTGGGGATCGAGGCGGCGGCAGTGGTCATCGCCGTCGCGATCGTCGCGTGGCGCCGGAGCCTGCTCCTGCCGGCGATCGCCGTCGCCGTGCTCGTGGTCGCCGGCGCGAGGGCTGTGGGGATCGCCTAGGAGGCCCGCTCAGCGGGAAGCCGCCCCGGGTAGCACGGCCTCGGCCTCCACCTCCACCCGCAGGGTCTCGTCGATCAGGCCGGCGACCAGCACGAGGGTGGCGGCCGGCCGCGCCGTCGCGAAGAGCCCGCCGTGGACGGCCGTGACGGCGGCGACGTCCGCGCGATCGACCAGGTACATCCGCGTGCGCACGACGTCGTCGAGGGTCGCGCCCGCCTCCGAGAGGGCGCGCTCGACGATCGCGAACGCCGCCCGTGCCTGCGCGCCCGCATCGCCCGGGTGGAGCGACCGGCCGTCCGGGCCGGCGTCCGTGGTGCCGGCGACGATCACGCGATCCCCGACGACGACCGCCCGGCTGTACCCCACCGCCGCCTCCCACGGGCCGCCGGACGAGATGCGCCGTCGCCCGTCCGTCATGCCGTGCCGCCCGCACGCGCCCCCGGCGCGAAGGCCGGGTCACGGGAGATCGCCACCATGAGCGCCGCGAGCAGCACGGTGCGGGGCACGATCGAGGCCACCTCCACGTACTCGGCCGGGGAGTGGTCCATCCCGCCGACGGGACCCAGGCCGTCGAGCGTCGGCACGCCCATGCCCGCGGTGGTGTTCCCGTCCGAGGCGCCGCCCGTCGCGACGTCGTCGAGGTCGAAGCCCATGGCCGCCGCGAGCGTCCGCGCGTGCGTCGCGAGCCGGGCCGCGGCCGGGCTCTTCTCCATCGGGCGCCAGGCCGAGACCACGTCGACCTCGGCCGTCACGTCCGGGACGCCGGGGGACGTCGCGAGCGCGCGGATCTCGGCCAGCGCGGCGTCGAGCTCCGTGCCCGTCGCCGCCCGGAGGTCGACCTCCAGCGTCGCCTGCTCGGCGACGACGTTCGGGCGCGTCCCGCCTGCGATGACGCCGACGTTGCACGTGACGGTCTCGTACCGCGACGGCAGCGCGTGGAGCGCGGTGACCAGGTGGGCCACGGCCAGGATCGCGCTCCGTCCCTTCTCCGGCTCGACGCCCGCGTGGGCGGCCCGCCCGGCCATGCGGATCCGCAGGTCGGTCGTCCCCTTCCGGCTGGACACGATCGCCCCGCTCGCCCGCGCGCACTCCAGCACGAGCGCCACGTCCGACCGCTCGGCCATCGACCGGATGAGGCCGGTGGACGAGGGCGAGCCGATCTCCTCGTCCGCGTTGGCGAGGTAGACGACGTCGCCGAGCGCGCCCGGCACCGCGGCCCTGACCGCCGCGAGCGCATGCACGCCCGCGAGGAGCCCCGCCTTCATGTCGGCGACGCCGGGGCCGGTCGCGATCCCCTCGGCGATCCGGAACGGCCGGGCAGCCGCGGTGCCTGGGTCGAAGACGGTGTCGAGGTGGGCGAGGAGCAGCAGGCGCGGGCGCGCCGGGTCGCCGGGGAAGGTCGCGGTGAGCGAGTCGCCCATCGTCGCGTCCGGGTGTGTCTCGACGTCTCCGCCCAGCGACGCGAGGAGCGCCGCGACCCGCCGCCCGGCCTCGTCCACGCCCGCCTTCGTGTGCGACCCGCAGTCGATCGAGACGAGCGCGTGGAGGTCCGCGAGGAAGGCAGGCTGCGTCGCCTCGACGGCCGCGCGGAGCGCGTCCACCTCGGCCGCGGTCACGAGCGTGTCGACGTCCGACAACGGAGAGCCTCCGGGCTGCGGGTGCGGCGCGACCGCCGCGGCCGGTCGAGTGTAGGGCCGCCACGTGCCGGGGCGGGCGCCGCGCCGCGCGCTTGCGTGCCCGCGGCTCGTCCGCCCATCATGCGGCGAGCGGCGCGGCATGCGCCGGCGGACCTGCCCGGAGGAAGACGTGGTCGTCGGCACTCCCGGGATCCGGACCCGCGGCGATGCGATCGCGCGGCGCTCCCGGGCGCACGCCCGGGTCTGGCGACGGGCCTTCCGCCGTGAGGTCGGGCGCCTCCGCGACCCGCGGCGCGTGGCCGCGATCGTGATCCTCGGGGTCGTCCTCGGGGTCTTCGGGGCCGGACTGCTCGCGCGGGGCGAGGCCGCCGGCGCGGACGCCCGCGCCTACTGGGCCGGCGTCCGGATCTGGCTCGCGGGCGGCGACCCGTACACCGCGGTCGGCCCGTTCATGCCGTACGTGTACGCGCCGTGGATGCTTCCGCTCTTCCTCCCGTGGGCCCTCCTCCCGTGGAACGTCGCCTGGTTCGTCTGGCGCGGCGCGACGATCCTCCTCCTGTTCTGGACCGCCGGGTGGGCGTACCGCAGGCGCCCGCTCTCGACCGCGGTCGCCGTCCTCCTCCTCTCGTTCCCGATCGCTGCGAACGTGGACACGGGGAACATCAACCTCCTCCTCGCCTTCATGCTCTGGGCGGCGCAGATCGTCCGGCCACCCGTCGCAGGCTCGCTGTGGGCCCTCGCCACGGCGATGAAATGGGTCCCCGTGGTCTTCCTGCCGCTGCTCGCGCCGCGGGCCCGTGGCTGGGGGGTCCTGTGGCTCGCGCTCGCCGCGATCCTCACGCTCGCCACGCTGCCGGCCACCCTCGTCCAGATCGAGACCGTCTTCGCCTTCCCGCGCCCCGCCCGGATCGACTACCTGGTCCTCCTGTGGGCGATGATCCCGTGGCTCTGGAACCACCCCGACCCGGCGTGGTGGGCGCGACCGTCCCGCTGGCCGGCGATGCGCGCGACGGCGTCGGCGTGGGCGGCGGGCTGGCGCGCGCGATTCAGGGCGGACCGGGGCGAGGCGATGCGCGCGGCGGTGCATGCGTCCCGGGTGGCGGTCCTCGCGTGGTTCGGGGTCTCAGCCGCCTGAGGTCGGGCCGGGCGGATCGGCGACCACGGGCACCGGGAGGTCCCCCGCGGTCCCTGTCAGCGCCAGGGCTTCCGCGGCTCGCCGCGCCGCCCTTCCCCGCGCCGGCTCCCGGACCGGCACCAGGAGGACGGCCGCGACGACGAACGCGAGGGCCGCGAAGCCCATCGCGGCTCGCGGCCCGGATCCGCCCTGGCCGGGACCGCCGACCACGTCCATGAGCGTCGCGCCGACCGCGAGGCCGACGATCCCGCTCGTCGCCGTCGCGACGTTGCTGAGGCCCATGTACCGGCCCGACGAGGCCTTCGGGATGATGTCCGTCATGAGGGCCCAGTCCACCGCGAGGAAGATCCCGGCGGCGATCCCGTACATCGCCGTCCCGGCGAAGGCGACGGGGATCCCGGGAGCGAGCATGACGACGAGCATGCCACCCGCCCCGACCGCGCAGGCCACCCAGATGACCGGCTTGCGGCCCACGAGGTCGGAGATCCGGGCGGACGGGACGATGGCGAGCGCCGTCGCCGCGATGACGATCACCGGGATGACGGCGACCAGGGTCGCCGTCTGCTGCTGCGACTGGCCGAGCGATCGCGAGACGTAGAAGAGGGCGAGCTTCATGAGGACGCCGCCCGCCATGAGGAAGAAGAAACGGGAACCCAGGAGCCACATGAAGCTCCGCTGCTTCAGGATGTCCAGGCCCCACGCCGAGCCGGCGACGCGGAGCCAGCTCATCCCGCGCCGGTCCTTCGCCGCCCGTCCCTCGTGGACACGGTAGAAGACGACCAGCATCGTCGCGACCTCGATCAGCCCCAGGCCCACCGTCGCGAGCCCGTACTGGTGGAGGAAGACGCCGATCGAGCCCACCACCGTGCCGGTGACGATGCCGAGGACGGAGAAGATGCCGAGCAGCGCCGACGCGAGCCCCACCTGCGGCTCGGCGACGAGGTCCGGCACGTACCCCTGGAACGGGCCCTGCGCGGAGTTCGAGCTCGCCTGGAGCAGAAGGACGAACACGGCGAGCATGAGGACCGAGTTCGATGTCGCGATGCCCACGAGGAAGAGGACATCGAGGAGCGACCCGACGAGGATGTACGGCTTCCGCCGGCCCCAGCGGCTCGTCGTGTAGTCGCTGACGGCGCCGACGGTCGGCTGCAGGAAGGCGGCGACGAAGGCGCCCAGGATCCCGATCCGGACGAGCGCTCCGCCTTCCGTGCCTGCCGGGACGAGCCCCTCGTACTCCAGGCGACCGGCGAGGATGACGTCCAGGCCGGCCCAGATGCAGGAGAGGCCCAGCCAGTAGATCGACAGGTCGACGAGCTGCCGGAGCGGGAGGAGCCTGGTCGGGCGGGCGCTCTCGTCGGCCGGATCGAGGGTCGCCTCGGACGCCAGTGCCATCGCACGCCCCCGCGAGCCGACCGGGGCGGTCGGACGCCAGGACCGTGGGCGTGGGGCGCACGGCCGTCAAGGGCCGGCGGTCCCGGACCTCGACCCAGCGATGCCGTCGGGTGGAGGCGGACCGACGCGGCGGCCGGTGGCCTCCGGGCGGACGAGCCGGAAGAGGGAGCGGTCGACCGAGTAGCTCCCGGCGGAAGAGCACGGCGACCTCGCCCGGCCGGAAGCCGAAGACCGGGTTCTCCGGGTCGCCGGCTCAGCCGCCTTCCGTCCCGGCCCCCGCCGTCTGGCATCGCGGGCACCACGTCCGGCGGCGCGGGAGATCTCCGTGTCGACGCGCGAGGAGGGTCGCGCCGCACCGCCGGCAGGGCCGGCCGGCTCTGCCGTAGACCCAGAGGCGCCGGCCCGTGGCCGCCATCGGGTCGGGCGTGGTCGTCCGCCGGACCGCCTCGCGGTTCGCCCACAGCAGGTCGCGGGCACGGCCCACGAGCCGCCGCAGGGTCGCGTCCGGCAGGTCGGCGACGGGGCTGAACGGGTCCACGCGCTCGAGGAAGAGGGTCTCGTCGCAGTAGACGTTCCCGATCCCGGCGAGCGCCCGCTGGTCCAGGAGGGCCGACGCGATCGACCCGCCGGCCCGTTCCGGCGCCCGGAGCCGGCGCAGAGCCTCGTCCGGGTCGAACGCGGCATCGAGGAGGTCGGGCCCGAGCCCGCCGAGAGGTCGGTGGAGCGCCTCGGCGCGCGTCTCGAGGATCTCGGCGGTGGGCGCGTCGAAGCAGACGGCGACCGCCCCGGGCACCTCGAGCGAGATCCGGGCCCGGGCGGGCGGGCGGCGCCAGTGCTCGCCGGGGCGGTAGCGATGCCAGGAACCGCGCATCCCGAGGTGCGTCCGCAGCTCGAGGCCCGAGTCGAACCGGATCACGAGGTTCTTCCCGATCGCGACCACCTCGGTGATCGAGCGGCCGACGAGCAAGTCGGCACGCGGGCCGGGCTGGCGCGCGTGCGCCGCGGCGACCGTGCGCCCGACGAGGTGGGGACGCAGCGCGGCGGCGGTGCGGAAGAGGGTGTCTCCCTCGGGCATCGCGGAGCTCCCCGTCCCCTGCCCGCGCCGCTACCGGGCGCCGCGGGACGGGACGTCGGCGCCGGACGCGTGCGTGCCGGGCCCGACGCCTGCGGCGGCGGGCGTCGGGCCTCCCCGCGCGACACCTCGAAGCGCCATCCCCCGGTAGGCGTGAGCGAACCCGGCCTCGACGAGCGTCGCGCGGTGCGGCGACGCGGACACCGCGTCCCCGTCCACGCGGGCGACCACGACATCGCGGACGTGCCCGGCCGTCACGAGGAAGCTCAGCGCACGCAGCGCGAGCACGGCCGTCCCGGGGTCGTCGAACGCGGGGAGCGTGACGATCCCCTTCGCGTCGCGCTCCGCGACGAGCACGGGGACGCCCTCCACGAGGACCACGTGGGCGCCGGCCGCGCGTGCGATGACGCGCCGGTCGCGGTCCGGGTCGCGCCGCGGCCAGGGCAGGATCCCGCCCCAGGGGCTCGCCGGGTCGGCGGCCGCCACGACGTGCACGACCGGGTCCTCGGCGCGCGCGTCCCGCATCGCCCGGAGCCTGTCCACCGCGCCCGGCAGCGCGAACTGCGCGGCACCCAGCCCGTCCACGAAGTACCCGCGCCGGATGCGTCCCGCGTCCTCCATCGCCCGGAGGACCGGGTACAGCGCCGAGAACCCGCCGGGCACGCCCTCGGCGACGACCGCCGCGCGCGTCACCACGCCGTATCGTTCGAGCAGCGCCAGCGCCACCGCGTGCAGCCGCTCGGTGGCGGCCCGCGCGTCTGGCGGCGGCGCAGCGGCCTGCACGAGCGACCACCGTCCGGCCGCCTCCGGCGGGCCGAGCGCGGCGACGCGCGGGCCGCGGCGCGCCGCGTCCTTCGACGGTCGCCGCCAGCGGAGCGCGCGGAGCGGAGCGAACGTGTCGTTCGTCACTTCGCCGGCCCAGACGAGGTCCCAGAGCGCGTCGAGGACCTCGCGGTCCGGCCCGCCGCCGGCCACCCCGTGGAGCTGGCGGTAGAAGAGCGCGCCCCGTTCGCGGAGCGCCGCCCGGATCGCATCGTGGAGCGGCCCCGCCGGCCGCGCGGCGGACTCACGCGCGGCGGCCTCGCCCACGGCGCCGCCGCCGCCGTCCGCCGGCGAGAGGAGCCCTTCGCGACCCGGCCGGACGAGCGCGATGCGGCCGTCGTCGCGACCGAGGCTGCCGCGGCCGACCCAGGCGACCTCCCCGAGCGAGCCGAGCTCGTCGAGAACCCGCGGCAGGTAGCCGGGCACGCGCGCGGGCAGGACGTCGCGCTCCAGGACCGAGGCCGGGATCGCGAGGCCCGCGAGCTGATCCACGGTCTCGGCGAGGCGCTCGAGCGCGACGGCGCCGCGCGCGGGCGGGTCCGCCGCGCCGAGGGGGGCGACGCCCTGCCATGCGAGAAGGAAGCGGGCGTAGGCGGCCTGCTCGACCGGCTCCACCTCGCGCCGGAGACGCGCGAGGGAGCGACGTCGGAGCTGGCGGAGGACCTCCGGGTCGCACCATTCGCGCTCGGCGCCACCGGGCCGGAACTCGCCGCGGAGGACCACGCCCGCGCCGAGCAGCGCGGCCAGCGCCTCCTCCACGGCCCGCGGCGGGAGTCCCCAGCGGCCCGCCGGCTCGTTGGCCGTGAACGGGCCGTGCGTGCGCGCCCACCGGGCGAGCAGTCCTCCGAGCGGATCCGCGGCCGGGGCGAGGAACGCGTCCGGCACACCGAGGGGCGGCGCGGCGCCGACGGCGTCGCGATACCGGCCCACGTCCTCGATGGCGAGCCATCGCTCTTCGCCGGCGATCCGGACGCGGACGGCCCGACGCGATGACTCCAGCTCGGCCAGCCACGCGACCGCCGTCGTGCCCGGATCCGTCCCCTCGCCGACCGCGCATCGCGCAGCGGCCTCGACCTCCGTGAGGTCGCCGAGCCGCCGGAGGAGGTCGTGGAGCGCGTCCGGTGTCCGCGCCTGCCGCCCATCCGCGAGCCCCTGGAGCGCGAGCTCGGTGTCCGCGAGCGCCGCGGGGTCGAGCAGCTCGCGCAGCTCCTCCTGGCCGAGCAGCTCGCGGAGGAGGTCGCGGTCCAGCGTGAGCGCCTGCGCGCGGCGCTCGGCCAGTGGCGCGTCACCCTCGTACATGTACGCGGCGACGTAGTCGAAGAGCAGCGACGACGCGAACGGGGACGGCCGGGCCGTCTCGACCGAATGGACGGCGATGGACCGGGCACGGATGCCGGCGAGGACCTCGCGCAGGGCGGGCAGGTCGAAGACGTCGGCGAGGCACTCGCGATACGTCTCGACGAGGATGGGGAAGGAGCCATACCGGCTCGCGACGGAGAGGAGATCCGCCGAGCGCTGGCGCTGCTGCCAGAGCGGCGTCCGGGCGCCGGGCCGCCGGCGCGGCAGAAGGAGGGCACGGGCCGCGTTCTCGCGGAACCGCGACGCGAAGAGCGCCGAGCCGCCCACCGTCCCCACGACCAGGTCGTCGATCTCGTCCGGGCCGGGGAAGAGCAGGTCCTCCACGCCGACCAGGTCGCCCTCCGGGAGGCGGAAGGCGATCCCGTCGTCGGACCAGATCGACTGGACATCGGACCCCAGGCGCTCCCGCAGGCGCGCCTCCACGGCGAGCGCCCACGGAGCATGCACGCGGCCGCCGAACGGCGTGAGCAGCACCAGGCGCCAGTCGCCGAGCTCGTCGCGGAACCGCTCGACGACGATCCGACGGTCCGTCGGCAACGCGCCGGTCGCGGCCCGCTCGTCCTCCAGGTAGGCGAGCAGGTTCTCTGCCGCGAGGTCGTCGAGCATGTGGTCGGCGGACAGGCGCGCCGCCGCCCGCACCCGCGCCTTCGTGCCCGACGCGATGTCGGCCTCGATCTCTCGCACGAACGCGCCGATCGCCCGGCCCAGCTCCACCGGCCGCCCGATCGCGTCGCCATGCCAGAAGGGCAGCCGGCCCGGGACCCCCGGCGCCGGTGAGACGAGGACCCGGTCGGGCGTGATCTCCTCCACGCGCCAGCTCGTCGCGCCGAGCGTGATGACCTCGCCGACGCGCGTCTCGTAGACCATCTCCTCGTCGAGCTCGCCCACCCGCCTGCCCGTCATCCCCGGGTCGCCCACGATGAAGACGCCGAAGAGCCCCCGGTCGGGGATCGTCCCGCCGCTCGTGAGCGCGACCGTCCGTGCGTCGCGGCGGCCCGTCACCACGTCGGTGACCCGGTCCCATGCCACGCGCGCCTTCAGCTCGGCGAACTCGTCGGACGGGTAGGCGCCGGCGAGCATCGCCAGCACGCCGTCGAACGCCTCCCGCGCGAGATCACCGAAGGGCGCGGCCCGCGTCACGGTCGCGTAGAGGTCGTCCGCGGACCACGGCTCCACGACCGTCATGGCGACGATCTGCTGCGCGAGGACGTCGAGCGGGTCGCGCGGCAGGACCGTCGGCTCGATCGCGCCATCAAGCATCCGCCGCGTGACGACCGCCGCCTCCAGCAGGTCGCCGCGGTACTTGGGGAAGATGACGCCGCGGGAGGGCACGCCGACCGCGTGGCCGGCCCGCCCCACCCGCTGGAGGCCACGGGAGACGCTCGTGGGCGATTCGACCTGGATCACGAGGTCCACCGCCCCCATGTCGATGCCGAGCTCCAGGCTGCTGGTGGCGACGAGCGCCGGCAGGCGACCGGCCTTGAGCTCCTCCTCGATGGCGACCCGCTGCTCCCGCGAGATCGACCCATGGTGGGCCCGGACGAGCTCCTCGCCGGCGAGCTCGTTGAGGCGCTGCGCCAGGCGCTCCGCCAGCCGCCGACTGTTGCAGAACACGATCGTGCTGCGGTGGGAGCGGACCAGGTCGAGGATCCGCGGGTGGATCGCCGGCCAGATGCTCACCTTCGCCTCGGGGCCGGCCGCGGGCCCGGACGGCTGCTCCTCGAGGGGGAGCGACTCGCCGATCCGCGAGAGGTCCTCGATCGGGACGACGACCTGCAGCTCCAGCGTCTTGTCGCCGCCGGCGTCCACGATGGCCACCTCGCGACCCGGACCGGTCCCGCCGAGGAACCGCGCGACCGTCTCCAGGGGCCGCTGGGTCGCCGAGAGCCCGATCCGCTGGGGTGGACGCGCCGCCAGGCGCTCCAGCCGCTCGAGGGAGATCGCGAGGTGCGCGCCGCGCTTCGTGCCCGCGACCGCGTGGACCTCGTCCACGATGACGTGCTCGACGCCCCGGAGAGTCTCCCGGCCGCCGCTCGTGAGCAGGAGGTACAGCGACTCCGGGGTGGTGACGAGGATGTCCGGAGGTGTCTTGAGCATGCGTCGTCGCTGGTCCGACGCGGTGTCGCCCGTGCGTGTCCCGATCGTGATCGCGGGAGCCGGGCGGCCGAGGCGCTCCGCGGCCAGCGCGATCCCGGCCAGGGGTGCCCGGAGGTTCCGCTCGACGTCGTACGCGAGCGCCTTGAGGGGCGACACGTAGAGCACGCGGGTCGTCGAAGTCGGCGACCGATCGTCCACGGCAAGTCGGTCGATGCACCAGAGGAAGGCGGCGAGCGTCTTGCCACTCCCGGTGGGCGCGTGGATGAGCGTGTGGCTGCCGGCGGAGATCGCAGCCCAGCCGCCGACCTGCGCGGCGGTGGGCGCGGCGAACGCGCCGGAGAACCAGGCGCGGACCTCCGGCGAGAACGGCGCGAGAGGATCGATGGAGGGCGCGGGATCGGCGGCCGGACGGCCCCGATCCGCGGCGCGGGGCGTTCGCGTGGGCACTGGACGACGAGCATACACCGCGCGGCCACCATTAGACCATCCGTTCTACCGGGGGTCGGAGGGTCCGGCTCGGTCGGCATGCCCCGGCTGTGGCGGGCGTTCGCGTCGGCCACCGCGGGCCGGGACCCACACGACGCGGCGGCCCCCCGGCCGCCGCGTCGTGTGGTCCGTGATCCAGGATCGATGTTGTCAGGCCGTCGCGGGCGCCTCCGCGGCACCGCTCGGAGCGTCGATGGAGCGGCCCGGCCTCTCGTCGACCGGGTCGCCGGAGAGGAACCACGTCCGGAACCAACGGTTCTTCGTCGCGAACGCGGTCTCTCCCGCCCACGCGTCGAGCCCGTAGTACTTGCCGGCGCCCATGCCGCCGATCGCGAGGAAGACGACGGCGTACGTGAGCTGCTGGTTGACGATCCCGTAGGCGAAGTCCCACGAGGCCAGGAAGAACAGGAACATCATCAGCGCGCCCAGGATCGCCGAAAGACGGGTGAGGATGCCCAGGACCAGAGCCATGCCGACCAGGAGCTCCCCGCCGATCACGAGCGCGTCCACCGCCTGCATCGCGGTCGCGTTGCCGGCGAGGCTCACCCAGAAGTCGTGGAGCGGGTTGAAGATCGTGCCCTCGGCAGGCTCGCCGCTCACGAATGGCCAGCCGAGCGTGCCCGCGGTCGCGAACTTCAGGAAGCCCGACGCGGACCAGCCGCCGGGGGTGCCGATGAGCTTCTCGAGGCCGGCCCAGAGCATGACGACGCCGACCACGACCCGCAGGAGCGCCGCTCCGCGGCGGTGCCAGGGGTTGGTGATGACCATCCGACATTCCCCTTCCGTCGAAGGCACGGCGCATGACCGTACCCCCGACGGGGGACGCGCGTCGGCCGCATCGATAGTGCCTCGCCGCGCAGAAAGCGTCCACCCCGACGGCGCTCGCCGCCCCCGACGAGGCGCGCCCGGGTATCGTGCCGCCCGCGCGGCCGCCCGGGGTCGCAGGACGCGGTGACGCCCCGGGAGTGGGGCCCGGCGCGTCGTCCGTCGCGGAGCGCGGGGCCGTGGGTCAGCGGTCGACGCGGACCTCCACCGGCTCCGGCACGAGCCCGCCCGTGGACCTGATCTCCGGGCGAGGGAGGGAGATCGCCGGGACATGCATGCGCCTGCCCGGGAGCGCAAGGGCCGCGACGGTGCCGAGCGCGACGACGGCGGTGCCGACCCACAGGGCGGGCGTCAGGCCGGCGACGAAGGTGTCCGGCGATGCGTAGCCGCCGTTCGCGCTGAAGACGGACGCGAGGACCGCGACCCCGAAGACGCCGCCGATCTCGCGGATCGTGTTGTTCACGCCCGATGCCTTCCCCTCCTCCTCGCGGCGGACGGCGCCGAGGACGACGGCAGCCGTCGGGGCGAAGAAGAGCCCCATCCCCACCCCGGACAGGACGAGACCGGGGACGAGGAGCGCGTAGTCGACCGTGACGGAGACCATCGCGGCGATCCAGCCGAGGCCGAGCGCCATGAGCGTCATCCCGGTGACGAGGAGGGGGCGGCCGCCGATCCGGCCGATCAGGACGCCGGCGATCGGCGCGGCGACGAGCGGCATGGCGGTCCACGGCAGCGTCCGGAGGCCGGCCTGGAGCGGCGAGTAGCCCTGGACGACCTGGAAGAACTGCGAGAGGAGGAAGACGACGCCGAAGACGCCGAACGACATGAGGAGCGAGACGACGTTCGCGGCCGAGAAGGCGCGACTCCGGAAGAAGCCGAGGGGGACCATCGGCGAGCGCGTCCGCGCCTCCCACGCCACGAACCCGACCAGGAGCGCCGCGCCGCCCGCGAGAGCCGCGACGATGGTGGGACTCGTCCAGCCGTCGGAGTTGCCGTGGATGAGGCCCCAGACGATCCCGAGGAGGCCGGCGCTCGCGAGACCGAGGCCTGGCAGGTCGAGCGAGGTCCGCGGACCGTAGCTCTCGGGGAGGCGGGCGATGGCGAGGGGGATGGCGACGAGCCCGATCGGGACGTTGATCCAGAAGATCCAGTGCCACGAGGCGCCCTCGACGATCGCGCCGCCGACGAGGGGCCCGAGGGCGACCGCCAGGCCGCCGACCGCACCCCAGCCGCCGAGAGCGAGACCCCGGCGCTCCGGCGGCACGGCCGCGGAGAGGATGGTGAGCGTCAGCGGCGTGAGGATCGCGCCGCCGATCCCCTGGAAGGCGCGCGCGACGATGAGGGCGTCGCTGGTCGGCGCGAGGGCCGCGAGGGCCGACCCGCCGGTGAAGATCGCGAGCCCGATGATGAAGACGCGCCGCCGACCGAACCGGTCGCCGAGGGCGGCGCCCGTGAGGAGAAGGACGGCGAAGGTGAGCGTGTAGGCGTTGACGATCCACTCGAGCTGCTGGACGGACGCGCCGAAGTCCGCCTGGATCCGCGGCAGCGCCGTCGACACGACGAGGTTGTCCAGCGCGGCCATGAAGAGGGCGATCGACGTGATCGCGAACGCCCATCCGGCCCGGTTCTGTCCCTTCACCTGGTCCTCCTTCCATCCGGCCTTCCGGGCCGGTCCTGTGCCTGCCCGTGGGCGGCTAATTAGTGACTGATTACTAACTCCCCCGGGCAAAAAAGGGGGCTGCCGGTCAGCGCCCCGGGTGCATCTCCGTCCCGAGGCACAGGCTCGCCCACTGCGCGCTCACATGGGTCAGGTCCATCGCGACCGCCACGTTCCAGAGCATCCCCTGGGCCAGCCACTCACGGATCGTGTCGTCCGGGGCGCCCGAGCCCCGGCGGACGGTCTCCACGATCGACTCGAAGCCGACGCGAACCTCCTCGCGGACCTCGGGGTCGCCGCACGCCGCGTACGCCTGGAGCTGGACGAGAAGCAGCGTCCGATCCGCGAGGAGGCGCCAGTACGCTTCCCCCATCGCGATCAGGACGGCATCGGGGCCCGCGTCGATGCCGCCGGCGGCGCGGCCGGCGTCGTCGAACGAGAGGCGCGTCCGCTCGAAAGCGGACCGGACCACCGCGATGAACAGGGCGCGCTTCGTGCCGAACAGCCGGAAGACGTACGGCTGCGTCACGCCCACGGTCCGCGCGATGGCCTCGGTGGACGTCCCGTGGAGCCCGCCGGCGGCGAACGCCGGGATGGCGGCGGCGACGATCTCCGCGCGCCGCTCGTCGGCCGTGTGACGGGCCGTGGGGAGGCGGCGGGGCGCCCTCGCGGGCGGGGTGCTGAGCGTCATGCGCGCATGTTAGTTAGCGCTTACTCACTTGTCAAGAGGGGTCCGTCACCGAGTGTCGCGGGCCGTTCCCCGGCTGTCGCGAGCAGCGCCTCGAGCGCCTGGGGCTGCGTGACCGGCCGGCGGCAGGAGAAGTCCCGGCAGACGAAGGCGGTGGGCCGCCCGTCGAGAGCGAACCGCGCCTGGAGGAGCGGGATCGCGCTCGCCGCGGGGTCGGGCGCGCACGCGACGACCACGCGCGGCAGCAGGGCGCGCCGGGTGACGGCGACGAGCGCGCCGGTGGCCGGGTCGGCGGGGTCGCCGACGATCGCCACCTCGTCCACGCCGCGGACCGCGAGGTCCATCGCGACGAGCCACCAGGAGAAGGCGAGCGGATGGCGGCCGGCGAGGTCCCCCACCCCGGCGATCGCGGCCTCGGCGGCCTCGGCCTCCTCCGGCTCCCCGCAGTACGCCGCCAAGCGCAGGAGGACGGAGGCGGCCATCGCGCCGCCCGACGGAAGGGCGTTGTCCTGCAGCGAACGCGGCCGGACGACGAGCGCCTCGGCGTCGTCCGCGGTGTCGAAGAAGCCGCCGGCCGGATCGCGGAAGTGGGCGAGGATCGCGGCGCCCCGGGCGTGGGCCGTGAGGTACCAGCGCTCGTCGAAGGTGGCGGCGTACAGCGCCAGGAGGCCGTCCGCGAGGTCGGCCTCGTCCTCGAGCGTGGCGACGCTGCCCGCCCGGCCGTCCTTCCACGAGCGACGGAGTCGCCCGTCCGCGCCCAGCGCGGACGTGAGCACGGCCTCGGCCGCCCGGATCGCGGCCGCCCGGTACACGTCCGCTCTCGCGGCCGCGGGCCCCGCCGCGAGCAGCCGGGCCGCGTCTGCGAGCGCCGCGATCGCCAGGCCGTTCCACGCGACGATCGCCTTGTCGTCGCGCGCGGGCCGCGGGCGTCCGTCCCGGCGGGCGAGCAGCGCCCCGCGTGCGACCGCGAGCCGCGACGCGACGTCGCTGGCCGTGATCCCGAAGCGCGCTCCCAGCGTCGCGTCGTCCCGGACCCGGGAGAGCACCGTCCGGCCCTCCCAGTTGCCGTCGTCGGTCACGCCGTACGCCTCGCGGAAGAGCGCCGCGCGGCCGGGTCCCGCCGCCGGCTCCGCCGATCCGCCGCCCGGCCCGCCGGCCGGGCCTCCGCCGGCCTCCGGCTCGCCGCCTGCCCCGGGGGCGTCCTCCCGTCCGGGCTCCAGGGGCACCGCGAGGACTTCCTCCACCTCGCCCGCCGTCCACGTGTAGGTCGCGCCCTCGACCCCGTCCGTGTCCGCGTCGAGGCTTGCCGCGAAGGCGCCGTCGGAGAGCGTCATCTCCCGCAGGAGGAAGTCGAGCGTCTCCGTCGCGACGTCCAGGTATCGGGGGTCGCCCGCGACGCGCCACGCGTGGAGGTAGGTGCGCGCGAGCTGCGCATTGTCGTAGAGCATCTTCTCGAAGTGCGGGACGAGCCAGACCGCGTCCGTCGCGTAGCGCGCGAATCCGCCGCCGAGATGGTCGCGGATCCCGCCGTCGGCCATGCGGTCGAGGGTCCGGAGCGCCATGGCGAGCGCCTCGGCGTCGCCGGTGGCCGCGTGGTGCCGCAGGAGCCATTCGATCGCCATCGGCTGGGGGAACTTGGGGGCGCCGCTCCACCCACCGTTCCGGGGGTCGAACCCCGTCGCGAGCGCGGCGCAGGCTGCCCGCAGCACGCCGGGCCCTGCACCGCCGCTGCCGGGCCGCCCGGCCATCGCCGCTGCGACCGCCTCCGCCACCCCCGACCCTGCCGCCTCCACGTCATCGCGCCGCTCCTGCCACGCTTCGGAGATCGCCGTGAGGACGTCGCGGAAGCTCGGCAGGCCGTGCCGGCGGTCGGGCGGGAAGTACGTGCCGCCGTAGAACGGGCGGCCGTCGGGGGTGAGGAAGACCGACATCGGCCAGCCGCCACTGCCGGTGAGCGCCTGGACGGCGTCCATGTAGACCGCGTCGAGATCCGGGCGCTCCTCGCGGTCCACCTTGATCGAGACGAAGCCGTCGTTGAGCTGGGCGGCGGTCGCCGGGTCACGGAACGACTCCCGCGCCATGACGTGGCACCAGTGGCAGGCGGCGTATCCGATCGAGAGGAAGATCGGCCGGTCGTGCTCGCGGGCGCGGGCGAGGGCCTCCTCGCCCCACGGGTACCAGTCCACGGGGTCGTGGGCATGCTGGAGGAGGTACGGGCTCGTCTCATGGGCGAGCCGGTTGGCGGGGCCGCTCCCGTGATCGCCGCTCATCGGTGCCGAGTGTACGCGGCGGGGGCCGCGGGGCTCCGGCGGACCGGACGCGGCGGGGCCCCGGCCGGCGGACCGGGGCCCCGGGCGGGAAGGGTGCGGATGGAGCCTACTCGGGCGGCAGCTCCTTGTAGACCAGGTCGATGTCCACGCCCTGGCTCCGGCGGATGAACTTCGCGCCGAAGTACACGACGAGGCCGACCACGACGATCATCCCGATGAATGCGGGGATCCACCACATGTTGGCCGTGTTCCCCATCATCACGAGCGCCGGGTACGCGACCGTGCACCAGACGAGGAAGAGCATGCACAGGATCGAGAGCGGCGCGACGATGTAGAGGACCGGGATGCCGAGGAACTTCACGTTCGCCGGCGACGCCTGGTACAGGTCCGGGCGCCGCGTCGGGAAGACGAGCGCCGCGATCGCCACGATGATCACGGTCACCACGCCGGCGAGCACGCCGAGCGTCAGCCAGGTGATGAAGTCCGTCGACTGGATGCTCCAGATGAGCATCGCGGTGATGATCACCATCTCCACCCAGATCGCCCAGATCGGCGAGTGGGTCCGCTCGTTCACCTCGGACAGCTTCTCGGGCAGGAGCCGGTCGAAGGACCACGCGAACATCGTGCGGATCGGCATGAACGTGTTGCCGACCATCGCCGGGAGGCTCCAGAAGAGGAACGAGCCGACGATGATGAAGGTCAGGGCCGGGGCGGCGTACACGAGGGACGCCATGAAGTGGTACCAGGGCCCGGTCGGGATCGCGTAGGCGGCATTCCCGCCGGTGTTCACCGCGACCATGAAGTCGTAGCCGGTGACCTTGAACAGGAGCAGCGCGCCGAGCGCGATGAAGAGGACGTCCCACGCCAGTGCGCCGAACATGATCGACAGCTGCCGGCGGCGGTTGGAGGCGGTCTTCAGCTCACCGCTGAGGTAGACCGACCACCAGTTCCACATCATGAACGTCATGACGATGAACACCGTCGGGAGGGTCGCGTCCAGCTTCGTCGGGTCGGGCGCCACCCCCGCGACACCCGCCGCGTTGATGACGTCCTGGGCGGTGCCGCCGCCGAACTTCGCGTTCATCTCGTTGAAGTTGTTCACGAAGTCCGTGTTCGTCCCGATGAGCAGGACGGCGAACGCGATGAACGTCCCGACGCTCGCGATGATCCAGAACGTGTTCTGGAACGCGAAGGTCGTCCGCAGGCCGGCCGTGAGGATCACGCCCATGAGGATGACCATCACCATGGCGCCGGCGAAGATCCACGTGCTGTCCGTCTGGAAGTTCGTGCCCCAGGTGATGAGGTCCTGGTTGTCGAAGGTGATGCCAAGCGTCACGAGGATCGGGCCCAGCGCGAAGACCGGGAAGTAGCGGGCCCAGTACGTCGCGCCGATCGTCGCGGAGAGCGCCGCGGCGAAGTTGCTGATGAGGGCGAGCGGGGGCGACAGGATCCGGCTCACCCAGACGTAGTCGCCGCCGGTCCGGGGCATGCTCGAGGCGAGCAGCGCCATCATGATCAGGACCGGGATGTTGATGATGCCGGCGATGATCGTCGCGGTGACGAGGTCCGCGCCGGGGAACATGCTCAGCGCGGCGAAGATGCCCCACGCGAGCGTCGCCCCGACGGGCGCCGAGAAGACCGCGTTGAAGATCGTCGCGTCGAGCGCGTTCGCCTCTCTCACGAGGCCCGTGCTCTGGCGGACGAAGAGCTGACTCTTGTCGTCCGGCTGGACTGCCACCCTTGGCCACCTCCCTCGTCGCGCGCCCACTCGGGGGCATCGCCCCGGCCTCACCTTGAGGCCACCTCCCGGCGGTGCCGGGGGCTCGGGCGCGGAAGCGGCTCACGGCCACGGGTGCTCGGACCACCGACGCGGCCGCGTGGCGCTCCGGGGTCGATGGTGACAACAACGAACACCCGTTGTCAACTTTTCGTGTCCATCTGATACCCTTTCGGCGTCGCATGTCGTGCGCCGGCCACCCATGCCCCCGGGCGGCCGGCGCCGGCACCAGCAGGCGCAGGGACGAGGAGGGCGGTCCGGGCCGATGCTCGCGGTCGATCGGCGCCTGCGGATCCTGGAGCAGGTCGCGGAGGACCAGACGATCCAGGTGAGCGGCCTCGCCGCGCGGTTCGGGGTCTCCGAGATGACCGTGCGCCGGGACATCCGGCGGCTGGAGCGGGACGGCTTCCTCAAGCAGACCTACGGAGGAGCGACCGCCCACGTGACGCGGTCGTTCGACCTCACGTTCAACGCGCGGGCCCTCCACTCGGCGCGCGAGAAGCGCCTCATCGCGATCGCCGCCGGCGACCTGGTGGGCGACGCGACCACGATCTACCTCGGGGTCGGGACGACCGTGGAGCAGTTCGCGCGGTACGTCCCCGTCCGGCCGGAGCAGACGGTGGTCACCGCCTCGGTGGTCGTCGCGAGCCTCCTCGGGACCCGGCCGGTGCGGACGGTCGTCCTCGGCGGGACGGTGCGCCGCGAGGAGCTGACGTGCGTCGGCCCGGTCGCGCTGTCCACGCTCGCGCGGTATCGCTTCGACCTCGCGGTGGTGGGCGTGGCGGGCGTCTCCGCGCGGTGGGGCCTCACGGAGCTCGCCGACGAGGACGCGGAGGTCAACCGGGTCGCGATCGAGCGGTCGGCGCGCAGCGTCGTCCTGGCGCACGGGACGAAGTTCGGGCACGTCGCGGCCGCGGTGGTCGGCCCGGCGAGCATGGTGACCACGATCGTGACGGACGCGACGGCGTCGCCCGAGGAGAGACGAGAGGTCGAGGCGCTCGGCGTGGAGGTCGTCATCGCGACCCCGGCCGCGTCGAGCGAGCATGCGGCGGCAGCCGCGGGAGGGACGTGAGGATGGGGACGCTCGAGCGGATCTTCGGCGTGCGGAAGCCCGTCGTCGCGATGCTCCACTTCCCGGGGCTTCCCGGCCGGCCGTGGCACGACGTGGGCGCGGGGCGCGCGAAGCTCGTGGACGTCGTCGGCCGCGACCTCGCCGTCCTCCAGGATGCCGGCGCGGACGGAGTCCTCTTCTGCAACGAGCAGGACGTCCCGTACCATCTCGCGGTCGGCCAGGAGACGGTCGCCGCGATGGCGGAGGTCATCGGGGAGCTGCGCCGCGACGTGCGGGTCCCGTTCGGCGTCAACCTCCTGTGGGACGCGAAGGCGTCGCTCGCGGTCGCGCGCGCGACCGGCGCCGCCTTCATCCGGGAGGTCCTGACGGGCGTGTACGAGAGCGACCTGGGGATGATCGAGCCGCGGATCGGCGAGATCGCCGACTACCGCATGCGGATCGGCGCCTCGGACGTCGCGCTGTTCGACAACATCGCGCCGGAGTTCGCCAGCGCCGTCGGGTCGCGCACGGTGGCGGACCGCGCGAAGGGCGCGCACTTCCTCGGGATGGACGCGATCCTCATCAGCGGACCGGCGGCGGGCACGCAGTTCGCCATGAGCGACCTTCGCGCCGCGAAGGAGGCGGTCCCGGATGCGGACGTCGTCGCGAACACCGGCGTGCGTGCCGAGACGGTCGCGGAGATCCTGCGGATCGCCGACGGCGCGATCGTGGGGACCAGCCTGAAGCGCGACGGCTACATCTGGAACGAGGTGGACCCCGACCGGGCCCGCCGGCTGGTCGACGCCGCGCGCGCGGCGCGCGCCTGACGGCGGCCGACGGATGGGGAAGAAGACGCGGGTCTACTTCGCGACCGACCTGCATGGGTCGAGCAAGTGCTTCCGGAAGTTCGTCAACGGCGGCCAGGTCTACGGGGCCGACGTGCTCATCCTCGGCGGCGACCTCGCCGGGAAGGCCCTCCAGACGATCGTCCGCCAGCCGGGCGGGCGGTGGGCGTGCGAGTTCATCGGGACGCGGTACGTCGTGGAGGACGGTCCGGAGCTCGATGCCCTCGAGAAGCTGATCGCCGACCACGGCTACTACCCGTACCGGGCGGAGCCGGGCGAGCTCGACGCCCTGACGGCCTCGGGCGAGATCGACGCGGTCTTCGAGCGACTGATGGACGAGCGCCTCTCGGGATGGCTCACGCTCGCCGACGAGCGCCTCCGCCCCGCCGGGAAGCGGCTCTACTTCATGCTCGGCAACGACGACCCGGTCAGCCTCCGGGCGATCCTGGACGCCGCGCCGTGGGGCGTCCACGACGAGGGCAAGGTCGTCCCCCTCGACGACGACCACGAGATGATCAGCTGGGGCTTCAGCAACGTCACGCCCTGGCACAGCCACCGGGAGCAGACGGAGGAGCAGCTCGCCGCGTCGCTGGAGACGATGGCGTCGCAGCTCCGCGACCCGGCCCGGGCGGTGGTGAACGTCCACGTCCCGCCGTACGCGTCGGGGCTCGACGACGCCCCCGTGCTCGCGGACCTCCAGGTCCAGACCTCGCTCGGCCAGGTGAAGTTCGAGCCGGTCGGGAGCACCGCCGTCCTCGAACTGATCCAGACGATGCAGCCGCTGCTCGGGCTCCACGGCCACATCCACGAGGCGTCCGCGATGAAGCGGATCGGCCGGACGATCGTCATCAACCCCGGGAGCGACTACTCCACCGGGACCCTCAACGGAGCGCTGATCACGCTCGAGCGCGACAAGGTCGCGGCGCACCAGCTGGTCCGGGGATGACGGTCCGCGCCGGTGACGTCCTGCTCGCGATCGACGTCGGCACGTCCGGCGCGCGCGCGGCGGTCTTCGATCTCGAGGGGCGCCGCCTTCTCGAGGTCCGCCGCGCATACCCCACCGTCTCGCCGCGCGAGGGCTGGGCGGAGCAGGACGCCCGCCTCTGGCGGAGCTGCTCGCTCTCGGCGGTGCGCGGGGCGGTCGCGGCGCTGGCGCCCGGGACGCGGGTGCGGGCGATCGGCCTCACCGGACAGTGCCCGTCGGTCGTCGGCGTGGACGCGCGGGGCGACCCGACCGGCCCCGGCCTCATCTACCGCGACAACCGGGCGGTCGCCGAGGCGGACGAGCTCCGCGGGCTCTACGGAGACGCGGGCATCCATGCCCGGACCGGGCACCTGCCGGCGGCGTTCCACGTCGGCGCCAAGATCCTCTGGCTGCGCGGCCACCGGCCGGAGGAGTTCGCCGCGACGGCGCGATTCCTCCAGCCCCGCGATCTCGTCGTGCGGGCGCTCACGGGCATCGAGGCGACCGACGGGACGCACGCCGCCGCCACGCTCTTCTTCGACATCCGGACGCGGGCGTGGGCGGACGACCTCCTCGACGCCTGGGACCTGGAGCGCGACATCTTCCCGGAGGTCCGTGGGTCCTGGGAGGCGGTGGGCGAGGTGGCGCCGGGCGTGGCGCGGAGGCTCGGCCTTCCGACCGGCGTCCCCGTCGTGCTCGGCGGCGCGGACAGCCAGGCATGCGCCCTGGGCGCGGGGGTGGTCGCTCCCGGAGCGATCAGCGAGATGGCCGGGTCGTCCACGTGCCTCAACGCCGTCGTGGAGGAGCCGCTTCCGGTCCTTCTCGTCACGCACTACCCACACGTCGTGCCGGGCCCGTACACGACCGAGACCGGGATCAACACCACGGGTCTCGCGGTCGACTGGGTCGCGCGCCTCGCGTACGGTGGACGGACCGGACGGCCGCGCCCGGCCGACTGGGCGCGCCTCGACAGCGAGGTCGCGGCCGTCGAGCCCGGGAGCGCCGGCGTGGTGGCGATCCCCGTCCTCGGCGACGGCGAGCGGACCGATCCCGACCTGCGCGGCGCCCTCACCGGCCTGTCCCTCCGCCACGATCGGGCGAGCCTCGCCCGGGCGATGCTCGAGGGCGTCGCGTGCGAGATCCGCGAGCAGATCGAGCTCGTCCGCGAGGGCGGCGCGCGCGTGGAGGAGCTGCGGATCTCCGGGGGCGACGCGCGCCTCTCGACCTGGAACCGGATCAAGGCGGACGTGACGGGGCTGCCGGTCGTCGCGATCCCCGGCGACGCGGCCGTCACCGGCGTCGCGATGCTCGCCGGGATCGGCGCCGGGATCTACCGCGACGCGGACGACGCGGTGCGGCGATGCGTGCACGCGGAGCCCGCCGTGGAGCCGGACGTCCGCCTGCGCGGGCGATACGACGACCTCTACCGGGCGTACAGCGCGCTCATCGAGTCGGCGTCGGTCCGGCGCCGAGGAGGGGGACCATGAGCGGGGTCCGTTGGTCGCTGGGGGTGAACGACTGCTTCGCCGTGAAGCGCTGGCCCCGGCCGGCCGACTGGGCGCCCGTCGTGCGCGACCTCGGTGTGGACGTGGTCCAGCACTCCTTCGACCTGGAGGACCTCGACGCCGCGCCGGGCGCGGTCGCGGACGCCGCCGCGGCGGTCCGCGAGGCGGCACGGGCACGCGGCCTGGCCGTCCACTCCACGTTCACCGGTCTCGCGGCGTACTCGTCCAACCTCCTCCTCCACCCCGACGCGGCGGCGCGGGACCGCGCGGAGGCGTGGTTCGAGCGTGCGATCGGGTTCACGGCGGCGGTCGGCGGCGTCGCGACCGGCGGGCACGTGGGCGCGTACTCGGTCCCCGACGCCCGCGACCCCGACCGGCGGGCCGCGCTCGCCGCGGACCTCCGGGCACGACTCGCGAGACTGGCCGGGCACGCGCGCGCCGCGGGGCTCGCGTACCTCGTCGTGGAGAACCTCGCCGCGGCCCGCGAGCCCGCCACGACCGCCGACATCCGCGCGCTCCTCGACGACGGCGATGCCGCACGGGTGCCGGTCCGGCTCTGCCTGGACGTCGGGCACATGTGCGTCCCCGGGACCGCGGGCGCGGAGCGCGACCCGTACGCCTGGGCCCGGGCGCTCGGGGCGGTCTCACCGGTCGTCCAGCTGCAGCAATCGGACGCCGAGGGGGACCACCACTGGCCGTTCACGGCGGCCTGCAACGCGGCGGGACGCATCGAGGCGGGCCCGCTCCTCGATGCGCTCGAGGCGTCCGGGGCGACGGAGATCGCGCTCGTGCTGGAGGTGATCCCGCCGTTCGAGCAGGACGACGATGCGGTGCTCGCGGACATGCGGGCGTCGGTGGCGTACTGGCGGGACGCGCTCGCGCGGAGGGGTGTGACGGCCTGAGGCGAGGTGAAGGTGCCCCGCCTAGTGGCGGACCTCCTCGGGCGTCTCGTACCAGCGCATCCGCTCGCCGACGCGGGCCCGCGCCTTCCAGCGCGCCGACTTGGGTGCCTGCTCGATCGCGTCGAGCAGGGAGGCGACCTGGCCGTCCACCGCGTACGGGACGCCGGGGACGGGGCGCTCGCGCCACAGGTCGGCCACGAGCCCCAGGTTCCGCTCCACCGTGTGGCAGAAGCCCCAGTCGGATCCCAGGACCTCCCGGATCCGTCGCAGGTCGAACGCGTCCGCGTCGTGCTCCGCGAGCGGGTGGTCGGCGAGCAGGCAGAGCACGTCGCCGAGATCCTTGCGGTTGATCTCCCAGATCTGGAGCTTCGTGAGGAGCAGGTCGGCGAGGTCGAGCGTGGGGCCCGAGCCGGATGTCCGACCCCGCAGGTCGAGCCGGTGCGACATCGAGAGCTCGTCGAGCACCACGTCCACGGTCCACCGGCCGTCCGGCGCGCCGAAGTTCAGCCGCCGCGCCCCGTGGAGCGCGTTGAACAGCTTCTCCGGCACGTAGCCCTCGTCCGTGAAGAGCTGCTTGATCCGGGACGTGGCCTTCCTGTCGCCGGCGAAGTCCATGTCGCGGTACGGGCGCGCGAACGGCCCCTCGCGCACGGACGGCGACGTGAGCCAGATCGCGAGACCCCCCATGAGCCGGAGCGGGACGCCGGCGGCGAGGACCGCGCGGCCGAGTCGGTCGGCCTCGGCGTGGATCTCGTCGAGCACCCGGTCGGGTGCGGGCACGTCGGTCACCGCGCGAGTGTAGCGGCCGGGCCGGGGGCGCCGTGCGCCCCGGGGTCGCCCGCCGGACCTGCCCGCCGCCCTGCGCGGGCGCCGCCGGCGCGCGTGCGCCCGTCCGCCTCGGCGGGGCCGGGCCGATGCACCGGGAGCGTCAGCCGCAGCCCTGCGCGGTGCGGACGGCGACCAGCGCCTTCTCGATCTGGACGAAGTTCTTCGTCGACGCGCGCATGAGCACGGAGCCGGGCGCCGACGTGGACCCGAACGGATCGCTGCTCGCGAGCGCTTTGCCGAGCGTCTTGTCGAGCGATCGGAGCAGGGGCCCCGCAGTCTTCATCGCCGGGTCCTTGGCAAGCACGGCGATCGCCTTCGTGAACGTGGCCTTGTCGAACTCGATCGGCGACGCCGGGCCGGTCATGTCCGCCCACGTGGTCTCGTCCGCCTGCGTGAAGTACTGGAGGTAGAGGTCCACCGTTTCGATCGCGTCGTTGATCTTCGCGCACGCCGTGAGCGGCGGGATCGTCGGCGACGCGGAGGCGTCCGACGTCGGCTGCGGCGTCGCCGCGGCGTCGGACGGGATCTCGCCGGTGTCGTTCGCCGGGGGCGTGGGCTCGGCGTTCGGGTCGATCGAGGCCGCGGCCGAGGCCGAGGCGTCCGGCGCGGCGGTGGAGCCCGGCGCACCGGACGGGGCCGGAGACGCCGAGGCGTCCGGCGCGGCCGACGAGGTCGCGGGGCCGCCCGCGGAGGGCGTGGGGGCGGTCGTGTTCGACCCGCACGCGGCGAGGACGAGCGCGGCGAGGACCCGGGGGGAGCAGGATGAGGCGACGCATGCGTGACTCCGTGAGTGCCGGCGTTCCGTGCGGCCCCGAGAGGATAGCCCGGAGCCGCCGGGACCGCTCCCGGCGGCTCCGGGCCGGAGCGCGGCGCACCGCCCTCACGCGTGCCCCCTGCCGTCGCCGTCCGTCGCTCTGAGCCCCGCCCGCCGGGCGGTCCGCGCTATGCTCGGTCTCCTCGTGTCGCCGTCTCCCCGCTCCCCTGCCGCACTCGCCGACTGGCGTCTCTTCGCCGGGCGGTTCCGGAAGTACGCAGCCGTCGGCGTCTCGCAGGCCGGCGTCACCTCCCTCGCCGGCGACAGCCTGACGATCCCCCTCCTGCTCGCCCTCGGCACGCCGGCCGCGGCGGCAACCGCGATCGGGGCGCTGCCGGTCGCCGGCTCGGTGGCGCAGCTCGGCGTCCCGTGGCTGCTCCGCAAGGCGAACGGCGACCTGCGGCGCGTCACGGTCGGGATCCTCACTTTCGGGGAGCTGCGGGGGTTCGTGCTCGCCGTGATCACGATCCTCTCGGCGAACGGGACGATCCCCAACCAGGCGGCCATCGTCCTGATCGCGGCGATCATGGGGCTTGCCGGCGCGGCGGGGACGATCGGCGGGACCAACCTCCAGGCCTGGTACGGCGCCATCCTTCCGGAGAACGACCGGCGGTTCGTCGCGCCGAAGGTCGTCGCCACCAACCTGGGGCTCGGGTCGATCATCCTGCTGCCGATCGCCCTCCTCATCCAGTGGGCCTTCCCCGAGTTCGGCACCATCGTCTACGCGTGGGTCTTCGTCGCGGCAGGGATCGCCGGGGTCGCGGAGCTCGCGGCGGTCCTCCGACTGCGGCGGCCGGGCCGCGTCATCGTGCACGAGGAGCGGGCGGCCGACGGGAGCGCAGACGGTGCCCCCGCCGGCGCCATGCGGGTCGGCGGCGGCGCGTCGGGAGGCCCCCGGCCCGGGTCTGCCACCAGCCCCTTCTCCGCGTCGCTCCGGCGCTTCCTGCGGATCATCACGATCGCCGCGTTCGGCGCGGGCTTCGGGCCGTACTTCTCGATCTACGTGATCAGCATCCTCCACATGCCCGCCTCGTTCGCCATCCTCCTGTCCGCGCTCGCCTCCGCGTCGGCGCTCATCTCCTCGGCGGTCATCGGGGGCTGGCTCCACCGCGGGTCGTCCTCACGCCTGCTCCGGCTCTCGTTCGTCCTCCGGGGCGGGACGCTCCTCCTGGGCCTGCTGGCGTTCCCGCTCAACCCGTTCGCGCCGCTGATCATGGCCGTGCTGGCCGTGGCGGTGAGCGCCGGCTACTCGTCCGGTGTCCTCGGGTCCAACGAACGCCTCCTGCGCCTCGCGTCCGGCCCGCAGCTGATCCGGGCGCAGGGGCGGTTCGTGGCCGGGACGGCGGTCGGGGCGACCGGTGGCCAGTTCTCCAGTGCGGCGGTGCTCGCGCTGCTCCCGGTGGGCTTCCCGGCGTTCGCGATCCTCTTCGCCGTCTCCGGGATGATCCGGGTCGTGCTCATCCCGTTCGTCGAGGTCTCCGACTCGTGGTCGAGCGCGACGATGGTGTGGAAGGTGGACGAGCTGACCGGCGAGACGACCGCGGTGCCCGACCGCGACGAGGCCGGCGGGATCGGGTAGGCCCGGAGCCGGAGAGGGTTCCAGCCGGAGGAGGCCCGAACCTGCGGCGCGCGGGAGGCGGGCCCGACGCCCGCGCTCCTCCCGCCTACTGGGCGCTCGGTCCCGGTCCTCCGCCGCCGATCGAGCCCGGCGGGGGCGACGGCGTGACCGTCGGCGGCGCGGACGACCTCCCGACCAGCACGCGACCGTCCACCTTCTTGTAGCGGCTCTTCCAGACCTCCTTGTGGAGGACCGTGCCCGCCTTGTCCGTCACCGTGCGCGTCACCTCGACGTACATCCCCGGATGCGGGAACTCGAGGCGCTTCGCCGCCCCGGCCGGCAGCGAGCTCGTGTACTCCCTGTAGTCGGCCGCGGCCACGCGCCCGGAGACCTTCGGCTTCGAGAACGCCACCTTCCGGCCGAGTGGGACGGAGTACAGCTCGAACGTGACGATCCCGGGCTTCGCGATCGCGCGGATGTACACCGGCGCCGTCGAGTCGTTGCGCCACATGACCGACTGCCTCGAGCCGCCGTCGATCCAGACGGTCGCGTCCAGGCCGAGCGGGTAGCGGTCGATGTAGTAGTAGTGCGGGACCCGGCTGAGGATCGGGAAGCCGGCCCGGAGCGCGGCGTTGAAGATCGTCGTGGAGGTCGAGCAGATGCCCCCGGCGAACGCGCCGGTCGGCTCGCTCTTCCCGTTGATGATCGCGCCGCCGGCCTTGTATCCCTGCGCAGCCGTGGGCGTCCCGACCACCTTCCAGAAGTCGAAGGTCTCGCCCGGCATGATGATCGTCGTGTTGATCTTCTTCGCCGGGATGATGATGTTCGCCCCGAACCCGTTGTTCTCCCCGACCTGCCAGTAGGTGGTCCAGGCGGAGATCCTCCGGAGCTTCGGCATCATCTCGGTCGCCTTCTCGGTCGTGAGCGCCGGCTTCACCGGGCCGACGACGAGGCTCCCGAGGTCGTTCGACCAGTCGAGCGCAGCGCGGCGCCAGAGGGCGTCCATGATCGTCCGCGCGGATGCCGACCGGATCAGGCCGCGACCGTCCTTCGACGGGACGACCTTCGTGAACTTCCCCTTGCTGTCCATCCGCCAGGCGGCGTTCCGGCCGGGGACCGCGTACCGCGACAGGTAGTCGGTGAGCCAGACGACGATCGCCTGGCGGTCGATCGAGACCTGCGTCGCGGCGGGGTCGGTCGTCGGCAGCGGGGTCGGGGTCGGCTCGGCGAGCGGGTCGGGCGTCGGGGTCGGCTCCGCGAGCGGGTCGGGCGTGGGCGTGGCGGCGGGCACGGTCGGACCGACGGTGACCCAGGCCGCGAGGGTCTCGATCTCGACCTGGACGGCGAACGTGTCGGGGCCCACGACCATCAGCGGGGCGGCCGTCATCCGCGCGACCTGCTCCTCCGGCGTGCCGACCGGCACGGGCGGGGCGTGGTCGTGGGCGCGGGCGTGGCGGCCGGGCTGGGCGTCGCCTGCGGGTCGGTCGGCGGCTCCTCCGCGCGGACGGGGGCGGCGGTCGCGAACAGGCCGGCGACGAGCACGGCCGTGACGAGGCTGCCGAGGAGGGCGGGGCGGCGGGCTGGGCGCGTGGAGCGGGTCATCTCATCCGGTCTGATGGGCCGCGGGTCGGGCGGCGCCGATGGGCTGGCGGCGGTCGGCGAGAGCCGCAGGCGCGCAGGCGTGATCGCCCGCGTGCGCAGCGCTCGCCGCGTATCGTGCCACGACTCGCGCGAAAGGCTCGGCGACGGGCCTCGCGTCGCTTCGGCGGCCCCGAGGGCCGGCCGCACGGGCGTCGCGAAAATCGGGGCTTGTTGGCCGTACGTCCAGCGTGTTAGCCTCGTCGCGACCGTCCGAAGGTAGGGACGGCGATTGGCCCGGCGTATCGAACACTCCTCTCACGGTTTCCGCGAGACACGAGGTCGCGGATGCCGGCCGAGAAGGAGTGTTCTTGGTGTATACGGACAAGACCCTGACCTGCGCCGACTGCGGCCAGCAGTTCGTCTTCACGGCGAGCGAGCAGGAGTTCTACGCGGGTCGCGGCTTCACGGAGCCGCGTCGGTGTTCGTCGTGTCGCGCGAGCCGCAAGGCCGCCCGCGGCGACTCCGGCGGGTACGGCGGCGGGAGCAGCTACAGCAACGGCGGCGGCTACGGTGGTGGTGGCGGCGGCGGCGGATACAGTCGCGCGGTCCGCGCGAGATGTTCACGGCGACGTGCTCCAGCTGCGGCCGCGAGGCCCAGGTGCCCTTCCGGCCGACGAGCGGCAAGCCGGTCTACTGCAAGGACTGCTTCGCCAGCCGCCGCTAGCGGCGAGGGGCGGTGAATGCCCCGACGAGCATGGACGGGCCCGGCGAGCGATCGCCGGGCCCGTCCGCTATTCCGGGCGGCGGGCCGCGCTCAGCTACAGGCGCGGCGCGGCGAACGGGAGCGGCTGGCCGAGCCCCTCCGCTACCGGATCCGGCGGTACGTGCTCTCCGACCGCCGCGCGACCCGCAGGACGACGATCTCGCGTGCGGCGTCGTCGACCGCGTAGACGATCCGGAGGTCGCCGCTGCGGACACGGAGGAAGTCCGATCCCTGGATCCGGGTAGCGCCCGGCGGACGCGGATCCAGCGCGAGAGCGAGGATCGGGGCTCGTGCCCGGGCCGCGTCCCCCGGCGGCAGCCGCCGCAGCTGGCGCTGGGCCGCCGGCGCGAGGATCACATTCCATCCCCGCCCACGTTCGTCGTCGCTCACGGCACGCGGTCACCGCTCCGGGTGGTCGGGCGCTGCTGACCCCGGCCTGACTCCGCCCGCACCTCCGCGGCGAGTGTCCGAAGAACGCGTCCGCCGGCCGGCCGCCGTCGCGTGCGTACTCGGCCAGCGCCTCCGCCGCCGCCTCGCGGTCCTCTTCTCCTCTCGCCGTCGAGCCACTGCGAGCGCTTCCTCGACGATCTCGCGGACGGACGGTCGGAAGCGCGGCCTCGACCTTGATCGCCCGGTAGAGGTCCGCGTCGGCGATGTCGAACGTCACCTTCATGGCACCCACATACCAGCAAGATGGGTAGATGGCTCGCCCCGGCGCGCGCCCGCACCCCATCACGGCTCGACGGCGGGACGATACTGACTCGTCGCGGCCATCGCGCCTCCGGGCGGCGCCCGGGCAGCACGAGGGAGCCATGCGCCTCATGCGTCTTGTGGCCGCGGTCGCCGCGGTCGCCCTGCTCCTCCCAGCACTCGCAGCTCCGGCCTCGGCGACGGAGTCTCGGCAGGTCCGGGCCGGCCAGCGTCCGCGCTCCCACGCCGCGCCCGTGCGTGCCGCCGACGCCTATCCGTACAAGGTCGTAGTCGACTCGTTCGAGTGGTGGTTCAACGGCACGACCTTCTCGGTCGTCGGAGACGTCCGCAACTACACCGACCTGCCGGTCCCGAGCATCAAGGTGCGCACCGCCGCGTACGCGGCGGACGACTCACTGGTCGCGGAGGGCTCCGACTACCTGATGTTCGCGCGGCTCGATCCGGGCGAGTACGGGACGTTCGAGGTCGACGCTCGTCTCAGCGGCACGATCAACAGGGTCGAGGTCTGGGTGGACGACTTGGGACTTCTCGTCGGTCGTCGCCAACCACTACTTCAGCGCCTCGGGCACGTTCACGACCGTTGGACGCGAACACGAGCCGCGTGCAGGGCTCGGTGACAAACCTCAACACCGTGCCCGCCCGTGACCTCCGCGTCGTCGCGACGATGTACAAGACCCCGGTGCTCAACGTCGTGGGCGCCGGGTACGTCGACCTGCTGGGCACCTTGACGAAGGGCGGCAGCACGACGTTCTCGATGGACGTCTCCCACCTGCGGCTCTCGTACACGCCGACGATCTACGTCAACGCGGAATCGAACTGGGACCACCGAACAGATCGTCACCTTCGAGGTGTTCCCGAACTCGCTCACGTACGGCGGCAAGACGACCGTCTCCGGCCGGACGACCCCGGGCTCGGACATCCGGATGCAGTACTACGACCAGCCGACGGCCGAATGGGTGGATGTCCGCGGGGCATCCCAGCGGCGCAGCCCGACGGGTCGTACTCGCTCACGCTGACCCCGGCGATCGGAAGCACGTACCGGACGCGGTCCGGCGAGAACGTGGACGTTCCCGGTCGTCATCTACGTGCTCGACAAGGTGACATTCAAGGCCTCGACGAAGAAGACGACGGTCGGCAAGAAGGTCGTCCTCTCCGGGACAGCCCAGCCGGCGGACGCCGACTTGAAGGCCCAGCTCCAGCAGAAGGTGGGTTCCACCTGGAAGACGATCGCGACCGTGCCGATCTCCGCGTCAGGCGCCTTCAAGTACACGTGGACGCCGAAGAAGAAGGGGGCGTACGTCCTGCGCGCGTACGTCGGCGGCCAGTCGCTCGTGTTCGACGGCTGGAGCCCGTCGGTGACGATCGCCGTCAAGTAGCGACCCGGGCGTCGGCCGACCCAGCGCGGCTGCGGGAGAAGCGGGGTCGCGGGCG
>CAVQVT010000005.1:0-225321 GCA_963717255.1 uncultured Chloroflexia bacterium | reverse complement strand
CAGGAAAAAAACCGGGATTCCTGGGGATCAAACCGGTTAACCAACCTGATGGAATTCAAAAAGACCTCGGTAAATCACATCAGTCGTTCCGGAAAGGAAAACTCACGGGTATTCGCTCACCTCAATGCCCATTACCGGAAATGCGGGTCGTTCGTTACTACCACAGCGCCGGCCGACCATGCCAGTGACACGATGATCATATCGGCAATAGAAATTTCCGGCTATTAAGCAACCGGCCTCAACCACGATCTCCGATGAGAGCGGGACAACCCGCACTTCGATACTTGGACCTGCATAACCATTAGCCTGGCGGTTGCTGCAATGGTATTCCATGCATAGATGCCCGCAAACTGAGTCAGCGTGATCGTTGCAAAGAGATCCTTCATCTTCCCGGCCCGGACTCCGTCAAATTTTTTTTGAACGTTTCTGATCCGGCATCGCGGCTGAAGAACGCGGGGAAATACGTGATTTGGAATTACACCGATAACTATCACCTCCAAAACAAACGCTGCTGATGAAATCCGAACCCGGGAATTTCCCAACCTCCTCAACCACTATATTCCAGAAAAACCCATTTCCTAGCCATGGCAGTCCACCCCATCGAGGAGCGCTATGGCACCGCGGAGATGCGTGCCGTCTGGAGCGAGCAGAACCGGTTCTCCTGCATTGTCAGAGCCGAGGTCGCGCTGGCAAAGGCCGAGGCAGTGTGCGGGATGATCCCGCCGACCGCAGCCCTGGAGATCGAGGCAGAATGCGCCGGCCGCATCGCTCGAGCGGGCAAAAGAGATCGAGGCAGAGATCAGCCATGACATGATGGCCATCGTCAAAGCGATCGCGGAGGTCTGCGGCGAAGCCGGGCGGTGGGTGCACTATGGGGCAACGTCAAATGATATCCTCGACACGGCAACCGGGCTCCAGCTCGGGCAGGCCCTCGACCTGCTCGATGCGAAACTCCGGAACCTCCTTGCCGTTCTCCTGAAGCGGGCTGATGAGACCAAGACCTCGTCTGTGTCGGCCGGACGCACGGCCAGCACGGGGTACCGACAACCTACGGGCTCCGGTTCGCGATCTGGGCGAGCGAGGTCGGCCGGCACCTCGACCGGCTCTCCCAGCTCCCCCCCCGGGTCGCGGTCGGGCAGATGACCGGCGCGGTCGGGACGCAGGCAGCCCTCGGGCAGAAGGGAATGGAGGTCCAGGAGCGATGATGGAGAACCTGGGCCTGATTCGGTCGACGTATCGAACCAGGTGATCTCCCGCGACCGGTATGCCGAGTATTTCATGTTCTGCGCAGGTGTCGCCACAACGCTTGACAAGATCGGGATCGAGATCCGGACCCTCCAGCGGACCGAGATTGCCGAGGTCGAGGAGGCATTCGGGACAAAGCAGGTCGGCTCGTGCACCATGCCCCACAAGAGCAACCCGATCAAGTCGAGCAGGTCTGCGGCCTTGCCCGGATCATCCGCTCCGCAGTCGAACCCGCCCTCCAGAACAACACCCTCTGGGACGAACGCGACCTCACCAACTCCTCCTGCGAGCGGGTCATCTTCCCGGAATCCTCCATCCTCACCGACCACTGCATCCGGCTCATGACCGGTGTGCTCGAAGGCCTGGTCATCAACCGGGCAGCAATCCGCAGGAACCTCGACCTCCTCCATGGCATCAACATGGCAGAATCGGTGATGATCGAGCTGACGAAAAAGGCATGAACCGGCAGGACGCCCACGAGCGGGTCCGGGTCGCGAGCATGCAGGCGCTTGCCGAGGGAAAACCGCTGGCCGATGTGCTGGCCACCGACCCGGAAGTGGTCCGCTGCTGCTCGAAGACGGACATCGCCGCGCTGCTCAACCCGGACACTATACCGGCACCGCGGTGCAGCAGGTGGAGCGCGTGATCAAAAACTCTCGCCGCTCTGCATCTGAAAATCCGCATCTTCAGATATCGGACATTTATTTTGATTATCGCCCCCATCTTCCCTTGTTTGTACGGATGCAACAGTAGCGAGATAACCTTTCACGGACTTTCCAAAATTTCCCTGTCACCCGTACATGAAGATATTAGATTTATTAACTCAGACAATTAACATCGAGAGTATCCATGGATCATACTGTAAAATTCCTGGGACATTCACTACACCACACGGATATTGTCCGGGTCTGTGTCATCATATCGCTCTCCCTGTGCTGCATATTAATAACAGCACTCTCCCTTGAACGGCAGATTGGTCCCGTCTATACCCCCACTCTTTTACTTCCCCATCATTTATGCCACATACTTTTACCCGAAAAAAGGGCTCTACCTTTCCGGAGCCTGCGCGCTGGCATTCGACTTGCTCAGTTACTTCTATGTCTATCCCAGCACGGTTGACCTGATCTCCACCACTGCGCAGGCCATCCTCTTCATCCTTGTCGCTGTCGTTGTCTCTACGTTCACCGAAAATCTGAACACGAGCGAAGCACGCTCCCGCAGCATCTTCAGTCCACGCTCATGGGCATCATCCTCTTTGACCAGAATACCTTCGAGATCCGCCTCACCAACGAATGCGTGGAACAGATGCTCGGTTACACAGAAGAAGAACTCCGCAGCATGCGCTTCCCTGAACTCTTCTCAACACCAGAGGAACAGAGATTTTTTTACGAGCGCCTCGGGACGAGCGCCGATATTTCCAATTTCCAGACCCGCTTCCTGATGAAATCAAAGGAATCCCTCTGGGTCGCGCTCTCCTGGCGACGGGTTACCGATAACATGGTGAGCATGTCGATCATCGACATCAACAACCGGAAGCTGGCTAAAACGGCTGCCGGGGAGAACCTTGCCCGTTACCAGCAGGTAACCGAGAGTTCCCCAACGGCATCGTCATCCTGCGGGAAGAGAAGATCACCTATACGAACCCGTTCATCACCCGGTCGGCGGCTCGGGCAAGGCCGGCGGGTCAATGAGGTCCATGATGCGCCGCAGGACGTCCACGATGGCCGATTCGTGGATGTCCAGTCTGGACGTGAGTTCCTTTTCCAGCGCCGCCAATTTCCGGGCCAGTTCGCGGTTGTCCGTCAGCACGGCCCGCATCCGCACGAACGCCCTCACCACGAACACGCTCATCTGTACCGCCCGCGGACTGTTCAACACCGTAGCCGCCATGATCGCGCCATGTTCGGTGAAGGCATAAGGTCGGTATTTAATGTCGACCGATGCGCTGTCAACGGTCACAGATTTCCGATGACCGTGTCGGCAACTGATGTGCGTCTCCAATCGTGACCACATTTCCTTAACCTCTTGACTGTAGTTGAAACATGAAATCCGGCGGAAACTTCTCCTGATTCCGTTTGACGGCCTGGTTCAAGGCTTTTGTGGGAACTCCGTAGATCTGCGCCAGGTCCGAATCCAGGATGACCTTCTGGCCGCGGACTGTAATGATCCGCGGATCCGTAACATTCTCTCCATAGGTTGCGGCTCTTCGCTCACGGCAGGAAGGCCAAACCTATTTCTCCTGCTGGATCACCGCCGCGCCGCCGAGGTCGCCGAGGCGGGCCTTCTCCAGGTCCGTCCACAGCGTGCCCGGCGCCGGCGTGGAGGATGTTGACCTTGACGTCTCGTTCAGGCTGCTGCGCGAATGTCCACAGGTTGTAGGCCGTCGGGATCGCCGAACGCCTTGGCCTTGAGCTGCGAAGCCCTTGGCCTTCTCGCCTTCGACCAGCTCGACCACCTCGGCCTCGGCCTCGCCCAGCTTGCGGATGCGTCTCGGCCGCGCACCTGCGCGGTCTGCCTGCTCGATCTCCGCCGCCTGCTTCATCGTGTCGGCCTGGATCTCGGCGACCTGCTTCTCCTGGTCGGCCTTGACCTCGGCCTTGATCTTCTCGGTCTCCTGCGCGACCTGCTCGCGCCGCTGGTCGATCAGGCTCAGCTCGGTGTTCAGCTCGGCCTGCTTCTTGGCCGTGTTCTGCTTCTCCTTGTTCGTCAGGTCCTGCTCCACCGCGATGCTGGCCTGCTGGATCGGATCGAGGATCTGCATCGGGCACGTTCACGTGCCGGATCAGCGCGTTGTGGATCGACGATCCTCTTCTCCGCCAGCGTCGCGGCCAGCGCCTCGGTCAGCTCGTTCTGGAACTTCTCGCGGCCCTCGCCCACGATGAAGTCCTTCGCGCCGTAGGCCGAGCCCTTCAGCGCGCGACACGGACAGGATCTGCGGCATGATGATCTTGTCCACCACCGCCGGCAGGTCGCCGTAGCTGCGGAAGATCCAGGCGATGTTCTCGGGCAGCAGCTCGAACTCCACCGTCATGTCCAGGCTGATCTCGAAGCCGTCGCGCGACGGGAACTCCACGAACTGGTTCAGCACGAACGTCGGCATGGCTGCCGCTGCCGGCATGCTGCTGCTCGGCCTCGCGTCTGCCGCGGCCTGCGCCTGCTGCGGCGCGGCCTCCGTGCTGGCGGCCGCGCTGAGCGACTGCGCGCTGGCTTCGGCCAGGTAGTCGGCGCGCTTCTCCTTCTGCTCGCTCGAGCACCTTGCTGCTGCAGCTGCTCCATGGCCACGTTCTGCGCTGGCGATCTGCGCCTTGGTGATCACCTCGCCGCCGCGTCTTGCCCAGCAGCGAGACCTGGTTCACGCCGATCTCCAGCACGTCCACCTTGAACTCCTTCGGGTTCACGTAGTAGAGGCCCGGCTGGAGGATGTCCTTGCGCACGCCCTTCTGGCTCGGCCTCGGCGAACTCGCCCGGCGGCGCCTGCTCGCCGGAGAGCGAGGTGACCACGCCCGCGTAGCCGATCGGGATGCTGATGGCGTCGACGATGTCGATCTGGTAGCCGTACGGGATTGAGCCGGTACTTGCCCGGGCCCAGCACGCTGCCGCCAGATGCCCTTCTGCCCGGCGCTCGGCCAGGAACTCGCCCTGCGGCAGATCCGTCGCCGACCTTGGACGGTCACGACGCCGACCTTGCCGGGCGGGATCACGATCACCGGCAGGATCTCGTGGTCGTAGAGCCACGGGTTCAGGAAGTGCCGGCCCTCGCCGAGCACGTCCTCCTGGATGCCCTTCTGGCCCTGCTGCGCCAGGATCTGCCCGGGCGGCAGCGGCTCGCCGATCTTGGCCGTGATGACGGCCATCTGGTCGGGCTCCACGTAGAACCGGCAGAAGCCCCACTGCCAGACGAACCACAGCAAGCCGCACCAGCGACGACGCCAGCACGACGAACGTTCGAGGATGCTTTTCATTGCGCCACCTCCTTTCCCGGCGGGCAGGAACGGGCAGGAAGAGCGCCGCCCAGCCCGTCCTGTCTGGTCGCCGCTCAGGATCGATCGCGATCCGCGGCGCCGATGCTGCTCGTAGAAGCGTGTAGCGCGCGAAGTTCATGCCGGTCGCCGAACGCCTTGACCTGGCTGTCGAGCACGCGCGGCCTCCGCCTCGTTGCTGCATGCGGATCACGTCGCGCTCGGCCTCCGGCCCGCAGCAGCATGCGCCTCGGCCTGCGCCGTCGGCGGCCTCGTTCTCGAGCTTGGCCACCTCCAGGTCGCTGGCTGCGCGCGCCGTCAGCCGCACCGCCTGCTCCTGCTCGGCGCGCGATCACGGCCCGGATGCGCGCCGTGTCGGCCTCGACCTTCTCCTTGTTCTGCTCGGCCAGCATCTCCTGCTTCACCAGCTCGGCCTTGGACTTGGCCTGCTCGATCTGCTGCTCGTACTTGTGCGCGTCCTGCACCGCCACCTCGCGGTCGCGGATGATGCTGGCGATCTCGTCCGGCGGCGTGATGTTGCGGATCAGCACCGACTTGATGTCCACGCCCCAGTCCTCGCACTTCTCGCGCAGGTGCGCCTCCAGGTTGTCCTGGAACTTCTGGCGCGTCTCGCCGACGATGAAGTTCTATGGCCGGGTGCTTGCTGCCCTCGATGCGGCTGAACCCGCGCGCGCGCGGCAGGATGATCTTCTTGAGGATGTCGTCCATGTCGCCGACCTGGTGGGTGAGCAGCGCCGCCTTGTCGCGCATCAGGGCGTACTCGATCGTGCCCTCCACGGTGACCGTGAACCCGTCCAGCGTCAGGAAGCTGATCGCGTCCTCGCCGCTCATCTCGAAGCGCTGGCTCTGCAGGTTCACCTCCGACGACGTTGACCATGTAGGGGTTCAGGTAGTAGGTGCCCGGGTCGAGCACCTCCGGCAGCACGCCCTTCATGCCCTCGGCCACCAGGAACGTGTTGCGCTCCGCCGCCGGCAGCGTCGCTGTTCAGCACGTCGCTCGCCGATCAGCGAGGTCACCACGCCCACGCAGCCCGGGCCGGATCGTGATGGCGTCGAACAGCTCGCACGCCGTAGGCGTAGGGGTTGATGCGGTACTTGCCGGGCCGCAGCACGTCGGCCAGGATGCCCTTGGTGCCCTCGGTCGGCGATGATCTCGCCCGGCGGCAGGTCCTCGCCGTACAGGCGCGTCAGCACGCCCAGCTTGCCGGCCGGGATGTCGGTGATCGTGCGCGATCTGCCAGCCCCAGGTGTACGGGATTGCGGAAGTAGCGGCCTTCCGGCAGCACGTCGAGCTGGATGCCCTTCTGGTCCGGCGTCGGCCAGGATCTGGCCGGACGGCAGGTCCTTGCCCGTCTTGCGGATCAGGACCGCGATCTGGTCCGGCCCCGGCTCGATCCGGCAGAAGAACCAGACCCAGATCGGGAGCGCCAGGACCAGGGCCAGGAACAGCAGACCCCGCCCCCCGCGAAAACGGGGAGGGCCATGCCGCCGCTCCGCGGCGGCGTCCGGGGTAAGCGGGATCGGAAACGCATTCTCGTTCATAACAGCCTCCGTTTCGCCAAGCTCATCGGCCAGTGTCTCAAACGCCTTCCGGCCGGATAAAGCTTTATATTCACTCCGGACAATGGGCGGGGGCCCCAGGCCGGCCGTGGTTCATGTCACTTGAGAAACGTCCGCAAGGGTATAGACTGATCACGTGGATCGAAAGTCGCACAAAGACCGCATCCTCGTGGAAGATGCGCTGAAGCTTCTGATCGAGGCCGAGCAGGAGGGGCGCGCGGCTTCCGCTTCCGGGCTGGCCGACTCGCTCGGCCTCGCGCCGGAGCACGCCGAGGCGCTTTTCGGCACGCTGCGCGGAGGCGGACTGCTGGCGGCGGGAGGCGGGCCGCCCCGGCTCACGGACGCGGGCCGGGATTATGCCCTGCAGGTCCTGCGCGCGCACCGGCTGTACGAGGCCTACCTGGCGCAGAAGACCGGCCTGGTGCGAGGCCGCGTGGCATACGCGCGCCCACGTGGCCGAGCACCGGATGTCGCCGGAGCAGGTCGAGTCCATCGCCGATGAACTCGGCCATCCGCCCTACGATCCCCACGGCGACCCGATCCCGACGCGCCAGGGCTCGCTGCCGCCGCGGCGCGGACAGCCGCTGGCCGCGCGGCCGGCCGGCTGGGCCGGCCGCGTCGTCCACGTCGAGGACGAGCCGCCCGAGATGTACCGCCGCCTCGCCAAAGACGGCTTCGCGCCGGATGTGCGGCTGCGGGTCGAGGAATCCGGCGCCGCCGGCCTGCGCGTGCTCGTGGACGGCCGACATGCGTCGCCCTCCCGCGCGACGCCGCCCGGCAGATCACCGCCGACGAACTGCCTTCGGGCGAGCGCTTCGACGACACGGTGAGCCGCCTTTCGGACCTCCGCCCCGGCGAGCGGGCCGAGGTGGTGCGCATGTCGCCGCTGATCCGCGGCCTCGCGCGCAGCCGGCTGCTCGATCTCGGCGTCGTGCCCGGCACCGTGCTCGAGATCGACATCGTCAGCCCGGCGGGCGACCCCGTCGCGTACCGCATCCGCGGCGCGCTCGATCGCGCTGCGCCGCGAGCAGTCCGACCGGATCCTCGTGCGCCGCGTGAAGGAAGCCGCCGCATGAGCGGCCACCTACCCCGGCGCTGCGCGAGCTGCCCGGTCGCGAAAGCGCGGCTGGAAAAGCTCGGCGTCCAGGTCGGCGACGCCGACTACGTCGTGGCCCTCGCCGGCAACCCGAACACCGGCAAGACCACCGTCTTCAACGCGCTGACCGGCCTTCGCCAGCACACCGGCAACTGGCCGGGCAAGACGGTCACGCGCGCCGAGGGCGGCTTCGTCTACGGCGGGAAGCGCTTCAAGATCGTCGACCTGCCGGGCACCTACTCGCTGCTGTCCGCGAGCGCCGACGAGGAGGTCGCGCGCGACTTCATCCTGTTCGGCCGCCCGACGTGACGGTGATCGTCGCCGACGCGACGCGCCTCGAGCGCAACCTGAACCTCGTGCTGCAGGTGCTGCGAGATCACCGACCGCGCGGTGGTCTGCTGAACCTGATGGACGAGGCCCGCGCGCACGGCATCGAGGTGGACGCGCGCAGCTCGCGCGCGATCTCGGCGTGCCGGTCGTGCCCGCGGCGGCGCGGCAGGGCGAGGGCATCGCCGACTGCTGCGGCAGATCGCACGACGTCGCGACGGGCCAGGTCGTCTGCCGCCCGCGCCGCCTGCGCTACGACGCGCCCGGCCTGCGCCGAGGCCGTGCGACGCGGCTCGACCGCGTGATCGAGGCTCGTTCCCCGGCGTGCCCAACGCGCGTGGATCGCGCTGCGGCTGCTCGACGGCGACCGGCAGGTCATCGAGGCGGTGCAGCACGGGCGAGCTCGGCGAGCTGGCCGGCCGATCACGCCGCCACCGGGGGCGCGGGTGAGCCGCCATGGCGGCGACCCCGCGCCGCGACCCGCGACGAGCTGCTCCGGACGCGGCCGAGCAGCTGCGCTGGGGCCTGGCCGCAGGACTTCCACGACCGCTGGGTCGAGGACGTCTACGCCGAGTCCGCGCGGATCGCGGGCGCAGCGGTGCCGCGCAGACCGGCGCGTCGACGCGGCTGGCGTGGGAGCGGACGGCTCGACCGCTTGCTGACGAGCCGGTGGACCGGCTTCCCGATCGATGATCCTGCTGCTCGGGCTCGTGCTGTGGATCACGATCGCCGGGCGCCAACGTGCCCTCCGGCCATGCTGGCCGACCTGCTCGTCGAGCACGGCCATCCGTGGCTGAAGGGCCTCGCGGCCGCGGCCGGCCTGCCGTGGTGGCTCGACGGCGCTGCTGATCGACGGGATTTACCTGGCCACGGCCTGGGTCGTCAGCGTCATGCTGCCGCCGATGGCGATCTTCTTCCCGCTCTTCACGCTGCTCGAGGACTTCGGCTACCTGCCGCGCGTGGCGTTCAACCTCGACCGACTGTTCCGCCGCGTCGGCGCGCACGGCAAGCAGGCGCTGACGATGTGCATGGGCTTCGGCTGCAACGCGGCCGGGCGTCGTCGCCACGCGCGATCATCGACTCGCCCGCGCGAACGGCTGATCGCGATCATCACGAACAACTTCTCGCTCTGCAACGGGCGCTGGCCGACGCAGATCCTGATCGCGACGGTCTTCCTCGGCGCGCTGGTGCCGCCCGCGCTGGCCGGGCTCGTCGCCGCCGCCGCCGTGCGTCGGCGTCGCGCTGCTCGGGCGTGGCGCTGATGTTCCTGGCGTCGTGGCTGCTGTCGCGGACGCGTGCTCAGGGGCGAAGCCTCGACCTTCAGCCTCGAACTGCCGCCCTACCGCCCGCCGCGGCATCCTGCGGACGCTCTACACGTCGCTGATCGACCGCACGCTGATCGTGCTCTGGCGCGCGATCGTCTTCGCCGCTGCCGGCCGGCGCGGTCATCTGGCTGATCGGCAACGTCCACCTCGGCGGCGCAGTCGCTCGCCGGCCACCTGATCCGGCTGGCTCGACCCGGTCGGGCTGGCTGATCGGCCTCAACGGCGTGATCCTGCTGGCCTACATCGTCGCGATCCCGGCCAACGAGATCGTGATCCCCACGGTCCTGATGCTGACGGTGCTGGCGACCGGCGCGACGGGCGTCGGGGAGCAGGGCGCGGGCGTCATGTTCGAGACTCGAGCGACCGGGCGTGCTGTCGGCGTCCTGCTGCGCGGGCGGGCTGGACCTCGCTGACGGGGTGTGCCTGATGCTCTTCAGCCTGCTGCCACAACCCGTGCTCGACGACGATCTACACGATCTACAAAGAAACCCGCAGCGTGAAATGGACCACCGTGGCCACGCTGCTGCCGATCGCCTTCGGCATCGTCATCTGCGGCGCCGTCGCCCTCGCCTGGCGGTTCCTCGCCCGCTGACACCGACAGAATAAAGTTTGGCGTTTGAGAAAAGAGGAACCCGCTATGATACGCGCCCCATTCTCTTGAAAGGGAAACTCGATGAAAGCATCGCCGCCGAAAACGAAAAAGGCCGAAACAAAAGTTCCCGACTGGGCGAAGGACGCCATCTGGTACCAGATCTTCCCGGAGCGGTTCCGCAACGGCTGCCCGGCGAGCGATCCCCGGCCCGAGGACTTCGGCGGCGCAGCCGGTCCCGGGCTGGCAGGTCTCGCCCTGGGGCATGGACTGGTACGCGCCGCGCCGACTGGGAGAAGCCGCGCGGGCGACGTTCTACGGTCGGTCTTCCACCGCCGGTTCGGCGGCGACCTCGTCGGCCTGCGCGAGAAGCTGGACTATCTCCAGGACCTCGGCGTCAACGCGATCTACCTCAACCCGATCTTCATGGCGCCGTCGCTGCACAAGTACGACGCCGCCTGCCTGCACCACATCGACCCGACGTTCGGCCCCGACCGCGACGGCGACCTGCGCGCGCTGGCCGCCGCGAACGAGACCGAGGACCCGACGACGTGGATCTGGACCGCCGCCGACCGCTATCTTCCTCGATCTCGTGGCCGACGTCCACCGGCGCGGCATGCGCATCATCCTCGACGGCGTGTTCAACCACTCCGGCACGCAGCTTCTTCGCGTTCCAGGACCTGCTGAAGAACGGGCGCGCTCGCGCTACGCGGACTGGTTCCGGATCAACGAATGGAACGACGACGGCACGTTCGACTACGAGGGCTGGTTCGGCCACGCCGGCGCTGCCCGAGCTGGCGCGGACGAAGACGACCTGGCGAAGCCCGTGCGCGACTACATCTTCGACATCACGCGCCGCTGGATGGACCCGGACGGCGACGGCGATCCGTCCGACGGCGTCGACGGCTGGCGGCTGGACGTGGCCTTCTGCGTGCCGCACGGCTTCTGGAAGAGCTGGCGCGCGCACGTGAAGAGCATCAACCCGCGAGGCCTACACTGACCGGCGAGATCGTGGACGCTCGCCGACGACTTCCTGCAGGGCGACGAGTTCGACGCCGTGATGAACTACATGTGGCTGTATCCGACGCTGCGGTTCTTCTCGCCGTCCGCCCGCACCCGTCGGCGCGCGCGAATTGCGGGAAGACCTCGACGCGCTGCGGCGGCGCGTATCCGCGGCCGGTGCAGCTACGCGCTGCAGAACCTGCTCGATTCGCACGACACCGGCCGGATCCTGACGTTGCTGGAGAACGCCTGCCCGCCGTTCCCGGACTGGGACAGCTACTTCAACTGTCCCGCGCGCACGGGCAATCCGGAGCTGAAGACCACGCGGCCGCGGCCCGCGAGCGCTAGCCGACGCTGCGGCAGATGGTGATCTTCCAGATGACCGGTCTCGGCGCGCCGATGATCTACTACGGCACCGAGGTCGGGATGTGGGGCGCGAACGATCCGGACAACCGCCAGCCGATGCTGTGGGACGATATCCCATACGAGCCGGAAACGCACACGCTCGCCGGCCGCGTGCCCGCCGAAACCGCGGAACCCGGACATGGACTGTTCGGCGTTCACGCGCCGGGCCATCGCCCTGCGGCAGGCGCATGTCGGTCCTCCGGCGCGGGCGGCTGCGCTGGCTGGACGCGGGAAACGAGCGGCTGCTGGCCTTCGAGCGGTACGATCGGAAGACCGTCATCCGGGTGCTGCTCAATGCCGGGGACGCGCCGGCCGCTATCGCGCTGGATCAGGCGGCGCGCGACCTGTGGACCGGGAAGCCCGCGCGCGCGTCAACCTGATCATCCCCGCGCGCGGATGGAAGGTGTGGCGCTCACAGCCGTCCTGCACGCGCCGGTCGGGCGCGGCCGTGCCATTCACGACGCGAAAGCCGGCGGCTTTCTTTTTCGCCGCGCTCCACCTGCACGCCGAAGGAATTCGAATGCAGGCGGCCGGCCCATGTGGTTTCCGTGTCGGGATTGGTGTTGCGGCCGGCATGCAGGAGGGCGCGGAATTCCGTGACGCCCGGCCGGTCGAAGTAGTAGGTGCGGATTTCGACGCGCTGCGAAATCTGCTGGCCCGGCTCGAGGCAGGCCAGTTGATGGCGCTCCAGGCGTTCCTCCTCCCGCAGTTCCTTCAGGAAATTGTCGTGGACGCCGTTGGGGTAGATCCAGCTCACGAGCACGGTCGGCTGGCGGGGCAGCCACACACGGTTCGGGCCGACATTCCGGATCGTCACGTTCAACAGGATCGGCTCGCCGATGGCGATGACGGGAGTTTCGGTATCGAGGACGAGCTCGAGCATGCTGTTGCGTTCGGCGTTATCCAGCCGGCCCGGCGTGGCGGGTTTGTAGGCTGTCGGGATGCTCGCGCATCCCGCGCCGAAGAGGGCCGAGGAGCAATACCGACCAGGACTCTGGGTTTCGTTTTTCATGAGACTCCACCGCTCTTTCAGTGCAAGTTCCGTACCAATGCCCCGACCGGACCCGCGGGAATTCCTCGACGCATGAAATCCATGGGTTTGCCCATCTATTCCGGACGCTCCCGTGCCGGAGTTGCCACTCATTCTAAAAAATGATAACGCTGAACGCCGGAAAGCCGGGGGATCATATGAAAGCGTGGCTGGTCTATTTTACAGCGGCATCCGATGCGGAGGCGCGGCGAATCGGCGAAGCGTCTGGTGCGGCATCGGCTGGCGGCGTGTGTGAATATCCTGGGCGTGATGCGATCCATTTACCGTTGGCGCGGCGCCATTGAGGAAGGGCGTGAAATCGCGGTGCTGGCGAAAACCTCAAGCGGGCGCGTCGAGGAAGTGATCGCGGCCGTCCGGAAACTGCACAGCTACGAGATCCCCTGCATCGTCGCCTGGCCGCTGGCTAAGGGACACGGCCCGTTCATGAAATGGATCGGGGACGAGACGGGAAAGTCCCGAGCGGCGCGGGGCTGACCCCAGACCCAGCGCCGTCGTGGACCCCGGCGTGGGCACGGAGCGGCTCCCGATCGCCGTCCGGACCGCCCGCGGCGACATCCTCGTCGGCCCCGACAACGGGCTCCTCTCGCTCGCGGCGGCCCGTCTCGGCGGCGCGGTGGAGGCATGCGCGATCACGGATCCCGCCTGGCACCTCCCCGCCGTCACGTCGAGCTTCCACGGGCGCGACATCTTCGCGCCGGTGGCGGCGCACCTGGCCCGCGGCGTCCCGTTCGCGTCGTTCGGGCCGGCCGTCCCGCTCACCAGGCTTGTGGAGCTGCACGTGCCCCGGGCGGACGTGCGGCCGGGCGAGCTCGCGACCGCCGTCGTGTACGTGGACGGGTTCGGGAACGTGAAGCTCGCCGGCGGGCCGGCGGAGCTGCACGACGCGCTCGGGGACCTCGACGACGGGACCGTCCTGACGGCGACGTTCCCCGGCGCGGACGACGTCCCGCGGACCGAGTCGTTCCCGTGGCAGGACACGTTCGGGCGGGTCCCGGTCGGTGCCCTGCTGCTCTATGAGGACTCGCTCGGCCGCCTCTGCATCGCGGAGAACCAGGGGAGCGCGGGCCGCCGCCTCGGGCTCACCGACGACCGGCCCGTCGCCATCCGCCGCGCCTGAATCCGGGCAGCTCGATCCCCGGCGGAAGCCCGGCGCCACCCGCGGCCTACCCGGCCGCTGCGTGTCCGCCACCGAGCGGACGGCCGACGCCTCTCGTTCGGTACACTCGACGCGTCCAAGAGGAGGGACCAACGCCATGCGCACCGCATTCCGACCCGCAGCGCTCGCGTTCGCGACGATCCTCGTCGCGGCAGCCTGCACGTCCGCCGCCACCCCGGCCCCGACGCAGGCGCCCACGGCGGCACCCACGGCCGCGCCGACCGAGGCGCCTACGCAGGCGCCGGCCGAGTCGGCCGCCCCTGCGACCCCGGCGCCGACCGATGAGATGCCGTCGGTGAGCCCGCTCGCGTGCGCGCCCGACACGCTCCAGACCCTTACGCCCGGGGTCCTCACGATCGGGACGGACAACCCCGCGTACCCGCCGTACTTCGAGCCGAGCGACCCGAACCCCGAGCCGTGGGAGCTCGGCGACCCGACGAACGGCAAGGGCTTCGAGGGCGCTGTCGCCTACGCCGTGGCCGAGAGGCTGGGCTTCACGTCGGACAAGGTGACGTGGGCCTACGTCCCGTTCACCAACGCGTACGCACCCGGCCCCAAGACGTTCGACTTCGACATCAACCAGGTCTCGTGGAAGCCGGAGCGGGCCGAGCAGGTCGATCTCTCCCGCGGCTACTACTTCGTGAACCAGTCGGTGGTCGCGAAGAAGGACAGCCCGCTCGCGGGCGCGAAGACGGTCGGCGACATGAACAAGTTCAAGCTCGGCGCCATGGTCGGCACGACGAGCTACGACACGATCGTCAACGTCATCGCGCCAGAGCAGGAGCCGGGCGTCTACGACAGCAACGACCTGGCGATCGAGGCCCTCAAGGCGGGCCAGATCGACGGGATCGTCGTCGACCTCCCGACCGCGTTCTTCATGACGGCCGTCCAGCTCGACGACGGCGTCGTCGTCGGCCAGTTCCCGAGCCCGCTGGACCGCCCCGGCGAGTACTTCAGCCTCGTCCTCGCGAAGGGCAGCCCGCTCACGCAGTGTGTCGACCAGGCGATCCTCGCCATGCGCGCCGACGGCACGCTCGACGCGATCCAGAAGGAGTGGCTCGCCGACAAGGTGAGCGCCCCGATCATCGGGCAGTGACGCCCGGCCGGTAAGGCATCGAGGTGGCCGGCACGTCCGGCACGACGAACGACCCGGGCACGCCGGCAGGCGGCCCGGGTCGTTCGTCCCCGCGCGTCGTCGGGCCGCCGCGGCTGGGTGCAGCGGCGCGCTCGACGCTGGCCGCGGCCGTCAGCACCGCCATCGTCCTCGGGCTGCTCGTCCTCGTCGTCGTCAACGCGCCCAACTGGCCCGCCGTCCAGGAGTCGTTCCTCAACGGCGAGGTCTTCTGGTCGTCGTTGCCCGCGATCCTGAATGCGTTCCGCGTCAACATCGCGCTCTTCATGATCAGCGAGGTCCTCATCCTCGGCTTCGGCCTGGTGGTGGCCGTCCTGCGCAGCCTGCCCGGACCCGTCTTCACCCCGGTCCGATTCCTCGCGACCGTGTACGTGGACGTCTTCCGCGCCCTTCCGGGTGTCCTCGTCATCTACATCCTCGGGTTCGGCATCCCGGGCCTCCAGATCCCGGGCGTGCCCTCCAGCCCGTTCTTCTACGCCGTGCTGGCCCTCACCCTCATCTACTCGGCGTACGTCTCGGAGGTCTACCGGGCCGGCATCGACTCCGTCCACCCGAGCCAGGACGCCGCCGCGCGCTCCCTGGGCCTCTCGCGGTTCCAGGCGCTCCGGTTCGTCGTCCTCCCGCAGGCGGTCCGTCGGGTGATCCCGCCGCTCCTGAACGATTTCATCGGTCTGCAGAAGGACACGGTCCTGGTCTCCTACATCGGCGTCGTGGAGATCTTCCGGGCGTCGCAGATCAAGCAGGCCGCGACGTTCAACTTCACGCCGTACATCGCGACGGCCCTCGTCTTCATCGTCGTGACGATCCCGCTCGCCCGCTTCACCGACTGGCTCGTGGCGCGGGACCGCAAGCGCCAGCTCGCGGGCGCGCGATGAGCGATCCCGACGCCTTCCGTCCCGCGTCCGGCGCTCCCGCGTCCGACGCCGCGGTCGTCCTCAGGCTCGAGGGGATCCGCAAGGCCTTCGGGAAGCTGGAGGTCCTCCGCGGGATCGACCTCGTCGTCCGGCGACACGAGGTCGTCTGCCTCATCGGCGCCTCGGGGTCCGGCAAGTCCACGCTCCTGCGCTGCGTGAACCTCATCGAGCCCATCGATGCCGGCCGGGTCTTCATCGACGACGTGGAGATCACCGCGCCGAACGTGAACGTGGACCGTGTCCGGCGGCGGATCGGCATCGTCTACCAGGCCTTCAACCTGTTCCCGCACATGTCGGTGCTGGACAACGTCGCGCTCGCGCCGCGGAAGGTCCTGAAGGTGCCCCGGGCGAAGGCAGAGGCCGACGCGCTGGCGCTCCTGACCCGGTTCGGCCTCGAGGAGAAGGCGGCGGAGTACCCCGACCGGCTCTCCGGCGGCCAGCAGCAGCGGGTGGCGATCGTCCGGGCACTCGCCATGGAGCCCGACCTCCTCCTCCTCGACGAGGTGACGAGCGCCCTCGACCCGGAGCTGGTCGCGGAGGTCCTCGGGGTCATCCGCGAGCTGGCGCGAGGTGGGATGACGATGGTCATCGCCACGCACGAGATGGGCTTCGCGCGGGACAGCGCGAACCGTGTCTGCTTCCTCGACGAGGGCAGGATCCTGGAGGAAGGGCCGCCCGACCGGATCTTCCGCCACCCGACCGAGGAGCGGACGCGCCGCTTCCTCCAGCGCGTCATCGAGGCCGGACGACTCGAGATCGGCGCGATCGAGTAGCAGGCCGCCGCGCGCCGTCCTATCCCCGGCAGGCGTCCACGAACGCGGCCCACAGCCGCTCGAAGGCCGGTGGCGTGGACTCGGTGCGTTCCGGATGGCACTGGACGCCCACGACGAACCGGCCGTCCGCGGCCTCGAAGGCCTCGACGAGGTCACCCGCCGGGCTCTCGGCCCAGGCCGTCGCCCGCAGGACCGGCGCGAGATCGGTCGCGCGCACCGCCTGGTGGTGATACGTATTCACGACGAGGGGCGGGTCATCGGGGCCGCCGACATGGGCGCCCACCGGAGGCGCCTCGAGATCCGCCACCGGCCCGGCGCCCGCGACCGAGCCCGTCGGGGTGGCGGGATCCGCGAGCGCTCGGCCGAGCAGGGAGGCCCAGTCGACCCGGAGCGGATGTGTCGCGGCCGGCCCGTGCCCCCAGCTCGCGCCGGCGTGTCCGCCGACATGCTGGAGGAGCGTGCCGCCCGAGAAGACGTTGACCGCCTGGAAGCCGCGGCAGATCCCGAGGACGGGGACGCCCCGTGCGGACGCCGCCTCCCACGCCTCCGCCTCCAGCGCGTCGCGGTCGACCTCGACGCTGCGCGAGCCTGCGTCCGGGTGTCCGTAGACGCTGGGGTGGATGTCGGTGCCGCCGGTGAGGAGCAGGCCGTCCATGGACGCGAAGGCGGCGGCGCGGTCGGCGGCCGTGACCGTCGCGTCGATGAGGATCGGGAGGCCGCCGTGGCGCCGGACGCCCGCCGCGTACAGGTCGTTCTTCCGCGCGGCGATCTCCGGCTCGTTCTGCGCGGCCGCGACCATGACGGTGACGACGATGCGGGGCGCGTCGGGGGCGGTCACGCGCGGAGGATACCCGGGTCGGACCCGGAGCCGTCCCGCCGCTCTTCGCCCGCTGGATCCCGAGGCGGCGCACCGTCCCTCAGGTCGACGGGACCGCGTCCAGGAGCTCCTCGATCGCAGTGACCTCCGACTCGACCCGTCCGGGCCCGGTCGGCTCGAACTCGTCGGCGATCCCCGCGCTCTCCGCTGCGGTGGCGACCCGGTCGCCGCCCTGTGCCTTGGCGAAGAACGCGCCGCGCGACGCGACGTCCACGAGCGCGTCGGCCGTCTCCGCGTCCTCCGGCAGCGCCGCGATCCCCACCGACGCGGTGATCCGCAGGCCCCTCCCGCCGCGAGCACGCGACGGAGGCTCCACGCCGGCGACGGCCTCACGGACCCGCTCGCCCACGATCCGCGCCCCGAGGACGTCGGTGTGGGGCAGGAGGACGCAGAACTCGTCGCCACCGAAGCGGAAGACGTCATCGCTCTCGCGGGCCGCGGAGCGGATCGCAGCGGCGGCGCGGCGCAGGACGACGTTGCCGCCCTGGTAGAGGTAGGTGGAGTTCACCGCCTTGAACCCGTCCAGGTCGATCATCAGCAGACTGAACGGCTCGCCGGCCAGCGACAGGCCGCCGAGCTTGTCGCGGAAGGACGCGTAGTTGAGGAGGCCCGTCAGGCCGTCCGTCTCGGCACGGACCCGTGCCGCGCGGTAGTGCTCGGCGTTGCGGAGCGCGATGGAGACCTGGCCGGCGAAGAGCCGGACCAGCTCGAAGTCGTCTTCATCGTACCGGCTCGACGTTCCGAGGCGCTCGAGGGTGAGCACGCCCACCACGCCGCTCGGCCCGCGCAGCGGCGCGCAGATGATGCTGCCCTCCACCGGACCCTTCGTCGGGTCCTGCGAGATGCGCGGGTCCAGCATCTCGTCCACGACCAGCTGCGGGACGCCGTGCTCGACGACCCAGGTCGCGAGGCCCTCCTCGCCCGGCTCCCAGGCGAGCAGGTAGTAGTCCGCGTCGGCCCCTCGCGCCACGATCGGGCGGAGCGTGCCCGTCCGCGGATCCAGCAGCTCGATCGCCAGGTTGTCGTAGGAGACCAGCTCCGCGAGGCTCTCGGTGATCCGGTCGAGGATCGCCCGCGCGTCCAGCGTCGTGAGGAGTGACTCGGTCGTCTGGAGGAGCGCGCGCTGGCTGCGGAGCTGACGCTCGAGCCTGTCGGACTGTCGGCGCAGCTGGTCGGACGCCTCCGCGGTCGCGATCGCCTGGGCGGCGGCGTTCGCGAAGATGACGAGCAGGCGCAGGTGGCCGTCCGTGAACTGGTCGAGGCCCAGCTTGGACAGCACGATGACCCCGAGGACCTGCTCCTCGAAGACCATCGGAGCGAGGAGCATCGATTCCTCGATGGACCCGGTCCCGGGGATCGTCACGGCGCGCGTGTCCGCCTCGGCGTCGGGCAGGTACTGGGGCACTCCGTGTTTGGCCACCCACCCGGTGATGCCCTCGCCGACCTTCAGCTTCAGCGCGTCGACGTTCTCGTCCGTGTACTCGCCGACCTTCCCCCGGAGCGAGATGGGGTCGAGCTCGTCCCCCCGGATCAGGTAGACGCGAACGTTGTGGAAGTCGATGAGGCGCTCGATCTCCGCGACGATCGCCGTCCCGATATCGGACGACGAGGACAGCCGCCCGAGCTCGCCGCCGAGGTGCTGGATCGATTGCAGCTGGGCGGCCCAGGCCTCGGTCCGCCGGAAGTTCTGCGCGTTCCGGATCGCGACCGACGCCTGCGCCGCGAACGCCGCGAGCGTCTCGAGCTCCTCGTGGGACCAGGGATGCGCGATGTCGTGGTAGAGGTTGAGGACCCCCAGCGGGTCGCTCCCGTCGTACAGGGGCGCGGTGCAGATCGTGTCGATCCCCTCGGCGAGCAGCTCTTCGCGCTGGAACTCGCCGCGCGGGTCGTCGGAGTAGCGCGTGGCGAAGACGGGCCGGCGCTCGCGGAGGGCCTGCGTGGGGACCGACCAGGGGTGGAGGGCGGTCACCGAGGCGACGAACGCGTCCGACAGGTCGCGGGCGTACGACCCCTGGATGCGGCCGCCGGGGCGCCCGAGGAAGACCGCGGCCCGGTCGGCGCCGAAGAGCGACGCGGCGTGCTCGAGGATCGAGTCCAGGATGCGGTCGAGGTCCAGCTCGCTCGCGAGCTCCACGGCGACCCGCCGGAGCGCCTCCGACTGCCGTCGGCCGCGGGTCGCCTCGTCGACGAGTCGGGACGTGCGGATGGCGCCGCCGACGATCGCCGCGATCGCGGGCAGGGACGACGCGCGGCTCGGGGCATCCGCGGCGTCCACCACGGCAAGGACGCCCCACGCGGCCGTGGAGCCGGGGATCGCGACGGCCGTCGCCGACCCTCCGGCCGGCGGGGCAGACAGCCAGGCCGGCCGGTCGTCCGCGATCGGCTCCGTCAACGGCTCGGTGGCTGCGAAGGCCCGGGCCGGGAGGCTCGCGCCGTCGGCCGGGACCGGCATCGGTGCGCACTCGCCCGCCGCGGCGCGGGCGACGAGGCGGTCGCCGTCGCGCGACCAGATCCCCACGAACGTGTGGCTGCGGCGTGCCCTGAGGATCCGAACGATGCGGGCGAGCGAGCCGTCCAGGCCGGACGGCGCCATCTCGCGGCCGAGCAGCGACGCGGCGGTGTCGAGCTCGCGGCGGACGGCGTCGGCGATCGCGCCGTCGACCGCGTCGGGCTCCGCGCCGTCATCGCCGGGCGCCTGCCCCGCCGCGCCGGGAGAGAGGCCTCGAGATCCGGGCCCGCGCACCACGTGGAGCAGCCGCCCATCGTCGGCGGCGGCACGGCCGGGCCTCGACCGACCCGGGTGGCGGCCGGTGGCGTCCGCTGTCGGCCCGGCGTCGTCGGCGACGAGAGCAGGGGACTCGGCGGAGGCGAGGAAGGCCTCGAGGTCGGCGGGCAGGAACCGGCGGTCGCCGCGCGTGTTGACCCGGAAGGACCGGATGCGTCCCTGGTCGCTCCAGGCGCGGAGGGTGTTCGGGTGGACGCCCAGCGCCCGCGCCGCCCCGGTGATCGAGAGGGTCGTCTCGTACGCTTCCATCCCCGGCTCCGCGGTCTCCCCGTGAAGTCATGTCAGGTCCGACGCGAGAAGTCTCGGCCACTTCACAGAACCTCACTATGGGACGGTAGTACCAGCCGGCTGCGAGAGGCGGACGCTGGCGGGGGGCCTCCGGGGCGCTGGCATGCCGGCGCCGGGGTCGGCTCGGTGCCGCCGGGCCGGGCGGCGGGGTCGGTCAGCGTGCCTTGGGGTCTGCTGCCCGGAGCGACGGCTCGGCGTCGAAGACGTCCAGGCGCCGGATCACCCCGGCGTAGCCGTACCGGATCCTGAAGGGCGCGCGGATCTCCAGGTGGAGGTGCGGCGGCGTGCCGGCGGCGTTGCCGGTCCTCCCCGTCCTCCCGACGACCTGGCCGCGCTCGATCTCGTCGCCCGGCTTCACCGTGACCGACGAGAGGTGCGCGAGGATGACGGCGTATCCGGGAGAGGTCGGCTCTGTGCTCTCGATCACGACGACCTTGCCGTACCGCGACGGGTCCCACGGCTTCCACCGCTTCGCCGGGTCGATCACCCTGCCGGTGAACGGCGCGAGGACGGGCGTCCCGAGCTTCACGCGCAGGTCGAGACCGTCGTGCGCACGGAGGTACGTGCCGTCCGGTGCCACGCCGCGGATCTGGTTGTACGAACGCGCGACGCCAACCCGGGGCGCCCGCCAGCCGTCTCCGTAGAGGTAGCGGGCGGTGGCGGGGAGCGGGAACGCCACCGGGACGATGGTGTCGCGCACCTTGAAGCCGACGGCGGACGTGGGTGCGGCACCGGCCGGCGGGGCCGCCGACGCCGCGGGGATCGCCGAAGCCGACGGGTCCGCGGATCCCGACGGCCCCGGCGGGGCGGCCGTGCTCGATGTGGCCGCCGGCGACGCCCCCTCCGTGGAGGCCGGGGCGGTGTCCGAGCCGGCCTCCGCCGCGACCTGGCCGCCGGTCGCCGTCGTCCCGCCGGTCCCGGGGGCCGCGCCCCGGGGGCTCGGCGAGCCGGCGGGATCCGCGCAGACGCTGACGGGCTCGGAGGGCGCCGGCGTGGCACAGGCGGCCGGATCGTCGCTCCCCGTCGGCCCGAGCCAGTCCGGTCCGGACCCGGCCGGCACGGCAGGCGACGCGGCCGCGCTCGGCCCCGGCGAGGCCGAGGGACCGGCGCACCCGCCGAGAACGAGGCTGGCGGCGACCGCCAGGGCGGCGGCGACGCTGCCGGCGAGCCGTGGGGCGGGACCGACGGCGGCCAGACGGAGAAGGCGCGGCCGGCTGCTCCCGGGCCGCGGACCCGAGCCGTTCACCGGGACCGCCCGCTGGATCCGCCGGTGAGGCGGACGTACGCGAGCGTCGCGAGGGCGCTCGCGGCGCCGATGGCGGTCACGGCGCCGATCGCGACCAGGGGAGCGCCGGCGAGTCCGGCGCCTTCGCCGGGGCTGCGGGCATCGCCGCCCTCCGGGGCGGCAGAGGCACCGGGAGACCCGCCGTTCGGCGCGGGCTCGGCTGCGAGGGTCGCCGTCGCCGGGCCCGACGCGCCGCCGAGAAGGGCCAGCGCCACGGCGACCGCGAGGGTCGCCCCGGTCCGCGGGGCGATGGAGGATCGTCGATGGCTGCGCACGTCGGGAGCCTAGACCAGCCGGCCGGCGAGCGCCGTGAAGAGGCCCGCGGCGAGCGCCGTGAAGAGGCCCGCGGCGAGCAGGACGGGGGCGACGGCGAGGAGTGCCGCCGCCGCGGTGGCGCGCCCGCGACGACCGCCCGCGAGGACGCGCATCGCCTCTTCGCGCTCGAGGGTCGTGAGGACCAGGGGGCGCCCCAGGCCGGCCGTCATGCGGGTCGTGCCGTCCGCCCCCCTGCGCGGGCACCCGAGGACCGTGGCGTGCTCGACCGACGAGACCTGCTCGATGCGCAGCCTGACGGGGGTCCGGGGCGGCGTGCCGGCCGGGACGCGGTCGGGGACCTCCGCGGCCGTCCCCACCGATTCGCGAGGGAGCACGACGACCCCAGCCCCCAGGGCCTCGACGTCGACGGCCACCGACGCGGGTCCCGCGTCCACGAAGAACGGGACGCGTTCGACGGCGTCCTCGATCGTCGCCCAGCGGCCGCGTACGCGCGCCTCGAGGCGCCGCCGGCGGAAGACGAGCGGCCGGTGGACGTCGTCCTCGAACTCGTCCAGCGCGTCGATCCGACCCTCGACGCCGATGTACCGCTCCTCGCCGGAGGCGGCGATGGCGACCGCATCCTCGATCGGGATCACGGGCGTGACCGACAGGAGGCGCCCGACACGGAGGCCGGGTCCGAACGACCGGAGCACGAGGAGGCCGGCGGCCCCGGCGATCAGGCCGGACGCGACCAGGAGGAGGGAGAGCACGGGGCGCGATGGTACCGCGGCCGACGTGAAGAGGCCCGGAGGAACCTCACCGCCGCGTCGGCGTTGATGTCATCGCCGCCCTCAGCAGCGCCCGGCCCCTCCGGACCTCCTTCCACGCTAGACCCGGCTCAGCCGCAGGTCAACGATGGTTATCCACCATCGTGCGACTCCCACGCTCCGGCGAGGCGGATTCGTCCACAGTCCGTCCACAGCGCGGTGCGTCCGTGCACCGGGACGGCGCGCCTCAGGCGGATGCCCGTCCCGTCGCCGGGTCGAGGGCGGCGGCTTCTCCGCCGTACCCCGTGAGCACCAGGCGCCCACCGACCAGCGCGGCCGCCGTCACCACGTCGGAGTGCGCGACGCGCCACACGACCTCGCCGTCCGCCGCGACCGCGAACGTCTCGACCTCCGACTGGACGATGACGTGCCCGAGGCGCGGCGATCCGAGGATCGCCACGATCGGCGTCCCCGACCGGAGCGTCCAGCGGAGGTGTCCCGACCGCGTGTCGAAGGCGTATGCCAGGAACCCGTACGCGACGACGAGCTCGCTCGCCGTGTCCCAGGCGAACGTCGCCGGCTCGCCGCCGATGCGCGACGCGAGCCGGACCGCCCAGGTCCCGGCGGGCGTCTCGACGCGGACCTCGGCTCGGCAGAGAGCGTCGGGGTCGGTGCCGGCGAGCGTCCCATGGTCCGCCGTCTCGGCTCCGACCTCGGAGAGCGCGAAGACCGCGGCGGCTCCGCCGCTGCCGCCCCAGACGGACCGGACGCGGATCCCGCCGGGGAACGCGACGGTGCTGCGCTGCGGCTCCCGGCTCACCGGGGATCCGTCATGTCGCGGCGCGTCCTGGAGCCGGCTCGCGCTCCTCGACGATCGGGGCGACGGTCGCGTTCGCGAGCGCGCGCAGCGTCGCGGGCGGGACGGGGAAGACGACGTTGGGGAGACCGGCGGCCGCCCAGACGATCTCGTGGCGATCGAGCACCGGATCCATGACGACCTTCACCTCGTGGGCATGGCCCAGCGGGGGGATCCCGCCGATGACGAACCCGGTCAGGTCGCGGGCCTCCCGGGCGGTCGCCCGACGGATGTCGGGCTCCCCGACGACGATCGCGAGGCGCGCCACGTCCACGCGGTCCGGGCCGGCGATCAGGCACACGTATGTCCGCGGCCCCTCCTCGTCGACGCCGGCGACGAAGACGAGAGACTTGACGATGCGCTCGACGTCGGTGCCGACGGCGGCCGCGGCCTCCGCCGCGGTGTGCGTGGACTCGGAGAAGGTGCGGATGTCGAGCGCCACGCCCTTGCGGGCCGCCGCCTCGACGACACGGACGACGGACGGGTGTTCGACGGTCTCCGGCACGCCCGGGAGTCTAGCAGGGGCGCCGTCCCGGGCGGCCGCGCGGGACGTCGCCGGCGCGCCGGGCGCTCGCCGTCCCGCACGCCCGGCGGCCGCGTCCGGGTGTACAGTCGATGCAGCGTCGTCGCGGACGTGGACCGTCTGAGACCGGCGTCACCACGTCACGGTGGGACAGGGGAGCGCCACGGGCGCTGAGAGTGCGGGAGACCGCAGACCCTCGGAACCTGATCCGGGTCATGCCGGCGAAGGGAGTCCAGACGACCTCCGTCCCAGCGATGGAGGTCCAGCACGTCCATGCGGGTCATCGTCGTCGCCGGGGGGGATGCCCCGGACCGCGCCGCGCTCGACGCGGCGTGGCCTGGCTGGGACCGTCCGTGCGATCTCGTCGTCGCCGCCGACCACGGCGCGCTCACAGCGATCGCGCTCGGCCTTCGGCCCGACGTCGTCGTCGGCGACGCCGACTCCCTCGGACCGGACGAGACGCGGCGGATCGCCGCCGCGGGCATCCCCTTCGAGCGGGTGCCGACGGAGAAGGACGAGACGGACACCGAGCTCGCGCTCCTCGTCGCCGTCCGGCGCGGCGCGACCAGCGTCGCGATCCTCGGCGCGCTCGGCGGTCCCCGCATCGATCACGCGCTCGCGAACGTCGCGCTCCTCGGTCACCCGGTGCTCGAAGGGCGCCCGACCGAGATCCTCGACGGCCGGACCCGGATCCGGCTGCTGTCCGCGGACGCGGACGGTCCCGCGACCCTCGCACTCCCCGGCCGCGTCGGCGATACGGTCTCGCTCCTCCCCGTCGGCGACCCCGCCTGCGGCGTGGTCACGCACGGCCTCGCGTACGCGCTCGACGGCGGCGACCTGCCTGTCGGGCCCGCACGCGGCGTGTCGAACATCCGCACCGCTTCCGAGGCCCGCGTGGACCTCGGGAGCGGCCGGCTCCTCGTCGTCGAGATCGCGGACGGCACGGGCGCGTCGGTTCCGTCCGCCACCGGAGGTGCTCCATGACCGCGTCCCCGTCTCCCGTCCCGACGCCGGCCCCGGCAGGGACCGCCGGCTCGCCGGCCCGCTGGCGGACCGTCGACATCGTCGTGGTCGCCGTCATCGCGGTCGCCTTCGGCGTGGTCTTCTGGGCGTGGAACTACGTGTGGGCGGCCCTCGACCCGGTCTTCACGGCGTTCCGGCCCGCACAGTACCTGATCAGCGGGGTCTGGCTGATGCCGGCGGTGGTCGCGCCGCTCATCGTCCGCCGTCCGGGCGCGGCGGTCTTCGCCGAGATCGTCGCCGCCTCCGTCTCGGCGCTGCTCGGCAGCGTCTGGGGTCTCGATGTCCTCCTGTCCGGGCTCGCGCAGGGCCTCGGCGCCGAGATCGTCTTCGCCGTCCTCCTGTACCGCGCGTGGAGCCTGCCCGTGGCCGCCCTCGCCGGCGCCGGCGCGGCGGTCGGCATGGCGGTCCACGACATCCCGGTCTACTACCCCCCGAGCGCCGGTTACGACGCGGGCTTCTATGTCCCGGTCGTCGTCGCGATGCTCGCCTCGGGCATCGTCGTCGCCGGTGTCGGAGGTCATGCGCTGGTCCGCGCCCTCGCCCGGACCGGCGTGCTGCGGGCATTCCCGTCCCGCGCGTGACCGCCGCGATCGAGGCCCGCGGCTTCGGCTGGACCTACCGTGGATCGACGGCGCCGGCCCTCCGCGGCGTCGACTTCGTCCTCGGCCGCGGCGAGGTGCTGCTGGTCCTCGGCCCGTCCGGGTCGGGGAAGAGCACGCTCGCCCTCGCGATCGCCGGCCTCGTCCCGCACGCGATCCCGGGCGCGGCGACCGGCACGCTGATGGTGGACGGGCTCGACACGGCGACGACTCCGGCCCCGATCCTCGGCGACCGCGTGGGGATCGTCTTCCAGGATCCGGCGTCCGGGATCGTGCTCGGACGGGTGGCCGACGAGGTGGCGTTCGGCCTCGAGAACCGCGGCTGGCCGCTCGAGCGGATGCGCGCCCGCGTGCCGGCCGCCCTCGCGCTCGCCGGGCTCGCGGGATTCGAGGAGCGCGGCACGGCCGCGCTGTCGGGAGGGGAGCAGCAGCGACTTGCGATCGCCGGGGCGCTCGCCCCCGAGCCGTCGATCGTGGTCCTGGACGAGCCGACGGCGAACCTCGACCCTCCCGGCATGGCGTCGGTGTTCGACCGGCTGGCCGAGCTGGTCGCGGGCCGTGACCGTGCGGTGGTCGTCGTGGAGCACCGGCTCGACGCCGTGCTGCCGTTCGCCGACCGCGTGCTCGTCCTCGACGGCACGGGTGCGATGCTCGCGGAGGGACCCTTGGCCGAGACGGGGGAGCGGTGGGCGGCCGACCTCGACCGGATCGGCGCGTGGATCCCGACGGCCTGGCGCCGGCACCTCGCCCGCCCCGTCGCGGCGCCCGGCCCGAACGTGGCCTCGAGCTCGGATGCGAGACCGGCCGCCGGGCGCGCCGATCCCACCGCGGCCGACACGAGGCCCACCCCGTCCGTCATGCCCGCGCCTCACCTCCCGCCCGCGCCTCACGTCCCGCCCGCGCCGCCCGTCCTGCCCGCGCTGCCCGCGCCGCCCGTCGCGCGGGTCGACGGCCTGTCGGTCGCGGATCCGACCGTCGCCGCCGGCCCCGGCCGGCGTCTTCTGGCCGACATCTCGTTCGAGGTCCACGCCGGCGAGCGCATCGCACTCGTCGGGCCCAACGGCGCAGGCAAGTCGTCCGTCCTCCTCGTCCTCGCGGGCATCCTCGCGCCGGCGAGCGGGACCGTCCGCGTCGCGTCGCCGTCAGGAGAGGTCGTCGATCCCGCACGCCTTCGGGCGTCCGACCTCGCCGACTCCCTCGCGCTGGTCTTCCAGGAGCCGGAGATCGCGTTCGTCGGCCGTACCGTCCGCGACGAGATCGCCGCGGGGGCGCGGCCGGACACCGGTCGCGACGCCCTCGTGGACGGTCTCCTCGACCGGTTCGACCTGGCCCGCTACGCCGACCGCGACCCGCATGCGCTGAGCCGCGGGGAGCAGCGCCGGCTGTCCGTCGCCGCGGCCAGCGTCCGCGATGTCCGGCTGCTCCTGCTGGACGAGCCGACGTATGGGATGGACCGACGGGCGACCGACGAGGTCGTCCGGCTCATCGACGCGGCGCGGCGCAGGGGCGGCGCGCAGGTGCTCGCTACGCACGACCCGCGGCTCCTCCCCTCGTGCGACCGCGTCGTAGGCCTCGAGGCCGGCCGGGTCGTCTTCGACGGGACGGTGGCCGCCTTCCTGGAGGCGCCGCCCTACGAGCCTCCCGGCCCGTGGCGGTCGGAGGCCGCCGGCGGCGAGCCGGCCTTCGCCGAGCCGGCCGCCGTCGCGAACGACACGCACGAGGCGGCGAGCACCGGCGAGGCCGCCGTCTCCCACCCCGCGACGGCCCCGGGTGGGACCCGGTGAGCTTCCTGCCCGCCCCGCTCGAGCCCGTACGGCCGGGCCTCCTCCGCGAGGCGGCCCCGGTCACCCGTCTCGTCGTCGCGATCGCCTGGCTCCTCGTCGCGTTCGTCGGGGTGGATCCGCGCGTGCCGGCCGTCCTGCTCGCAGCCGCCGTCGCCGCGCTGGCCGTCCTCTCGGGCCTGCCGTTGCGCGCCTCCGCCCGGCGTCTCGCACCCCTCGTTCTCGCGGCCGGCGGGCTCGCGCTGCTCACGCTCGTCCTCCACCCGTCCCGCACCGACCCCGGCGCGGCGACGCTCGCCGTCGTCGGCCCGTTCCGGATCACGGTCGAGGCCGGCGCTGCAGCCCTCGCGCTGGCCCTCCGGCTCGCGCTCATCGCGGTCGCCAGCCTCCTCGTCTTCGGCCCGTCGGACCCGACGACCCTTGCCGACTCGCTCGTCCAGCAGTGGCGCGTCCCCGACCGGTTCGCCTACGGCACCTTGGCGGCCCTCCGCATCGCGCCGTACCTCGCCGCCGACTGGACGTCCACGCGCGCCGTGCGCCGCCTCCGCGGGATCGAGGCACACGGACCGGCGGCGTCCCTGGGGGTGGCGGCCTCGCGCCTGCTCTCTCTGCTCGTCTCGGCGGTGCGGCGCGGCGAGCGGATGGCGCTCGCGATGGATGCGCGGGGCTTCGACGCCGGCCGCAGGCGGACCCACTTCCGCCCGATCCGACTGGGGTGGCGGGACGTGATCGTGCTGGTGGCGGGCGGCGCCGTGGCCGCCGTCGCGCTGGTCGTGGGCGCCCAGGCATGAGATCCGTGCGCCGGGCGCGGGCGCGGGCGAGGGTGGCCGCTGGCGGGCCCGGCGCCGGGAAGGAGAAGACCCCGCGCGTGGGGGGTACGGCGAGGTCTCAGGAGACCATACCCGCGCGTCCGGGGCGGTGCATCATGCGGATTCCGTATCTTCGTGGACAGGCCGTGGGAAAGGACCGACGATGGGTGTCGACGCGGGAGGCCAGATGGGAGACGAGGGCGGGCTTGCCGGGATCACCGGCGCCCATGCGTGGCGGCCGGATCGCTTCCTCGTGATCGCCGCGCACCCGGACGATGCCGAGTTCGGCCCGGCCGCGACGGCGGCGCGGTGGGTCGACGCGGGGTCGGTGGGCCGTCTCGTCTGCTGCACGAGCGGCGACCAGGGCAGCGACGATGCGGGCGCGGACCCGCTCGAGGTCGCGGCCGCGCGCGAGGCCGAGCAGCTCGCCGCCGCCGCCGTCGTGGGATACCAGGACGTGGCGTTCCTCCACCAGCCCGACGGCGCGGTCGCGAACGATCTCCCGCTCCGCGAGCTGCTCGTCCGCGAGATCCGGGCGTTCCGGCCGGACGCGGTCCTCACGCACGATCCCGAGGTCCTCTTCTACGCGGGCGGTGGCGTGAACCACACGGACCACCGGGCCGTCGGTCTCGCGGCGGTGGATGCGGTCTATCCCGCCGCGCGCAACCCCATGGCGTTCCCGGGCCTGGTCCGGGCCGGGCTCGCGGCCCACAAGGTCCGCCGGATCTACCTCTTCTGGCCGAACGGGGCGGACACGTGGGTGGACGTCACGGCCACCTTCCGGCGGCGACTCGACGCGCTGCGCTGCCACGCGAGCCAGCTCCACCATCCCGAGCGGCTCGAGGAGCGGATGCGCGCCTGGGGCGCCGCGGAGGGCGCCCCCATCGGTGCGACGTACGGAGACGCGTTCCGCCTCGTCGTCATCGACGAGGACGAGGAAGACCCGCCCGAGGCGATCTGACCGGGTCATCCGGCCCGGCGGCCGTGCGGACGGCCGCGCTTCAGGCGGTCTCGGCGAGCAGGAGCGGTCGCGCCCTCCCCCATGCGTTCCATAGCGGCGTCAGATGCTCGGCCCGGCGGCCCAGCAGCGACACCATCTCGCCGAGCGTCAGGTCGCCGGCGGTCTCGAAGAGGAAGCCGACCACGTCCGCGGACGTCTCGTCGAACAGGCGCGCCGTCTCGGCTTCGTTCGGCCAGATCCGGATCCGCTGCGGGTCTTGACCCGCGTAGCCGACGGCGAGCGACAGGTCGCGCCGTCCCGGCGCGCGCCCGTCCGACCAGCCGGCGCCGGGGATGGGGTGGAAGCCGAGCGCCGCCAGCACGACGGCGATCTCGCGGCACTCGTCCTCGCGGAAGAGGCCCCAGAAAGGATGGTCGCGCGGGAAGACGAACCGGGACTCCTCGAGCGCCCGTTCGATGATCGCCGTGACCAGGTCGTCGAGGACGTCGGCCCACCGATCCACCGCGTCCGGCTCTCCGCCGGCGAGGCCGACCGCGACGATGTCGCGCTCGGAGACATCCCCATGCAGCAGCGCGACGATGCGCGGACGCACGGCCGCGACGTCCCGCTCGGCGCCCGCGGCCGCCTCCCGGCCGTCCGCCTCGTCCTGCGCCGCGCCGTGCCCCAGCATCCAGGCCGAGCCGAGCGCCTTCCCCGTCGCGACGCCGCCTCCGCCTGCCTCCTCGCATGCTGCGAGGCGCTCCCGCGCCTCGTGGCATGCCACGGAGGCGTGATCCGCCGCGACCCTGGCGCGGTCCACGGCCACCGTCCGCTTCTCGAGGGCCACCACGAGCGGGCCGACCTCGTGCCGCTCCGTGTCGAGCACTCGCCGCGCCTCGACGAGCCGACGGTTCACATCGTCGATCTCGCGCAGCCACGCCGTGGCCGCCGTCTCCAGGTCGCCGCGCCCGCGCGCGCTCGCACGTGCCTGTCGGAACGCGGCGAACGCCTCCACCTTCCGCCGCTCGACCTCGCGTGGGTCCGCATCCTGCGTCGCGAGCTCCTGGCGCGCCTCGTGCACCGCCAGGGCGTGCTGGGCCTTCCGCAGGTCGTCGCGCGCCGCCGTGAGCAGCGCCGTGAGGCGGTCGGCGAGCGCGGACGTCTCCTCGACGACGCGGCGCTGCGAGGCGCACGGATCGTCGACGAGCGTCGCGTCGTCCGTGTCGGGATCGGGTGGCGTGAGGGTCATCCCTGCCCTCCTGGGAGGCGCATCCCCGTTGCGGGGCCGTATGGCGCGGCCGTATGGCGCGGCCGTATGGCACGATGGTATCCTGCCGGCTCCGGAGATTGCCGGGACTCGGGTCCCCACGAGGAGGACGCAGGCACATCCCGTGACGATCGAGCGCGACCAGGAGTACCTCGTCCAGCCGGTCGATGCTTCCTGGCTACAGTGCAACATCGAGTGCCAGGAGGCGTGCCCCGTCGGCACCAACTGCCGCGGGTACCTGAACCTCGCCGCCGAAGGCCGCTTCGAGGAGGGGTACATCCTCTCCCGCGACCCCAACCCGGTCGCCGCGATGTGCGCCTACGTCTGCTCCGCTCCCTGCGAACGGGCCTGTCGCCGCGGCGACATCGACCGGCCCCTGGCGATCCGCGCCATGAAGCGCTTCCTCGTCGAATGGCACGAGATGTCCGGGATCCCCGACGTCCTCCCGGTCATCGAGCAGCGCACGGAGAAGGTCGCCGTGGTGGGCGCCGGTCCGGCCGGCCTGGCGGTCGCCCGCGAGCTGGCGGTCAAGGGCTACGGCGTCACGGTCTTCGACGCCTTGCCCTTCGCCGGCGGGACGATGCTCATCGGCGTCCCGGCGTTCCGCCTCCCGCGGGAGGCGATCGAGATGGACGTCCGGCTCATCGAGCGCCTCGGTGTCACCTTCGTCTACGACACGAAGATCGGGACGGACGTCTCGTTCGAGGACCTCCTGCGCGACTTCGACGCGATCGCGATCACCGCGGGCGCGATGGACGCGGTGGCCCTGGACATCCCCGGCGCCGATCTCGCGGGGGTCCAGTACGGCGTCGACTTCATGAAGAAGGCCAACCTCGGGGAGCCGCTCGAGGTCGGCAACGACGTCGTGGTCATCGGCGGCGGGTACACGGCGATGGACTGCTCCCGGACCAGCCTGCGCTACGGCGCGGAGAACGTGACGATCGCGTACCGGCGGACCCGCTCCGAGCTGGTGGTCGACGAGGAGGAGCTCGGCGAGACGGAGCGCGAGGGCGTCCGGATGGAGTTCCTCGTCAGCCCGATCGAGCTGGTCGGCGAGGACGGGGAGCTCACGGGCGTGCGGTTCATCCGCAACAGGCTCGGCGAGCCGGACATGTCCGGCCGACGCTCGCCGGTCCCCATCGAGGGCTCCGAGTTCATCGTCCCCGCCCAGACGGTCATCCCGGCGGTCTCCCAGGCCGCCGACCTCTCGTTCCTCCCGGTGGAGTCGAGCTTCGAGGTCGCGCGCGGCCGGCTGAAGGTGGATCCGGCGACCTACGCCACCAACGCGAAGGGCGTCTTCGCCTGCGGCGACTTCGTGACCGGTCCGGCGACGCTCATCGAGGCGGCCGGGCACGGCAAGAAGTGCGCGTACGCGATCGACCGGTACCTGGCGGGCCGGTCGGAGGTCCGGATCGACGCGAACGTCCGGATCACGTCGTCGTGGCGCCACGACATGCCGGAGATGTACGACGTCATCCCGCGTCAGCACATCCCCGTCCTGCCGCTCGGCGACCGGATGCCGTCGGCCGACCCGGTCGTGAACTTCACGACCCCGGTCGAGCTGGGCTACACGGCGCAGCAGGCGGTGGCGGAGTCCACGCGCTGCCTGATGTGCAACTTCAACATCTGGTTCGACCCGTTCCGCTGCACCCTGTGCGGGGCCTGCGCCGACGTCTGCCCCGAGGGCGTCATCCACATGGTGGACATCGACCGGCTGCGCACCGAGGGCACGCTCCCGGAGGTCGAGGACGCCTACGGCTGGGAGCGCGGCGCGGCGATGGTCCTCGACGAGGAGCGGTGCATCCGCTGTGCCCTGTGCGTGAAGCGATGCCCGTTCGATGCCATTACCATGGAGCGGTTCGAGCTGCAGGAGATCTCGAGCGACGGCCGGCTCTACAAGGAGTCGTACCGCGACGCACGACTTGCCGGGGTGCCCGGCGCGGCAGGAGGGGCCCGGTGAGCTTCCTGGAGCGGGTCGACCAGGGGATCCGCAGGAGCGTGGTCTGGCGGTCGCTGTTCCGCAACCCGTACCCCAACGACGAGCGGTCGCGTGCGTACGCGGTGATGAACAACGTCTTCCTGCACCTCCACCCGGTGCGGGTCCGGCAGCACGCGGTGAAGTTCGCCTACACGTTCTGCCTGGGCGGGCTCTCCTTCTTCCTCTTCCTCGTCCTCACCGTGACGGGCGTCTACCTGATGTTCTTCTACGCCCCGTCCGCGAACATGGCGTACTCGAACATCATCCAGATCCAGACCGAGGTCCCGTTCGGCCTGCTCACCCGGAACGTCCACCGGTGGGCCGCGCACCTCATGGTCTTCTTCGTCTTCCTGCACATGATGCGAGTCTTCTACCACGGGGCCTACAAGCCGCCGCGCGAGTTCAACTGGGTCGTGGGCGTCGTCCTGCTCTTCCTCACGATCATGCTGAGCTTCACCGGCTACCTGCTGCCGTGGGACCAGATCGCGTACTGGGCGATCACGATCGGCACGAACATGGCGGGCTATGCGCCGCTCTTCAACACGCCGAGCAAGTTCATCCTCCTCGGCGGGCTCGAGGTCGGGCAGAACACGCTCCTGCGCTTCTACGTGCTCCACATCATGGTGTTCCCGCTCCTCGCCGCGATCTTCCTGGCGGTGCACTTCTGGCGCATCCGCAAGGACGGCGGCATCAGCGGTCCCCTATGACGGTCCATCGCGGCGTTGCCGCCTCCGCTCCCTCGCCCACGCACCCCCACGTGCGCTCGCTCGGGTGCTCGTCGGCGCCTTGCGCTGAACGCGCCCTCGGGGCCCGCGGGTATCGACCATGACAGACCAGCCGACCACCACCCCCGAGCGCCGCACGGTGCAGCCGGTGGACCCGGCACGCCGCACGGAGATCGACAAGCAGCGCGTGCCGATGAGCGCGCGGCCGTACCGGCTGCTCGCGCTCGTGAAGCAGGACGCCGTCGTCCGGGTCCAGAAGGAGCCCGACGACACCGTCATGACCTGGCCGCACCTGCTGGCCATCGAGTTCATGGCGGCGGTCGTGATCTCGGTCTTCATGCTCCTCATGGGTCTCTTCGTGAACGCGCCCCTCGAGGAGCTGGCGAACCCGAACGTCACCCCGGAGGTCGCCAAGGCTCCCTGGTACTTCCTCGGCCTGCAGGAGCTGCTCGCGTACTTCCACCCGACCGTCGCCGGCGCGCTGACGCCGATCTTCGTGCTGGTCGGCGCGGCGCTGATCCCGTACATCGACCGCGGGAACGTCCTCGCGACGCGCCCGTCGGACCGGAAGACGGCGGTCCTCCTCTTCTCGCTCTTCTGCGGTCTCGGCCTCGTCCTCACCTTCATCGGCATCTTCTTCCGCGGCCCCGGCTACGCCTTCGCGCTGCCGTGGGTCACGGGCCTGCACTTCAGCCTCTGAGCCGGGTGACCCAGACTCCATGAGCAACTACCAGGTCGAGCCCGCCGACAAGCCGCAGGCGCTCACGAACGAGACGCTCAAGGCGATGCGCCAGGAGCAGGTGCGCGGGATGTCCCGCCGGCGCCTGATCCGGACGTCCCTCGCGGCCGGCGTGGGGCTGTGGCTCCTCGAGGTCGGCGCGGGGACGATCGGGTTCCTCTGGCCGAACCTCGCCGGCGGCTTCGGCGGCAAGGTGACGATCGGGACCTTCGCGGACGTGAAGAACGCGAACGCCGGCATCCCGTTCGGTGACGGCTTCCCCGCGTACTACCAGGACGCCCGCGCGTTCGTCGTGCTCATCGATCCGGCGCGCCAGGAGTTCCTCCCGGGGACCGACAACGCCGGCGACGGCACAGCGGAGAACGTGCGCGGCATGTACCAGCGCTGCCCGCATCTCGGCTGCAAGCCCAACCCGTGCCTCAAGAACTACTGGCTCGAGTGCCCGTGCCACGGCTCGAGGTACGACCGGCTCGGGACCAAGGTGAAGGAGCTCGGCCCTGCCCCGCGCGGCATGGACCGGTTCGCCCTCTCGGTGGACGACGCCGGGGTGCTGACCCTGGACACCAGCCGCATCACGCTCGGGCCCCTGCCGGTCTCGCTCGGCCAGCCCGGCCTCGAGCCGCCCAAGAGCCCGACGGGCTGCATCTGAGCCGATGACGCCGATCATGCCGACCCGCGCCGCCACGCTCCGGGGGACCCGATGACCGACAAGCCCGGAACCGAGCCGGAGGAGCGCCTGCCGGCGCCCCGTCCCGACCTGGCGCCGGTGCGTGTCGACCGCCTGTCGTCGCCGCCTTCCACCCGGCGCTTCGGACTGACCGGCGAGCGCGCCGCACAGATCGTCCGGCAGAGCGGAGCCTCGCGATGGGCCGCCTTCCTCGGCGTGTCGTTCGTCGCGATCTTCGTCCTCGTCTACTACTTCTACGAGGTCGGCATCCCCGGCGTCGCCGACTCCGGCCGGATGGCGAGGTCGCAGGTGGACCAGGTCGTGACCGACGTCTCCCGCGGCTACAAGCTCTACCAGGCGAACTGCTCCCGCTGCCACGGCCAGCAGGGCCAGGGCGGGATCGGCCCGGTCCTCAACGACCAGATGAAGCTGCTCGCCCACCTCAACCCGCAGTACCTGGCGAACGTCCTCCAGGTCGGCGGCCGGTACGTCTGCGGCGACGCGAACAGCCTGATGCCTCCCTGGGAGCAGCCCCTCGGGCCTCTCAACTACCAGGAGGTCAACGAGCTCATCGCGTGGCTTCGGGCGCCCAAGGACCTGACGTTCGAGGGGATCGACCCGGCCACGGGTGAGCCCGCCGAGATCTCGGGCTGGCGCGACCCGGACTTCGTCCAGCCGCCGGCGGCCACGCCGGTGCCGAACTGCTGGAAGGACGCCTTCGGGCAGCCCAGCACCGCTCCGTCGTCCTCGCCGGGTGCGTCGCCGGCACCGTCCGGCTCCGCCGCTCCCAGTGAGGCGCCGTCCGGGACCGTCATCAAGATCACGGCCCAGAACATCGCGTTCGACGTGTCGGAGATCGAGGTCCCCGCGGGTCAGCCGTTCCAGATCGAGTTCGCGAACAACGACGCGGGGATCCCCCACAACGTCGCGATCCACGAAGGCTCGCCCACCGGGACCGCGGTCTGGACCGGCGAGATCGTGAACGGCATCACGACGATCACGTACGACGTGCCCGCTCTGCCGGCGGGCACGTACGGGTTCGTGTGCACCGTGCACCCGAACATGACCGGGACGCTCACCGCGAAGTGACGACGGGCGCGGCCGCGGGCTGCGCGTGACGGAGGAGCCGCCGGACGGTCCGGCGGCCGCAGGGAGGGACGATGACGCAGCAGGCGCTCGGAGCCGGCGGCGCGACGGTGGCCCGCAAGCGGGTGCTGTTCGGCCTGCTCGACGCGAACGGCTGGCCGTGGGCCGGCGTCAAGGCCCTGTTGTGGTTCACCCTGATCATCGCCCTGATGGGCTACCTGCCCGACCGCGCGCTCTACTTCACGATCTTCCCCACGCTCGACCTCGGGATCAACTCGGTCTCGGTCGTGAACCTCTGCCCGAACGAGAACGGCGACGGCGTCCCGTGCCCCGTCCCGCCCGCCGCGGTCCTGCCCTGGGAGGTCGGGCCGCCCGAGCTGGCCCTGCCGCAGCCTCGCGAGAGCGGCGCCGTCGTCCAGTCCGGCGTGAACCTGCTGTACATCGGCGGCTCGTCGAACGGGACCGACGCCGTGACGACCGTCTACGCCTCGCCGATCCGCTCGACCGTCGGCAACCTGTCGCCGTGGACCGAGGCAGCGCCGCTCCCCGAGCCGCGCCGCGCGGCGTCGGCGGTGGTCGTCGCGGGCACGGTCTACGTCATCGGCGGCTTCGACGCGGCCGGCGCCCCCACGGCCACGGCCTTCGCCGGCACGGTGGACCCGGCGACGGGCGCCATCACCTGGAAGGTCGACGACGCCCTCACGCTCCCCGAGGCGCGTGGGGCGGCCTCGGTGGCGGCCGCGGGCGACGGGATCATCCTCGTCGGCGGCACGGGCCCGTCCGGTCCCACCGCCGGCGCGTGGAAGTCCACGCTCGACACGAAGGGCGCCCCCGGCGCCTGGAAGGCCATGGCGGACATGCCCGAGCGGCGCACGGGGGCGTTCGCGAGCCTCCAGGGCTCGCATCTCTTCGTCTATGGCGGCAGCTCCGAGGCCGGCCCCACGCCGATCGTGCTCCGCGGCGACCTCAGCACGGAGAAGGAGACCGCCGGCCAGATCCTCTCGTGGGGCGTGAGTCGCGAGGGCGGGACGCTCCCGCTGCCGCGCGAGGGCGCGTCGGGCTGGAGCAACGCGGGCACGCTGTACTTCGCGGCCGGCACCGGGCCTGACGCGCAGGGGCAGGTCTGGTGGGCGACGCCGAACGCGAACGGCGACATCGCCGTGTGGCACACCATGCCGGCAGGGGACCTCCCGGCCGATCTCCAGCTGAAGAACAGCGCCGCCGCCGTCAGCGGGACGTTCGTCTTCCTCGTCGGCGGGGACACCGCGACGGGCGTCACGGCCGGCCTCGCGCGAGCCAGCCTCGCGCCGAAGCCGCCGTACTTCCAGCTCGGGATCCTCGGCGCCACCGTGCCGGCGCTCGGGATCGGGGGTGAGGTCGGGCAGCAGCTGGCGTACCTCGTGTCCGCCGGCGTCGCGACCGCCAACTTCGTCCTGCTCATCCTCGTGGGGCTCGCCTTCGCCTACCGGGACCGCACGCGCGGGCTCGTCATGCGCGTGCTGCGGCGGGGGGACGGCCCCGCCTGACGCGGACCCCGGCCCGGCGGCCCGCCGTCCGCGCGCCCGACCCGGCGGAGCGCATCGGACCGGGCGTGCGCGCCCGGCCCACCCGGTCGCGGCGGCCCGTACGTTCGGTCATGTGCGCCCGCGACCGGGCGGGTCTACCCTAGTCAGCGTCCTGTCGGGGACGTCGATCCGAAGGAGGCACCATGCGCATCCGATCCCTGCTCGCCGCTTCGCTGTCCGCCACGGTGGTCCTCTCCGTCGGAGTCTCGGCGGTCGCCGCCGCCAGGCCCACCACGCTGCCGGCCGAGGTCGACTTCGCCTACGTCCGGATCCTCAACGCGATGGTCGGCCAGCCGGCGCTGGACGTGTACGAGACCCGGGTGGCCGTGGACACGCCGCCCACCTACCCGGCCGTCCCGTACGGGACGTGGACGAAGTACCAGAAGGCGTACTTCACGCCGGACTGCGTCGGCAAGATGACCTGCCAGATCTGGTTCGAGATGGCGGTGCCGGGCGAGACGGCGTCGTTCAAGAAGGACGACATCGACCTCCGCGCCGGGAACTGGTACACGATCGCCCTCGCCTCCACCGGCAGCACCGGGCCGAACTTCATCAAGGTCCGCGAGGCGATGTCGAAGCCGAGGAGCTCCTCGCTGCGGTTCGGCAACCTCACCACGGACGTGACGAAGAACCTCGACTTCGCGGCGACGCGGATCACGAAGAACGCCAGACCGTTCTCGTCGACCTCGGCCCAGAACGTCTCCTACGCCCAGGTGACGCCCATCAAGCCCGTGACGGCCGGCCCGTGGTGGATCGGCTTCGGCGTCAGTGGCTCGATGTGGATGTCGATGCCGGTGAAGAACGCCACACTCGCGTCGAAGAAGCGCTACACCGCGTACGCGATCGGCAACATCGGCGAGAGCGGGACGTACGGCGCGCGGTTCATCCTGGTCCCGTCCCGGTAGGGTCGCGCCGGCAGGCGCGCGCCGGCTTACCGCGTCACGAGGCCCTGCGGGCGGTCCGCCCCGGGGCCTCGGCGCGTCCGCGCCCTTCGGTGCGGCCGGGTCCCTCGCGCGACCGTCAGTGGATCGGCCTGCTCCCGGATAGCGCGCTCGCCGGCCGCCGGCCCTCGAACCCCGTGGCCGCCTCGTGCCACCAGGCCACGTCGTCCTCGCCGAGGCGCCAGCAGAGCCAGACCTGGCGGCCGTCCACCAGCGCCGGGAAGTCGAGCAGGCCCGTCCGGATGTCGCGGAGGACGACGCTCCAGTCGTCGAGGCGCCCGACGGCCGCCTCCATCTGGTCCACGATCGCCGTGATCCGCGCGCGGAGCACCGCCGCGACCGCCGGATCCGTCCCCTCGTCGATCTCGGCAGCCCGGAGCCGCTCGGTGAGACGGGCGATCTCGGTGCGCTGGCCGCGCAGCGCCTCCGCGATCGGGCGGACGCGCGCCAGCATCGCCGTCGCGGTGTCGAGGTCGTAGTACGTCGTCACCGATCGATGGTATCCGGTCGGCCCGGCCGGCGACGACGGCGCATGGCAGAGTGGGGCGGACGGGGGACCGCGTGGAGGGTCGGACATGCACATCGGCTTCCAGGTCTGGGGGAGCAACGTCGGCTGGGACGCCCTGATGGCGGCGGCCGAGGCGATCGAGACCGCCGGGTTCCACAGCTGCTTCGCGAACGACCACTTCGCGCCGGTCGTGGGCTCGGCCGACGGCGTGGACCCGGACGCCGCGGGCCCGATCTTCGAGGCGATGACCACGATCGCGGGGTGGGCGGCGCGGACGTCCCGCATCCGGCTCGGCTGCCTCGTCGCGGGTGCCGGATACCGCAATCCCGGGCTGCTTGCCCGGCAGGTCGTCGCCCTGGACCATGCCTCCGGCGGCCGGATGGTGCTCGGGCTCGGCGCCGGCTGGCACGAGCGCGACCACGCGATGTACGGCTGGGACCTCCCGCCGATCGGCATGCGCCTCGACCGGCTCGAGGAGCAAGCGCGGGCCCTGCGCGGCCTCCTCGACGGCGACCACGTGACGATGGACGGCCGATGGGTGCGGTTCGACGACGCGGTCCTGGACCCGCCTCCGCTCCAGGCGCGCCTCCCGCTGCTCATCGGGGGGAGCGGGGAGAAGCGCACGTTGCGGATCGTGGCCCGCTACGCGGACGCATGGAACGGCGAGGGCGATCCGGCGACGTTCGGCCGGAAGAGCCGCGTGCTCGACGCGCACTGTGCCGATGTCGGCCGGGACCCCGCTGCGATCCGGCGGACGGTGGGTCTGCCGCCCCCCTGCATCCGGCGGACCCGGGAGGCGGCGCTCGCCGACCTCGCCGCGACGCTCCGACGCCACGGCTGGTCGCCCGCGGACGCGGCCGCCGCCGCGTCCGCGGCACCCTGCGCCGGCACCGTGGACGACGTGGTCGCGGCCCTGGCCGCGTACGCCGCCGCCGGGGCCGAGGAGGTCTTCTTCGACTGGCCGGGGCCGTTCGACCCGGACACGGTCGCGGCGCTCGCGGGGCCGGTGCGGGACCGGCTCGGCTGACGCGCGTCCCGGCACAGGTCCTGCGATCGCAGCGTGAGCGAGCTGCCCCCTTGACCCGGTCATCCCCTCGCTGCTACGGTGCGTGCAATCGGTTGCGCAGGGATGGAGCCAGCATGCCCGGAACCGGTCGGGACGCCCTCGGCGGGCCGCGGGCCTGATGACGCGCAGAGCCGCCGGCGAGCGCGTGGTCCTCGGCGATGTCGCCCGGCGCGTCGGCGTCTCGGTCTCGACCGCCTCGCGAGCCCTCGCCGAGGATCGGCGCATCAGCGCGGCGACACGCCGGGCCGTCCGCGCTGCCGCGGCCGACCTGCGCTACGTCCCCAACGCGACCGCACGGAGCCTTCGCGTTCGGCGGACGCGCACGCTCGGCCTGCTGCTCGCCGACCTCAGCGATCCGGTCCATGGCCTCGTCGCCGCGGGCTTCGAGGACGAGGCGGCCCGGGGCGGCTACGCGGTGACGTTCGCCGCAGGCCAGGGCGACGACGCGCGGGAGCGCCGCTCCCTCCGGCTCTTCGCCGAGAATGCGGCCGACGGCGCGGCGATCGCGTCGACGCTCCTCGACCCCACGACCGCCCGGCGGCTCGTCCCGGGGGGCAGGGTCGTCATCGTGCAGCCCGACAGCCCGCGCCTCCCCCGCGACCGGCAGACCCGGGTGCGGGGCGTGCTCAGGACCGACGACGTTGCCGGGATGCAGGCGATCGCCGCCCACCTCGTCGCGTGCGGCTACCGCGACGTGGCGTACGTGGGTGACGGGACGCGGACGTCGGACGTGGTCCGCCGGCGCGCCCTCGAGCGGGCGCTGGCGGGCGGGGCGTCGCCGTTGGGGGTCCGGTGGGTGTCGGCGCCCGATGGGGCCTGGCGCGCGCCCGGGGCGGTCGTCATCGAGATCACGCGGTCGCTCCCCGACGTCCTCGTCTGCTTCGACGACAAGCTCGCGCTCTCGGTGCTCGACGGCCTGCGGGCGCGCGGCGTGCGTGTCCCCGAAGACGTCGGGGTGGTGGGATTCGACGGGATCCCCTTCGCCGAGATCTCGAATCCGCGGCTCACGACGGTGGTCACACCGGCGTTCGAGATGGGGCGACGTGCGGCCGCCATCCTCATCTCCGCCATCCAGACGGGTACGATGCCCGAGGCCGAGACGCTCCCGGTGGCGCTCGCGGTCCGCGAGAGCACCAGGGTCCGCGGCGGCCCGGCGGGGGAGGTGGCGCCCGGTGCCTGACGACCGACCCGCGATCGAGCTGGTCCACGCGACGAAGCGTTACGGCGACACCGTCGCGCTCGACGACGTCTCGATGCGGATCGCTCCGGGCGAGTTCTACTGCCTCCTCGGGCCGTCCGGCTGTGGGAAGACCACGACGCTGAACCTGATCGGCGGGTTCGTGCCGCTGACGTCCGGTGAGCTCCGGATCGAGGGGCAGCGCGTGAACGACCTCCCGCCCCATCGCCGGAACGTGAACACGGTCTTCCAGAACTACGCGCTCTTCCCGCACATGTCGGTCGCCCGGAACGTGGCCTTCGGGCTCGAGATGGACGGGGTGAAGGGGCCGGACGTCGCCCGGCGCGTGGACGAGTACCTCGACCTCGTGGGGCTCCTCGCCCTGAAGGACCGACTCCCGCAGCAGCTGTCCGGCGGCCAGCAGCAGCGCGTCGCGCTCGCGCGGGCGCTCGTGAAGCGGCCCGCCGTGCTGCTCCTCGACGAGCCGCTCGGGGCCCTCGACCTCAAGCTGCGCAAGCAGATGCAGGTCGAGCTCGCGCGGATCCACCGCCAGGTGCGGACGACGTTCGTCTTCGTCACGCACGACCAGGGAGAGGCGCTCTCGATGGCGACGCGGATCGCCGTGATGGACGCCGGCCGCGTCGTCCAGGAGGGGACGCCGCGGGAGATCTACTACCAGCCGGCCGACCGGTTCGTCGCCGACTTCATCGGCGAGTCGAACTTCGTCACCGGCCGACCCAGCGCCGGGCCGGACGGCCCGGCGCTCGAGCTGGAAGGCGGCGAGCGCGTGGCGCTCCCCGCCGCCACCGCCTCGCTCGCGATCGGCGACGAGGCCACCGTCATGATCCGTCCCGAGTGCGTCGACGTCGGCCTCGAGCCGCCGTCGGGCCCGGGGTGGTCGATCGTCCGCGGCCGGGCGATCGGTGTCTCCTTTCTCGGCGACCTCACGCGCGTGACCGTCGCCACCGCGGCCGGCGAGATCGTCGCGTCGCGCCCCCATGCCGAGAGGTCGCGCGCCGCGGCCCTCGGCGGCCTCCTCGACGAGGAGGTGTCCGCCTGGTGGTCGACCGCCGAATCGATCGTCATCCGTCAGGGCTGAAGTCGGGTCGATCGCGCGCGGAGGCTCGCGACGACCCGGGGAGGAGGTCTCGGTCATGGTGCAGCGTCACTCGCGTCGGGAGTTCCTGAAGATCTCGGGCGTCGCCGCGGGCGGGCTCGCGCTCGCGGCGTGCTCGACCGGGTCGTCGTCGCCGGCCGCGTCCGCGGTCGCGTCGGCCCCGGCCGGGTCGGCCCCCGCGGGTGGGTCGATCAACTTCCTCACGTGGAGCGACCACTTCGGCGAGGCCGCGCTCGCCGCCGTCAAGGAACAGACCGGCATCTCGGTCAACGTGAGCGAGCTCGCCGACAACATCGACGGCTTCAACAAGCTCAGCCAGGTGAAGGGCCAGCTCGACCTCGTCTCCGGCGACGCCCTCTGGGTCCCCAAGTACGACGACGCCGGGTTGATCGAGGCCGTCGACATCAACAGCTTCGAGGTCGCCAAGCAGCTCTACTCGATGGCGCGGTCGTTCGACTTCTGGACGACGCCGGCCGGCTATCTCGCCTATCCGTGGGGGTGGTCGCCGATCCAGGTCGTCTACAACCCGAAGCACGTGAGTCCCGCCCCCGATTCCTGGGAGGTGATGATCGACCCGAAGTACGCCGGGAAGGTCGTCATGGAGAACCAGCCGACGGACATCATGCTGTTCGCCGGGATCGCAACGGGGGCGAAGGACATCTACAACATGACCGACGCCGAGCTGAAGACGGCGCAGGACTGGCTGCGGAAGCTCAAGCCGAACGTCTACAAGCTCGTGCAGCAGAACAACGAGACCGTCTCCGCCCTCGCCTCCGAGGAGGCCTGGATCGGCACGCAGAACCTCGGTGCCCCCGACCGCGTGAAGGACGCCGGCGGTCCCGAGGTCGTCGCCATGATCCCCAAGGAGGGGACCACCGGCTTCATCGACGGCGAGATGACCGTCAAGGAGGGCGCGAACAAGGCGCTCGTCAAGCCATACCTCGAGGCCGCGGCGCAGGCCGAGTGGGTCGCCCAGAACTTCCTCGACAACGGGCGGCCGCTCCTGAACGAGAAGGCCTACCAGCTGCTCGTGGACGGCGGCCACAAGGACAAGGCGGACCGCTACCTCTACAACCAGCCGGAGCTCGCGCTCAAGATGAAGCTCAAGGGCCCGGCCGGGAACACGGATGCGTACATCAGCGCCTTCAACGAGGTCTTCGGCGGCTGATGGCCGGTCGCCGCGCGACCGTCAGGGTCCCGCGATGACCGCACGGGCCGGCGGGTCCACGGCGGACCCGCCGGCCGAGGCCCACGCCGGGAGCCGCGCGACCGCGCTCGGACGGCTCTGGCCGTTCGGGCCGGCCGCGGCCGTCCTGCTCTTCCTCTTCTTCATCCCACTCGCGATCGTCTTCGTCTACTCGTTCTGGACAGTGCAGAACCTCCAGCTGATCCCGACCTGGACGCTGCAGAACTACCTGAAGTTCTTCCAGACGGACACGTACATCCGCACGTTCCTCAAGACGGTCCTGATGGCCGTGCTCGTCACGGCGGCCGGGATCGGGATGGCATTCCCGTTCGCCTACTTCCTCGCGAGGTACGTGTCCACCCGATGGCAGCGCGTCGTGCTGCTCGCCGTGATCATCCCCTTCTGGTCGAGCTACCTCGTCCGCGTGTACGCCTGGCAGGCGATCCTCGGCGAGAAGGGGGCGCTCAACTGGCTGCTCATGCAGCTCCACCTCACCAGCCAGCCGCTCGACATCTTCCTGTACAACGACGTGGGGGTCTTCATCGTCCTCACGTACGTCTACTTCCCCTTCGCCGCCCTCTCGCTCTACTCGTCGCTGGAGAAGTTCGACTTCACCCAGCTGACGGCAGCCCAGGACCTCGGCGCGACGCCGCTCCGCGCGATGCGCCGGATCCTGCTCCCACAGGTCCGGCCCGGGTTCATCACGGCGATGATCTTCGTCTTCATCCCGATCATCGGCGAGTACCTGACGCCGACGCTCGTGGGCGGCACGAAGGGCGTGCTCATCGGGAACCTCATCGTGAACTTCTACCGCGGCGGCGCCTTCCCGGCGATGGCCGCGGCCTCGTTCATCATCGCGGCGTTCATCATCCTGCTGCTCGTCGCATTCCGGCGCTACCTGCAGCTCGACGACGTCGTGACGAAGTTGTAGGGGCGGCGATGGCGAAGGCGATGGACCGCCTCGAGACGATGCCGGTGAGCCGCCGCTCGCGGGCGACGCGCAACGCTTTCCGCGCGTGGGCGTTCGCCGTCTTCGTGTTCCTCTACGTGCCGATCGCGTTCCTCGTGCTGTTCAGCTTCGAGGACAGTCGCACGCCTGGCCTCCCGTTCACGGGCTTCACGCTCGACTGGTACGCCGCGCTGCCGGAGAACAGCCAGCTGATCGGGGCGGTCGCCAACTCGATCGTCATCGCGGTCGTCGTGGCCGCCGTCGCCACGCTGGTCGGGACGATGGCCGCGTTCCCGCTCGTCCGCGGCGGGACCCGCTGGCCCAACGCGGCGCGCGTGGCCTTCACGATGCCGATCATGCTGCCCGGCATCCTCATCGGCGTCGGGCTGGTCGTCTTCCTGGCCGGGACGCTGCACATCCAGCTCTCGCAGATGACGGTCATCGCGGGCCACCTCGTCCTCACCATGCCGTTCGTCATCCTCATCGTGGCGGCGCGTCTCCAGGGATTCGACTCGCGGCTCGAGTGGGCCGCGGCCGACCTCGGGGCGGGCCCGGCGACGGTGATCCGGCGGATCGTGCTGCCGCTCATCGCGCCGGCGATCCTCGCCGCCGCGCTCATCTCGATCACGCTCTCGATCGACGAGTTCGTCGTGACCTTCTTCACTGTCGGCTCTCAACTGACGCTGCCGGTCTACATCTATACGCAGATCAAGTTCGGGGTGACGCCGGAGGTGAACGCCGTCGCCACCCTGGTCATGGTCGGGACGATCCTCGTCCTCGGCCTCATCACGCTCGTCGCGACCCGCGGACGGCGGGCCGGCCGGGCGGTCGTCCGGCGCGTCCGGGGAGGTGGGTGATGCTCGCGGCGGTCTTCCACGGGGGCGGCGTCGTGCGCGTCGAGGAGGTCCCGGAGCCCGTCCCGGCGCCGGGCGAGGTGGTGGTCCGCGTCGAGGCGTGCGGCATCTGCGGGAGCGACGTCCAGATCGCGAACGTCCCGCCCGGTCATCCATCCACGCCGCCCGTCGTGCTCGGCCACGAGTTCGTCGGCCGTATCACGGCCGTCGGAGACGCGGCGACGGGTGTCGAGATCGGCCAGCGGGTGGTGGTCGACCCGGACCCCAAGTGCGGCTCGTGCGCCTTCTGCCGCGCCGGCCGGCCGGCCAACTGCACGAACATCGTCGCGCTGGGCGTGTACCGCGACGGGGCGCTCGCCGAATACGTCGCTGCCCCGGCCGCGTGCGCGTTCCCGATCGCCGACGACGTCCCTGCCGAGATCGCCTCGCTCACCGAGCCGCTCGCGTGCGTCGTGAATGCCACGAACCGGGCGGCGATCCGGCCCGGCGAATCGGCCGTCGTGTACGGCGCGGGGGCGATCGGTCTCCTGTTCGTGGCCGTGTTCCGCGCTTCGGGCGCGAGCCCGATCGTCGTCGTCGAGCCGAATCCCCGGCGTCGCGCCGTCGCGCTGGAGGTCGGCGCCGACCACGCGCTGTCGCCGGAGGAGTTCGCCGCACGGCGCGCGGAGATCCTCCCACTCGGTGCCGACGTCGTCGCCGACGCCGTGGGCAGCGCCCTGGGTGACGCGATCGACGTCGCGGCGATGGGCGCGCGCATCGTCGTGTTCGGGATGAACCAGAACGCGGTGGTGCCGATACGGCAAGTGGTCATCACGGAGAAGAGCATCGGCATCTTCGGGACGTACATCACGCACTTCACATTCCCGGCGGCCATCCGGATGATCGAGTCCGGCTCCCTCAACCTGAAGCCGATCGTGAGCGACATCGTGCCGCTCGCAGACGCGCTCGAAGGCCTCGGCCGGCTCCGGTCCGGCGAGGCGACGAAGGTGGTGATCGTCCCATGAGCGAGATGGTGTTCGCCCCGGCGGGCCGGAAGCCTGCGAACGAGCGGATGAAGGTCGCGAACGCCCCGTGCAGCTACGGGGTGGACGAGGTCTTGAAGGACGACGCGTGGATGCCCACGGGTCTCGAGGTCCTCGACATGATCGCGAAGGGCGGCTACGAGGGCACGGAGCTCGGCCCGCCCGGCTTCCTCGGGACCGCCGACGAGCTGCGCTCGCGCCTCGTCGAGCGGAACCTGGCCCTCGTCGGCTCGTTCCTTCCGATGCGCTTCAGCGAGAACGAGCACGCAGAGGAGGACCGCGCGTGGCTCCGCGACTCGCTGACGCTCGTCCGCGACGCCGCGCCGGAGGGCAACACGCCCTTCGCGATCCTCTGCGACGGCTTCGACCAGCCGCTCCGGATGGAGTTCTCGGGCCGGATCGCCGAGCACCCCGAGGCCTGGATCCCCGAGGCGCGGTTCCCGGTCCTCATGGACAACCTCCATCGCGCCGCGGAGATCGCCCGGTCGATGGGGTTCGACGTGGTCGTCCATCCGCACGCCGGCACGTACATCGAGACGGCGGACGAGGTGACGCGCGTCCTCGACCACATGGACCTCTCCCTCCTGGGCCTCTGCCTGGACACTGGCCACCTCCGCTACGGCGGCGCGGACCCGGCGGCGCTCGTCCGCGAGTACCGAAACCACATCCGTCACGTCCACCTGAAGGACGCGCGGATGCAGGTGATCGCCGACTGCAAGCGGGATGACGTCGGCCTCCACGAGGCGCTCCGGCGGGGCGTCTTCTGTGAGCTCGGCCAGGGCGACTCCGGCCTGCCGGAGGTCATGGGCGCGCTGGACGAGGTCGGCTACGAAGGGTGGCTCGTCGTCGAGCAGGATCGCGGCCTGACGATGGCGGACACGCTCGACATGGTCTTCGAGAGCAATGTCCGCAACCGGGAGTACGTCCGCTCGCTCGGCATCTGACGGCGACGACGGCGGCGGGCCGCCGGGGGCGCGCCCGCCGCCGTCGTCGCCGCGCGCCGCCGCCCGGCCGGTGTCGGCCTCGGGCGATGGCAGCAACAAGGAAGGTGCGATCGTGACCTCGACACTCCTCCGCCGCGCCGCCGGGCCGGGCCCGAGCGGCGTCGTCGTCCGCACGGACCCCGCGGACGCCGGCTGGCGCTATCTTGCGTTCGGCGTGCACCGCCTCGCCGTCGGCGACCGGATCGACCGGCCCGGCGACGGCGACGAGGTCCTCGTCCTCGTCCTCGAAGGGTCGGCCGCCGTGATGGCCGGCGACGCGGTCGACGACAAAGGGGGCACGGTCGCCGGCGGATCCTGGACCGGCGTGGGCGGCCGCGAGAGCGTCTTCGCCGGCCCGCCGCCCGGGATGGTGCTCGCCGCGCCCGGCGCGGACGTCGCGATCCTCGCCGAGACGCCCGCGCTCGTCGGCGTCGCCCACGCACCGGCCGGCCCCGTCCGCATGACGCGGCTCATCCGGCCGGACGACGTGAAGGTGGAGGAGCGCGGAAGCGGGATGACCGCCCGCCGCGTCCACCATCTGCTCCCGCCGGGCGGCGACCTCGCGGGCCGGATCATCGCGTTCGAGGTCTTCACGCCGGGCGGCAACTGGTCGTCCTACCCGCCGCACAAGCACGACGTGGAGGATCCGCCGCGCGAGGCGTACCTGGAGGAGCTCTACTTCTACCGGTTCGCCCTGCCCCAGGGGTTCGCGTTCGCCCGCGTCTACACGCCCGACCGGTCTCTCGACGAGGCGCTGACGCCGACCGACTGCGACATCGTCGTCGTGCCACGCGGCTACCACCCGGTCGGCGCACCGGCCGGGTACGACTGCTACTACCTCAACGTCATGGCCGGGGATCACCGCGCCTGGCACTTCACGATCGACCCCGACCACGCGTGGCTCATGGACTGGGCGCCTCCGGCGAGCTGACGGCGGTCGCCGGCCTCGGCCCGGCTCAGGGGAGGCCGAGGCGGATCGCCGCGGCCGTGTACGCGACGATCGCGACCGCCGGGGCGATGGCTCCGACGACGAGCGCCGTCGGCTCGGCCTGCGATCGGAGACCTCGGACGCGTCCGAAGACGCCGAGCACGGCGCGGCTCGCGATGAACGAGACGGCTGCGCCGCCGGCGATCGGGATGACCAGCGATCCGAGCGGGTCGAGCGGATAGGCGGCCGCGACGCGGATCACCGCCGCGACCAGGGTCGCGATGACGATCGCGAGGCCGCCGAGGACGGCGCCGATCGCGAGGTACTGCGAGTCCTCGTCGCCGAGCGGGACATGGCGCGCCACGACCGCGCCGACGGCGTCCGGGCCCGCGATCACGTCCACGGCCTCGAGGACGTCCAGGGCGACCGTGTCCACGTCGCGCGTCGCCACGATCGGCCAGGTCCGCGAGACGTCGTCCACGACCGCCTCGGCGCGGTCACCCTCCCCGGTGCCGCGACTGCCACCGAGCCGTCGCGACGCCGCGGGCGCTCGGAAGACGCGCCGTTCGAGCGCTCGCCACCCGAGGACCTCCAGCTCCCGCGCCACCGCCGGCGGGAGCGCGGTCGCCGTCGCCCGCATCCGCATCCCGGTGGTGCCCTCCTCGACACGCACCCGGACCGCGGCCGAGCGCCCGATGCGCACGTCCGCCTCCCCGCCGGCTCGCACGGTGTTCTCGAGCGCGCGGACGATGGCGGCGAGCTCCGGGTCGGCGTTCTCGGCCACGCCGCGATGATGCGCTGTCGCGGGTACCGCGTCAGCCCCTTGCCGTGGCCGCCGCGCTAATCGGTCGCCGGTGACGCCGATGGAGACGGCTCCGGGCAGGGTCCGTACGGCTGGAAGAGGGCCGACCCGCACTTGTCAGTCACGAACTGCGGCGCCTCGCCGAAGAACGGGTACGAGCCGATGAGCGCGGCCGCCAGGTAGACGACCAGGAGGAGCATCGGACTCACCCGGCGCCGAAGCAGCCACCATGTGCCCATGATGAGGGCGAGCGGGAGCATCCCCGGGAGGACCTTGTCGATCAGGTCGCGCTGGAGGTTCAGGTAGGCGCTCCCGAGCGTCACCGTCGGCGCGAGCCAGAGCGAGACGAAGGTGGCGCCGAGCGCGCCGAGGACGAGGTTGCCCAGGACGCTGGCACCGGTGACAAGCTGTCCGAGCCGCCCGTCGCGCAGGACGTCCACGATGAGGCCCCTGCCCCGCGCGTAGCCCTGCATGAAGAAGACGTAGCCGACCACGAGGAGGAACGTGGTCATCAGGACCAGGTACACGATGGGGCCGAGCGGGTTCCCGGTCACCGACACCAGGTCCGGCGGCTGGCCGTTGACGACCGTGGGCACGCCGGTGATCGAGATGCCCAGGGCGAGGAGGAGGGGCGTGACCGTCCCCTGCGTGATCGTGTCGCCGATCCCGGCGACCGGGCCCATGAGTCCGGTCTTCACCGAGTTGATCGCGTCGTCGTCGATCTCCGCGCCAGACGCGCGCTGCTCCTCCATCGCGATGACCGCGCCGTTGATCGCTCCGCCGAACTCGGGCGACGTGTTGTAGAAGACAAGGTGGCGCCGCATGGCCGCCTTGACGTCCTCCGGGGCCGAGTAGAGGCGGCGGATGACCGGGGCCATGCCGTGCGCGAAGCCGGTGGCCTGCAGCCGCTCGTAGTTGTAGTTCGCGTGGGCGAAGAACGTCCACAGGAGCCAGGCGCGGTGGACCTCCACGCGCGAGAGCCGTCGGACGGCGGGCGCCGGGGCGGCGTCGGTCGTCACGCTCGCTCCTGCGGTCTCCGCCACGGCCGGCGCCGTCGCGACCGGCTCGGATGCCGGCGGCGGTGGGGGCGTCACCCGGGCGTCGCGCCCCGTCGCGGGCTCCGGCGCGGGCGACGTCGTGAACACCACGTGGAGGGCGGCCACGGCGAGCCCGATGGCGCCGATGACGACGATCGGCAGCGACCGGTCCGACGCGATGACGAGGAAGAACCCGAGGAAGAAGTACGGCGAGAACGGCCACCGGAAGATGAAGCGCATGTTCATCGCGATGCCGATGGCCGGCAGGACCCCGCCCGCCACGGCCAGGCCGGCGATCACCCAGACGGGCAGGCTCTGGATGAGGTCGACGATGAACGGGACGCCGTTGAGCGTCGCGAGGAACACGGGGACCGCGGCGAGGAAGAACAGGAAGATCTGCGGATAGACGACGTTCGCGAGAGTGAGCCCGGTCAGCCAGCCGCGCTCCGCGTACCGGTCGGCGACGTGGACGAAGACCGAATCAACCGTCATCCGGGTGTAGAAGACGACGGTCCCGAGCAGCCCGAGCGGGACGGCGAGCGCCAGTGCCTCGCCGTACGACAGGCCGCCGGCGATCGCGATCGTGGTGCCCAGCCAGCCCGCGAGCGACGGGTCGCTCGGGATCGACCCGCCCGCGGCGATGAACCCGAGGTAGAAGAGGTTGATCGCCGCGCCGATGAGCGCCCCCTCGGCCGGGTCGCCGAGGATGATCCCCACGCAGAGACCGGCGACGAGCGGCCGGTAGAACGTGAAGAAGTTGGCCCCGAACCACCACGGGCTGAACGAGAAGTAGTAGCCGAGGCCGATGAGGGCGGCCTGGAGCGGGGTGACGGTCGCCGCGGCGGCGCCCGATGCATCCGCGCCGAGGGCGGTCCCGGGCAGCATGCCGAGGGCGACGAGCGCAGCGGTCGTCGCCAGGACGGCGACCAGCGACGCGGCGAACCGGAGGCGCATCCGGCCCCCGTCCTCGGAGCCCAGGGGCCGGCCGGGCCTCGAGGTGCGGATGCGTGCGATCGCTGTCACGGGCGGTCCACCGATGCGAACGGGATGGGCCGGTCGTCGGCGACGATGCGGATCTCGACGGGCGTGCCCAGCGCCTCGATCTCGCGGAGCGCGGCCCGTTCGTCGTCACTCGCGGAGATCGTCCGGTAGAGCGGGCGCCTCCCCGGTCCGGCGCCCATCCCGCCGAGGTTGACGACCTCGACCGGGACGCCGGCACGGAGGAGGGCGAGGGCGGTCAGCGGCGTCTTCACGAGGACGAATGCCGTATCGGGCGAGTCGGCGAGCGCACGGACCCGCGGGGCGCCCGACGCCACGTCGAGGACCTCGACGGTGACGCCGGCCGGCGCGGCGAGGGTGAGCACGTCCACGAGGAACGGGTCGGCCGCCACGCGGTCGTCCACGATGACGATCCGGTCCGCGCCGACGGCGCGGAGCCAGACCGCGACGACCTGGCCGTGGATGAGGCGGTCGTCGACGCGGACGAGGCGCAGCGTCACGGGCGTGTCCGCCCGGCGAGGCGCTCCGTCACGTCCACGATCCCCGCGCGGCCCATGTCGACGAGGCGCGCCGCCGCGCCGTCGCCGATCCCGTCGGGGCCGGTGGCCGCCTCGACGAGCATCCCGAGCGTGGCACCCGCGAGCACGGTGATGCCGGGACGCTCGGCCGCGATCGTAGCCGCCACGATGCTGGGTGTGCCACCGTCGAGGTCGGTGAGCACGAGCACCGGCCGGTCGTCGAGGTCGATCGCACGACGCAACTCCGTGGCGAAGGTCTCCGGCGAGTCGGAGGGCGCGATGCCGACGGCGGTCACGTCGCGCAGCTCACCACAGATGAGCTCCGCGCTCCGAAGGAGCGCGGCGGCGAGGCCGCTGTGCGCGGCGACGACGATCCGGAACTCGCGCACCGATCCCTCCGATGGTCTCGTGCGGGGACGCCCGGGGGCACCGGCGCTGCGGTGCCCCTCGCGGCGATTCTACGGGACGGCGCCCGCGGACAGGATGCGCGTGCAGCGACACGGTACATCGGCCGGCGAGGGACGGTCCGGGCCGGACGGTACACTGCCCGCGGGCCCGTAGCTCAGCGGCAGAGCAGGCGGCTTTTAACCGCTCGGTCCTGGGTTCGAATCCCAGCGGGCTCACCACCCGGGCGCAGCGCGGCCGGGGCGCGGCACGTGCCCGCACCCCGCTACTTCGCGTTCACCTCCATCCAGGCGCCCTCCACCGACCACACCTCGGGGTCGCCCCACGCGGCCCACCAGAACCGGATGCGCCAGAGCCCGCGCGTCCACCGGACGTCGAAGGTCCATGTCTTCCCGCGCCCTGCCGTCGCGGCGACTCCGCTGGACACCTGTCTCCACTCGTTCCCGAAACGCACCTCGACCGTCGCGGTGGGGCCTCGGGAGGGCGAGAACCGGGTCGCCGGCGAGGCCGGGGCGACGTTCACCGTGTAGCGCACGACGGTGTTCGCGGCGATGTTCCGGCCCGGCGGATCGGACGTCACCGAGATGCGCGCGACGACCTGCAGGATGCTCGGCTCGCTCTCACCGTCGGGCAGCCCTTCCTCCCGCACGAGCTCCGCGCGGAGCAGGTCGCCTCGGGTCGCCGCCCACGAGACGGCGGCCGTGCCGCCCGCCCGGACGGTCCCGGACGCCACCTTCGTCCACGCGCCGTCCCGCCATGCCTCGATCGCGATGCGCCGGCCACCGGCTGCGGCCGGCCCGGTGACGCGACCCGTGACGCGGGCGCCGTACGCGACCGGCTTCGAGGGCAGCGCGAGCCTCAGCGCGAGTCGCTCCGACGCGACCGGGACGGTCGCCGGGGGCTGCCCGAGATGCACGAGCCCGGCGCCGACCTCCCGGATCTCCGCGTTCGGGACGGGCACGGCCGAGGCGCGCAGCGCGTCCGCGAGCTTCGCGGGGTCGGCGAGACCCGGGTCAGCGGCCAGGAGCAGAGCGGCGACGCCGACGGCGGAGGGGGCGCTCTGGCTGGTCCCGCAGAACGGGTCGTACGTCACGGTCGTGCCGCAGTCCGGTGCGACGACGTCCGGCTTCTGGCGTCCGTCTCGCGTCGGGCCGTGGGAGCTGAACCACTCGACGAAGTCGGGCGCACCCACGCGAACCGCACCCGCCACGATCGCGCCGGGATTCCGCGTATCGACGGGGGCGGAGAGGGACGGCGAGTCCGTGCGGAACTCCAGCGTGGAGGACGCGTTCAGCTCGAAGCGGGCAGGCGGTCCGTCCCATCGCGAGACGCCGATCCGATACGGGCCGCTCTCCTCGGCCTCGTACACGAGCCACTCCACCGGCCGGCCGGTCTCCGCATTCGTGTCGACCGAACGGGCGACGTCCACGACGCCGTCGGGGCTGTACAGGATGAGGTCGAGGTCGGTCTTCGGCTTCTCCCAGGAGTCGTCCCATCGGAGGGCGATGTACACCGACTCGTCCTCGTCGAGCCAGATCCGGTCCGTGTCGGCGCCCGTTGCGAAGTCGTGAAGGCTGCTGTTCCCGGCACCGCCGTCGAACAGCGCATCGTAGACGCCGTGGTCCTCGTTGCCCGCCGCGTTCACCCACAGCATCCCGTGGGAGACCGCGTGGTCGACGAACGCGTAGAAGGTCAGATCGTCCTCGTCGTACGACCCGTCGCCCGGGCCCTCGAAGGTGGCGGCGGCCGAGAAGGACGCGTTCACGATCCGGACGCCCTCGGCGGCGAACCAGTCGATCGCGTCCATCACCTGGAGGTAGGTGTACGGCTCGGCGAGGTAGAGCTCCGCCTCTGGGGCGATCGAGGCGATGGTCTCGGCGACGGCCACGCCGTGCGGCCCGGTCCACTCGTCCCCGCACGCGTCGACGGTCGCCCGGATGCTGGACGGACCGCCGAACCAGGACGTCCAGCAGCGGACGTGCACCCGGTTGGGGATCTCGGCCCCGAGCAGCTTCTCGATCCCTGCGAACTCGTCGATGACGCCGATCCGCACGCCCGCCCCGCCCACGCCGGCCTCGGTCCAGAGGTTGGCACCGACCGTCTGGGCGATGCGCGTCGCGGCCGGCCGCCACAGCGGCTCGGCCAGCGAGCGCACGTGTCGGACGCGCGCGTCCGTGCCAAGCGCCGTGAGAGACCCGGCGGGCACGAAGGCCTCCAGCGTCGTCCCGCCCATCGCCAGGAGGGTCCCGCCGAGCTTCACGACGAGACGCGAGACGTCCCGGCGGGCGGCGGCGTCCGTCACGCCGATGGAGACGGGCACCGGGCCGGCGGCCCGCGTCGCGTCCGTCGCGACGGCGATGAGGTCGCTCGGGAGGACTCCGATCGGGTCGGGGTGGACGGGGAGGGTGAAGGTCCCGTCCCGGGCCGCGGCGGGCGGGGGCGACGCGGCCGCCGCGCTCGCTGCGAGCACGAGGCTGACGACCGTTGCCATGACTCGGCGGACGCGGCGCGTGCGCATGCGCAACCCCCGTTCCGGCCGGCGGCCGGCCCGCCGGCCCGGGCACGAGCGTGCGCGCGGAGGCCCGGTGACGACAGTGCCGGTCGGCTCTCTCGCTGCCGCGGCGGGCGACTCGGGTCAGCCGGATCCTTCAGGTGGGGCTGGACCCGCGCCGGGCGATCTCCTCCACCGCGAGGGCCTCGAGGCGCTCGACCGCGAGCGCGAGGTCCGGGAGGAACCGGCTCCCGGGCAGGCGGCGCGACAGCACCTCGTGACACGCACGGTAGTACGCCGCGATCCGGTCGGGCGGGGCGTTGAACCGGCGCCATGCGCCGGGGTCCGCCGCGGCATCCGAGGCGATCGATCGCGCGTTGTGGAGCTTGTCCCCGAGCGAGACGCGCAGGATGCCCGCGTCGGACTCGTCCGCGAGGCGCGTCACGTGGGCGGCCTTCCGCGCCTCCCACGGCGCCTTGTCGCGCGGGTCCTCGACGAGCGAGTCGCTGCACGCGCGGACGATCTCGGCCACGCGGTCACCGAAGCGGTGGGCGATGTCCTCGAGTCGCGGCTCGCCGCCCTGGTCCTCTGCCGCGTCGTGCAGCAGCGCGCCCACGACCTGGTCCTCGTCGCCTCCGTCCTCCATGACGATCGACGCGACCGCGAGCAGGTGCGAGACGTACGGGACCGGGCCGCCCTTCCGGACCTGCGCCCCGTGGAGCGCGAGCGCGTACGCGAACGCCTCCTCGGTGCGGCGGCCGAAGTGGGGGACCGGCGGAGACCGCCGCGGCTCGTCGCCGCTCATGCCGGCACCCCGGAGCCGGATCGCGACGCGCCCGCCGGCCCGCCGGGGATCGACCCGCCCGGCCCGGCCGGCGATGGGGTCGCCCCCGCGGGCGGAAGCCCGAGGAGCCTGCGGAGCTTCTCGACCGCGGCATGGAAGGCCTCTCCACCCTCGCCGAGGATCGGTGCGAGAGCGGCCGCCTGCGCGGCACCGGTCGCCTGCGCGGCGGCACGGAACGCCGCCTCCCGTTCGCGTGCCAGCCGGACGACCTCGTCGGTCGCCGCCTTCACCTCGCCGGCGGTGGGGAGAGCGGCGAGGCCGTCGGCGAAGGTCTTCTCCACGTCCGCGAGTCCGCGCAGCATCGGAGCGCGGGCGGCGGTGTCCTCGGTGGACGCGAGGGTCCCCAGCAGGGGTGCGGACGCTGCGTTCGCGGCCGAGGCGAGCGCGGAGTAGCCGGCGGCGATGGTCTCCGTCGAGGCGCCCTGGCAGGCGGCGAGGCCCGCGGCCACGATGACGGCGGCACCGACGCGGAGAGCGGGTCGCGCCCCGCCTCGCCCGTGCCGACGGGGGCGACGGAGGACCGCGGCGACCCCGGGCACCGTCAGAACGGCTCGATGGATGCCCAGGGAAGCGTCGGGTCGAGCGTGCCGGGCAGCGACGCGAGCCGCGTCCCGGTCGAGACGAGCGGGAGGACGCGCGTGCCCTCCCCGGCGCCGGCGTCGTAGAAGGCGATCACGTCCGACCGGCCGTCGCCGTTCACGTCCGAGACCGTGAGCTTGGCGACGCCGAGGCGGAACCCGCTCGTGGTCGATCTGTACACCTTCGGGTCGAACGCTGCGCCGTCGGAGATCAGCGCCGTCGCGATGACGCCCGAAGGGCCGTTCGCCGTCAGCAGCATGAGGTCCTCGCGGCCGTCGCGGTTCCAGTCGCCGGCGAGCTCGCGCGTGGACGCGTCGCCCATCGCCACGCCGTCGCTCCAGAGGTGCGGGTCGGAGAACGAGCCCATGCCGTCGCCCAGCAGGACGTCCACGCTGAAGGCGCGGCGCCCGTCGGATGTTCCCGCGCCCCCGTCGAACGTCACGAGCGCGACGTCCACGCGCCCGTCGCCGTCGAAGTCGCCCACCCGGACGGCCTCGAGCGTGCCCGCGTGCGGGCCCGTCCACCAGCGGACGGGGCGGGTGAAGGCCGCCCCGCTCGACTCGAGGACATCGATGGCGAGATCGCCGGTCGCCGGGTCGTCCGACGCCAGCGTGACGTCGGCCTTGCCGTCGCCGGTGAAGTCCGCGACCGCCATCGCGATCGGCGCACCGGCACCCGCGTCCGACGTGACCGCGCCGGGCGCCCCCCAGGAGGCCGGCGGCTGCAGGACGGTCCGAGCCGAAGCGGCGAACATGGCGCTCGTGATCTGCTCCGGGTCCTCCGGGAAGCCCGCGCTGCTCAGCCCGCCGTCCATGACGCGCGAGACCACGATCTCCGCCCCGCCGTTCGCGGCCCGCCGGACGTAGACGAGATCAGCCCGGCCGTCGCCGTCCACGTCGCCCGTGCCACGGAGCGTCGGGATGCTCGGCTCCAGCACGACCGGCCATGCCTCGCCGGTCGACGTCACGCCGGCCTCGGCGACGCTCAGCGTCGCGCCGTCGTACATGCGGGCGGTGACGCTGCCGTCCGGGCCGGTGACGAGAGCCGGGACGTCGCCGTAGCCGTCGCCGTCGAGGTCGTTGGACCCCGGTCGGACGATCGAGATGTTCTCGCCGTAGTAGATGCGCAGGATCTCCTCGGCGGTCCTTCCCTCACGGGCGCAGCGGGCCGCGCTCTTCTGCATGAGGCGGACGCCGTTGGCGTTCGTCCCGCAGGCGACGTCGGACCCGGCCCAGTAGCCGGTGGAGACGAAGCGCCCACCACGGCGGATCGAGAGGGTCCAGGTCCGCGCGACCGCGTCGATGTGGGACTGCGCCGGGGACTTGGACAGCGGCAGGTACCACTGGTCGTTGCCGTTGTCGACGATGTCGTAGCAGGAGCCGGCGGAGTTGGCGCCGCCCCGCCAGTTCATCGCACGGTACCAGGCGTACTGCTTCACCGCGACCGCGCCCGCCTCCATCGCGGCGTCGGGCGCACCCGCGCCGAACTCGGCGGCCATGACCGTCTCGACGTACGGGCGGAACGGCACCTGCTGGACCCGGCCTGCGTCGGGTCCGATGGTGCGAAGAACACGGATCGTATCGGGGGGGATGGATTCGCTCGTCCAACCGGTGCAGGCGGAACGGGCGAGGGTCGGTGCCGGGACGAGCGCCGAGCCGGTCGCGAACACGACTCCGGAGAGTGCCGTCGCGACGACCATCCCCGCCGCCAGGCGGCGGAGCATGGGTGAACGTTACACGGCGGTGGTGCGTCTGTCCACCACGGCGGACGTCGTCGGGGCCCGCGCGATCGGCTTCGCGCGGGCCCCGTGAGGGGCGCGGAGAGGGCGACCGGCGGGCCGGCCGCCCGGGCCTCAGGGGGTCGTCCGGGCCGGGAGCGGCGTGGGTCTCGGGCGCGGCACGACGATCAGGTCCGCGACGGCCGACCCGCCTGTCACCTCGCTGATGACGCGGACCTTGTCGCCGACGACGAGCTTCGAGAGGTCGCTCTTCACGCCGTTCCTGCGCACCCTGGTCCGGGCGTCCGTGCCGACCGTCTGGTCGCCGCCGGGCTCGGCGATCGTGATGGTGCTCCCCCCGACCGACGCGATCGTGCCTCGGTCGATCTGCAGGGTCCGCAGCGTCCCGTCGGCGCGCTGGACGACGACCGTCCCGTGGATGATGTGGCGCGCGATCTTCTCGAGCGCCCCGGCTTTCGCCGACTTCGCGGCGGGTGCGGGCTGTGCCGCCAGGACCGTCCCGGCCCCGACGATCCCGAGTGTGAGCAGCGCCGCGACGACGAGGGCGAAGCGGCCGCCGTGCCTGTGCATGTGCATGCCTCCCGTGAGGCTCCCGTGAGGGGAGCGGGGCCGGCGCCGTGCCGGTCCGACGCCGACGACGATGCGGCGCTCCGGTCAGGGCGGCGGCCGAGGAAGGTAAGGGGCGGGTAAGCCCCGTCCGCCGTCAGCCGGGCAGGACGAGGTCGTCCCCGTCGCGCGCGACGATCGCGGGAGCCCCGGGCGCGAGCCACGCCGCCCGCCCCGGGCCGGCGACCCGCCACAGGACCCCGGCGCCCGTGATCACCCTCGAGACGACGCCGGTCCGCTCGTCGAGCGCGAGCGTGCCCGATGTCGCCGGGGCCCCGGCGGCGTGCTCGCGTACGCCTGCCAGGACCTCGTCGGCGAACCGATCCGCGTGCGGGACGACGACGACCGCCGCGACGAGCCCGAGCCCCGCACCCCCGCCGTGACGCGTCCACGTCCAGTCGCAGAGCGCCATCGCCCCGGCCGAGGCGCCCGCGACCGTCGCGCCTCGCGCGTTCGCGGCGAGCAGCGCACGTCCGGCCGCGGTGCCGTGGAGCGACCGCGCGGCGCGACCGGGATCGCCCCCGGGGAGGTAGACGAGGTCCGCTCCGGCGATGACCGCCGCGAACGCCGGGTCGGCGGCCGTTCGCTCGTCGACGACCGCCACGTCGCCCACCTCGACGGCAAGTCCCAGGTCGGCCGCCACCCGCGCGAACGCGGCCCGCGCGTGCGCCACCGCGAGATCCGGTCGGTCGCCGCCGGCGGCGACGGGCAGGACGACGATCCGAAGGGTCGGGGGTCCGCTCGCGGCGAGAGCGCCCTCGGCCTCCCGCGCCCGCCCGGCGCTGAGCGCGGAGCGGAGGATCGAGCGGAGGAACGGCTCGTCGCCGCGGACGAGCTCGCCGCCGCCGTGCAGCCCGATCGCCCCGACGGTCACGGTCGCTCCAGCGTCCCGTCCGGGCTGGCCGTGTCCGCGTCGTCGTCCGCCGGCGCCGCGGCAGCCGCGTCGTCCCCCCCTTCCACCGGTCCCGGCACCGGCGTGGCCCGCCCCTCGACGACCCGCGGCGGGCGCCCACCGCCGATCCGCGTCACCGTCCGCGCGACGACCTCCGGCGCACCGACGAACGGCAGGACGTAGAGCACCAGGAGGAGAGGGACGACGACCCGGATCCCGGCGCGGAGAAAGACGGCGGCGACGGCGAGCGCGACGAGGATCCCCACGTAGACGGCGAGGGGTGCGGGCCGCCATCCGGCGAGGAAGAGCCGGCGTGTCGGGACGAGCGCGAGAGCGAACGCCACGAGGGCGACGGCGAGGATGGCCCAGGACACGCGCGGATGATACGCGCGGGTCCGTCCGCCGCCCGGCGATCGCCGGGCGGCGGATCGTCGCGGGGCCGTCGGCGGCGGTACGATGGGCTCTCCCCCGCATTCGGGATCCCATGTCCACGTCCTTCGCGAGCCGCGGCCGGATCGGGGCCTTCCTCGACCGCTGGCGGCCGATCCTCCCGCTCCTCGGCGCCGAGGCCATCATCTGGATCGGCTTCGGCTCGATCGTGCCCATCCTGCCGCTCTACATGAGCGACAACGGGGTGGACCCGGTCACGCTCGGCCTCATCGTGGCCGCCTGGCCCGCCGCCCGGCTCCTCGCCGAGCCCTTCTTCGGCTGGGTCGCCGATCGGTCCGCGCGGGTCCCCTTCATGGTCGCCGGCCTCCTGATCTCGGCCGTGACCGCGGTCCTGCCGCTCGTGTTCGTCGGCGCGGCGCCCTTCTTCGCCGCACGCTTCGTCGCCGGCCTCGGCGCCGCGATGTACGACCCGGCGGCCCGCGGGTTCATCGTGGACGCGACCGACGACGAACGGCACGGGGAGGCCTTCGGCGTCTACGGCGCGGCGCAGATGGGCGGCTTCATGGTCGGACCGGCCATCGGCGGACTGGGCGCCGCCGCGCTGGGACTGTGGTTCCCCTTCGTCTTCGCGACCGTCGCCGGCCTCGCGGCAGCCGTGGCGGTCGCGGTCCTGGCGCGGGAGCCCGCGCACACGCACGACCCGCACGGGATCGCCCTGCCTCCCGCCGACGGCGCCCCCGGCCTCGCGACGCCGCCGCCGATCGTCGGCGACGGCGTGCCCACCCGGACCGTCTACCTGCCGCCGCGGAGCCTCTGGAACCGCATGCTGATGGCCGCGATCGTCATCAACTTCGGGGCGTTCTTCTCGTCCGGCATGTACGAGGTGATCTGGAGCCTCTTCATGCAGGGGCTCGGCGCGGACCTCGGCCTCATCGGCCTGAGCTTCGCCATCTTCGGCGTCCCGGTCATCCTCCTCTCGCCGCTCGCCGGCCGTTGGGTGGACCGCCTGGGCGGGCTCCGCTTCATCGTGGTCGGCAGCGCCTGCGTCGTCGCGTCCGCCTTCATCTATCCCGCGGTCGGGAACCCGTACGCCGTGACGGCGGTGGTCGTCCTGGAGGCCGTCGGGTTCGCGCTGCTGGGCCCTGCCCTGTACGCGGTCGTGAGCTGGGGATCCCCGGCCGGTCGGAGCTCCACCGCCCAGGGCATCTTCGGCGCGGCCGGCACCCTCGGGTTCATCGTCAGCTCCCTCGTGGCGGGCGAGCTGTGGACGCGCGGCACGGCCGTGCCCTTCCAGGTCTTCGGCGCCATCATGCTGGTCACGACGCTGCTGGCGCTCGCGATCGGCCGTCGCCGGCTCGACGGCGAGGACCCGAGCCTCATGATCCAGGTGCCGGTCGACGCCGGGACGGCGGCCTCATCCGCCGAGACCCCATCCTCGGCGACCGATCCCGCGAAGGAGATGGCATGAGCATGACCACCAGCGCATGGCGCGAGCGGGTCGAGACCGTGCAGCCGACCGTCCTGGTGATCGGCGGGTTCATGTCGTCGCCGCCGATGTATCGCGGCCTCCGCCGACTCCTGCTCCAGCGCGGCGTCCCCGAGGTCGTCGTCACGCCGATCTGGCTGCCCGACTGGGTGCTGGCCGTCGCCCGCGGCCAGGGCGCCGTCGCCACCCGGGCGGCGCGGACCCTGCTCGCCGCCGCCTCCGCATCGGAGGCGTCGCCCGAGAGCGCGGGCGCGCCGGTCTTGGTCATCGGGCATTCCGCGGGCGGCGTCGTCGCGCGGATCCTCACGTCGCCCGACGCGTTCCACGGGCGCCGGATGAACGGATCGTCGCGGATCGGGGCGATCGTCACGCTCGGGACGCCGCACATGTTCGACGCGACGAGCCGGTCGGCGCAGAAGCCGGGCGAGACCTCGCGATGGGCGAACGAGCACGTGCCCGGCGCGTGTTTCGCGCCCCGCGTGGGGTACCTGTGCGTCTCGTCGCGCGCCGTCGTCGGCACGCCTTTCGGGACCGCGAAGGAGCGCCGGACCGACCGCTTCTACCGCGGCGTCGTGGACGCGCCCGCCGGGTCGCCGATCCCGGGCGATGGCGTCGTGCCGCTCGCGGCCGCGCTGTTGCCGGGTGCGGAGGCGATCGTGCTCGACGATGCCGAGCACTCGAACGTCATCGCGCGCCGCTGGTACGGGGACGCGGACCACGTGGACGCCTGGTGGCCCCGCGCCGTCGATGTGTGGCGTTCCGCGCTCCGGGCCCGCGCCGCCGGCTGACCATCGCGCCCCGGCGGCTCCCTCCTCGCTCCTCAGCCCGCGACGGCCGCCGCGGGCCGGCCCGTGGGGCCGTCGCGCGCCAGGCCCGCGACCACCGCGATCACCACGACGGCGACGACGAGGGCGGAGGCGCCGGCCACCACGGGGACGAGCGGCGTGCCCGACTCCTTCACGACGATCCCCGCGTACGCCCAGACGATCACGCACCCGTACGCGGGGTCACGGAAACGCAGGACCATCGAGACGGCGATCGTCAGGCCGACGAGCAGGACGGCGGACGCGACGATGGTCGGATCGATCCCGAAGCCCGTGAACCCGAAGGAGGCGAGCGTCGCGGCGACGTTCGCGATCGTCGCGACGGTGATCCACCCGACGTAGACGGAGAACGGCACCGCGACCGCCCAGCGCTCCGCGCCCGCGTGCGTCCGGCCGCCGCCGCGGAGCTTCGCCTCGACGGCGACGAGCGTCGCGAGGAGCGCCACCATCACCGGGACCGTCAGCACGAACGCCTCGTTGTGCCAGAGCAGGATCCACGTGACGTTCAGGGCCCCGGTCAGCGCGGGTAGCCAGCCGAGGCGGCGGAGGAGCGGGTCGGCGCGCCGGCTCGGCAGCGCCTGGTAGAGGGTGAAGGCGGCGAGCCCGAGGTAGATGAGGCCCCAGATCGAGAACACGTACCCCGCCGGCACGACGAGGACGGGGAACCGGTCCGAGATCTCACCGGTCGCCAGGCCGTTGATCGGCAGCGCGTTCGCCAGGCCGTTGATGGTCACGGTCGCGACGAACGCGACGACCGTGAAGACCTGTCGCGCCAGGTCGCGTCCGTCGGTCCGCCGCTCGATCGTCGTCATCGTCGTCGGCCCACTCTCTCCGGCGCCCGCCCCCCGGGGTTTGACCGTTCCACACGCCCCGGCGTACCATTCGCTCGCGGGGTGGAGCAGCGGCAGCTCGTCGGGCTCATAACCCGAAGGTCAAGGGTTCGAATCCCTTCCCCGCAACCACCATACGCCTCCACCTGAACCCCGGGCCCGCCCGCCCGGGGTTCTTCCTTTCCCGTGGACGGGCGGCGGACCCGGATGCGAGCGAGGTGGCGGCCGGGCAAGAGCCGAGAGGCCCGGCCCCACGGGGGGCCGGGCCTCTCGGCCTGATGTCGATCCGGGGGCGGTCGCCCGCCCCGGGATCCGCCTACTGCGGGAAGAAGGTCGACTCCGCCATCATGAGGTACACGACGGCCCCTTCGGCCTGGAGCGCCGGGTCATCCTCCGGTCCGGTCGCCCAGACGACGACCGTGCCGGCGGTGCCGACATCGGCGAAGCACTGGAAGGCGGCCTGCCCGACCGGGAAACCCGACGCGTCGGTCAGCGCGACGCCGCCGATGCATGTCAGGGCGACCCCGTTGAGCTCCGCCTGCTGTGCGACGCGGACGTCCCAGTTGGTGCGGTCCCACGCCGCTGCGACCAGGGTCGCGTACGGCGTCGCCACGACGTCCGCCATGATCGCCGTGTCGAGCGTGGTGGGGTCGGCCGGGACCGTGATCGGGGTGGGGTTGAAGTACCGACACGCGAGGTCCGCGGGCGACGCGAGCGTGAACCACGTGGACGGATAGACGAGCTCCGCGACCTTCGGGCCACCGACGACGGTCAGGTCGCACGAGGCAGTGGGCGGAAGGGTCGGAGGCACGCTCGGCGGCGGCGTCGGCGCCACCGTCGGGCTGGGGGTGGGCGAGGGTGTCGGCGTCGGGCTCGGCGTGGGCGTCGGGCTCGGCGTCGGTGTGGGGCTGGGGGTGGGCGTCGGGCTCGGCGTGGGCGTCGGGCTCGGCGTGGGCGTCGGGCTCGGCATGGGGGTGGGGACCGGCGCGATCGACGCGCCGGGCGTCGGGGCCGCCTCGGTCCCGCCGTCGCTCTTGGGCCGCGTGAGGGCGACCTTCAGTGCGCCGTTCTCGTCGGTCAGGTTCACCGTCAGGCCGCGGGCCTCGACGCGCGACGCACCCTGGAGCGCGGCGAGGAACGCCTGCTCCTGGTCCATGATCGCCTGCTCGCACGCCATCATCGTCGTCGCGAGCTGGCTGATGCGGACGACGTTGCCGTTCGTCCCGTACGTGCCGTTGAACGTGTTGCAGCCGGCGTTGCCGCCCACGGACGCGATCCCGAAGGCGACGGTCAGCGTGGTCCCCTCGATCGGCGCGGCGACGCTGCCCGGCGAGGTCTCGTACGAGTCGACCACCCACCGCCCGATCAGCGGGTTACGCGGCGCGGCGTCGTAGCCGAGGATCGGGTTCCCGTCGGCGCCGAAGACCGTCAGCGTGTTGTTGCGGACGGTGTAGAAGCGGCTCTCCTGCAGAAGCGTCAGGTAGGCGTTCTCGAACGCCATCGTCGTCTCGTCGCAGGCCATCATCGTCACCGACGGCTGCCCGACGATGAGCGTCCGCCCGCCCGCCTGGTACAGGGCGTTGTACGTGTTGCACCCGGAGGTCCCGGTCACGCGGTCCGCGCCGAACCGTGCGTCCGCGAAGACCCCGTCCGGGACGAGCGTCATCAGGCCGTTCTGATCGAAGGATCGAACGACCCAGTCGGTCCCCTCGAGCCGGCCGCCGCTGCCCGGTCCCGTCGAGCACGCGGCGACCACGAGGGCGAGTGCGGCGAGTGCCGCGATCCGCCGGATGATCATGTCGGCCTCCCCGCGGCCGCTACTGCGACTTCGACGCGACGTAGAGCGCGAAGAGCCGGAGGAAGTAGCCGAAGCCGGCGAGGACGAACGCGATGAAGATCGGCATGCCGACCGCGGCGGCCGAGATCGCGAACGCCTCGATGATGTTGAAGGCCTCGCGCTGGGCGAGGTCGAACCACCAGATCACGCCGGCGATCAGGGCGTAGACGACGAACACCCACCCGATGACGATGAAGAAGGTGCCGATGCTCGCGAGCCGGCGGGCATCCTTCATGACCTGTTCACCCATCTCTGGTCTCTCCTTGTAGGCCCGCCGCACGGCGGGCGCGCAGAAACGCACGGGCGTGCCGTTCCACCGGCAGTGTGACCTGCCGCGGGGCCCGTCGTCCATCGCCCGGAACGCATGAAGGCGGCCTGACGCTCCTCCCCCGATGGTAGAGTCGGCCTCGGGCCACCCCGAGGTGGCAGGCACGGCGCGGAGCGATGACGGCGATCCAGGCCCCGACCGGCAGGCGGCGTCCCCTCGTCGGGACGAGCTGGAAGATGAACCTCACCTCGACCCAGGCCGAGGGGTGGCTCCGCGCGTTCGTCCCGCAGGTCGCCGACGTCCGGGACCGCGATCTCTTCGTCCTCCCGTCGTTTCCCGCCCTCTGGATCGCGCGCCGCGAGCTCACCGGGACGGGGATCGCCTGGGGCGCGCAGGACGTGCACCCCGACGACCGCGGGGCGCACACGGGCGACGTCTCGGCCGAGATGCTCGCCGACCTCGGCTGTACGTACGCGGAGATGGGTCACTCGGAGAGGCGCTACGCGTACGGTGAAGGGGATGCGCTCGTCGCGGCGAAGGTCGCGGCGGCCCTCCGCTGGGGCCTCACGCCGCTCGTGTGCGTCGGGGAGCGGGAGCTGTGGTCCATCCCGGCCTCCTGGAGCGCGATCTCGCGGCACCTGAAGCGGTCGTTGCGCGGCCTGGACGGTCCCGCGCTCGACCGCGTGGTCGTCGCCTACGAGCCGCACTGGGCGATCGGCGTCGGCGCCCACGCGGCCCCCCTCGACCGGATCGAGGCGATCATCGCCGAGATCCATCGCTGGCTCGCGGCCCGTGGGGCGACGGGGACCCGCGTCCTCTACGGGGGCAGCATCGACGCCTCGAACGCGGCCCGGGTCGCGTCGACGCCGGGTGTGGACGGCCTCTTCGTGGGCCGGGCGGCGCTCGACCCCGACGTCTTCGCCGCGATCGCGCGGGTGCCAGTGGCGTGACGACGGCGGCCGCTGCGGCCGCCGTCGAGGACACTGGGGCGCGCGGCACCCTGCGCATCGACGGGCGCGGACGACGTACGCTGAAGCGCATGCCCAGCCGCCTCGACACCCTCGCCGCGATCGTCGACACGCTCGCACCCGGGGACGGTGCCGAACTGCCCCCCGCCAGCGAGCTCGACGTCCACCGCGCCATCCTGGGGGAGGTCAGCGCGCTCGGGCGGCCGTCGCTCGAGTCGCAGCTCCGGCTCTTCCTCCGGGCGGTCGAGAACCCGGTCGTCAGCCTCGTGCTCACCGGGATGCCGCGCCGGTTCTCCCGCGCATCACTGGCGGAGCGCGAGACCTACCTCCGCCGGATGGCGACCAGTCCGGTCCCCCTGACGCGGACGGCGTTCCAGGACCTCAAGCGCCTCACCTTCCTCCTGCTGTACGGGATGGAGGACTCGCCATACCGGCGGGCGACCGGGTTCGTGCCGCCCATGCCCGATCCCGCCGACGAGAGCGTCCTCGACGTGCGGACGCCCGCGCCGGGGGAGGTGATCGACGCCGACGCCTGCGTGGTCGGCTCCGGGGCAGGCGGCGGGGTGGCGGCTGCGATCCTCGCCGCGGCCGGGAAGCGGGTCGTCGTCCTGGAGCGAGCCGCGAACGTCACCGAGCGCGAGTTCGGCGGCCCGGAGCTGGAGGGCCTCGCGAAGCTCTTCCTCGATCGCGGTCTCACCGCGACGGACGACCGCTGGTTCAGCATCCGGGCCGGGAGCGCCGTGGGCGGCGGCACGGTCGTGAACTGGAGCTCGTCCCTCCGGCTGCCGGACGCGGTCCGGGAGGAGTGGCGGGCCGCCGGGGTCGACGACCTGGACCCACACTACGACGCCGTCGAGGCGGACACGTCGGTCACGACCGCCGAGAGCGAGCACAACGGACCCAACGGAGCGCTCGCCCGCGGCCTCGACGCGCTCGGGCTCCCGCGCCAGGTGATCCCGCGGAACGTCCGCGGCTGCACCGACTGCGGCCCGTGTGCGGTGGGTTGCCGGACCGGGGCGAAACGATCGGCGCTGCGGACCTACCTCGCCGACGCATGCGCCAACGGGACGTCGATCCTCGACCGGACCGAGGCCCGCCGGATCCTCGTGCGCGACGGGCGCGTCGAGGGCGTCGTGGCGGCCGTACCCGGCGGGGAGATCACCGTGCGGGCCCCGCGGGTCGCCCTCGCGGGCGGGTCCATCCTCTCGCCCGTGCTCCTGCAGCGGTCGGGCATCGCGCCCGGGGTCGCCGGCCGGACGCTCCGGATGCATCCGGTCGTCGCCGTCGCGGGCGTCTACCCGGAGCGCATCGACGCGTGGTCCGGCGTCCCGCAGTCCGTCATGAGCGACGCCTTCGCGGAGATCGACGGGACGCACGGCTTCCGCGTCGAGGCGTCCCCGATGCATCCGGGGATCGTCGGGACCGCCCTTCCATGGTGGTCCGGCCCGCAGCACGCGGCATCGGTCGGCAGGGCCGCGCACACGGCGGCCTTCCTCGCGATCGTCCGTGACCGGACCCCCGGGAGGATCGAGATCGATCGCGACGGCGCGCCGCGGATCCGGTACGCGGTGGGGGCGCCCGAGCGTCGCCTGCTCCTGCGCGGCATGCTCGAGCTCGCGCGGCTCCACGAGGCGTCCGGCGCCGGACGGGTGTTCACGCTCCACACGCCGCCGCTGGAGCGCGAGCCCGGCGGCTCGATGGCCGACTTCCTCGCCGGGATCGAGCGGCGGGGCGTCTCGCCGAACCGGGTCCTGCTCTTCACCGCCCACCAGATGTCGAGCTGCCGGATCGGGACCGACCCGAAGGACTCGACGGCCGATCCCGACGGGAGGGTGCGCGGCGTGGACGGCCTCTGGGTGACCGACGCGAGCGCCTTCCCGACGGCCAGCGGGGTCAACCCGATGCTGACGATCCTCGCGTTGACCCGACGGACAGCCCAGCGGATGGCCGCCAGCTAGCGGAGGGCGGCGGACCGGGGCGGGGCGCGTCGGCCCGTCCTCACCCGCCGGCGCGCGGTGGGGCGGCGCCTACTCCCAGCGGAACGTGCGCGCCGTCAGGATCGCTGCCGCCACCCCCCAGGCCGCGAGGACGATGAAGGGGACCGTCGCGTCGCCGCCGGTCCCGAAGCCGGTCCGCAGCGCGTCCGTCAGCGCGCCCGAGGGAAGCAGGCGCGCGGCCCCTGCGAAGGGCTCGGGCAGCCTCGCGATCGGCAGGATCACGCCGCCGACGAGGAGGAAGAGCACGAAGACCGCGTTGGCCAGGGCGAGCGTGGCCTCCGGCCGGAGCGCCCCGGCGAGAAGGAGCCCCAGGCTCGCGAACGTGAACGTCCCGAGGAGCACGGCGGCCGCCACGACCGGGACGGAGAACCCTGGTCCCGGGCGCCAGTCGAGCAGGGCGGTCGCGACGACGAAGAGGACCGCGACGCTCGCGACCTCGACCGCCGCGACCGCGACGACCTTCGCCGCGAGGAGGCCGACGCGCGGCAGCGGCGAGCCGCCGAGGCGCTTGAGGACCCCGTAGCCTCGCTCGAAGGCGGTGGAGATCCCGAGGTTCACGAACGCCGTCGCGATGATCGCGAGGCCGAGCGTCCCGGGGAGCAGGAAGTCCACGGGCCGGGCGGCGTCCGCGGGGAGCACCGGGACGGCTGCGAAGAAGAGGAGCAGCGTGGCCGGCAGGACGAGGGTCACGAAGAGGTTCTCGCCGCGCCGTGCCGTCAGCCGCAGCTCCATCCCGGCCTGGGCGGCGACCATCCGCGCGAGCGTGGCCGGCGCGCTCACGCGATGTCCCTCTCACCGGCGCTCGCCCGCATGCCCGGGTCCGGGCCATCGGGTGCATCCGCGCGATCGCCCGCGTCGCCCGCGTCGTCTGCGACCAGCTCGAGGAATCGCTCCTCCAGGGTCCCGCCGGCCGCCCGCATCTCGGTGAGCAGCAGGTCGCGGCCTCGACACCACTCCGCGAGGGCAGCCACGACCCGCGGGCTCGGCTCCAGCCCTTCCAGCCGATAGGCGCCGCCCGGTCCGTCCTCCTCGATCGTCGCGCGGAGCGTCGTCCCGTCCGCGCCCACCGTGGGTGGCTCGCCTCCCGCGGCCGCCAGCACCCCGGCGAGCTCCGTGCGCCCGGCGGCGGACAGCACGCCGGCGACGCGGAAGCGGAGGCGGCGGCGAACTCCGGCGACGATGTCGGCAGGCGTTCCCAGCGCGACGAGCCGGCCGCGACGGACGATCGCGATCCGGTCGGCGAGCCGCTCGAGGTCCACGAGCTCATGGGTCGTCAGTACCACCGCGGTCCCATGGTCGCGGAGGTCGGCCACGATCTCGCGCGTCGCGGCCTTCGCCTGCGGGTCCATCCCCGCGGTCGGCTCGTCGAGCATCGCGACCTCGGGCCTGCCCACCAGCGCGAGCGCCAGCGCGAGACGCTGCCGCTCCCCGCCGGAGAGGACCTTCACCCGTCGCCGGGCCGCATCCGCCAGCCCGACGCGCCCGAGCAGGGCGTCGGCGTCCTCCGGGTCCCGGAAGAACGACGCGTAGAGGCGGACGATCTCGCGCGCTCGCACCTGCGGCGGCAGGCCCCCCTGCTGGAGCATGATCCCCACCTTGGGCCGCAGCGCGCGTGCGTCGCGGACCGGGTCCAGCCCCAGGACGCGGACGGACCCGCCATCCGGCCGCCGGTAGCCTTCCAGGATCTCGATCGTCGTGGTCTTCCCGGCGCCGTTCGGTCCCAGGAGACCGAGGATCTCGCCGGGGTGCACGTCGAGGGTGAGTCCTGCCACGACGTCCCGGCCGCCGTAGCTCTTCACGAGGTCCCGGACGACGACCGCCGGGTCCCCGTCCGGCGCCGTCACGGGAGGATCGTCCCGAGGTGTCGGTCGAGCTGGTCGGGCGTCATCCCCCCCACCTGCAGGGCCCGCACCACGCCGTCGCCGTCGATGAAGAAGGTGGTCGGCGGCGCGACGACCCGGAACGCGGCGGCTCCCGTCCCATCCGGGTCGGCGAGCGTCGTCCACGTGGCGCCCTCCTTCGCCACGAAGTCCCTCGCCGGGGCGACGTCGTCCTTGAAGAGGACGCCGAGGACGGCGAGGCCCGCCGCCGCATGCGCCTCCTGCGCAGCCTTCAGCGCGGGGAACTCGTCCCGGCACGGCCCGCACCACGACGCCCAGTAGTTGAGGACCACGGGCCTGCCGCGGTAGTCCGCGAGCGAGACCGGCTTCCCGTCGAGGTCGGCCAGCGCGAGGCCCGGCGCGAGCGACCCGAGCTCCGGCCCGACCGCGGGACTCGCGGCGGACGATCCGCCCGGTGCCGCCGGGGAAGCGGCGCCTCCGCCCGAACAGGCGGCGACGACCACGGCCGCGACGGCGACGGCCACGAGGCGCGCGGGGATCCGGACCGCGGCGGGGTCGCGGCGGGAGGGCACGGAGGAACGCTCCTTACTGGACCGTGAGCGTACCGGTCATGTTCGGATGGACGGTGCAGACGAAGGCGTACGTGCCGGCCGGGAGCGCCGGGACAGCGTATTCCTTCTGTGCGACACCCGGGAAGATCTCGCCCATGAAGACGACCTCGCCCGTCGGCGAGTCCCTGTGGATCGCGACGTTGTGCGGGATGCCCGCGTCCTGGTTGTCGAACGCGATCGTGAACGGGGTATCCGCCGGGGCCGTGATCTCCGAGACGTCGAAGGCGATGTTCTGCGCGACGATCTTGATGACCGGCCCGGAGGGCGTCCCTCCGCCGCCGGGCGCCGCGCTGGCGGTCGTCCCGCCGCTCGTCGCGGGCGTGCCCGCGGGTGCCGCCGTGGCCGGGCCTCCACCGCCGGGCGCCGCGCTGGACGCCGTGCCGCCGCCGGCAGTCCCGCCGGACCCGGGCGGGAATGCGCCCGAGCCGATGACGACGGCACCCACGAGGAGCAGGGCGAAGAACCCGAGCGTGATCCACGGGAACCGGGGTGCCGGCGGGTTCTCCAGGTGCCCCGTGCGGTCCGCCTTGACGGCGAGCCGGTACTCGATGACGGCGTCGCGCAGCCACTGGAGCCCGACGACCGCGATCATGATGAGGCCCGCGAGGAAGATCGGCTGGCCGACGTCCCCGTAGTCCTTCGCGATCTGCTGGTTCGTCGCGAGCCCCAGGCCCAGGAAGAGGACCGTGGCCGCGACGGCGATGAGCACCGGGCGGAAGGACGGCCCCGGGAGGTGGACGCCCTCCGGCGGCTGCCTCGCCTCGAAGGCGCCGGCGACGACCCCCCGTCCCTGCGGGCGCCCGGACTCGCGCATCACCTCCCGGCCCCAGTGGAGGCCGGCGCCGATCGTGAGGATGGTGCCGAGCGCGAAGATCCACGGGCCGATGTCGCGCAGCGGGATCGCGTCGAGGATCAGGATGGTGGGATCGGCGTTCATCGCCGCGAGGCCCAGGAACAGGACGGTCGCCGCGGCGGCGAGGTAGAGCGGCGAGAGGCTGGGCCCCGGCATGTGGACGCCGGCCGGGGTCCGCGGGACGACCGGGCCGCCGCGCGTGCGCGGGCCCGCGGTCGCGAAGCGGACGGCGATCCACCCGACGTAGAGCGCGACGACGGCGAGGAGGGCGAGCGGGATGAGCCCGACGAGCGCCCCCCAGTCGGGCGAGACGAGGCGCCCGAGGTAGTCGTTGACGATGGTGTCCCAGAAGTCGGTCATGGACTGTCGGGTCCGCTCCCTGCTGTCGCCCGCGTCGGGCCGGACTGCCCGCCGGCCCCGGCCTCAGCCCTTCGGCGAGCCGAGAGCGAGGGTATACGAAAGCAGGCCCATCCCGATGGCGAGTGCGACGAGCATCGTCGTCCCGCCGGCTTCCTGGCTGAGCGCGTAGTACACGGCCGCGATCACCAGGAACAGGACCGCGACGAGGAGCGTGTTGCGGGGTCGGATCACGACGTCGCCTCCGGTCCCTAGTTGAGGATGTACAGGAGGGTGAACAGGCAGATCCAGACCACGTCCACGAAGTGCCAGTAGAGGCTGGTCGCCTCGACGGCGTCGTGGTGGCGCCCCGAGAACTGCCCGGCCATGCCGCGGTACAGGATGACCCCCAGCATGAGGACGCCGGCGAAGACGTGGGCGCCGTGGAAGCCGGTCAGCGTGTAGAACGTGGACCCGAAGACCCCGTCGTTCACCCCGAAGCCCAGCTGCGAGTAGTCGTACAGCTGGCCGGCGAGGAAGAGGATCCCCAGGACGATCGTCACGGTGAAGGCCCGGAGCAGGCCCTTCCGATCGCCCCTGCGGATCGCCCAGATGCCGATCTGGCAGGTGACCGAGCTCGTGATGAGCATGAGCGTGAGGACGGCCGGCAGTGCGATGTGCGCGCGGAGGTCGAACTCGGGGTTCCCCGTCGGAGGCCACACGGGCGCGTTCGACCGGAGGCTGAAGTAGGCCGCGAAGAGGCCCGCGAAGAACATCACCTCGGAGGCGATGAACAGGATCATCCCCAGGACGGGGTTGCTGATCCCGCCCTTCGAGTGCTCCTCCGCGATGTGGACGAGCTCCTCGAGGGTCTCGCCGCGGTCGGCGACCGGGACGAGGACGTCGGCGCTTGCGGTCATGGCGTCGCCTCCCCGCTCAGTGGCCGGCCGCCGGGCCGGTCAGCCCGTGGCGCTGGTCGAATACGGGTCGCTCCGAGCGGATCTCGGGCAGCCGGTCGAAGTTGTACGGCGGGGGCGGCGAGGTGGTCGCCCACTCGAGCGTGTTGCCCTCCCACGGGTCGTCGCCCACGCGCTCGCCGCTGCGCAGCGACACGAAGACGTTCCAGAGGAACGGCAGGACGGAGACGCCGACGAGGATGCTGCCGATCGTCGCCGCGAGGTTCAGGTCGTTCCAGCCGGCCATGGGGCTGTAGTCGGCGATCCGGCGGGGCATGCCCATGAGGCCCAGCTCGTGCATCGGGAAGAACGTGAGGTTGAACCCGATGAACATGATCACGAACTGGAGCTTGCCGAGGCCCTCGTTCAGCCTGACTCCGAACATCTTCGGGAACCAGTAGAAGAGCCCGCCGAAGACCGCGAAGACCGAGCCGCCGAACAGCACGTAGTGGATGTGGGCGACGATCCAGTACGTGTCGTGGATCGCGAAGTCGACCGGCACGGACGCGCTGAAGGCGCCGTTGATGCCGCCGATGAGGAACATCGTCAGGAAGCCGAGGACGAAGAGCATCGCCGAGCTGAACTGGATGCTCCCCTTCCACATGGTCGCGATCCAGTTGAACATCTTCACGCCGGTGGGGACGGCGATGAGGAAGGTCATGAAGCTGAAGAACGGCAGGTAGACGGACCCGGTCGTGAACATGTGGTGCGCCCAGACGGAGAAGCCGAGTGCGCCGATGGCCGCCGTGGCGAAGACGAACGCCTTGTAGCCGAAGAGGGGCTTGCGGCTGAACACCGGGATGATCTCGCTCACGATGCCCATCGCGGGCAGGATCATGATGTAGACGGCCGGGTGCGAGTAGAACCAGAACACGTTCTGCCAGAGCACCGCGTTGCCGCCGCTCGCCGGGTCGAAGAACGCCCCGCCGTAGTTCCGGTCGATGAACAGCATGATGAGCGCGCTCGTGAGGACCGGGGTTCCCAGGACCACGAGGACGCTGGTGACGAGGACCGTCCACACGAGGATCGGGAGGCGGAACATCGTCATCCCGGGCGCCCGCATCTTGAAGATGGTCACCAGGAAGTTGATGCCGCCGAGGATCGAGCTCGTCCCGATGAGGATGAGGCCGACGATCCACAGGTCGGTCCCCACGCCGGGCGAGTACTTGGAGTTCGCGAGCGGGCTGTAGCTCGTCCAGCCCTCGGCCGCGGCGCCGCCGAGGACGAAGCCCAGCATCATGATGATGCCGGCGAGGGGGAGCAGCCAGAAGCTCAGCGCGTTGATGCGCGGGAACGCCATGTCCGGCGCGCCGACCATCAGCGGCACGACGTAGTTGCCGAACCCGGCGAGCATCGGGATGACGAACAGGAAGAGCATCACCGACGCGTGCATCGTGAAGAACTGGTTGTACGACGACTCGCCCATGTACTGAAGGCCCGGCTGCGCCAGCTCGGCGCGGACGAGCAGGGCGAGGACGCCGCCCACCAGGAAGAAGAGGAACGAGCTCGTGAGGTAGAGGATCCCGATCTTCTTGTGGTCGGTGGTCGTCAGCCAGTCGTAGAGGCCGGAGCGGGCGCGGGCGGTCGTGGGGGTGAGGACGGTCGTCGCCATCGTCGCTCCTTACTGGACCGTCAGCGTGCCGGTCATGTTCGGGTGGACCGTGCACACGAACGCGTACGTGCCGGCCGGCAGCGCGGGCACGTCGTAGACCCTCGTGGCGACACCCGGGAAGATCTCGCCGGTGAAGACGGCCTCACCCGTCGGCGAGTCCTTGTGGATCGCGACGTCGTGCGGGATGCCGTTGTCGTTGTTCACGAACGTCAGCTTGATCGGCGTGTTCGCCGGGGCGGAGAGCTCGCTCTTGTCGTAGGCGATGTTCTGGGCGGTCAGCTGGAGCGCGACCGGCTGGACGTCGCCGCCCTCGCCTCCCGCGCCGGCGGACGCCGACGGGGCCGCGTGACGCCGACGGGGCCGGGGAGGGCGTGGCCTTCGCCTGGGCCACCCAGGCGTCGAACTCCTCACGGGAGACGACCTTCACGCTGAACAGCATCTTCGAGTGGAGCAGCCCGCAGAACTGGGTGCAGTGACCGTCGAAGGTCCCCGTCTCGGTCGCCTTGAAGTCGAAGACGTTGGTCTTGCCGGGGATCACGTCACGCTTGAAGAGGAACGCGGGGACGTAGAAGCCGTGGTTGACGTCTCGGCTCTCCAGCTTCACCTGGACGGTCTCGTTCACCGGGACGACCAGCTCGGGCTGCTCGTCCGGGAGACCGATGAGCGTCACGCCCTGGTCCGGGTAGGTGAACTGCCACTGCCACTGGAAGCCGGTGACGTCGATCTTCAGCTTCGGGTTCGCAGAGACCGCGTCGACCGTGTTGAGCGTCTGCCAGGAGATGACGAAGAGGACGGCGACGACCACGACCGGGATCGCCGTCCAGATGACCTCGAGGACGTTGTTCCCGTGGATCTGCGGGGGGAGCGTGTCGTCGCCCTTGCGCCGGCGATAGCGGATCGCCGCGTAGACGATGAGGGCCTCGACGAGGAAGAAGACGACGGCGCCGACGATGAAGACGACCTGGTAGAGCCACTCCGTCGCCTTGCCCTGCTCGGTCACCGCGGGCGGCGGCTGGAGCACCGACACCCCCGTCCCGCACGCTGCCACGAGCAGCATCGCGATCACCGCCAGCGCGACGATCGACGCCCCTCGCGGGATCCCCTTGGCGATCCTCGTCATCCCGAGCCCACGACTCCTCTCTCCATGCTCGTCCGCGAGCGAGCGGGAAGCAGGGGGCACTTCCCGGCCGGCCGTCTGGGGACAAGACGGCCGAGATGATACGGGAAATGCGCCGCGCATGACAGATGTCATTCGCTGGGGGGCCGTTCGGCACGGTCGAGGTGTCCGGGAGGGGCCGCCCGGACCCGGGCCCGCCGCATCCGGCTCGCGGCCGGCCCGCTCAGGCGGGGATCGGCGCCGCGAGGTAACGCAGGTAGGCGTCCGGGTCCACGTTCCCGCCGCTGACGACCGCTACCACCGGGCCGCCGGTCGCGCCGACACGGTCGCGGTGGAACCGCACGGCCGCGATCGTCAGGGCACCGGAGGGCTCGACCACGAGTCGGCTCTCCTCCGCGGCGAGCCGGACGGCCGCCGCGATCTCGTCCTCGGTCACGGTCAGGACGTCGTCCATGAGCGCCGAGAGGTGGGCGAACGTCCGCCGTCCGAGCGACTGGGTGCGCGTGCCGTCGGCGATCGTCCTGCTGACGAGCTCCGCCGGCCACGCGACGATCCGGCCGGACGCGAGCGACTCGCGCGCATCGGCCGCGAGCTCGGGCTCGACGCCCACGACCCGCGCCCGCGGATGCAGGGCCTTGACCGCCGCCGCGACGCCGCTCGCGAGGCCGCCTCCTCCGATCGGGACGAGGACGGCCGCGAGGTCCGGGACCGCCTCGGCGACCTCGAGGCCGCACGTCCCCTGGCCCGCGATGATCCGGTCGTCGTCGTAGGGCGGGATGATGGCCAGGCCTCGCTCGGACGCGATGCGCTCCGCGACGAGCCGCCGCTCCTCGCTCGCCGTCCCCACGACGACGATCTCGGCCCCGTCCGCGGCCACACGCTCTCGCTTGATGGCCGGTGCGTCCGACGGCATGACGATCACGGCCGGGACACCGAAGAGCAGTGCGGCGCGCGCGACGCCCTGGGCGTGGTTCCCGCTCGAGTAGGTGATGACACCGCGTGCGCGCGCGACCGGGTCGAGCGCCGCGACGGCCGTGTACGCCCCGCGGATCTTGAACGCGCCGATCGGCTGGAGGGACTCCGCCTTGAGCAGGACCCGGTCCTCGGGCCGTCCGAAGCCGACGAGGGGCGTCCGCATCGCGATCCCCTCGAGGACGCGGGCAGCGGCACGGATCGCCTCGACGCCGACCAGCGGCTCGGGTCCTCCCGTCACCGGCTGACCGTGCGGCGCTGGCAGTCGATGCAGAGGGCCGCCCACGGCAGAGCATCGAGCCGGGCCTCCGCGATCGGCCCGCCGCACGCCGTGCACCGGCCGAACGTCCCGGCGTCGATCCGGGCGAGCGCGGCGTCCACCTCGCGGACCCGCCGCTCCGCCGCCTCGCGCAACGCGAGGTCCCGCTGCTGCGCGAAGACCTGGCTGGCGGCGGCGGCCTGCGACCCGTATGTCATCTGCTCCGGGGCATCCAGCTCCGCGCCGAGCTCGGCGACCATCCTGAGCCGCTCCTCGAGCAGCGCGGTACGCGCGAGATCCGTCCGGACGGCGTCCATGGCGTCGATGGTACGCCCGGCGCGTGGCCGGTGGAGGCGGGTGATCCGCGGGTGATCCCGGGCGATCCCCGGGCGATCCCCGCATCACCGCTCGAGGACCGGCGGTGGAGCCTCGGCCGTCACCATCGCCATCCCGGTCGGCGACGGCGCCGGCCAGCAGGAACGAGGGAGCGAGCGATGAGCGGACGACTGGCACGAGCACTCCTGGCCGCGGCGGTGATCGCCACGATCGTGGCGCCGGCGACCGGCGCGCCCGTGCGCCTGGGAACTCCGCGCACCGCCACCCCCGCCACCGCCCCTCTCGCCGTCCACGAACCCGCCCGCGACGACGTGTCCGGGCGTCGGTGGGCCTGACGGGCCGATCCCCGCCGGCGCGCCGCGCGCCGCGTCCCCGGCCGGTCGGTCCCCGCGAGTCGCGGCGTGCGGGGCCCGGTCGCCGCCGGAGCCAAGACCGGACAAGCTCGCCCGGCGGCCGTGGCTCGGCCGTCTGCCCGTCCTGCCTCGTCTCCGGGCCGCCTTCCCGGCAGCCAACGACCCGCCGGTTCGCCCGCCGCGGACGACCCCGGATACACTTTCGCGCCGTGCACCCCGCCAGCCTCCCCTTCACGACCAGATCCGTCCGCGCGCCTGCCCGGCCGATCCCGCTCGCCGTCGCGCTCGCCGTCGCGCTCGCCGGCTGCGCGCTCGGCGAGGCCCCGCCGACGCCGCCGGTCACCCCCGGGACCGCCACGAGCCCCCGGGAGGTGAATGTCGTCATGAAGGACTACCAGTACATCCCCGCGATCCTGGACCTGGTGCCCGGGGAGACGGTCCTCTTCCACTTCGTGAACGGCGGCCTCGCCGTCCACGAGGCGATCATCGGCGACATGCCGATCCAGCGGGCCTGGGAGGAGGCGGAGGCCGTGCACGACGACCCGCCCCCGGGCCCCACGCCGGTCGTGACCGTCCCCGCCGGCATGGAGGGCTTCCGCGTCGTCGTCGAGTCGGGCGAACGGAAGGACGTCCGCTGGACCGTGCCGACCGAGGTCGCGGCGCCGTTGATCCTTGGATGCCACATCCCCGGCCACTGGGCACGCGGGATGCAGGCGCCCATCCGGCTCGTCGAGCCCGGGGACAGCCCCGCGTTCGTCACGTCCACGCCCGCGCCGACGCCGGTCACGCCCGAGCGATCCGCCTCGCCCACGAGGCCGTAGACCGGCCCCGCGACGACTCCCGCGAGGTGCTATCGTCGCGTCGGGGACGTTCCGGCGTCCCGGATGGAACGTCATCGCGCGCACCGGCCGGCTCGCCGTCGCGCTTCGCCTGGAGGATGTGGACGTGACCTACGTGATCGCCGAGCCGTGCGTCGACGTGATGGACCAGGCGTGCGTCTCGGTCTGCCCCGTCGACTGCATCCATTTCGAGGAGGGCGTCGACCGCTCCCTCTTCATCGATCCGGACGAGTGCATCGACTGCGGCGCCTGCGAGCCCGAGTGCCCCGTGACCGCGATCTTCCCGGAGGAATCGCTCCCGCCGGAGTGGGCCGCGTACACGCAGATCAACGTGACCTGGTACTCCGACCGGGCCGCCGCCCGAGCCATGGTGGACGCCGCCAAGCCGGCCTGACGCCCGCTACCCGACGATCGAGACGGGCCCGCTCGATCCCGCGGGCCCGTTCCCTGTCCCGCGAATCCCGGGACGCGCACGCCGCGGCCGGCCCCTCGTCTCCCGCGCCCGGCCGCGCCCTATACTCGCCCGCATGACGGCACTCACCGGGCGCACGATCGCGACCGTCGGCTCCGGCGTCATGGCGGAGGCCATGATCGCGGGCCTCATCCGCGACGGCCTCGTCGCTCCCGATCGCGTCGTCGCCAGCCACCCGCGCCCGGAGCGACGCCTCGAGCTCGAGCGCGATCACGGCATCCGGACCGTCTCGAAGAACGTCGACGCCGTGCGGGGCGCGGACATCGTCCTGCTCGGCATCAAGCCGCAGATGCTCGCGAAGGTCGGGCGCGAGATCGCCCCGGCGCTGGACGATCACCAGCTCGTCCTCTCCGTGATCGCCGGGGCGACCACGGCGGCACTCACCGGGATCCTCGATCACCCCCGCGTCGTCCGGAGCATGCCGAACACGCCGGCGCAGATCGGCCGGGGCATCACCGTCTGGTATGCGACGCCGGCGGTCACCGTCGAGCAGCGCCGCCAGACAGCGGCGATCCTCCGCGCGCTGGGGTCGCAGATCGAGGTGGACGACGAGAAGCTCGTGGAGATGGCGACCGCCGTCTCCGGCACCGGCCCGACGTACGTCTTCCTGGTCATGGAGGCCCTCATCGACGCGGCGGTCCACCTCGGGTTCGCACGCCACCTGGCCCACGACCTGGTGGTGGAGACCCTCGAGGGGAGCACGCTCTTCGCCAAGCAGAGCTCGATGCACCCGGCGATGCTCCGGAACATGGTCACCTCGCCCGGCGGCACGAGCGCCGCCGCCCTCCATGAGCTGGAGGCCGGCAGGCTGCGCACGGTGCTCTCCGAGGCGGTGTGGGCGGCGTTCAGGCGGACGCAGGAGCTGGGCGACCAGCTGGAGGCCAGCCTGGCCGCGTCCACGCCGGCGGGCGACGCCGCCGCCGGGGCACAGGGCGGCGCCGGAGCCGCCACCCCGAAGCGGACGGGTGCCGCAGCGCGCAAGGGCGCCGCGCCGTCCGGGGGCGCGGCCGTCCCGAAGACCGTCTCGGCACGCCCTGGCCGAGCACGGACCCGCGGCCGCGTGGCCGGCGCATGACCGACCGGTCGACCTCCGCGCCGCCCCGCTCGACGCGATCGGGGAGCTCCGCTTCCGGACCGGCGGCCGCGACGACGCCCCCGCCCCGCAGCCGCCTCGCCGTCGAGGCCACCCCTCGGGCCCGCGCGCCGGCTCGCGCCCACCCGCCCAGGACGCGCCGTCTCAGGACGCGCCGCCGGAGGCCCGGCCGGAGCCGCCGTCGGACGCAGCCGGGGCCCCGCCCGCCACCGCGCTCGATCTGCCGAGGGAGGCCGAGGCGGGCGACGTCGCCTCCGACCCCCCGATCGACCTCCCCGCCGGTGCCCCGCTCCCGACGCCGCGCCGCCGTGGCCGGCCCCCGGGCTCCCGGACGCGCCTGCCCGGCGCCGCACCACGGCGTGCCCCCGCCCGTGCCCCCACCCGCGTCCCCGCGCCGCGCGGCGCGCCCGCGCTGACGCCGGAGCGCATCGTCGCGGTCGATTCGCCCCGCGACGTCCGCCTGTCGCCGGACGGCCGCACCCTTGCGATGACGCTCGAGTACGCGGGCACGCGCCAGCTGTGCGTGGTCCCCGTCCGTGGCGGATGGCCTCGGCCGATCACCGCGGGTTCCGCGCCCGTCACGGACCCGCGCTGGTCGCCCGACGGGCGGTCGATCGCCTTCGTCCGGGACGGATCGGTCGAGGTGGTGGACGTGAGCGGCCGGCGCGAGCTCGTCGTCGCCGAGCACCCGGCGGGCAACCAGTCGCCCCGGTGGTCCCCCGACGGTCGGTCGATCGCCTTCCTCTCGCGCCGCCGGGGCTGGCGCCAGGCGTGGCTCGTGGACGCACCGGTCGCCCGCCGCGGCCGGCCTCCGGCCGACCCGCGCCCGCCACAGCCCAGGGCGGTGACGCCGGTCGGGATCGACGTGGAGGAGGTCGCCTGGTCGCCCGACGGGACGCGGCTGGCGGCCGCCGGGCAGCGCGCACCGGATCTCCTGACCGCGCAGGTCTGGATCGTGGACGTGGCGACGGGCGCCGAGCGCATCGTCGCCGGCGACGGTGAGTGGGCCGTCGGCCCGCGATGGCTGCCGGACGGCAGCGGCCTGCTCTGCGGCGTCGAGGTGGACGGCTGGCTCCAGGTCGTCCGGGTGGCCGCGGACGGGTCGAGCCGCACGGTCCTCACCGGCGGCCGCGTCGAGAACGCCGACTACAGCGGCACGGAGGGCTGGGTCGCCCTGCCGTCGCCGGACGGCTCGCGGTTCGTCCACGTGGCGATCCACGATGGGAGCGTGGACGCGATCGTGGCGCCGCTCGACGGTGCGGCCCCGGTGAAGCGGCCGCGCGGGCGCCCGCCGAAGGTGCCCCGTCCGGCGGTCGCGGCCGGGGCCGGTGCCGCGATCAGCCCGTGGCCCGGTGTCTGGCGGCCGTTCGCGTGGCTGCCCGACGGGTCGGCGGTCCTCGCGATCGCCGACGGCGACCGGACGCCCAGGGACCTCTGGCTCCTTCCCGCCCCGGACGCGACCGGCGCGGCGGCCGGGGACCGTGCCCGGCGGATCACGGTCTCGCTGCCGGCTACGGTGGACGCGGACCGGCTCGTCGATGGCGAACGGGTCGGGTTCGACGCCCGCGACGGCCTCGCCCTGGAGGCCACGCTGTACCGGCCCGCCGACGCGACCGGCAAGCGCGGCGGCACGCGTGTCCCCGTCGTCGTCCACGCCCACGGCGGTCCGAACTCGCACACGCTGCGCGACTGGCAGCCGGTGCGGCAGCTCATCGCCGCCGCCGGGATGGCGCTGCTGTCGGTCGACTTCCGCGGCTCCACGGGGTACGGCCAGGCATTCCGGCTGGCGAACCGGGATGAGTGGGGGCACGCGGACGTCCACGACCTCGTGGACGCGGCGAGCTGGGCGGCGGCTCAGCCCTGGTGCGACGGGCGGCTCGCGGTCTTCGGTGGGTCGTACGGGGGCTACCTGGCGCTCGGCGCCCTCGTCGCGGAGCCATCCCTGTGGAAGGCGGGGATCGACATGTACGGCGACAGCGAGATCGCCGAGAGCTACCGCCACGGGGACCGGCCCGGCCGGCTCGACCTCCAGCGCCAGATGGGCAGCCCGGACGACCCGGAGGCGGCGGACCGGTTCCGGCGCGGGTCGCCCGTCTACCGGGCGGAGCGGATCGAGGCGCCGCTCCTCATCCTCCACGGCAGGCGTGACCGCCGCGTGGTCCCGCTCATGTCCGAGAAGATGATCGAGGCGCTGGAGATCGAGGGGAAGCACCACGAGGTCCGTTGGTACGACGACGAGGCACACGGCTGGCAGCGGCGCGAGAACCAGCGCGACGCCGCCGAGCGGATCCTCGCGTTCCTGAAGCGCCACCTGCTCGAAGAGCCGCCCAGGAGCTAGGTCCGGCACGGGTCACGACGCGGCGGTCCTGCCTCTCCGCAGCCCGGCCTCGACGCTACGATGGGCCCGATGGAACCGGGGGTGAAGGACACGCGATGAGGGCATTCTTCGAGGTCGGCGCGACGCAGCCGGCCGCCGCAGCTGCCCCGCCGCCCGGCGCCGCCTCCGACGCCGAGCGGTTCGAGCTCGACCTCCTTCGCGACCAGCTCGGGCGCATGCGCGGGATGCTCTACAGGTTCACGCACGAGTTCTTCCGGACGATCCACCTCTGGGCGGTCGTCTCGATCGCCCTCCTCGTCGCCGGCTCCATCGAGGGCTGGCGTGCCGCGGCCGTCCTCGTCCCGTTCGTCGTCCCGTTCGCCTTCCTCGAGACGGCGTACCTCTTCTACTACACGGTGTACGCCCGCCGGCACGCCGAGCGCCTGGAGCAGGCACTGAACGACCGGCTCGGGCATGAGGTCCTCGCCGCGCACCGGACCGAGGCGGCGTACTTCTACCCGCCCGACCGGCCGAAGATCGCCTTCCTCTCGTTCGGGAACCCGCTGGGGATGGCGTCGGCCATGACGGTGGGCTATACGGTCGGGGCGGCGATCCTGTGGGCCGCGGGCTCGTCCTCACGATCGACTTCGTCGCCGACCAGCCGCCCGAGGGCCTCCTCGGCCTCGTCGTCCCTGCCCAGCTGGGGTGGACCGCCGCGATCGCCGCCTGGCTCGTCGGATACTCGCTCCTCCGGCGCGACGAGGACCGGCTCCTCCGCGTCCTTGCCGCCTCGTACCGCGTCCCTCCGGCGACCCCCCTCCCCACCGCCGCGTCCCGGCGGCCCCGCGGCGACCTCCTCGGCCGCCGGACCATCCATGCCCGACGCCCCCGACGGCGCACCCCGCGCCGGCGCCGGCGACGCCTGACGCGCCAGGAGGCGCCCATGCCCCCGACGTCCACTCGCGAGATCCCCGACCGCGCGTTGCGCGCGATGCTCCTGACGCTCTCCCACCAGCGCGTGCTGGGGCGGGCGGCGGTCCGCATCCCGCTGACCCGCCCGATGGTCGGGCGCTTCGTGGCCGGCCAGTCGCTGCCGGAGGCCATCGATGCTCTCGAGCGGATCCGAGCGGACGGCTTCGACACGACCGTGGACGTTCTCGGGGAGTCCGTCTCGTCCGTGGAGGCCGCGGAAGCAGCAGCGGGCCGATACGTCGAGACGCTCGACGCGCTCGCCGCGCGCGGCCTCGAGCGGAACGTGAGCCTGAAGCTCACGCAGATGGGGCTCGACATCGGCCACGACGTCGCCCGCGACAACGTGGGCAGCATCCTCCGGAAGGCAGAGGAGCTTGACGCGTTCGTCCGCATCGACATGGAGGACCACGCGAGGACGGACGCGACGCTCGCGCTCTGGCGCGAGGTCCGCCCGATCCATCCCGCGACCGGGGTCGTCATCCAGTCGGCGCTCCGGCGGAGCGAGACGGACGTCGACGCGATCAACGCCGATCGGGGCCGCGTGCGGCTGTGCAAGGGCGCGTACAACGAGCCGGCGTCCGTCGCGTACCCCGACAAGGAGGACGTCGACCGCGCGTACACGCGTCTCGCCGAGAAGCTCCTCCTCCACGGCGACCACCCGGCGTTCGCGACCCACGACGCGGCGATGATCAACCACGCCGTCACGTTCGCGCGGGAGCACCGGATCGACCGCGACCGCTTCGAGTTCCAGATGCTGTTCGGCGTCCGGCGCGACCTGCAGGACCGGCTCCTCCGCGCCGGGTACCGCGTCCGCCTGTACGTTCCCTACGGCACCGAGTGGTACCCGTACTACATGCGGCGCCTCGCGGAGCGGCCGGCGAACGTCCTCTTCATGCTCCGGGCGATGACCAGGGAGGGATTCGGGCGGGACGGTCGAGCCTGACGCCGGACCCACCGGGCGACCCGTGGCTCCTAGACGACCGGTCCCGACGCGCCCGGCTCGCTCTCGTCGGGTCCGACGACCCCGTCGTCCCCGCCTGCCTCTGCCCGGAAGGTGCCCGTGAGGTCGAGCGCCCGCGCCGTGACCGGAGATCGCGGCCGCGGCGTCTCGCCCGGCAGCAGCGGCATCTCGTCCGTCACCGACCGGATCGACGCGGCCCTCACCCGGTTCACGAGGAGCGTCTCGATCCCCTCGCGAACGACCTCACCCGCGAACGTGTAGCCGATCGTCACGTCGGTGAGCGGGATCCACGCAGCGCGCCGGAGGGCGAGGCCGATCGGATCCGAGGCGGGCGTCCCGTGGACGTCTCCTTCGATTCGATAGAGGTCCAGCTCGATGACCACCCGTGTGGCGCGCGTCTTGAGGCGGCGGGCGGCATCGCCCCGCGGCCCGGCCGCGACGACCGCGCAGAGCTCGTCCTGCGCCAGCGTGAGCTCGGGGAGCTCCACGCCATGGCCGTCGGCGAGGCTCTCGAGGCGCGCGTCGACGATCGTGAGCTCGGAGGCCGAGTTCAGGACGTCCGTCAGCCGCTCCGTCCCGATGTCGAGGCGCGCATGGATGCGACAGTCGCCCGCGAAGCCCTCGAAGTCGATCATGCGGTCGATCCTACGCGCATCTCCTTGCGCCGGACATGTCGGCCGGCGCTGTCCCCGCCGACGATCCGGTCAGGCGCGCCGGCGCATCGCGAGGGCGATCGTCGCCGCGATCCCGACCGCGATGAGCACGTCGCCGACGCTGAAGACGTTCGCGAACGGGAGCCACGACGGCATCGCGAAGATGTCGGTGAGCGGCGCCAGGGCGGGGTCGGCGACCGCGGCGCTGTTCGAGTACCCCGGCGGCTCCACCCAGCCGAGAGAGGCGAGCGCCCCTCCGCTCACCGGCATGTACCCGCCGTTCGCGACGATCGCCACGAGGTTGCACGCGGCCCCCGCCGCCACGAGCTGGAGCCCCGGCACTCGCAGGTTCGCGAGGATCACCGCGAGGATCGCGGCCGACGAGCCGGCGTAGACGAGGGGAGCGACCCCTCCGAGGGCGTCGCCGACGGTCGGGATGAACAAGACGATCTGTGCGGCGAGCCCGGCGATCGCCAGCCATGCCCACCGGATGCGGAGGTCCGCGAGGCGGTCGACCCGCCCGCCCGCGAGCAGGCCGACGACGAGTCCCGCGACGACCCCGTACAGGATGAACACGCCGCGAGGGCCTCAGCCGACCCCGAGGAGTGGCAGGCACCCGTCCAGGCCGTCGATCACGACCTCGGGGAACGCGCGCTCGGCGCGGACCTCCTGCCAGCGCTGGCGGGTCATGCGGAACCGGATCATGTCCCGCGGCTCGCCCTCCGGCGCCAGGCGGCCGATGCCGTTGTCGTCGTAGCCGACGGACCGCGAGACCCCGATCGAAGCCGCGTTGTCCGCGAACGCCTCCGTCTCCGCGACGTCGGCGCCCAGGCCGTCGAACGCGAGCGTGAGCATCGCGATGCGCATCTCCCGGCCGATCCCGAGGCCCTGCGAGTCCCGACCAAGCCACGAGCCGCTCCTGACCGTCCGCAGGCGCGAGAAGCTCCTGGCGAACAGCGCCTGCATCCCGACCGGCTCTCCATCCACGAAGACGCCCAGCTCGAGCACCCAGTCGCTCGGCTCCCACGAGCCGCGTGCGCGCCAGTGGTGGCGGACGAACCCCCACTCGAAGTCCGGGCTCGGGAGCGTGCTCCACGGGACGGCGAACGGCATCTCGTCCTCGCCGTGGATCCCGGCGCGGGCGACCGCGGCGAGGGCGGCGATCTCGCCTTCGGACGGGAGGTGCAGCTCCAGTCGCGCGGTACGAACACGCAGGTCGTAGAGCGGCCAGAGTGGGTGGGTCATGCGCCGGCCTTCGCCCGGAGCCACGCGATCGCGGCGTCCACGATCGCCGCGCCGTCCGGGTCGTTGTGCGGCTCGTGCCGGACGCCGGGGTAGGTGCGCCGTTCCGCGCCGGGCGCCGCGCCGAGGCTCGCCGTCGATGCGGTCGGGATGATCGTGTCGTCCTCCCCGTGGATCACCAGCGTCGGGCAGGGGAGCGGCGCGCCCGCCGCCACCTTCGCGTTCACGCGGTCGGCCGCGGTGACCACGCCGGCGGCGAGGCGCAGCGTCGTCCTCGACAGTGTCAGCGGGTCCGCGGCGTACGCTTCGCCGACCTTCGGGTCGCGGGAGAGCTGGTCCGGCGGTGAACGGGTTCGCCAGCTCGACGGTCCCCGCGACGCGTCCGAGGGCGGGGGCGAGCGCGCGCAGGAGCGGGTTCAGGGTGTCGCCGAGCGCGGGCGCAGACAGGACGGCGAGGTCGGGTGCGGGACGGCCCGAGAGCAGGTAGTCGGCGCAGACGAGCCCGCCCATCGACTGCCCCCAGATGATGGCGGGGAGACCGGCGACGCGGCTCGCGGCCAGGCGGTCCTCGACGTCGTCGAGGAGCTGCTCCCATCGTTCGGCGTACGCCCGGCGGCCCTCGGAGAGCCCGTGCCCGCGGTGGTCGAAGGACGAGGCCGCGATCCCGGCGGCCGTCATCCGTGCGCCCACCTTCTCCCAGCGGGCGGAGTGCTCGCCGAGGCCGTGGACGACGAGGGCTGTGGCCCACGGCGTCCCCGTCGCGTCCCAGCGTCGGACGAGGAGGCGGGTGCCGTCACGGGCGGCCAGGGTCTCGGTCGTGGACGTGGCGGTCATCGTCTCCCTTTCACTCGTCGGCGAGCCGGACCGCGAGCGGCTCCGGGCCCTCGCCCGGCGGCGCGGTCTGCGCGATGACGACGCCGATGATGACGAGGACCGCACCCACCAGCTGCATCGGGGTCAGCGACTGGCCCAGCAGCAGCGCGGCGAGGCTGATCGTCCACACCGGCTCGATCGTGCTGACCAGCGACGCCTGCGCGGCGCCGATCCTGCGGGCACCAGCGTAGAACGTCTGGACGGCGACGGCTGTTGACACGACGCCGACGCCGAGCAGCCCGGGCCACGCCTCGGCGGGGATCTGCGCCGGGAGCACGGGCCTGCCCGTGCCGAGCGCGGCGGCCCAGTAGATGGCCAGCGTGGCGAGGAGCATGACCGGCATCGCGACGACGGACGCGTCGTCGGCGCCCGCACCCGCCGCCGTCGCCGTCCGGCGGTGCTCCCCGGAGAACCGTGCGGCAAGGACGATCCACACGGAGTAGATCAGGGGCGAGGCGACGATGAGGACGAGCCCGAGGAGCGGAGGGACCTCCGTGGTCGGGATCCCGCCGATCGCGAGGACGACCCCCGTGAGCGCGACCGCGAGGGCGACCCAGGGTCGTCTGCCGGGTAGCCGACGCGCCCAGCGGATCGAGAGGACGGCGACCACCGCCGGGTAGATGTAGATGATGAGTGCCGCCAGGCTCACCGGGACGGTCTCGAGCGCCCAGAAGTACGTGCCGGAGTTGCCCACGTACAGGACGCCGAGCCCCAGCGTCACCAGCACCTCTCGTCGCGTCACCGTCAGCAGGAGCCCCCGCCGGCCCGCCGAGAGCAGCACCCACGCCCACAGGACGGCGGCGCCGAAGACGAACCGCCAGGCCAGCAGGGTCATCCAGTCCACGCCGGCGGCGTAGACCGGGGTGGCGAACAGGCCGCCGGACCCGAACGCGCATGCGGAGACCGCCACGAGCACGATCCCCTCGAGGCGGCGGCGATCCATCGCTCCCGAGCCTAGCAAGGCGGGCGGGCGCGGGTACGGGCGTCCTGCCGCGGATACCGGCGCGTCGCCGGGTCGCCATCGCCCCTGCGCAGGCCGTTCGGGGTACTCTGTCGGGGTCGGCCCGCGGCGTTCCCGATCCCGCGTCGCGCCCGGCTACACCCGCCGTCCGGCGGATGCCAGGAGGAACCGGAGCGCAGGTGTCCACCACAGAGCCGACCACCGAGCACGAAGTCGAGATCCAGGAGCTGGACCGGGTCACCGTCAGGTTCGCCGGCGATTCCGGCGACGGCATGCAGGTGACCGGGAACCAGTTCTCCCAGAGCACGGCCGTCTTCGGCAACGACCTCAGCACCCTCCCGGACTACCCGGCCGAGATCCGTGCCCCGGCGGGTTCGCTGCCCGGCGTCTCGGGCTTCCAGATCAGCTTCAGCTCCAGCCCGATCTACACGCCGGGCGACGCGCCGGACGTGCTCGTCGCGATGAACCCCGCCGCCCTCAAGCGGAACATCGGCGACCTCGTTCCCGGCGGCGCCGTCATCGTGAACTCGGACGCGTTCACGCCGAACAACCTCGCGAAGGCGGGCTACGCGAACAGCCCGCTGACGGACGGCTCGCTCAAGGCGTACAACGTCCACGAGATCCCCGTCACGACCCTCAACGCGCGGGCGCTCGAGGGCCTGGAGATGACGCCCAAGCAGGTCGATCTCACGAAGAACTTCTTCGCGCTCGGGGTGATGTTCTGGCTCTTCGAGCGGAGCATGGAGCCCACCCTCGCCTGGCTCGAGGAGAAGTACGCCAAGCGCCCGGTCTTCATCGAGGCGAACAAGCGCGCCCTCATGGCGGGCTATGCGTTCGGCGAGACGACCGAGATCTTCCACACCCACTACCGGGTCGCCCCGGCGAAGCTCGCAACCGGCACGTACCGGAACATCACCGGCAACGAGGCGACGGCGCTCGGCTTCCTCACCGCGTCGCAGCTCGCGGAGCGGAACCTCTTCTACAGCAGCTATCCGATCACCCCGGCGAGCGAGATCCTCCAGCAGCTCGCCGAGTACAAGAACTTCGGCGTGAAGACCTTCCAGGCCGAGGACGAGATCGCCGCGATCGGGGCCGCGATCGGCGCCAGCTACGGCGGCGGCCTCGGCCTCACCGGCACCTCCGGCCCGGGGATGGCGCTCAAGTCGGAGATGGTCGGCCTCGCGGTCATCACGGAGCTCCCGCTGGTGATCGTGAACGTCCAGCGCGCGGGGCCGTCGACCGGGATGCCCACGAAGACGGAGCAGTCCGACCTCTTCCAGGCGGTCTTCGGCCGGAACGGCGACGCGCCCGTACCGGTCGTCGCCCCGGCGAGCCCCGGCGAGTGCTTCGCCTACGCCATCGAGGCGTGGCGCCTCGCGATCCGCCACATGACGCCCGTCATCTACCTCTCGGACGCGTTCCTCGGGACCGGCTCGGAGCCGTGGCGGATCCCGGAGATGTCCGAGCTGCCGGACCTCCGCGTCCCGAACCACGCGGAGGCCGAGGGCTGGTATCCGTACGTCCGCGATCCCGAGACCCTCGCGCGCCCGTGGGTGGTCCCGGGCACGCCGGGCCTGGAGCACCGCATCGGCGGTCTCGAGAAGCTCGACGTCCTCGGGACGGTGAGCTACGACCCGGACAACCACCACCGGATGTCGGTCATCCGCGCCGAGAAGGTCGCCCGCATCGCGAACGACATCCCGCCCCTCGAGGTCTTCGGGCCGCCGGAGGGTGATCTGCTCATCCTCGGCTGGGGCTCGTCCTTCGGCGCGATCCGCAGCGCCGTCGAGCGCCTCCAGGGCCGCGGGAAGTCGATCGCCCACGCCCACCTCCGCCACCTCAACCCGTTCCCGACGAACACGGGGGATGTCGTTCGCGCCTACCGGAAGGTGCTCGTCCCCGAGGTGAACATGGGTCAGCTCCTGTTCCTCATCCGGGGGACCTATCTCGTCGACGCGATCGGGTTCAACCTCGTGCGCGGCAAGCCGTTCCAGATCAGCGAGATCCAGATGAAGGCCGAGCAGCTGCTCGGCGACCTGTGAGGCCGGAGCGATGACGGACCAGCAGACCCCGGCCGCCCCCGCCGGCAAGGCCATCGTCCTGACGAAGAAGGACTTCGTCTCCGACGTCGACCCGCGCTGGTGCCCCGGCTGCGGCGACTACTCGATCCTCGCCCAGGCGCAGAAGGCCATGCCGGAGTTCGGCTACGCGCGGGAGAACATCGTGTTCATCTCCGGGATCGGCTGCTCCGGCCGCTTCCCGTACTACATGAACACCTACGGCTTCCACAGCATCCACGGCCGCGCGCCCACGCTGGCGACCGGCCTGAAGGCGTCGCGGCCCGAGCTCATGGTGTGGGTGATCACCGGCGACGGCGACGCGCTGTCCATCGGCGGCAACCACATCCTCCACTCGATGCGGAAGAACGTGGACATCAAGGTCGTCATGTTCAACAACCGCATCTACGGCCTGACGAAGGGCCAGGTCTCGCCGACCTCCGACTTCGGCCAGCGGACGAAGACCACGCCCGGTGGATCGGTCAACTACCCGATCCACCCGCTGGTCGTCGCCCTCGCGGCGGAGGCGAGCTTCGTCGCGCGCTCGGTCGACACCTTCCCGGACCACCTCCAGGAGACGATCTCCCGGGCCGGCCACCACAAGGGCTCGACCTTCGTCGAGGTCCTCCAGAACTGCAACATCTTCAACGACGGCGCGCATCGCGAGTTCACCGAGAAGGATGTCCGTGAGGACCGGATGATCTTCCTGAAGCACGGCGAGCCGATGATCTTCGGGAAGGACCACGACCGCGGCATCCGACTCAACGGCGTCCGGCCGGAGGTGGTCCGGCTGGGGAACGGGATCTCGGAGAACGACCTGCTCGTCCACGACGAGTCATCCGAGGACCCCACGATCCACTTCATGCTCGGGCGGATCTACTGGCCCGAGTTCCCGGTGCCGGTGGGCGTCATCCGGAACGTCTCGCGCACGACGCACGACGCGCTCCTCCAGGGGCAGGTGGACGAGGCGATCCGGCGCGAGGGCCGCGGCGACCTCCGCGCCGCCCTCGGCGGCGGCGACTCGTGGACGGTCGAGCCCTGAGCACTCCGGCGCGCGCCCGGCGCTGCCCCGCCCGCCCCCCGCGTCCGTGACACAGGCCGCCGGCGCCGGCCGACCCTCGGTCGGGGCCGGCCGGATCGCGCACAGGCTCTCTCGGGCGCGCCATCTCGCGCTCGAGGCCGGCCTGGACGCTCTCCTCGTCGGGGTCGGCGCGGAGCTCGCGTACCTCTCGGGGTACCGCGCGCTCCCGCTGGAACGTCTCACGATGCTCGTCGTCCCCGCCCACGGGCGACCGTCGCTCGTCGTTCCGCGTCTCGAGGCCATGGCGGCGCGCGCGATCGCCGTCGTCGAGGCCGAGACCGTCGCCGTCATGCCGTGGGACGAGACGGACGACCCGTTCGCCCTCGTCGCCGGGCTCGTCGAGCGTGGGGCCGCGGACGGCGGACGGCCCGTCGCCGCCCTGGCCGTCTCGGACCGGCTGTGGGCGACGTTCGTCCTGCACCTCCAGGCCGCCCTGCCCGCCGCGCGGTTCTCGCTGCTCTCGGACGTCCTCCGCGACGAGCGGATCGTGAAGGACCCCGACGAGGTGGACCTGCTCCGGGCGGCGGCCCACGCGGCGGATCGGGTCGTGGAGCAGATCGCGCGCGGCCGGCTCATCGGTCGCACCGAGGTGGACGTGAGTCGCGAGGTGCGCGACCGCCTGGTCGCGGAAGGCCACGACGAGGCGTCGTTCGCGATCGTCGCGAGCGGCCCGAACGCGGCCTCCCCCCACCATCAGCCGTCCGAGCGGGTCATCCGGGCAGGCGAGCCGATCGTCCTCGATATCGGGGGCTCGCTCGGCGGGTACGGGAGCGACATCACGCGCACGCTCTGGGTCACCGGCGGCGACGCCGCCAACGGCCCGGACGCGGAGTTCCTCGCCCTTTACGGGGTCCTGCGCGAGGCGCAGGCGGCCGCGACGCGAGAGGTCCGGCCGGACGTGCCCGCCGAGCACATCGACGCGGTGGCCCGGGAGATCATCGCCGCGGCCGGGTACGGGCACGCGTTCATCCACCGGACCGGGCACGGCATCGGGCTCGAGGAGCACGAGGATCCGTACCTCGTGGCCGGGAATGCGACCCCGCTGCGGCCCGGCATGGCGTTCTCCATCGAGCCGGGGATCTACCTCGACGGCCGCTACGGCGCCCGGATCGAGGACATCGTGGTCTGCGGGGAGGACGGGCCGATCGTCCTCGACACCGTCACGCGCGACCTCCTCGTCGTCCACGGGTAGCGGACCCACGCGGAGGGCGGCCGGGCGCGATCGCACCCCGCGCCGACGATCCGTCGCCCGGCGGCCGGGGCGCGTCACGTCGGCCTGCCGCGGAGGCGCCCACCCCGATCCATCGCCGCGCATCACCCCGGGCGATCCGCGGCGACGATCGCCCGCCCGCGTGAGCGTCTGATTCGAGGCAGATCGGTCTCCGGGTCCTGCGCGCAGTCCCCGGGGTGATGCCCGGCGCGCGCGTCGGGATCGGCCCGTCGCCCTCCGCTCCCGGCCCGTCGGCCCGCCGCCGGTCGGTGCGACCGGGCCGCTGGTGTACGCTTCACCGGACACCCTCCCTGCCGGGACGACCGGCCGGCGCACCGACCCCGACCATCCGCGGCGCCCGCCGCTCGACCCTGGGACCTCGTGGACGACGACCTCGCGCAGCCGCACACCCTCATCGCGCCCTCTCCGCCGGATGCCGGGACGCCTGCTGGCGCCCTCCGGCCAGCGCTCGACGATCCGGCCGCATCAGCGGACGCTGCGGCCCCCGCGAACGCTGTCGCCCTGGAGCCGGGGGAGTCCCCGGGGGCGTCCCCGCCGGGGGATGGGCGCGCGCCCGGCGACGTGCGCGCGGCAGAGCCGCTCGCCGCCTCTGGTGCCACGGCCTCGCAGCTCCGGAGGTTCATCAAGAGCCGGCCGTGGGTCCCCATGCACGAGCTTCGTCGCCGCTTCGGCATCGAAGGCCCCGAGGACGAGATGACCCCGGTGGACCTGCCCGGCGCCCGGATCTACGTGGGACTCCCGCCGCGCGAGGCGAGCCTCCTGGGCGACCTCGTCCGCCAGGGCGAGGTCGGGTACGAGCTCGTCCACGACCCCGACTGCCCGGCCGTCGCCGGCGTCTACCCGATGCGGCCCGTCGTCCGCACCTGAGCGTCCGCCCAGGGGCCCCGTGAGCGCCGCGCGCGGATCCGGCAGGCCGGGCCGAGCCTCCTCGGGCCGTGGGGAGGAGGGTCAGCCCCCGCCGGCGACCGACGCCAGCGCCGACCGGATCCGCTCGAGCCGCTGAGGCCGCTCCCTCACGAACCGTTCGATCGCCGCGACGATGTGCCCCTGGTCCAGGTGCGCCTCCTCGATGACCTCGTCCACTGACCCGCCCGTCCGCCACCGGTCGTCCCAGTCGGCGCCCACGGAGTAGTCCTCGACGGCCGGGCCGGACGCCCAGTCGCGCATGAGCCGGACCGCGCCGTTCGTCACGACCATCGCGTCGAGCCGGTCCGCCTCCGACGCCACCGCGTCGCGGTACGCGGTGTCCTGGCGCCGGAAGAGCTCCTCGCTCTCGGCCGCCACGACCCGCACGTTGAGCGCGCGTCGGTCGAGCTCCGGGAAGAGCGCGACGAGGTTCTGGGTGGACATCGTGCCGCGGACGAAGACGGTCCCGCCGCGCGGCTCGCCCGGCCGGAAGTCGCGCAGCACGTACGCGCCGCGCGCCGCCTCGAGATGCGACGGCATCCCGAGCGCCTCGCGATCGGGGATCGCGATGGGCGGGCGCGTGAGGTGGAGGACCACGATCGGCACGTCCGTGGCGAACGCGGCGGCGAGCAGGACCGGAACCTCGTTGTACTCCCAGGGGTGGAGCTCGACGACGTGCCCCTTCGGGAAGAGCTGCATGACGCCCGGCTCGAAGATCCCGAAGTGCGTCCGGCTGTCCTCGGCCGTCTCCGGGCCGGAATGGCCGGCGACGTACAGGAGGCGGCCGACCTTGAGGTCGGCGTCCTGGGCCAGCTGGCTGAAGAGGCGGAGCGGGCCGTACTTGAGGTAGCTGAACGAGCCGTACGTGCTCATCGCGCCCCAGTACCCGTCGAAGTCGGTGAACGGGTCCTCGGCGAGGTTCACCGACGCGAGGCCGGCGAGCATGCCGGCGTTCGTGAACTCCGTGATCTCCGTGGGGAGGAGCGAGCCGGTCGGGTTCGCGTCACGCTCGTACCAGCCACCGCCGGTCTCGCCGGCGAAGCCGTGGCCGAACCCCGCGAGGTTGGTGGACTCGGCGAGGTCGGCGGAGGCCGCGACGAACAGGGGCCGCCCGTGATCGCGGAGCGCGGTGGCGTTCACCCAGCCGGCCCAGGCGGCGAGGCCGGCCCGGTTCGGGGCGCTCTCCCCCGGCTGCTTCCACATCGTCGCCGGGTAGGCGGACGGGTCGAAGAGGCGCGCGTCGGAGAAGACACCCTGCGATGCACTCCCTAGCCGGAAGCCGGCGATGTTCTCGGGCACGCTCTCGGCGATGGCCAGGAGCCGGTCGGAGAGCCAGCGCACGAGCGCCGGGTCCCGGCGGAGGACCGAGAGGGCGACGTCCAGGTTGCGCGCCGCCTGGGCGGTGCGCTCGGCCGGGTCGGCGGGCGCGGTCTCGTCCACGCCGTCGTAGGCGACGTCGTAGCGGGCCATGAAGTCCTTGCGAACCGCCCAGAACTCGGGGGCGTGGCGCGGCCAGGGCGTCCCATGGCTCGCCGCACCGGACTTCCCGTAGCCGCGGCCCTTCTGTGTCCGGAACCACGCGATCGACGGCACGCCCGGGTCGGCGCCGCGCGCAGCCTCCAGGACGGCGTGCGTGACGGGGCCCCAGCTCATGCCATCCTCGGTGCCGTTCACACGCCAGCCGTACGGCGCGAACCAGTCGGCGGGCCCGCCGGGGATCACGCTCGACGCGGGCCGCCCGTCGATCCCGAAGTCGTTCCAGTCCACCAGGAAGACGAGGTTGGAGAGGCCGAGGCCCCACGCGTTGTTCTTCGTCTCGTGCGTGGCCCCGGGCGTGAGGCCGCCCTCGCCCTCGACGACGAAGACCTTCACCTCGCCCGCGCCCGCCATGCGCAGGGCGAGCGCCTCGCCCGCGGCGACCGGCATGCCGTGCCCGGACGGCCCGGTGTTCGCCTTGAAGAAGAGCGTCCGGCCCGCCATCTCGGCGTGCCCGGGCAACCCGTCCCGGCGGCGGAGGCGCAGCAGCCAGTCGGCCGTCAGCGCCCAGCGGCCATCATCCGGGAAGGCGAAGCGCTCGTCGCCGTCGAGGTCCACGCGAGCACGGAGGCTCTCGTTGAGGACGGCGAGGATCGAGTAGACCGCCGGGACCGTGTGCCCGGCGGAGAGGACGAACCGGTCGGCGAACCGCAGCCACGGGCGCCGGACGTCCCAGCGCATCGCGCCCGAGAGCATGAGCGCGAGGAGCATGTGGACCTTGGAGTGCGACCCGCCCGGGTGCCCCGACTGGCGGTCGTTGAGGGCGAGGTCCATGCACTCGTCGACGACGTCCTTCAGGACCTCCCAGCGGTCGAAGTCGGCCTGCGCGGTGGCGAAGAGGCGATCGACCTCCCCGTCGGCCACCGGGGCTCCCGCCGTGCCGGCGCCGGCCGCGGTGCCCGGCGCGCCCGCCTCCACGACCCCGCTCATCGGGAGCCCGTCCCGCTCGCGACCAGTGGCTCGATCACGGTGCGCATCCGGCGGAGCGCCTCGGCGATGTTCTCGCGCGAGTTCGCGTAGGAGAGCCGGATGTGGCTCGTCCCCACGCCGCCGAACGCCGTCCCCGCGAGGACGGAGACGCCGGTCTCCTGCAGCAGCATGTCGGCGAGCGTCGCGCCGTCCACCCCCGTCCCGGAGATCTCCGGGAAGACGTAGAACGCGCCCCTCGGTCGGAGGCACGAGACGCCCGGGATCGCGTTGAGACCGTCCACGACGAGGTCGCGCCGCGCGCGGAACTCCTCGACCATCGCGTCCACCGCGTCCTGTGGGCCGGTCAGGGCCTCGACCGCGCCGTCCTGCGCGAACGTCGTCGCGCCGGAGACCGAGTTGATGAGCAGGCGCCCGAACCCGTGGCCCAGCCACCCGGGGACGATGCCGTACCCGAGGCGCCAGCCGGTCATCGCGTATGTCTTGCTGAAGCCGTCGAGCACGATCGTCCGCTCGGCCATCCCGGGGAGCGCCGCGATCGAGGTGTGCTCCTCGCCGTCGTACAGGATCCGCGAGTAGATCTCGTCGGAGAGGACGACGAGGTCGCGCTCGATCGCGATCTCGGAGATGCGCCGCAGGTCCTCGGCCGTCAGCACGCCACCGGTGGGGTTCGCCGGCGAGTTGATGACGATCAGCTTCGTCCGTGACGTGACGAGCGACGCGAGCTCGTCCGTGTCGAGCCGGAAGTCGTTCTCCTGCCGGATCGGGATCGGGACCGCCGTCCCGCCCACGAAGCGGGTGACCGACTCGTAGATGGGGTAACCCGGATCGGGGACGATGACCTCGTCGCCCGGGTCGACCAGGGCGAGGATCGCGTAGTACATGACGCCCTTGCCGCCGACCGTGACGAAGACGTTCGCCGGATCGGGCTCGAAGCCGCGGCGGAGGGCGGTGTCGGCGGCGATGGCCGCGCGCAGCTCGGGGATGCCCGGGAACGGCGGGTAGTGGGTCCGGCCGGCGTCGAGCGCGCGCTTGGCCGCCTCCCGGATGTTCGCCGGCGTGTCGAAGTCCGGCTCGCCGATCTCCAGGTGGATGACGCTCCGGCCGGTCGCCTCCAGCGCGCGGGCGCGGGCGGCGGCCTCGAATGCCGTCTCCGTGCCGATCGACTGCATCCTGCTCGCGAGCCGCATGACGGGATCCCTCCGACCACGGCGGGACCGGCGCGAGCGATCTCGCGCGCTGTCGATCGGCGCCACCGACGACCATCGCCCCGGCGACAGATAACGTCAAGCGCGTCTTTCTACGCTGTCCGTTCAGCCAGGCTACACGTTCTCGAGTCCCCCTCAGACCGCCGGCAGCGTGAGGGCCGCGAGCATCGCGGCGACGGCCGGATGCGCTCGCCGCTCCGGCTTCAGCGCCACCATGACGCGTCGGTGGAGCGGCGGATCGAGCGGCACGACCACGGCCCGCACCTGCCGTTCGCGGAGCGCCAGGCCCGGCAGGACCGCCGCGCCCAGGCCCGCCTCGACGAGGGCGATGATCACGCTGTAGTCGCGACAGTTCGAGCGGACCACGGGTTCGAACCCGGCGCGCCGGAAGTGCCGCAGCACGGCGCGGTAGATGGTGCTGGTCTCCGTGTCCATGATCCACGGGGCGCCGGCCAGGCGTGCGAGCGGAACGGTCCGGTCGACTGCCGCGCCGGGCCCGACGCCGGGCGCGCCGGGCGCCGGCTCCAGGTCGCGCGGCACGAGGTCCGGCGGCACCGCCACGTAGAGCGGGTCCTCCATCAGGTCGAGCAGATCGATGCCCGGCTCCCGGACCCGCGTGACGTCGTCGTACTCGTCCACGAGGGCGAGGTCCACCTCGTCCAGCCGCAGTGCCGTCAGGCTCTCGTCCGTCTCGAGGTCGCGCAGCGTCAGGCGCAGGCGGGGGTGCGCCCGACCCAGCTCGGCGATGACGCCCGGGATGAGCGCCCGGGCGGCGGTGGGGAACGCCGCGATCCGGAGCGTCCCCACGATGTCGTCTCGCGTCGCGGCGAGCTCGGACTCCGCCGCCACGATCGCCGCGGTGATCACGTCCGCGTGCCGGACGAGCATCTCGCCGGCCTCGGTGAGCCGCACGAGCCGGCCGTGAGGCTCGAGCAGGGGCACGCCCGCCTCGGCTTCCAGGATCCGGAGCTGCTGGCTGACGGCCGACGGCGTGACCGACATCGCGGCCGCCGCGGCGCGGATCGTGCCGCGGCGGCCCACCTCGCGGAGGAGCTGCAGCCGCCAGACCCCGAGCATCGGCTCCCTCCCTCAGCCCACGAGGATCGCAGCCGGCACGCGCACGCCCTCGCGCGCGAGCAGTGAAGACTTGATCGCGAGCATGTCCTCGCGGGCGCCCGTCCAGCCGCCGCCGTACCCGCCGAGCGTCCCGTCTCCGGCAAGGATCCGGTGGCAGGGGACCACGATCGGGACCGGGTTCCGCCCGAGCGCGCCGCCCACCGCCCGCGCCGCGCCCGGGCGCCCGATCATCCGGGCGAGCCGCCCGTACGACGTCACCTCGCCGTAGCGGAGGCGCGCGGCACCGCCGAGGACCGCCCTGTCCCACGTCGGAGAGTCCCGCGAGGTCCACCGGGATGTCGAAGGTCGTGCGCCGGCCGGCGAAATACTCGTCGAGCTCGGCGACGGTCCGGCCGATCGTCGCGAGCCAGGCGGCCGGGACGTCCGGGTCCGACGTCGCGGCGACACGGCCGTGGAGCCGCTTCGCGACGTCGCCGACGAACTCGGCCTGGGGCTGGCGCAGGCTGACCGCGACGAGCCCGTGCTCGCCGGCGGCGAGATGGACGGGCCCCCACGGGGCGGCGTAGACCGCATGGACGGCGACGGGCGGGTCCGGCGGGGCGGCAGCCCGGGGGGTCGCGAAAGTGCCTGGCGCCGCCGCGTCACCGGTCGCCGCGGCGTCGACGAGCGCAGCCCGGGTCCGGGCCTGCGCGCCCGCGGTCTCGGAGGCGAGCGCGGCGGGGTCGGGGAGGGGGTCCCCGGCCTGGAGCAGCGCCTCGAGCGGATCGGGAGCCTGGACGTGGGTTCGCGGGTTCATCGGTCGGTCTCCAGGTGGGGCGCCAGCGCCACGCGGAGCCGGCGGAGGCCGCGGCTCACGAGCTGGCGGGCGTTCTCGTCGGTGCAGTCGAGCATGGCCGCGACGTCCGCGTAGTCCGAGCCGTCCAGGACGCGGGCGGCGACCGCGGTCCGCTCGCGCGCCGGCAGCGACCCCAGCGCAGAACGCACGGCCGCGCGAAGCTCGGCCGCCTCCGCGCGAGCGGCGGGGTCGGCGTGTGGTCCGGCAGCCGGCTCCGCGGCCGGAGACGGGTCGCGCACGACAGGGCCGCCGGCGCCCGTCGCGGTCGCCGCGGCGGGCCGGGCCTCCCGTCGTCGGTGCGCGTCGATCGCGACGTTCGCGGCGATCCGGTGCAGCCACGCGCGGTGGTTCGCGTCGGGCGGGAGTCGTGGCCACGCCCGGTGCGCCCGGAGGAACGTCTCCTGGTGCAGGTCGGCCGCATCCTCCGCGGTCGGCGAGAGCCGCCGGAGGTGGCGGTAGATCTCGGCTCCGTGCGCGTCGAGCAGATCGACGACGGTCGCCGGAGCCTGCTCGCCGGCGACGGCGCCGGCGACGAGCGGTGATGCCCCGGGCATCGCACCGCGTCCGCCGGCGGACGGATCGGTGCGCGGGGACCGGGAGGCGTCCGTGCCTCCGGGTGAGGGGGGGTGATACGTCATCATGCCCACTCTGACGCATCGGCTGCCGATCCGTGACAGGGTCTCCCGGGCCGGGTCGTCCGGCCTCGGCCCGACCTCACCGCGGCCGGGGTGCGTCGTCGCGCGCACATCCTCGACGCGGGACCGTCGGGACCGCTAGTCTCACCCCAGACACCGAGGGAGGCGAGCATGGTCGAGAACGGACCCGGCGTGGACGGTCCTGACGTGGTCCCGGACGTGGCGACCGGTCCGACTGCGGCCTCGGCCGCAGCACCGTCTGCGGCCGAGACGGTGACCGAGGCCGCTGCCGCCGCAGCCCCGCCGAGCCGCCGAGCCGCTCTCATGCGGTCCGGCCTCATCGTCGGCGTCCTCATCGTCGTCTTCGGCGTCATCCTGCCGGCGACCGGCGTCAACTACAGCGACGTCATCGCGGCATTCCAGGCGCTCACGCCGGACCAGGTCGTCATCATCTCCGCCCTCGGCGCGATCGCCTGGCTCGTGAGCGGCCTCATCTTCTGCGCGCTCATCCCGAGGCTGTCGATCCTCCACGGGCCGGAGTCGTGGCTCATCCTCGCCGGCATCGGCGCGAGCATCCCCTTCGGCCCGTGGAACATGGGGGTCCTCTGGGTCATCGTCCGCGGGTGGGGGATCGGCGAACATCCCGGCCACCTCCGGGATCGCCCTCTACGGCATCGTCAACGAGCTCAGCAGGCTCGCGCTCCCCGTGATCGCCGTCGGCGCGCTCGCCCTCACCGACGGGTTGCCGAGTACCGAGAGCGCGGGTCGGGCGTGGACCATCGCCATCATCAGCGTCATCGCGTTCTTCGTCGCCACCGGTCTCATCGTCGCGGTCGTCCGGTCCGAGCGGGTCGCGGACTGGTTGGGCACGAAGGGGCAGGCGCTCGCCGGCTGGGTCATGCGCCGGCTCGGGCGGAAGGACGTCCCGAACGTCGACGGGGCGATCCATCGCTTCCGGGACCAGCTCGGCGCGGTGATCAGGCAGAGGGGGCTCGCGTCGATCGCGATCGCGGTCGCCTCGCAGTTCGTCTGGGCGATCGTCCTCATCGTGGCGCTCCGGATGTGCGGCGTCCCGGAATTGGCGCTCAGCCCGGGAGAGGTCTTCGCCGTCTACGCCCTCGTCATGGTCATCACGATCATCCCGCTCTCGCCCGGCGGAGCGGGCGTCCCGGAGCTGCTGTTCATCACCGGCTTCACCATGATCGCCGGCGACCAGTACAACGCCGCGATCACGGCCGGCGTCTTCCTCTACCGCCTCTACTTCTGGTTCCTGCCGATCCCGCTCGCCTGGATCCTGCTGAAGGTGGCGCGACGCGGGAAGCCGATGCTGCCGACGACCGCGGAGCTCAGGGCGAAGGCGCACGGCGCGTAGGCGACCGAGCCCTCCGGCCCGGGAGACCCGGGCCCTCAGGCTCCGGTGGGTACCTCGGGCTCGCCCGTCGGCACCTCGGGGCCGCCCGTCGGCACCTCGGGGCCGCCCGTCGGCACCTCGGGGCCGCCCGTCGGCACCTCGAGCGCCAGCTCCCGCTCGAGCCCATCGACGGCCGCGCCCACCGACGCGTAGATCCGCCCCTCGCCGATCGCCTCGGTGAGGCCCGTCCGCCGCAGCCGGTCGCGGACCGGCCCGCGCACCTGGGCGAACGCGAGCGCCACGGCCCGCTCCTGCATGTCGCGGACGAGCCCGCCGACCATGTCCGCCGTCGTGACGTCGAGGTCGCCCGTCGCGGCCAGGTCGATGACGACGGCGCGCGGCCGCGGGTCCGGCGCGTCCACCAGTCGCAGGATCTGCGCGTGCGCGACGTTCGCGTTGAAGAAGTAGAGCGGCGCGTCCACCCGGACGACGACGATCCCGGTCACGGGGGCGGCGTCCGGGTGGCGGGCGAGGTCGCCGAACGTCCGTTCCGGGCCCGGCAGCGTCCCCAGCGTCGCGACATACGGCCTGCTCGCGCGGTACAGGAGGAACGAGACGGACAGCACGACGGCGACGAGGAGCCCGGGCAGGACGCCGAAGGCGACGACCCCCGCGAGCGCCGCGACGGCGACGACGAAGTCGGTCCGCCGCCAGCGCCAGTAGCGGCGCATCTCCTTCCAGTCCATGAGGCCGAGCGCCGCGGCGATGACGATCGCACCCAGGACGGCGTTCGGCAGGTCGGTGAAGATCGGCGCCAGGATCAGGGCCGTCGCGAGGATCAGCCCGGAGGTGATGAGCGACGACAGCTGGGTCCGGGCGCCGGCGCCTTCCGCGGTGGCCGTCTGCGACAGGCTCGCGTCCACCGCGAAGCCGCCGAAGAAGCCCGACGACAGGTTGGACGCGCCCAGGGCGATGAGCTCCTGGTCCGGGTCGATCTCGTACCGGTGCTTGTCCGCGAAGGAGCGGCCCACGCCGACGGTCTCGCCGATCGCGAGGAAGACGATCCCGGTGGCTCCCAGCAGGAGCGCCGGCAATGCGCCCAGGGGCACCTCGGGGATCCCCGGCTTGCCGATCCCGGTCGCGATCTGGCCGACGAGGCTCACGCCGTACGAGTCGAGGTCCAGGGCCTTCGCCCCCGCGATCCCGAGGACGAGAACGACCAGGGCGCCCGGGATCCTCGGCGAGATCGCGCGGAGCACCAGGATGATCGCCAGGGCCGCCAGGCCGACGGCGAGGGTCGCGGGATCCGTCTCGTCGAGCCCCCGGAGGATCCCCTCGACCTGCTCGGGGACGGACCCTTGCGTGGACGGGATCCCGAGGATCTTCGGGATCTGGGCGACGGTGATGGTGATCGCCACCCCGAAGATGAACCCGGTGATGACCGACTTGGACAGGAAGTCCGAGATGAACCCGAGTCGCGCGATGCCCCCCGCGAGGAGGATGACCCCCACGATCAATGCCAGCGCGGCGGTCTCGGCGACGAAGAGGACCGGGTCCCCGCTCGCGATGTCCAGGACGATCGACGCCGACGTGATCGCCATCGTGGAGCTGACCGTGACCTTCACGTGGCGGCTCGTCCCGAAGACCGCGTAGGCCGCCAGGGCGGCGAAGGCGGTCGCGAGGCCCAGCTCGGGCGGGACGCCCGCGAGGCCCGCGTACGCGAGCGCGACCGGGACCATGACGCCCCAGGACGTGAGGCCGGCGACGAGGTCGGGGCGGAGCGCGTCGCGTGGGTAGACGGGGAGCCACGTCAGGATGGGGACGTAGTGGCGCAGCATCGCGGGCGCGCGGTCCCGGAGGGACGGCCGCGCGGCGGCTCCGTCCGGCCCTGCGGTCATGCCCGCCCCCTGCCCGCGGCGGGCGGCGCCGCGGTCGCGGCGTCGGGGCGCGCCCTGCGTCGCGTACCGGTCATCCCCGCCCGTGGCACTGCTTCACCTTGCGGCCGCTCCCGCACGGACATGGATCGTTCCGTCCCGGCGCGCGCGACCGCCTCGCGGATCCGCGCGTCCTCCGCAGCGTACCGGGCCATCAGCTCGGCGGGAGCGCGATCGCTGCCGCAGGAGCTCGGACATCGCGCGCATCGGGTCGTCCACGTGGTGGAAGAAGGCCGTGTACCCGGCGCAGAGGTAGTTCAGTCCCGGCTCGCCGTCCGGCGTCGGGATGAACCGGTCCTTGGGGCAGCCGCCGTGGCAGGCGAACCGGACGTCGCACGCCACGCAGTACCGCGGCAGCGTCTCGCGCTTCGCCAGCCCGAACGCCCGCTGCCGGTCGGAGGCGACCAGCTCCGCCATGGGCGTCTCCGTGATGTTCCCCAGGCGGTAGGCCTCCTCGACGAAGTGGTCGCAGCTGTACAGATCCCCGTTGTGCTCGAGCGCGAGCGCAGACCCGCACGTCTCGGAGTGGATGCACAGCCCCGACGGCTCGCCGTACCACGCGGCGAGCGCGACGTCGAACATCTGGACGTACACGGTCCCGATGTCGCGGCGGACCCACTCCTCGAAGACGCCGACGAGGAAGGAGCCGTACTGCTCCGCGGTGATCGACCGGTCCGTGACCAGCTCGCCCTCCTGGCGGTAGAGGGGACGGTCGCGCCAGGAGTCCCAGGGCGCCTTCAGGGCGAGTCCGGGGCCAGCTCGAGCGACGCGAGCGGGACGTCGATCGCCGGCGCAGGGAGCCGCTCGATGATCGGGATGAACTGCATGAACCGGACCCCGCATTCGTCGCGGAGGAACCGGTAGACCTCGACCGGGTGGTCGGCGTTCGCGTGGTGGAGCGTCGTCAGGGCGTTGTACTCGACGCCGTGCTTCCGCAGCAGGTCCAGGCCGCGCATGACCCGGTCGAACGTGGGCGCGCCGCCCCTGTCGACGCGGTAGGCGTCGTGCATCTCGCCGGGCCGTCGATGCTGATCCCCACGAGGAAGTCGTGCTCGCGGAAGAACGCCGCCAGCTCGTCGTCGATCAGGGTCCCGTTCGTCTGGATGGTGTACTCGACGCGCATCCCCGGGCGCCGGTGCTTCTCGACGTAGGCGACCGAGCGCCGGAAGAAGTCGACGCCCATCATCGTCGGCTCGCCGCCCTGCCAGGCGATCGTCACCTCGGGGACCCGGTGCGCCTCGATGAGCTGGCGGATGTACGTCTCGAGCAGGTCGTCCGCCATCCGGAAGCGGCTGCCCGGGTAGAGCATCTCCTTGGACAGGAAGAAGCAGTACGCGCAGTCGAGGTTGCAGGTCGCGCCCGTCGGCTTCGCGAGCAGGTGGAACGCGGGCGGGCCGTCCGACCGGCCGAGGCCGCCCGACCGCGCCGGCTGCGGCACGCGACCGTCGGCCGCCTCAGCCAAGGCCCGCGAGCCCCTTGCCGACGAGGATCGCGCCGAAGACGAGGAAGAGCACGGCCATGATCGTCGCGTTGCTCGCGACGAGGCGGTCCTTCCATCGCCCGAGGACCGGGACGGCGCGGTCACCGAGCGCGACGGCCGCCGCGAGTGGGGCCGCGACGGTCGCGGTGCCGAGCCCGACATAGACGGCCACCGCGGCCACGGACTCCGGGGTGGTCAGGCCGGCCTCGGCGATCGCGGTCGCCGCGGCGAGCGTCAGTGCGAGGTTCTTCGGCTTCAGGCCCGAGAGGAGGAAGCCCAGACCCAGCGCCCGCGCCGGCGTGACGGAATTGAACGCGCGCATCCAGTCCGGCGTCGGCTCGTCCTCACCGGGAGCCGGTCTGCCCTGCCATTTCCGCCACGCCAGGACGAGGAGCGCGGCGCCCATGGCAAGCAGGATCAGTGCCGCGATCCGGCCGGGGCCGTCCGCCGACCCGATGTTGAGCGCCCCCTCCACGAACACCACAAGGCCCACGACGACGGTGAGCCCGAGGATCCAGCCCACGACGTACGCGACCCCGGCGACCCGTCCGCGCGGCGCAAGGAGCAGGAGGATGGCCGCCACGATCGCCACGGGGCTCACGGCGACGCCGATCCCCAGGGGCAGCAGGACGCCGATCGCCGAGAGGAGCAACGCCCGCCTCCGTCCGATGGCCGCGGCTTGGGGGCCGCGGTACTGGGCGCAGAGCGTAGCGCGTCGGGCACGCCGGCGACGTCCCCGCCCCGCGGCGTCGCGCCGGGTCGTCAGCCGGCCGCCCCGTGTCCGACCGCCTGCATGGCGGCATGCTCGTGGAGCGCCTTCTCGTCCTCGTGGTCCGCCGGATGGAGGTCGAACACGACCTTCCGGAGGGTGCCGGTGAACGCGTACGGGGCCTTGTCCTCGTAGGCGTCATCCACGACGCCGCCGTTGTCGCGGCCCATGTCCATGCCCGCGTAGGTCGTGAACAGCATCCCGACCGTGTGGTCGAGCCTGCCCTCGCCGATCTGCCGGCCGTTCGCCCAGAGGGTGACGGGCCCGCCGGTGCCGGGCTTCGGCTCGTCCGCCTCGAAGAGCATCTTGACGAGCACGTCACCGGTCGGGATCGGCTCGGTCGAGACCTGCTTGTACGTCTCGACGCCGAGGAACTGGTAGGTGTGGACCAGGTGCCCGCGCTCGTCCATCCAGAGCGCGAAGCCGCCGATGAAGTCGGCGAAGGCGCACAGGACGCCCTCGGCGCCGCCCTCGGGGACGTGGAGGTCGGCCTCGATCGCATACGAGCGCCCGTAGATCCGCGGGATCACCATCGTCGAGACGTTCTGAACGTCGCCGGCGAACTCGAAGCGGGTGGTCGTGGGCATCGGGGGCAGCATGCCGAAGAAGACCGCCTTGCCGCCGAGCATCGGCAGGGCCTTGTTCCGCCCGGCCTCCTCCCAGAAGAGCTCCCGCAGCTCGGCGAGCTTCGCGGGGTTCTCGGCCGCGAGGTCGTTCGCCTGGCTGAAGTCGTCGGGCAGGTAGTAGAGCTCCCAGTGGTCCTGGTCCGGGTCCCACGAGCCGCCGGGCTTGAACCGCGCGAGGGTCGGCCGGCGAGAAGTCCCAGGGCAGCTTGTCCAGGCGGGCGCAGGCCCACCAGCCGTCCTTGTAGATTGCGCGACTCCGTACATCTCGAAGTACTGGACGGTGTGGCGCTCGGCCGCGGCCGGGTCGTCGAGCGTGTACGCGAAGGTAGTGCCGTCCATCGGCTCCTGCTCGATGCCGTCGACCACCTTCGGCTCCGGGATGCCCACCAGGTCGAGGATCGTCGGGGCGATGTCGATGCAGTGGGTGAACTGCGTGCGAGCGCCCCGCCGGCCTTGATGCGGCGCGGCCACGCGATGACCATCGGGTCGCGCGTGCCGCCGAGGTGGCTCGCCATCTGCTTGCCCCACTGGAACGGCGTGTTCTGGGCGTGGGCCCAGGCCGCCGCGAAGTGGGGCGCGCTGTGGAAGCCGCCGAGCCCCTCGAGGCCGCCGAACTTCTCGATGAGCGCCAGCTGCTGCTCGGCGTCGAGCACGAGGCCGTTGAAGAACGTCGTCTCGTTGAAGGAGCCGGTGATGGTCCCCTCCATGCTGGCGCCGTTGTCGCCCCAGATGAAGATGACCAGCGTGTCGTCGAGCTCGCCCATCTCCTCGACCGCGTCGAGCAGGCGGCCGACGTTCCAGTCGGCGTTCTCGGAGAAGCCGGCGAACACCTCCATCTGGCGGGCGTACAGCTTCTTCTCCGCATCGCCCAGCGTGTCCCACGCCGGGAACGGGTCCGGGCGGGCCGTCAGCTCGGTCTCCGGCGGGACGATCCCGAGCTTCTTCTGGCGCTCGAGCGTCCCCTCGCGGTACGCGTCCCAGCCGGCGTCGAACTGGCCCTTGTACTGTCGGCCCACTCCCTCGCCACGTGGTGCGGGGCGTGCGTCGCGCCGGTCGAGTAGTAGACGAACCACGGCTTGTGGGAGTCGTGGGCACGGACGGCGTGGAGCCACTCGACCGACTTGTCGGTGATGTCGTCGGGGAAGTAGTAGAGCTTCCCGTCCTTGCCCTCGGGCACCCCGAGGACCGAGTTGTCCTGGGTGATGATCGGGTCGTACTGGCCGGCCGCGCCGGTGAGGAAGCCCCACCAGTGGTCGAAGCCCCACGCCCTGCGGCCAGTGCTCGAACGGCCCTGCGGGGCCCATCTCGTGGCCCGGGGTCATGTGCCACTTGCCGAAGCCGCCCGTGATGTACCCGTTCTCCTTGAGGATCCGCGGCAGGGCCGTGCAGCTCCGCGGCCTCGTCCCCGTGTAGCCCGGGAACGGCCCGGGGAACTCCGCGATCCCGCCCATCCCCACGCGGTGATGGTTGCGCCCGGTGAGCATCGCCGCGCGCGTCGGCGAGCAGACCGCGGTGACGTGGAACCGGTTGTACGTCAGGCCCATCTCCTGGACGCGGGTCAGGTTGGGCGTGCTGATGCCGCCGCCGAACGTGTCGGGGCCGCCGAAGCCGGCATCGTCGATGAGGACGATGAGGACGTTCGGTGCGTCCTCGGGCGGCTTAGGCCCGGGATGAAGGACCAGTCGGCGACCGACTCTGCGATCGTGCGCCCGGCGAGCCGCCGAACGTCCGGTCGGCGATCGGCAGGACGGTCCGGTCGGGGTTGAACTTGCCCATCGCCTCGGCGAGCGAGTCCTTGAGGGCAGCCGTCCCCTTCTTGTCCGTCTCCACGACCGACTTCGCCGGGGAGCCCGGCAGCAGCCGCTCGACGGCCAGCCGCTGGTCGGCGTCGAACATCGCGATGATCGCAGCCGTGCCGGGCTTCATCGCCTCGCCGAGCTTGTCGTGGAGGCCGGTCTCGACCTTGTGGCTCGGCGAGCCTCCCGGCGATCCCGCCGGCGGCGGCGCCGACGATGGTCGCCGCGAGGAGCGGCGGCGCCGCGAGCCCGACGAGGAAGCCGACGCCGCCGCCCCACTTCGCGCCCTTGCGGCCGAGGTGATCGCCGGTCCGCTGGACGGTGACGTTGCCGTCGGGTCGTGCGAGACGAGGATGACGGCCTCGACGCGCACGGTCTTCGCTCGACCGCAGCGACCAGGGCGTCGAAGTCTGTCGCCGCGCGTCGACGCTCGCGTACCCGGCGACGAGGACGTTCGTGAGCGTCTCTGCCATCGTCGACTCCTGTGCCGGCGCGGGTCGCCCTCCCCGGCCCTGCCGGGGATCGCTGGAGGGCGTCGCTCCTGTCGGGTCATGGGTCACCGACGGTGCGGCCGGTGCGACCCCAGTGTGCACGCCGGCGCGGCAGGCCTCATCCCTCTGTTCGCATGACCGCTCCAGCCGATCCGGACCGGAGGTCACGGGCAACGGGACCGCCCGGGACCGCCCGCGATCGCCCGTACCACCCGCCGAAGGTCGTGGCCCGTCGCGCGCAGCCATCACCTCACATAGGTGATGCGGGAAGCCGAGGCCGGTCGTTGAATTGGTCCGACGCCGGGGTCCGGCGACCGGCGAGAGGGGAGAGGCGATGACCGAGGAATTCGGCGGAGGAGGCCTTCCGGCGGCTCACGATCGGCGAGCCGCGGCTGCTGGCGGCACTCGCCGACCCCGAGTTGGCCGATGACCGCCTGACCCGGCTCGACACGCTCACGGAGAGCCTGCTCCAGGTGGCGGCCCTCGTCGCGCTCGATGCGCCCGAATTGTCGTACTGGAGCGCGGTGGATGCCGCACAGAGGGCCGGCGCGGGACTGGGCGACCTCCTCGGGGTCCTCGCCGCCGTCGCCGGCCGGGTCGTATCCTCACGGACTATGTCCGCGGCTCCGCGCATCGCGCTCGCGGCAGGGTACGACGTGGAAGCCGACCTGGACCTGTTCGAGCCGAGGAGCAGGCCGTCGGTGACGTTCCCGTCCGCGCTCGTCGACGCGGCAGACGGCCCCGACATCCGCGCCGTGGCCGACTGACCCTCGCGCCACGGCCCGGGACCCCGCCCTCATGGGGCGCGCTTCCCCGCGCGGCCACGGAGTGGTAGTTTCACGTCCCCTCGGCGGCCCCGATCGGGGCCGCCGTTCGCACCGGGGGGACCGTGACCACATCGACCGGACGGGGCCGCGTGCGCGGCGCAACGGCTGCACCGGCGAGGGACGACGCCGTCCGCCGGCGTGCGGCGTCGTCCCTCGTCGAGGCCAAGCTCCGCCCGCCCGCCCCGCGGCCCTGGATCAAGTTCCACCGTCCCGGGCTCGTGCGACTGCTCGCGACCGAGCCCCGCCCGCCGCTCATCACGGTCTTCGCTCCGCCCGGATACGGGAAGACCGTGCTGCTCTCCGACCCGGCCGTCCATGCGGGCCGCCCCGTCGGGTGGCTGACCATCGACGATCTCGACAACGTCCCCAGCGTCTTCCTCGCGTATCTCGCGGCGATGATCGACGAGGTCCGCCCCCTCGACCCTGGGGTGCACGCCGCCGTCGGGCGCGGCCCGCGCGCCGTGGCATCGGCACTGCCCCAGCTGGCCGGCGAGCTCCATCGGATCGGGCGGCCGGCGCTGTTCGTGCTCGACGACGTCCACCGCCTGACCGACCGCGAATGCCTCGACGGGCTGGCGGTCCTGCTCGACTACCTCCCGCCGGGCATCCAGGTGGCGATGGCGGGACGGACGCCGCCCGACCTCCCGTTCGGCCGGTTCCGGGCGCGCCGGGAGCTGCTCGAGGTCCGGCGCGCGGACCTCCAGCTCGACGCGTCCGAGACGGCGGCGCTCGTGGCGGCCGCGGGGCACCCGGTCTCCGATGACGAGGCCCGGATCCTGGCCGAGCGCACGGACGGATGGGCGGCGGGCGTCTACCTGGCGACCCTGGCCGACGACCACAAGGCCGACGCGCCGTCTGCGGTCCCCGCGGTCTCGGGGCGCGAAGGTCACGTCGCGGAGTACCTGCGCTCCGAGCTGGTGCCGATGCTCGGCGATGAGGACCTGGCGTTCCTGGAACGGACGACCGTGCTGGAGATCGTGGAGGCGCCTGTCGCCGAGGCGGTCGCCGGCCTCCCGTCGGCGGAGGAGCGGCTCGAGCGGCTCGCCCGGACGAACCAGCTCGTGGTGCGGGTGCGGGGGGACGAGCCGGCATACCGCTACCACAATCTCCTTCGCGAGTTCTTCGGCGCGGAGCTCGCCCGTGCCGAGCCGGACGCACTTCCCGAGCTCCACGGACGCGCATCGGCGTGGTACATGGCTGCGGGCCGCCCGGAGCTCGCGGTGGAGCATGCCATCCGCAGCGGCGACCTTGATGCGGCGGCCGCCCTGGTCACGCGAGTGGGCATCGCCATGTTCTACGGCGGCCACGGCGACTCGGTCGTCCGCTGGCTCGGGTTCTTCGACGACGCGGTGTTCGAGCGGCGCCCCCAGCTGGCGCTCGTGGCGGCATGGCTGTTCTTCCTCAACGGGCGACCCGCCGCAGCCGACCGGATCGCCGACATCGCAGAGCGGTCGGACTTCGACGGCCCGCCGGACGACGGCACCGCGTCGTTCGCGTCCGGGCGGGCGATGCTGCGTGCGGTCATGGCCCGGAGCGGCCTGGAGGACCTGCTCGCGAACGCCACGTTCGCGGCCGCGGCCGAGGCGCCGGGCAGCCTCTGGCGCGCGAACGCGCTGTGGCTCCTCGGATCGGCGCACATGGTCGCCGGGGATCTCGCCGCGGCCGACGTCGTCCTTGCGGAGGCGGTCGACGCGGCGGCGTCGGCGGGCGCGACCGCGATGGTCGCCCTGTCCTACCGCGCCGCCATCGCCATCGGGCGCGGGGACTGGCGGGCCGCGGAGGAGCACGAGCGCCGTGCGTACGCGGTGCTCCAGACCGCGCGGTTCGGCGACATCCTCGCGGCCCTCGCGGTGTACGCGATGGCGGCTCGCCTCGCCCTCCATCGGGGCGACATCGTGCGCGCACGCGCCGAGCTCGTCCGCGCGCAGCTCGTCCGACCGCTCGTCTCCCACACCGCGCCCTGGTTCTCCGTCGCGGCGCTGCTGGAGCTCGCGCGGTGCTACCTGGCGATCTCGGATCCGGACGGCGCCCGGCACGCGCTGCGCGAGGCCGACGAGATCGCCCGGATCCGTCCTTCCCTGGGGGTCCTCAGCGATGCCCTCGACGAGATGCACGCCCGGCTGGGGACGGCGTCGCGCACGCTCGCCGGCGCGTCCACCCTCACGGCGGCGGAGCTGCGTCTCCTGCCGATCCTCTCCACCCACCTGAAGTTCGAGGAGATCGCCGAGCGCCTCCACGTGTCGAGCCACACGGTCAAGACGCAGGCGCGCTCGATCTATGCGAAGCTCGACGCGTCGAGCCGGAGCGAGGCGGTGGAGCGGGCGATCGAGGTCGGGCTCCTCGAGCCGTTCCCGGGGCTCGGGCTCGTCGGCCCGTCCCGAAGGGCCTGAGGCGGCCGTGAGCGCACCGACCGTGCCCCCGTCCATCGGCGGCCCCGCCGCCGCTCCACGCGAGGCCGAGGTCGCGATGGCCGTCGTCGAGGCGGGACGCCAGCTGCGGGCGCCGCGCGCCGCGGCCGTCGCCGGCCTCCTCTTCGCCGGCCTGTTCGCGGCGGCGATGGCGCTCCTGCGCTCGTCGGTCCTGCTCGGTGCCTCCGACGAGCAGATCCGCGCGGCCTTCGCCGCCGGCGAGGAGCTGACGCTGGTCGTCGGCGCCCTCTACCTCGCCCCGTTCGCCGGCGTGATGTTCCTCTGGTTCATCGCGGTGGTCCGCGACCGGATCGGGGAACGGGAGGATCGCTTCTTCGCGACGGTCTTCTTCGGCAGCGGCCTGCTCTTCGTCTCGCTGCTCTTCGCGGCGTGCGCGGTGAGCGGCTCGCTCGTCGTCGGCGCCTACTACCTCGGCCACGAGCCGCCGACCGCGGCGGATGTCCGGTCCGCGCAGGCGCTCGCGTACGCGCTCCTGTTCGCGTTCGCCACCCGAGCCGCCGCCGTCTTCCTCATCTCGATGGCGACGATCGCGCTCCGCAGCCGGACGTTCCCGCGCTGGGTCTCCTGGACGGGCTACGGGCTCGGCCTCGTCCTCCTGGTGGTCGTGAGCTTCTGGGACTGGATCATCCTCGTCCTGCCTGCGTGGGTCGCCGTCGTCAGCGTCTTCATCCTCGCCCGTGGCGGGGACCGCGCCGCGGACGCAGGCGGAGCCTGACCGCCGGAAGCCGCCCCGCCCAGCCCGTCATGGGCAGGCCCCGCCCATCACGTCCCGGGCGCCTCACGGGTCGTGGCACCGTCCCGCTGGACGCGGGACGCTATACTCCATGGGAGTATGTCGAACGCGTCCCCGCCCGCCCCCGGCGCGGCCCCCGTCGCACCGGAGCCCATCCGGTTCGTCGAGCTCTGGCTTCCCGTCGAGGGGATGAGCTGCGCCTCGTGCGTGAACCGGATCGAGCGGTTCCTCGGGAAGACCGACGGCGTCGCCGAGGCGAGCGTCAACCTCGCGACCGAGGTGGCGACCGTCCGCTACGACCCGGCGGCGGTCGGGCCCGACGAGATGGTCGGCGCCATCGAGGCCGCCGGCTACGAGGTCCGCGCCGCCGCGCTCGCCGCCGCGCAGGCGGGCTCGGCCGGCGCCGGCTCGAGCTCGCCGACGAGGAGGACGAGGCCGAGCGCGCCCGCGCCCGCGAGACGCACGAGCTCGGGGTGCAGGCGGCGGTCTCGATCGCAGTCGCCGTCGGGATCATGGTCCTCATGCTCTGGCCGCAGCTGCCGTGGGCGATGGAGGAGCTGAACAAGGTCGTCCTCTGGCCGGCGACGTTCGTCCAGTTCTGGGCCGGGAGCGCTTCTACACCTCGGCCTGGCGCACCGCCCGCCACGGCTTCGGCACGAACATGGACACGCTCGTCGTCGTCGGGACGAGCGCGGCCTGGGGCTACAGCGTCGTCGTGACGATGTGGCCGGAGGTCGTCCATGACGCCGGCATCGGCCCGAGACCTACTTCGACAGCTCGGCCGCGATCATCGGCCTCATCCTGCCGGGCCGCTGGCTCGAGGCCCGCGCGAAGGGCCGGACGGCCGGCGCGGTCAAGGCGCTCATGGGCCTCCAGGCGAAGTCCGCGCGCGTGCTCCGCGGCGGCGTCGAGATGGACGTCCCGATCGCGGAGGTCCAGCCCGGCGATCTCGTCCGCGTCCGGCCCGGCGAGAAGATCCCCGTGGACGGCGTCGTCACCGAGGGCGCTCCGCGGTCGACGAGTCGATGCTCACCGGCGAGTCGATGCCGGTCGAGAAGGACCCGGGCGACGAGGTCATCGGCGCGACGATCAACACGACCGGCACCTTCGTCTTCCGGGCCACGCGGGTCGGCCGCGACACCGCGCTCGCGCAGATCGTCGAGCATGGTCCGGCGGGCGCAGGGGACCAAGGCCCCGATCCAGCGGCTGGCCGACCGGATCAGCGGCATCTTCGTCCCGATCGTCATCGGCCATCGGCGCCCTCACGTTCGCCCTCTGGTGGCTCCTCGGGCCCGAGCCGAGCTCACGCTCGCGCTCGCCGCCTCTCACCGTGCTGATCATCGCCTGCCCGTGCGCGATGGGCCTCGCCACGCCGACGGCGATCATGGTGGGGACCGGGCGGGCGCCGAGGCGGGCATCCTCATCCGCGGCGGCGAGGCGCTCGAGCGGCCGCACCGCGTGACACGGTCATCTTCGACAAGACCGGCACCCTCACGCGCGGCAAGCCGGCGCTGCGGACGTCGTCGCGGCCGGTGTCGTCGACGCGCGCGACGTGCTCGAGCTCGCGGCCGCGGTGGAGCACGGGAGCGAGCACCCGCTCGCCGCGGCGATCGTGGAGCGGGCGCGGGCGCTCGGCGTGGCGGCTCGGCCCGCGACGGCGTTCGAGGCGGTCCCGGGCGCGGGGTGCGCGCGACCGTCGACGGCCGCGACGTGCTCGTCGGGACGCGGCGTTCCTCGCGGAGGCCGGCGTCGATCGGAGCCGCTCCGCGCGGGCCGCGAGGCCGCGGCGAACGGCGCGACGCCGACGTACGTCGCGGTAGACGGCGGCTCTCGCCGCGCTCCTCGTCATCGCCGACCCGGTGAAGGCGGAGGCCGCGGAGGCCGTCCGCGAGCTGCGCCGCGGGGATCGAGGTCTGGATGGTGACCGGCGACAACCGCGCGACCGCCGAGGCGGTCGCGCAGCAGGTCGGGATCGAGCGGGTCCTCGCCGAGGTGCTGCCCGGGCGACAAGGCCGAGGGGTCGCCGAGCTCCAGGCCGCGGGCAGGTCGTCGCGATGGTCGGCGACGGCATCAACGACGCCCCGGCGCTCGCGCAGGCGGACCTCGGCATCGCGATCGGCACGGGCACGGACGTCGCGATCGAGGCGAGCGACGTGACGCTCGTCGGCGGCGACCGCGCGGCGTGCGTCGGCCATCGCGCTCTCGCGCCGGACGTGTCGGTCATCCGGCAGAACCTGTTCTGGGCGTTCGGCTACAACGTCGTGCTCATCCCGGTCGCGATGGGCGTCCTCTACCCCGGGATCACCATCACGCCGGTCGTCGCCGCGGGCGCGATGGCGCTCTCGTCCGTGAGCGTCGTGACGAACTCGCTCCGCCTGCGCTCGTTCGACCCGCGGCCCGGCGGCTCGGCGGCCCCGCGGACCGGCGGCCGGGCGGATCCGCGACGCGTCATCCTCCTCCTTGTCGCGCTCGCCGGTGCCGCGATCGTCGTCGGGGTCCTCGCGGCCGACCGCTACCTCGACGCCACCGCGCGCCGCGTCGACCTCACTGCGACCGGGCTCCTCGGGATGGCGCCCGCTCGCGGTGCGCGCGGGCAGACGATCCTCGTCAGTTCCGCAACGACGGGCCGGACCTCGTGTCGTGCTCGGTGCCGGGCGTCGCGAACGTCGAGGTGAACCCGCGCGGCGGCGCGACACAGAAGGTCCGATTCGCGCTCCCGGCGGGGGAGTACGAGCTCGTCTGCGCGAGCGCGATGGCGGCCGCCGGGGACTCGATGGGCGGAGGGATGGGCGGGGGCGTCCCGCGCACCGCCGCGGTCTTCGTCGTCCGGTAGGGTCGGGCGCAGGGGTCGGCCCGGCCGGCCACCATCGAAACCCGGGCGGCCCTGACCGGGGCGGCCCGCCCCGTCTCTGCACGGCGCTCCTGCGCGGTGCACCCTACACTCGCGCCATGGTCTACGACGACCGTGTCGGCCCCGTCCTCCTCCACGGCGAGGTCCTGGGCATCGGCCGGATCGAGGTCCCGCCCGACGCGCGGGACCTGCCCGGAGTGTTCCCGTACCGCCGGCCCATCGAGGTTCGCTTCGGCGACACGGACGCCATGGGCCACGTGAACAACGCGGTCTTCCTCACCTACGTCGAGCTCGCGCGGGCCGGCTACTACCGCGCGGTGACCGGCGGCCGGATCGGGATCGGGGCGACCGAGCGCGAGCAGGCGTTCATCCTTGCGGAGGCACGGCTCGGCTTCCGGGCACCCGCCTTCTTCGGCGAGATCCTGATGGTGGAGGCCCGGACCGCGTCGATCGGCCGCAGCTCGTTCACGATGGAGTTCCGGATGACCGCCGAGGAGAGCCCGTACGGGCGCGCCCGGCTCGTCGCGACCGCCGCGACCGTCCAGGTGGGCTACGACTACGACGCCGGCCACGTCGAGCCCCTGCGCGACGAGATCGTGGGTGGGCTCGAGGCATTCGAAGGCCGGCGGCTGCGGGGCTGATCCGCGGGCGGGCCACGGCCCGCCTTCGCCGGGCGATCCGGCACTGGGCGGATGGCGGTCCGGTCGGTAGCCTCGGTCGCGCGCCGGACCAGTGCGCTGCTCGGCGTCGAAGGGAGCACCCATGACGCTCCGCCGCGGCCCCGGGATCCTCGTGCTCGTCCTCGCGGGTGCGGTCGCGGCGTGCGCGTCGCCCGCCGGGAACCCGCCCGCGGAGTCGCCCACGCCCGTCGCCACGCCGACCCCGATCGCGACCGTCGCCCCGGTCCACTGCTTCCCCAACCAGACGCCGACAGCATCGCCGACCCCGTCGCCCCCGAGGGCCGACCTGCTCGTCCGCCTCGACGTCTGCGCCGACGTCTGCATCGACCCGCGGCGCGTCGAGTACCTCGCCGACGGCAGCATTCATCCGCCTGGACGTCGAAGACGGGGCCGCTCATGGAACGTCGCCTCTCGCCGGCGGGGCTCGCGCGGGTGGAGGCGCGCGTCGCCGAGGACGCGGACCTCCTGGCGCGCGACCTGCAGGTCGCCAGCGGTGCCCGAGCCCGGGAAGGAGCCGCCGAGGGCCACGGCGCGATCTCCTACGCGTTCATCGCCCCGACGGCGACCAGCGGCCGGGCCACGGTCTGGACCCTCACCGCCGGATCGCTGGACCCGGGCTACTCGGTGCCGGATGCGCGGATCGATCGACTCACCGCCCTGGGCGACGCGCTGCTCGACCCCGAGACGTCGCGGGGGCCGACGGGTGGGCAGACCCCGCGTGGACGGAGTACCTGCCGCGAAGACCGCCTCTTCGTGCACGGTGGGAGTGGCGCCGTTCTCGAGCCCGGACGTGGGGGCCACGGGCTGGCCGTTCGGGGACGATCCGCGCACGTTCGGCCAGCCTTCGCCTCGACGGTGCCCCTGGCCGGTCGCCCGGTGCGCCGTCCTCGGCGCGGCCGCGGACGCGGGCGGGGGCGCTCCCGCCGGGGGTGCTGGAACCGCCGGACGCGGAGGGTCTCTGGCGAGTGGGGACGATGGTGGGCCGAGCGCGGCCTGGAGCTGATCTCGTGCTCCGGGTCCTGCTGCCTGACCAGCACGAGGCTGCCGTCGACGATCTCTGGCAGACGTGGGGCTGACGCGGGCCGCGACCGGGCGCCCTGCGGCGCCGCCGCGTCGCGCGACCGTCGCGGCGGTCCGCCCGTCGCCCTACCCAGGTAGCGCCGGAAGACCGCCACTGCGTTCTGCCCGCCGAACCCGAAGCCGTTGACCATCGCCGTGTCCACCTACGCTGGCGCGCCACGAGCGGCATGTAGTCCAGGTCGCACTCGGGGTCGGGCGTCCGAGGTTCTGGGTGGGCGGCACGACCTGGTCGCGGATGGCGCCGATCGCGGCGAGCACGCTCATGATGCCTGCGCACCCAGCAGATGGCCCACCATCGACTTGGGCGAGGAGATCGCGACCGCGCGGTCGCCCGAACGCCGGCTTGATCGCGCGCGTCTCGGTCACGTCGTTGAGCGACGTCGACGTCCCGTGCGCCACGATGTAGTCCACCTCGTCCGGCGCGACGCCCGCGTTGCGCAGCGCCACGTCATCGCGCGGGTCGCGCCGCGGCCGGAGGGCTCCGGGGCGCTGATGTGGAACGCATCGGCGGTGAGCGCCCCTCCGAGGATCTCCGCGATCGGCGTGCGCCGCGCGTGAGCGCGTGCTCCAGCGACTCCACGACGACGACGCCTCCGCCCTCGCCGAACACGAACCCGTCCCGGTCCCGGTCGAACGGGCGCGAAGCATGCGCGGCGTCGTCGTTGCGCCGCGACAGCGCGCCCATGTTGCCGAGCGCCGCGAACGCCATCGGCAGCACCGGCGCCTCTGAGCCGCCCGCGAGCACGATGTCCACATCGCCGCGCCGGATCAGCCGCAGCCCGTCCTGGAACGCGATGATCGAGCTGGCGCACGCCGCGGTCTGCGTCATGACCGGCCCGGTGAGGCCGTACTCCATCGAGAGCTGGCACGCTGCCATCGACCCCGACAGCGCCGGGATCGCGAACGGGCTGACCAAGCGGGGTCCCTTCGCCGCCGACGTGCGGTGCCGTCGATGACCTGCTCCAGGCCGCCCCCGCCGTTGTTGACCACCACCGCGACCCGGTCGCGCTGGTCAGGTCGACATCGCTGCGAAGTCCATCCCGGAGTGCGCGACCGCCTCCTTGCCGGCCGCCATCGCGAAGTGGATGAAGCGGCTCATCCGGCGTGCCATCTTGCGGTCCATCGCGATCGTGGGGTCGAAGTCGATGACCTCCGCGGCGATGCGCACCTCGAAGTCGGCGGCGTCGAAGCTCCGGACCGTGCCGGTCCCCACGACGCCGTCCACGAGGTTCCGCCAGTACGTGGGAAAGTCGTTCCCGATGGGCATGACGGCGCCGAGGCCGGTGACGACGGCGCGGCGCGCGGGATCCTGGCTGGGCGGCACCACGACTCCTCGATCGATCCGCGGGCACCGCCCGGACGGCGGTCATCCTACCAGCGCGGCGGCATCCGCGACGCCGGCGTCGGACCAGGGTCGGCGCCGCCGGGCCCGGGGCCGGCGGGGCGCCCCGCCGCACCTACCTCACGAAGGCCCCCGGGCAGGGCTTCCCGTCGATCGCCCCGAGGACGATCCGGAAGACCGCAGGATCCGTGAGCAGCCGCGAGTGGTCCGGGCCGCTGACCCTCACGTCGCACGCCCCGTCCACCAGGCGGGAGGCGGACGTGGGGACCAGCCCGTCCGTCGTGCTGTAGACGCTCGTCCACTTCGTCGTCCCGGGCGTCTCGTCGCCGGCGTTCAGCTTCGTCAGGAACGCGAATTGGGGCACATCTGGCCGCCCTCCTCTGGCCGGAGGAAGCACGCGATCGGCAGGCCCTTCTGCGGCGTCCCGAGCGAGACGTACACGGTCGCCACCTTCCGACCGCCGTCGAAGCGGATGTACTCGCGGCCGGAGAGGCCGCCCATGCTGTGGCCCACGATCGCGACCTTCGTCCAGCCGCGGGCGGCCACGATATCCCGGATCACCTTCGCGTTCACGACGTTGTCGTTGCCGGGGAGCTTCGCGATGACGACCGTGTGCTTCCGCTCGCGGAGCCTCGCGGCCATCGTGATGAAGCCGGCCGGCGACCCGTTGAACCCGTGGACGAGCACGACCGGGAGCGGGGCGGCCGCTTCGGACCGGCGCGACCGGCGCAGCCGGCACGATCCCGCGACCGCCGCGAGCGCGAGGGCTGCGGTGACCGCCCGGACGCGGACGCGCACCCCGGTCATCGACCTGGCTCTCATGCGCCCTCGTACCGCTTGAAGATCACCGCCGCGTTGTGGCCCCCGAGGCCCACGTTGCAGCTCAGCGCGTAGCGGACCTGCGTCTGCCGGGACGTCCCGATGAGGACGTTGAGGCCCAGCTCCGCGATCTCCGGGTCGATCTCGCGCGTGTTCGTCGTCGCCGGGACGAGCTGGTGGTAGACGGAGAGGACCGACGCGATGCCCTCGAACGAGCCGCACCCGCCCATCATGTGGCCGGTCATCGACTTGGTCGCGCTGATGAGGATGTCCGGCGTGTGCGCACCGAAGACGTCCGCGATCGCCTGCGCCTCGCGGAGGTCTCCGACCGGCGTCGAGGTCCCGTGCGGGTTGATCATGTCCACCTCGTCGGCCGGCACGCCATAGCGATCCAGCGCCGTCCGCATCGCCCGTCGGACCCCGTCGCCCCGCTCGATCGGCTGGATGAGGTCCCACGCGTCGGCCGCGGAGCCGTACCCCACGACCTCCGCGTAGATGCGGGCGCCGCGCGCCTGCGCGTGCTCCATGTCCTCGAGGATCAGCGAGCCGCCGCCCTCCCCGAGCACGAACCCGTCGCGCGTCGCGTCGTACGGGCGGCTGATCGTGTCGAGGCCCTCGCCCGGGAGCGGCGTCCCCATCCCGCGCATGTTCGAGAACCCGATGTAGGCCATGTCGCGGATCGGCGTCTCGATCGACCCGGCGATCGCCGCGACGACGTCGCCGCGCTTGATCGCCTCGGTCGCCTCGCCGATGCAGCTCGTGCCGGTCGAGCAGGCGGTGACGATGCACATGTTGTGGCCGCGGATCCCGGTCTCGATCGCGATCTGGCCGGATGCGGTGTCCGGGAGCATGTTCGCGATGAAGAACGGGCTCACGGAGCGCGGGCCCTTCGTGTCGCGGATCTCCATGTTGTCGATGAGCAGCTCCGGCCCGCCGACGCCGGACCCGAAGATGACCCCGATCTCGTCGCGGTTCGCGTCCGTCACCTCGAGGCCGCTGTCGGCGAGCGCCTGCTTGGCCGTGGCCACGCCCATGACGACGTTGCGCGCCGTCCGGCGCACGGCCTTGAAGTCCATCCACGGGGTGGCGTCGAAGTCGACCTCGCCGGCGGCCTGGCAGTCGAGGCCGGAGGCGTCGAAGCGGGTGATCCGCCGAAGGCCCGACCGGCCGTTGACGAGATTGTCCCAGGCGGTCTCGACGTCCTGGCCGACCGGGCTGATGACGCCGAGGCCGGTGACGGCGATCCGTCGGGTGGGATCGGGCTTGCGCACGGGCGATGCTCTCCTGGGTGGGACGCGAAGGGTGCGGGTCAGAGGTTCGAGCGCGGCGAGGCCGCCGGGACCGGAGGGATCGTCGAGGGCGATCGCGGTCGCGTCCGGCGCGATCCGCTTGATGAGGCCGGTGAGGACCCGTCCCGGCCCCACCTCGATGAAGGTGTCGACGCCGTCGGAGCGCATCCGCTCCACGATCGCGACCCAGTCCACGCCGCGCGTCAGATGCTCGACGAGCTCGGCGCGGGCGCCATCCGCGGTCTCGAGGGGTGCGGCCGCGGCGTTCGAGAGGAGCGGGGGATGCGGGTCGGCGAAGGCGATGGCGGCGAGCGCCTCGGCCATCCCCGCGGCGGCGTCGGCCATGAGCGGCGAGTGCGCGGCGACCGAGACGGGCAGCTCGATCGCGCGCCGGGCGCCGGCCTCCTTCGCGGCGGCGATCGCGGCCTCGACTGCCGGGCGCTCGCCTGAGAGGACGACCTGTCCGGGGGAGTTGCGGTTCGCGATGGCGAGGATCCCGGCAGCGGAACCGGCGGCGACCACCTCGGGGAGCCGCGCGTCGTCGAGGCCGATGAGCGCGGCCATCGCGCCGGGTCGGCCGGCGCCCGACGACTGCATCAGGTCGCCGCGGAGGCGGACGAGCCGCACCGCGTCGGCCAACGCGAGCGAGCCCGCGGCCACGAGCGCGGAGTACTGGCCCATGGAGTGGCCGGCGGCGAACGCGGGCTCGAGCGGCGCGAGCCCCGCCGCCTCGCGACGCTCGCGGAGAGCCGCGAGATACGCGACCGACGTGGCGACGAGCGCGGGCTGGGCGTTGCGGGTGAGGTCCAGCTCCTCCGCCGGGCCCTCCCAGGCGAGGCGCGAGAGCGGCTCGCCGAGGGCCGCGTCCGCCTCGGCGAAGACGGCCGCAGCCGCTCGGCGACGTGGCCGCCACCGTCGCACCCATCCCGGGCGACTGGGACCCCTGGCCGGGGAAGACGAGCGCGATCGTCGCCATGCGTGCTCCCTGCGTCCGCGACCGACGCGCCGCGGTCGATGCAGCGTAGACCCGGCGGCCCGCGCCGTCGCCTGTCGCGTGCATCCCTGCACGCATCTCCGACGTGGGCTACGCTCGCGACATGCCGCCGCGCCGCCCGAGCCCCGTCCCGCCGGCCGCGTCCGGGCCGTCGTCGTCGGCTCCTCCCGGCCCCTCCCCCCACCGGCCCCGCCCGGCCCCGTCCGCCCGTCGCACCCCACTCGCCCGCCACCCCGCGGAGGAGCTGTACGGCGAGCTCTCCGGCGCGGTCGAGTCGGCCGGTCGCCGCGTCCAGGATCCGCGGGAGATCTCCGGCCGGATCGCGATGGGACGGGCGCTCTGGCGCGAGCTGGTCATCGGGTTCGCCGTCCAGCTCGGAGAGCTGCGGCTCGGGTTCACGCAGCTCGCCGCGCTCTACGTCCTCTCCGATGCCCGGGCGCTCACCGTCGCGGAGCTCGCGGAGGCGATCGGCCGGTCACCGTCCGCCACCAGCCGGCTCGTCGACGGCCTCGTCGGGCGGTCGCTCGTGGAGCGGACGACGGACGCCGCCGACCGGCGCCAGCGATCCGTGGCCCTGACACGCCGCGGGCGGCTCCTCGTCGCCGTGGTGGACCGCGCCCGGGCCGCCCAGTTCCTCGGGGTGGTCCGGCCGCTGCCGCCGGCGGAGCGGGCCGTGGTCGCGATGGCGGTCGCCGCGCTCGCGACCCGGGCCGTCACCCGTCGCGGTAGGCTCATCAAGGCACCGGAGGGAGGTCCCGGCCGGGCCTGAGCCCCCGCCCCGGGCTCGATCGCGCGGGAGCCCCGAGCGTGCAGTCGTTCGTCGTCATCGGACCTCTCGTCCTCGTCGTCGCCCTGATCCTCGCCGTGGTCCTGCCGCGCGTCGCGGAGCGATGGCTTCCGGCGCCGAGCCGCGAGGCGAACCTCCGCTCGTCGCTCGCTGTCAGCAGCTCGATCACGGCCCCGTTCATGGTCTTCCTCGGGTTCATGATCGTCATGCTCTGGGGGCAGATGAACGCGGCGAACGAGGCGGTCCTCAACGAGGCGGACGCGCTGCGCAACGTGGACGCGCTGGTGGACCGGATGGGCACGGACACGGCCGGCCGCATCCGGGCGGACATCGTCGCGTACGCCGACGCCGCGGTGGCCGAGTGGGACGCACTCGCCGAGGGTCGTGCGGACCCGAAGGCGGAGGCCGCCTCCCGCGCGATCCGCGAGGAGGTCCTGTCGCTCGTCGATCGCGGCCAGGAGGGCGTGCTGGTCGACCACGCGGTCTCCCAGGTCCTCGACGCGCAGGCCTTCCGGTCGGAGAGGGTCGCCGCCGCCCAGAGCGACCTCCCGCCCGTCTTCTGGATCGTCCTGCTCGTCGGGACCGCCCTCTACGTGGCGTACATCGTCCTGACGGACACGGGTCCGCTCACCAGTCGGGTGGCGATCATGTTCATCGCGCTCGGCGTCATCGGGGTGTCCCTGCTGTTGGTGTCGATGCTCGACAACCCGTTCCGCGGCGACATCCGGACCGACTCGCAGCCGTTCCAGACGCTCGTGGACGATCTGTCGAAGTCCGGCTGAGAGCCTCCGGACCGCCCTGGACACGGGCGGGCAGCCGCGCCGGCGGCCGGCGGCGGATCAGCGAAGGAACGCGGCAGAGATCAGGGCGAGGAAGGTCAGGAGGAGCGACCCGCCCACGATGACCGCCACCATCCCGACGAGCAGCCGCACGTAGGGTCGCTCGCGCGTGAGGGTCGCGCGGATCTCCGGGTCGCGGCCGCCGGGCGGCGGCGTCGCGTCGAGGCCCCTCGGCCGCTGCGAGAGGGGAAGCTGGTCCGGGTCGCCCGCCGGGAACCCCGGGAAGCCGCGGTCCGGCGGCGCGGTGACGGGTATCGCGGCGCCCGGGTCCGCCACCTCTGCGGCGGCGTCCGCGGCGGCCCGCTCCGTCGGAGCGTCGCCGGCATCCGCCGCGCCTGCCCGGACCGTCTGGTCGTCCATCGTCTCAGTCCTCGGTCCGCGCGAGAGCGGCGGCGAGCCGGCCGCCCGTCGTCACGGCGCCGCGCGAGGCGGAGCTCACGAGCGCCGCGTACTTCGCCATGACGCCGGTCCGGTACCGCGGCGCCGGCGCGGTCCACTCCAGCCGACGCCGCGCCAGCTCGTCCGCCGGAACGTCCAGGTCCACCGCGTGGCGATCCACGTCGATGACGATCGTGTCGCCCTCGCGCACGAATCCGATCGGGCCGCCGAGCGCGGCCTCCGGCGCGACGTGGCCGATCATCAGCCCGTGCGTCCCGCCCGAGAACCGGCCGTCGGTGATGAGCGCCACGGACTCGCCCAGGCCCTCGCCGACGAGCGCGGCGGTGACGCTGAGCATCTCCTGCATCCCCGGCCCGCCGACGGGGCCCTCGTAGCGGATGACGACGACGTCGCCGGGGACGATCCGTCGGGCGCGGACCGCGTCGTAGCAGGCGGCCTCGGAGTCGAAGACGCGTGCCGGCCCGCGGTGGTGACGCCGCTCGTGCCCGGCGAGCTTCACGACGCAGCCGTCCGGGGCGAGCGAGCCGCGGAGGATCGAGAGCCCGCCGACCGGCTTGATCGGCGTCTCGATCGGGACGACCACCTGCTGGCCCTCGGTCGCGGTCGCGTCCTCCGCGATGCGCGCGATCGTCCTCCCGTCCACGGTCGGCAGGTCGCCGTGCAGCAGGCCGCGCTTGAGCAGCTCCCGCATGACGAGTGCGACGCCCCCCGCCTCGTGCATGTCCGCGGCCGTGTAGCGGCCGCCGGGGACCATGTCCGCCACGATCGGCGTCCGGTCCGCGATCGCGCCGAACTCGTCGATGTCGAGCGGGATGCCGTACTCGTGCGCGATCGCGAGGAGGTGGAGGACCCCGTTCGTGCTCCCGCCGGTGGCCGCCACCGAGGCGATCGCGTTCTCGATCGACTCCCGCGTGATGAAGCGGCCCGGCCGGACGTCGTCGCGGACGAGGTCCATGACGATCTCGCCGGTCCGCCGCGCCGCCTCGTCCTTCGCCGGGTCCTCCGCCGGGATCCCGTTGAGGCCCGCCGGCGAGATGCCCGAGGAACTCGCAGACGGTGCTCATGGTGTTCGCGGTGTACTGGCCCCCGCAGGCGCCCGCGCCCGGGCAGGCGACCTGCTCCACCTCGTACAGCTCGTCGAGCGTGATCTTCCCGGCGCGGTACGCCCCGATCGCCTCGAAGACGGTGACCACCGTCGCCTGGCGCTTCCCCTTGTACATCCCCGGGTAGATCGTGCCGTTGTAGAGGACGATCCCGGGGACGTCGAGCCGACCCAGTGCGATGACCGCGCCCGGGATCGTCTTGTCGCACCCCACGAGGCAGACGACGCCGTCGAGGAGGTGGCCCCGGACGGTCAGCTCGATCGAGTCGGCGATGACCTCGCGGCTGACGAGGCTCGCCTTCATCCCCTCGGTCCCCATGGCGACGCCATCGGAGATGGAGATCGTGTTGAACTCCATCGGCGTCCCGCCCGCAGCGCGGATCCCCTCCTTCACCCGCTCGGCGAGCCGGCGCTGGTTGAGGTTGCACGGCATCGTCTCGATCCACGTGGTCGCCACGCCGATGAGCGGCTTCGCGAGGTCGTCGTCGGTGAACCCGACGGCCTTGAGCATCGCGCGGGCAGCCGCCCGGTCCGGACCGTCCGTCAGGGCGGCGGAGTGGCGCTTCGCCGGGTCGGTCGGCCGGTCGTAGGGGTGACGGGGATCGGACATCGGGGAGTCCTTGTGGCGGGTGGAGAAGCGCGGCGAGTGTACGCCGCCCGTGGCAGGGGTCGCCGATGCCGCCGGGTCGATCGCAGCCGGCCTCGCTTGGCGGCGCAGCGCCCCCGGGTCAATCGCGGCCGGTCGCCGCCCAGCCGGTCACGACCTCACGCAGCGTCGCGAGCGGGAGCGCGCCGCCCGAGAGGATCGCGTCGTGGAACCCGCGGATGTCGAACCCGGGTCCCATGGCGGCGCGCGCCTCGTCCCGCAGCCGGAGGATCTCCTGCTGGCCGGTCTTGTACGCGAGGGCCTGGCCGGGCCAGACGATGTACCGGTCCACCTCGTTCGCGATGTTGTTCGCGCCGAGCGCCGTGTGCGCGCCCATGAAGTCGATCGCGGAGCTCCGGCTCCAGCCGAGCGCGTGCATGCCCGTGTCCACGACGAGACGGCACGCGCGCCACGCGTCGAACGAGAGGATCCCGAACCGGTCGAGGTCGCCGGAGTAGAGGCCCATCTCGTCGCAGAGGCGCTCCGTGTACAGCCCCCAACCCTCGAAGAAGGCAGTGGGGCCCAGGTGGCGCCGGAACTCGGGGATCCCGGTCGAGCTCCTGGCCGATCGCGATCTGGAGGTGGTGCCCGGGGATCGACTCGTGGAAGGCGAGCGCCTCGGCCTCGTACCGCGGGCGCGTCGTCGGCGCCGAGGTGTTCAGGTAGTACTGGCCCGGGCGCGAGCCGTCGGGGGCGGGCTGGCGGTAGTAGGCGATCGTCGAGTGCTCCTCCTCGTGCGGGCCCATCGGGACCACGGCGCAGTCGGCGCGCGGCAGGATCCCGAACGCCTCGGGGAGCGCGGCCCGGGCGCGGGCGAGCGACGCCTCCGCGACGGCCACGACCTCCTCGCGCGTCGCGAAGTGCAGCGCCGGGTCGTCCCGCAGGCGGGCGAGCGTCTCGTCGAGCCCGCGGGTGCCGAGCACCCGCTCGCCGAGCGCGACGAACTCGGCGTCGATCCGCGCGATCTCCTCCACGCCGGTCGTATGGAGGTCCTCGGCGGTCAGGTCCAGGGACGTGTGGTACCGGATGAGGTCGCGGTACGCGTCGGCGCCGCCGGGGACGTGGACGATGCCGGCCCGGTCGTCCGGACGGGCGGCCGGGAGGATCTCGTCCGCCAGGACGGCCCTGAAGCGCGCGAAGGCCGGCCGCACCACCCTCCGCACGGCGTCGGCCAGGTCCGCGCGGAACGCGGCGAGGTCGGTCGCCTCCCAGTCGGCGTGGTCGGCGCGGGCAGGAGCGAGCAGCGCGAGGTCGACATCGGCGGTGGCGGCCAGCTGGTCGAGCTCGGCCATCGACTTGGCCACCGGCGTCCTGGCCGCGACCCGGCCCTCCGCGAGCGAGCGGCGGAGGTTCGCGATCGTCGCGTCCACGTACGGGCCCATCGCCCGCCACCGCGCGACCATCGCGCCACCGTCGTGGGGCGTCGCGAGCGGCTGGTAGGACTCGACGTTCTCGAACTCGACCTGCGGGCCCTCGAGCGGGTCCACCGTCCAGTCGTCCACGCCCGTGCGGAGGTGGGCGAGGTCGCTGCGGAGCGCCTCCCGCAGCGCCGAGCGCGTCACGCGGGCCCCGGCGTCGAGCGCGGCATCGTCGATCGCCGCCTCCCGCGCCGCGAACGCCTCGAGGCTGGCGAGCCAGGCGGCGCGGCCCTCCGGCGACGGATCGCGGAGCCGGCCGTCGTACCGGCGGTCGCCGACCTGGGTCGCGAAGAGCGGCTCCTCGGCGAGGACCGCCTCCCAGTAGTCGTGGGAGAGGGCGTCCAGGGCGTCGTGCGTCATGACCGCGATGGTACCCGGCTCTCGGGCACGTCCGGGCTCCGCGAGAAGAGGGGCGTCTGCGACGACGATCAGCCGGTGTCCCGGGCGCTCGTCTGTTCGGACGGGGCCCGGGGCACGACCGACACGGGTCTCCCGGGGACTGGATGACCCGCCACACCGACCCCGTCACACCGATCCGGCCGCGTTGGACCCGCCGCGGCCCGCCCCGGTCCACCCGCGCTCCCGGGCCGTCCCTCAGTCGGTGCAGGGGCCGGTGGGGACCGCGCCCGACCTCCCCACGCCGGGGATGACCGTCGCGCTCACGGCGTCCGCCGCCAGCGCGTACCCCACCGCCGGGTCCGTCCGCGACTCGGCGAAGACGACGCCGCCGACAGTGCCGTCGGCCAGCACGAGCGGGCCGCCGGAGTCGCCGGGGCCGATGTCCGCCCGGATCTCGACGATGCCCCGGTCGACCGTCGACTCCCCGTAGAGGTCCCGGCCCGAGGCGCGGTAGGTCGCAGCCACGGCGGCCGGGATCACCGTGAGGCCATCGCCGGCCGGGTGCCCGAGCGCCGCGGCCGGTTCTCCGCGGACCGGGTCGCGCGTCGCGAACGTGAGCCCCGGTGCCCGCAGGCCGGGGACGCGGAGGAGGGCGACGTCGAGCTCAGGATCGAACAGGACGGCGACCGCGCTCCGCGCCCGTCCGGCGCCGTGGTCGGCCGTGACGGCGATCTCCGACGCGCCGGCGACGACGTGCGCGTTGGTCACGACGTACCCGGGCGCCACCGCGAACCCTGTTCCCGTGAGGATGCGCCCGCAGGCCGTGGACTCGATGAGCACGATGCTCCCCGAGGCGCCCTTCGCGATCACGCGGGCCGTCGCCGGGCTCGGGAGGTCCACCGGGGCGGCGGGCGCCGGCTCGAGGCCGAGGAAGAGCTCGGGCAGCCCGGAGGCGCCCACGATCCGGGCGAACTGGCCGGTCAGCGTGGCGGGCGACGGGAGGAACCCGCTGATCGTGCGGACCGCCTCCGATCGCTGCGCCTGCTGCGCGACGCCTGGGACGGGTGCCGCGGCCACGAGACCACCGACGATCCAGATGACGACGACGGCCTGTGCCACCCCGACGATGCCGCCGAGGACGCCGTCGAGCACGGAGCCGAGCCCGCCGACGTATCGGTCCCGGATCCTTCGCCCGACACTCGACCCCAGGCCCTCGCACGCTCCGACGACGAGGAGGACGCCCGAGATCGCCAGGAGCCCTCGCAGCGGCTGCTCGACCTCTCCCAGCAGGACCCGCGCGAGCGGCGCGAGGACCAGGACGAGCGCGAGCCCGCCCACCAGGCCCATGAGGCCGAGCACCTGCGGGACGGCGCCGGAGCGGACGCCCAGCACCAGGCCGACGCAGACCAGGGCGAGGGCGACCACGTCGAGCCAGTTCACCCGTGGATGGTCGCACGGGCGCCGGACGGCCGCCGCGACGACGCGGCATCATGGCGCGGCACCCGTCGCACACAGGAGGCGCCCCGGCCATGTCGCCGATCGACCGACTCACCGTCCTCCGGACGATCCTCGAGGACGGGGCGGTGCCCACGTTCGTCGCGTCCGGCCCGGACACGGCCTTCGACGTCGTCGCCGGATGCCGCGACGGCGGGTCGCGGGTCGTCGAGTTCACGAACCGTGGCGACTTCGCCTATTCGACCTTCGTCGACCTGGCGCGGCGCGTGGACGCGGAGGCGCCCGGGGTGGCGCTGGGAGCGGGCACCGTGGTCGACGCCCCGACCGCAGCGCTCTTCATCGCCGCCGGGGCCCGGTTCATCGTGGGGCAGTCGTTCGACCCGGACGTCGCGCGCCTCTGCAACAAGCGGCGGGTCGCGTACATCCCCGGCTGCTTCACGGCGACGGAGATCGCCGCGGCCGAGGAGATGGGCTGCGAGATCGTGAAGCTCTTCCCGGCCGCCGCGGTGGACGGGGCCGCGTTCATCCGCGGTCTCCACGGGCCGAGCCCCGCGAGCCGGGTCATGCCCACGAACGTCGAAGCGACCGAGGAGGCGACCCGCCGCTGGATCGCGGCCGGGGCGGCGGCGCTCGGCGTGGGGCCGCACCTGCTACCCCCTGCGCTCATCGACTCGCGGGACGTCGCGGCGATGGCGGCCCGGGTCCGCGAGTTCCTCGGCTGGGTGCGGGCGGCGCGCGACGCGGGGTGAGGTCTGCGCCGGAGCCCCGCGCTACTGGCCGACCGTCACCTGGCCCTCGGTCACCTGCACGCTGTTCACCGGACCCACGAGGCCGAGCGAGGCCGCCTCGGACGCCACGTCCTTCACCGCGCCGACGAGCGGATCCGTCGCCGCCGACGGAAGCCCGCCGATCGCGATCGACGTGACCGTCACCGAGAGCGGCGACGTGGACTCCACCGTGCCCGTGGCGACGCCCTTCACGGGGACCGGGCCGAGCGCGTAGGAGAAGGACAGCTGCGCCGTCCCGTCGGCGCAGAAATGGACGACCGGGTCCGTGATCGCCAGCTCCCGGCCCTGGTCGCGCAGGACGGCGGTCGCCTCGCCCTCGGTGAACGTCACCGTCGCCGGGGGCGCGGCCGAGGCCCACGCCTCCCACTTCGCCCGGGCCTCCGCGGCGGACCCGACATCGGCATCGGGCGTGCACGTCGACGGTGACGGCACGACGAGGAGGATGGACACTGCGGCCGCACCGACGACGACCACCCCGACCACGACCGCCAGGACCTTCGCGATCATCCGGCACCTCCCGGGACGCTCTCCGCCGTCGAGTCTGGCAGCCGGCGGCCGCCCCGGGGGAGAGGCGGACGGCCCGCATCCGGCGGCCGGCGGTCCCGTGGGCCGCTCCGCCGACGGCCACGTCGGCCGTCAGGCCCGGAGCGGCGTCCCGAGCCGCGTGTCCACCCGGGCCGCGTGCGCCGCCTCCCAGGACTCGATCTCGGACAGATGGGTCAGGACGTACCCGATCTCGTCGGTCCCCGCGAGGAGCATCCGCTTCGAGAAGGGGTCGATGTCGAAGTCGAGCGTGGACCCGTCCGGGAGAAGGATCCCCTGCTCCGCGAGGTCGACCGTGAGGGTCGCGTCCGGGTCGGCCTCGACCATCGCGAAGAGGCGCTCGTGCATCGCCGGCTCCACCACGATCGGCAGCACGCCGTTCTTCAGGGCGTTGCTCTTGAAGATATCGGCGAAGCTGGTCGAAAGGATCGCGCGGATCCCCCAGGCCGTGAGCGCCCAGGGCGCGTGCTCGCGCGAGGACCCCGCGCCGAAGTTGTCGCCCACCAGCAGGATGTTGCGGCCGGCCATCTCCGGGCGGTCGAGGACGAACCGGGGCTCCTTCAGACTGCCGTCCTCGGTGAAGCGCCAATCGTGGAAGAGTGCGTCCGCGAGGCCGGTCTTGTCGGTGACCTTCAGGTACCGGGCGGGGACCACCTGGTCGGTGTCCACGTGCTCCGCGCGGAGCGGGACGACCGCCGAGGTGAACTGGCGGAACGGCTCGGGCATGGCTCAGTCCCCTCCGCCGACCACGGCCGGCTGCTCGACCCCGGGCAGAGTGCGAGGGTCCGTGACGACCCCGCTCACGGCGGAGGCCGCGGCGGTGAGCGGCGAGGCGAGGAAGGTCCGCCCGCCGGGGCCCTGGCGCCCCTCGAAGTTGCGGTTGCTCGTGCTGATGGCGTATTCGCCCGGGCGGAGCATGTCGCCGTTCATCGCGATGCACATCGAGCAGCCGGCCTCGCGCCAGTCGGCGCCGGCAGCCCGGAAGACCTCGTCGAGACCCTCCGCCTCGGCCTGCGCCTTCACCTGCGCGGAGCCCGGGACGACCATCAGGCGCACGCCCTCGGCGACCCGGCGGCCGCGCAGGACGGACGCGGCGAGCCGCAGATCGCTGATCCGGCTGTTCGTGCACGAGCCGAGGAAGACCGTGTCCACCTTGTGCCCGGCGATCGGCACGCCCGGCTCCAGGCCCATGTACGCAAGCGCCTTCTCGAGCGCGCGCCTGCTGGCCGCATCGGGCGCGTCGTCCGGGCGTGGGATCCGCTCGTCCACCGCGATCCCCATCCCCGGGTTCGTGCCGTACGTGACCATCGGGGCGAGGCGGTCGGCGTCGAGGACGATCGAGAGGTCGAAGGTCGCGCCGTCCTCGGTCGGGAGCGTCCGCCACCGCGCGACCGCGGCGTCCCATGCCGCTCCCTGCGGCGCGTGGCGGCGACCGTGGATGTAGTCGAACGTCGTGTCGTCCGGGGCGACGAGGCCCGCCCGCGCGCCGCCCTCGATGCTCATGTTGCAGACCGTCATCCGCTCCTCCATCGAGAGGGCGCGGATCGCCTCGCCGCGGTACTCGAAGACGTGGCCGGTCCCACCGCCGACGCCGATCCGGGCGATGAGCGCGAGGATGATGTCCTTGGCCGAGACCCCCGGGCGCAGTCGGCCGTCCACCCGGACCTCGTACGTCCGCGGACGGCGCTGCAGGAGGGTCTGGGTGGCGAGGACCATCTCGACCTCGCTCGTCCCGATCCCGAAGGCGAGCGCCCCGAAGGCTCCGTGGGTCGCCGTGTGGCTGTCGCCGCAGACGATCGTCATGCCCGGCTGCGTGAGCCCGAGCTCCGGCCCGATGACGTGGACGATCCCCTGCGTGTCCGACCCGAGCGCGTGGAGCGGGATGCCGAACTGCGCGCAGTTGTCCACGAGCTGCTGGACCTGCGCGGCGGCCATCGTGTCCACGATGGGGAGCCCGCGGGGGGTCGTCGGCGTCGAGTGGTCCATCGTCGCGACGGTCCGCTCCGGGTGGCGGACCGGCAGACCACGCTCGCGGAGGCCGGTGAAGGCCTGCGGGCTGGTCACCTCGTGGACGAGGTGGAGGTCGATCGCGACGATCGCGGGCGCGCCGGGATCCTCAGCGACGACGTGATCGTCCCAGATCTTCTCGACGAGGGTCCGCGGGCGCGTGTTGGGCTCGGACATGGGGCTGCTCATCTCTGTGGTGCGCGGGGAGAGAAGGGTAGCAGAGGGGGAGGGTCGGCCCTGGTGGAGCGGCGGGCGGCAGGCCCGGGAGCCCGCTTCGCCGCCATCGAACCGAAGCTGTTCGCGCGCCGGCGCCTGGCGCGCTGGTGTCAGGCAGCACTCCAAGGTGGCGCCGAGGCGTGATGGCGTGTCTGCTGCCACGCCGATGACGCCAGGTCCCGCCTGACGGCCTCGACCAGGCTGTCCAGGTCCGTCGACGTGGCGACCGCGCGAGCCGCCGCGAGGGCATCCGGCGCGAGCCTGGCCACGACGGCGTCGAGCGTGGGCTGGGCGACCATCCGGTAGGACCAGGGCATGCCCGGGTGCTCGAGCGATGCGATGAGCAGCTCGGCGGCCCGCGTGTCGTCTCCCTCCCGCGCCTGCAGCACGCCGACCCCGCTCAGGGCCTGCAGGACCTGCGACTGGGAACGGGCAGAGCCAGCCATCTCGAGAGCGCGGCCAAGATCGCGGCGCGCTCCTTCACCGTCGCCAAGCGCCGCTTCGGCGAACCCCAGCCGGCAGAGCGCGGAGGTGACGCCCCAGCGGTTGTTCACGCTGGCGAAGGCGTCGTACCCGGCGCGGGCCAGCCGGAGCGCCTCCGCGTAGTCGCCGAGGCAGTAGGCGCTCATGCTCGAGCGGCTCAGGGTGTAGCCGGTGCCGCCGACGTCGCCCACGCTGGCGAACAGCTCCTGGGCCCTGAGCTGCAAGCGGATCGCCGCCCGGTAGTCGCCCTCGTCGTCGGCCAGCAGGCCGAGCTTGGACACGAGGTAGGCCCGGTAGATCGGGTTGCCCGCCTCCTCGGTCAGCGCGTAGCCGGCCTCGTAGGCGCGACGAGCGCCTGCCAGGTCCCCGAGTTCCTGGCGGGCCCAGCCGAGCCAGGCCAGCGAGCCGCCGCCGCCCAGGACGTCTCCGAGCGTCGCGAACAGCTCGGCCGCCTCCGCCAGCCGGGTCGTGGCCGTGTCGTAGTCATCGCGCTGGAAGGCGAACGTCCCCAGAGCGCAGAAGAGCCGTGGCCGTCTCCGGCACCAGCCCCGCCTCGCGGACCAGCGGCAGGCACTCCGCGGCGACCGCCTCGAGGCGCTCGTCGTAGCCGAGCCAGGAGGCCGATCGCGCGCGGTAGGCGAGGGCGCTCAGGCGCCTGGGGCCGGTGACGCCGCTTCGCTCCTGGGCCGCGACGATGCGCTCCCACGTCTCGAGCCCCTCGTGCTCGCCGTGGATGAAGAAGAAGATCGGCCAGGTCGGCGAAGACCGCCTCGACCGCCGCGTCGTCCCAGGCGACCGCCGCCCACTCGACCGCGGCCCTGAGGTCGGCCAGCTCGCCGCGCAGCTCGTCGCGGGCCCCCGCCACCCGCGGACCGTCCAGCTCGGTCCGGCGCGACCTCAGCCGACCCAGGTGGTGGCCGGCGTGTCGCCTCCAGGGCGCCGCGCTGCCGATCCGGATCGTCGGCCAGGCGGGCGGCGGCGTACTGGCGCAGGAGCTCGTGGATCTCGAAGCGGCCCAGCTCCAGCCGTCGGACGAGGGACTTGCCGACGAGGTCGGAGAGCGTCCGAAGGTCCGCGCCCGGCCACCGCGGCGGCCCCCTCGCGGGTGAAGCCGCCGCGGAAGACCGACAGGCGCTGCATGACGTCGCGCTGCTCATCGCCGAGGAGACGCCACGACTGGTCACACACGGCTCGCAGGCTGCGGTGTCGCTCGGGGATGTCGCGGGCGGTCGTCGACAGGAAGTCGAGGCCGCGCTCGATCTCGTCGCCGATCGCCACGGGGGGCAGCACCGGAGTCCAGGCGGCCGCGAGCTCGATCCCCAGGGGCAGGCCCTCGACCAGGCGGCAGATCCGGGCGACCTGGGGTCGCAGCTCGTCGGTCAGGTGGAAGGCGGTGCTCGCCTGGCGGGCACGATCGGCGAACAGCCGAACGGCGCCGTCGCCGCGATCACCACCCTCGGAGACGGCCAGCCCCTCGACGTCGACGACCCACTCGCTGGCGATGCCGAGGCGCTCGCGCGAGGTGGCCAGCATCGCCACCCGCGGCGCCTCCTCGGCGACGTCGGCGAGAAGGGGCGAGCCCTCGACGAGGTGCTCGAAGTTGTCGAGGACGAGGAGCGCTGTCCGATCGTGCAGGAAGTCGAGGAGCTGCTGCCGCGCGTCGAAGCCGCCGCTGAACTCGGATGTCGATCTCGAGTTGCAGCGACCGCGGCCATCGCCGCCGGCAGGAGATCGGGTGAGGGGACTGCCGCGAGTGGGACGAAGTGGACCCCGTGCTGGTACCGGTCGAGGCGGCGCGAGGCGGCCTCCAGGGCCAGGCGCGTCTTGCCCGCCCCGCCAGGGCCGACGAGCGTGAGCAGACGGCAGGCCGGGTCGTCGAGGTCGCGGTCGATCGTGGCCAGTTCCTCCGTCCGGCCAACGAAGGATGTCCGAGGGGTGGGCAGGTTGGAGCTGCCGGCCTCGAGGGTCCGGAGCGGTGGGAACGCCGGCGGCAGCCCGTCGATCTCGAGCTGGAAGATCCGTTCCGGAACGGTGAGATCCCTCAGGCGGTGCGGCCCGAGGTCGCGGGCCTTCACCTCCACGAGCGCCCGAGTGGCTGCCGACAGGAGCACCTGCCCACCGTGGCCGGCGGCCGCGATCCGCGCGGCGCGGTGGACGTCGACCCCGACGTAGCCGTCCGCGGTCCGCTGCGGCTCGCCGGTGTGGAGCCCCATCCGGACCTTGACCGGGCCCGTGGCGAGGGCCCGTTGGATGTCCACGGCCGCCCCGACCGCGTCGGAGGCCCGGGCGAAGGCGACGAAGAAGGCGTCGCCCTGGGTGTCCACCTCCGCCCCGCCGTGGGCGGCGACCGCCCTGCGGACGATCCCGTGGTGCTCGGCCAGGGCGTCGGCGTAGGCCTCGCCGAGCTCGCGCAGCAGGCGGGTCGAGCCCTCGATGTCGGTGAACAGGAGGGTCACCTCACCGGCCGGCAGTCTGCTCGCCATCGCTCGGGGTGATCGTCGATCCGGGGCCGCACGCGGCGTTCGCACCCCGTCGCCGGCCCGGGGCCAGTCTGGCCATGCCGCCCTGCGGCTGCGAGTGCCACAAGTCGCGAAGGATCGGCCACTTCCCGGCGGCCGACCGTAAGGCAGCCCCGCCGCGCGTCTACCGCCCGGCCTGGGACGACGGTCGTCTCGGCCCTACCGGATCGGACGGGCGGGACGGCATGCTCGGGCGGCACGGGGCGCCATCGATCGGTCGCGGCAGGTCGTGGCCGGTCGCCGCCCCGCAGGCAGCACCCGCACGGAGAGCAGGCCCATGCGCCAGGAGCATCGAAGCGAGCCCATGACCCGACGACCCGTGACCGACTCCGGCCCGACCCGCTTCGGCGACCTGCCGTACGGCCCGACGATGACGCGCCTCCTCGAGCCGATGCACGGCGCCTTCATCCAGCTCAACCGATGGTTCGCCGTGCCGGCTCTCCGCGCCGGCCTGGGCCCGCTGTTCAGCACCCCCGTCCTCGGGTCGCTCATGGTCCTCCGGACGACCGGCCGGAAGAGCGGGCAGCCGCGCGACGTCCCGCTCGGGTACGCGATCCTCGACGGCTGCGTCTACTGCATCGCGGGGTTCGGCGTCGAGACGCAGTGGTTCCGCAACATCCAGGCCGATCCGGCGGTGGAGGTGGTCCTCCCGACCGCGACGTTCCGCGGGATCGCCGAGGAGGTCACCGACGAAGACGAGTGGGCGCGCGCCTTCCGCCTGCTCATGACGAACATGGGACCGATCGGCCGCGCCACCTCAGGCGACGTGCGGGGTGTGACGGACGAGCGCCTCCGCGAGATGGGTCGCGGCCTGCCGCTGGTGCGGATCCGGCCGACCGGGATCGGATCCGGTCCGGCCGACCCTGGCGGCCTCATGTGGCTCCCCGTCCAGGTCGCGACGACGGCGGTCTCGCTGTGGCTCGTCGCGAAGATGGCCCGGGCGGCGGCGCGGGCGGCCCGGAGGGTGCTGTAGGCCGTACCTTCGGCCCGTACGTCCGTCCCGTGGTTGCGCGTCCTGCCGCTCGTGCTATCCTTCCGGCACTCTCGGGCGTCGCTTCTCGCCCGGGGCGTCGGAGGCATCGTGGACTTCTTCAACGGTCGCGACGCTCGCAAGGTCGCCGTCGTCGTCACGACGGACGGCCGCCGCGTGCACGTGCCCGTGGACGATCCGCGCTCCCTCGAGGTATCCGCCCTCGACATCCGCAGCCTTGCCCTCTTCCTTATCGGGCTCATTCGGAGCCCTCGGCGAGAGTCTGGAGGACCGCGGTAGCGCTGGGCGCACCAAGACGGAGACCTGCAGGACCCTCGCCGAGCGGCGAGGGTCTTCTGTTTCCCGGGGACGAAGGGCCGGGTGGGCCGGGGTGACGGCCAGGATGGAGGACGGACGGATGACGGTGACGAAGGGCGGGGGAGCCCGGTCGGGCACGCACTCACACGTGCCCGACGCGGGGACGACGACCGCGGAGGAGATCGAGAGGGCTCGTCGCGACATGCTCCACGAGGCGAGGGTCGCGAAGCGGACGCGCATCGGGGCCGACGTGGTCTGCGAGGCGCTGCTCCGACAGGGCGTGGACGTCCTCTTCGGCTACCCCGGCGGGGTCGTCCTGCCGCTCTACGACGTTCTCGGCGACTACCCGGAGATCCGCCACATCCTCGTCCGACACGAGCAGGGTGCCGCCCATGCGGCCGACGGCTATGCGCGGGCGACGGGCCGCGTGGGCGTCTGCCTGGGCACCTCCGGCCCCGGCGCCACGAACCTCGTCACCGGGATCGCCACCGCGCAGCTCGACTCGATCCCGATGGTCGCGATCACCGGCAACGTCCCCGGGGCCCTCATCGGGAAGGACGCGTTCCAGGAGATCGACATCACCGGCATCACCCTGCCGATGACGAAGCACAACTACCTCGTCCGCAGCGCCGACGAGCTCCCCGGCGTCTTCGCCGAGGCGTTCCACATCGCGCGGACCGGGCGGCCCGGGCCGGTCCACATCGACATCACGAAGGACGCGCTCCAGGGCGAGACCCGCGCCACGCACCCGGACCACGAGGAGGTCCTCGCGCGGCTGCCCGGCTTCCGCCCGACGATGGATGGCAACCCGCGACAGCTCAAGCGGGTCGCCCACGAGATCGGCAAGGCGAAGCGACCACTCATCCTCGCGGGCCACGGGATCCTCATCGCCGAGGCCTGGGACGAGCTCCGCCAGCTCGCGGAGAAGGCGCGCATCCCCGTCGCCTGGACCCTGCTGGGCATCGGCGCGATGGACGAGACGCATCCGCTCGCGTACGGGTACATGGGCATGCACGGCTGGAAGCACGTGAACCGGGCGATCCAGTCGGCGGACCTGCTCCTCGCGCTCGGCATGCGCTTCGACGACCGCGTGACCGGCAACGTGAAGACGTACGCGCCGCATGCCCGGATCGTCCACGTGGACATCGACCCGGCGGAGATCGGCAAGAACGTGGCGGTAGACGTCCCGGTCGTGGGCGACGTCCGGCGCGTCCTCGAGGCGCTCCTCCCGCTGGTCGCGCCGGTGGACCACGAGACGCGGGCCGCCTACACGGAGCAGCTCGCCGAGTGGCGCCGCGACTCCGAGGCGAGCAGCTGGCACGGCTCCGGGACGTGGCGCAACGGCCTCCTCTCGGCCGACTACGTCGTGGAGCGGATCGGCGCCGTGAACGACCACGACGCCACGATGGTGGCGGACGTCGGCCAGAACCAGATGTGGACGGCACGCTACGGCGGCTACCGGCGGCCGCACAGCCACCTCTCGTCGGGCGGCCTGGGGACGATGGGCTACTCCATGCCCGCCGCCATGGGCGCCGCGCTGGGACGCCCGGACAAGAAGACCTGGGCCCTCGTGGGCGACGGCGGCTTCCAGATGACGATCCAGGAGCTCGCCACCCTCGTCCAGGACCGGATCCCCGTGAAGATCGCCCTCCTCGACAACCACAAGCTCGGGATGATCCGGCAGTGGCAGGAGCTCGTCTACGCGAACAACTACCACTCGTCCGACATGGTCGGCCCCGACTACCTCAAGCTCGCCGACGCCTACGGGATCCCGGCCTGGAGGGCCACCCGCCCGGAGGAGGTCGACGCGGCCGTGCTCGCCGCCAACGCCGTGGACGGGCCGGCGCTCGTCTGGTTCGAGATCGCGAGCGAGCAGAACGTCTTCCCGATGATGCCGGCCGGCAAGGGCCTCTCCGACCTCATCGAAGACCTGGAGGACGCGGAATGAGCGGCGACGCACCGGCCGCCAGGCCCATCCCAGCGCGCGCACTGCCCGGGTCGGGGGAGCATCGACGGCACGTCCTCGTGGCGGTCGTCCAGAACCGGACGGGCGTCCTCAATCGCGTCGCGAGCCTCATGCGCGCGCGCGACTTCAACATCGAGTCGCTCTCGGTCAGTCACACCGACAGCGACGAGGTGAGCCGCATGACGATCACGATCCACGGGGACGAGTTCCACGTGGAGCAGGCGATCAAGCAGCTCTACCGGCTCGTGGACGTGCTCAAGGTCCAGGACGTGACGGACGAGCCCTCTGTGCAGCACGAGCTGGCGCTCGTGAAGGTGCGCGCCACCGACCGGAACCGCGGCGAGATCGTCTCGATCGTGGAGATGCACCGCGGCCGCGTCGTGGACCTCGCGCCCGACGCGGCCATCGTGGAGGTGACCGGCACCGAGGTCGAGGTGGACGCGCTGATCGCGCTCCTCCGTGGCTTCGGCATCAAGGAGCTGGTGCGGACGGGGGCCGTCGTCATGGCCCGCGGCTCCGCATCCATCGAGGAGGCGACCAAGCGATGACCGCCCGGATGTACTACGACGCCGACGCCGACCCGGGCGCGCTCGCCGGCCAGGCGGTCGCGATCATCGGGTTCGGGAGCCAGGGCCACGCGCACGCCCTCAACCTGCACGAGTCCGGCGTCGACGTGATCGTGGGCCTCGCGCCGGCGAGCAAGAGCCGTGCGATCGCCGAGGAGGCCGGCCTGCGGGTCATGGACGTCGCGGACGCGGTCCGCGCCGCCGACGTCATCATGATGGCCGTCCCGGACACCTCCCAGAAGGCGCTCTACGACGCGGAGATCGGGCCGAACCTGCGCCCCGGCCAGCTCCTCCTCTTCGCCCACGGGTTCACGATCCGGTTCGGGCAGATCGTCCCGCCGGAGGCGGTGGACGTGGGGATGGTCGCACCCAAGGGCCCCGGCCACCTGGTCCGCTCCGTCTACCGGGACGGCGGCGGGGTGCCGGCCCTCTTCGCGGTCGAGCGTGACGCGAGCGGGACCGCCCGTGCGCGGACGCTCGCATACGCACGGGCGCTCGGCTGCACCCGCGCCGGCGTCCTCGAGACCACGTTCAAGGAGGAGACCGAGACCGACCTGTTCGGCGAGCAGGCGGTCCTCTGCGGCGGGACGGCCGCCCTCGTGAAGAGCGCGTTCGAGACGCTCGTGGAGGCCGGCTACCAGCCCGAGCTCGCGTACTTCGAGACGATGCACGAGCTCAAGCTCATCGTGGACCTCATGTACCGCGGCGGCCTCGACTTCATGCGCTTCAGCGTGAGCGACACCGCCGAGTTCGGCGACTACGTCTCCGGGCCGCGGATCGTCGACGACCGGGTGCGCGCGACGATGCGCCAGGTCCTCGCCGAGATCCAGGACGGGACGTTCGCCGCCCGCTGGATCGAGGAGAACCGGTCCGGCCGCGCGGAGTTCCTGCGGATGCGGGAGGCGGAGAGCGGCCACCAGATCGAGCTGGTCGGCGCGGAGCTGCGGTCGAGGATGGCCTTCCTCGACCCGGTGACCGTGAAGGCCGGCCAGGCACAGGCTTCGGCGAAGGGGAGCGCGGGACGATGAGCTCACCCACCTACGGCCCCGGCGTACCCGAGGGCAGCGTACGCATCTTCGACACCACCCTGCGCGACGGGGAGCAGGCGCCCGGCGCCGGCCTCACCGTCGCCGAGAAGATCCAGGTCGCGCGACAGCTCGCGCGGCTGAAGGTGGACGTCATCGAGGCCGGCTTCCCGGCCGCCTCCCCCGGCGACTTCGAGGCGGTCCGCCGGATCGCCGAGGAGACGAAGGGCGTGGCCATCGCCGCGCTCGCCCGCTGCAAGGACGGCGACCCGCAGCGGGCGGTGGAGGCCATCGGCGTCGCCGAGCGCCCCCACCTCCACGTCTTCATCGCGACGAGCGACATCCACCTCAAGCACAAGCTGCGGATCGACCGCGACCAGGCCCTGGCCGAGGCCGTCCGCTGGGTCCGGTACGGGCGCCAGAAGCTCGGCCGCGACGCCGAGGTGGAGTTCTCCGCCGAGGACGCCTCGCGGACCGACCCGGACTACCTGCTGCAGGTCTACGCGGCCGTGCTGGAGGCCGGCGCGTCCACGCTGAACATCCCTGACACGGTCGGCTACGCGATCCCGTCGGAGTTCGGCACGCTCGTGGGTCGGGTGAAGGCGCTGGCGGGCCATGAGGCGATCGTCTCCGTCCACTGCCACAACGACCTCGGCCTCGCGACCGCGAACACGCTCGCGGCCGTGCAGGCGGGCGCCAGGCAGGTGGAGGTGACCGTCAACGGCCTCGGCGAGCGCGCCGGGAACGCCTCCCTCGAGGAGGTCGTCATGGCGCTGCGGACACGCCCGACGCAGTTCCCGCAGCTCGTCAGCGGCGTCGCCACCGAGCAGATCACGCCGGCGAGCCGGCTCGTCAGCCACCTCACGGGCTTCTCCATCCAGCCGAACAAGGCCGTCGTCGGCGCGAACGCGTTCGCGCACGAGTCGGGGATCCACCAGGACGGCGTCATCAAGAACCCGCTGACGTACGAGATCATGACCCCACAGTCGGTGGGCCTGACCGGCAGCCAGCTGACGATCGGGAAGCTCTCGGGCCGCAAGGGGCTCCAGAAGAAGCTCCGCGACCTCGGCTACCACGTCGAGGGCCCCGAGCTCGACCTCATCTACCGCGAGGCGATCGCGCTCGCCGACCGGAAGAAGGAGGTCACCGACGCGGACCTCATCGCGATCGTCGAGCAGCAGGTCGCCGAGGTCCCGGAGACGGTCGGCCTCGTGGACTGGGAGGTCAGCTCCGCGAAGGGCGGCGAGTCCCGCGGGCACGTGACGCTCAGGCTCACCGGCAGCGAGCGGCACGGGAGCTCGAGGGGCAACGGCCCGGTGGACGCGCTCTACGGCGCCGTGGACGCGGCCATCGAGCCCGTCCTCGCGTGGCATCCGGTCCTCATCAGCTACGAGATCCGCGCGGTCTCGGGCGGTGAGGACGCGCAGGGTCAGGTCGTCGTGCGCTGCCGGCGCTCGATCGACGACGCGGCGCGCGCCGACTCGGTCACCGGCCACGGCCTCTCGACGAACATCGTCGAGGCGTCGCTCGGCGCCTACCTGGTCGCGACCAACAAGCTCCACGCGATGGAGCTCGGCGACTCGTCGTCGGTGATCCCCGCGCCGCCCGTCGACGAGGAGCTTCCGTGAGCCCGACCGCTCTCGTCGAGCCGGTCGCCGAGGAGGTCCTCCTGCCACTCGGCGACCCGCCCGCCCGGTGGGAGATCGTCGCGATCCCCGGCGACGGCGTGGGGCCCGATGTGCTGGCCGCGGGCCGGCGCGTCGTGGACGCGCTGGGGCCGCGCGGCGGCTTCTCGGTCGTGTGGCACGAGATCCTCGTCGGCGGCTGCGCGATCGACGCGTACGGGGTCGCGATCCGGGAGGAGGACCTCGCCGCCTGCCGGGACGCCGACGCCATCTTCCTCGGCGCGGTGGGCGGCCCGAAGTGGGACGACCCCGACGCGGCGGTCCGCCCCGAGCAGGCGCTCTTCGCCATGCGCGGCGGACTCGGCCTCTACGCCAACCTCCGGCCGGTGATTGTCCATCCCGCGCTCGCCGAGAGCTCGCCCCTGAAGTCGCACCTCCTCGAGGGCGTGGACCTCCTCGTCGTGCGCGAGCTGACCGGCGGCCTCTACTTCGGGCAGCGGACGGAGATGAGCGGCCCCGCCGGATCACGGACGGCGGTGGACGAGCTGCCGTACTCGGACGGCGAGATCGAGCGGATCGTCCGCCTCGCCTTCGAGCTGGCCCGCACGCGCCGCCGCCACGTGACGAGCGTGGACAAGGCGAACGTCCTCGCGACCTCGCGCCTCTGGCGGACCGTCGCGACGGAGGTCGGCGCGGAGTTCCCGGACGTCACGCTCGACCACCGCCTGGTGGACGCGGCCGCGATGCAGATCGCACGGCGGCCGGCCGACTTCGACGTGGTCGTCACCGAGAACCTCTTCGGCGACATCCTCTCCGACGAGGCATCCGTCCTCGCCGGGTCGCTCGGCATGCTCCCGTCGGCCTCGGTCGGGACGCGCCGGACGGCGTTCGGGCTGCACGGGATCTACGAGCCGATCCACGGCTCCGCCCCGGACATCGCGGGGCGCGACATCGCGAACCCGATCGGCACGATCCTGTCGGCCGCGATGATGCTGCGGTGGTCCTTCGGCCGCGACGACCTGGCCCGCACGATCGAGGACGCGGTGTCGGACGCCCTCACCGACGGGTACCGCACGCCCGATCTCATGCCCATCGACCCGGGCGCCGCCCCGGGGATCGTCCCCGTCGGGACGCACGGGATGACCGAGGCGATCGTCGCGCGGCTGGGCGGCGCGGGGGAGGTCCTGCGATGAGCGCGACGACGAACGTTCCCGGCGACCACCCGGTCGTCCTCTACGACACCACGCTCCGCGACGGCACCCAGGGCGAGAACATCACCCTCTCGCTCACGGACAAGATCCGCGTCGCGCGGATGCTCGACGAGTACGGGATGCCGTTCATCGAGGGCGGCTGGCCCGGGTCGAACCCGAAGGACATCGAGTTCTTCGCCGCCGCGAAGAAGATGCGGTGGGAGCGGGCGAAGCTCGCCGCCTTCGGCTCGACCCGTCACCGGTCGAACCGCCCGGAGGACGATCCCAACCTGCAGGAGCTCGTCGCGGCCGAAACCCCCGTCGTGACGATCTTCGGGAAGAGCTGGCTGCTCCACGTCACCAAGGTCCTGGGCGCCACGCCCGAGCAGAACCTGGACATGATCGCGGAGTCGGTCGGCTTCGTCGCCGACCACGGCCGCGAGACCGTCTACGACGCCGAGCACTACTTCGACGGGTATCGCGCGGACCCCTCCTACGCGATCGCCACGCTCCGTGCCGCCCGCCAGGCCGGCGCCCGCTCGCTCGTGCTCTGTGACACCAACGGCGGGACCCTGACCGACGATCTCCTCCGGATCGTGGACGAGACCCGGGCGGCTCTCGAGGCCGACCCCGGCGCGCCGGGGGTCGTCTGGGGGATCCACACGCACAACGACGCCGACCTCGCCGTGGCCAACTCGCTCGCGGCGGTCCAGGCCGGCATCCGCCACGTCCAGGCCACGATCAACGGCTACGGCGAGCGATGCGGCAACGCGAACATGGTGACCATCCTTGCGAACCTCGCGCTCAAGACGCCGTTCCCGCTCATGCCTGCCGGCGGCGGCGACATCGCCGACCTCACCCACCTGTCCCGAGCCGTCGCGGAGATCGCCAACGTCACGCCGAACGACTACCAGCCGTACGTCGGCCGATCGGCCTTCGCGCACAAGGGCGGCGTCCACGGCGCGGCCGTGGCGAAGGTCGAGCGGAGCTACCAGCACGTCGACCCGTCGTCGGTCGGGAACGAGGGCCGCCTCGTCGTCTCCGAGCTCGGCGGGAAGGCGAACACCCAGCTGCGGGCGGAGCAGCTCGGGCACCGGCTCGAGGGGGTCGTGGACCCGAAGGCACTCTCACGCCAGATCAAGGAGCTGGAGGCCGCGGGCGCCTCGTTCGAGGGGGCCGAGGGCTCGTTCGAGCTGCTCGTCCGCCGTCATCAGCCCGGCTACGAGGCGCCGTTCCGCATCGTGGACTTCACGGTCATCGTCGAGCAGCGGGAGGGGCGTGAGCAGCGGGCGGAGGCGACGGTGAAGGTGGAGGTCGCCGACGAGGTCCTCCACACGGCGGCCGACGGGAACGGCCCGGTGAACGCGCTCGACGCCGCGCTCCGCAAGGCGCTCGCCGCGTTCTACCCGGTCCTCGACGGCGTCCGCCTCGTGGACTACAAGGTCCGCATCGTGGACGGCCAGTCGGCCACCGCGGCGCGGACCCGGGTGATCATCGACTCGGCCGAGGCCGACCGCGAGTGGTCCACGATGGGCAGCGACACGAACATCATCGGCGCGTCCGCCGCCGCTCTGGTGGATTCGCTCGAGTACGCGATCTGGAAGTCCGGCGCCGAGATCCGACGCCGCGACGAGCGCCACTTCACGACAGCCGTCGAGCGATGAGCGGGGACGGGCGCGGGGCCGGGGTGCCGGGCGCGCCTGCCTCGGCCACCATGCCCGGCCCGGGCGGGACGCCACCCCTCCCGCCCCCGCGGGTCGCGTACTCCGGCGAGCCGGGGGCGTTCGCCGAGGACGCGGTCGTCGCGTTCTTCGTGGACCCGCTCACGGTCCCCGTCCCCGGGTTCCGGGAGGTCTTCACGGCCGTCACGGCCGGCCGCGTCCCCGCAGACCCGTCCGGCGCGGCGCCGGTCGTCGCCGGGGTCGTCCCGATCGAGAACCTGGTGAACGGGACGGTCCGCGAGAACTACGACCTCCTCCTCGAGCACGACGTGGAGATCCGCGGCGAGGTCGCGGTCCCCGTCCACCTCTGCCTTGCCGCGCTCCCGGGCGAGCGGATCGACGGGATCGAGCGGGTCTACTCGCACATCCAGGCACTGGGGCAGGCGGACCGCTTCCTCCGGGACCGCCCGTGGCAGCTCCTCACGACGTACAACACGGCGGCGGCCGGCGTCGCGATCGCCGAGCGCCGCGAGCGAGCCGCCGCAGCGGTCCTGTCTCCGCGTGCCGCGGCCCTCGCCGGCCTGGAGGTCCTCGCCGACGGGATCCAGACGGTGCCGGACAACCGGACGCGGTTCGTCGTCATCACGCGCCCCGGAGTCGGCCTGCCCGACGCGTTCCTCCGCGTGCCCGCGGCCCGGCAGACGGCCGCTCGCGGGACCACCACGACGCTGGTCCTCGGCGTCCGCAACGAGCCCGGCACGCTCATGGCCTGCCTGGCCGTCCTCGCCGACGAGGGCATCAACATGCACAAGCTCGAGTCGCGGCCCAGCCTGGAGCGCGCCTGGGAGTACGTCTTCTGGGTGGACGTGGACGGCGACGTCCGCGCGCCGGCGATGGCCCGCGCGCTCGGCCGCCTGGCGGGCGTGACCACGCTCCTGCGCGTGCTCGGCTCCTACCCGCGCGCAGAGGCATGACGCCCCGAGGCGCGGCCGCCCGGGGCCGCGCCCGATGACACCCGCCGCTGCCCTCCTCCTGCTCCTCGCGCTCGCGGCCGCCGTCGCGGACTGGGTCGCCGTGGCCGCGACGGAGCGCGGCGCTCCGCGCCTTCCGCCGCGCACCCGGTGGATCACCAAGCCGCTGCCGCTCGTCCTGCTCATCGCGACGGCCGTCGCGCTGGAGCCGGCGGACCCAGCCGTGCGGACGTGGTTCGTCGCCGCGCTCGTCTGCTCGCTCGCCGGCGACGTCGCGCTGCTCACCGCCCGCGGGTTCGTGGCCGGCCTCGCGGCCTTCCTGCTGGCCCACCTCGCATACACCGGCGGCTTCCTCGCCGGCGGGCTCGCCCCGGTGGTCCTCGCCGCGGGCGCCGCGGCGATGCTCGCGTTCGACCTGGTCGCAGGTCCCCGGCTGGTGCGGTCGCTCCGGGCGGGCGGCCGCGGCGCCCTCGCGGCGCCGGTCGTCACGTACATGGCCGCGATCTCCGTCATGGTCGCCGCTGCCGCGGGGTCCCTGGTGCCGGCCGCGCTCGCCGGCGCCATCCTGTTCGCCGCCTCGGACACCCTGCTCGCCGAGCAGCGGTTCGTCCGCCGGATCCCCCACGGCGACCTCGCCGTGATGGTCCTCTATCACCTCGGGCAGGGGCTGCTGGTGCTGTCGCTGGCCGGTCCGGGTCGGTAGACTCGGGCGGAGCGTCGCGCCGGCCCGGCGGGCGGCCGAGACCCTGCCGGGGAGCCCATCACGCTGCCCGCCGCGACGCCAACGGGAGGGATCCATGGCAGCTCAATCGTCGCCGACCGCGCCGGGGGCCGCCCGCGGGCGCCGTGGCCGGCCCCGCGTGGCACACGCTCTCGATCGACGAGGCGCTCACGGCGCAGGGCGTCACCGCGGAGTCGGGCCTCACCGCGGCGGAGGCCACGCAGCGAGCGCAGCGGTTCGGGCCCAACAGGTTCGCCGAAGGGAAGCGCGAGCCCCGCTGGCGCGGGTTCCTCCGCCAGTACGCCGACCCGATGCAGATCGTCCTGCTGGTGGCCGGCCTCGTCTGCTTCCCGATCGGCCAGGCCCAGACCGGGCGGCTGCTCATCATCCTCACCCTCGTCAACGCCTTCATGGGCCTGAACCAGGAGGGCAAGGCGGCCAAGGCCGTCGCGGCGCTGGCCGGGATGATGCTCGTCAAGGCGAAGGTCGTCCGGGACGGCCAGGTCGTCGAGATCCCGGCCGACCAGATCGTCCCCGGCGACGTGGTGAACGTCGAGGCGGGCGACGTGGTCCCGGCGGACGGACGCATCATCCGCGCCGCGACGCTCGAGATCGACGAGTCCGCGCTCACCGGTGAGAGCGTGCCCGCATCCAAGGGAGTGGCGGCGATCGAGAAGGTCGACACCCCGCTGGGGGACCGCCTTGACATGGCCTACATGAACACGAACGTCACGCGCGGCGCGGGGGCGATCGTGGTCACCGCGACCGGGATGGCGACGGAGGTCGGCCACATCTCCGGCCTCCTCCAGTCCGAGAAGGTCGAGGCCACCCCGCTCACGAGACAGCTGAACAGGCTGACGAACCAGATCCTCGTCATCGCGGGCGCCGCGCTGGCGGCTTCGATGGCGCTGGGTCTCTCGCGCGGCGAGACCTTCCAGACCCTCTTCGTCACCGCCGTCGCGTTCGCCGTCTCGGCCATCCCGACCGGCCTCCCGGCCGTCGTCACGACGATCCTCTCGATGGGGACCCGGACCCTCGCCGACGCCGGCGCGATCATGAAGCGGCTCCGGTCGGTCGAGACGCTCGGGTCCACGTCGGCGATCAACTCGGACAAGACCGGGACCCTCACGCTCAACCAGATGACCGCGGTCGAGATGAGCATCCCCGGGCGCCGCTACGCGATCACCGGCTCCGGGTACCACACGGACGGCCAGATCAACCGCACCGGCGGCCAGGCCGACGTCCCTCTCGACGCCTTCCTCCTCCCGATGGCCCTCTGCGCGGACGCCGTCGTGAAGAACGGCGAGCTGATCGGCGACCCCACGGAGGGCGCCCTCGTCGTGCTCGCCGCGAAGGGCGGCGTGGACCCCGCACTCACCCGGCAGGAGTACCCGCGCGTGGCGGAGCTGCCGTTCGACGCGGCGTACAAGCTCATGGCCACGTTCCACCGGATGAAGGACGGGGCCGGGAAGGACGTCGTCCGCTGCTACGTCAAGGGGGCGCCCGACCAGCTGCTCGCCCGGGCCGCGCTCATCCTCACGCCCGACCTCGCCGGCACGCAGCCCGTGGACGAGGCGGTAAAGAAGCTGTACCTCGATGAGAACCAGCGCCTCGGCGAGAAGGGCCTCCGGGTCATGGCGACCGCGCGGAAGGACTTCGACCCGTCCACCTTCGACCCGGGCGCCGACCTGCTCCCGCTCGTGGACGGCCTGACGCTCCTCGCGCTCGTGGGGATCGTGGATCCGCCGCGGCCGGCCGCCAAGGCGCCGATCGCGACCGCGAAGTCGGCCGGGATCCAGGTCCGGATGATCACCGGCGACCACGCGGTCACCGCACAGGCGATCGCGACGGAGCTGGGGATCGAGGGCCGGGCGATCACCGGCGCCGAGTTCCGCGCCATGAGCGACGACGATGCCGTCCGCCAGATCGACGGGATCGGCGTCATCGCCCGCGTCTCCCCCGAGGACAAGGTCCACCTCGTCGACATCCTCAAGAAGAAGGGCCACATCGTCGCCATGACCGGCGACGGCGTGAACGACGCGCCCGCCCTGAAGAAGGCCGACATCGGCATCGCCATGGGGATCACGGGGACGGAGGTGAGCAAGGAAGCCGCCGTCATGATCCTCACCGACGACGACTTCGCCACGATCGTGAAGGCCGTCGAGCTGGGCCGCGGCCTCTACGACAACCTGAAGAAGTACATCCGTGCCCAGATGGGGTGGCTCTTCGGGTTCATCTTCACGTTCCTCGGGTCGGCCATCTTCAACATCGCCGGCGGGATCCCGTTCTTCCCGCTCCAGACTCTCTGGATCAACTTCACCGTGGACGTCTTCCAGGCGGTCGGCCTCGGGTACGGGAAGCCCGCCGAGGGCCTCATGCAGCGGAAGCCGCGCCCGGCGAACGAGCCGATCCTGCCCACCCCGCTGCTCATCTGGCTCGTCGTGGCCGGCGCCGTGATGGCGGTCGGGACGCTCGCCGTCATCTGGTGGGCGACGACCGCGTTCCCGTCGGGGGACGACGCGATCGCGCGGACGATGGGATTCACCACGTTCTCGATCGCGAACCTCGCGTTCTCGTGGGCGACGAAGGACGAGATCCACTCGGTCTTCAGCGCGGACGTCATGCAGGACCGCTACTTCATCATCACGACCCTGCTCTCGATCGCGTCGATCTTCCTCGCGGTCAACCTGAACGTCCTCCAGAACTTCCTCGACACGACGGAGCTCACGGCCGACCAGTGGCTCATCTGCATCGTCGTCGGCCTGGCGATCATCGTCGTCTCGGAGATCCGCAAGCTCGTCTGGAAGAAGCCGCTCGACGAGGAGCCCCAGCAGGTCGCCCCGGCCGCCCCGACGTCGGCATCCGCCGCGGCCTGATCCACGCACCGCAGCGTCGTCGGGCCCGGCGTCGCCGGGCCCGACTCATCGGAAGGGACACGAGGGAAGGAGCGCTACCCATGCCCGACATCGACATCCGCCCGAAGCGGATCGCCGAGTTCATCGAGCCGTTCTGCGTGAAGCCCGGCCGGAAGGTCCGCCTGCCGGGCGACTTCGACCCGTCCGGCACGCGGAAGGTGAGCAAGGCGGAGGCGAAGGAGATCCTCCAGGCCGGCGTCGAGAAGCTCGCCGAGTACCAGGACCGCCTCGCCGCGCAGGACACGTACGGCCTCGTCATCGTCCTCCAGGCGATGGATGCCGCCGGCAAGGACGGGACGATCAAGCACGTCATGAGCGGGGTGAACCCGCAGGGCGTGACGGTGAACAGCTTCAAGATCCCCTCGGCCGAGGAGCTCGATCACGACTACCTCTGGCGATACCAGCGGGCGCTCCCCGGGCGGGGCCACATCGGGATCTTCAACCGGAGCCACTACGAGGAGGTCCTCGTCGTCCGGGTCCACCCGCAGATCCTGCAGGGCCAGAAGCTGCCGAAGGCAGCGAAGGGCCGCGGCGTCTGGGCCCGCCGCTTCCGGGAGATCAACGACTGGGAGCGCTACCTCACCGACCAGGGCTTCACGTTCGTGAAGCTCTTCCTCCATCTCTCCAAGGAGGAGCAGCGCCGGCGGTTCCTCGCCCGGATCGATCTGCCCGAGAAGAACTGGAAGTTCTCTTCCAACGACGCGAAGGAGCGCGCGTTCTGGGACGACTACCAGAAGGCCTTCTCCGACGTGCTCTCCAACACGAGCACCGAGTGGGCCCCCTGGTACGTCATCCCGGCGGACGACAAGCCGTTCGCGCGGGTCGCGGCGGCCGCGGTCATCGCGAACGCCCTCATCCAGATCGACCCGCGCTACCCCACCGTGGGCAAGGACCAGAAGGCCGACCTCCTCGTCGCGAAGCAGGCCCTCGAGGCCGAGGCGCCGTCGGGGGCAGCTCCCGACCCGGTCGAGGCGGAGCTCGCCGAGAAGGCCGCGAATGACGGCGACGGCGCGAAGGGGAAGAAGGGCAAGCGGAAGAAGAAGAGCTGACGCCGCTCGCGGCGGGAGACGACGGGCGGGCGCCGCGGTCGCGGCGGCCGGAGAGGACGCCGCGGCCCCCGGGGGCGTGACCCCGGGGGGGCCTGATCAGCCCTCGAGGCGGACGAGCCAGCGACCCTCCGCGCGGCCCGCGAGGATCGCGTCGAGCGCCACGGGGAGACCGTCAAGCTCGATCTCGGTCGCGTCGTCCCCGAGGCCCACCGGCCGCAGGTCGGTCGCGATCCGTTCCCACAGCGCCCGGCGCTCCGCGATCGGGACCTGCGACGAGTCCATCCCGAGCAGCGCGACGCCGCGGAGGATGAACGGGAAGACGGTGGTGGCGAGCGCGGGTCCGCTCGCGTTGCCGCTGGCCGCCACGGCCGCCCCGCGCCGGAGCGTGCGGAGGATGTAGGGGAGCGTCGCCGCCCCGACGCAGTCGATCGCGCCGGCCCAGCGCTCGGCCTCGAGCGGCCGGCCCTCGCCGGCGGCGGCCACCTCGCGCCCCACGACGCCGGCGACGCCGAGCGTCCGCAGCCTGTCGGCGACCGCCGGCTTCCCGGTCATCGCCCAGGTCGCGTACCCGCGCGCGAGAAGGATCCGCGTCGCGAGCCCGCCGACGCCGCCGCTCGCGCCGGTCACCAGGACCGGCCCGCCGCCCGGCGCCAGGCCGCGTGCCTCGAGGGCGACGACGCTGTCGGCCGCCGTGTACCCGGCAGTCCCGACCGCCGCGGCGTCGCGCAGGGAGAGACCGGCCGGCAACGGCACCACCCACCCGGCGGGGACACGGGCGTACGCCGCGAACCCGCCGTGGCGCGAGACCCCGATCTCGTACCCGTGCGCCACCACGGGGTCGCCCGGCGCGAACGCGGGGTCCCGGCTCGCCGCCACCGTCCCGGCGATGTCGATCCCCGGCACGAGCGGCGAGATCCGCGCGACCCGCCCGTCCGGGATGGTGGCGAGCGCGTCCTTGTAGTTCACGCCGGACCACGCGACCCGGATCGCGACCTCGCCGTCCGGAAGGTCCGCGGGTGTCAGGCGGCGGACGCCGCGCGCGACGCGGTCGCCGTCCCTCTCCGCGACGAAGGCGTCGAAGTGGGCTGGGATGGCCGTCATCGTGTTCGCCTCGGGCTGCAAGGGCCGCGCGGGGACGCCCGCCGGGTGCCGGGACCGGACCCGCCGATCGTATCCCCGATGGGCCCTGCTGCGCGCACCGTCGTCCGCCGGTCCGGGCGCTCACGCACCGGGGTCCGGCGTGCGGGCGCACGGCCGACCGGGACGAAAGTACCTCCCGCATCCGGACGAATCGGGGACTACGTCGAACGACGTAGGTGCCGTTGAATGCTGGCACCTCTCCCGCACGGCGCCCGTCCCCGACAGCCGCGACGGGGGATCGCACTCATCCAGGGCCGCTCCTCGCGGTCGCATCGACACCCTGTGGGGGGAATCATGGCGGACAGGACGATCACCGGTCACCATCACGGGCGCCGTGCAGGGCTCCTCGCCATCCTCGCGGCCGGCCTGGTGGCGGGCAGCATGGGCGCGGGGGCGCTCTCGCTCGCGCTGTTCACGAGCACGGCCGCGGTCTCGAACAACGCGTTCACGGCGGGGACGGTGGTCATCGGGGCCGCGCCGGCGACGGCGGCGCTGACCGCGACGAACATGATGCCCGGGGACGTCGTGAACGGGCAGATCACGGTCTCGAACACCGGCACCGCGCAGCTGCGGTACGCGATGTCGAGCGCGAGCACGAACGCGGACTCGAAGGCCCTGCGCGATCAGCTGACGCTGGCGGTGAGGACCCTCGGCACCAGCTGCGCCGCGTTCGACGGCACGCAGCTCTACTCGGGTGCACTCAACGGCGCCGCGTTCGGCAGCAACGCCGCGGGCGCCCAGGCCGGAGACCGGACGCTCAACGCCGGCGCGAACGAGGTCCTGTGCTTCCGCGCGACCCTCCCGCTCGCGACGGGGAACACGTTCCAGGGAGCGACGACCACGGCGACGTTCACCTTCGACGCCGAGCAGACCGCCAACAACCCGTAGCGACGGCGCACACGGGCCGGCCGGACGAACCGCGACGGCCGGCCCCGGCGCAGGCACCGGGGAGCTCGCGATGGACCGCACGTTCCACCTGGCACGCCGATCCGTGGACGCCGCCCTCGTGGCCCTCGTCGCGACGATCGCGCTCGTCGCGGTGATCTCCGTCGCCGCCCCGATCGCCGGGCTCCGACCCTTCGTGATCCGGGGCTCCTCGATGGAGCCCTCGGTGCCCCGGGGCGCCCTCGTCCTCACGACGGACGGGGTCGACCGGGCCATCGTCGCCGGCGACGTCGATCTCGTTCCGAGAGGCGAGCGGGACGATCGTCACGCACCGGGTGGCGGCGGTGGCCGGTGTCGGCGAGCGAGGCGCTCCTCACGACGAAGGGCGACGCGAACGCCGACGCCGACCCGACGGCACTCCCGGCCGGTCGGGTCATCGGCCGCGTCGCGGTGGCGCTCCCCGCGCTCGGCTTCGTCAGCGCGATCCTCACGATGCCGTCGGGCATCGCCTCGATCGTGCTTCTCGCCCTCGGCCTCCTTGTCCTCACCTGGCTCATCGCCGAGCTCACGCCCGGCCGGTGTGCGGCCTGCGAGGCGGAACGGGGATGGGGTGCGGCGTCCGCGACCGAGCAGGACGAGGCCGGGGCGCTCGCGTGATCGACGCCCGTCGCCCGCTGCGCCGGGGCGCGCGCCGCTGCGTTCGGTCGCTCGCGGCCCCGCTCGCGCGCGGCGGTCGCCCTCCTGATGGCCGCCGTCATCGTGACCGCGTTCGCCGCGGGCCGCGGCATCGGCATGTCGGAGGCGCTCCTCGTCTCCTCGGCGCAGACCGGCGGCAACGTCCTCACCGCGGGGACGTGGGTCGTGCCCAGCCTCACGTGGGCCCTCCACAACAACCCGACGCCGCCGGTCGGCAACACGACCGCGCAGTCCTCGATGGCGATGGACGGCAACCCGGCGAGCGCGACGACGCTCTACAACTACGACACGAACGCGGACTCCTCGCCCGGCCGACGCCTGCAGAAGACCGGGACCGGGCCGGGAGAGACGGTGCTCGCGCGATACGCGGCCTGGCGGTCGCCGGTCCTGACGACCGCCCGGCTCATCAACGGCAACGTCGTGGTGCTCCTGTGGAGCGCCGTGGCGAGCTTCCAGCTGAACCGGGCGGGGAGCATCGTCGCGTACCTGCGCGACTTCGACCCCGCGACCAGCACCTACGTCGAGATCGCCGGCGCGACCCGCACGAGCAGCAACTGGCAGGGCGGCCAGTCCACCTGGGTCCCGTCGGTCATCGGCATCCCCGTCGCAGCTACACGGTGCCGGCGGGACACCGGATCGAGCTGAAGGTCGAGGCGACGGCGTCCGCCTTCACGAACATGTGGATCGCGTACGACACGGTCTCGTACGCGTCGTCCATCACGCTTCCGTAGAGCGAGGGCGCGCGCGCGGCGACGGTCGGCCGCCTTCCCGGCCGGCCGTCGCCACGGTCCCGCCTCAGGCGACCGTCTCTCCGGGCTTCGGCGCGTGCACCGTCACGCCCGTGAGGCCTCGCCGCGCCAGCTCCTCCTCGAGCTGCGCCGGGGTCCCTGCGAGGATCGGGAACGTCCCGTAGTGCATCGGGATGACGTCCTCCACGCCGAGCAGCTCCACCGCCAGCGCGGCCCCCCGCGGGTCCATCGTGTAGTGCCCGCCGATCGGGAGGAGCGCCAGGTCCGGCGCGAAGAGGTCGCGGATCAGCCGCATGTCGGAGAAGACGGCCGTGTCGCCGGCGTGGTAGACGCGGTAGCCGTCCTCCATCTCGATGACGAAGCCCACCGGCTCCCCGAGGTGGACCGGCGCGTCGTCGGTCTCGCCGACGAGGTTCCCCGCGGAATGCTCGGCCGGCACCATCGTCACGCGGAGCCCGCGGACCTCCACCGTGCCGCCCTTGTTCATCCCGATGACCTCGGTCCGCTCGCCGGCCTTCGCGCCGATGCCGGTCCAGAGGCTGAGCTCGTGGATCTGGGGCCAGGCAGGGTGCGTGCGCCGGGCGATCTCGAACGCATCGCCCAGGTGGTCGCCGTGTCCATGCGTGACGAGCATGACGTCGCACCGGTCCACCGACGCCGCGGCACGCGGGCTGGACGGGTTGCCGAACCAGGGGTCGAGCAGGACGATCTTCCCGCCCGGCGTGACGATCTCGAAGCAGGCGTGGCCGTACCACGTGATGCGGACCTGACGATCGAGAGCCATCGGACGCCTCCGGCGCGCAGCGGGCTCGGGGCCATGTCGCACGGGCCCTGCGGACGCCGTCATCGTACCGGGCCGGTACACTCGCCCGGTGCCCACCGAGCAGATCGCGCGCAGCCTCGCGTTCGTCAACTGGACGGTCCTGACGGGCCTCGCCGCCGGCTCGTTCCTGGCGGCCGAGGTGGCGCGGCGCCGGACGGACGCGACGCCCGGGTTCGTGCGGTTCACGGCGCTCGCGGCGGGCGTCTTCGCGATCCTCGCGGCGATCTCCGACACCGCGCTCCCCGTGCCCGGCACGGACGCCCCCATCGTCCCGGCGCCAGCGTTCGACGGGCCGAGGCAGGGCGCTCTCGTCGCCCTGGCGGTGATCTCGTTCCTCTACGCGATCCTCGTCCGCCGGCCCCGGGCGGCGGCGATCCTGGGGGCCCTGGGGATCGTCGCGGGCTTCGGGGCGATCCTCCTCGGCGCGGTCGGCTGGGCGGACGGCTTCCCGGACGCGGGGCCGCTCCTCGTCCAGCTCGTCGCCCTGGCCCTCTCGATGGGCGGCGTCTTCGCCGCGATGATCCTGGGCCACTGGTACCTGGTGACGCCGAAGCTGCCGAACGAGCCCCTCGTCCTCTTCGCCAGGCTCCTGCTCGTCGTCGTCGGCGTCCAGCTCGTCCTGTTCGTCGTCTGGCTGGCGACGGGCGCCGGGATGGGCCTGCCGCCGTTCCAGCCTCTCGTCGGCGACTGGGCGTTCTTCGTGTGGATGCGCCTGCTCGTCGGGCCTCGTCTTCCCCCTCGTCCTCTCGTGGGCGGCGCTCCAGACCGCGAAGACCCGGTCGATGGAATCCGCGACCGGCCTGCTCTACATCGACGTCGGCGCCATCGCCGTCGGGACCATCCTCGCCTCCGGCCTCTACTTCGGGGCCGGCCTGCTCGTCTGAACCCGTCCACCTGGAGGAGCCGCCGATGCTGCCCGCGGGCTACGTCCCCGACGCGACGGACCTCGCGTTCGTCGCCTCGGTCACCCCCGACCCCGAGCCCGCCGTCCTCGCCCTGGAGGCGGACGGCCTCCGCGACCGGATGCCGATCGTGGACCGCCCGACCGGCCAGCTCCTGCGCGCCCTCGCGCACGGACGCCGGCGGATCGTGGAGGTCGGGACCGCGATCGGGTACTCGGCACTCTGGCTCGCGCTGGGCTCCGCGCCGGACGGGATCGTCGTGACGATCGACCCGGACGCGGGCCGGACCGAGCGCGCGCGCGGCTACTGGCGCGCGGCGGGGATCTCCGACGAGCGGATCTCCGTCGTCGACATGCGCGCGCTCGACGCGTTCGCGTCGGACGTGCCCGAGCTGCGCGGGCCGTTCGACCTCGCGTTCATCGACGCACTGAAGCCCGAGTACGCCGCGTACGTCGAGGCGCTCGTGCCGCGGCTCGCGCCGGGTGCGCTCGTCCTGGCCGACAACGTCCTGTACGGCGGCCTCGTCGCCGGTCGGAGCGGGTTCCGTGAGGAGTCCGAGTCCGAGCTGCGGAGCGCCGACGCCCTGCGCGCGTTCGACGCCGCGATCCTGGCGGACCCGCGGTTCGTCGCGACCATCATCCCGATGTGCGACGGGATCCTCCTGGCGACCTACGTGGGCGGAGAGCGATGAGCGGCGGCGGGGCGGGCGGCGCGGCCGACGGCGGTGTGGCGCCCGGAGGCGTGGTCCGGGTCCGGGTGCGGCTCTTCGCCCGGCTGCGCGAGCTCGCCGGCGGGCGCGAGGTGCCGCTGGAGCTCCCGGCCGGGTCTGTCGTCGAAGACGCCTGGCGCGCCCTGGTCGCCGCGTGTCCCGCGGTCGCGCCGATGCGGCCGCACACCCGCTTCGCCGTGAACGGCCGGTACGTCGCCGCGGACGCGCCCCTCCCGGACGACGCGGAGCTGGCCTGCATCCCGCCCATCAGCGGCGGCTCGGAAGAGGGTCCGGGCGACGGCGCGCCCGACCCGCCCGCGGGCGGCGAGCCGGCGGCGAGCCCGCGCGAGGCCCGGATCCTCGAGATCCGGGATGAGCCGTTCGACGCGTCGATCGTCGCGGAGCTCGCGGCGCGCCTCGCGACCGACGAGGACGGCGCGGTCGTCGGGTTCATCGGCCGTACGCGCATCACGGCAGGTGACCCGGCGCCGGGGGAGGAGGCCGAGGCGGCTCGGCTCGCGGGTCTCCCGGTCCAGGCGCTCGAGTACGAGGCGCACGAGCCGCTCGTCCGGCGGGTTCTCGAGGAGATCGCCGACGAGGCCGAGGTTCGCTTCGGGGTCCGCCGGCTGGCGATCGTCCACCGGACGGGCCGCGTCCCCCTCGGGGAGGCGGCCGTCGCGATCGTCGCCGTCGCTCCACACCGAGCGGAGGCGTTCGACGCGGCCGAGTACGCGATGGACGAGACGAAGGCACGCGCCCCGATCTGGAAGGCCGAGGTACGCGCGGGCGGGCACGTGTGGGTGGGGGCGCCTGCTCGCCCGGGCCCCGCGGACGGCACGGACGGGGAGATGCCCGAGGACGGAGCGACGCGGCCGATGGCGGAGGGGCGATCATGAAGGTCTGGATCAGCGTGGACATGGAGGGGATCGCCGGGGTCGCGCACCCGCGACCCACGGAGCGCGGCGACCTGGGTTACCCGGCCGCGGCCGCCCTCATGGCGGGCGAGGCGAACGCCGCGATCGAGGGCGCGCTCGCCGCCGGCGCCGACGAGATCGTGGTGAACGACAGCCACGGGTCGATGTTCAACCTGGACCCCGTGGCGCTGCACGAGGCCGCCCGTCTCATCACCGGCCAGAAGGCGTGGTCGATGGTGGAGGGCGCGGGCCCGGACGCCGATGTGGACGTCGCCCTGTGCGTGGGCTACCACGCCCGGGCGGGCCATCCGACCGGGACGATCGCGCACACGTACTCGTACGGGCCGGTCGAGACGCGCCTGGCCGGGCGCCCCGTCGGCGAGACCGGGATCAACGCGCTGGTGCTCGGCGCATGGGGCGTCCCGATCGGGATGGTCGCGGGGGACGACGCGCTCGCCGACGAGGTGGCCGCGTGGATCCCCGCGGCGGAGCGCATCGTGGTGAAGCACGGGATCGGCCGCCACGCGGCCAGCGCGCTCCACCCCACCCGCGCCCGGGCGCTCGTCCGCGAGGGCGCCGAGCGGGCTGTCCGCGCCGCGGCCGCCGGCGGTCTCGCGCCGCTGGTCCTGCCCGCACCCATCGTCCTCGAGACCGACTGGTCGAACGCGGTCGAGGCCGACCTCGCCGCTGTCGTCCCGCTGGCGTCGCGCGTCGGCGACCGGACGGTGCGGGTCGAGACGGACGACCCGGTCCTCGCCTACCGGGCATTCCTGGCCGGGATCCGCCTCGCGTCGCTCGCGGCCTGAGCCGGCGGATGTGCCGGGAACCTCGCTCGGCCGCGTAGCATAGGCGCGTGGACGAGCGATTCGACGCCGGACTGGACCGGATCCGCGGGCTCGCGCAGGACCTCGCGTCCTCGCTCGGCGAGGATGCCCGACGCGCGACGACGGTGGGGATCGAGCGCGCCACGCTCCGGCTCATCGGCGTCGGCGGGCTCGACGGCGACGGCCGGCCGCTCGCCGCCTCCGTCGTGGAGCGCGCGATCGGCACCGATCCTGCCCGGCTGGCTCGCGGCGTCCTGGTCCCGTTCGCCGCCGCGGTCGCGCTCTACGAGGCGTCGCCCGGTGACATCGCGCAGGACGTCGCGAGCGGTGCGATCGACCTCGACCTCGAGGCGGAGGCACTCGTCGACCCGCGGCGGGCGGAAGAGGTGCGCGTCGTCGGCGGAGGTGCTCGTCGCGGCGGCGTTCGCCCGGATCGATGCGAACGGGACGGCGCGGCTCGACCTGGTCGACGTCCTCGGCGAGCCTCCGGCGCCGCTGGTGAGCGTCCCCGTCCGCGCGTCCCACCTGGACGAGGCGCGCGACGAGGTCGCCGTCCTGGTGGCCGGCGGCGCCGACGTGGTGCGCATCGACGTGCCGGCGAGCCGTGAGCTGGCGGACCTGGTGCCCGAGCCCGCCGGCATCGCGAGCTCCGACGCGGAGGTCCATGCGGCGGGCGACGCGCGGCTCGCCGGCGAGCCGGCGCCCACCGGCAGCCAGCGGGCGCTCGCGGAGCTCCGCGAGGTCGTCGACGAGGCGGCCGCGGAGCGCCGAGCCTACGCACGCATCGCGGCGGTGCCCCGCTCTCTCGGCGCGCCCGAGCTGGCGGTCGTCGCCAGCGCCGAGCGGCTCGACATCGTGCACGCCGATCCGCTCGCCGAGGTGATCGACGGCGGGATCGACCCCGCGCGGGCCCTGGCCGACCACTCGTTCCTCCGGCGCATCCTGCGCCGTGCCGGCTGCCGCGTCGTCGTGGGCGCCGGGCCGCTCGTCGTCGGGCCCGACTTCGCCGCGGGACTGCCGGCGGCTGCCGTCGTCCTCGCCGGCCGCGCCCTCGCCCTCCAGGCGCTCAGCGTGGAGCTCGCGCGCGCCGATGGGCTCGACGACGCGGGGATCCTCCTGGGGACCCTCCCTGCGTGGATGCTCGACGACCGCTCCGCCGGGGCGATCGCGCTCGCCTACGTCGCCGCGCAGCGGCGGCTCTTCCCCGGGATCGGCCTCGCCCTCGAAGAGCCGGCGGCCGACGGTCCGGTCCGCGACCGCTGGCTCCAGGTGCGGACCCTCGCGCTGGTCGTAGCCGGCGGTGCTGCGCTCGTGGGCCGCGATGCCGACCTGGACACGGCCGCCGCGGCCGCGGCCGAGACGCGCTCCGCGGCGGAGACCGCCGCCCGGCTCGCCGCCGAGGCCGGCCCCGTCGCGTTCGGGCCAGGGTTTCGCCGAGGCGGGCGCCGCGATCGCAGCCTCGGCCGCCGCCACGCTCCAGGGGCTGCGGGACGCGGGCTGGGACGCCGTGCTGGGGCCGAGCGCCGCCGACGGCGCCCGCCTCGCCTCCGGCACGACGGCCCGCCGCGCGGACGCTCCCGACGTCGCCGCGATGGGCACGCGCACCGGCTGACAGCCGGCACGCGCCTCCGGCGGCGCGGGCGACGGATCGCTACCGCGAGAGGTCGCGGAGCGCCTCCACGAGCCGGTCGACCTCGTCCGGCGTGTTGTAGTGCATGAGGCCCACGCGGACCGCGCCACCCGTCTCCGCGAGCCCCAGTCGCTCCATCAGGCCGGTCGCGTAGTAGTCGCCGTCCCAGGTGAACAGCCCCCGCTTCCCCAGGGCGGCCGCCGTCTCCGCCGGATGCTGCGTCCCCAGCCGGAACGCGATGGTGGGGCAGCGGGCGTCGAAGCGCTCCCTCTCCGAGATCCCCCACGTGCGGACCGCGGGGATCGTCGCGAGGCCATCCATCAGGCGGTCGAAGAGCTCCATCTCCGTCGAGCGGATCGCGGCCATGGCGGCCTTGAGCGCCAGGCGGCGCCCACCGTACCGGGAGAGGCCGTCCGCGAAGGGCGCCCCGAAACGCTCGCCGATCTCCGCGAGGTACTCGATCGCCGCCGCCGTCCCCGCGATCCCCTCGTGGTTCTGCGTGCCCGTCTCCCACCGGTCCTCCGCGGGGCGGACCTTGAACGCCGGGAGCGACGCGAGGAGCGCGCGCTTCCCGTAGAGGACGCCGACGTGCGGGCCGTAGAACTTGTAGGCCGAGCAGAGCAGGTAGTCGCACCCGACCTCGCGGACGTCGATGCCGACGTGCGGCGCGTAGGCGACGCCATCCACCGAGACGGTAGCGCCCGCTGCGTGGGCGATCCGGACGATCTCCTGGACCGGGTTGATCGTCCCGACGGCGTTGGACGCCCAGCCGACCGCCACGTGCCGCGTGCGCGGGCCGATCGCCTCGCGGAGCGAATCGAGATCGAGCGTGCAGTCGTCCTCGCGGATGTCCACGCGCCGGACCACCACGTCGCGCTCGCGCGTCAGCGCCTCCCATGGCCCGACGTTCGCCTCGTGGTCCAGTCGCGTGACGACCACCTCGTCGCCCGGGCCGAGCGTCGCGCCGATCGCCCGGCTCAGGGCGAAGTTCAGGGTGGTCATGTTCGCCCCGAACTTCACCTCGTCCGCGTCCGCGCAGAGGAAGTCCGCGACGACCTGGTGCGCGTGCTCGAGCATCGCGTCGCTGCGCTCGCTCGTGAGGAACCGGCCCCCGTGGTTCGCGTTCATCGTCCGCAGGTACCGCGTCATCGCGTCGATGACGCCCTGGGGGACCTGGGTGCCTCCGGGTCCGTCGAAGTAGGCGACGGGACGGCCCCCGTCGGTGATCGCGAGGGCGGGGAAGCGGTGGCGGATCGCGGGAACGTCGATGGCGGGCATGACCCGATGGTAGCGGCCGCGAGCGCCGGCGGTGGCCGGACCCGGAGACACCGGGCGGCGGCCGGGCGGGTCCTGTCGGCCGGTCGGCGGTGGCCGGCAGCCCGCGGGCCCGCCGTCGCGCCGGATCTCCGCCCACAGCCTGCGGCCCCGAGCGGCGCGCCGTCCGTCGTCGGCGATCCCAGCCAGCCCATAGGTCCCGCCGCCGCTCCCGGCGGGTCGAGGTCCGGTATCGTCGGGCGACAGCGGCGGCCCAACGGCCTGCCGAGGTCGGAAGGAGTGGCGGATGCGCTATCGCCGGATGCCCATCGAGGCCGAATCGCCGGAGGAGTTCGGGTACGACCGGATCCGGTGCAACCTCGCGGAGAGCTCCGTGGCGGACGCGTCGCTCGCCCTCCTGGGCACCGACCTCGGCGACCTCCTCCTCCAGTACGGCGACCACCGCGGCCTGCCGGCGCTCCGCGAGCACATCGCGTCGGACGGTCCGGGCCTCCAGGCCGACGACGTCCTCGTGACGGCCGGGGCCGCCGGCGCGCTCTTCCTCATCGCGACCACCCTGCTCCAGGAGGGCGAGCACCTCGTGGTGGTCCGGCCCAACTACGCGACGAACATCGAGACGCCCCGGGCGATCGGCGCCGACATCGCGTTCGTGGACCTCTCCTTCGAGGAAGGCTGGCGGATCGACCCCGCGCGGGTCGCCGCCGCGGTCACGGACCGGACCCGGCTCGTCTCGATCACGGTCCCGCACAACCCGACGGGCCGCGGGATGTCCGAGGCGGATCTCCGGGCCATCGTCGCCGACTGCGAGAAGCGCGGCGTCCACCTCCTGGTGGACGAGACGTACCGCGAGATGACGTTCGCCGGGCCGCTCCCCGTCGCGGCGTCGCTCTCGGACCGCGCGATCTCCGTCTCGAGCCTGAGCAAGACGTTCGGGCTCCCCGGGATCCGGACAGGCTGGCTCGCCAGCCGCGACCGCGATCTCGTCGAGCGGCTCCTCGCGGCCAAGGAGCAGGTCTCCATCACGGGCTCGATCGTGGACGAGACCATCGCGCTCCGCGCGCGCCGGATGCGCGACGCGTGGCTGCCCCGGATCATGGCCGGGATCGCCGAGGGGATCGGGATCACCCGAGACTGGGTCGCCGCGGACGACCTCGTCGAATGGGTGGAGCCCGACGGCGGTGTCGTCTGCTTCCCGCGCATCCGGCCCGACGCCGACGTGGACCCCGCCCTGTTCCACCGCGTGCTCCTGGAGGAGTACGCCACCATCGTCGGGCCCGGGCACTGGTTCGAGCAGCCCGACACGTACATGCGGATCGGATACGGCTGGCCGACCCGCGACCGACTTGTCGAAGGCCTGGAGAACGTGAGCGCGGCGATCCGCCGGGCGCTTCGGTGACCCCGCGGACCCGCCGGGCGCTGAGCGGCCGCCCGCGTGGCCCGGTCCCGGTCTATCGTGGGTCCGTGCACGCGATCGAGTCGAAGGACGCGATGCCTTCCCGGCCCGCGTCGCCGGTGGTGGCGGCCGGCGACGGGCCGGACGGGTGACGCGGCGACCCCGATCCCGTCGACCGCTCCCTGCCCGCACCGCGACCCGCGGCCGCCCCGGTAGCGACACTCCCCGGACCGTCACCCCAGTGCGCGCCCGGCCGCGCGGCCTTCCACGGACGGGGGCCGCGACATGACGATGGACGCCTGGATCGCCGCGGCGGTCTTCGTCGTCGCCTACGTCCTCATCGCGATCGACCGGTGGGACCGCACCCTCATCGCGCTGATCGGCGGGCTGCTCGTGGTCGTCCTGGGCGTCGTCGACCAGCACGAGGCCTTCGCGGCGATCGACCTGGGGGTCATCTTCCTCCTGGCCGGGATGATGGTCATCGCGTCGGTCCTCGCCCGTACCGGGTTCTTCGAGCTCGTGGCGATCCGCTCCGTGCGGCTGTCGCGGGGCGAGCCGGTCCGCCTCCTCATCATCCTTCAGCCGTCACGGCGGTGCTCTCGGCGTTCCTCGACAACGTCACGACCGTGGTCCTCATGACACCGGTGATCCTCTCGGTCGCCCGCCGCCTGGACGTCTCGGCCATGCCGTACCTGCTCGCGAGCATCTTCGCCTCGAACATCGGCGGGACCGCGACCCTCATCGGCGATCCCCCGAACATCCTCATCGGGTCGGCGGCCGGGCTCGGCTTCGACGACTTCCTCGTCAACCTCGCGCCGGTCGTCGTGCATCGTCTTCGCTCGTCTTCGCCGTGATCATGTGGCTCGACGTTCCGCCGCAGCCTCCAGGTCCCCGACGAGCGGAAGGAAGCGGTCCTCGAGCGGGCCGAGGGCACGGCGATCAAGGACCGGCCCCTCCTGGTCCGGTCGCTGGCCGTGGCGATCGCCACGGTCGCCGGGTTCCTGCTCCACGGCGCCCTCGGCATCGAGCCGGCGACGGTCGCGCTCCTCGGCGCTGCCGCGCTCATGCTCGTGGCGCACCTCGATCCGGCGGAGGTCCTGAGGGAGGTCGAGTGGTCGACGCTGTTCTTCTTCGTCGGCCTGTTCATCCTCGTCGAGTCGATCGTCGCGACGGGAATCGTCGGCGGCTTCGCCGACGCACTCGCCGAGGCGACCGCGGGCGACGTCGCCATCGCGGCGATCGCGCTCCTCTGGTTCTCGGCCATCGCCTCCGCGGTCGTGGACAACATCCCGTATACGGCGACCGCGATCCCGGTCGTACAACAGCTCGCCGATGGCGGGATGGACGCGCAGCCCCTCTGGTGGTCCCTTGCCCTCGGCGCCTGCCTGGGCGGCAATCTGACCGTCATCGGCGCCTCCGCGAATGTCGTCGTCGCGAACCTCGCGGACCGGGCCGGCCAGCCCATCCGGTTCGTCGTCTTCCTCCGCTACGGCGCCGCCGTCGTCGCCGCCTCGCTCGTCATCTCGACCGCGTACGTCTGGGTCCGCTACCTGGCCTGAGCCGGTGCGGGCCGATGCGAGGGGCGCGCTGCGATCCCGCCCGCCGATCCCTCACGCCACGCCGCGCGCCGACCGTCAGCCCCCGCTGATCGCCGGGATCACGTGCACGTTCGAGCCGGGCCGCACGGGCGCGTCCAGGCCCGCGCGATCGCCGTCCACGAAGACGTTGATGTGCGGCCGGAGCCCGATGTCGTCGCGGAGCCGGTCGCGCATCCCCGGCCACCGGGCGTCGAGCCCATCCAGGATCGCCGCGACCGTCGCTCCGTCCACCTCGACGCGTCGCTCGGCACCCGGGAAGAGCGCGATCAGGTTGCGCGGGAGGACGACCGTCGCCATGTCCGGGGCGGGGCTCAGAGTCCCGTTCGGGGCTCAGCCCCGCAGGACCGCCGTGTCCACCGACCAGATCGGCGGGAGCAGGTCGGCGATGAGGCGCCAGGTCTCCCCCTCGTCCGCGCTCGCGAAGAGCTGGCCCGTGCTCGTGCCGAAGTAGACCCCGACCGGGTCCAGGGGGTCGGTGCCGAGCGCCTCGCGCAGCACGCCCACGTACGCTCGCTCCTGGGGGAGGCCGGCGCGCAGGTCGCGCCAGGTCGTGCCGCCGTCGCGCGTCGTCCAGACCGCCGCGCGCCCCTCCACCATGTGGCGCCCGACGCCGTCGGTCAGCGGGATGACGTAGGCGGCGTTCGGGTCGCGCGGATGCGCGGCCATCGCGAACCCGAAACCGGACGGCAGCGCGGCGCCGATGTCCTTCCACGTCCCGCCCCCGTCGGCCGAGCGGTAGACCCCCCCGTGGTACTGCTGGTAGAGCAGCTCGCCTTCGCCGGCCGCCAGCACCATCTTGTGCACGCAGTGCCCGACCTCCGGGTACGGGTCCGGCATGAAGTCGTTGCGCAGGCCGCGGTTCCGCGGCGTCCACGTCGCGCCCCCGTCGCGCGTCTCGAAGGCGCCGGCCGCGCTGATCGCGACCCACATCCGGTCGGGGTCGGTCGGGTGGGGGACGATCGTGTGGAGGATGAGCCCGCCGGCCCCGCCGAACCACTGCGGGCGTGAGGGGTGCTCGGTGAGGCCGCGCACGTGCTCCCAGGTCGCGCCGCCGTCGAGGCTGCGGAAGAGCCCTGCCTCCTCGACGCCGGCATGGAGGGCGCCGTTCGCCGGCACGATGCTCCAGACCGTCGTGATCCGCGGGCCGTCCTCGCCGTACGTCATGCCGGCGCTGGAGTGCGACCAGGTCGCCCCCAGGTCGTCCGACCGCCAGACCGCCGGCCCGAACCACGCGTCGCCACCGGCCGCGTACAAGGTCCCGATCGCGGGGTCGTAGGTGGCGTCGTGGATCGCCCACTCCTCACAGAGCGGGCCGCGGACCTGCCACGCCTCGCGCGCACCGTCGCTCTCGAGGATGAACAGGCCCTTCTTCGTGCCGACCAGGACGAGGACGCGCTCGCTCACGGCTGGGCTCCCGGGTGCGGCCGCGGCGGTCCGCCGGGACGGGCGGCCGGACGCGGACCGTCAGCGTACGACCGACCGTCCAGCGGTGCAGGTCGAGCACCGCGGTCGTCGGGGCGGAGCGCACGCCGGCGGACTCCCGTCGCGCCGAAGCTTCGCCCGGAGCCTGCGGCTCCGAGCGGCGCGCCGTCCGTCGCCGGCGTCCGTTCCGCCGCCCGTGCCGGACGCGGCGCCGCGCCGCCGGGCTCGTTCGCCGTCTCAGCGGGCGGCCGGGCCCTCGCCCCGCACCCGTGCCACCGACTCCATCGCGTCGCTCAGCTGGGCGATCCACGCGGCCTCGTTCCTACCGACCAGGCGGACGCACCACGCGAGCGCCTCGCTCCGGCTGCGCGCGACGCCGGCCGCCACGAGCGTGTCGAGGACGAGCCGGTCCGCCTGCCGAAGTCGCGTCATCACGGGGACGGAGAGGCTGGTGAACGCGATGCGGACGTCGTCGATCGCCGCGGCCCAGGCGACCTTGCGGCCCCAGCGGCGCTCGATCTCGTCGGCGATCCGCATGCGCTCGCCACGGGTCTCCTCGCGCCATCGGCCGATGCGGGCCTCACGTGCGGTGCGGCGGGCATCGTCGGTCGTGCCCTCGGGGAGGTCCACGTCCGGGACGGTTCCCTCCACGAGGATCTCCTCCCTGTCCACGGTGAGCGACGGGGGGGCGGTGAACCAGCCGTCTGGGAGCGCGCCGGCCAGCCACGCGCCGACCTGCTCGGTCTCGGAGGTGAAGGGTGACATCAGGGGCCGTCTCCATGGGTATTACGATGTTGCGGGGATTACACCATTACACACGACGCCCGTCAACCCCCTCGTCGCCCACCGAGGGATACGATGGGCGCATGAGGGCCTCGACCCCGCTCCCGGCGACGGAGCGGACCGGAACGCTGGAGCCCGTCGATCGCGCGGCATCTTCTCCCGACCCGCGCCTCCTCGCGCGCGCTCGCGTCGCGGTGATCGCGGGTCTCGTCGTGCTCGGCGTCATCTGGCTGACCGTCGTGGCGCGGGCCGAGCCGTTCGCCTGGGGCGCCCTGGGGACGGGGCACGACGCCCGCCCGTACTGGGAGGCCGCGCTGCGGGCGCCGTACGCGCACGGGGTCGTGGGGGCCTGGGATGCCTACCTCTACTCCCCGGTCTTCCTCCAGGTGATCGCGCCGCTCCGCGCCCTCCCCTGGGTCCCGTTCCTCGGCGCCTGGGAGGCGATCCTCCTCGTCGCGACGGCGGCGCTCGCCGGCCCCGTCCTCCTCGCCCCCGTGGCCCTGCTCGTCATGCCCGAGCTGTGGGGCGGGAACGTCACGCTGCTCATCGCGCTCGCCGTGGTGGCCGGCTTCCGGTGGCCCGCCACGTGGGCGTTCATCCTGCTCACGAAGGTGACGCCGGGCGTCGGGCTCCTCTGGTTCGCCGTCCGCCGCGAGTGGTGGGCGCTCGCGACCGCCCTCGGCGCCACGCTCGCGGTCGTGGCGATCTCGACCGCCGTGGCGCCCGGCCTCTGGCGCGACTGGGTCGACCTTCTTCTCTGGAACGCCGGCCGCGAGGTGACGTCGGGCTCGATCCCCATCCCGTTCCTCGTCCGTTTCCCCATCGCGGTCGCCCTGCTCGTCTGGGGCGCGCTGACGGACCGGCGGTGGGTCGTCCCCGTCGCCTGCCTGCTGGCACTGCCGGTCATCTGGTACGGCAGCCTCTCGCTCCTCGTCGGCGTGGTCCCGCTCGTGCTCCCCGGCGTGGCGCGCCGCTGGCCGATCCTCGGCGTCGGCTGGCGCGACCTGCTCGGCGCCCGGTCCCCGCTGCCCGTCCGGTCCGGGACCGGCCCCGCCGCGTGAGCGGCGCGAGCCTCCGCGCCTGACCACGCGCGCGGATCCGACGTCGCCGCCCCCTGGCCGATCCGGACCGGGCCTGAGGCATCAGGTCAGGTATCGAGCCCAGACATAGACGGTCGAGATCGCGATCGACGAGACGAAGACGGCCGCCCCGTACCTGAGGAAGTAGGCGAAGCTGATCCGGTAGCCGGCGCGCTCCGACATGTTCGCGACGACGACGTTCGCCGAGGCGCCGATGACGGTGAGGTTCCCTCCCAGGCAGGCGCCGAGCGAGAGCGACCACCAGAGAGCGTCGCCGTGCATGCCCCCTTCGATCAGGCGCTGGACGACCGGGATCGCCGTCGCCGTGTACGGGATGTTGTCCACGACCGCCGACGCGACGGCGGAGAACCAGAGGAGGGCGATCGACGCCACCGCCACGTCCCCCTGCGTCGCCTCGGCGAGCGCGTCGGCGAAGCCACCCACGATCCCCGTCGCGACGATCGACTCGACGAGGATGAACAGGCCGACGAAGAAGAACAGCGTCGACCACTCGACCTCCTGGAGGGCCTCCCGCGGCTCGAGGCGTGCGACGAGCATGAGCACCGTCGCCCCGAGGAGGGCGATCGTGGCGGGCTCCAGCCCGAGCGGGCCGTGGACCACGAACGCGACGATCGTCACGGCCGCGACGATGAGCGACCGGATGAGGAGCGGTCGGTCCTTGATCGCCGTCCCCTCCGCGCGTTCGAGGACGAACTCCTTCCTCTCGTCGGGGACCTTGAGCTCGCCGCGGAACGTCAGCCACATGATCACGGCGAAGACGGCGAAGACGATGACGACGACCGGTGTCAGGTTGACGAGGAAGTCGCCGAAGCCGAGCCCGGCCGCCGACCCGATGAGGATGTTCGGGGGATCGCCGATGAGGGTCGCGGTCCCGCCGATGTTCGAGGCGAAGACGCACGCGAGCAGGTAGGGGACCGGGGAGATGTCGAGGCGGCGAGCGACCGAGATGGTGATCGGCGTGATGAGGACGACGGTGGTCACGTTGTCGAGGAGCGCCGAGAGCACCGCCGTGACGGCTGCAAGGATGATCAGGAGTCTGACCGGCTCGCCGTGCGACAGCCGCACGGAGCGGATCGCGACGAGCTCGAAGAACCCGGTCTTCGCGATGACGTTGGCGAGGACCATCATCCCTGCGAGCAGGAAGATGACATTGAGGTCGATCGCCGCGAAGGCCTCCTGCTGGTCGAGGACCCCGAGGACGATGACGAGCAGCCCGCCGAACAACGCGACGAGCGTGCGGTCCCACCGGTCGATCGCGATGAGGACGTAGGCGACGACGAAGATCGCGGCGGCGATCCAGGCGTCCATCGCCACCCGGTTACCGACCCGCCTTGTACGGGTAGACGACCCAGCTCTCGGTCGTCGCCGCCCACGCGTGCGGCCGCTCCGGCACGAGCGACCGCCCCGGCTTGTAGTGGAGCACGGCGATGGTGGGCTCCCCGCCCGCCGCACGGACGCGCGCGACCACCGCCGCCATCGTGGCGCCCGTCTCCCAGACCTCGTCCACCACGAGGACGCGCTGGTCCCGCAGCAGGGCAGGGTCCGGGAAGTGGTGGAAGAGGACCTCCTCGCGCGTCTCGCCCTCGTCGTCGTAGTACTCGACGGCCGCCACCAGGATCTCCCGGATCCCCAGGCGGTAGGCGAGCATCCCGGCCGGCACGAGGCCGCCGCGGGTGACGGCGAGGAGCACGTCGTACTCCTCGGCCGCTCCGATCTCACCCGCGAGCCGCGCGACGAGGTCGTCCAGCTCGGACCAGGAGACGTGGACCTTCACCGGCGCACTCACGGCGTCCCGTCGCTCTGCGTCCCGTCTCCCGGCGTCCGGATCCGTCCGTCTGGCGCCTCCTCCCAGTCCACCCACTCCGTCGGGTTCGCCTCCAGGTAGGCCTTCACCGCGACGCCGACCGTCGTGAAGAAGAGCTCCCGCCCGACCCGTTCGGTCAGCCCGTACCGCTTGAGCCGGTCCTTGACCGGGTCCTTCATCTCGGCGAAGGCGAGCTCCACGCCCCGGCGGGAGAGCTCGATGTCGAGCTCCTCGATCGCGTCGGCCGCGGTCGTGTCCACGTCCGTGATCGGCTCGGCGGCCACGACCACCCATCGGACCGGCGGGACCGCGTCGTCCACGAGGTCGAGGATCCGGCTCCGGAAGAGATCCGCGTTGGCGAAGAAGAGCGGCGCGTCCCAGCGGTACAGGAGGAGTCCAGGGATCTGGCGCGCGCCCTCGTACCGCCCGATGTCGTGGTAGCCCTTCACGCCCTCCGCCCGGCCCATGACCGCGTCGTGCGGCCGCCACGCGCGGCGGATGAAGTCGAGGAGCGAGAGCGCGATCGCCAGGAGGATCCCCGCGATGACGCCCAGCAGCGCCACGCCGAGGAAGCAGGCGATCGACAGGATGGCATCGGAGCGGCGCACGCGCGCGAAGCGGACGACCGACCCGAAGTCGATGAGGCCCAGGACCGCGGTGATGACCACGGCGGCGAGCGCCGTCTGGGGGAGATTCCGGAGGAGGTCGGGCACGAGCACCAGGAGCCCGAGGATGATGAGCGCCCCGACGACGCCGGTCAGCTGGGTCCGCGACCCTGCCGACTCCGCGACGCTCGTCCGGGAGGCGCTGCTGCTGACGGGGAAGCCCTGGAAGAAGCCGCCGGCGACGTTGATCGTGCCCAGGGCGCCCGCCTCGCGGTTCGGGTCCACGCGGACGCCCGTCCTCCCGGCGAACGTCCGGGAGAGGACGCTGGTGTCCGCGAAGGAGAGGAGCGCGATGCTCACCGCGCCGACGAAGAGCGCGGGGATGTCCTCGAGGGGGACGATCGGGATCGCCGGGAGCGGGAAGCCCCGCGGCACCGACCCGACGACGGAGATCGTGTCGGCGAGCCCGAAGACCGCGACCGCCAGGGTCGCCAGCACCACCGCGATGAGGATCCCGGGGACCCGCGGCGCGACCGCCTTGAGGACGAGGATCAGCGCGATGCACGCGCCACCGATCGCGACGGCCTGCGGCACCGCCTCCCCCCCGGCGAGGCCGCGGAGGAACTCGAGCGTCCCCTTGATGAACCCCTCGGCATCGACCGAGAAGCCGCACAGCTTCGGCAGCTGGCTGACGATGACCGTCACCGCGATGCCGTTCATGTAGCCCACGCGCACGGGCTTCGACAGGAGGTCCGTGAGGAAGCCCAGGCGGGCGACCGCGGCAGCGATGCACAGCAGCCCGGTCATGATCCCGAGCATGGCGGCGAGCTGGACGGCGCGGTCCGGGTCGCCCGCCGCAAGCGGGAGGATCGTCGCGGCGATGACCGCCGCCAGCGCGGAATCCGGGCCGAAGACGAGGATCCGCGACGGGCCGACGAGCGCGTACACAAGCAGCGGGATGACGGTCGCGTACAGGCCGGTGACCGCGGGGAGGCCGGACGCCTCCGCGTAGCCCATCCCGGCGGGGACGAGCATCGCGCTCAGGATGATCCCGGCGACGATGTCTCCGCGGAGCCAGCCGCGTTCGTACGATCGGAGTGTCGCGATCCCCGGAAGCCACGCGGCGAGCCCGGTCGAGGTCGCGGGTGCGGCCGTCGCCGCCGGCTCCCGCGTCGGGGTGTGCCCGGGCGTCGCTGTCCCCGTCATGCGCGGAAGCGTAGCCGTCCGGAGCCCCCGCGGGGTCGCGTCCGTGCGACCATCGCGGGTGCACGATGCCGACCACTCGACATGCGGAGGCCCCGATGCGGACGATCCTCCTCTGGATGGCGCGGAACCCCTGGCTCAGGCAGCGCGTCCCGCGCCTCGCGTTCGCCCGCCGCGCCGTGCGCCGCTTCATGCCGGGCGAGGACGTCGCCGACGCCCTCACGGCCGCCGACGGGCTCATGGCCGCGGGCCAGGGCATCCTCTTCACTCGTCTGGGCGAGAACCTCGCGGCACTCACGGAGGCGGACGCCGTGGCCGCGCACTACCACGAGGTGCTCGAGGCGAGTCGCGCTCGCCCGCGCCCGATCGAGGTCAGCGTGAAGCCCACCCAGCTCGGGCTCGACATCGACGCCGAAGCCACCTACGCGCACTGCGACGCGCTCGCGAGCCGCGCTGCCGAGGTCGGGTCGTGGCTCTGGCTGGACATGGAGGGCTCGCCGTACGTGGAGCCGACGCTGGTCCTGTACGAGCGCCTCCGGGCGACCCACGAGAACGTAGGGATCTGCCTCCAGGCGTACCTGAAGCGGACGGCGGTCGACGTCCGGCGGCTGCTGCCGCTGCGTCCCGCCATCCGACTGGTGAAGGGCGCCTACGACGAGCCGTCCGCGATCGCCTACCGCCGGAAGGCCGACGTGGACGCCGCCTACCAGACGACCGGCGTGGCGATCGCCGAGGCGGCCCGCGACGGGAACGCGCGACTGGGCCTCGGGACGCACGACGTGGACCTCGTCCGCCGGATCGCGACCTTCGCGGAGGCCGCCGGCGTGCCGCGCGACAAGCTCGAGGTCCACATGCTCTTCGGGATCCGCGCCGGCGAGCTGCGCCGCCTGCAGCGCGAGGGCTTCCCCGCCTTCACCCTCGTGGCCTACGGCGACTTCTGGTACCCGTGGTACATGCGCCGCCTCGCGGAGCGCCCGGCGAACGTCCTCTTCGCGCTGCGCCAGATCCTCCCGTGACGGACACGGGGATGAAGGGGCCCGCGCCCCTCGGGCCACCCCGGTGCGCGCCGGGGCACCGCCGCGGCGGTCGACCGGGACGGCTCTCGGCCCGACACCGCCATCGGTCATGAAGTCCGGGGGCGTTGCGGCCTTTGCCGTCGCGCGTCCCGCGCCGGACCATGTGCGCATGGCGGACCGGGAGGGGTCGCGCGCCGAGATCGTCCTCAGCAGCCTGACGAAGCGCTACGGCGACGTATGCGCCGTGGACGACGTGAGCCTGGAGATCGCCCATGGCGAGTTCTTCTCGCTCCTGGGCCCGTCGGGGTGCGGCAAGACGACGACCCTGCGGATGATCGGCGGCTTCGAGTCGCCCACCTCCGGCACCGTCGAGGTCGCCGGGCGGGACGTCACGCGGGACCCTCCGGAGCGCCGGCCCGTGAACATGGTCTTCCAGAGCTACGCGCTCTTCCCGCACCTGAACGTCTTCGACAACGTCGCCTTCGGGCTCCGCCGCAGCCACACCCCACGCGACGAGGTGCGGGAGCGCGTGGGCGCCGTCCTCGCGCTCGTGCGGATGGAGGGCTACGACCGGCGGCGCCCGGACCAGCTGTCGGGCGGCCAGCAGCAACGGATCGCGCTGGCGCGTGCCCTCGTGAACCGGCCGACGGTCCTCCTCCTCGACGAGCCGCTGGGCGCGCTCGACCTGAAGCTCCGCAAGCAGCTCCAGCTCGAGCTCAAGCGCATCCAGCAGGAGGTGGGGATCACCTTCGTCTACGTGACCCACGACCAGGAGGAGGCCCTGACGCTCTCCGACCGGATCGCGGTGATGCGTGCCGGGAAGGTCGAGCAGCTGGGCACGCCGGAGGCGCTCTACGACAGCCCGTCCACGCGCTTCGTCGCGGACTTCATCGGCACCACGAACCTGCTGGCCGGCGTCGTGGAGGCCGTCGCGGACGGCGACGCGACGATCGAGCTGGTCGGTGGGGAGCGGTGTCATGCGATCGCGGGGACGCTCGCCGCTGGCGCAGCGGTCGACGTCTCGGTCCGGCCCGAGGTGATCGAGATCGTCGGTCGAGGCGGTGAGGCCGCCGGCATGCCGGTCGCGTTCCCCGTGGGCGACGGGCCGGCCGGCAGCACGCTCGACGGGACCGTCGAGCAGGTCGCCTACCTGGGTACGTCGGTCAGCTACATCGTGCGGACGCGGGGCGGCGTCGCCGTGGCGGCACTCGTCCCGCGCTCCGCCGGCAGGTTCCCCATGGGAGCAGAGGTGACCGTGGGGTGGCGGAGGACGGATGCCCTCGTGCTCACCCGCGCGGTCGTCGAGGAGGAGGCACGACCATGACGACGGGTCACGAGAACGGGCCCGCGCCGGGACTCCGTCCGGGTCCGGCGCACCCGATGGATCGCCGCCTGAGCCGGCGGCTCCTCCTCGCGCGGATGGCGGGCATCGGCGCGGCCGCGGCCCTGTCGCCGATCGCCGCGGCGTGCTCGTCCGCGGGGAGCACGCCGGCCCCCACCGCGGCCGCCCCGACGCCCGGAGCGACCACCGGCCCCACCGCTGAGGCATCCGCGGAACCGACGCCGGCACCCACCCCCGAGGCCGAGCTCTACGTCTACAACTACGCGGACTACATCGGCGACACGGTCGTCCCGGACTTCGAGAAGAAGTACGGCGTCAAGGTCACCTACGACTTCTTCGACACGTACGACACGATGACCGCGAAGATCGGGAGCGGCCAGAGCGGCTACGACATCACGTTCGCCACGTCCACGGACATCCCGGGCTTCCTCGAGCGCGGCCTCATCGTGCCGCTCGACCTGTCGCTCATCCCCAACCGCGTGAACCTCGCCGCCGAGTGGCAGGACCCCGCGTACGACCCCGGCAACCTGCATTCGATGCCGTACATGTGGTGGACCACCGGCGTCGCCTACGACACCGAGCGCATCGGCGAGGAGCTCACCTCCTGGGCGGCGCTGTGGGACCCGCGCTGGAAGGGCCACATCAGCATGCTCGACGACTACCGGGAGGCGTTCGGGGCGGCGCTGATCCGGCTGGGGAAGAGCATCAACACGACGGACGACACCGAGCTCGACGCCGCGCTCGCGCTCCTCAAGGAGCAGAAGCCGCTGGTCCGGACGTACACGACCGACGACATCGGCCAGCTCTCGTCGGGCGACTCGTGGGTCGTCCACTCCTGGGGCTCCGACGTCTACCAGGTGGTCGGTGAGCGCCCGAGCGTGACGTACTACATCCCGTCCGAGGGCGGGATCCGCGGCTCGGACACGATGGTCCTGCTCGCGAACGCGAAGCACCCGATCGCGGCCAACCTCTTCATCGACCACATGCTCGACGCGCAGGTGAGCGCGGCGAACACGAACTACATCGGCTACATGGGACCCAACGAGGCGGCCAAGGAGTTCATCGACCCGGCGATCCTCGCCGACCCCGCGGTGAACCCCGACAAGGCCGTGATCGCCTCCCTCCAGGAGATCGACGACCTGGGTGCGGACCTCGAGAAGTACTCGACCCGGTGGAACGAGCTGCGGGCGGGCGGCTGAGATGAGCCGGCCCGGGCGTTCGGATCCCCGCGTCGCGACCGCCGCGCTGGAGCGCGCTCCGGGATGAAGGGCGGCGGCCTGCGCCAGGGTCTCCTGATCCTCCCGGGCGTCGGCTGGCTGCTCCTGTTCTTCGTCGTCCCGCTCGCGATCATCTTCGTGGTCAGCCTGGGGACGCGTGACCAGTACGGCGGCGTCATCCTCGACCGGCTGAGCCTGGACAACTACCTCCGCGCCCTGGAGCCGGACTTCCTCCCGACGATCGCGAACTCGCTGAAGTACGCGCTCGCCACGACGGTCCTCTCGATCGTCGTCGGCTACCCGATCGCGTACTGGATCAGCCGGTACGGCGGACGCCGGAAGGCGCTCCTGCTCGTCCTCATCATGCTGCCGTTCTGGACCAGCTACGTCATCCGGACGTACGCGTGGATGATCATCCTCCGCGACAACGGGGTGGTGAACGGCATCCTCCAGGGGGTCGGCCTCACGCACGATCCGATCATCCTGCTGAACACCGACCTCGCGGTGGTCCTGGGGATGACGTACGGTTTCCTGCCGTTCGCGATCCTCCCGCTCTTCGTCTCGATCGACCGCCTCGACGACTCCCTCGTCGCCGCGGCCCGCGACCTCTACGCGACCGGGCGCGCGGCCTTCCTCCACGTGACGCTCCCGCTCACGATGCCGGGCGTCGTCGCGGCGGCCCTCCTCACGTTCATCCCGTCGCTCGGCGACTTCGTGACGCCCGACCTTCTCGGAGGCGCCCAGACGACGACGATCGCCAAGGTCGTGCAGAACCTCTTCCTGTCCTCGCGCGACTGGCCGTACGGCGCGGCGCTCGGGTTCGTCCTCATCTTCCTGACGATCGGCGGCACCGTCGCCGCCCTCGGCCCGCTGCGGCGCGAGGTCATCGGCTGATGCGCCGCGACCGGAACCCCTGGCTCGCCGCGACGGCGATCGCGTTCTTCGTCTTCCTCTACCTGCCGATCGCGATCCTCATCCTGTTCAGCTTCAACGACTCGAAGCGCAACTTCCTCTGGCGCGGCTTCACGCTCAAGTGGTACCCGACGCTCTTCGCGAACGACGCGCTCATCCAGGCGCTCACGGTGTCGCTGCAGGTCGCGGTCATCTCGGTCGTCGTCGCGACCGTCCTCGGGACGCTGCTGGGCCTCGGCATCGCGCGCCTCCGCTCGAGCGCCGCCGGCGGTGCGTCGGACACGCTGCTCCTCCTCCCGATGGTCACGCCGGAGATCGTCATGGGCGTGAGCCTGCTGCTCTTCTTCGCCCAGCTGGTCGGGGCGCACGGGTCCATCTGGCAGATCTCGATCGCCCACGTGACGTTCTCGATCAGCTACGTCGCGATCATCGTCCGAGCCCGCGCCGTCTCCCTGGACCCCCGGATGGAGGAGGCCGCCCGCGACCTCGGGGCGTCGCCGTTCGAGGCGTTCCTCCACGTCACCCTGCCGCTGGTCGCGCCGGCCGTCGCCGCGGGCGCCCTCATCGCGTTCGCGCTCTCGATCGACGACCTCATCGTCACCACGTTCAACGCGGGGGTGGGCTCGTCCACGCTCCCGCTCTACATCTACTCGCGCATCCGCTTCGGGGTCACCCCGGAGATCAACGCGATCTCGACGATCATCGTCGCGATGACGGCGATCGCCATGCTCGTCGCCTGGCGTGCAGGGGCGTTCGGCGGCCGTCGGACGCGCTCCGGGATCCTCGGCTAGTCCGCACAGGGAGTACCGCGATGTCGACCGACCGCCCGCCGCTCGAGCCCCTCCGCCCGGCGTTCCACGTCCGGTTCCTCACCGACGAGCAGCTCGGGGCGCTCCAGGAGGCGACGCTCCTGATCCTCGAGGACGTCGGCGTGAAGTTCCCCTCGGACCGCGCGTTGCGCGTCTTCGAGGAGCACGGGGCGTTCGTCGACCGCGCGACCGAGGTCGTGCGGCTGCCGCGAGACCTCGTCCGGAAGGCGCTCGCGACCGTGCCGCGCACCTTCACGATGGCCGCCCGAGACCCCGCGTACGACCTCGTCCTCGGGCCGGACGCCACGTACTTCACGATGGACGGATGCGGCGTGGAGACGGTGGACCTCGAGACGCGGGTGCAGCGACCGTCGCGGAAGTCCGACGTCGCGATGATGGCCCGGATCTGCGACCACCTCCCCTCGGTCGGGTTCATCTGGCCGATGGTGAGCGCGCAGGACTTCGGCCTGACGGCCCCGCTCCACGAGATGGACGCGTGCTGGAACAACAGCGTGAAGCACGTCCAGAGCGAGACGATCATGGGCGCGGCGCCGGTGCGCTACGCGCTCGAGATGGCGACGGTCCTCGCCGGAGACCGGGAGGAGCTCCGCCGCCGGCCGCCGTTCACCCTCGTCGTCTGCACCATCGCCCCGCTGGTCCAGGACCACGAGGGGATCGAGGGCGCGCTCGAGATGGCCGCCGCGGGCGCCCCCGTCGGCTTCCTCGCGATGCCGACGCTCGGCACGACCGCGCCGGCGACGATCCCCGGCGCCCTCGCGATGGGCGATGCGGAGATCATCAGCGCCGTCGTCCTCATGCAGCTCGCGCACCCCGGCGCACCGGTCTTCCACTCGATCATGCAGGCGTGGGCGGACCCACGCAGCGGCGCCTACGTGAGCTACCCCCTCGACGGCCGGTGGCGCTACGCGCCGGTGGAGATGGCGCACCACTGGGGGATGCCGTCGCTCGGCGCGTGCTACGGGACCGACTCGCCGCTGCCGGGGACGTGGCAGTCGGCGGCGGAGGTCGCCATCGACCCCTTCTGGGCCGGCCTCGTCGGCCCGGAGATCGTCACCGGCATGGGCCTCGTGCGGACATACACGCTCCTCTACCCGGAGTCCGTGATCCTCGACGACGATCTCTACCAGCGGGCGCGGGCGGCGCTCATGGCGCCCGAGCTCTCGGAGGAGACGCTCGCCCTCGACGTCATCGCCTCCGTCGGGCCGGGCGGGCACTTCCTCGCGGAGAAGCACACGCGCACGCACATGCGCGGGTCGCTCGTGCGGTCGCTCGCCCTCCAGCTCGATGCCGAGGGACGAGCGTACCGCGACCCGGTGGAGGTGGCGCGGGAGCGGGCGGCCTGGATCCTCGCGAACCACGAGGTCGAGCCGATCGATGACGCCAAGCGAGCGGAGATGACCCGGATCCTCGCCGCCGCGGACCGGGAGATCGGCGGCCGCTGATGTCCGCGACGCCGCCGCTCGCCCCGATCCGGCCGGCCGCCCACGTCGCGCTGCTCGGCGAGGAGCGGCTCACGACCCTCCGGCACGCGTCGCTCGAGCTGCTCGAGGAGGTCGGGGTCCACTGCCCGTCGGAGACGGCGCTCTCGATCTACCGGGAGCACGGGGCCCGCGTCGATCCCGCGACGAAGGTCGTCCGGATCCCGGCCGACGTCGTCATCGGCGCGATGGCCCGTGCGCCGCGGACGTACGCGATGGGCGCGCGCTCCCCCGCGCACGACCTGGTCCTCGACGGCTCGGCGCTCTACGTGGCGACGGACGGTTGCGGGATCGAGACGGTCGATCCGGCGACGCGCGAGCGTCGTGCGTCCACCAAGGAGGACGTCGCGGCGTCGGCCCGCCTTGCGGACGCGCTTCCGGCCGTCGGCTTCTACTGGCCGCTCGTGAGCGCCCAGGACCACCCGGCGACGGCGCCGCTCCACGAGATCGACGCCGCGGTCCGCAACACGGTGAAGCACGTCCAGACCGAGACACTGATGGGCGCGGCCACCGCGCGTTACGCCGTGGAGATCGCCCGCGTGCTCGCGGCCGATGACGCGGACCTGCGTGCTCGCCCACCGCTCTCGTCGCTGGTCTGCTGCATCGCGCCGCTCGCCCAGGACGCGGACGGCCTCGAATCGGCGCTCATCTTCGCCGAGGCGGGGCTGCCGGTCGGGTTCATGTCGATGGCCTGCGCCGGCTCGACGGGTCCGGCGTCGATCGCCGGGACGATCGTCCAGGGCGACGCCGAGATCGTCGCGGCGCTGACCCTCCTCCAGATGGCGCACCCCGGGGCGCCGGTCTTCCACTCGCTGATGACCGGGGTGATGCACCCGCGGACGGGCGCCCATCTCTGCACGTCGCGCCCCGGCGACGTCGCGTACGTCGCCGGCGTGGAGCTCGCCCACGCCTGGGGGGTCCCGACCCTCGCCGGGGTGTTCGGGACCGACGCCGTCGAGCCCGGGTGGCAGCAGGCCGAGGCCGCGGCGGTCGCCCTCACGCTGTGTGCGCTCGCGGGCGCGGAGACCGGCAGCGGGATGGGGCTCCTCGACGCGTGCACCGTCTGGTACCCGGAGGCGCTCGTCCTGGACGCGGACCTCCACGAACGCGTCCGCGCGGATCTCGCGGCCTTCGACACAGGCCGCGATGCCCTCGCGCTCGACGTCATCCGCGCGGTCGGGCCGCGCGGCCACTACCTCGATGTCCGACACACGCGGGACGGGCTCCGTGCGATGTCCTTCTCGCGCCTGACGGAACAGGTCGCCGCCGATCGGATCGCGCCGCGACCCGGTCGACGTCGCCCGTGCCGAGGCGGAGCGGATCCTCGCGACCCACGAGCCGGAGCCGCTCGACGATGCGCGGGCCCGGGAGGTCGGGCGCATCCTCCGCGCGGCGGACGGCGACCTCGCGCTCACCGCCGGACACGGGGCGCGCGGCGCCGCGACCGCGCACGGGGACGGTCACGGGGCGGGCGCATGACGACGTCCGTCGCCGTCCTGTCGCCCGACCAGCAGGCGCGTGCGCACGAGGCGGCGCTCGCGACCCTCGCGCACGTCGGCGTCCGGGTGGACTCCGAGCGCGCCCGGCGGATCCTTGCGGGCGCGGGCGCCGTCGTGCGCGCCGCCGACGCCCGCGTGACATTCCCGCGCGACCTCGTCGAGCACGCCTTGTCGCTCGCGCCGCGCACCTTCACGCTCGGCGGCCGCCGCCCGGGCTGGTCGCACCCGGTGGGCCGGGGCGCATGCACCCTCGTCGTCGACGGGGAGGCGATGGCGGTCTGGGACGCGGCCGCGCAGGAGCGCCGCCCGCCGACGATCGCGGACTGGGAGGCCGCGACGCGCGTCTGCGACGCGCTCGACGAGGTGGGCGTCTACTGGCGCACGACCACCTGGGACGAGGAGGGTGCCGCTGGCGCCGTCTCGTCCTGGCGCCGCGCGTTCGGCGAGTTCGGCAAGCACGTCCAGGACGCGGCGCTCGACGCGGACGAAGGTCGCTGGCTCCTCGAGGTCCTCCAGGTGGTCTTCGGGGGGCGCGAGGAGATCGCCGCCCGGCGGCCCTTCTCCTTCCTCCTCTGCCCGCACACGCCCCTCGTGCTGGAGGGTCCGTACACCGACGCGTACCTCGAGGTCGTCGGCTGGGGGATCCCCGTCGCCGCGATGCCGATGCCGATCATGGGGCTGTCGAGTCCGTCCGGGCTCCTCGCGACCGTCGCGCTCGGCCACGCTGAGGTCCTCGCGACCCTCTGCCTCGTCCAGGCGGCGGACCCGGGGACGCCGTTCATCGCCGCGCCCGCGCTCGCTGTCATGCAGCCGCGGAGCGGCCGATACGGCGGGGGCGCGATCGAGCACGCGCTGCTCGGGGTCTGCTCGGCCGAGATGGCGCGTCACGTGGGGCTGCCCGTGGAGGCGTCCACCGGCGGGACCGACCATCACGTGCCCGGGATCCAGGCCGCGTACGAGCGCGCCCTCAACTGGTCCCTCCCGGCGCTCGCATGGCCGGACCTGCTCGTCGGGCCCGGCATGCTCGGCGGCTCGACGATCCTGAGCCTCGAGCAGCTCGTCCTCGACGTCGAGGTCTTCCGGCGCTGCGGCCGGCTCCACGCGGGCGTCGCCTCGGCGCCATCGGGGGACCTCGACGGGCTCGTGGACCTGCTCGCCCGCGTGGGCCCCGGGGGCGACTTCCTGGCCGAGCCCACGACGCGCGACGCCCTTCGCGCCGGGGAGTGGCTGACGGGGTCGCCGGGGTTCCATGACGGGTTCGAGCGGTGGGAGGAGGCCGGGCGCCCGGACATCCTCGCGGAGGCGCGCGAGCGGATCGAGGCGATCCTCGCGGCGCGCGTGCCGGACCCGCTGCCCGAGGACGTGGACCGCGAGCTCGGTCGGATCGAGGCGCGGGCGCGGGAGGGGCGGCCGCCGCGTCGCGCCGCTGCACGTGCGGCCGCTTCGGCCGGCCCGCGTGCCGCCGCCCCGACCGGCACGCCGGCCGCCGCCCGGGCCCCTCGAGCCGCCCGTCGGGAGGAGTAGGAGATGCGCCTGAGCCCAGCGTTCCTGTCCGAGGGCGACCGCGAGCGGGTCCATAACGAGAGCCTTCGGATCCTCGCCGAGGTCGGTGTCCGGTACCACGGCGAGCGGGCGCTCCCGCTCCTCGAGAAGGCCGGTGCCCGCGTGGATGCCGGGAGTGGTGTGGCGCGGATCCCGGCCCGCCTCGTGGCCGAGGCGCTCGCGGCCGCGCCGGGGAGCTTCATCCTGGGCGCCCGGAACACGGAGCACGACTTCGCGGTCCCATCGCCGGTCACCCGGTACGCGATCGACGGGACGGCGAGCTTCGTGACGGACTTCGAGACGGGCGAGCGCCGGTACGGGACGAAGCGGGACATCGTGGACGCGCTCCGCGTCTTCCAGCGCATCGACGTGGGTGTCATGGCGTGGGCCCCGACGTGCGCCTCCGACGCGCCGTCGCACTCGCGGGCCATCCACGAGTTCCTCGCGATGGCGGCCGCCTGCTCGAAGCACGGTCAGCACGAGCTGCACTCGACGGCGCAGGTCCCGTACCTGGAGGCGGGCCTGACCGCGATCGCGGGGAGTGAGGACGCGCTCCGCGCGCGCCACCCCTACTCCCTGATCTACTGTCCGGTCGCGCCGCTCACCCACGACGGGGAGATGCTCGACGCATACCTCGCCCTCGGCCGTCTCGACCTGCCCGTGATGATCATGCCGATGCCGGTGGCCGGTTCCACCGGCCCTGCGTCGCTCTTCGCGAACGTGTGCGTCGCGAACGCCGAGGTGCTCTCGGCGATCGTGGTCTACCAGCTCGCCCACCCGGGGCGCCCGCTCGTGTACAGCAGCGCGACGGGGACGATGGACTTCCGGACCGGTGCGTTCCTCGGCGGGACGGCCGAGATGGGCCTCATGTCGGCGGCTCTCACGGAGATGGGCCGTCACTACGGCCTGCCCGCCACGTCGGCCGGATGCACGTCCGACGCCCGCGAGCCGGGGCCGCAGGCGGTCTTCGAGAAGCTCATCACGACGCTGCCGCCGGTCCTGGCGGGGGCCGACATCGTCGTGGGCCTCGGCGAGATCGAGGGCGACCAGAACCTCGTCCTCGAGCAGCTCCTGGTGGACGCGGAGATCGCCCGCGCGTGCGAGCGGATCGCGCACGGCGTCGACGCCGACGTCGATGACGCCTTCTTCGCGGACATCGCCGAGGTGGGCCCCGGGGGGCACTTCCTCGCCCAGCGGACCACGCGCGCCGCCGCACGGGGCGAGGAGTTCCTCGTCCCGACGCTCGCGCCGCGCGTCTCCCACGAGGCGTGGCTCCAGCTCGGCAGGCCTTCGATGTACACGGCCGCCCGCGAGCAGGTGCGGGCGATCCTCGGGGAGCCGGTCGTGGACCCGCTCCCCGCCTCGACCATCGACGACATCGAGGCGATCCTCGCGGCGGCCGACCGCGAGCTCGCCGAAGAGCGCTGACCCGGGCCGGCGGGCCCCGCCGGCGCGGATCCGAGACGACCAGGGAGGGACAGATGACGCAGGAGCTGTTCGAGGCGATGCGCAAGGCCGTGGTCGACGGCGATCCGGACGAGGCGGCCGCGCTGGCGGAGCGCGCCCTGGCGGAGGGCGTGGACCCGCTGCTCGCGATCGACGAGGGGTACGTGCCCGGGCTGCGCCGGGTCGGCGAGCAGTTCAGCTGCGGGGAGATGTACCTGCCCGAGATGATGCTGGCCGCCCGGGCGATGCAGCGGGCGGTCGCCGTCCTGGAGCCGGAGCTGGAGAGACGATCCGCGCAGCGGCAGGTCGCCGGGCGGGTCGTCATCGGGACCGTGAAGGGCGACATCCACGAGATCGGGAAGAACCTCGTCGCGATGATGCTGTCTGCCGACGGGTTCGAGGTGCACGACCTGGGCGTGGACGTGGCGCCGGAGGCGTTCGTCGCCAAGGCTCGCGAGGTGCACGCGGACATCGTCGCGATGTCGGCGCTCCTCACGACGACGATGACCGGGCAGCGGACGGTCGTGGACGCGCTCGCGGACGCGGGCCTGCGCCCGGGCGTGAAGGTCCTCGTCGGCGGTGCGCCCGTCACCCGCGCCTGGGCGGACCAGATCGGCGCCGATGGGTTCGGGGAGGACGCCGTCGGCGCGGTGACGGTGGCCCGCTCGCTCGTCACGGCCTGACCCGGAACCGGGCGCTGCGCCCATGACCGCCCCGATCGAGCTCGTCGGGCTGACGAAGTCGTACGGCCGGCGCCGCGGGATCGTCGACGTCGACGTCGAGGTCCGCGCGGGCGAGGTGTTCGGCTTCCTCGGCCCGAACGGGGCCGGGAAGACCACGACGATCCGGTGCCTCGCAGGCATCGTCCGGCCGACCGCCGGTCGCGCGCTGGTCTTCGGCCGGGACGCGTGGGCGGACGCCGTGGCTGTCCACCGCCGGATGGCGTCCGTTGGGAGCGATCCCGGCTACCTCGGCGAGCTCACGGCCTCGGAGCTGTTCCGCCACCTGTCCCGGCTGCGGGCCATGGCCCCCGACGCGTGGCTGCCCATCGCGGAGCGGCTCGAGCTCGACCCGTCCGTCCAGCTTCGGAAGCTGTCGCGCGGCAACCGGCAGAAGGTGGCCGTCGTGGACGCCTTCATGGGCGAGGAGCCGCTCCTCGTGATGGATGAGCCCTCCAGCGGCCTCGACCCGCTCATGCAGCGCGAGTTCCTCGGCCTCGTGGCCGAGGCGCGCGCGGCCGGCCGGACCGTCTTCCTCTCGTCGCACAACCTCACCGAGGTCGAGCGCGCCTGCGACCGCGTCGGGATCGTCCGCGAGGGCCGCCTCCGCGAGGTCACGTCGGTCGCGACGCTCCTCGCATCCCACGCCCGGTCGGTGAACCTGCTCCTCGACGCGCCCGCGCCGGCGGGGACCTTCGACGTGCCGAACGTCCAGGTCCTCGCGGCGACGGATCGCGAGGTCCACCTCATGGCACAGGGGGACGTGAACCCGCTCCTGCGGCGCATCGCCTCGCTCCGGGTGGTCGACGTGTCGATCACCACGCCGGACATCGAGGACATCTTCCTGAGCTACTACGACGCCCGCATCTCCGGCGCCGAGGACCCGCCGGCTCCGGCTGAGGACGGGGCCGCCGCCGGTCCGCCGCCGGACGGCGGAGGGGTCGCGCGATGACCCGCAGCCTGCTGCGCCTGGAGCTGCGTCGCAGCCGCGCGCTCGTCGGCTGGCTCACCGCCACGCTGCTGCTGTACGGCGCCACGATGGCGGCCTTCTATCCCAGCATGCGCGAGAACGCCGCGATGATGCAGCAGATCCTCGAGATCTGGCCGAAGGAGATGCTCGCTGCCTTCGGGATGGAGGGGGGCTTCGGCCTCACCGACCCGGGCGGCTTCTTCGCGATCTACGTCGGTGAGTTCTTCCCCGTCGTCGGGGCGATCGGGGCCATCTTCCTCGCGACGCGGACGACCGCGGTCGACGTGGACCGCGGGTGGGCGGCGATCTCGCTCGCGACACCGCTCTCGCGGACTCGCCAGATGCTCGTCGCGATCGTCGTCCAGGTCATCGCCATGGGGATCCTCGCGATCGGGACGGTCTGTGGGTTCCTCCTCGTCGGCCCGGTCGTCGGGGCCGGGTTCGAGGCCGTGCCCTTCGTGCTCGCCGGGTTCGACACCTGGGTCTACGGCTGTGCGATCGCCGCGGTGGCGACCCTCGTCGGTGCCCTCACCCTCAGCCGCGGCCTGACGGGCGGGCTCGTCGCCGGGATCCTCATCGCGATGTACCTCGTGAGCGTCGTCGTCGCGATCGAGCCGTCGCTCGACTGGATGCGGTACCTGACCGCCTTCGCCTGGTTCGACACGGCGGCGGTGATCGACGAGGGCCGCGTGGAGGCCGGCGGACCCCTGGTCTTCGGGCTCGTGGCGGGGCTCGCCTGGCTGGGCTCGCTCCTCGTCTGGCGCCGGCGCGACCTCCTCGGCTGAGCACGGGCGCCCAGGCGGACACTCCGCCCGGGGACCGGCGCGCCGCGGTACGCTCCGGGGGCCGATGACGGCACGAAGGAGCGGCCGATGCACGTGACCCTCGTCCACGTCCGCGTGGACCCCGCCCATCTCGACGAGTTCCTCGCGGCAAGCGAGGCGAACCAGGCCGCGTCGGCCCGCGAGCCCGGCGCGCTGCGCTTCGACCTGCTCCGTTCGCCGGACGACCCGACGCGGTTCGTCATCTACGAGGCCTACCGGACGGCCGAGGACGCGGCCGCGCACAAGGAGACGCCGCACTACCTCGCGTGGCGCGAGACGGTGGCCGGCTGGATGGCGGAGCCGCGGCGAGGCGAGCCGTTCGACGCCGTCGTGCTGGGGCCGCTGGCCGCACCCGGGCCGGGCGGTGAGGCGGGGGGCGGGTTCTGACGATGGAGGGGGATCCCGCCCCGGGCACCCCGCGGGTCGGGGGCCCAGACGCCCCGTGGGCCGGGGGCCCAGACGCCCCGTGGGTCGGGGCGTTCACGCTCGGGAGGCTCCCGGCCATCGAGTTCGGCCGGGGGCGGGTCGGCGCGACTCCCCGTGATCGTGGCCGGCCACGGCCGTCGGGCGCTCCTCGTCACCGGCGCCCGGTCGTTCCGCGCGACGCCTGCGTGGGGTGCCCTGCTCGCCGGACTGGCCGACGCGGGTGTCGAGACGCGCGAGATGACCGTCTGCGGGGAGCCGTCGCCGCGCCTGGTGGACGGTGCCGTCGCGCGGTTCGCTCCCGACGGGATCGACGTCGTCGTCGGGATCGGCGGCGGGAGCGTCCTCGACGCCGCGAAGGCCGTCTCCGGGATGCTCCGCACCGGACGCTCCGTCATGGACCATCTCGAGATCGTCGGCCGCGGGCTCCCGTACGAGGGCCCGGCGGTCCCGTTCGTCGCCGTGCCCACGACCGCCGGGACCGGCAGCGAGGCGACGAAGAACGCGGTGATCTCCGAGCGCGGCCCGGGTGGCTTCAAGCGCTCGTTCCGCGACGACCGCCTCGTGGCCGCCGTGGCGGTGGTGGACCCCGACCTGCTGGACACGTGCGCTCGTCCGCTCGTGGCGGCGGACGGGATGGACGCCGTGACGCAGCTGCTCGAGGCGTACGTCTCGACGGGTGCTGGTCCCATGACGGACGCGCTGGCGCTCGCGGGGCTGACGGCCGCTCGCGATGCCCTCCTCCCGTGGCACGCGGCCGGCCCCGGACGCGGCGACGCGACGGCGATGCTCCGCGAACGGATGGCGTTCGCGGCGCTCGCGTCGGGGATCTGCCTCGCGCACGCCGGGCTCGGCGCGGTCCACGGGCTCGCCGCGCCGCTCGGCGCCGCGCTGCCGATCCCGCACGGCGTGGCGTGTGGTGCGGTCCTCGCGCCGGCGACCGTCGTGAACATCGCTGCGCTGGCCGAGCGCGATGCGGAGGGGCCTGGGCTCGCCAGGTACGCGGAGGCCGGGCGCGTCCTCGCCTCGGATCCCGGCCTCCACGATGCCGCGGCGCGCGAAGCGCTCGTGGACCTCCTGGCGCGATGGACGACGAACCTGGGGATCCCCGGGCTGGCCGCGTACGGCGTCACGGACGCGACGGTCCCGGCGATCGTCGAGGGCTCGCGCGGCGGCAGCATGAAGACGAACCCCGTGCTGCTCACGGATGACGAGGTCGCAGCGGTACTCGCCGCGGCGATGTGACGGGCCGCCTCGCCGCGGCGATGTGACGGGCCGCCGCGGCAGGGTGGCCCCGGGCCGCGAGCGACGCTTGGCCCGGGCTGTGGGTGACGCCAGGGCGACGCGCCCTACCGTCCCCCGCCCTTCGTCCCTCCCGGCTCCGCGGCGCTCTCGTCGACGGTCCTCGACATCGTCCCCGCCGGGACCTCGACGACCACGTTCGTCGCCTTGACGGCGCAGACGACCTCGCTCCCGACCTCGATGCCCATGTCGTCCACCGCCTCGGCGGTCATGAGGCTCACCAGGCGATGCGGGCCGGCGATCACCTCGACGACGGCCACGATCGCGTCGCGGTCGATCCGCGAGACGATGCCGGAGAACCGGTTGCGCGCCGACTGGGCGACGATCGGGCGGTCGACGCTCTCGCGGCGGCGCTCGCGGAGGAGGCTGGTGACCTCCTCCAGCGACACGAGGCGCTGACCCCCCTCCGATCGCTCCATGCGGAGGCGACCGTCGGACTCCCATCGCCGGAGCGTCTCGACCGAGACGCCGAGCATCTCCGCCGCCTGGCCGACGCGGAGGCGGACCGGCGCGGGTTCGGAGGATCGTCTCATACCGAGGGAGTATCCTGCGCGGAGCCCTAGATGTCTATCTATCATGGACCCGACGACCAGACTCACCGTCAGCAGAGAGGACGAGAGGATGAACGACCGCGGAATCGGCCACCGGCGTCGCGCTGCCACCCTGATCGCAGGGATCGCGGCTGCCGCGCTGCTCGTGGCAGCCTGCTCGACGGCCGCGTCCCCGGCGCCGACCGCGGTCCCCACGGAGCAGGCCTCAGCGCCCGTCACCGCGGCGCCGGCCACCGCCGTTCCGGCGACCCCTGCGCCGACCGAGGCGCCGTCGGCCGCGCCGAGCATCGCCGGCTCGAAGGACATCATCCTCGCCACGACGACCTCCACCCAGGACTCCGGCCTCCTCGACGTCCTCGTCCCGGCGTTCCAGGACGCCACCGGCTACACGGTGAAGACCGTCGCCGTCGGCAGTGGTCAGGCGATGGAGATGGGCGCGAAGGGCGACGCGGACGTCCTGCTGGTGCACTCGCCCGCCGCGGAGAAGGAGTTCATGGCGGCCGGCAACGGCGTGGACCGCGAGCTCGTCATGCACAACACGTTCCTCATCGTCGGCCCGAAGAGTGACCCGGCGGGGATCGCGGGCATGACGTCGGCAGCGGACGCGCTCCAGAAGATCGTCGACTCCGGCGCGACCTTCGTCTCGCGCGGCGACGGCTCCGGCACCGAGAAGAAGGAGCTCGGCTACTGGGACAAGCTCGGCGTGAAGCCGTCCGGTGACGCGTACCTCCAGACCGGCCAGGGGATGGGTGCGACGCTCCAGGATCGCGTCGGAGAAGGGCGCCTACACGCTGACCGACAGCGCGACATGGGGCGCCCTGCAGGACCAGCTCGACCTGAAGGTGGTCGTCCAGGGCGACCCCGGCCTCCTGAACATCTACCACGTCATCGGCGTGAACCCTGCGACGTTCCCGAAGGTGAACGCGGACGGGGCGAAGGCGTTCGCCGCCTATATCCTCGGTCCGGAGGGGCAGGGGATCATCGGGTCGTTCGGCCTGGACGCGTCCGGCCATCCGCTCTTCATCCCGGACGCCGGGAAGGCGGAGGACACGCTCACCTGGCCGTGAGCCCGGCGACAGGGGCCCCGCCACCGGCGCGTGAGGTCGCGCGACGGTGGACCTGACCGGGATCGCCGGCATCACGGCGCTCTCCCTCGCCGTGTCGGGGGCCGCGACGGGCGTCAGCCTGTCATCGGCGTGCCGATCGGGACGTGGCTTGCCGTCCGCCGCTTCCGGTCGCGCGGCGTGGTCCTGAGCGTCGTGAACACGGGGATGGCCCTCCCGCCGGTCCTCGCCGGTCTGGCGGTGGCACTCCTGCTCTGGCGCAGCGGCGTCCTCGGCGGGCTCGGCCTGATGTACACGCCGGCCGCGATGGTCATCGCCGAGGTCGTCATCGCGACGCCCGTGGTGATCGGCCTCACCTACGCCGCGCTCGGTTCGCTCGACCCGCGGCTGGAGACGCAGCTGCTCGGCCTCGGGGCCTCGCGCTGGCAGACGACCCGCTGGCTCTGGCGCGAGGCGCGTCTCCCGCTGCTCGCCGCGGTCATGGCGGCGTTCGGCAGCGTGATCTCCGAGGTGGGCGCGGCGATGATGGTCGGCGGGAACATCGCGGGCCAGACTCGTGTGCTCACCACGGCGATCGTCCTGGAGACCGGCCGGGGCGCGTTCGGGGCGGCGATCGTGCTGGGGCTGGTGCTCCTCTGCCTGGCCTTCGTCGTGAACGGGGTCCTGACCTGGGCCCAGCAGCGGGGCCAGCGCCGATGAGCGGCGGCAGCCAGGCCCTCGACGCCGGCGCGCGCACGCCGACGACCCCCACCGCCTCCTCCCCCGACGTCGTCCGCGTCCGCGACCTCGTCCTCACACGGGCCGGGCGCCGCGTCCTCGAGGTGGACGACCTCGCCGTCCGTCGAGGGCGAGACCCTCGCGGTCGTCGGGCCCAACGGCGCCGGGAAGAGCACGCTGATCCTCGCGCTCGCCGGGCTCCTCCGCCGCGAGCGCGGCGACCTGGCCTTCCACGGCGACCCGATCCCTCCCGGCGGCGACCTGGCGTACCGCCGGCGGATCGGCCTCGTCCTCCCCGCCCCGCTCCTCCTCTCGACCAGCGTCCGGTCCAACGTCGCGGCCGGCCTCCGGTTCCGTGGCGTCCCCGCCGCCGAGGCCGGCCGACGTGCCGACGCCTGGCTCGAGCGGCTGGGGATCGCCCACCTGGCGGACCGGCCCGCCGCGCAGCTGTCGTCCGGCGAGGCGCAGCGCGCGAGCCTGGCCCGCGCCTTCGTCCTCGAGCCGGAGCTGCTCCTCCTCGACGAGCCGTTCGCCTCGGTGGACTCCACCACCCGCGTCGCCCTGGTGGACGACTTCGCACGGCTGCGGGCCGGGACGCCGGGCACGTGCGTCCTCGTGACCCACGACCTCGACGAGGCCGTCCGCCTCGGCGACCGGCTCGCGGTCCTCCTCGACGGCCGGATCCGCCAGTGCGACGTGCCGGGCCGGGTCCTGACGGATCCCGCCGACGCCGATGTCGCTGCGTTCGTGGGCGCTCGAGGCCCGGATCCGTGGCCGCATCGTGGCCGCGAGGGACGGCCTCGTGGTCCTGGACGTCGGCGGTCGTGCCGAGCCGGACGGCGATGCGGCGGCCGAGGCCCTCCTGCGGGAGGTGCGTCTCCTGCCGCGGCAGCCCTCGGCGGACGCCGGCCCGCCGCGCCGCGCGATGATGTAGCCCTGCGGTCCTCCGGCGCGGCCACGCGCCCGGCGACGAGGGAGGTGCGCGATGGGCTTCGGGAGCAACGGGACGATCCTCCGGGTCGACCTCACCCGCGGCACGACGTCCGTGGAGACATTCGACGAGGAGTTCTACCGGCGCTACCCGGGCGGGAAGGCTCTCGCCGCCTACCACCTCCTGCGCGAGATGCCGGCAGGTGCGGATCCGCTCGGACCGGACAACGTCCTCGTGCTCGCGACCGGCCTGCTCACCGGCGCCCCCGTCTCCACCGCCACCCGCTTCAACGCGATCGCCCGCTCGCCGCTCACGGGCGCCTTCGGCGAATCGGAGGCCGGGGGCTACTGGGGCCCCGAGCTGAAGATGGCCGGCTTCGACGCGATCATCCTCACCGGTCGATCGCCCGAGCCCGTCTGGCTCTGGGTGAAGGATGGGGCCGCCGAGCTGCGCGACGGTCGCGCCTTCTGGGGCCAGGACCCGCCGTCCGTCCAGGCCGCGATCCGCGAGCAGGTCGGCGAGAAGAACGCCCGGGTCCTCCAGATCGGCCGGGCGGGCGAGAACCTCGTCCCGTACGCGATGCTCATGAACGACCTGCGCCACTACAACGGGCGCACCGGGATGGGCGCGGTCATGGGGTCGAAGAACCTCCGTGCGATCGCCGTGAAGGGGTCGCACCGCTACCTGGAGCTCGCGCACGACCCCGACGCCCTCCAGGCGCTCGGCAAACGCCTGTCGCAGCAGGTGACCGAGCACCCGCAGAGCTGGGACCTCCGGACGAAGGGGACGCCGGGGCTCACGGACGGCCTCAACGCCGCCGGGATCCTGCCCACCCGCAACTTCCGCCAGGGCTCGTTCGAGGACGTCGAGGGGATCGGCTTCGCCGCCTACGAGGCGATCCGGAGCGCCACCCGCACGTGCTACGCGTGCGCCGTCCGCTGCAAGCCGGAGACCGCGTTCGAGGGGCAGCGATACCGGGTCACGGACACGTACGACGGCCCCGAGTACGAGGCGATCGCAGGCTTCGGGTCGAACTGCGCGATCTTCGACATCGAGCTGATCGCGAAGGCGAACGAGCTCTGCAACGAGCTTGGCCTCGACGTCATCTCCACGGCCGGGACGGTCGCGTTCGTCATGGAGTGCGTCGAGCACGGCCTCATGATGGAGGACGAGCTCCAGGGGACGGACCTGCGGTTCGGGAACGGCGAGGCGCTGCTCGAGGCGATCCCGCTCATCGCCGACCGGGAGGGCGTGGGCGCCCTCCTGGCGCTCGGTTCGCGCCGGCTGGCCGAGCAGATCGGCGGGGAGTCGCTCGACTGGGCGATGCAGGTCAAGGGCCTGGAGCTCGCGATGCACGAGCCACGCGGGAAGGTGGGCGTGGCGCTCGGCTACGCGACGAACGAGGCCGGCGCCGACCATCTCGTCGCATTCCACGACCCGGTCTTCGTGAACCCGGAGTCCGTGCCGTTCAAGGGCGCGATGGGGATCGGCATCACCGAGCCGACCGGCGTCCTGGACCTCGGGCCGAAGAAGGTCGAGATCTGGTACACGGGCGAGCGCTGGAACAGCGCCGAGAAGGTCACCGGCTTCTGCTTCTTCGGGGTCGTGCCGCGCTCGTTCATCCAGGCCGACGACATGGTCGCCGCCGTGCGCGCGGCGACGGGCTGGGACGTGGGCGTGGAGGACCTCCTCGAGATCGGCGAGCGCGCGGTGAACCTCGCGCGGATGTTCAACGTCCGGGAGGGCCTCCGCCGGCACGCCGACGACCGGCTGCCCGCCCGCCTGCACACCCCTCTTGAGGGCGGCCCGCTGACCGGGACGTCGATCGACCGCGCCGCGTTCGAGGAGGCGATCACGGGGCTGTACGCCCGGAAGGGCTGGGACCCCGAGACCGGGATCCCGACGCGCGAGAAGCTGGCGGCCCTGGGGATCGAGTGGACGGCCGACCTGGTCGGGGTGGGGTAGAGCCGCCGCGCCGCGGCTCCGCGGCGCCGCGGCCGGAGGCGGCCGCGCCCGTGAAGGTCCACCTCTGGGGCGAGCTCGGCTTCTACGGGCCCGGGAGGAAGGGACGGTTCGAGTGGCCCCTCGACCGCGAGACGCCTCTGCTCGAGGTGCTCCGGGAGATCGGCGTGCCGGCGGCCGACGTCGCCGTGTGCGGGCTCAACGGCGAGGTCGTGCGCCTCGAGGACCCGACCCTCACCGTGACCGACGCGGACCGGGTCGACCTCTTCCCTCCGACGAGCGGGGGCTGAGGGAGGGAATGGCGCGTAGCAGGCCGCGCCGATGTGGCTCGGACCGGGACCAGCCATGCCATCAGGAGATCGAGCCGGCCGATGACGCCTGCCGAGGTCGTCACTTGCGGCCCCACCCTCACAGTCGTGACGTCGGTCTCGACGATCTGGTCCTCGGTCGAGCCAGACGGTCCCTGACGATGCCACGGCGGAGCGCCAGCAGCCAGCAGCCGTTCCCGGCGGGGACGTTACGTGGAGAGGCAGGAGGTGCACCTCGCCGAGGAAGCCGTCTTCGACCTGGAGAAGGTCTGGCCCGTCGTGCAGCTCCAGGCGAGCCTGCGATCGACACGGGCACTCCCTCGGTAGGCGACGGTGGCCCACACGATGCACGGTCATCCAGAGGAGCAGCAGTGTACGACGACCCCAACGATCGACCCCCTCCGGCGTCCGGTTCCAGTTGGCCAGGAACAGCGATCGCTCTGAGGCGGCCCACCACTCCGAGCAGCCCAGGCGCATCGGGGCTCCCGTGTCGACCAGAGCGACGACACCGACGCCGACAGCGGCGACGATCGAGCCGACGAAGTGGGCATACCTCCCCTCGTATCGCGTCGACGCATCGGGCGTCCTTCGAGCCGCAGCTCCAGCACGTCCGGCCTTCCCTTGCGGCGAGAGTCGGCAAAGGGCGTCGTCCGCTTCCCGCAGGATCGTCCTGGCGCCTCGCCCGCTCGGCCACGTAGCGCCAGCTGCGCCGTCCAGCGCCGACGGGGAGACGCTCCGGCGCGCCAAGGTCGGTCGCCTTCACGCTCGATCGCGCCCCGTACCGACGACGGTGCCGTCGGCCGCGAGTCTCCCGCGCACCGCGTCATCGCTGCGGATCGGTCGAGGAGATCCAGGCCGCCGCGCATCGCCGCGAGCCGGACCAGCCGCTCCACAAGCTGGGCCGGCCATCGCGTCCTGTCCATGACCCGTCGTTCGATCTGGAGGCGGAGGCCCGGACGTGCGACGCCCTCGGCCTCCGGCAGCGTTACGTGGACCAGGTGACGTCGAGCGGGCGGGTTCGAGGCGGCTAGAGGTACTCCTGCCGCCGCGCCACCATGGCGCCGGCGCCCCCGATGTGCACGGTCGATGACGATCCAAGTCCGCCGACGAGGCACCCGCGGCTCGGCCTCGCCGACGGCCAGCCCACGTCGACGAGGCGACGCAGATCGACCGGCACGCCGTCCGTGGGTCTCGGCATGATCCGCGACCCCGACCCGCAGTCCCCCGGACAGCCGTCGCTCGGATCGAACCTCGCTCCGCAGGCGGCGCAGCAGCAGGCTCAGGACCGTGCTCGGACGGCTCGAGCGCAGGCGAGTGCGTCCGAGAGCAGCCGGACCCGCTCCTCGCGCGTCTGCGCGTTCCGCGGCTCCACCGGCACGCCCCTCCGCCGGCCGCCGCGGCGCTACGGGACCGCGTGCGCTCCGACGATGTTGCGCGCCATCGTGGGCCCGCGGCCAGTGCCGAAGGACCTCGAGGGCAGCTCGGGCGTGGGCGCCGCCGGGGCGCGGTTCGCTGACCGCCCGCGCGCCGCCGCCCCGAGGCTCAGCCGCCCCAGGCCGCCCGGTAGACGCGGAGCCAGTTCTCGCCGAGGGCCTTCCGGACGTCGGCGGCGGGCCAGCCGCGATCCAGCAGGCCCTGCGTCACGTTCGGCAGCCGGTCGATCGACTCGAAGCCGTCCACGTACAGGAGGTCCTCGCGGTCGCTGATCATCTCGGGCGTGAACGCGTCCGCGATCGGGTAGGCGCCCGGGTCGTGCAGGTCGATCCCCTCCATGAAGTCCGGGCCGAGCCCCACGTGGTCCGGGCCGACCAGCCGCCGGAGGTGGTCCAGGTGGTCGAGCATCCGCTCGAGCGGCGCCCGGGGCGTCACCGGCACGTCGGCGTTCCCCGCGTTGCGCACGAGGAAGTCGCTGACCGCGAGGACGCCGACCACGCCTCCGGACCGCGCGATCGCCTCGCACACGCGGTCGCTCGTGTTGCGCCGGTTCGAGTTCACCGCGGCGAGCGCGGTGTGTGAGCAGATGACCGGCCGGCCCGCCGATCGCTCGATCGCGTCGAGCGAGGTCCGCTCGCCGGTGTGGCCGCCGACGTCGAGGAGCATCCCCAGGCGCCCCACCTCGTCCACCAGCGCCCGCCCGTCGTCGGTCAGGCCCATCTCGGGGTGGAGGCAGCCGCCGCCGTACCGGTTCGCGACGTTGTAAACGATCCCGGTGATGCGCAGGCCGAGCGCGTGGTGCGCGGCGAGGCTGCCGTGCTCCACGCCGACGGGGTCGGAGGCCTGCCTGCCCAGCACGAGCGCGATGCGGCCGTCCCGGTGGGCGCCCTCGATGCCTGCGACCGACGTCGCGAGCCGGAAGCTGCATCCCGGTGCGTCGAGGATGGCGGCCACCGTCTCGAACGGATGCGTGCCGCCACGCGGGTCCTGGTCCTCGATGGTCAGGTGGACGCAGCCGACGCCGGCCGCGCGGAGGCGCGCCGCGTAGACCTCGGTGGGGGACGAGCAGTCGAGGCCGTCCACGACGCGCGTGGAGGCATGCACGGCGCGCCAGGCATCCCGTGGCGCCTCGTGCGCCTTGTGCGTGCCCGCCGCGCCTGACGGCCCGGGATCGCCGTGCGGCCGTGCGCCCGCCCGCGCCGTGCCGGGCCCGTCACGCATCCCGCTCGCGCAGCTCCCAGGCGACCACCTCGGCCCCTGCCGGCAGGTCGGCGTCCGAGGGGAGGAAGACGAGCCCGTTCGCGGCCGCCAGCGACGCGAGCATGTACGAGTCCTGCCCGCCCGAGGAGCGCGCGATGAGTCCGTCGGGGCGTTCCGGGTCGGGCGCCAGCACGACCCTGTGGATGTTCTGGCGGCCGCCGGACCCGCGCATCGGCTCGGCGAGGCGGACGATCCGGACGGGCCGTCCGAACGCCCGCGGATGCCCAGCGAGCGTGCGGATCACCGGCCGGACGAACAGCTCGAAGGTGATGAAGACGCTCACCGGGTTGCCCGGGAGGCCGAACAGGTGGACGGTGCGCTCACCCGACCGGGCACGGGCGAACGCGAAGGGCCGCCCGGGCTTGATCGCGACCCGCCAGAGTGAGAGCTCCCCGACCGACTCGAAGGCCGCCTTCACGTGGTCGTGGGCGCCGACCGACACGCCCCCAGAGAGGACGACGACGTCCGCCCACGCGACCGCTTCTCGCACGGGCCGGAGGAGATCGTCGAGGGTGTCCCGGGCGATCCCGAGGCGTAGGACCTCGGCCCCGGCCTCCGCGGCCTGCGCCGCGAGCGAGAGGGAGTTCGCGTCGTGGATCTGCGCGGGGCCCAGCCGCTCGCCGGGCGGCACGAGCTCGTCGCCGGTGGAGATGACCGCGACGCGCGGACGCCGGTGCACATCGACCCGCGCGATCCCCGTCGCGGCCAGGAGCGCGATCGCGGCGGGGTCGCAGGCGCGGCCGCGGTCGAGCAGGTGGGCGCCCTCGCGCACGTCCGTCCCCGCCGCGCGGACGTTCGCGCCCGCGCGGACGCCCACGTGGATCGCCACCGCCTCCGGGATCGCCGAGGCGCCCGGCGCGGCGTCCGTGTCCTCGACGGGGACGACCGCGTCCGCCCCGGGCGGCATCATCGCGCCGGTCATGATCCGGAGGGCCGTGCCGGGCGCCACGCCCGCGTCTGGGGCGCGGCCGGCCGGCACCTCGCCGAGGACCCGGAGGACGACCGGGGAGGCCGCCGAGGCGCCGGCGACGTCCGCGCTCACCACCGCGAAGCCGTCCATCGCGCTGTTCGCCCACGTCGGCACCGTGAGGGGGGAGCTGACGGACGCCGCGAGGACGAGGCCATCCGCGTCGGCGAGGTCCACGACGACGGAGGGCAGCGGCACCACGCCGTCGAGGACCCGGCGCTGGGCCTCGTCGAGCGGGATGAGGTCCGGCAGGGCGGATGCGGACACGGCGTGGCTCCCTCCGGTGCGTCCGGCCGCAGCGCCCGCGGGTCGGGGCGGCCGGGGCCCAGCATAGCGCCGCCCGGACGCGGGCCGCCCCGGCGGCCGCACGGGCGCCGGGGCGGCCCGGTGGTCGCACGGGCGCCGGGCCTTCCGCCGCGCCCACCCGCCGGCCCGCCCCATCTGGCACGATGCGCCGGGCGGGGGACGCGTCGAGGGAGTGACGGCGATGAGCTACACGTACGCGGTCGTCGGCGCAGGGCGCCAGGGGACGGCCGCCGGCTACGACATGGCGCGCTTCGGCGACGCCGCCGAGGTCCGGTTCGCGGACGCCGACCCGGAGGCCGCCCGCCGGGCCGCCGACCGCGTCGATGGCCTCGTCGGGTCGGCGGTCTGCTCCGCGCACCGGGTGGATGTCGACGACGCCGTGGCGCTTCGGGCCTTCCTCGAGCCGGTGGACTCGTTCCTCTCGGCGGTGCCGTACTGGCTCAACCCGGGCATCGCGCGGGTGGCGATCGACGCACGCGCCAGCATGACCGACCTCGGCGGCAACACGGACCTTGTCCGCGAGCAGCTGGCGCTGAGCCCGCTCGCAGAAGCCGCCGGGATCGCGATGATCCCCGACTGCGGCCAGGTCCCCGGCATGGGCACGTGCCTCTCGACGTACGCGATGTCCCTGCTCGACGAGGCCGAGGAGGTCACGTTCTGGGATGGCGGCAACCCGCTGCATCCCGTCCCGCCCTTCAACTACACCCTGACCTTCAACATCGCCGGCCTCACGAACGAGTACTACGGCGTCGCCCACTTCCTGCGGGACGGAAAGCACGTCGAGGTCCCCACCTTCCAGGTCGAGGACTACGAGACGGTCGACTTCCCGGAGCCGATCGGCCGGATGGAGGCGTTCGTCGCGGGCGGCGGGACCTCCACGATGCCGTGGACCTTCGAGGGGAAGCTCCGGACGCTCTGGAACAAGACGCTCCGGTGGCCGGGGCACTTCGCCGAGTGGAAGGCGTACATGGACGCCGGGCTGCTCGAGACCGACCCGGTGGACGTCGGCGGCGCGTCGGTGGTCCCGCGGGACGTCCTCCACACGCTGCTCGACCCGAAGATCCGCGCGAAGCCCGGCGACCCGGACCTGGTGATCGTCCGCGTGCTGGCGAAGGGCCGCAAGGACGGCCGTCCGGCCGGCGTCGTCGTCGAGCTGATCGACCGGATGGACCCGGCCACGGGCTTCACCGCGATGGAGCGGACCACGGGCTGGGACGGCTCGATCAAGGCGATCATGAACGCGCAGGGCGTCACCCCGCGGGGCGCGAACCCGGCGGAGCTGGCGGTCCCGCCCGCCCTCTACGCGGACGCGCTGCGCGACCGCGGCTTCAGCCTGACGGTGACGACGGTCGAGGGCCAGGACGGCGCCGGCACCGCCCCAGCCGGAGGGGAACGAGCGTGACGACGATCGACCCGCAGGACACGCTGCCCGCCGACAGCCCGGCACTCGACGCGCTCGCGCGGGGCCGCGAGCTCCGCAGGCGGGTCCCGCGCCGCGTCCACGCGGCGTTCGAGGCCCGCGAGCCCGAGGCCGCGGTCCAGCGGGTCCTCGCGTCCAACGAGGCCCGCCTGGAGGATCTCGTGCCGGTGCGGATGGGTCGGATGGCCGCCTCGCCCTTCGCCTTCCTGCGTGGGTCCGCCGCCGCGATGGCCGCCGACATCGCGACGATGCCGGCGACGGACACCCGCGTCCAGCTGTGCGGTGACGCGCACCTGGCGAACTTCGGGGTGTTCGCCAGCCCGGAGCGCCAGCTGGTGTTCGACCTGAACGACTTCGACGAGACGCACCCCGGCCCGTGGGAGTGGGACGTGAAGCGTCTCGCGGCGAGCTTCGTCGTCGCCTCGCGCGAGAACGGGTACCCGGAGGCGACCTGCCGCGAGATGGCCTGGACGGCCGCCAACGCCTACCGCAGCTGGATCCGGCGCTACGCGGGCATGAGGGCCCTCGACGTGTGGTACGCGCAGATCCCGATCACCGCCGTCATCGCGCGGGTCGAGGACGCCCGCCGCAAGACCGGTCTCCGGATCTCGCTGGCGGACGCGCAGCGGCGCGATCACATGGCCGCCCTCGGGAAGCTCTCCGAGAAGGCCCCCGGCGGCGGCTGGCTCTTCCGCGACCAGCCCCCGCTGCTCGTGCGCCTGCAGCCCGACGACGCCCGCCGCACCGTCGTGCCGCTCATGCGCGAGCGGTACGTCCGCTCCCTCCCCGCGGACCGCCGGGTGCTCGTCGAGAAGTACCGGCTCCTCGACGTCGCGCTCAAGGTGGTGGGGGTCGGGAGCGTCGGCACCCGGTGCTACGTCGCGCTGTTCGCGGGTCCGGCGGGCGGGCCGCTCGTCCTCCAGGTGAAGGAGGCACGCGAGTCGGTGCTCGCGCCGTACGTCAAGACGCGGTTCCGCCGGCACCAAGGGGAGAGGGTGGTGACCGGCCAGCGGATCATGCAGGCCTTCTCGGACATCTTCCTCGGGTGGACCCACTCGCCCCTGGTCGCGACGGACTTCTACGTCCGCCAGCTCTACGACATGAAGTACGCGTTCGACATCGAGGACCTGCTGCCGGTCGGGATGAAGCTGACGGCCGAGGTGTGCGGCTGGGCGCTCGCGCGGGCCCACGCCCGCTCGGGCAACCCGGCGACGATCGCGGGCTACCTGGGCAAGGCGACGGCCTTCGACGACGCGATGGCCGAGTTCGGGGCGCGGTACGCGGACCAGACCGAGCGGGACCACGCGGCGTTCGTGAAGGCGATCAAGGCCGGTCAGATCCCGGCGGTCGCCGGGATCTGACCGCCGCTCGGACCGCCTTGTCCGCGCGGGCCCTGGCCGCGGCCGCCGGGTCCGCGCGGGGCCTGGACGCGGCCGCCCTACTGCGTCGCGAACTCCATGCTCGCGATGACGGGGGCGACCTCGTTGACCAGCCCCGGGTAGATCGACCCGTCCGTCGCGGAGGTGTTGACCGTCACCGTCCCGCCGCCCGGGACGTCGAGGAACGCGAGCCGGGCCTTCTCCGTCCCGAAGACCACCCACCGGATCGTGCCGGACTCGTTGGCCAGCAGCGAGACCGACGGCGCCCCGTTCGCGAACGGGCAGGATGAGGTCCACGACTCCTTGATCGACACCTCCACCTCGTACCCGGAGAGGCCGCCGATGGTCACCGGCTGAGGCTCGGTCGTCGTGAGCCCCGGCCGGGCCGAGGCCCAGCCCGCGAGCGACTTGGCGTCCGAGGCCACGCCCGCCTCCGGCTTGGTCGTGCACGCGGGGTCCTGCATCGCCGCCTGGACGTCGCGGAAGAGGTAGATGCCGGCGACGTCCGTCGGCACGGGGGACGCCCCGCCGTCGGTGACGAGCGGCGAGAGCGTCATGGCATCCGGCTGGTCCATGGTCACGAGCCAGTTCCCCGGGACGGTCACGGTCGTGGTCGGTCGGAACGCCTGCGACGTGTACGACGAGGCGACCGGGGCCGACGTCGGCGTGGAGCCCGTCCCGGGCAGCGCGCCCGCGGACAGCGTGGCGAGCAGCACCCCAGCGACCATCCCGCCGACGACGAGGATGACCGCGCCGATGCCCAGGGTCCGGCGATCCACGCTCGGGAGCCTCCTGTCTGGTCGATGCCCACGGCCGCGCGCGCGACCCGACGGTCGCCGCTCGCGGAGAGTCTAGCGGCGGACGCGGGACGACGCCGTCAGGGTCGCCCGGGATCCACCAGGCTCCGGTCCGGCGCCCACCGCAGTGCCATCCGCCGGTCCGCCCGGTCGATGTCGACGTCCGCGACCGCCACGCCCGCCTCGCCGTACCGCAGCGCGGCCACCAGCTCACCGTCCGGCGAGACGACGCACGTCGCGGAGCCCTGGTCCGGCGCGGCGACGTTCGCCTGGGCCACGTAGACGGAGTTCTCGAGCGCTCGGGCGAGGAGGGCCTTCTCGTTGTAGGGGTTCGCGGCGTCGCACCAGCGGGTCGGGAGCGAGCCGTCGTCGGTCGTCACGTAGTGCGGCACGAAGACCACCCGGGCGCCGGCGAGGACCAGCGAGCGGGTGATCTCCGGGTACCGGAACGCCTCGTGGCAGATGGCGATCCCGAACGCCAGGCCTGCGGCCGTGAAGGTCCGGCGGCCGGCCCCGGGAACATAGTCGGCCTCCTCGCTCGGATCGATCTGCGTCTTGGCCTGGACCCCGACCTCGGATCCGTCCGCGCCGACGACCACCGCGACGATCTCGCGGCCCGCCGGCGTCGGTCGCTCGGCGCCCACGATCGCGACGATCCCGGTCCGCGCGGCCGCCTCCGCCACGGATCGAACGGCCGCGTCGATCGCCGCACGGGAGACGTCCGGCACTGGCCGCGGCTGGCTGCGGTGGCCGGGGAGCGCCGTCTCCGGGAGGCAGACGATCCGCGCCCCCAGTCGGGCCGCCTCCTCGACCGCTGCGATCGCCGCGGGGACGGCCTCGTCCAGCGTCGCGGTGAGGGGCGTGGACGCGACCGCGATACGGACGGTGGCGGGGTCGGGAGAGGTCGCATACGGGCACCGGCCCGGCAGTCGCGTGGGCCGCGGCGCGACCCCGGTCCGCCCGGTCCGCCAGCGCCACGACCGCGACGATCGCGGTCCCGGCGAGCCAGCCGGCCACGACGTCGCTGGGGTAGTGGACGCCGAGCGCGATCCGCGAGAGACCCACGCACGCGACGAGCGCGACGAGCGCCGCGGCGCCACCGACGCGGGCCGCGCGCGGGAGCGAGCTCCGCCAGACCAGGAGCGCCGCGATCCCGTAGGCCACCGTGCTGTTGAGCGTGTGGCCGGACGGGAAGCTGTAGCCGCCGGCCTCGGCGACCGGGTCCGGCGGCCGCGGGCGGGTGACCCAGTCCTTCGCCGTTTCCGTGAACAGGGAGGCCGCGACGAGGACGATCGCCACCACGAGCGCCATCCGTGCCCGCCCGGTCGCGACGAGCCCGAGGACGAGCGCCGCCCCGACGGCGACGAGAAGCCAGCCGCCCGCCTGGGTGATCGCGCGCCAGACGTCCACCGGGACCGGAAGCCCCCGGACGACGTCGATGACCGGCGCGTCCAGGAAGACCGTTCTCTGCTCGTTGACGATCGCCGCGACGGCGACGAAGCCGAGCGCGCAGGCGAGTCCGACGACCGACCACGGGTCGCGGGCGGGCGACATCCTCCGGTCCATCGGCGGAGCATACGCGGGCCGGCCGCGACGGTCGCCCCTGCGACCGGGCGACCACGCACCCTGGCGTGGCACTACCATCCGCTCGTCGCGCCCCGTCCGATCGGGGCCGGCGCGGGCTCGCCCCGCGCACCACGGAGGTCCCGACCGGCGTGCCCACCCCGTCGCCCGCCGACATGCGCGCGTTCGTGCGGCGCTACACGCGTCTCGCGCTCGTACCGGACGTCCCGGGCCTCCGTCTGCACGTCGCGGACGATGTCGCGCACGTCGGCCGGGCCGTGACCGCCGAGCTCGGGCTGGCGGACGCCGACCTGCCGTACTGGGCGTTCGCCTGGGCGGGCGGGCTCGCGGTCGCGCGGTACCTCGTCGAGCACCCCACCGAGGTCGCCGGCCTCCGGGTCGTGGACGTCGCGTCGGGGTCGGGCCTCTGCGCGATCGCCGCCCTCCGCGCCGGCGCCGGCTCGGTCCGCGCCTTCGACGTCGACCCACTCGCCGAGGCCGCGATCGCGGTCAACGCGCGGGCCAACGGCGTGCGGGTCGGGTTCGGGCGCCGCGACCCGCTCGACGAGTCGCCGCCGCCGTGCGACGTGCTCCTCGCGGGGGACGTCTGCTACCAGGAGACGATGGCCGCCCGCATGCTCGCATGGCTCCGCCTCGCCGCCGACGGCGGGACGCGGGTCCTCCTCGGCGATCCCGGGCGCCCGTACCTCCCGGTCGACCTGGAACGTCTCGCGACCTACCGCGTGCGAACCAGCCTGGAGTTGGAGGACGCCGAGGTGAAGGAGGCGGCCGTCTACACGTTCTCGAGCGGCCCGGGCACGTCCGTCTGACGGAGCCGCGTCGCGGCGACCTCGGACGGCGCGTCCCTCAGCGCGGACGCAGCTGCAGGGACCTGAACGCGGCGACCGTCTCGCGGACGGCCGCGATGACCGGTGTCCGCTCGGCGCTCGATCCCGTCGCATACCCGTCCGCACCGGTGTACGCGAGCGCCTCGCCTACCGTCGCGGGGTCCGCCAGCGGGCCCCCGTGGAGGACGACGATCGTCGACGGGCCGGCAGCGCGCGCCGCCGCGGTCATCGACGCGAACCCGTCGAATGCGGCCTGCCGTGCCTCACCTTCCGTCCCGCCCGAGGTGATCCCGGCCATTGCGCCGATGACGTCCACGCCCACCCCGACGAGCGTCCGGACCTCCTCTTCGTCGAAGGCCCAGCCGAGCGTGAGCATCCCTCGGCGCCGTGCCTCGGCGAGCATCGCCACCTCGCGGCTGAAGCCGTAGCCGGCCCGGTCCAGGTCGGCCCGCATCTCCGGCGTGTAGATCCCGACGAACGGCTCGTTGGTCAGGCCGGAGGCCCCGCCGTCGATCGCCGCGCCCACCAGCCGGTCGATCGGCCGGCGCGGGTCGTGGGCGCCCAGCCCCGCGATCACCGGGACGGCGCCCGCCCGTCCGACCACCTCCGGCAGAAGGCCGAGCGTCACGACGTTCGTGTCGTCGTACGGCATGAATGCGAGCGCCGTGGGCACGCCGAGGATCCGGTAGATGGCGGTGGAGTAGGTGGCGATGAGGTCGGCGCCGCCCGCGACGGCTCCCGCGGTGGTGAGCCCGCTGCCCACCCCCGCGACGACGAGGGCGCCGCCCCCGGCGACCCGCTGCCGCAGCCGGGCGACGATCTCCTCGCGCGTCATGACGCCACCTCCTGATGGGCTACGCCGGCCGTCCCCGTGCCGCCCGGGGCCACGACCCGCTGCTCCCAGAGCCGCAGGAACGCCTCCACCGCCGCGTCGGCGAACTCCGGGTCGTTCACGTTCGCGTCCACCTCACGCAGCGCGATCCCCGGGCGGAGCGTCGCGCGGATCGCGTCGAAGAGCGCCGCGTCCGCCTCGGGGTCCACGTACGGACCGCCCGGCGCCTCGTACTTCGAGAGGCCGCGCAGGGGCAGGAGGACCGCCGTCGGCCCCGCGGCCGCGTTCACCTTCGTCGCGAGGATCCGCCCGAGCTCGGCGGACTCGGCCGCGTTCGTCCGGACCGCGCAGACCGACGGGTTGTGCACGACGATCGTCCGCTCCGGTACGTCCAGGTGCGCGGGGACCGAGTCGCGCGGCCCGAAGTTGATGACCTCGAGCGCTCCCGGGACCACGACCTGCGGGATGCCCCTCCGCCCGGCCGCCGTGAGCCGGTCCTTGCCGGCGGTGAAGACGCCGCCGCAGAGCTCGTCGGTCAGCTCGCTCGTCGTCACGTCCACGACGCCGTCGACGAGGCCGGCGTCCACCATGGCCTCCATCGCCTGTCCGCCCGACCCGACGGCGTGGAACACGATCGTCTCGAAGCCGTTCGACTCGAGCGCCGCCTGGATGCGCTGGACGCAGGGCGTCGTGATCCCGAACATCGTGAGAGCGACGAGGGGCGTCTCGGCCGCCTGCGCCGTCCCGAGCGCCCGGACCATCCCGGCCATCGCCGCCGCTGCGTTCGAGAGGACCTTCCGGGAGACGCGGTTGAGGCCCTGCACGTCCGTCACCGAGTAGACGAGGCAGACGTCGCTGGTTCCCACGAAGTTCCGGACGTTGCCCGACGCCATCGTGGAGACGAGCAGCTTCGGGACACCGACCGGGAGGGACCGGAGGACGCCCGAGACGACCGTCGAGCCGCCGCTGCCGCCCAGCCCCATCACCCCGTCGCACCGGCCATCCGCCCGCAGCCCGTCGACCACCGCGATCGCGCCGCGCTCCATCGTCGCGAGCGCCACGGCCCGGGTGTCCGATCCCTCCCGCGTGAAGCGGAGGTCGGCGATCTCCGTGCCCGCGGCACGCGCCACCTCGGCCGCGCTCACATCCGGCGGGAATGACGGCTCCCCCAGCACGCCCACGTCCACGACCGCGACGTCGACGCCGAGCTCGCGGAGGCGGTCGCGGACGAACCCGTACTCCGGCCCCTTCGTGTCGAGGGTGCCGACGAGGACGACCGTCCCCATCGCGTCAGCCTGCCTTCTGTGTCGCGCGCGGCCGGAGCGCCTTGAAGTCGCGGACGACTCCCGAGACCGCACGCTCCACCGGGAGCCGCTCGATCGACGAGGCGCCCAGGTATCCCACGACGTCCGTCCTCTCGAAGACCGTGCGGACGCTCTCCGGATCCTCGAACGGCCCGCCGTGGGCCACGACGAGCACGTCCGACCGCCCCGCCTTCGCCGCCTCGAGCATCGCCTGCGTGGCCTCGCACGCCCCATCTAGGTCCATGGTCGCCTCGGCGCCGATCCAGCCGCCCGAGGTCAGCCCCACGTGGGCACCGACGATGTCGGCCCCGGCCTCCGCCATCGCCTTCGCCTCGTCGGTCGAGAACGCGTAGGCGACGGTGAAGACGTCGCGGTCGCGGCACATCCGGACGAGGTCGATCTCGCGCGGGTAGCCCAGGTTCGTCGCGTCGATGTGGGCCCGGAACCTCCCGTCGTACAGGCCGGTCGTCGGGACGTTCGTGATCCCCGAGAACCCCATGCCCATCATCTCGTCGATGAGGCGCGGGATGTCGCGGAACGGATCGGCGGCGCCGATCCCGCCGATGACCGGCGTGTCGTCCACCGCGTTGAGGATCTCGCGGCCCAGCTCGATCGTGATCGCGTTCGAGTCGCCGTACGCCAGGTATCCGGCGAGCGACCCATGACCGGCCATCCGGAACGGGCCCGTGTTGTACGCCATGAGCAGGTCGATGCCGCCGCGCTCGGCGGCCTTGGCGACGAGCCCGATCCCGGCGCCGCCCATGACGATGGGCTCGCCCCGGTCCATCACGGCCCGGAGCCGGGCGTGGATCTCACCACGGTCGAACTGGCGCACGGCAGGTCTCCTCGCGGCCCGGCGGCCCCGGCGCGCGGGCGGGTGGGCGGGTGGGCGGGATGCGCGCCCATCGTAGCGAGCGACGAGGGCCGCGTCGGGGTGGCCGACGCGGCCCTCGGGTCGCCGCGCCCCCGCGCCCGGCGCCGGGTCCGGCGTGCGGCGGGCCCAGGTCCCGGCCGCTCTACTCCAGCGCGACCGCGTCCTCGGCGACCCGCAGGTCCTCCTCGGGGACGCGCGTGCCCACCTCGGCCCGAGGGTCGCGTCGCTGGACGAGCACGACGGCGGCGAGGATGAGCGCTCCGCCGACGACCTGCTGTGCCGTGAGCGTCTGGCCGAGCACGAGGGCCGCGACCACGACCGCCGTGATCGGCTCGGCCAGCATGAGGATCGCGGTCCGGGTCGCGCCGACGATGCGGACGCCGCTGATGACCCAGATCTTCGGGATGGCCGCGCCGAACGAGCCGATGAAGAGGATGGCCGCCCACGCGACCGGGGAGACCACCCACGCGCCGAGCACGCCCGTCCCGTACATCACGACCGCCGCGGTGCCGGAGATCGCGAACCCGCCGGTGAGGACGCACGCGGTCGCCTGCGCGGCCGGTACGCGGTCGAACCCGCCCTTCACGATGATCAGGTACGCGGCGTGGCACAGCGCCGCGAGGAAGGCGAGCGCGATGCCCGCGAGGCTCGCCTGGGCGTCCGGGCCCACCTGGTCGCCGAGCACGAGCAGGATGCCGAGCCCCGCGACGGCGAGCGCCGCGATGCGCATCGGGGTCAGCCGCTCGCGTCCCAGTGCGGCCGAGCCGACCGCCGTGAGGAGCGGGTACGTGTAGAACACGACCGTCACGAGCGCGACGGTCATGAGGCTCCACGAGATGAAGAGCGCGAGGTTCATCAGTCCGTTGACGAGGACCGCGGCGGCGAGCATGGTCGCCTCGCGGCGCGTGAGCGACTGGAGCCGGATCGACGGCTGGCGCCGCGCGGCGATGAGCAGCCAGAGGATCGACGCGCCGACGCCGGCCCGCATCGCGCTGAGGGTCGGCCCGGCGATCCCGGTCCGGTAGGCGATCCCCGAGACGGGTCCCAGCGTCCCCATCATCGCCGCGGCGGTCAGGACCTGGACGGAACCCCTGAGCTGGCTCGGCTGGGCCTCCGCGGCCGCAGCGGACGCCGGGGCCGGCGCGCCCGGCGCGGCGGCTGCCACGGAACCTCGGGCCGCGTCGGTCACGGGATCAGTCGTATCGTTCCCAGCGGACGACCTCGTCGAAGGCCTTCCGCGCCGTCCCCGGCGCCGCCTTCGGTCGCGCGCCGGCCCCCGTCGCCGTGCCGAGCGAGACGACCGTGCGGATGCGCTTCCCCTCCGGGATCCCGAGCAGCGCCCGGACCGCCGGTCGCCCGTCCTGCCCGACCCAGCCGATCGCGGAGGCGATCCCCTGCGCCGTGGCCGCGACGAGGATCCGCTCGGCGGCGCGCCCCTCGTCGAACGTCGTCAGATCGGGCATCTCGCCGTCCATCACGAGGACGATCGCCGCTGCGGCGTTCGCGACGTGACCGGCGTTCGGCGAGGCTTCCGCGATCGCCGCGAGCGCGTCACGGTCGCGGACGACGACGAAGGTCCAGGGCTGGCGGTTCATCCCGCTGCCGGTCCACCGCGCGGCCTCGAGGATCGCGGCCAGCACGTCGCCCTGGATGGGGTCCGGCCGCAGGTCTCGCACGGAGCGGACCGCGCGCAGGACGCGGAGGACCTCAGCGCCCCGATCGATGTCCGACATGCGGCACCCTCACGCGCGGCGGCCGCCCGTCCCCGTCGCCCCCGGCGGGCGTGTGACGCCGATGGTCGCACGCCACGGTCACGTGCGCGACCCCGTCCCGTCGCCGGGCGGGACGTGCCCTTCACGACGACCTTCTCGGGCGGCACGTGCGAGCGGTTCCCGCCCTTCGGGCCGTCGGTGCGGGCCGTTCGGCGCGTCCGACGGGGATGTGTGGCCCGTCCACTGTCCCGGCCGCCACCGGTAAGGTCGACCCGGGCCATGGCGTCCTGCGTCCGATGCATGTCGGTTCGCGACGGTCGTGTCCCGGACGGGCGACCCTGATCGAGACGATGACCACGCGTGTGACCGAGACCGACGACGGGATCTACGCCGCGCTCCTGCGGCGTGGCGTTACACGTCGCGCGTTCCTCCAGTGGTCGGTCGCCATGGCCGCTGCTCTCGCGCTCCCAGCGAGCTATGCGCCGCGGATCGCCCGGGCCGTCGCCTCCTCGTCGCGCCTGCCGGTCGTCTGGCTGCGCGGTCAGGACTGCGCCGGCGACACGATGCAGTTCCTCCAGGCGACCGAGCCCACGATCTCCCAGCTGCTCCTGGATCTCCTCTCGGTGGACTACCACGAGACCCTCATGGCGGCCGCCGGCGACGCGTCGGAGAAGTCGCTCGGCGATGCGCTTGCGACGAACCCCGGCGCCTACCTCGCCGTCGTCGAAGGCTCGATCCCGACGGCGGACGACGGGACCTGGTGCATGATCGGCGGCGTCTCCTTCCGTGACGTGGTCCGCCGTGTCTGCGACGGCGCCCTCGCCACGCTCGCGGTGGGCACGTGCGCGTTCGACGGCGGGATCCCGGGCGCTGCGGGCGGCCCGAGCGGCGCGGTGGGCGTGGGCTCGATCGTCTCGAAGGGGCCGGTGATCAACCTGCCGAACTGCCCCGTGAACGTCGACAATCTCACCGCGACGATCGTCAACTACCTGACGTTCAAGGAGTGGCCCGTCACCGACGGGATGGGTCGCCCTCTCTTTGCGTACGGCGGCCTCATCCACAACCAGTGCGAGCGCCGGGCCCACTATGAGTTCGGCGAGTACGTGCTGGCGTGGGGTGACGAGGGGGCCCAGAAGGGCTGGTGCCTCTACAAGATGGGCTGTAAGGGCCCCGAGACGTATGCGAACTGCGCCACCCAGCGGTACGCGGATGGCACCAGCTGGCCGATCAAGGCCGGGGCGGGCTGCATCGGCTGCGCGATGCCGGACTTCTGGGACACCATGAGCCCCTTCTACCAGCGGCTCCCGCCGCCGGTCTCGCTCGCGCCGCGTTCGGCGTGGACGACGTCGGCGCCCTGCTCGTCGGCGGGATCGCGGCCGTCACGGTCGTGCACGGCACGCTGATGACGGTCCGCGAGACCCGGATCCGGTCGAAGGAGAAGAAGCACAGGAAGGCCGAGGCCGCGGCACGGGCGGAGGCCGCGGCCGGTGCACCCGTCGCAGATGCCGCCGTGGCCGTCGCCGCCGGTGCGCCCGTCACGGATGCCGCCGTGGCCGTCGAGGCGCCGCCCACGATGCCCGTGCCCTCACCGGTCCCGCCGACGCCGGCCGTGGTGACCGCCGTCCCCGAGCCGTCCGCGGCCACGGAGCCCCACGCCGTTCCCGAGCCCGCCGCCGACGCGGGACCCGCCGCTGGCCCGCGGCCCCCGGAGGCCGGCTGACATGGTGCGCATCGCGATCGACCCGGTCACGCGGATCGGCGGCCACCTCCGGCTCGAGGCGGAGGTCCAGGGCGCCGTCGAGGACGCCTGGAGCTCCGGGACGATGTTCCGGGGGTTCGAGCTCATCCTCCGGGACCGCGACCCCCGCGACGCGTACCTCTTCGCCCAGCGGATCTGCGGCATGTGCAACGGGACCCACGCGCTCGGCGCGGTCCGGGCCGTGGAGGATGCGTTCGCCGTCCAGGTCCCCCCGAACGCACGCCTCCTGCGCAACCTCCTCGCCGGTGCCACCTTCGTCCGGGACCACGTGCTCGCCTTCTACCAGCTGCAGTCACTCGACTGGGTCGACTTCGACGGCGCGCTCGCCGCCGACCCGGCCGCCACCTCCACGCTCGCCAGGTCGATCGGCGACTGGTCGCTGTCCAGCGCGGACCACTTCGCGGCCCTGCAGGCCCGCCTCCGGACCTTCGCCTCCTCCGGCCAGCTCGGCATCTTCGCGAACGGCTACTGGGGGCACCCCGCCTACACGCTGTCGCCGGAGGCGGACCTCCTCCTCATCTCGCACTACCTCGACGCGCTCGACTGGCAGCGCCGCTTCACCCAGCTCTTCACGATGCTCGGCGGGAAGAGCCCGCACCTCCAGAGCTACTGCCTCGGTGGGATGGTCACCGCCCCTGTCTGGAGCGGCCCCGCCGCTCCCCTCCGCGGCGAGCATCCGTCGCAGGTCGAGCGCGACACGCCGCCGGCGCTGAGCGACGCCGGGATCTCGGACATGCGGACGCTCATCGTGGAGGCGCGGACCTTCGTGGAGAAGGTCCTGGTGCCCGACGTCCGCCTGCTGACGGGCCACTATCGCGACTGGGCGACGATCGGCCGCGGCCCTGGGAACTTCCTCTCGTTCGGCGAGTTCGCGGAGAACGACACCACCCAGCCGTCGCTGCTGCTGCCCCGCGGCCGCCTCATGGATGGCGACCTCGCGAACCTGCTGTCGGTCAAGCCCGAGAACGTCGGCGAGACCGTTGTCCACGCCTACTACACGTACCCCGAGGACGACACGGCGTACCTCGCCCCGCCCGACGGCGTGACCGACCCGAAGTACGCGGGGCCGCCCGCGCCCGTCACGACGCTGCAGGGCTCGGCCAAGTACAGCTGGGTGAAGGCCGCGCGGTACGGCCAGGAGCCGATGGAGGTCGGCGCGCTCGCACGGACGCTCGTCGCCTTCGCCTCCGGGAACGTCGAGGTCCAGGCGGGGGTCGCGAGCGCGATCGAGACCATCGGGGCCGGCGAGGACGGCATCCTCGGGACGCTCGGACGGATCGCGGCCCGGGCGATCGAGGCGCAGGTGCTCGTGAACCGTCTCGCCGTCTGGCTCGACCGGATGACGGCGAACATGGCCTCCGGCGACCTGGCTCTCGCGAACATCGCGATGTGGGACCCGAAGGCCTGGCCCGCAGAGGCGGGGGGCTTCTCGCTGGGCGAGGGCCCGCGCGGTGCGGTCGGCCACTGGGTGACCGTCGGCGGCCGCCGGATCCAGGCGTACCAGATCGTGGACGCCACGACATGGAACGCGTCGCCGCGCGACGCCCTCGACCGGCGCGGCCCGCTCGAGGAGGCCCTCGTCCGCACGCCGGTCGTCGACCCGCGGCGTCCGCTCGAGATCCTCCGCGTCGCCCACTCGTTCGATCCCTGCACCGCCTGCGCGACCCACGCGTACCGGCCCGCCGAGCCGGTCCGCCGGAGCACCTCGGGAGGAAGGGCGCGATGACCGCCGCGAGCGACCCCGTCGGCGTCGCGATCCCGCCGCAGGCCCCCGCCGAGCCGGCCGCGGCCGTCGCCGTCCCTGCGGCGCACGGCCACGCCGAGGCGAAGCCGGAGCCGGACGGCCGCTTCCGCGTCTACGTGTGGCAGATCCCGGTCCGCATCACGCACTGGGTCACCGCCACGGCGATCGTCGTCCTGAGCGTCACCGGCGGGTACATCGCCGACCCGTTCATCATCCCGCCGGGCGGCTCGGTCATGACGAACGTCCGCTTCATCCACATCGTCTTCGCGATCGTCCTCGTCGTCTCCGGGCTCGTGCGTGCGATCTACCTGCTCCTCGGGAACCGCTATGCGCGGTGGTCGGCGTTCATCCCCACGACGATGCGGCAGGCGACCGAGATCCTCCGCAGGCGGGCTTCTACGCCTTCATCGTGAAGGAGATCCCGCGGATCATCGGGCACAACCAGCTCGCCGCCGCCGCGTACCTCGGCCTCTGGCTGCTGCTGCTGCTCGAGACGCTCACCGGCTTCGCCCTCGACGGGCTGCTGGGGTCCGAGCCAGGCGCGACCGCCCTGTGGTGGCCGCGGGCGATCTTCGGGCCGCAGCTGATCCGGATGGTCCACCACGCCGCGATGTACCTGATCCTCGCGATCGCTCTCTTCCACGTGTACAGCTCGGTGCTGGTGGACAGCCTGGAGCGCAACGGCCTCCTGGCGAGCATCTTCAGCGGCTACAAGTACATGACCCGCGAGGAGATCGTCCTCGCCCGCGACGGCGACGAGGGCGTGGCGGACGAGGCGGAGCGGATGGGATGAGCGATCCGCGCGGGCCGCTCGCGATCGTCGGCGTCGGGAACGTCCTGCGCGGCGACGACGGCGTGGGCGTGCACGTCGTGCGCGAGATCCGCCGGCTCGCCGACCGCGGCGAGTGCGCGCTCCCGCCCGGGACGGATCTCGTCGACGGCGGCCTCCTCGGGCTCGGGCTCTCTCCGGTCGTCGCGTCCGCCCGTGCCCTCCTCATCGTGGATGCCGCCGAGATCGCCGGACCGCCCGGCACCGTCGCCGTCGTGGACGGCGATGCCGTTCGTTCGCCCGGCGCCCGTCTCTCGCCTGCCGCCTCCGACGGGGTCGGGGAGCTGATCGACGCCGCGCGCCTGACCGGCACGCTGCCGCCGGCGTTCTCCCTCGTCTGCATCCGGCCGGCCACGACCGAGACCGGCCCCGACCTCTCCGGACAGGTCCGCGCCTCGCTCGGCGCGGCCGTCGTCGCTACACTTCACGAGGCTCGCCGGCTCGACGCGCGGACCTCCGCCCCGGCGTCCGCCGCCCCCGACGGGCGCGACCTGGTGGGAGCCCCCGCATGAGACGCAAGCTCGACCTCGCGATCAGTGCACTCATCGTCGTCAACATCGTCGTCATCGTCGGGCTCCTCACCGTGGTCTTCCTCGACCGCCTGGAGTCGCCGGCCTCGAAGCCCGGCCACCCGGAGCAGGCGACCGCGGGGCCGACGGCCACAGCCGAGACGATGGCGATGGGCCTCGCCCACATCCCCACGAACAACGCCTGCGTCCTCTGCCACGAATCGGGCGGCTCCGCCGGCCTCAAGGTGATCCCGTCGCTCGGCCACCCGCTGGAGGGCTGGCGGGGGTGCCTGACCTGCCACGATGACAAGGAGCTCGGCCGGAAGGCGCCGGGCCACGACGGCGTCGCGCAGACGGAGTGCCTCAACTGCCACAAGGAGCCGATCCCGGGCAAGTCGATCACGCAGCCCCATTCGCGCCTCCAGGACCAGAAGTGCCTCGACTGCCACGGCAACTACGTCCATCTGCCGACGAGCATGGCGAACAAGGGCGAGGAGACCTGCACCCTCTGCCACAAGCCGCAGGCCCTCCCGCCGCCGACGTACCCGCACGCGGAGGGCGCCCAGCTCAGCTGCCGGAGCTGCCACCAGTCCGAGGAGGTCGGTGCGCTGCCGATCGACCACGCGCTCCGCGGGGACTCCACCTGCCTGCTCTGCCACGACATCAAGGTCGGGGACAGCACTCTCACGGCACCGCCGTCGTCTCCGGGGGCGGCGCCGTCCTCGCCGTCCGTGACGCTCCCGCTGCCGGCCAGCCCGACGCCGTCCCCGGGCGGCTGAGAGGCAGCGGCCGCTCTTCGCGTACGGCGGCCTCATCCACAACCAGTGCGAGCGCCGGGCCCACTATGAGTTCGGCGAGTACGTGCTGGCGTGGGGTGACGAGGGGGCCCAGAAGGGCTGGTGCCTCTACAAGATGGGCTGTAAGGGCCCCGAGACGTATGCGAACTGCGCCACCCAGCGGTACGCGGATGGCACCAGCTGGCCGATCAAGGCCGGGGCTGGCTGCATCGGCTGCGCGATGCCGGACTTCTGGGACACCATGAGCCCCTTCTACCAGCGGCTCCCGCCGCCGGTCTCGCTCGCGCCAGCGTTCGGCGTGGACGACGTCGGCGCCCTGCTCGTCGGCGGGATCGCGGCCGTCACGGTCGTGCACGGCACGCTGATGACGGTCCGCGAGACCCGGATCCGGTCGAAGGAGAAGAAGCACAGGAAGGCCGAGGCCGCGGCACGGGCGGAGGCCGCGGCCGGTGCACCCGTCGCAGATGCCGCCGTGGCCGTCGCCGCCGGTGCGCCCGTCACGGATGCCGCCGTGGCCGTCGAGGCGCCGCCCACGATGCCCGTGCCCTCACCGGTCCCGCCGACGCCGGCCGTGGTGACCGCCGTCCCCGAGCCGTCCGCGGCCACGGAGCCCCACGCCGTTCCCGAGCCCGCCGCCGACGCGGGACCCGCCGCTGGCCCGCGGCCCCCGGAGGCCGGCTGACATGGTGCGCATCGCGATCGACCCGGTCACGCGGATCGGCGGCCACCTCCGGCTCGAGGCGGAGGTCCAGGGCGCCGTCGAGGACGCCTGGAGCTCCGGGACGATGTTCCGGGGGTTCGAGCTCATCCTCCGGGACCGCGACCCCCGCGACGCGTACCTCTTCGCCCAGCGGATCTGCGGCATGTGCAACGGGACCCACGCGCTCGGCGCGGTCCGGGCCGTGGAGGATGCGTTCGCCGTCCAGGTCCCCCCGAACGCACGCCTCCTGCGCAACCTCCTCGCCGGTGCCACCTTCGTCCGGGACCACGTGCTCGCCTTCTACCAGCTGCAGTCACTCGACTGGGTCGACTTCGACGGCGCGCTCGCCGCCGACCCGGCCGCCACCTCCACGCTCGCCAGGTCGATCGGCGACTGGTCGCTGTCCAGCGCGGACCACTTCGCGGCCCTGCAGGCCCGCCTCCGGACCTTCGCCTCCTCCGGCCAGCTCGGCATCTTCGCGAACGGCTACTGGGGGCACCCCGCCTACACGCTGTCGCCGGAGGCGGACCTCCTCCTCATCTCGCACTACCTCGACGCGCTCGACTGGCAGCGCCGCTTCACCCAGCTCTTCACGATGCTCGGCGGGAAGAGCCCGCACCTCCAGAGCTACTGCCTCGGTGGGATGGTCACCGCCCCTGTCTGGAGCGGCCCCGCCGCTCCCCTCCGCGGCGAGCATCCGTCGCAGGTCGAGCGCGACACGCCGCCGGCGCTGAGCGACGCCGGGATCTCGGACATGCGGACGCTCATCGTGGAGGCGCGGACCTTCGTGGAGAAGGTCCTGGTGCCCGACGTCCGCCTGCTGACGGGCCACTATCGCGACTGGGCGACGATCGGCCGCGGCCCTGGGAACTTCCTCTCGTTCGGCGAGTTCGCGGAGGACGACACCACCCAGCCGTCGCTGCTGCTGCCCCGCGGCCGCCTCATGGACGGCGACCTCGCGAACCTGCTGTCGGTCAAGCCCGAGAACGTCGGCGAGACCGTTGTCCACGCCTACTACACGTACCCCGAGGACGACACGGCGTACCTCGCCCCGCCCGACGGCGTGACCGACCCGAAGTACGCGGGGCCGCCCGCGCCCGTCACGACCCTGCAGGGCTCGGCCAAGTACAGCTGGGTGAAGGCCGCGCGGTACGGCCAGGAGCCGATGGAGGTCGGCGCGCTCGCACGGACGCTCGTCGCCTTCGCCTCCGGGAACGTCGAGGTCCAGGAGGGTGTCGCGAGCGCGATCGAGACCATCGGGTCCGGCGAGGACGGCATCCTCGGGACGCTCGGACGGATCGCGGCCCGGGCGATCGAGGCGCAGGTGCTCGTGAACCGTCTCGCCGTCTGGCTCGACCGGATGACGGCGAACATGGCCTCGGGCGACCTGGCCATCGCGAACATCGCGATGTGGGACCCGAAGGCCTGGCCCGCGGAGGCGGGGGGCTTCTCGCTGGGCGAGGGCCCGCGCGGTGCGGTCGGCCACTGGGTGACCGTCGGCGGCCGCCGGATCCAGGCGTACCAGATCGTGGACGCGACGACATGGAACGCGTCGCCGCGCGACGCCCTCGACCGGCGCGGCCCGCTCGAGGAGGCCCTCGTCAGCACGCCGGTCGTCGACCCGCGGCGTCCGCTCGAGATCCTCCGCGTCGCCCACTCGTTCGATCCGTGCACCGCCTGCGCGACCCACGCGTACCGGCCGGCCGAGCCGGACCGCCGGAGCACCTCGGGAGGAAGGGCGCGATGACCGCCGCGAGCGACCCCGTCGGCGTCGCGATCCCGTCGCAGGCTCCCGCCGAGCCGGCCGCGGCCGTCGCCGTCCCTGCGGCGCACGGCCACGCCGAGGCGAAGTCGGAGCCGGACGGCCGCTTCCGCGTCTACGTGTGGCAGATCCCGGTCCGCATCACGCACTGGGTCACCGCCACGGCGATCGTCGTCCTGAGCGTCACCGGCGGGTACATCGCCGACCCGTTCATCATCCCGCCGGGCGGCTCGGTCATGACGAACGTCCGCTTCATCCACATCGTCTTCGCGATCGTCCTCGTCGTCTCCGGGCTCGTGCGTGCGATCTACCTGCTCCTCGGGAACCGCTATGCGCGGTGGTCGGCGTTCATCCCCACGACGATGCGGCAGGCGACCGAGATCCTCCGACAGGCGGGCTTCTACGCGTTCATCGTGAAGGAGATCCCGCGGATCATCGGGCACAACCAGCTCGCCGCCGCCGCGTACCTCGGCCTCTGGCTGCTGCTGCTGCTCGAGACGCTCACCGGCTTCGCCCTCGACGGGCTGCTGGGGTCCGAGCCAGGCGCGACCGCCCTGTGGTGGCCGCGGGCGATCTTCGGGCCGCAGCTGATCCGGATGGTCCACCACGCGGCGATGTACCTGATCCTCGCGATCGCGCTCTTCCACGTGTACAGCTCGGTCCTGGTGGACAGCCTGGAGCGCAACGGCCTCCTGGCGAGCATCTTCAGCGGCTACAAGTACATGACCCGCGAGGAGATCGTCCTCGCCCGCGACGGCGATGAGGGCGTGGCGGACGAGGCGGAGCAGATGGGATGAGCGATCCGCGCGGGCCGCTCGCGATCGTCGGCGTCGGGAACGTCCTGCGCGGCGACGACGGCGTGGGCGTGCACGTCGTGCGCGAGATCCGCCGGCTCGCCGACCGCGGCGAGTGCGCGCTCCCGCCCGGGACGGATCTCGTCGACGGCGGCCTCCTCGGGCTCGGGCTCTCTCCGGTCGTCGCGTGCGCCCGTGCGCTCGTCATCGTGGACGCCGCCGAGATCGCCGGACCGCCCGGCACCATCGCCGTCGTGGACGGCGATGCCGTGCGCTCGCCCGGCACCCGTCTCTCGCCGGCCGCCTCCGACGGGGTCGGGGAGCTCGTCGACGCTGCGCGCCTGACCGGCACGCTGCCGCCGGCGTTCTCCCTCGTCTGCATCCGGCCGTTCACGACCGAGACCGGCCCCGACCTCTCCGGACCGGTCCGCGCCTCGCTCGGCGCGGCCGTCGTCGCTACACTTCACGAGGCTCGCCGGCTCGACGCGCGGACCTCCGCCCCGGCGTCCGCCGCCCCCGACGGGCGCGACCTGGTGGGAGCCCCCGCATGAGACGCAAGCTCGACCTCGCGATCAGCGCACTCATCGTCGTCAACATCGTCGTCATCGTCGGGCTCCTCACGGTGGTCTTCCTCGACCGCCTGGAGTCGCCGGCCTCGAAGCCTGGCCACCCGGAGCAGGCGACCGCGGGACCGACCGCCACGGCCGAGACGATGGCGATGGGCCTCGCCCACATCCCCACGAACAACGCCTGCGTCCTCTGCCACGAATCGGGCGGCTCCGCCGGCCTCAAGGTGGTCCCGTCGCTCGGTCACCCGCTGGAAGGCTGGCGGGGGTGCCTGACCTGTCACGACGACAAGGAGCTCGGCCGGAAGGCGCCGGGCCACGACGGCGTCGCGCAGACGGAGTGCCTCAACTGCCACAAGGAGCCGATCCCGGGCAAGTCGATCACGCAGCCCCACTCGCGCCTCCAGGACCAGAAGTGCCTCGACTGCCACGGCAACTACGTTCATCTGCCGACGAGCATGGCGAACAAGGGCGAGGAGACCTGCACCCTCTGTCACAAGCCGCAGGCCCTCCCGCCGCCGACGTACCCGCACGCGGAGGGCGCGCAGCTCAGCTGCCGGAGCTGCCACCAGTCCGAGGAGGTCGGTGCGCTGCCGATCGACCACGCGCTGCGCGGGGACTCCACCTGCCTGCTCTGCCACGACATCAAGATCGGGGACAGCACGATGACCGCACCGCCGTCGTCTCCGGGGGCGGCGCCGTCCTCGCCGTCCGTGACGCTCCCACTGCCTGCCAGCCCGACGCCGTCCCCGGGCGGCTGAGAGGCAGCGGGGGCGCGCCTGCAGGGAGACCGCGCCGGCTCAGACCAGGTAGCGGACCGACGGGACCTCACACCCACACACCGGGTCAGCCGGAGTCGTGAGTGCCGGTCTCTGACGCGAGCGCCCGTACAAGGTCGCGCACCGGCCTCGGGCTCTCGAGGGGGTGCCTCAGCGGCCGATCGAGGTCAAGCCGGTAGCTGTTCCGCCGACCTGACCTCGCGCGCGACACATAGCCCGCGCCCGCCAGCTCCGACAGGATCCGTTGGGCGGCCCGCTCGGTGATGCCGACCCGCTGGGCCACGTCCCTGACCCTGAGGTCCGGATCCCTGGCCAGGCAGATCATGACGTGCGTGTGGTTCGTCAGGAATGTCCATGTCGAGCCCGCCGGGCCCGTGGCGAGCTCGGATGACTCCCCATCCCTTCTATGCCTGCCATCAGTCACATGAGAAACGATACGGGACAGTCTTGACGGCTGTCAAGGGCCCTGCTAGCGTGTGTCACAGAACCGATGGGGAGTACCCCACCACTGGTGTCCGGCGTCAGCACGGCCCCCTGGGACCCGCCGGCATCGACCGCCTCGGCGGCCGGGAGAGACCTTCGGCAGCGTTGACGGACGTCGGAGGTCATCGCCGTGGCGGTCGCGCTCCACCAGCCGCATGTGATGGACGGTGCCCGAGCCGCCGTCGGCGCCGACTGGTCGGCCATGCCTCATGCCCGCGCCGAGAACATCGGCGCCCTGCCGCTCACGGCGAGGGGCTTCACCACGGTGTCGATCGTCGCGGCGCCTCCCGCTGTCATCGCGGAGGAGCTTCTGCGATGAGGATCATCGTCGCCGTCGACGGCTCGCCGCAGGCCGCGCTCGGCGCCGCCTGGACGACGCAGCTCGCGCTCACCGAGGCCGACGAGGTGATCGTCGCGTCCATCGCCGAACGCCCGGTGCTCCTCGGCGCGTGGGGTTACGTGCACATCCGGGTGACCGAGGACCTGATGGGCGAGGCCTGGCTCGGAGTCCAGAGCGGGGCCCGGCGAGCGGTCGAGGAGGCGGCTTCGCTGGTCGCCTCGGCGGGCTGCCCTGTCCGCGCCGTCGTGGTGGAGGGACACCCGATCCCCGGCCTGATCGACCTCGTCGAGACGACCGATGCGGACCTCATCGTCGTCGGCCCCCACGGTCAGGGCAGGCTCGAGTCGATCCTCCTCGGAAGCGTGTCTCAGGCATTGCTCCACGCGATGCCGACCTCGGTGCTCGTAGCGCGTGAGCCCGTGCAGGCTCCGCGACGCGTGCTCATCGCGACGGACGGCTCGCCGCACAGCCTCGCCGCGGCGAGGTTCCTCGCTCGTCTTCCACTCCCGGCCGACACGTGGATCGGCATCCTGGTCGCGGTGGACAGCTGGCCCGCGAGATACGCGCACGACGAGCCGATGGTCGTGCCGGATCTCGTGGCGCTCGAGGAGTCCCGGGTCGCCGAGATCGTCGGCGCGACCGCGGCCGCGCTGGAGTCCGGCGGCCGCACGGGGACGCCGGTCGTCCGCCAGGGCGACGCCAAGAGGGCGATCCTGGCAGCCGCGAGCGAGCTCGACTGCGACCTCGTCGTCACGGGCGCGCGGGGGACCGGCGGCTTCCGGGGCCTCCTTCTTGGCAGCGTCTCGCGCGCCGTCAGCAAGGGCGCTCCCCGTTCCACGCTCGTCGTGGCGCATGGCGGCGCCTCACGGTCGAAGGGTGCCCAACGATGACCGGACTGCGGATCCTCTATGCGACCGACGGCTCCGCCGGAGCCGCGGATGCGCTCGAGATGCTGGTCGCGAGCGTCGAGCCGGGCGGCGTCGAGGAGATCGAGGTGCTCTCGGTGGTCCCGCGCACCACGCGCTGGCCGGGCCCCGGCAGGGAGGATCGCCGACCGATCTCGGTCCTCGACGCAGCCCATCGCTCCGCGGCCGAGGCGACCGTTCGGGCGGCGGTCGAGCATCTCGAGGCAGCAGGCTTCCGCGCCCGGGAGACGGTCCTCGGAGGCCACCCGGCGGAGGAGATCGTGCTCCATGCCAACGCGCACCTGCCCGACCTCATCGTCGTCGGGACGCGGGGACTTGGTACGCTGCGACGCCAGTTCGCCGGCAGCGTGTCGGGGAAGGTGGCGCGGTACGCACCGACATCCGTGCTCGTCGCGTGGAGGTCGGACCAGGTTCGACGGATCGTGCTCGGCTACGACGCCTCGCCCGGCGCTGATCTGGCGCTTGAGCTCGTCGCTCGCCTGCCGTTCCGACACGCCGTGAGCGTGACCGTCTGCGCGGTCTACGAGACAGTCGCCCCCTTGGTCTCGGGGGTCGCGCCCACGATGGTCGCCCAGGTGCACGCGGCCCATCGGGAGGACCTCCGCGAGGCCCGAGCAGCGGCCGAGACGATCGCCACAGATGCGGCCCGGCGGCTGAGCGAGCACGGCCTGGCCGCCGAGCCCCGCGCGACCCACGGCTCCCCTCGCGACCAGCTGACGGTCGCGGCGGGCCAGTCCTCCGCGGACCTCCTGGTCGTCGGCTCCCGGGGCCTGTCCGGGATCGAGCGGTTCTTCCTCGGCAGCACGAGCGCCTCCCTCGTCGCTCATCCGCCGGCGAGCGTCCTCATCGCGCGCGAGATCGGAGGCTCGACATGACCGTCGCCCCCGTGGCCGTCTTGCGCGGCCCCCGGCCGCGGTTCCGGCGGCCGGTGCCCGACGCCGTCGCCGTCCTCGTCACATGCGTCGTCCCGCTGGTCGTGGTCCGGAACACGGTGGCTGCGGCGTGACCACCGTGGCACCCGCTGCGTCCGAGGCCAAGCCGCCCGTCCGTCCGTGGACGATCGACGGGTCCGCCGTGGCCGCGGCGCTGGCCACCGATCCGGCAGCGGGACTGACCGTGGCCGATGCCGCGGAGCGGCTGACCCGGTTCGGACCGAACGAGCTCGTCGAACGCGGGCGCAAGCCGCATTGGCGCCTGTTCGTCGAGCAGTTCACCAACACGATGATCGTCGTGCTGATGATCGCGGCGGTCGTCACCGCGCTCATCGGCGACCTCAAGGACACGTTCGTCATCCTTGCTATCGTCGTCCTCAACGGCGTGATCGGGTTCATCCAGGAGTACCGCGCCGAGCAGGCGATGGCCGCGCTCAAGCGGATGACGAGCCCGACCACGCGCGTCGTGCGCGACGGAGAGATCGTCGTCGTCCCGGCGGCTGAGCTGGTTCCCGGCGATGTGGTCCGCCTCGAGACAGGCGACATCGTCGCGGCCGACCTGCGGCTCATCGAGTCTGCGGCCCTGCGTGTCAACGAGGCCGCGCTGACCGGCGAGTCGGAGCCGGCGGCCAAGGTCATCGCGGCGCTCCCCGACGTCACGGACGCACTGATGGCCGACCAGCGGAACATGGCCTTCAAGGGAACCGCGGTGACCTACGGGCGGGGTGCCGGCATCGTCGTGGCGACGGGCATGGCGACGGCGCTGGGGCGGATCGCCGACCTGCTCCAGGCGCATCCGGCCGGGCTCACGCCCCTCCAGCGCCGGCTCTCGACGCTCGGCAAGGGGCTTGCCGCCGCGGCCCTCGTCGTCTGTGCGATCGTGTTCGTGGCCGGCGTCGCCCGTGGGGAGTCCGTCGAGCTCATGTTCCTCACCGCGGTGAGCCTCGCCGTGGCGGCCATCCCCGAGGCCCTGCCGGCCGTGGTGACCGTGTCGCTGGCCCTCGGGGCCCAGCGCATGGCCAACCGGCGGGCCCTCACCCGCAAGCTGCCGGCCGTCGAAACGCTGGGATCGGTCAACGTCGTGTGCTCGGACAAGACGGGCACCCTCACCCAGAACCGGATGCTGGTGGAATGGGTCTGGACGCCGCGGGCCGAGTATCGGGTCGCAGGCACCGGCTACGAGCCCGCGGGGTCGTTCGCCGGGGATTTTGATCACTCCGACGATCCCTACCTGCCGCGCCTCGCCCTGGCCGCCGCCGCCTGCAACGACGCGACGCTGGTCGCCCCGATGCGAGGTGGCGATCCGTGGACGATCACAGGCGATCCCACCGAGGGGGCGCTCCTCGCCCTCGCCGGCAAGCTCGGTGTCAACCGCCGCGACCTCGACGCGCGGCTGCCGCGCCTCGCGGAGGTCGCCTTCGACCCCGCCCGCCGGCGGATGTCGACACTCCACCACGACCAGGGCCGAGTGTGGGTCGCGGTGAAGGGCGGCGTCGATGCCCTCGCGCCGCTCGGCAATCCCATCGACCTTGAGGCGTGGGAGCGCGCCCAGGCAGCGGCCGAGTGCTACGCGTCCGAGGGCTACCGGGTGCTGGCCCTCGCCGAGCGGGTCCTCGACGAGCTGCCGGACGACCTGGAGGGAGCCGAGAGCGGCCTCGTGCTTCTCGGGCTGGTCGCGATGGCCGACCCGCCGCGGCCGGAATCGGCCGATGCGGTAACCGCGGCTCGGGCAGCGGGGATCACCCCGGTCATGATCACGGGCGATCACGCGTTGACCGCCCAGGCCATCGCGCGCCGGCTTGGGATCCTCACGGACGGCAGAGACACGCTCACGGGCGTCGAGCTCGAGACGCTCGACGACGCGTCATTCGACCGCGTCGTCGACGACGTTGCTGTCTACGCGCGGACGAACCCCGAGCAGAAGCTTCGCATCGTCCAGGCCTGGAAGACTCGCGGGGCGGTCGTCGCGATGACCGGGGATGGGGTGAACGACGCTCCCGCCCTCAGGTTGGCGGACATTGGCGTGGCGATGGGGATCACCGGAACCGAGGTGAGCAAGGAAGCCGCCGACATGGTCCTCGCCGACGACAACTTCGCCACGATCGTCTCGGCGGTCGAGGAGGGCCGCCGAATCTACGACAACATCCGGCGATTCGTCCGGTACACCCTCACCAGCAACTCGGGCGAGATCTGGGTCATGTTCCTGGCCCCTTTCGCCGGCCTGCCGCTGCCTCTGTTGCCGATCCACATCCTGTGGATCAACCTCGTCACCGACGGCCTGCCGGGGCTCGCCCTCGGTGTCGAGCCCGCGGAGCGGGACACCATGCGCCGCCCGCCGCGTCCGATGACCGAGTCGATCTTCGCCCGCGGCCTCTGGCAGCACGCCCTGTGGGTCGGGCTCCTCATGGGTGGGGTCTGTCTCGCCATGCAGGCGATGGCGATCAACCTCGACTGGCACTGGCAGACCATCGTGTTCTCGACGCTCGCGTTCCTCCAGCTCGGTCACGCGCTGGCCGTCCGCTCTGAGACCGAGAGCTTCTTCACGCTTGGCTGGCGCACGAACCTGCCGCTGGCCCGCGCCGTCATGGCGACGGTCGCCGTCCAACTCGCCATCATCTACCTGCCCCCACTCCAGCGGATCTTCGAGACGGAGGCGCTGGCCCCGATCGAGCTGGCTGTGATGCTCGCGGCGTCGACGCTTGTGTTCGTCGCGGTCGAGCTCGAGAAATGGACGGTCCGCTGGCGGGCACGTCGAGCGGCGGCCCTGGCTCCGTCGCGGGGAGACTGACGGTTGGCCGGCCCTCAGCCCGCGCGACTCCAGCGGAGCGTCATCGTCGCGATCAGCGGCCGCGCGGGCTCCACGACCGCGTGCTCGCCCGTGTTCAGGCCGTTCGGCGGCCCCGTCTGCGGCTCCACGCAGACGCCGGACTCCTGCTCGGTGTAGACCACGACGTACGGCGCGTCGCTCTCGACGACGACGCGGAGCGCGCCGGCCCACTTCACCGAGGGTGGTGCGGACAGCTCCGTGAAGCAGTCGTCCCATGGCTCCGGCGGGACCGGCCGGACGACTGTGCCGTCCGGCAGTCCGTCGGTGCCGCGGCGGAGCATCGCGCCCGCCGGGAGGTCAACGACGACTCTCCCCCCGTGCGCGGCGCCGCGGGCGTCGCGCAGCGTCCGCGCGAACCACGGGTGCCAACCGACGATCGCCGGGAACATTGTGGCATCCGCCCGGACCTCCAGGACGGCCTCCAGCCGGTCCTCCGCGAGGCGGACCCGGTGGACGGCCGTCCCGCCGAACGGCCAGGGCTCCCCCAGGTCGGCCGCCAGCTCGACGACGTCGGCCGTCGCGGCGACGACCTCCCAGCGGCTCTCCATCAGCGTCCCGTGGATCGCGTGGGGCGGCGCGATGTGCGTCGAGAAAGGGTGCTCGGCGCCCGCCCAGCGGAGGACCCCGCGGTCGAGGCGTCCCGCCCACGGGACCATCGGGTAGGCGCCCCAGGCGAGCGGGCCCCAGCCCTCCGTCACGAGGGTCTCGAGACCGTCGATCCGCAGCGATCCGATCCGGCCGCCGGCGCCCGGGACCACGACGGCCTCAGCGCCGCCGGCGCGGAGGGTGATGCGTTCGGCGTCCGTCGACTGCGTCACGCCCCGACCGTACCCCATCGGCATCGACGCGGTGGCCTCCCATCCACGTCATCGCGGCTCCGGCGCTTCCGCCGGCCGGGGTCGGGAAGGGCCGCCGTCTCCTGCGCCCGGTCGCTGCGGGGCGAGGGCGCGGACGTGACGAGGCCCCTCCTCGCGGAGGGGCCTCGTCGATGCGGTGTCGGCGCCGGCCGGGGCCGGCGGCGGCGGTGCGTGGGTCAGGCCGCGGTCTCCGCCGGGACCTGGGTCGCCTCTGCGACGTCCTGGTTCTTCTGCTTGATGAAGGTCGCCAGCACCCAGTAGAGGACGAAGGCGATGATCAGGCTGGCGAGCCAGCTGTAGTCGTAGACGGGCTTGAGGAAGCCGATGATCCCGTCGGGCGGGAACGGGCCGGTGGACGACCCGTCCGCGGCCGGCGTGGAGTACGCGCCGCCCAGGGCGATGACGGCGCCGACCACGAGGGCGACCACCGCGCGCCAGTTCCAGCCGCGCGCGTAGCGGTAGATGCCCGTGGGCTTGTACAGGTCAGCGAGAGCGAGCTTCGTCTTCCGGATCAGCCAGTAGTCGGCGATGATCACGCCCGCGATGGCGCCGGTCAGGCCGCCGTAGAAGCCGAGCCACGTGAAGATGTAGAGCTCGGGGGTGGAGAGCAGGTTCCAGGGCATGATCAGGATCCCGATGATGCCCGTGATGATGCCGCCGGTCTTGAAGCTGATCTTCGAAGGCCACGCGTTGGAGAAGTCGTAGGACGGGCTCACGACGTTCGCCGCCACGTTGGTGGTCAGGGTCGCGAGCGCGAGCGCCGCCAGCATGATGATCAGGACGAGCGGGTTGTCCAGCTTCCCGGTCAGTGCGACCGGGTCCCAGATCGCCTCGCCGTACACGATGACCGTCGCCGAGGTCGTGAGGACGCCGACGAGCGGGAACAGGGTCATCGTCGTGGGCAGTCCAAGGGACTGGCCGACGACCTGCTCACGCTGGCTGCGGCCGAACCGCGTGAAGTCCGGCATGTTCAGCGACAGCGTGGACCAGAACGCGATCATGCCCATGAGCGAGAGCGGGAAGATCGCCCAGAAGTCCGGGCCCCAGCCGAGCGTGCCGGACTCCTCGACCACCGGGCCGAGGCCACCCGCCTGCGAGATCATCCAGACCATCAGGGCGAGGAAGACCGCGATGAGGAACGGGGCGGCCCAGTTCTCGAAGCGCTTGATGGCCTCCATGCCGCGCAGGATGATCACGATGTTGAGGGCCCAGAAGACGGCGAAGCACAGCCACGCCGTCCAGGGGAACGCACCGCCCATGAGCACCTCGAACGACGGCGCGTTCACCCACGCGTCGTTGCCGCCGGTGAGCGTGAGCAGGAGCGCTGCGATCACGGCGAACAGGGCGCTGCCGCCGATCCACGTCTGGATCCCGAACCATCCGCAGGCCACGCCGGCGCGCAGCAGGGCCGGCAGGTTGGCGCCCCAGACGCCGAACGAGGCGCGGGCGATGACCGGGTAGGGGAGTCCGAACTTGGTCCCCGCGTGGCTGATGAGCAGCATGGGGATCAGGACGATGACGTTGGCGATCCCGATCGTGATGATCGCCTGGTACCAGGCCATCCCGAGGGCGATCAGGCCGGAGGCCAGCAGCCATGTCGGGACGTTGATCGCCATGCCCACCCAGAGGGCGAGGTAGTTGTAGGTCGTCCAGGTCCGCTTCTTCATCGGGACCGGGGCGAGGTCCTCGTTGTGCAGCGGGGACCCGTCGAGTGCCGCGTCGGCTTCGGGCGTGAGTGCGTGTCGACCGTCGGGGAAGACGATCTCGCCGCCCGGCATCGCTGCCGCCGTCATAGCCTCCCTCCATGAGCGTGTCGTCAGACCGTGGTTCCGCGGCGGTGGGCGACCGCCGGCGGTCGCGGGGACGGGTTCTCTGAAGGCACCTCCCTGGTTCAGTCGGCCCGGCGGCTGCCGCTCTTATGGCTACGTGGTGGTGACCGGCCCGGCGTAGCCCTCGGCCTCTTCTTCGTACCCGCCGTGGTACTCCGAGGACTCCGGACGGCCGATCTGTGATTGCGCCACGATATTGCCACGTCGGAGACCGCGGAAGGCGGCCAACGTGGACCACCCGCGGTCGGCGTTCTTGTCGAGGAAGGCGGTCATCCCGTCGATGAGGTCGCGCACGACGTTCGGCCCGATCGCGTGGTCGAGCATCGCCGCGGTGGCGACCTGGACGGTGCCGCACCCGAGCAGGAAGTAGTTGAGGGCCTGGTCCCAGCCGGAGATCCCGCCGATCCCCGAGAATTCGCGGTCCGGGAAGGCCTGCGTCATCTGGGCCATCTTCGCGAGCGACTGCGCGAGGATCGCCGGCCCGCCGAGGCCGCCGGAGGAGACGTACCCGTCCACGTTCACCTCGAACTCGAGCGTCTCGGGGTCGATGAGCGGGATGGACGGGAAGGTGTTCGACGAGACGATCGCGTCGGCACCCCCGCGGAAGGTGGCCTCCGCCTCCTCGACGATGTCGGCCGTCGCCGGCGTGAGCTTCACCCAGACGGGGACCTTCGCGACCTCCTTCACGGCCTGCGTGGAGACCGAGCAGAGGACCGGATCCTTCCCCACGTTCGCGCCCATGTCCACGCGGTCCATGTGCGGGCAGGAGAAGTTCAGCTCGATCGCGTCGGCCCCGGCGTCCTGGACGCCCTGGACGAGCGTCTGCCAGGCCGCGAGCTCCTTGTCCGACCCGGAGCCGGCCATGATCGAGGCGACGAGGACCCGGTCGGGCCACGCCCGCTTGATGTTCTCGATCCGCGGGAGCCACCAGTCCATCGGCTTGTCGGAGATGAGCTCCCAGTTCCACGAGGCCATGAGCGTGGCGTTCTCGCGCTTCGCCATCGAGAGGCGGCCGCCGCCGGCGTCCATGCGCAGGAACTTGGTCTTGGGGCCCCGGACGTTCACGACCGGGTGGAGGCCGATCGTCTTCGTGACCACGCCGCCCCAGCCTGCCTCGTAGGCCCGCATGATGTTCGACTCCGACTCGGTCGGGGGCGCGGACGCGAGCAGGAACGGGTTCTGGAAGCGGATGCCCGTGAAGACGGTCGACAGGTCGGCCACCGGTACCCTCCCTCAGCGCCGGGTGAAAGTCGGCATGCTCGGGCACACCATACCGCGCGTGTAGGGCCGTTCGGCACATTCGGTCGGCGCCGCGAGGCGCGGGCACGGCACGGTCGTACGTCGCCGATCCCGCCCGGGCGCTAGCCTGAGGTCATGCCGAAGGATGACTGGCCCGCCTACTACGCCGTGACCGTGGACCGCCCCGCATGGTGGACCACGACCGCGGCGGCCGACCTATTCGCGACGGAGGACGCGCAAGGCGCGTCACCGCGCACGGCGGTGGATCTCGGGTGCGGCGCCGGACGCGATACGCGCGAGCTTCTTCGCCGGGGGTGGCGTGTCGTCGCGGTGGACCGGGAGCCCGCCGCGATCGAGGCTCTCCTGGCTGCCACGCGCCGGCGGGACCGTGCGCGCCTGGAGACGCGGGTGGCGGATCTCGCGACCTTCGACGTCCCGCCCTGCGACCTGGTCGTCGCGAACGTGAGCCTCCAGTTCCTGCCTTCGCGAGCGTTCGCGCGCGCCTGGACGTCGATCCGGGCGGCCCTCCCGCCCGGCGGCCGCTTCGCGGGGATGGTCTACGGCGACCGCGACGAGTCGGCGTCCGAGCCCGGCGTCACCTGCCCGTCGCCGCGGTCGATCCGTGCGCGCCTCCGGGGCTTCGAGCTCGAGCGGTGGGTGGACCGGGAGGAGGACGGGCACATGGCGCTCGGCGACCCGCAC
>CAVQVT010000004.1:0-139380 GCA_963717255.1 uncultured Chloroflexia bacterium | reverse complement strand
CAGGCCCTCCTGGGCGGAGTAGGCCCACACGATCGAGAAAGACCGCGATCCAGGGCACGATCCCGGCGATGCAGCCGAAGATGAAGTGCTTCCAGTCGATGCGCTCGCCCTTCGTCAGGCGGCCCTGCTCTCCTCGTCGCCCGCTTCCATGCTCCATCCGAAGACGTTATTGCGACGTTGCAGCCGGCGATCGCGACGAGCGCCGGGAACTCGGTGATGAAGCTGAGGTACGCAATCGCCACGATCATCACCGTCGACGAGAACGCGTACTCCACCCAGCGCAACGGGTTCATGCCCCGCGCGAGCCACGCCTCGTAGCGGCCGCGCAGGAAGAAGCCGGCGGAGGCGTGGGCGATGGCGCTCATCAGGAAGAAGCTGGCGATCAGGTAGACCAGCGGGAACGTGACGAGCATCACGCTCGACGGCTCGATCCCGGTGAACTCGCCGTTCACGACGATCGGGCGAGCCGTCGGCACGACGACCTCGAAGAGCACCGCGGTCCCGGAGACCAGGAGCATCAGGACGAACTGGCCCCCGTGGGCGAAGACCAGGAAGCGGTTCCAGCGGCGCAGGGAGCGGGCACGCTCCGGGGCGATGGTCGTGCTGGGCGCGGTCGCAGGCGGGGCCGCGGGCACAGCGGTGGTGGCGCTGGTCATCGACATGGCTCGGGCTCCCCTCCTGGTGGCTGACCGATCCGTTCGGCCGTCGCGTCGTCGCTCTCCACGAGCACGGTCCCAGCCATCGTCTCCCGGCCGCGGGGACACGCACGACGACATCGCCCCGGCGCCGGGCCGCGGCACCCGGACGTCTCCGCGGTGTGCCCTTGACGGCCCGTGGGAAACTCGTCTACCGCCACGCCGATCCCAGGGGGCCGGTCGGAGCGGGTGCGACCGACACGGAGCGAAGGGGCTCTCATGCCAGGATCGCCGGGGCAGGCGGCGCCGGGCGGCTCGATTCGAACGTTCCTCATCGCGGACGTCCGCGGCTACACGCGCTTCACGGCCCAGCACGGCGATGAGGCCGCCTCGCGGCTCGCGGTGCGGTTCGCCCAGGTCGCCGGCGAAGGAGTGGAGGCGTGGGGCGGCGAGCTCGTGGAGCTGCGCGGCGACGAGGCGCTCGCGGTGTTCACGTCCGCCCGGCAGGCGCTGCGGGCCGCGGTCGAGCTCCAGTCGGCGTTCGCCGACGAGACCGCGACCGACCCGACACTGCCACTGGGGGTCGGCATCGGCCTCGACGCAGGCGAGGCCGTCCCGGTCGGCGACGGCTACCGTGGTGCCGCGCTCAACATGGCCGCCCGGCTGTGCGGCATCGCGGCCGCCGGCGAGGTGCTGGCGAGCGCGAACCTCGTCCACCTCACGGGCCAGGTCGACGGCCTCGCGTTCCAGGCGCCGGAAGCGGCATCGCTCAAGAGCTTCGACGCGCCGGTGCAGGTCGTCAGGGTCCGTGCCGACGGACCCGCGCCGGCGGGCGTCTCCGCGCCGGCGGGCGTCACCGTGCCGGCCGGCGGTCCTTCGCCGTCCGCCGGCGGCGCCCCGGCTGCGACCCTGCCGCTGCCGACGGAGCTCGATCCCATCGTTCCCCTCGCGGGTCGCGAAGGCGAGCTGCGCTGGCTCGGCTGGCACTGGCGCCGGGCGAGCCGCGGCCATGGGCGGACGGTCGTCCTGTCCGGTGCTCCGGGGATCGGCAAGACGAGGCTGGCCGCCGAGCTGGCGACCCTCGCCCGGGAGGGCGGCGCCCTCGTTTCCTACGTGCCGGCCGGCCGGCAGGCGGACGACGGGTGGGCCCTGGGCGTGGCGGGCGAGCGACCCGCCCTGGTCGTCGTCGACGACCTCGACGCCGCGAGCCCGGACGTGGTCCGGGCCGTCGTGGAGAGGGCCGCGGACCTGGCCGGCCGCGCGACGCTGCTGCTCGTCACCCACCGGCTCGAGGCCCCGCCGTCCCTCGTCGCTCTCGCCGAGCGCCTCGCGTCGCCCGAGCAGCGTCGAACGCTGGGGCCGCTCGACGAGCCCGCGATCCGCGAGATCGCTGCCCTCTACGCCGGGCGCGCCGCCGACGACGCGCCACTCGGCGAGATCGTCGCCGAGTCCGGCGGCGTGCCGGCGGCGGTCCATCGCGTGGCGGGGCGCTGGGCGCGCACCTCCGCGGCGAAGCGCCTCGGGGCCTCCGCGGACCGGACCGCGGCCGAGCGACGGGGACTCCGAGCGGCGGAGGCCGACCTCATCGGCGACATGGCCGACCTGGAGCTCGCGCGGGAGCGAGAGCGTCTCTTCGCCGCGTCGGAGGAGGCCCAGGACGGCGTGGCCGCGTCGCGGACGGTCTGTCCCTACAAGGGCCTGGCCGAGTTCGAGGCTGCGGACGCCGAACACTACTTCGGGCGCGAACGGCTGATCGCGGAGCTCGTGGCCAAGATCGTGGGCGCGCGGTTCCTCGGCCTGGTGGGCGACTCGGGAAGCGGCAAGTCCTCGGCGCTCCGCGCCGGGCTGCTGCCCGCACTCGCCGGCGGCGTCCTGCCGGGCAGCGACCGGTGGCCGCAGGTGCTGCTGCGGCCCGGCGAGCACCCGCTCGCCGAGCTCAGGCGAGCGCTCGCGCGCGCGATGCCCGACGTCGACCTCCCCGACGACCCCGCGGCGGCGCTCGCGGGCGCCCTCGCGGCGCTCCCGATGGGCCATCGCCTCGTGGTCTTCGTCGACCAGTTCGAGGAGGTCTTCAACGCCACCCGGGACGAGGGCGAGCGGAGCGCCTTCATCGACCTGCTCACGAGCGAGCGACCCGGCCTCAAGGTGATCGTGTCACTGCGCGCCGACCACTACGGGCGCTGCGCCGTCTACCCGGCCCTGGCACGGCTCCTCGGCTCCGACCAGGTGCTGGTCGGCCCACTGTCGGCCACCGAGCTCGCCGCGGTCATCGAGCACCCTGCCCAACAGGTCGGCCTGCGGGTCGAGCCCGCCCTGACCGCCGCCCTCGTTGCCGACACGGGCGGGGAGCCCGGGGTCCTGCCGCTCCTCTCCACCACGCTGCTCGAGCTCTGGGGAGCGCGCGAGGGCGAGCGCCTGACCCTTGCCTCGTACCGGGCGAGCGGCGGCCTGCATGGCGCGATCGCCCGGCTCGCCGAGGCGACGTTCGCCGAGCTCGATCCGCACCGCCGACAGGTGGCCCGCGCGCTCCTTCTGCGCCTGGCCGGCCCCGGCGAGGGCACCGAGCTCGTGCGGCGCCGTGTGGCGCTCGAGGAGCTCGACGCCGAGCGAGACCCGGTGACGGCGGAGCTGCTGGAGCGCCTCTCCTCGGCCCGCCTCCTCACGATCGGGGACGGCCACGTGGAGGTCGCCCACGAGGCGCTGCTGCGCGAGTGGCCGAGGCTCCAGGAGTGGCTCGAGGAGGACGCCGCGGGTCGCCAGGTCCGTCTCCATCTCATCGGCGCGGTGCGGGACTGGGAGGAGCGCGGCCGGGAGCCCGGCGACCTCTATCGCGGCGCCCGTCTTGCGACGGCCCTGGAATGGGCGGGTGAGCACGCGGTCGAGCTCAACGCCTCCGAGCGCGAGTTCCTCCAGGCGAGCCAGCGGTCTGCCGAGCTGGAGGTCGAGCGCCAGCGCCGGACGAACCGGAGGCTGCGCATCCTGCTGGCCGGCGCGGCCGCGGCCCTGCTGGTGGCTGTCGGGGCCGGGGGGCTCGCCGTACTCCAGGGGCAGCGCGCCGAGGAGGAGGCCGCTCGAGCCGCCCAACAGGCGGAGCTGGCCGCGTCGGAAGCGGCGCGCGCCACCGAGGAGCAGCGTCGCGCCGAGTCCGAGGCCACACGGGCGGAGGAGCAGCGCGCCGCGGCGGATCGCAATGCCACCACGGCGCGGGCGCGCGAGCTGCTGGCTTCCGCGATCGCGGCGCGACAGCTGGATCCGAGTCTCGCGAAGCTGCTCGCGGTCCAGGCGATGTCCGTGGAGAAGGCGCCCACCTTCCAGTCGACGAGCGTGCTTCACGACGTGCTCGCCGCGGACCCGGTCATCGCGCACTTCTCGTGGCCCGAGGATCGCAACGTGACGGAGACGTGGATGGACCTCGCCCCGGAGGGCGACGCGTTCGCCGCGGTCGTCTACGCCGAGGACCGATCCAACGCGGAGGAGGCGGTCCCGCTGCCGGATGTGCTGGAGGCGATCTCCCTGCCCGACGGCGCGTTGCGATGGTCGTTCCCGGCCCCCGCGGCAGGTGACCAGGTGGCCCGACTATGGGATCCGTTCTACACGAAGGACGGGACCCGCGTCATCTCGGCGGCGTTCTGGGAGGATCCCAAGGAGGGACCGGAGCCGTACGCCGGGCGTGATCTGGGTGTCCTCGTGATCGATGCCGCGACCGGCGAGCTGATGCGGACCATCGACGTCGGTCCGTGCGGCGCGCACCTGCACGGGGTGGATGGAGAGGTCGCCCTGATCCGCACGCCTCGCCCCGCGTCGGATGGAGCATGCGACTGGGGCGATTCCACGGGCCTTCCGCTCCAGGCGGTGGACCTGGTCACCGGGTCGGTCAGGACGCTCGACGCGGAGGCGCCTGACTGGGGCACGGCGATCGGGGCGGGCGGGCGGATCGTGGCCTACGACACTCGGCGGGGCGATGAGCAGTACGTGCGCGTCGTCGACAGCCAGACCGGCGAGCTGATCCTGGAGATCGACCTCAAGTCCATCCCGATCTCGATGGTCCACGGCGCCCGGGCGGTCAGCCCCGACGGCCGGTATCTCGTCTACGGAGGCCGGCCCGGCCTCATCGTGGACCTACAGGCGTCGTCGCCAGACCGGCTCGTCTACACGAAGATCCAGGCGCTCTGGGGCGAGGACAGCGGCTTCATCTTCGATCGCACAGGGGCCAGCATCCTCGGCACGGCCCGCGATGGGACGATGCGACGCTGGGCTGTCCCTTCCGGGCTCCAGATCGAGGAATGGCCGGCCGTCCAGTTCCAGCGACCGTCGCTGTCCGCGGATGGCCATCTCGCGCTGATCGGAGGTGGGGATGCCGGGCCAGCCGCGACGCTCTACCGCATCGACCGCCGGAGCCATGGGGACCTGGCAGCGGCACCCACCTGCGACGGCTTCACGGTCGGCTCCAGCCTCCAGATCGCCGATGGAACGGGGGCGCTGTTCCAGGTCTGCGACGGGATGCAGCCGCTGTCCGGCATGCTCCAGGTCTTCGATGCAGACACGCTCAAGCTGCGCCAGAGCCTGCCGGAGCTCGGCACACAGCGCCTGGCGCTCTCGCCCGATGGTCGGCTGGCGGCAGCCCAGCGAGTCTACGACCAGAATCGCTTCGGTCCGCCCGTGGTCGTCGACCTGTCCACCGGTTCGGTGGTCCGTGAGCTCACGGGAACATGCGACTGGAGTGGCGCGCAGGAACGACCGCCCGATGGGTGTGAGCGCTTCCCGGAGACCCCCTTCCCGGTCTGGGCCGAGACCATCCGATGGTCGCCGGACGGACGCATGATCGCCGTCCTGGACGGATGGGCGATCGACGGAGGCCCAGATCGGAACGTGGTGGTGTGGGACGCGTCCACCGGGGAGCTCATCTTCAGGGCGCCAGGACCGGATGAAGGCGTCGATCGCGAGGGCAACCCCGCCGTCTGGTGGGACACGACGTTCACCCCGGACAGCTCGTCCCTGCTCATCTCGGATACCGCCGGGCGCACCGTGCGCTACGCGACCAAGGACTGGAGCCGAACCCAGGCCGTCACGCCCGAGGACGATGCAGCCGTTGCCATCCCGAAGATTCCTCGGGTTCGATGCGCTCGGCCGCCTGATCGTGTCGGATGCCTCGAACTTCCAGCGACGCTCGTCCCTCGCCTGGCTGGACCCGGGGACGTTGCAGGTCCTCGCGTTCGTGGAGGTGGCCCATCTCGGGTCGCTCAAGGGCTTCGCGATCACCCCCGACGGGACGACCCTGGCGACCGGCGCCTCGGACGGCATCATCCGTGTCTGGGACACGGCCACGCAGCAGCTGCTCCAGGAGGCCCGCGTCCCGGCGCAGGTCCAGGGGCTCGCCTTCGTCGACAACGAGCGGCTCGTCGTCGCTCCGGACGGCGGCGGACTGGCCACATTCACGACCGATCCCGGCGAGCTGCTCAGACTGGTCCGATCGTCGCTGAGCCGCGGCTTCACGGAGACGGAATGCGCGACGTACGGCATCGACCCCTGCCCCACGCTCGAGGAGATGCGCTGACGATCGGTCGTGCGCTTCGGCGCCCGTCAGCGGTCGTCGCGGCCGGGAACATGGATCTCCCGGGCGGGAGCAAGGGCGCACCCCTCGTGTCGATCGTCGCGGCACGCCTGGAGCCGGCGGCCCATTCGACCGGCCTGGCGCTCGCTCCTTCCAGCAGGGTTCGAACACGCCCCCCAGCCGTCACGATCGGGGGCGTCCCGTCGATCAACGAGGCGGGTGCGTGATCGTCTCGAAGGGCGTCTTCTGCTTGAACCGGTCCTCCGGGATGGGCGCGCCCGCGCGGAGGAGCGCCACCCGCCATCGCGGGGAGTAGCCGAGGACCCACCGAAGTGACCGCATGGACGCACGGCCGACCGGGACCGCGCCCCGGCGGGCGCGGACGTCGAGGACCTCCCGCAACCGCTCGGGGAGCGTGGCGACGGCAGCCCCCGCCATCAGTCGATAGCTGAGCATCACCGCCGGGCTCAGGGGCGGTCGCTCGAGGAATCGGACAGCCTCCACCATGCCGGGAGAAGGCGCGACGGCGGGGTGCTCCGCCACCCATCGGGCGAGGTCCGCGGCCGTCTCAGGCAGTGGATCGGCCCCGAGGAGACGGCCGATGCGTGCCTGCTCCGTCACGAACCGGTCGGCCTCCTCGGTCGACAGCGAACGCGGACCGAACACCTGGGCCGCGACGAGGAGCGAATCGGTGAGCGAGTTGTGGACCCACGCGGCAAGCGCCGGGTCCCCCGCCATGTAGGGGATCCCGCGATGGGACGTCCCGCGCACCCTGGTGTGTGCGCGCCGCACGGTCCCCACCGCCGCGTCCACCTCCGGCATGGCGCCGTACGAGGTCGCGGTCACGTAGTTGGAGGTTCGCGACAGGCGTCCCAGCGGGTCCTCGCGGTAGCGCGAATGGTCCGCGACGCCCGCCACGACCTCCGGATGTGCCGCCTGGACCAGCAGCGCGCGGATGCCCCCGATGAACGTCGACACGTCACCCATCAGCTCCCAGGTGATGGAGTCCGGACCGAAGAGCCCCGGATCTCCGGCATACCGGAGCGTGTCGGCAAGGGGGTCGTCCGCATGGGAGAACAGCTCCTCGGCCTGGCGGACCGCGCGGCGCCGGAAGCCGTCGGTGGGCGTGGCGAGCCAGGTGCGCTTCTGCGTCATGCTGAAGCTTCGGCGGGGCACGGGTGGCGGATGGGCAGCCCAGCGGTGACGGGAGCTCGCGAGGCGCGGAGCTGGCGGGGGCTGCTGGGGGATCCGGCGCGCCCGTTCAGTCCTTCGGATCGAGCTCCAGCGCTGCCGAGTTGATGCAGTAGCGAAGGCCGGTCGGGTTCGGGCCATCGTTGAAGACATGCCCGAGGTGCCCGCCGCACGTGGCGCACACGGCCTCCGTCCGGGTCATGAACAGGGAGCGATCCGTCCTGGTGGCGACTGCCGCCGGGTCGGCCGGGGCGAAGAAGCTCGGCCAGCCTGTGCCCGACTCGAACTTCGCGTCGGAGCGGAAGAGCTCGGTGTTGCAGCCGGCACAGCGGTACGTGCCCGGCCTGTGCTCGTCCCAGAGAGCCCCCGTGAAGGCGCGCTCGGTCCCCTTCTGGCGCAGGACCGTGTACTGCTCTGGAGTCAGGACGGCGCGCCACTCGGCGTCCGACCTGACGGGTGGGGCTGGGACCGTCGTCTCGTCATCGCGCATGACCACAGGCTACGACGAGATCGCGGCAGGTGTGATCTGGGGCACAACGCGTCCGAGTCCGCCGAGCCGGCAGGCAGGCTGCTGGCGCGCCCGGAGGGTCGGGAACGCGTTCGAACAACCATCGTGATCGGCGGTTGCGACGTGCTCGTCGCGGCCCTGCGAGCTGCGTGAGGTGGGCCTTGTCGATGTCGATTCGGTGTCCGTCAGAACGTCAGCACACCGGCGCCGACGGCCCGACGCGCCGGCCGTCGCGGTAGACGTCGCGGATCCGCTCCGGCAGCCCGACCACGTCGAGCGGGTCACCATCGACGACAACCAGGTCGGCAGCGAGCCCGGGGATGACACGTCCGACCTCGTCCTCGAGTCCGAGGAGCTCGGCGGCGGTCCCGGTGCCCGCCCGGAGGGCCTCGGCCGGCGAGATCCCGCAGCCGGTCAGGAGCTCGAGCTCCCGCAGGTTGGTGCCGTGGGGCTTCATCGGGCAGTCGGTCCCCATCGCGATCCGGATCCCGCGACGATGCGCGCGGCGCACGACGTCGCGGTGTCCCTCGACGATCTCGGGCGCCATTCCCTCCGCGGCAAGGAGCGTTGGGACGAACACGGTCCCGGCCTCGGCCATCACCTCGATGGCTGCGTCATCGAGCAGGAGCCCGTGCTCGATGGAGTCCGCCCCGGCGCGAGCCGCGGCAGCCGCCCCGGCGGCCCCGTGGGCGTGAGCCATCACGCGGATGCCCTGGCGATGTGCCTCGTCGACGATGGCGACGAGCTCCTCGTCGCGGAACATCGAGCGGTCCGCGCCGTGGCGTCCCATGGCCCAGTGGCCGGTCGCGAAGACCTTGACCACGTCGGCGCCGAGCTGGACCAGTTCGCGGACTTTCGCCCGGAGCGCATCCTGGCCGTCGGCGACAGGCAGGGGGATACCCGCATACGGGACCCAGCTGTCGAACCCCGATGGCGTCCTCGGATCATATGGGCCGGCCGAGGGCGACAGCTGGACGAGCGAGACGAGCAGCCGCGGTCCGGGCACCTCGCCCGCCGCGATGGCGTCGCGGTAACCGGCGTCCGCGAACCCGGCGTCTCGGACCGTCGTCACCCCTCCGTCGAGCGTGGCACGCAGATTGGCGATCGCGGCGAAGGCGTTCCGCGACGCCGACCGGGCAGCCTCTTCCTCGACCGGTCGCAGCTCGCTCATGCCGACGTGAGCGTGACAGTCGATGAAGCCGGGCAGCAGGCCTTGTCCGGCGATGTCGACCACGTTGTCGCCGTGGAGGTCGCGGCCAAGTTCGACGATCCGGCCTTCCTCGACCCCAACATCGATCCTCAAGGGATCTGCGCCGGTGCCGTCGAAGACGACGCCGCCGTGGAAGATTGTCCTTGCCACGACCTTCCCTCCTCTCGACGGACGCGTCTTCGGGCATGGTGAGTCGATTCACCGGCGCGGCCTAGGGCCGTCGGAAGGGAAGTGGAGTCGGTGGAGGTTGCCGCTGGCCTGCGCCACTTTGGCGCGCCCGGAGGGTGTTGGGCGCGCCGGAACGACACGCGCGTCGCGACGGAGAGCCGCGCGGGCCTCCGGTCGCGAGGTTGCGCCGCGATCAGGCCGACGAGGTTCTCCCCCGCCGCGAGCGCTGCCCAGACCAGCAGCCGCCTGGCGCCCCGGAAGCGGGTCGAGCGCACCCTGACGCGGCGCCGTGTCGACATGCACGGGGGCCGCGCTCCGCGCAGTGAGGCGTTCGCTCGGCGCCCGGCCGGAGGACCCGGCGGCGCGAACGTGAATGCCGCCGAAGACTCCCCGCGTCCGGGTGACCAGCGGCACTTCCGGGGCACGACGGAGCCGCCATCATCGCCCTGGAGCGCATGCGATGAGGATGGCGTACAGGAGGACCACTCGGCTGGCGATCGGGCAGGGGCGTCGTGACCACCGTGACGGGCCTCGGCAGTGCGGCGGCCTTCGCCATGCTGCCCGAGGTGCAGCAGTCGTTCACGCCCACGCCGGCGTTCCTCGGCTCCGTCGCCGCCGACGACCTCTGGCTGCGCGCGAGCTGGATCCTGAGCATCCTGTTCGCCCTGGCCGCCTACGCGACCGTCGCCGTGGTCGGCCGCATCCTCGGTGCGGGCACGTCGTCGCTGGCGCTGGCCGGAACCGCGGCAGGGATGCTGGGCTACGCGGTCGTCGCCCTCCAGAACGCGACCGACCTCGTCGCGATCCCCGCCGCCGCCGTCCGCTACGCGGAGGATGGGGCGCTGCCCGCGCAGCAGGCGCGGATCGACCCCGGCGGCGTGCTGCAGACACTCACGATCGGCGCGTGGCTGGCGGTGGCCGCCGTCCTGGGCCGGATGCGGGCGGCCTTTCCCGTCTGGCTCACGGCCCTCGGGATGGCGGCCGCGGTGGGGTTCCTGCTTGCGGCGATCTCGGCCGCCACGGCCGCCCTGGGCGAGCCGAACGTCGCGGTCGTGCTCCTCGTTGCCGGCGTCGTGATCCCGGTCTGGTTCGCGGGACTCGCGTTCATGCTCCTCCGCTCGAGGGTTCCCGCGCCGACGGAGTCGATGCGCGCCAGCCCGCGCTGATGCATGGCTGGCGTGACGGAACGCCCGCGGGCGATGCTCGCCCCGCCACCTCTCGAGGCGTCGCAGCCGAGACCGGGGCGGAACAGACGGTCGCCGCGGCCGCGCTACTTGCGACCGGCGAGGAGCGCGTAGGCCCACGCGTCGAGCGCCTTCGCGCCGCCCATCACCGTCCGGACCGAGTCCCGCAGATCGGGCCTCGTGGCGAGCAGCCACGCGGCACGCGCCCAGGCACGCGCGAGCCACCGAAGACCCATCCACCGGATCCGGCTCCGGACCTCGACGACGGGGTCGATCCGGTGGACCTTGATCACGCGGTCCCCGAGCCCCGAGCCGTCCCAGAGCGCCTGCCAGTCCGCGGCGCTCAGCACCTGCGTGCCCATGTCGCGGGCCACCTGGGCGACGTCCTCGGGGATCTCCTCGACCGCGACGAGCTCGTTCAGCCCGACGTAGCCGCCCGGCCTCGTGACCCGCACGAGCTCCCGGATCGCCCGTGCCTTGTCGTCGACGAAGGCGAGCACCGATTCCGCGACGACGACGTCGAAGCGATCCGCCTCGAAGGGCAGCTCGCGGAGGTCGGCGAACCGCAGCTCGACCAGGTCCTCGACGCCATCCGACCGTGCCCGTTCCCGGGCCCACCCGATCATCCGCGGCGAGCGATCGACCCCGATGACGCGGCACCCGTGCGTGCGGGCGATGTAGGCAGGCCCGACGCCGATCCCGCAGCCCACGTCGAGCACCTCGGCGGCGCTCTCGACGTGGCACAGCTCCAGGAGCCGCTTCGTCGCCGGGAGCCCGCCCTGGTGCTTGCTGATCCCCAGCTCGGCCTGCATGTCGAGGTAGTCGGCCATGTCCAACCTCCCCGGGTGGCCGCTCCGCGGGCGGGCGCGGTCCCGTCTCGGCAGCGGCGACCGGCGGGTGCGGTGCGGCCCGGATGCCATGCCATCGGCAGCGTGCGCGCGCCGCAGATCGACGCCCAGAGGCATTCGTCGCGAAGGTGGCGGCCGACCCTCTGCTCCCGCAGACCTGAGCCTTCGGCGCGTGGACGATCCCGCGGGACCATCAGGCCGTCGGCGAGCCTGGGCGTTCTGGCGCGCCCGGAGGCCGTCGGGCGCGCACGACACGGGCAGTCCGGCACGATCACGGTGGGGGCGAGGACGCTTGCAATCCGGTACTGTCTGACGTACGCTACAGCATACGATGAAGAGTATCGGTGTAACGGAACTCCGCCAGCGGACGGCCGAGATCCTCGAGTCACTGCACGACGCCGAGGAGCCGGTCGCCATCCTGCAGCGTTCGCAGACGACCGCCTACCTCGTCGATGCCAGGCGCTACGAGGCCGAACGGGAGGAGCTGCGGGCCGCGCGTCGCGCCCTGTTCCTGCGCGAGGTCCGCGAGGCAGAGGCCGAGTACGCTGCCGGCGGATCGACGGCGTACGAGGACATGGACGCCCTGCTCGACGACCTGCGCGGCTGACGGCACGGGCGTGCGGGTCATCGCATCCTCCCGGTTCCTGCGACGGGCAAGGAAGCTGAAGTCCCCTCGGGACGAGCTGCTCCGAGCGGCCCTGCGGCGCTTCGCGAGCGACCCCCAGGATCCGCTGCTCCGGACGCACAAGCTCAAGGGCGATCTCGGGGACCACTGGGCATTGCGCGTCGACGACGACCTGCGGGTGCTCGTCCGCTGGGACGGCGACACCTGCTTCCTCGTCGCGCTCGGCACCCACGACGAGGTCTACTGACCAGGGTGGACACCCGGTATGCGTCATGCCGTCGGCATGGCGGAGGCTGTCGGTCCTTGCCGCCGGGCTCGGACTCGGTCCTGTAGCTTGCCCCTGCCGGGGAGAACCAGCGGACGCGATGTGTCGCCTATGCCGCGAGTCGGGACACTGGCGCGCCCGGAGGGCTTTGGGCGCGCAGGAACCACAACCATGGCAGGCTTCGCGAGGTCCGACGGCCTCCCGACCAGCGTGCCCTGTCGGAGTGCGGGTCGGCCACGGGCCCGACGAGCGGACCGCGAGGCGCAGCGCGGCCCCGACGAGCGTCGCGCCAGGTGCTCGTGGGCCGGGTTCGCCGTCCCCGCCTACTGCTGGGCCATGAGCCGGCGCAGCGTCGCTTCGTCGTCCTCGAGAAGCTCGCCACCGAGGTCCACCACGACCTCGTGGAGCGCGCCCGTGAATTCGAACGGCGGATCGTAGACGTCGGCGAGGACGGGCGCCAGGCCGTCAAAGCCGCAGGTGAGGCCCTCGAGCTCGAACGCGATCGGCGTGGTATGCGGCACCTCGAGGTTCCCGACGAGCGTGCCGTCCACGTAGAGCTGGAAGCGGCCGGGCGCGCCCTTGCCAACCGTGAAGTCCGGGGCGCCCGTCGGCTCGAACTCGAAGCGCAGCCGGTGCCGGCCGTCCGGAACGGCGTCGGCGGAGGAGACCGTGAAGAAGTCGCGTGCGACGTAGTTGAGGCCGTAGTGCAGCCGGCCGTCCTTGAGGTAGAAGGCGTATCCGCCCGCCGCGCCGCCCTGGCAGATGAGGATGCCCTCGGCACCGCCCGCGGGGATCGTGACGTCCGCCTCGATGCTGTGCGGCCGGTTGAACACCTTCGGCGCGGCCAGCGCAGGGACGCCGGAGAGCCCCGGGTAGTACGTGTAGCGCGTCCGGGGGCGTGTCGTCTGGGGGCGCTCGACGTTGATGCGCTGGATCAGCGAGGCGTCGATCGGCAGCACCTTGTACTTGCCCGCCTCGACCCACCACAGCGCGATGAGCTCGCGCAACTTCTCCGGGTGCTCGGCGGCGACGTCGGTCGACTCCGTCGGGTCCACGGCGATGTGATAGAGCTCCCAGCCGGTCGCCTCGATCTCGTCAAGCTCCGCCGGCCCGATCTGGGTTCCGTATCGGCGGCCCTTCGTCGCCGCGGTGGTGAAGTCCGGCCCGGGCCAGGGGCAGACGGCCCGCCAGCCGTCGTGGTCGATGGCGCGGTGTCCGAGCATCTCGAAGTACTGCGTCGTGTGGGCGGTCGGCGACGCGGGGTCGTCGAACGATGCGGCGAAGGACACGCCCTCCACGGGCGCCTGCGCCACGCCCCGGATCGTCGCGGGGGTCTCGATGTCCAGCAGGTCGAGGACCGTCGGCACGAGGTCGATCGCGTGCGCGTACTGGAGGCGGAGCTCGCCGTGGGCCGTGATGCGTTTCGGCCAGGCCACGGCGAAGGCGTCGGTGGCGCCGCCCCGGTAGGTCTCCCGCTTCCACCGGCGGAAGGGCGTGTCGCCCGCCCATGCCCAGCCCCACGGGTAGTGGTTGTACGAGCGCGTGTCGCCGAGCGTGTCGATCGCCGCGAGGTTGTCCTCGAGGGACTCGGGCACGTTGTTGAAGAACAGCATCTCGTTGACCGAGCCCTGAGGGCCGCCCTCCGCGGAGGCGCCGTTGTCTGAGATGACCATCACGATCGTGTTCTCGAGCTCGCCGATCTGTTCGAGCGTGTCGAGGACACGGCCGAAGTGGTGGTCAGTGAACGAGACGAAGCCTGCGTAGACCTCCATGAACCGCGCGTACAGCCGTCGCTCGTCGGCCGACAGGGAATCCCACACGGGGACATCCGGATCGCGCGCGGGGAGCACCGAGTCCGGCGGCAGGATGCCGAGTGCCTTCTGGCGCTCGAAGACGCGCTCCCGGTACGCATCCCAGCCGTCGTCGAACGCGCCCCGGTACCGGTCGGCCCACGCCTTCGCGACGTGGTGCGGAGCGTGCGCACAGCCGGGAGCGAAGTAGAGGAAGAAGGGCTTCTCGGGCGCGTTGACGTGCGCGTCGAGAATCATCTTGATCGCCTGGTCCGCGAGGTCCTCCGAGAGGTGGTAGCCCTCCTCGGGCGACCGCGGCGGCTCGATCGGCCGGTTGTCCTCGATCAGGTCGGGGTACCACTGGTTGGTCTCGCCGCCGAGGAAGCCGTAGAAGCGCTCGAAGCCGCGACCGAGCGGCCAGCGATGGAAGGGCCCGGCCTGGGTGTTCTCCTCCGACGGGCTGAGGTGCCACTTGCCGACGCAGAAGGTGTTCCAGCCGCGGGCCCGCAGGATCTCCGGGAGCATCCCGTTCTCGAACGGCATCCGGGCGTCGTACCCCGGATAGCCGGTGGCCGTCTCCATGATCGACGCCACGCCGTTCGAGTGGTGATTGCGGCCGGTCAGGATGCACGACCGGGTCGGCGAGCAGAGCGCCGTGGTGTGCATGTTGGTGTAACGCAGGCCCATCGCGGCGACGCGGTCGATGTTGGGAGTCTCGACGAGGCCGCCGAACATCGACAGCTGGCCATAGCCGACGTCGTCGAGGACGAGGAAGAGGACGTTCGGCGCACCGTCGGGAGCGCGCACCGGCTGGGGCCACGCGGGTGACGAATTGACCGTCGTGAGGCCGATCCGGCCGGGGAACCGGCTCCCTTGCGGGTACTCGACGATCGGCATGACGCCCTCCGCGCGTGACCTGAACGACGGGCAGAGTCTACGCCGCGGCGGTCCCGGAGTCGTCTCGCCGAAGCGCGATCTGTTGTCCCGGTCGCCCGGAGGTGTCTGAGTCCAGATGGCGCGCCCGGAGGGTGTCGGACGCGCAGGGACAACAGGTCCGCCATGGGAGATTCGGCCCTGGCGCTGCTGCTGGTCGCGCAGCAGTGTCGTCGTGGCGCGACCAGCAGCGGGGGTGAGCGATGGGCTGGCAGTTCCAGGAGACCCTGTGGATCGAACGGGGTCCGGCGGGCCGATGGGATCACACGGACAACGGGGCCCATGTCATCGGGCTGGAGGATGTCGATGGGGGGCACCGAGTCTACTGGGACGGCGTGTCGGGGTCGACGTTCGACGAACTGATCCTTCCGCGCGACGGGATGTTCAGCCCCGATTGGAACCACACCGCTCTCTACGGTCGGCGCGGCAAGGAGTTCTTCGTCGTCGTCGACGGTGTGGAGAGCCCTGCGTACGCGGATGTCACACGGTCCGTGCCGCCGACCTTCAGCGCGGATGGATCGCGCATCCTGTACGGCGCCCTACTGGACGGGCGCCTCGCGCTGATCGTCGACGGTGCGCCTTTCGGCGCAGACCACCTTGCACCTCTGCCGGCGCTCTTCAGCCCGGACGGCCGACGCGTCGCGTACGGTGCGGCGAACCGACGCGCTTCGGGACCTGCGGACCCGGCCGAGAGCCAGTGGGTCGTCGTGGACGGAGTCGCCGGACCCGCGTTCCGGGCGCTCTTCAGCGAGCCTGGAGCGATCCTCTTCAGTCCGGACAGCCGTCGGGTGGCATACGCTGCGCGCGCCGATGACGGTTCGCACCTGGTCCTGGACGGCGTTGTCGGCCCGGCACATCCGGAACTGAGCACCCCGACGTTCAGCCCGGACAGCCGACGCGTGGCATACATGGTCATGCTCGCCGCAGGGAAGGCTTCCGTGATCGTCGACGGCCAGCAGGGCCCGACCTTCGACCAGGTGGGGCAGATCGTGTTCAGCCCCGACTCCCGGCGCTTCGCGTACTTCGCGCGGCGCGGCAAGCGTTGGACGACGGTCGTCGACCACTCCCCCGGTCCGGACTTCGTCGAATGGTACGGGCTCGGAGCCCCGACGTTCAGCCCGGACAGCCGACGCGTGGCATACCTGGGCGTGGAGGAGGGAGGCGGACTCCTCGGGCGGTTCAAGCGAAGGACGGTCCTCATGGTGGACGAGGCGAGGGTCGTCGAGGTGGACGAGGCGGGGAGCGACGTGCACTTCAGCCCCGACGGAGGACACGTCGCGTTCAAGGGTCGCTCGGAAGGCGCCTGGCGCGTCTACGTGGACGGAATGCCCGGGCCGGCGTTCGAGGATGTCGGTATCCCCGAGTGGAGCGCGACCGGTCGCCTCGCGTACCCGGCCAGGAGGCGCGGGAAGTTGTCGATGACACTCGACCATCAAGCGGGACCGCCGTGCGATGACATCGAGGCCGTCGACGGCGTCATGTCCCGCTTCACGACGGACGGGGCCCATCTCGCCTGGGCGGGGCGGACCGGCCGTCAATGCCGCCCGGTGGTCGACGATGCCGTCGGTCCCTGGTACGACGGCGTCGGTCGTCCGATCGTGAGCGCGGACAGGGTCGACTGGCTCCTCCTGCGCGCCAGCTCGATGTGGCGTGTGAGTGCGATCTGGCAGCGGACCGTCCACGATCCCCAGGAGTGACCCGGCGCCGGTCAACGTGCCGGGGCGAGCGTCACGACAGCGGGGTGGAAGTGGCGCGCCCGACAGTGTCTGACACCAGGATGTAGGTGACACCTGACAGGTGACTGAAGAGTCGGGACATGCGTGACCGTCCCGCGCATGTCGAAAAGGACCGTGCGGAGGACACCATGAGCGAGGTGCACACTGACACCGGCTGGGAGGCCAGGTTCCGCGCCACGCGGATCCTGTCGGCGCGAGTCGCCCGTCTTGCGCCGGATCGGGGCCTGGTCGTCGGCAACGCCACCGGCACGTACCAGCTCCACCGGTGGGACGTCGGCACCGGCGCGCAGCCAGCGATCACCGACGACGCGACCGGACGCGCCAGCGGCCTGATCGCACCCGACGGCCGCTGGGTGGTGTGGCACGACGACACGGCTGGCGACGAGTTCGGGCGGTTCCTGGCCGAGCCCTGGGCGGGTGGCACCCGCCGGTCGGTGGGCGGCGCGGATGCAGACGGCTTCTCGTTCGCGGCGGCGTTCTCGCCGCGCGGCAGGTGGTTCGCGGCACCGGTGAGCGCCGCCGGCGCGTGGCGGGTGCTCGTGGTGGAGTGGGGGCCCGACGGCCCTGGCGAGGCATCCTGGATCGACGCCGGGGCAGGCTTCGCCAGCGCCGTGGCCGTGGACGACGACGGCCGGGTCGCGCTGACGACGACGGGTGATTCCGGCAGCGCTACGACGACGCTGCGGATCCTCTCGCCCACGGACCCGAGTGGAAGGCCGCTTGCCGAGGTGATGGATCCAGCCGGGTCGGTCATCGGGATCGCCTTCGCTCCAGACGGCAGCGGTCGCCTCCTTGCAGCCACGAACGCCACCGGCCGCCAGCGGCCCCTGGTACTTGCGTCCGACGGGAGCGTCACGCGCTTCGGACTTGACGATGTGCCCGGAGACCTCATGCCCGCGGACTGGAGCCCGGATGCCGCCCGGGCGGTCCTGCGCGGGTCGGACCGGTCCTCCACCACGCTGTCTGTCCTCGAGCTGGACACCGGCGCCTGGCGGATGATCCGGCACGCTCCGGCTGCGATCGGGATCGCCGCGGAGCCTGGCGAGGCCGCACAGTGGCAACCTGACGGCGGGATCCTCACGGTTTGGGAGAACGGCACCGAGCCGCCTTCCGCCGTCGTGCTCGACCCCGACACGGGCGCCGTCCGCCGCACTGTCATAGCCCCGGCCTCGAGTCCCGCGTCGTCACCGTGGCGTTCGGTGGACATCGCCAGCACGGACGGCGCGACGGTCCAGGGCTGGCTCGCGACGCCCCAAGGCGCCGGCCCGTTCCCGGCCGTCATCGACGTTCACGGCGGTCCGGCCGACCAGGAGAACGACCGCTACCACCCTGCGGCGCAGGCCTGGATCGACGCCGGCTACGCCGTCCTCACGCTCAACTACCGCGGCTCGACGGGGTTCGGGCGCGACTACGAGCAGTGCATCTACGGCGGGGTCGGCCGGCGGGAGCTCGACGACGTGGTCGCGGCGCGGCGCGAGATGGTGGACCGCGGCATCGCCGACCCGAAGCGCGTCATCGTGACCGGTGGCTCCTACGGCGGCTACCTGACGCTGCTCGCCCTCACGAACCGGCCGGAGCTCTGGGCGGCGGGCATCGGGCTGGTCGCGATCGCCGACTGGACGGGGATGTGGGAGGAGGGCGTGGCACTCCGGGCGTACCAGGAGGCGCTATTCGGCGGCACGCCTGCCGAGCGGGAGTCGGAGTACCGGGCAGCGTCACCGATCACCCGCGCCGCCGACCTCCGGGCGCCGCTCCTGGTCATCCAGGGCCGAAACGACCCGCGGTGCCCGCCCGGACAGATGGAGCAGTTCGTGGAGGCGGTCCGCGCTGCATGTGGCCCGATCGAGATCGACTGGTTCGACGCAGGCCACGGCCACGGCGGGGTGGAGCAGCGGATCGCTTGGCAGCGGCGAGCGATGGCGTTCGCGGCAGCGGCGCTCAGCGGGCAGGTCCCGGGGGCCTGACCGCCCCCATCTCAACGACCGATGCCCGCCGGACCTGCCGGCGGCGGCGTTGCTCGACGCGTTCCGGGCGGGCGAGGTCGCAGCCGCTCGTCGGGCTCGAGGACTGACGCGCGACCGCCCGCAGCTGGAGTCGATCGCCAGGGACTTCCGCGACGCGGGCCTCGCCCCGCTCGACGTGGCGGTCATGGCGTTGGCCGAGAAGATCGCCCTGTACGCGTATGCAGTGACGGAGTCCGACGTCGAGCAGTTGCGCACCATGGGGCTCGGCGACGCGGAGATCCTCGACGTGGCCCTTGCTGCCTCCGCGCGCTCCTTCTTCGGCAAGACGCTCGACGCTCTGGGTTGCGAGCCCGACGAAGCTCTCGCTGGCACTGCCCACCTGCTCGACCTCGCGGAGAGCGACGAAGCCCAGGCGACGCGACCCTGACGGGAGACCGGTCGCGACCCGAAGTCCCGTGCGGCTGGCGCGCCCGGAGGGCTTCGGGCGCGCAGGGACAACCACGAACCCTGCGCGTCGTGGGCGAGCGGCCCGGGCGTACGCTTGTCATCGTGGCGGCTCTGACACACCTCCAGCTCCTCGGCGAGTTCGCCCTGCGAGCCGGCTCGCGCGTGGTCCTCGACGAGTCCTGGAAGCGGGGCCGAGCCAAGGGCCTTCTGAAGTTGGTCGCCCTGGCTCCCGGCCATCGCCTGCACCGCGAGCAGGTGACGGAGGCTCTGTGGCCTGAGCTGGACCCCGATGCGGCGATGAACCAGTTCTACAAGAGCCTCCACTTCCTGAAGGCCGAGATGGCTGCGTTCGGGCTGCCGTCTCCTCTCGGCATCGTCGACCAGCATGTCTCGCTCGACGGAGCAATCGATGTCGATACGGACCGTTTCAGGAGACGAGCTGGCCTCGCGCGCCGCGGAGACACGGTCCGACGACGGGTCGCCGAGGCGATCGCGGCCTATCCGGGCGAGCTGCTGCCGGGTGATCGACTCGAGGAGTGGACGATCGCGCCGAGGGAGGAGCTGGCGCGGCTCCACCGGGAGCTGCTCCTGGAGCTCAGTCGGCTCGAGCAGGCGCAGGGCGACGATCGGGCGGCGATCGCGGCCCTCCGCCAGGTGCTCCAGGGCGATGCCACGGACGAGCATGCCCACCGCGCGCTCATGCGCCTGTTCGCCTCCACGGGCGACCGTGGCCAGGCCATCCGACAGTACCACGCGTGTCGCGACGCGCTCCGGCGCGAGCTGGACGTCGACCCGTCGCCGGAGACCGAGGCGCTGCACCGCAGCATCCTCGAGGAGAGCGTCGCATCAGCTGAGGCCGTGGGCGCCGCACGGGCGACGCTGCTGGAGGAGCTCGCCGACGCCATGCGCCGGGCCGGCGAAGTGGCACACAGCACGCCGCTGTACGAGCAGGCGCTGGAGGTCTTTCAGGCCGCGGGCGATCCGCAGGGAGCGCTGCGCGTGGGCGGCAAGGCTGCCCTCGGACAGCTGCTGCGCGGCGACCTCGCAGCTGCCACGCGGCTCGTCGAGGCGACGCGTCGCCGCCTCGACGAGCAGTCACCCGCCTACGTGACGGCCCGGACCTATTACCTGCTGGCGCAGCTCCGGTGGCACAGCGGCCGGTACGCGGAGGCGCTCGCCGCCGCCGAACGCTCGCTGGCCGCGGCCCTCGAGGGCACGGACGTGCCCCAGCAGGCCGCCGCGCTCGAGATCCTCGCGCTGGCCTGCCATGCGCTCGGGGACTGGCGTCGCGGAGTCAGCGCAGAGATCCGCAGGCATTCCCTCGCCATCGAGGACGGGTTCCGTGTCGACGAGGCCTTCGAAGGGCACCTCTGCCTGTGGGAGTACCACCTCTACGGCGACCGTCCGTTCGCAGAGGTCGAACGGTCGGTCACGGAGGCGCTCGCGCAGGCCGAGGCCGTGGGCGATCTCCGTGCGATGGCCGTGTGCGAGCACGCCCTCGGCTCGCTCCACTTCGTCACCGGCCGCTGGCACGACAGCCGCGACGAGCTGGCGCGCAGCGTCCGGCTTGCCCGTGCCGTCGGCGCCTCCCAGGCGGCGATCATCGGCGAGCAGCGCCTCGGTCTCCTGGAGACGGCGGTCGGGCAGTCCGCCGACGGGCGCAGACGACTCGAGCGTGTCCTTGCGGAGGCCCGGGACGCCGACAGCCTCATCACGCACCACCACAGTCGTACGCGCATCCTCGCGGCCATCGCGCGCACCCATCTCCAGGCGGGCGCGCTCGACGACGCGAGGGCGAGCGTCGACGAGGCGTTCGCCGCGCAGCGCGACCTGGGCGGATGCGTGTCCTGCGACGCGCTCCTCTTCCCGACGGCTGTCCCCGTGTACCTGGCCACCGGTGCGATCGATCGCGCGTCGGTGGCCGCGAACGAGGCGGACGCCACCGCGGGCGCCTTCGGGAGTCGCGGGTGGGTCGCGGCAGCCGACCACGCGCGAGGTCTGCTGCTCGCGGCCCAGGACGAGGACGCGGGGGCCGACGCTTCGCTGTCCGCTGCAGCATCGACGTTCGCACGCCTCGGCCAGCCGTACGACCTCGCGCGGACGCTCACCGCGCTCGCCTTCGTGCGCGGGCGCACGCCGCGGCGGCGCGACGACGCGGCCGGGCTCCGCCGGCGCGCCGACGAGCTCTATCGAGCCCTTGGCGCCCATCCCGATCCGGATCGCGTCAGGCTCGTCCTCGGCCGGGCACGAGGAAGGTCCGGGGAAGGTCCCGTCTCGTAGCGTCGCCCTCGATCCGCAGTCGAGGTGCTCCGATGCCGCCAGTCGTCCAGATCCTTCACCGAGTCGACGAGATCGAGCCGTGACCGATCATGTGCGCGAGCTCCACCTCGCGGCCGACGCGCGCGTATCGCGCGAGGCGGTCTACGACGTGCTGGCCGATGCCGATGCCCACCTCGGCTGGGCGGGCCGCCAGCAGCCGCGGTACTTCCGTCTGCTCTCGCTCGACGCCCTCGACGGCCGACTGGTCGTTGGTGCCACCTTCTCGAGCACCGGCTCCATCCCGGGTTCCGGTCGGCGCTTCGACGACCGATCGCGCGTCACGGTCGCCGAGCGTCCATCGGTCTTCGAGTTCGTCACCGAGGCCACGGTCCCGGGCCGACGTCCGATGCGGGCGACGTACCGCCACCGGTACGAGCTCGAGGCCAACGGCGACGGCTGCCGCGTGCGCTACACCTTCCGTCAGGAGGATCTCGTCGACGCGATGCTGCGACTCAGCCTGCCGATCGTCCGCGACGTGAGCTGGAAGGTGGGCATGCCGATGATGATGCGGCCCGGCCTCCGGAACCTCGTCCGAGCCGCCGAGGCCCGGGCAGCTGGTCCGCTGGTGCTGGATCAGGCTGGGTGACCCAGGCCGGCGCGGCTTGCGCCGATCCGGATCGTCCGTCGGAACCTGCTCACGCCCACGAGGAGCACCTCATGCGCATCACGCCGGTCGCCTCCGAGGAGGCCACGGGAGCCGTTCGCGATCTCTACGAGCACGATCTGGCCGCGAAGGGCTACGTCCCGAACTACACGCGTCTGTTCAGCCTGCGGCCGGACGCCTACCGCGCGTGGCGGCAGCTCGTCGCCGCGATCATGGGCACGATGGACCTGCGCCGCTATGAGCTCGTGACCTTTGCGGCGGCGGAGGCGCTGCGGTCGCGATACTGCGTCGCCGCGCACGGCGCGATCCTCGAGTCCACCTTCTACGACCGCCCGCAGCTGGAGTCGATCGCCAGGGACTTCCGCGACGCGGGCCTCGCCCCGCTCGACGTGGCGGTCATGGCGTTGGCCGAGAAGATCGCCCTGTACGCGTATGCAGTGACGGAGTCCGACGTCGAGCAGTTGCGCACCATGGGGCTCGGCGACGCGGAGATCCTCGACGTGGCCCTTGCTGCCTCCGCGCGCTCCTTCTTCGGCAAGACGCTCGACGCTCTGGGTTGCGAGCCCGACGAAGCTCTCGCTGGCACTGCCCACCTGCTCGACCTCGCGGAGAGCGACGAAGCCCAGGCGACGCGACCCTGACGGGAGACCGGTCGCGACCCGAAGTCCCGTGCGGCTGGCGCGCCCGGAGGGACTCGAACCCCCGACCGTCTGATCCGAAGTCAGATGCTCTATCCACTGAGCTACGGGCGCGCGGCCGGAATTGTACAGGAGTGGTGCGGAGTCGACCGTGGCCACTCCGTGGCGGTCGTGGCCGGCCGCTCCTCGGACCGTCGACGGGGCTGAGAGCGGCGGCAGGAGGCGCCCAGCCCAACGAGCGCCCGCGATAATGCCAGCGACGGAAGGAGAAGCGGAGGGGCGAGTGGCCGACACGCACGCAGGCGAGCGTGGGCCCAGCACGATCACGGACGTCGCTCGGCGCGCCCGTGTGAGCATCACGACGGTCTCGCACGTCTTCTCCGGCAAGCGCAGTGTTGCCGAGGGCACCCGCAGCCGGGTGCTCGACGCTGCCAGGGAGCTGCGCTACCGTCCGGCGGTCGCCGCGCGCGGGCTCGCCACCGGCCGCGCGATGGCCCTCGGCCTCCAGTTCCCGACGGAGGGCGAGCACCTTCTGCTCAACCCGTTCTTCCCGGCCCTGCTCGAGAGCCTGTCGGCCGCGGCGATCCGGGCGAGCTTCACGTTCGTGCTTCTGCCTTCGCGCCGCTCTGGCTCCTTCCCCCTCGACCTGCTTCTCGACGCGCAGGGTCTCGATGCGGCGATCATCGTCGACCCGACCGCGGGCAACGACGTGATCCCGGTGCTCCGAAAGGCGGGACTGCCGCTCGTCACCGTGGGCGGCAAGCTCGGTCGGGGCGTTGCGCCGTCGGTTGACAACGACCACACGATCGCGATCCACGATGTCGTCACGCACCTGCTCGACCGTGGATACACCCACCCTGCCTTGATCTCGCTCAGCGAGGATCGCTTCTCCTACGTCGCCGAGATCGAGCACGCTTTCCGCGAGGCTGTGGGCGGGGGATCGCGTCCAGCGATCGTGCGTGCCGAGGACACCTCCGAGCGCGCGGGCTACGCGGCCGCGATCACGCTTCTCGCTGGTCGGTCGCGGCCCGACGCCATCGTCGCGGCCGTCGACCGTCAGGCGGTCGGAGTCCTCGCGGCGGTGCGCGAGATGGGCCTCCGCGTCCCCGAGGACATCGGAGTCGTCGGCGAGGGCGACACGTTCCTCTCACGGAGCTCCGATCCGCCTCTCACCACTGTCGACGCCCAGACTGCGACACTGGGCGCTGCGGCGATCGACCTTGTTCGACGTCTTCTCGACTACCAGAGGGACGGAGGCGCTGAGCCGCCGGAGAGCGTCGTCGTGCCGGCGATGCTCATCGTCCGCGAGTCCACGGCCGGCAAGCGCGCCTGACGTCCGTCAGCCCTGGATGAGCTGCCACCCGCGGACACCCTTGCCGCGCTCGATCGTCACGAGCGCCCCGCGCAGGATGCCGTCGACGTATTCGCTCCCCGGGTTGATCGCGACGGTCTTCCCGACCTTCGACATCCCGGGTGATTCGTGGATGTGCCCGTGGAGGCTCACGATCGGCTGGTATCGCTCGATGAGCGTGCGCACGCTCGTGCTGCCGACGTTTCCGATCTGGACCTGCCCGCCACTCGTGATCGGCTTCCACGTTCCATCGAGCAGCGCCGCCTGATCCAGTTGGGTTCCCTGCGGCGGGACATGGAAGTTGAAGACGCTCGCGGCCGGATCGCGGAGTTGCGCCGCCATGAGATCGAGACGCGGGCCGAGCGCTTCTTCGGGAAGCTCTCTCGGCGAGTCCCACGGCGTTGGGTTGGAGTAGCCCAGCGAGATCATCTCGAACCCACCGGGAAGCTCCACCACCCGGTCCTCGGGGTCGATGACGAAGGCAGATTGCGCGAAGACGTCCTTGAGCTCCGTGAAGTCGTCGTTCCCGAGCATCATGAAGGCGGGGACGCCGAGATCGTGGAGCCGATCGTCGGCGAGCTGGAGCCACCGCGTCGCGCTCTCCCGTGCGACGCGCAGGAACGTCGCATGCACGACCTCCGGCGAGGCGTCCAGCTCTCGCTTCTCCTCGGCCGTGACGACGATGTCGTACCGCCCGGCGTTCCTGATCTGTTCTCGCAGCGCCGCGAGGCCGGAGTCCCCCTCTGCCGTGATCGGGGCCCCGTACATGTCGGCGATGTACCGCCCGGCTCCGACGTCGACGATCGGCTGGAGGATCTTGCCTGCGAGGTCGCCGCCGAACACGATCACGTCGGCCTTGAAGGCGCGCGCGGCGTTCACCCACTTGCGGAAGCAGCGGTCCGATCCGTGGATGTCCGCCGAGTAGAAGATCTTGATGCGCGGGTTGCCCATCGGATCAGTACTCCGCGACCGGTGACGCGGGCGCGACCGAGAAGTGGGCGTGGACGATCGCCCACCCGCCGCCATCGCGGACGAGGACGAACGAGGCGCGCATGGCGCTCTTCGCCACGTCCTCGCCGATCCGGACGGCGACGTCCAGGCGGCCGGTCGCCCAAGCGACGTCCCCTCCCACCGAGACCAGCGGAGCGCCCGGCTCCCACTCGACACGCTCCTCGTCGAACGCCTGCGTCATCTCCGTGAACGGCTGTGCGAGCGACGCTTTCCCGGTCCAGTACTCCGTCGCATCCGTCCCGATGAGGATCGTGTCCGGACGGTCGGCGATCGTCGCGAGGATCGCCGACGCGTCCAGCCTCGTCCACCCGTCCCAGAACGCGTCGATCACTTCGCGGACCGCGCGCTCATCGTCGCGCACGATCACCACCACCGCCTGGGCACCGTGCTGGTGAGGACCTCGAACCCTGTCTCCGTGACGATGCCGTTCTCCTCGAAGAAGCCACCTCCCACGGACGGATGTCCGACGATCGTCTCGACGGCGATCGCCATCCCCGGCTCGAGCACCATCGGATCGCCCGCCGTGAGCCAGGGGCCCTCCCAGCCGAGGCCGATGCCGTGGCCGACGGCGGGGAAGCCCTCGGTCTCGCCCTCCGCAGGCGGGAGCGACGCGAGGACCGGCGAGGAGGCCATGAAAGCCGCCCCGACCGCCTGCGCCTCTCCCGCGGTGATCCCGGGCCGGATGGCGGCGCACACTGCGTCGACGATCTCGATCGCGGTGTCGACGAGGCTGCGCTGGGTCGGGCTGGGATCGTCGCCCACGATCCGCGTCCGGCCGAAGTCCCAGAAGTACCCGCCGAAAGCCCCGTAGCAGTCCATGTGGAACATGTCGCCCGCGGCGAGGGGCCGACGCGCATCCGAAGAAGGCACGCGTGCCCAGGTGAACAGGTCGGCATGCGCCCCGGATGCGCAGGCCGCGTCGTAGAGGACGCCGCCCTCACGGGCGATCACGTCGGCCGCCGCGGCGACCGCGACCGCCTCCGTCGTCCCTGGCCGGACGGTCTCGAACGCGGCGCGAACAGCGTCCACCCCGAGCTCGATCGCCGCCCGGAGCGCGACGACCTCGGCTGGGCTCTTGTGGACGCGGAAGCGCTCCACGAGGTCGTCGACGCGCACCAACTCCGCCGATGGGAGCTCGGCCGCCAGGCCCAGGTACGCCGCGGCCGTCATGGAGCTCGCCCCGACGACGCCGAGGTGGCCCGCGGCGAGGCCGAGACCGCGGATCGCGTCCGCCGCGACCCCCGTGACGTCGTTGCCCGCCCGGACATCGTCGGCCACGACGAGGTCCCGTCGCCACCAGGGTACGTCCACGACGAGAGTCGTCGGCCCGGAAACGGGGACGATGAGGACGCCGTGGGACCGCGCCCGGCCGATGCCCACGTGGTCGGACATGTACGGCTGCTGGCTGTAGTGGTTCGCGAGGTAGAAGACATCGGCGGACATGTCCACCGGCCCGCCACCCCGGGAGTAGACGACGAGACCCGCGAGCCCGAGCCTCTCCGCCTCGGCGCGCGCCATCTCCTGCCGGTCGCGAAACTGGGCTGCCTCGATGAGGTGCTCCGGGTCGAGCGTCCGATACGAACGGGTCGCGAGCGGGTCGCTCATGCCTTCGGACCCGCGAGCGTCTCGATCGCCCGGAACCGGAAGTCCGGCCAGCCGAAGTGCGCCGGACCGAGCGCGGCGAGACCGTCGGAGGAATCCCAGACGTCGCGACGCTGCATGCCGACGACGGCGATCCTCTGGCCTTCCTCGAGGTACGTGTTCACGAGGGGTTCGGCGGTGTCGGCGTCACAGACCTCGATGAGGTCCGGGCTCGCGATGTAGTCCTCGCCATCGAGCCAGCTGACGTGGTTCTCGTTCTTGTACCAGATCCTGAGCACGTTCCCGGCGAACGCTCCCTCGCCCGCGACGTCGTGCGTCCCCTCGAGGTATCCGGTGTTCGTCCACTCGCGGCGGACGATCGTCCCGCGGAACAGCACCCACCCGTCGAGCGCTCGAGCCGCGGCCACGACCGGATCGAGGCCTGCCTCGCGCGCCTCGCGGATCGCCCGGCCGAGCGCGAGGCTCTCCGAGATCGTGTCCGGGACGTAGATCCGCCGGACCTCCGACGCGGGCAGGGCCGCAAGCGCGCACCCGATGAGGCCGAACGACGCCTGGGCGAGATGCTTGCCGACCCGCTCCGCGAAGGCGTTCGACGGAGCACGGCGGATGACGATCTCGTTCCCGAACTCATCGACCGAGGCCCATGGCAGGACCTGGACGCCGAACACCTGGAGCGTCGTGGCGTGGAGCTCAGGGATCGCTCGGCCGGCGTAGTCGCCATCCACCATCGTGATCCCGAGGTTCGCCGCCGCGTCGAGCACGGAGGGCGTGTTGATGCCCCCGATCTCGATGGAACAGATGCCGTCGATCGACCGACCGAGCTCACGCTCGAGGGCCCGGATCGATTCGACCATCGGGCGCGTCAACCGGTCGGGCCCGGCGATCCTCGCCGCCTCCGGGCTCTCCTCGAACACCTCCGGCGCGATCGACCCGGAGAAGCACGCTGTGCAGACGAGCGCGTCGTCCGGGAGATCGGCGATCGGCTGCCACGCGAGAGGGAGACCGCGTGCAAGGTCGTCGAGCAGGAGCCCGCGCTGGACGACCGGATCGCCGCCTCCGCTCGCGGAGAGGAAGTTCGTCCCGCGCAGGAAGTCCTCGATGTCGGTGGCGGTGCTCAGGCCGGGCATGGGCGTCATCCTCCAGTGGTCGTGGTCAGGTGGTCGAGGGCGACGGCGTCGATGTGGTCGGCATCGACCCAGCGCTCCTCGAGGTTCTCCCATCCGAAGAGGGCGAAGAAGGCATCGGCGAAGGGCGTTCCCGGGGGCGTGTAGCCACGCCGGGCGATGATCCCCTCGAGCTCCGCCCGCCGGCCGCCGTCGAGTGCGAGCACGTCCTTCGGAGTCGGCCGCTCGAAGTAGAGGCGGTGGAGCGCGAGAAGGCGGCCCAGCTCGTCGATGGGCGCGGGATGGTCGTCGACGCGCAGGTCGATGTACCGGTCGTGGTTGCCGCCGTAGCCGCCCTCCGGCCGCACGACGATGAGTGCCGCCGATTCCATCCCGCGTCGGTCGCCCCCGCCCGCCTGCCCGGCCTGGAGCGCGGACAGCAGGCGCTCTGCCAGCGGCCGCGACGAATCGACGAGGAAGCCCGCCACGAGGCCTTCCACGACGTCGCGGCCCGCGAGGATGTTGCCCTGCGCTGCGTACCCGTCACCCACCGCCGAGCTCGCGTGGTCGAAGCACTCCGAGCCGGTGAATGACGCAGCACGGCCGTCGCGGCGGACGATCCCGAACTGCCGCTGCTCGCGGAGCGGGTCGTCCGCGATGACGCGGGCGGCGACCTCCTCCGGGTCGAGCCCCGCGGACAGCAGGTCGAGGGCCCGCGGACCGATCGTCACGTCCGCGAGCGCCTGCGTCGCGACTGCGCCGGCGCTCGAGCGCGCCCACGGGACGAGCGCTCCGACGGCGAGGAACTTCGACTGGACCGCGACGCCACAATCTCCGGTCCGCGGATCCGCGGCGACGATCGAGAAGGTCATCGGTGGATCTCCCGTGCGCTACGGCCGGTCACCCCGGCGAGGACGCGTGGGCCCCGATGCGCGGCGGGGACGGTGCCTCATACCCCCCGACCTTCGACGTCGAGTAGTGCGCACTCCGGTAGAGGTCTGCTGCCATCTCGGCCCACGCCCAGCACACCGCCCCCGGATCGACGAGCGGGAAGTCCAGCTCGCGGGCGCACCGGTCCCAGAAGGCGGGCCCCGCGATCTCGGAGAGCACGACGACCTCGGCACCGTCGTGCTCGACCGCGAGGCGCGCCTCCCGGATGCACGCATCGAAGAACGCCTCCGGGTCGGCGGCGACCTCGGGGATGCCCATCTCGACCGAGCGCATGGACGCCAGACGGCGCTCATGCCCGTAGAGGACCACGTTGTCGGTCATCTTCGGGATCCACTTGCGGCGCCCGACGATGACGCTGAAGCGATGGCCCAGGGTCGCGGCGTACGCGAGAGTGGGCTCCGCCATGCCCACGATGGGCATGCGGCACAGCTCGCGCGCCTCGCGGAGCCCGCCGTCGTAGAAGCAGCCGATGATCGCCGCGTCGAAGCCCTCGGCATCGGCCTCCGCGAAGAGCTCGAGCATCGGCCCCGCGGCCTCGTGCTCGTATGTGTGGTACTCGAGGTGCGGCGGTCCGCTCGGCAGGCTCCGGACCACCGCGCGGTGAGCCGGCGAACGGATCGCCTCGATGAGCGCTTCCGTCTCCTCGTCGAACACGCTCGAGCCGACCGGGTTCACCCACAGGATCCGGCGCTCAGCCGGCTCCGCGGGCCGTCCTGTGGCCATCGGCTGCCTCCCCTAGGTGGTGCCGATCACTCGGGCGGCAGCGACTGGAAAGCGAGGCTCAGGTCCACCCCATCTCGGCGCCGGATGAGGTAGGCGATCGGGTAGATGACGATCGGGATGACGATGATGACCACCATGGCGACGAGCCCGGGCGTCGCGTTCGCGCCGAGGGTCGAGTTCGTCAGGAGCGGGATGAGGAAGATCACGTAGACGATCGCGGCCGCGATGCCGACGAGGGTGATCGTCGCGATCCCGGCGATCTTCGACGCGATCGGCGACGCCGCCCAGAGCTCCGGCCGCCGGAACGGGAAGATCGTCCCGGCGATCGCAACGACGATGAAGGTGAGCAGCTCGGCCGCGCCCGCCGTGTACATGAGGGTGAGGAAGTCGGCCGGACCGTAGACCGTCAGCGCGAGGAACACGAGCGTGAGGACCAGGACGATGACGTTCGCGACGACGGGGGAATGGGTCCGGTCGTTCACGGATGAGACGCGCTCCGGGATGATCCGGTCGAACGACCACGCGAAGAGGCTCCGCGTGGCGATGAGGAACGTGGGCGGCAGCGCGACGACGTATGCGAGTGCGAACGTGAGTGTCAGAACGGCGATGACGGGCGCGTTGTCCGTCAGCATCGTCGCGAAGAACAGATAACTCGGCCACGAGGTGAGCGCGTACTGGTCGGGCGCGTTGACCGCGAGGTAGTTCGCGGCGCCCATCCACTCCTCGCCGAACGTCCGGCTCGCGAACGCGAGCATGACGAGGACGAACGCGGTGGCGATCCCGAGCGAGAGGAGGAGCCCCCGCAGGATCGAGGTCTTCGCCTGCCGGACCTCGCCGGCCGCGTACGTGCTGACGATCGCGTAGCCGAAGGAGGCGAACAGCAGGGGGGTCGCGCCGAGCGTCGCCGTCCAGTCGATGCCCGATCCGTACCCCGCCCATCCGGCGGCCATCGCCGCCGCGATCATCCCGTCGTAGTCGCCCCCGTAATTCGCCACGGCCGCCATGAACGCGGCCCGGTCGACGACGATCGTGAGGAGCACCGCGATCACGACACCGATGAGGGAGATGTAGAAGAGGATCTGGAAGATCCGCATCGCGAGCTGGAGTCGCAGGCTCATGAGCAGCGCGACGAGCACGAGGATCACAGCGCCGATCGCGAACTGCCACTCCTTGCCCGCGACGGTCCCGGCGGCGGCGATCATGTCCTGGTTGCCAGTTGCCTGCCCGATCGACGCGAGGGCGGGTGAGAGCCCGAGGGTGGCGACATATGACGCCATCAGCGCGATCACGAGCTGGAACCACATCGTGATGTTGAAGTTGGCGACGAACCCCACCATCGGGTGGATGATCCGACTGACGAAGACGTAGTCGCCGCCCGACCGAGGCATCGCCTGCGCGAGCAGCCCGTAGAGCAGAGTCGGCGCAAGGCACAGGATCGCGGTGATGATCGTGATGCCGATGAGGTTCGAGCCGGGGAACGCGAATGGCGCCTGCGTCGCGACGAAGGCGGCGAGCGGGATCGAGATGAAGGAGACGTTCAGCGCGATGTTGCTGGACAGCCCGATCTCGCGGACCAGCCCGGTCGCCTGGCGTGTGTACAGCGTCGGTCCGGTGAGTCTCTCGCCCATCTCGTCCTCCACTCCCTCGCAGGCCTAGCAAAGCGCTTTGGTATGCTCATTATTCGGTTGCTGTCAACGGGCCGAACCGCGAGGATGGGCCGCACCGGGACCGGCTTCGGCGACGTTGCCGAAGGTGATCGGAGGAAGACCGATGGACACTGGCGGCCCGCCGCTCGCGGACGTTCTGGAAGAGGCGCACCGCCTCGCTGACCTTCTTGCCGCAGGCGGCATCCGGGCGAGGCTCCTCGGCGGATGCGGGATCGCCCTCCACGCGCACCGAACGATCCCGACCGCGCTTCAGAGGACATACGGGGATCTCGACTACGTCGTCCGCCGATCCGAGGCCAGCGCGTTCCGCCGTCTCCTCGAGGGCGCCGGATACGAACCCAACGTGCGGTTCAACAACGTGAACGGGCACCGGCGGCTTCTGCACCTGGACTCGCACAACGGAAGACAGATCGACACGTTCGTCGGATCGTTCCACATGTGCCACGACCTCGACCTCGATGACCGCCTCCCGGAGTCGGGCTTCTCGCTGACGCCCGCCGACCTCCTCCTGACGAAGCTGCAGGTCGTCGAGATCAACGAGAAGGACTTCGTCGACGCCGTGCTGCTTCTCAGCGAGCACCCGGTCGGCGACGCCGACCCCGAGGTGATCGAACGACGGCGGATCGCCGAGGTCGTCGGATCGGACTGGGGCTGGTACACGACCCTCAGCGACAACCTCGAACGACTCGAGGACCGGGCGCGCCTCGTCCACGATCTGGACGACGGGACTCGCGACCTCGTCGTGCACCGCGTGCACGACGTACGAGCCGTGATGGAGCAGGCGCCCAAGAGCGCCAAGTGGCGACTCCGCGCCCGGGTGGGCAGGCGGGTCCCGTGGTACGACTTGCCCGAGGAGATCGGGCGCGGATGACGGGCGACGCCCCATGACTGACGACCCCGGTGGCCCCGGCGATGCGAGACCCGCGAGCACGGCCGCGCTCCCCGCGATGAGCCCGGCGGCACGTGAGCGGTTCCTCGCCCGCCCTCTCATCGCCCGCCTCGCGACTTCCGAGAACGATCGGCCGCGGGTCCTCCCCATGTGGTTCCTGTGGGAGGACTCGTTCATCTGGATGGAGACCGGGGCCGACTTCCCGAATACGGCGATCCTGCAGCGCAACCCGCACGCCGCGATCGTGGTGGACGAGTCGGACGGCGCCCTGGGGCTCCGGGCGGTCGCGATGCGCGGAACGGTCGAGATCGCCCGCGACCCGATCGACGTCGCGACGATGGTCGAACGGATCTACGTCAAGTACCTCGGGCGCGAGGCGCTCGACACCCCGCCCGTGCGCGCGATGCTCGCCGGTGAGCACGTCCTGCTCCGGTTCGCACCGACCTTCGAGAGGTCGTGGGACTCAGGCTACGACGCGCCGGCGCTCGACCAACCCGCGGCTTCGATCCGATAGCGTTCGGCGGGTCCGTCGGCGGCGGGTGGGGCGGCCGTCCCGTCGGTAGCAGGATGGCGGTGCCCGGCGGGGTCCGCGGAGTCACGCCGTGTCCTTGCGAGGGCGCGACCGTCATCCTCCGGGCGCCACCGCGTCGCGTGCGATCTGGAAGGCACTCGGAGTCATCCATACCGCGTCTCGAACCGCAACGATGCGCCCTCCCGATCGATAGACACGGGGAAGGCGGTGGCTCAACGTCTGCAGGATCTCCCACGTGATGGTGCCACGCATCATGGCGAGCTCAGCCACGCCTGGGCCGTCCTCGTGACGCGAGATCACCTCGAACTCCGTCAAGGGATTGAGACCGGGAACGGCTGTAGCGTCGACGGTCATCGAGTCCGACGAGATCCGGCCCACGATCGGGACCCGATGCCGGCCGACTCGGACGCAGGCTCCCGGCGACAGGCTTCGGGCATAGCCGTCGGCATATCCGAGCGGCAGCGTCGCGATGACCGAAGGACGCTCGGCGATCCGCGTGCCGGAATACCCGACGGGGGTACCCGTCGGGACAGAGAGGAACCGTACCGCCCTGGCTCGCAGCTCGAGCGCCGGGCGGAGGCCAACGACGGACGAAGCCGCTGAGTCGGGCGCATCGCCGTACATCGCAAGGCCGACCCGGACGAGGTCATAGGTTCCGGCTTCATGGAGAAGACCGCCGCTCGCCGAGAGGTGGCGCAAGGGTCGCAGCCCGGTCGCGGCCTCGACTGCAACGAGGGTCGCGTCATATGTCGCCGCCTGCATGGAGGTCCTGTCCGGGTCGTCGGGCGCCGCGAGGTGCGACCAGATGCCCACGACGTCGACGCCTGCGGCGAGGAGCCGAGCTACTGCGGAGGGTGCAACCGCCGCCGTCAGGCCGCCCCGCATCATCCCCGTCTCAACTTCGACGTGGACTCCGGGTGTGGTACGCACACGGTCGGCGCGCATGTGCGCGCAGAGTGCCTCGACGTCGTTCTCCCCGCCGGCCACGACCTCCACTCCCTCGTGCACCGCATCCGGAATCGCGTCCGGCGGGACAGGGTAGGTGACAAGCAGTGAACCCTCGTGACCGGCGGCGCGGAGGGCGAGCGCCTCGTCGAGTGTGGCTACGCACAGGTACCGTGCGCCCGCGCCCCAGGCCGCGCCCGCAGTCGCTTCTAGCCCATGCCCGTACGCATCCGCCTTGACGACCGCCCCGAACAGCGCTGGCGCCGCCAGCCTCGCGAGCGCACGGACATTGCCGGCCACGGCATCGAGGTCGATCTCAAGCCAGGCGGCGCGTTCGGATCAGGAAGCTAGGGGCGCCATCATCAGGGGAGACTAGTGTTTTTTTTTTTTTTTTTTTAAAAAAAAAAAAACGATAGTCATCTACCGGGAGTTGGCTGTCGAGCTGGTCGCACGGATGGTCATGACGCGTACCAGTCCGAGAACGGAGCGGTCGCCCACGCGACCGTCTTCCACGTCGTGTACGTGTCGATCGCCTGGACACCGCAGTCCTTGCCGAAACCCGAGTTCTTGACGCCACCGAACGGGACCTCGATCGGCGTGCCGTTGAAGGTGTTGATCCAGACGTACCCGGAGTCGATCTCCTGCGCGCAGCGGAGCGCCCGATCAACGTCCTTGGTCCAGACGCCCGCCGCCAGCCCGAACTCCGTCGCGTTCGCGAGGTCGATCGCTTCGTCGTCGCCGTGGAACGGCGTGACCGTCACCACGGGGCCGAAGATCTCCTCTTGGAAGACCCGGTCGGTGCGCTTCACGTCCGCCAGCACGGTGGGGGTGTAGAAGTAGCCGTTGCCGTAGACGCCGCCCTCGAGGCGCCGGCCACCCGTGAGGACACGCGCGCCTTCGGACTTGCCGATCTCGACATAGGAGGCGACGCGGTCGAGCTGGTCCTGGGAGATCGAGGGAGCCGAGCTGGCTCTCCTCGTCGAGGGCAGGGAGAACCCGGATCTGCTCCGTCCGCGCCTTCAGCCGAGCAAGGAACTCCTCGTAGATCGAGTCCTCCACCAGGATCCGGCTCCCTGCGTTGCAGTTCTCGCCCTGCGTGTAGAAGATCCCGAACGCCGCACCCGCGACGGCTCGGTCGAGATCGGCGTCCGCGAAGACGACGTCGGGCGACTTCCCGCCGAGCTCGAGCTGGATCGGGCGGACAACCTCGGCCCGCGACCGCATGACGGAGCGTCCCGTGTCCGTGCCGCCGGTGAAGGCGAGGACGTCAACGTCCGGGTGGCCGGCCAAGCGCGAGCCTGCGGTGGCTCCGCGACCGGTGACGACGTTGAACACACCCGCAGGAACGCCCGCGCGGAGCGCCAGTTGCGCGAGTGCGATCGTGGACAGGCTCGCGAGCGTCGGCGGCTTCGTCACGATCGAGTTTCCGCAACAGAGTGCCGGCCCGGCCTTCCACGCGGTCACGAAGATCGGGAAGTTCCACGGCGTGATCGCGCCCACGACGCCGATTGGCACGCGGAGAACCATCCCCAGCTGGTTGCCGGGCATCGGAACGGTCTGGCCTCGATCTTGCTGGCCAGACCCGCGTAGTACTCGAAGATGTCCGCGGTACCGGCCATGTCCTCTCGCGCCTCACGGATCGGCTTGCCGGAGTCGCGTGCCTCCAGGCGGGCGAGATCCTCGGCGTTCTCGCGGACGAGGTCCGCGAGGCGCCAGAGGACGCGGCCGCGCTCGGCAGGCGTGATCCTGGACCAGACCCCAGCCTTGAAGCTGCGTCGGGCGGCGGCCACCGCGAGGTCGATGTCTCCCGCATCCCCGGAGGCGATCGCGCCGAAGACTTCCCGCGTCGACGGGTCCTCAACGTCGATCCACTCGCCCGAGAGGGGAGTAGCCCACTCACCGTCGATCAGGTGCCCTTGAGGCCGTTCGAGCGCGAGCTCGCCGGCTGCTTGGCCCGCTGCCGTCACGGAGGTCATTGCGACACCTCGCTCTCAGCCACGTTGGCCGCCCGGGAGAGTCGTTGGGCGGCGCTTCGGGTGATCCTGCGGACTCAGTTCCGATCCGTCGGCCCACGTGGGACAGTGAGGCCGACGCAGTGACGCGTCACTGCGCGTGGAAGTGACACCCGCGCCTTCGGACTACCCGCGGCAACTATACGCACGAACTGGGTTTGACATCGAATGATATTGGGACTAGTTTCGACCATATAACGATAGACTTCCGCGCACAGTCCGGACTGGACGAGATGTTCAGCCATATGTGCCCGCATGCCACGCGCCCTTGTTGACGGGATGACCCGTCCGTCACCCCGTCGCAGATAGGAGATCGCATCGATGGCCAATCCTGAGTCCTGGGAGCGAGCGCGTCAGGAGGTGCTCGACTACTGCCGCCGACTTCAAGCCGAGCACTTGGGCTACAGCACGGCTGGCAACATCAGTTGTCGGGTGGCAGAGGAGCCGAATCTCTTCGCGGTGACCCCGACGAACTTCCCGTACGACGCACTCGAGCTCGATGACATCTGCGTCGCCACGACAGGCGGCGAGGTCGTTGACGGACGTCGCAAGCCGACGTCCGAGTTCCCGATGCACACGCTCATCTATGCGCGGCGACCGGAAGTCGGCGCAGTCATCCATACCCACAGCCCGGCCGCGATGGTGATGGCGGTCATGGGCTGGACGCTCCCCCCGACTCACCGGGTTCGTCGAGGCATCAGGCGGCGACGTGGTCACGGCTCCGTACTCACGACCGGCGACCGCAGAGATGGCCGATCTCACGGCCGAGGCATGCGAGACCGCAGCGTGTGCTTCCTGCGGCACCACGGGCTGCTCGCGATCGGCGCTGACCTCTCGCACGCGTTCTTCACGGCGTCCGTCACGGAGGGCGCGGCGCTGGTGTACCTCCGCGCTCGTCAGTTCGGGGTCGAGGTGCCGGTTCTGCCCGAATCCGAGGTGGCGTGGTCCGCAACGACTGGCTCTCTCAGTGGGCTGATCGAGTCCCGGCAGGGGCGCTGGTCTGAGCGGCGCGGCAGCGGTGAGGGCGTTCTGACTCCGTGATGGTGGCGACGCGGACGTGACCGCCTATCTGATCGGAGCGGACCTCGGAACGTCCGCGCTGAAGGCAGTCCTCGTGCACCCACGGCAGGGTGTGCTTGCGGTCGCCGAATGCGCGTACCCGATGTACCATCCGCGGCCGGGCTGGTCGGAGAACGACCCTGAAGACTGGTACCGGTCGCTCATCGAGGCCGTCCGGCTGCTCGTTCGAGATGCCCAAGTCGACCCTGCCGAGGTGGGCGCGCTCTGTCTCGTCGGGCAGCGCGACCCGGCGGTGCTGCTGGACGCGTCGGGCGCCGTCGTCACCCCGTCGATTCACTGGAGCGACCGACGCGACCCTGGCGAGACGGAGGAGCTCTTCGACAGGGTCGGGCGCGAGCGCATCGCGGAGGTCAGCGGGTTTCCGCCGGCGTACGGCTTGGTTCTGCCGAACCTCGCCTGGACGCGCAGGCACCTACCCGGCGCTTGGCGTCGCGTGCGCCACGCCGTCCCGCCGAAAGACTACCTGGCGTACCGGCTCACCGGCGAGATCGCCACGGACCTCACGAGCCCTTCACGCAGCCTCCTGAATGATTGGCGGACGGGCGACTGGTCCGAAGAGCTGTGCCGAGCGGCCGGACTCGACCCGGGGATGTTCGCGCCAGTGCGTTACCGACCGTGGGAGGCGCGTGGCGCCCTGACCTCCGAAGCGGCCGCGATCCTCGGCCTGGCTCCCGGGACGATTTTGGCGGCTGGAGGCGGGGACGATCAGGCAGCCACGCTCGCCTGCGGCGTTATCGAACCGGGCGCCGTCAGCATCAGCACAGCCTCAACGATGTCCTGGCGTGTAGTCGTCGACGAGCCCTCCCCCGATCCCGCTCGCGAAATGTGCCTCGTCGCGCACGTCGTGGGCGATGAGTACCTATATGAGCTGGCGGGACTGGGCACCGGGATTCCGCTCAAGTGGTTCCGCGACGCCTTTGCGGGAATCTCGGACGCGACAGGGACCACCCGCTCGTATCAGGAGCTGATCGACGAGGCTTCGGGTGTCTCGGCCGGCGCGGAGGGACTGATGTTCTTTCCGTACGTCATGACCGCGAGCCTGCCACACCCGAACCCGAACGCCAGCGGTGTGTTCTTTGGCGTCCGCTTGGGCCATGAACGTCGGCATTTCGTCCGGGCCATCCTGGAGGCCGCGGCCTACCTCTATCCCGGCTTCGCCGAGATCATCCACCGGCCCGGGCGCGAGGTCCGCTCGATCACCATGGTCGACGGGGAGTCGCGGAGCTGGTCTGGAATCAGATCAAGGCCGATGTGCTGGGTCGCGGCTTCCGGACGACACGCACAGCCGAGGGCGGGGCGCTCGGCGCGGCGATCCTCGCCGGTCAGGCCTACGGTGTGTACGCCACGGCGGCCGAAGGAGTAGCCGCACTCGTCGAGTATGGCGAATCGTTCGAGCCTGACCCGGCGAGCCATTCTCGATACCAGCAGCTCTACGCAGACTGGGAGCGCGTCCGCGCTCGTCTCTTCGAGGCCTTCGACACCGCATCGTCCCCTGTTGAGGGCACTGAATGGAGGGTGTAGGCATACGATGGCTTTGCCCTCGCGGCGGCCTGCCAGGGGCCTAGGTGGGTGACGCGGGGCGACGATCAGACCCGTCGTACTCATCGGCCGTGTAGAGGATGGGGCTTCCGCGGGTGGGAGCAGCCGAGCCGACGCCGTCGGAGTCGAAGTCCCGCAGGCAGGCCATTGGTGGAAGCGCCGAGCGTGGTCATAGGGAGTTGGAACCCAACGGGAGGCGGAACCATGGGCGAGCATCAAAGCGAAGCGACGAACCAGCTGTCACGGCGCGCCTTCATGAGGCGCACGGCGGCGGTTGGGGCCGCGGGCATGGCCGTGGGCGGTCTTCCCGCCCTCTTGGCCGCGTGCAGCCCTGGCTCGACCGCAGCGCCAGGATGCAACAGCGGCCGCGTCGGCGGCGGCCGGCACCGTGGAACTCAAGGTCGTCGCCCTGCAGCCGCCGGATCCGGCGCCGCCGGGAGTGGCGGAGTTCAGCTTGGACGAGTTCGCGAAGTGGCAGTCCGACAACGGCGCGAAGGTCGTCTACGAGGCCGTCCCCTACGCCCAGTGGCACGACAAACTTGCCACAGCGTTCGCGTCCGGGAACCCTCCGTGGGACGTGGTCTTCACCGATGGCGCCGTGCCTGAGTTCGCCGACTCGCTCCTCGATCTCAAGGAGCTCCTGCCGCAGAGCCTGATCGACGACTTGCCCCCGTCGAGCTTCAAGGGCGTGACGTGGGACGGGAAACTCAAAGGCGTCAGCATGGACCTGTCCATCCTGACCCTCTTCTACAACACGGCGCACTTCGCCAAGGCCGGCTTCACGGAGCCGCCGAAGTCCTGGGATGACCTCATCCGCTATGCGAAGGAACTCACGACCGGCGACCAGTACGGGTGGGTGCTCAACTATGGCGCACCGGAGGGCATCGGCGGAACCGCGAACCTCTGGATGGTCTTCCTCAGGAGGCCGGCGGCACGATGTACGGGTCCGACGGGATGCCGGCGTTCAACACCCCGGCGGGAGTGGACGCCGTGCAGCTTCTGGTCGACCTCTGGCCGTACACGGAGCCGGGAGCGATCTCCTATGTAGGCATCGCCGACACGACCAACGTGTTCACGTCCGGCAAGGCCTCGATGATGCTCAACTGGCCATTCATGTGGATGCCGGCGAATGACCCGGCCCAGTCGAAGATCGTCGGGCAGCTGGGCTCCGCCATCATCCCTCCGGGTGCGGCTGGCACGGCGTCGGTCGATGGTCTGGACACATGGGGAATCGCGAAAGCCGCGAAACACCCCGAGCTCTCGGCAAAGCTCATCGAGTTCTACCTTGACCCAGCGACCCAGAAGCGTCAGCTGATCGACACCGGCTGGCTGCCCGTCTCGAAGACCGCCTTGGCCAACCCGGGGTCCAGAAGGCCGCACCGAACTCGGGGGTCGTCGCCGAGCAAGCCAAGGCCCCCTACGACAGCTTCGTCACGCCGGACTACATCGAGGTCACGTCGGCGATCGGGAATGAGGTCCAGAAGGCGGTGAAGGGCGAGAAGTCAGCGAAGCAGGCCATGCAGGACGCCTCGGACCAGGCGGGAGCAATCATCAAGAAGCGGCAGTGACGTGTCCGTCTGAAGGACGGCGCGTACTCAGTCGTGAGGCTGCGGTGACTACCCTTGCCTCCGCGCCCTCGCACGGGGGCAAGGGCTACGTCGCACGGCGACGGCGAGCCGGGGCGTTCCTCGTCCTGCCCGCCATCGTCGTCCTTCTCCTGGTGCTCGCCCTGCCGATCGTGGCTTCGCTCCTCCTGTCACTCCAGGAGGTCGATACGGCCACGGGTGTGCTGGTCGGCAACTGGGTGGGTCTGGACAACTACGTCCGGCTCGCCTCGGACCCGGTCTTCGCCACGGCACTGCGCAACTCCGTGTACTGGATGGTCGTCGAGGTCGCGGGTGTCGTCCTGGTCGGGCTAGCGTTCGGCCTGCTCCCTAAATCACCCGCTCGTGGCTCGGCACTCGATCCCTTCGGGTCGTGCTGCTGGTCCCTTGGGCGCTTGCGCCGGTCGCGAACGCCATTCTATGGAAGTGGATCTACAAACGCGAGCTACGGGATGCTCAACCGAATTCTCCTTTGGCTCGGGGTCATCGACCAGCCTGTGGTCTGGCTGGGCGATGCCTCCACGGCGCTCAATGCGCTCCTGCTAGCGGAGATCTGGAAGGAGATCCCGTTCATAGCTCCTGATGCTGGCTGGCCTGCAGAACGTGCCGCCCATCTTGTATCGCGCGGCTCGGCTTGACGGGGCCGGTCCGTGGCAGACGTTCCGCTATGTGACGCTGCCGCAGCTGAAGTCGACCATCCTCATCTGTGTGGTCCTTCAGTCGATCTGGGCGCTCAAGTCGTTCGACCTTGTGTACGTGCTTACTCGGGGCGGGCCATCGAACTCGACCGTCCTGCTCAACTTCTTCGCCTACCGGGTCACTTTCCAGTTCGGCGACATCGGATACGGCGCCGCGATCGCAGACATCCTCTTCCTGCTCATGTTCGCTCTCGCGTTCGCATACACGAGGTTGTTCCGTCCGACCCTCGGGATGAGGGAGGCGCGGGCATGACCGTCGCAAGGTCCGTCGGGTCACCTCGCGCGTCCTTCTTGCTGTCGCAGCCGTCTTCTTCGTGGTCTGGACGCTTGCGCCGATCGCCTGGGCAGTCATCTCGAGCCTGCTGCCCCAGAGCGCACTCACGTCCACGCCTCCTGATCTTTCGCTGTCCAACTTCACGCTCGACAATTACTCGGCAGTCCTGGGATCGGGCCGTGACCTCGCGCATGGACTCGTCAACTCGGCGATCGTCGCCACGTTCACGGCATCGATCGCCCTCGTGATCGGGTCCATGGCGGCGTACGCCCTGTCGCGTCTGGGCGTACCTCGCGCGGACACCCTGCTCCTTCTGGTCCTGATGACTCAGATGTTCCCCGGCATCGTCATCATCATTCCGCTCTTCATCGTGCTCAGTCGCGTCGGGCTTACCGACACGCAGGTCGGCCTCGTCATCGTCTACCTGTCGTTCGTGCTCCCGATCGTCATCTGGGTGCTCAAAGGCTTCTTCGACGCAGTCCCCCGGGAGCTGGAACGCGCGGCGGCCGTGGACGGGGCGAGCACCCTGCAGACCTTCCGCATGATCGTTCTCCCGATCTCCATCCCGCCGCTCTTCGCGGCTGGCGTCTTCGCGTTCATCGAGGCGTGGAACGAGTTCTTCTTCGCCGTGATCCTGACCCACAGCAATGCGAAGACGGCTCCGGTCGTCGTGGCCGAGTTCTCCGGGCAGTACGTGTCCTTGTACGGGCAGATGGTCGCCGCGGCCGTTCTGGCCAGCATCCCGGTCGTGGTGCTCGCCATCGTCTTCCGGAAGTACGTCATGAAGGGTTTCGTCGAAGGTGCGGTGAAGGGCTGATGGCCGACGTCCAACTTGTCGGAGTCACGAAGCGCTTCGGCGCCGTCGAGGCATGCTCCAACGTCGACCTCTACATCGCGGACGGGGAGTTCGTGACGCTTCTTGGACCGTCAGGGTGCGGGAAGACGACCACGCTCAACCTGATCGCCGGTCTCGATGACCTGACAAGCGGCCAGATCCTCATGGGCGGCAAGGTCGTGAACGACCTGACCCCGTTCGAGCGCGATGTCGCGATGGTCTTCCAGAACTACGCCTTGTATCCCCACATGACCGTGGCCGACAACATCGGGTTCACCCTGCGGCTCCGCAAGCGCCCGAAAGCGGAAATTCGAACAGCGAGTCGCCCAGGTGGCCGCCACGTTGGAGCTGTCACAGGTTCTCGATCGACTGCCTCGGCAGCTGTCTGGCGGCCAGCAGCAGCGCGTCGCGCTCGGAAGAGCCGTCATACGGGAGCCCAGTGTCTTCCTCTTTGACGAGCCATTCTAGAATCTCGATGCGGCGCTCCGCGTGAAGATGCGGATCGAGGTCAAGGAACTTCATCAGAGACTGGGGATCACGTCCTCTTCGTCACTCACGATCAGGAGGAGGCTCTGTCGCTTTCCGATCGCGTGGCGATCATGCGCGAAGGGCACGTGGAGCAGGTGGGGACGCCGGACGAAGTCTATGCGCAGCCCGTGTCGCGGTATGTGGCCAGGTTCATCGGTAGCCCTCAGATGGATATCTTGTCCGGCGAGCTCGTACGCGAGGACGACTCGCTCTTCTACAGCATCGATGACGTGCGCCTTCCCGTGCCGGAGAGCGCGGCCCCCCGTACGGACCGCGCGATCGATCTGGGGGTCCGACCGGAGCACATCCGACTCGGCGAGGAAGGAACGAAGGCGACCATCCTGGTCACGCAACCCCTCGGATCGATGACCTATGTGACCGTCGGCTGGGGGCAGGTGCTATCAATCCCGCGTGCAGGGCATGGCGCACTTTGCGCCCGGCGCGCCGATCGGTGTCACGCTCGATCCACGAGGCCTGCAGTTCTTCGACCGAGAGACGGGCCGGCGCGTGCTAGGGGACGGTTCCCTTGCCTGACGAAGGGGACTCGACACGCGCACTTCTGGCCGGAAACGGCAACCAACCGGTCGACGATTGGACCGCTCCATCGACACCGAAGGCGCCCGTTCCGTGGGTGCCACCGCCGGTTGCTTCGGGCGCTGGCGACGGGCACCCCTAGTCTCGGGATGATCGAGGGAGTCATGCTCGTGATTGACGATGGCTTGGCGCGTGCGCTCGCGGGCACGTCCGGCGTTCGTGAGCGGCGAGCGGACATCCTTCGCCTGCTCGACCAGCACGAGTTCATGGATGTCAAGGCGCTGGCCGCTCGGTTCGAGATCACTGAGGCCTCAGTGAGGCGCGACCTGATCTCGTTGGAAGCGAGCGGCCTCCTGACGCGCGTCCGTGGTGGGGCGGTCAGCCATTCGGGGCCGCAACCCCCGACCCGTGGCTACCATTTCGCCTCCCAAGTGCGCCTTGAGGAGAAGCGACGGATCGCGGCCGCCGCCGCTGCCCTGATCGGACCGGGGACGAGCGCGTTCCTGTCGCCTGGCACGACCGCCGCTCACGTCGCCGCAGCGATCTCTCCGAGTGTCCGCTCACAGTCACGGTCGTCACGAACTCAGCCGCGGTCATCGAAGAGGTGGCCGGGTGGGAGCGCATCCACCTGATCGACCTCGGGGGGCTGTATCTCCCGGATCACCACGCGTGCGTCGGGCCGCAGACGATCGCCGCGCTGCAGCGGATACGGGCGGACGTTGCAGTCATCGGCTGCGACGGCGTGAGCGCAGAGGCCGGCGTGACAACACCGAACCAGCTGGTCGCCGAGGTCGACGAAGCGATGCTCGCGCACGCTGGTCGAGGCATCGTCGTCGTGGACTCCACCAAGATCGGGCGCGTGGGCTTCTCCCGCATCGCGCCCATCTCGGCCGTCGACGTCCTCATCACAGATACCGACGCCGATCCGGAAGAGATCGATGCTGTCAGGGCGGCGGGAGTGGAGGTCGTACTTGTCTAGAATCGGTTTCCGGGCGTCTCGGGCCGCGTCAAGGATTGCCGACGCCGGCCCGGAATGCCGTTTTGACGTTGTGGTCGTCGGCGGGGGCGTTATCGGCACAGCGATCGCGGCGCGGCTCTCCCAGACGAGCGCGAGTGTCTGCCTCATTGAGGCCGCAGCAGACGTCGCCGAGGGTGCGAGCAAAGGCAACGCGGGGATCACCTCCGCGTACTACTCGGCTCCGGGCACGCTGAACGCCGACCTGGTGACTGCGAGCTATCCACGCTGGGACGAATTGTGCCGCCGCCTCGATGTCCCGTATTCGCGGGTCGGCGCGGTCATGGCCGCGCTCGACGAGGTCGAACTCGCCAATCTCTCGACCGTGATGGAGGAGGCGCACGGCTGTGGCGTACGTGCTGACTTCCTCTCCGTGTCCGAGGCTCGTGACCTGGAGCCCCTGGTGTCCGAGGCCTGCCTAGGAGCGGTCTACTTCCCCGACGAGGGGATCATCGATCCGATGCGGCTCACCATCGCCTACGCGGAACTCGCGGTGCGCAATGGCGCGCCCGTATATCTGTCGTCCCCGCTGGTCGGCTGCGAACATCAGGCAGGACGACTGACGGCCGTGTGGACCCCGACCCGCAGGATCGAGGCGAGGTTCGTCATCAACGCGGCGGGACTCGGCATCGGGACGGTGAGCGCGCTGGCGGGCGGAGAGACGTTCCGCACGTTCCCTCGCCGCGGCGAGTACTGGGTCCTTGATCGCGAATTCGGATCCCGGATGAAGCACATCATCTTCGCCGCCCCGGGCGCCGACACGAAGGGCATCCACGTTGTCCCAACGACCAGCGGGACCGCGATCATCGGGCCGTCCGTCGAGGAGGGCATGGAACCGGACGACGTCGACACTCACGGCAAGATCCTGGAACACGTGCTTGAGAGGGCCACGCGCCTGGTGCCTTCCGTCTCTCTCGACTACGCGATCAAGACGTATGCGTCCAATCGTCCCGTGAGCGAGGAGATGGCCCGCTGTCGCTTCGACAGCCAAGTGCCCAACCTGCTTCACGCCACGAACCGGTCGACTGGCGTGAGCGCGTCGCCCGCGATCGCGGACATGGTCCTCGAGCTCCTCCGCACGGCCGGCCTCGACGCGCATGACCGCCCGGACGCCGTGACGTCACTGCCTGCCGTTCCCCGCCTCCTTGGCGAACGTGAGCCGGAACGGCTCACCGAGATCGACCCTCGCTACGGCCAGATCATCTGCGTGTGTGAGCAGGTGAGCGCCGCGGAGATCGCGGCCAGCCTGGAGAGCCCGTTGCCCGCTACTTCGATCGCGGGGGTGTGGAAGCGGACCCACGCGACCGGCGGCCGATGCCAGGGCTCGGTGTGCATGGCCGGGGTCGCCTTCATGTGCTCGCTCGCGCACGGCGTCAGCCCGGGCGACGTTCGCGTCACCGACACGGCGACGCTGGGAGTCTGAACGATGCGAACCCGCATCGCCGTGGTCGGCGCTGGTCCGTCCGGGCTGTCTGCTGCTCTCGAACTGTCATCATCCGCCGACGTCACGGTGGTCGACCGACTACCCACGACCGGCGGGATGACTGGCTGGGATGACGGCCTGGTGAGCCGTCTCACGGCCGACTGTCGCGCGAGGGGCGTGGAGTTCCTGCTCGGCACGACCGCGCTCCGTTGGGAGGCTCAGAGGCTCCTGGTCGCGTCTCCCGGCAGCATCCGCTGGCTGCCGCACGATCGGATCGTCGTTGCCACCGGCAATCGACCGGCGACCCGCGCCGAACTGCAAATCGCCGGGTCGCGGAGCGCCGGCATCTTCTCGGCCCTCGTCGCCGTCCACCTCCTTGAGGCGGGTGCGCCGCTCGGCCGTCGGGCTGTGATCGTCGGGGTGACGCGCTGGGGCGAGCAGGCGGCTGACCTCCTTCACGACGGTGGAGCGCATGTCGCAGTCGTCGGACCTGGGAACGCTGACGCGGCCCTCGTACGCGGATGAGTGGTGGGCCGATTGGACAGCGGTGGCCGCGACGGGTCGACCCCGCGTCACGAACCTGACCGTCGATTGCGGATCAGCCAGGCAGGACCTCGCGTGCGACGTCGTCGTGCTCGCCGCCGACCCGCGGCCACTCCGCAACATCGCAGGTGCGCTGGCCGGTGAAGTCTGGAGTCACGTTCATTCAGGAGCCAGAACCCGATGTCGCGGCGAAGGTCGCGCTGTCCGCTGCGACGGCACGGGAGCTGGCGATGACGCTGAAGGGAGCCATGGTATGAGGGTGACTTCGCCCGTCGGGGACTTCCCGTTCACACCGCAGAAGGTGCGCATCGAGGGCACTTCGGTTGTTCTCGACGGCGCCATGGGTGCGTGGCCGGCGACGGTTCGCGTCGAGCCGCGTGACGTCCCCGAGCTCGTGCGCGCCATCCCGCCTGCCGTCGTCGCCGGAGTCGCAGTCGCGATCGGGGCTCTGATCATCGGTTGGTCACGGTCGAAGTGATCGACCGAGCACCCTGTGTCACGGACACTCCAGGGAACACGGATGAGAGGCGCGCGTCGCACATGACAAGCCTTGGCAAGCAGCTTCGTCTGGGCCGGATCATCGACCCGGACTCGCAGACCATCGTCATCGTGCCGATCGACCACCCGATCGAGGACGCATCGCTGACTGAGCTCAACGACCCGGTAAGCGTCGTGGCTGCCCTCGCGCCGGTCGGGCCCAACGCGTTCCTGATGCGCCGTGGCGCCGCGCAGGCGGCGGCTCGTGCGTACGCCGGTCGCGCGGGCTGGGCACAGCGCCTCACGGGCCGGACTGCTCTTTCCTCATCCGGCATGGCACATGGCGACACACGCCAGCTGGTCCTCGCTTCAGTCGAGGATGCGGTGCGCAACGGGGCGGACGCGGTCGTGCCGACGTTCTTCTTCGGCCCGGAGACAGAAGACTCGGCGCTGCCCCAGCTCGGGCGCATCTCCGATGAGTGTTCCCGGTTCTCGATCCCACTCATCGCCGAGCTGTTCCCGATGGGCGGGCCGGACGCTATCCCGTACGACGGCCCGTACTCGGTGAGCGACATGCGGCTGGCCGTCCGGATCGCCTCCGAGGAGGGCGCCGACCTCATCAAGACCTACTACACCGGCGACGCGGAGTCCTTCGCGAAGGTCATCGAGTACAGCTTCGTTCCCGTGATCATCGCTGGCGGCCCGAACACCGGCGGGACCCGCGGCACGCTCCAGATGATCAAGGACGCCCGCTCGGCGGGAGCGGCCGGCGTCGCGTTCGGGCGTCGGGTGTGGGCGTCCGAGAACCCCACCGGGATGCTCCGGGCCATCATCCGCGTCCTTCGCGAGGACGCCAGTGTCGACGATGCGATGACGGAGATCGCCTGATCGCGACCACCCCGCGGCTCGCCCCCCGGATCCTCGTCGTCGGCAACTACGTCGTCGACCTCATCGTGCGCCCGGTGGCGCACCTGCCGAACCCTGGCGAGCTGATGCTCGTGGACGAGATTCTGGTGGCGGGTGGCGGCGCTGGCTTCACGACCTCGATCGCGTTGGCCCGGCTCGGCGCAGAAGTCTTCGCCGCCGGCGGGGTCGGTAACGACGACCAGGGCGGGCAGATCCGGCGCTGGCTCGACGCGGACGGCGTCGACACCCGCTGGTTGAGGGCTGTCAACGCTGCCACCTCCTCCACTGTGGTCATCGTCTCCTCTGCCGGCGAGCGCAGCTACCTGCACGCGTCAGGCGCGTCCTCGGCGATGCGCGCAGACCTCGCGATGCTCGACATGCCGGGGCTTGCTGGTCTCCACGTGGGAGCGGCCCTGATCGTGGATGGGCTCGACGCGGACGGCGGCGGCGAGCGGCTCCTCCGTGCCGCTCGGGAACGCGGTCTCCACACGTCACTGGACACCTCATGGGACAGCACGGGTCGCTGGCACCGGGTAGAGGCCTACCTCCCGTACCTCGATGTGTTCTGCCCGAGCCTCGCCGAGGCGCGGTGTGCGTCAGGGCGCGAGGCTGCCGAGGATGTCGCCACCTGGGCCCTGGACCGGGGCGCCAATGCCGTGGTGATTCACGCGGGCGACGCCGGCGCCTACGTAGGCTCGCGTGACTTCTCGGGGTGGCTGCCAGCCTTCAGAGTGCCAGTCGTCGACACGACTGGGGCAGGCGAGTGTTTCGACGCAGGGCTCGTGTACGGCCTCGTGGCCGGCTGGCCGATCGAGCGAGCCACGCGACTCGCATGCGCGGTCGGTGCCATCGCGACGACGAAGGCGGGCGCCCTCGGTGGGGTCGGCACGCTGGACGCTGCCCTCGATCTGGTCGAGTCTGGTCCCGGACCCGGAGCGGTCCGGCTGTGACCGGTGCTCCGTCGATCCGCATCTTCGCGACCGACGTCGACGGCACCCTGCTCGACCCGCGCCACGAGGTGACGGGCAGGGTCGCGGCAGCCATCCACCGCCTGAGGGGGCGCGGTGTGCACGTCGTCCTCGCGACGGCGCGGTACCCGGCCGCCATCTACGCGATCCAGGAGCGGCTCGAGATCGTGGGCGAGCCCTTCGTCGCTTGCCAGGGAGCCGTCGTCGGCCGGTACGCGGGCCGGGGTCTCACCCTGCTGGACCACCATCGCATCGCGTTGCAGGCGGCCCGCCGCGTGACCGACGAGGCACGTCGCAGCGGGCTGTGGGCGTCCTGGTACAGCGCGTGGGGTTGGCGCGCGGAGCTCGATGATCCACTCGCCGGACACGAGGCGGAGATCGTGGGCTGCGCGCCGCGCCGGGTCGCCCGCCTTGCTCGATCCCGGTCGGCGCCGGCGAAGGTGACCCTCATGGCGCCGCCCGGCCACGAGATGAGCCTGTCCTCCGTCCTGGCGAGTCTGCCCTCGGAGCTCGACGGCTCCATCTCGCGCCCCGACTACGCCGAGATCGTCGCTGCCGGCGTGTCCAAGGCCGCGGCCCTGCGAATGGTTCTGGAATCACTGGGCCTTGAGGAGGGCGACCTGGCGGCGGCGGGCGACGGCCTCAACGACCTCGAGATGATCGAGGGGGCCCGCGTCGGTATCGCCATGGGCCACGCACCCGAGACGCTCCGGCGTGCCGCGACCTGGACTGTCCCGTCGAACATGGAGGATGGGCTCGTGGACGGGATCGAGCGCCTGTTCGCGGAGGGGTTCGTCTCGATAGGCGCCACTGCCGGGCGCGTCCCACAGCACGCGCCGCGAGACTCAAGCTCGGCGTTCGACGCGACCGCCCGGGTGCGCGCGCTTACCCGGGCCACACCGCCCCCACGGCAACCGACACAGTGTCGACCACCCACATCGGCTTCGCGCGGGTGTCCTGCACGACGAACGGATCACGTCCGTCTGGGGCACGGCTCCCGGCTGCTGCGACAGGCCCGCACCGTGCGATCGGAACCGCCTCCCGATCAGCCGGTGGCATCAGTTATGTGCTCTCGACTCCTTGTCTCCGCCGCTCACCAAGCCGTGACCCCAGCCCCACGGCGACCCTCGCACAGAGCACATAACTCGGCCCGTTTCGCTCGCATCCCCACGCTCGGGGCCACAGCGCACGGACCCGCGTACTCCGAAGTCAGATGCTCTATCCACTGAGCTACGGGCGCGCGTCGGGAATCGTACAGGAGCGGGGCGCGATGGGGATCAGGTGGCCGGCGAGTCTCGCCCGCGACCGTCGGCCGCGTGGATCGTGCACGCCGGGTTCGGCCAGACCCCGGGTCCGCCTAGAAGGTCGGCTCCTGCGGGTCCCGGTTCCGCTTGGCCTCGATGAGTGCGGCGTCGGCGCGGGCCGTCAGCTCGTCGAGGCTCTCGCCGGAGTTGAGGGTGGCGAGGCCGGCCGTGATCCCCACGCCGGTGGCGCTGCGGAGGGACTGGTCGATCACGCCGATGCGGTGCTGCACCTCGGTCGCGTCGATCGACGCCACACCGAAGATGAACTCGTCGCCGCCGAAGCGGACGATCGGGTCGTAGGAGCGCAGGTTCGCGCGCATGGTCGCGACGAGCGTGCGCAGGATCCGGTCACCGGCCGCATGGCCCTCGCGGTCGTTCACGCCCTTGAGGCCGTCCACGTCGACGAAGGCGACGACGAAGCTGCCGTCGCCGCGTCGGGCGCGGTCGATCTCGTTCCGCAGGGCGAGCCGGCCCATCTCCCGGCGGAAGGCGCCGGTGAGGGCGTCGAGGTGGGCGCGCTGCAGCTCGGCCTCGAGGCGCGCCTTCTCCAGCTCGGCGTCGGCTTCCTCGATCGCGGTCGAGACGTCGCGGGGCGCGGCCACCAGGCGCCGGGCCATCACCGTGTCCCGCTCCGCGGCCGCCGCGTCCCGCTCGGCAGCCGCCTTGTCGCGGGCGTTGGCGGTGGCGTCACGCTCCAGTGCGGCCCTGTCGCGCGCGTTCGCGGTGGCGTCCCGCTCGGCCGCCGCCTTCTCGCGGGCCTCGACGGCCTGGCCCAGGGCCGCGGCCGCCTTCCCGCGGACGTCGGCGATCTCGGCGCGCGCGACGGCGGCCTTGTACATCGCCTCGGCGATCTCGGCGCGCGCGACGGCGGCCTTGTACATGGCCTCGGCGATCTCTTCGCGCTCGCGCTGGGCGTCGTCCGGGGCGTCGTCCGGGGCGTCGGGCGTGGCCGCGGGAGTGGGCGCTCCGGAAGCGTCTTCGGATGTGCCTCCGCCACTCTCGGCCGGGCCGGGCGATCCCGGCGATGGTGCCCCGGCGACGAGCTGGGCCACGGGGACCGGGGTGACGGGCATCGGAGCGGTCACCGGGGCAGGCGGGCTCGGCTCGCGGCTGTCCCCGACCTGGCTGGGACCCGACTCGCGGGCGGCCTTCTTCGCCTGCGCCTTGGCCTTGGCCTTCTTCCGCATCCTGCGCAGATCCACTGGGGACCTCGCTTTCCGGGGGTCAGCAGAGGCCGCGCCTGAAGTACCACTTCGCGCGGCCGGAGGTACCTATTATCGTCCCGCTGAAGGGTCCCGCAACCGAATCCGGCGCGTCAGTGCGCCACATTCTGAGGTGCGGTCTCAGCGGGCGATGATCACCTCGGCCTCGATCTCGACCGGCAGCCCGAACGGGAGCTCCGCCATCCCGACCGCGGAGCGCGCATGCGCGCCCACCTCCGGGCCGAAGACGTCGAGGATCAGGTCGGAGAAGCCGTTGATGACGGCCGGCTGGCGATCGAACCCGGGCGCCGACGCGACCATCCCGAAGACGCGGACCCAGGCGGTGATCCGATCCAGGTCGCCGAGCGTGCGCGAGAGATCCCCCAGGATGGAGAGGGCGGTCCCGCGGGCGGCGGCATACGCTTCCTCGACCGAGACCTCCGCACCCACCTTGCCGAAGGGTCCGGCGCTCGACCCGTCCGCGTTCTGCGGGCCGTGGCCCGAGACGATGGCGCGATCGCCGACGATCCGGACGGGGGCGAACGGCAGGCGGACGCCGGCGGGGACCGCCAGGGGCGGCGGGAGTGCGAGCCCCATCGCGCGAAGCCTCTCCTCGACGATCACGGTGCACCTCCTGTGTGGCGGGGTCGCGTGGGCGTGGCCCCACCGCAGATGATGAGGCGCCCTGGTGCCGAGGGTCTCGGCGCCGGAGCGATGCCGCTGTCCATGCCCCGCGACCCTTCGGTGGCCTCCGGCGTAGGCTTCCCGAGCGAGGGCGCGCATCTGCGACGCCCCGTCGGGAGGTCCGTTGGGCTCGTTCGGTCTCTGGCGTTCGGTCCTCAGGCGCGACCGCGCCGACCTGGCTGTCGCGCTCGCGGCAGCGCTCCTCCTGCTGGCGGCCACGACGCTCGTCGTCTCGGCGGTCATGTACGGCGAGACGGTGGCGACGGGGGGCCTGCGCCGGGCGCTGGAGATCGCGCCCCCGTCGGCGCGCGCCGTGGCGATCCGGACGACCGTCGCGGCGGACGAGGCGCGGTCGGTGGAGGCGACCGTCGCGGGCGAGCTCGGCGCGGCGCTGGGCGAGGCGGGCGGCCGGATCTCGCGGGTGACGCGGTCGGCGGCACTGTCGGTCGTGGGCGCGGGCGCGAGCACGGGCGCGAGCGTGGGCACGGACGGCGGCGGGGGCACGGGCGCGAGCGCGGGCACGGGCCCCGGCGCGGGCACGGGCGCCTCCGCGGGTGACCTGACGTACGTCGCCGCGCACGACGCGCTCGGGTCGCACGCCGTCCTCGTGGATGGCCGATGGCCGCACGCCGGAGCGGATCCGATGGAGGCGACCCTCTCGGAGAACGCGGCGCGCTCCCTCGGCCTGGGCGTGGGCGACCGCGTCGGGCTCGTGGGTCGTGCCGGGCAGTCGAGGGTCGTGGATGTCCTCGTGACCGGACTCTGGCGCCCGGACCCGACGGACGCGTACTGGATGGGCTCGCCCCTGGAGCTCGACGGGATCCAGGTCACCGGCAGCTTCACCACCCGCGGGCCCTTCGTGGCCGACGCTGCCGACCTCGCGCGGCTGCCGGGCGCCGCCGGATCGACCGACATCGAGTGGCGCGCCGTGCCGGAGATCCCGGCCCTCCAGGTGGGCGATCTCGACCGGATCGCGGCCGACCTGTCCAGCCTCCGCGAGCGCCTGCGCACGGCGATCGTGCCGACGCGGGAGATCGCGGTGACGACCGACCTGCCGGCGGTCCTGGTGTCCGTGAGCCGGTCGGTCGTCGTCAGCCGGGCCGGCATCGCGCTCCTCACGCTCCAGTTCGGGGTCCTCGCGCTCTACGCGATCCTCCTCGTCGCGGGGATGCTCGTGGACCGGCGGCGGCTCGACATCGCGCTCCTGCGGTCCCGCGGCGCCTCGTCCGCGCACCTCGCCGGGATGGCGCTCCTGGAGGCTCTCGTCCTCGCGGTCCCGGCCGTCCTCCTCGCGCCGGTCCTCGGCCTCGTGATCGTCCGGCTCCTCGGCGCGATCGGGCCGCTCGCCGACGCGGGGATCGTCGCGGACGTCTCGATCACCCCCGCCGTCCTGCTGGTCTCGGCCGCGGCGGCGCTCGTCGCGATCGTGTCCTTCGCGGTGCCCTCCGTCCTGTCCGCCGCCGACCCGGGCCGCGTCCGGGCGGCATGGGGGAGGGGGATCGCACGGACCCTGCCGCAGCGCCTCGGGCTCGACCTCGTCCTCGTCGCCCTCGCCGCCCTCGCGATCTGGCAGCTGGGGATGTACGGCTCGCCCCTCGCGCGCGACGCGCGGGGCGCGCTGGGCGTGGACCCGCTCCTCGTCCTTGCACCCGCCATCGGGCTGGTCGCCGGCGGCGTCCTCGCGATCCGGTTCCTCCCGCGCATCGCGGAGATCGGGGAGCGGCTCCTGCGCCGTGGGCGGGGAACGGTCGCGCCGATCGCCGCGCGCCAGATCTCCCGGCGGCCGCTCCGCGCGACACGCTCGACGCTGCTCGTGTTGCTCGCCGCGGCGCTCTTCGTCATCGCGGCCTCGTACGCGGCGACGTGGACGCGGTCGCAGGCCGACCAGGCCGCCTTCCGGGCCGCGGCGGACGTCCGCGTCACCACCTCCGGGTTCGCCGCTCTGCCGCCGTGGGCCGCCGGCGCCGCCTACCGTGCGATCCCGGGCGTGACGGCCGCGATGCCCGTGGAGTCCCGCCCGCTCGACGCCGGGAAGTCGGTCCGTGGCGGGACGCTCCTCGCGCTGGACCCGGCCGCGGCGGCGGTGATGGCCGCGCTGCCCTCGGGCGCCGATGGGGAGGCGGTGCGCGAGGGGCTGGCGCGGCTGGACGCCGTCCGGGGGACCGACGTCGGCATCCCGCTTCCCGGCCGGCCGGCGGCCATCGCGATCACGGTCGACACGGACCTCACGGTGGACGAGCCCGCCGAGCCACTCGACCCCTCGCTCCCGCGGACCCCCCTCGTGGTGACGGTCGCAGCCGTCCTCGCGGACGCCGACGGGACGCTTCGCCGCGTGGAGGCCGCCGTCCCGGAGCCGGCGGAGAAGGGGCAGCGCATCGTCCTGCCGCTGACGGACGAGGTGGGCGGTACGACCGTGTCGCCGGCGTGGCCGCTCGAACTCGTGGCCATCGAGCACTACGTCGCCTCTCCCTCCGCCGCGACGACCCGCGGGACGCTCGAGGTGACCGGCGTGGCTGCGACCGACGACGCGACGACGGCGGCGTGGGCGGCCGTCCCGCTCGACTCGGGCGCTGCCGGCTGGCTCTGGACGCGGACCGTCGCGAGCGAGACGGTCCCGTACACGCCCCCGGCTTCCGCCCCGGCCCGGGTCGTCATGGGCGACGAGCCGGGAATGGCTCCGCCGGTCGTGGGAGAGATCTTCGCCCCGGCGCCGGGGCCGCTCTTCCGACTGAGCCGCCTCCCGGCATCGGCCGCCGCCGCCCCGCTGCCGGCCCTCGCGGGCACCTCCTTCCTCGAGGCCACGGGCGCCCGCGTCGGCGACACGGTGGCGGCCTCCGTCTCCGGCCTGCCCGTCACCCTCGAGATCGTCGGCGGCGCCGACGCGTTCCCGCCGGCGGACCCGGCCGTCCCGTTCGTCGTCGTGGACGCGCCGACGCTCGCCCTTGCCCGCTTCGCCGCCAACGGCCAGGCCAACGCCCCGCAGGAGTGGTGGCTGGCGACCGAGGATGGGACGTCCGGGTCCGTCGCGGACGCCGTCGCCGGGCCGCCGTTCTCCGCGGCCGCGGTCGTGGACCGCGCCGCCCTTGAGCGCTCGCTCACGTCCGACCCCGTCCCGCTGGGCATCATCGGCGCGTTCGGGCTCGGCGCCATCGCCGCTGTCCTGTTCGCGGCGATCGGCTTCCTGTTGAGCGCGTCGATCTCCACCACCGAGCGGCTCGGCGAGTTCGCGCTCCTCCGGGCCCTGGGCCTGTCGCCCCGCCAGCTGGCCGGGTGGGTCTCCGGGGAGAGCGCCTTCCTCCTCGGCTTCGGCTTCATCGGGGGCGCGCTGCTGGGCGCGATCCTCGCGTGGCTCGTCCTGCCGTTCTCCGCCCTGACCTCGACGGGCGAGCGGGCGGTCCCCACGCCGGCCGTGGTCGTCCCGCCGGAGGCGCTCGCGATCCTGCTCCTCATCGGCCTGGGTCTCCTCGCGGTGACCGTGGCGGTCGTGCGGCGCCGCGTCCTCTCGGTGTCGGTCGCCGGCGTCCTCCGCGCGCGGGACGCCTGAGCGATGGGCTGGATCCTTCTCTCGCTCCGGCGGCTGCGGGACGGGGTCGCACCCGCGGTGGGCCTCGCGCTGATCGTCGCGGTGACGGCGTGCGCGTTCGCGGCGGTGCCGCGCCTTCGGGATGCCCTCGCGACCGACCTCCTCCGGACGACCGTCGAGGAGGCGCGTCCGGACGAGCGTCCCGTCACGCTCGTGCAGCAGGGCCGGATCCCCGCCGGGGCGGACGCACCTCTCGCGAACGTGGAGGCGACGGGCGAGGACCTCGCGGCCAGGGTCCCGGACGAGGTGACGCGCCTCGTGACCGAGCGCGTGGACATCGTGGACACGCAGCGCTGGACGGTGGTGCGGGACCCCTCGCCGGACTTCACGGTCCGGCTCCGGACGCAGTCCCGGGCGTGGGACCACGTCCGGTTGGTGGACGGCCGGGAGCCGACCGCGGCCACCCGGACGATCGCGCCGGCCCCGGACGCCGCCGAGGGGACGCCGCCGGCGACCGCCTTCGAGGTGGCGATCTCGTCCGCCACCGCCGACATCTTCGGGGTGGGCGTGGGCGACACGATCGCGCTCGCCCCGGAGGCGGCCGACGTCCGGACCTCCAGGCCCGCGAACCGGATCGCCGCCGACGTGGTGGGCGTCTTCGAGGTGACGGACCTCGCGGAGTCGTACTGGTCCGGGGACACGTCGCTGGACCGGCCGTCCCCGCGCGCGCTCGGATCGAACGTCGTCTTCCAGGACGCGACCGCCCTCGTCGCGCCGGAGGCGTACCCGGCGCTGCTGGCGGCGACGGTCACGACACCGACCTCAGGAGGCGTGGCGGGCGGCGACGCGGGGACCGGCATCCCCTTGCGCTACACCTTCAGGCTGCCGACCGACCCGGCCCGCCTGGATGCCTCCCGGCTGGACGCCCTCGTCGCGGACCTGCGGCGCCTGGACACCGTCTACCCGACGACCGACGTCGTCACGGCGAACGGCGGGACGACCAACCGCAGCGGCCTCCTCGGGCTCGTGGAGGCGCACGCCGCCCGATGGCGGTCCGCCGAGGTGGTGCTGTCCGTCGCGGTCCTCGGCACGATGGCGATCGCCCTGCTCGCGCTCGCGCTCGTGGCCCTGCTTGCGGCCCGGCGGCGCCGTCCCTCCCTGGACCTCGCGCGCGGTCGCGGGGCGTCCACGACGCAGGCGTTCGCGTCGGTGCTCGCGGAAGGCCTGGTGCTCACCGTCCCCGCGGCGGTCGTGGGGGGCATGGTCGCGGCGCTCCTCGTGCCGTCCGGCTCCGTGCCCCTGGCGGCGGTGCTCGCCGGGGGCGTGGCGGCGATCGCGACGACGCTGCTCATCGTGACGCTCGTCCCGACCCCCGCCGGGCCGCCTCTCCGACCCCACCCGGGAGACGAGCGTCGTCCGCCGGGCCGGTGCGCGCCGCCTCCTCGTGGAGGCCGTCATCGTGGTCGTCGCGCTCGCGGCCGCCTTCGCCCTCCGCGAGCGCGGCCTGCAGGGCGAGAGCGCGGCCGGGGACCTGGCGACGGTGGACCCGTTCGTCGCGCTCGTGCCCGCGCTCGTCGGGATCGCGGCCGGCATCGTCGTCGTCCGCCTCTTCCCGCTCCCGGTGCGCGCGCTCGCGCGGGCCGCGGCGGCGCGGCCGGGCCTCGTCCCCGCGTACGCGCTGCGCCGCCTCGGCCGCGAGTCCTCGAGCGGCCTCATCCTCGCCGTCCTGATGGCGACGGCGACGATCGCGACGTTCAGCTCGGTCGTCCTCGTCACGCTCGACCGCGGGGCGGACGCGGCCGCCTGGCACGACGTCGGCGCGCCGTACCGGATCACCGCGCTCGCGAGCGGCTCGACGGGGACGAGAGCCGGGATCCCCGTGGCGCTCCCGCGGGACTTCGAGCCGGCCGCGCTCCCCGGCGTGGAGGCCGTGGCGGACGCGTCGCTCGCGTCCGTGTCGTTCTTCCCCCGCGGGGCCCGCCTCGACCTCCTGGCCATCGACGCACCCGCCTACGCGGCGCTCGCCGCCGGGACCCCGGTCGAGCCGGCCTTCCCGGCCGGTCTCCTCGCGTCGCCGGAGGACCTCGTGGCGAGCGCCCCGCGCGGGACACGCCCCGGATCGGACGCGCTCCCGATCCCCGCCGTCGTGAGCACCGCGCTCGCCGAGGGGCCCGAGCGCCTGACGCCCGGCCGGACCTTCCAGGTCATCGCCGGCGGCGGGGCGCGGACGCTCCGCGTGGTGGAGGTCCGCGACGACTTCCCGACCCTGGGGTCCGGCAGCCGGTTCGCGATCGTGGACCTCTCGCAGCTGCGGGCCGGCACCTCCGAGGACCCGGCCCGGGCCACGGCCGCCTTCATCCGGGCCCCGGACGACGCGGCCGACGCGATCCGGTCCGCGGCCGCCGCCGTCTCCGCCGACCTCGTCCTCGCGTCGCGCGCGGAGGCCGCCGCGGAGACGCGCTCCTCCCCGCTGATGGAGGCCGTGGTCGCCGGCCTGACGCTGGCGGCGCTGGTCGCCGCCCTCTACGCCGCGCTGGCCGTCTCCTGCGCGCTGGCGATGTCCGCCTCCGCCCGGGCGGTCGAGGTCGCGCACCTTCGGACCCTCGGTCTGTCCCGCCGCCAGTCGGTCTGGCTCATCGTCGCCGAGCACGGACCCACCGTCGCTGTAGCCTTCGTGGTGGGCGCGCTGCTCGGGGTCGGTCTCTTCGCCGCCGTGGGCCCCGCGCTCGGGACCGGCGCGATCGTCGGCTCGGCCGTGGCCGTACCTCTCGCGGTGGAGCCCCTTCACCTGGCGGGGGTCCTGCTCGCGATCGTCGCGATCGTCGCGGTGGGGATGGGGGTCGCGGCGGCGATCCAGCGGCGGGCGGTCCCCGCGCTCGCCGTGCGACGGAGGATGGGATGACGAGCGAGACCGGCGGGCCGACCGGAGCGGCCGGGGCGGCAGGGCCGGCAGGGGCGCTCGACGCCGCCGGGGCGGCAGGGGCGGCCGACGCCTCCGGCCGGCCGCATCGCGCCCTGTACGGCGAGGGTGCCGCGATCGTCTGCGACAACCTCGTCCGCATCTTCAAGGTGGCGGACCTGGAGGTCGTCGCCCTCCAGGGGCTGGACCTGCTCGTGGACCCCGGCGAGCTCGTCGCGATCGTCGGCGCGTCCGGGAGCGGGAAGTCCACCCTGCTTTCGATCCTCGGCGGGCTCGACGTCCCGTCGGCGGGCCGCGCGGTCGTCGCCAGCCACGACCTGGGTCAGCTGACGCGCGCCGAGCGGACGCGCTACCGGCGCGAGGTCGTGGGGATCGTGTGGCAGCAGACGTCGCAGAACCTGCTCCCATACCTGACCGCGGCGGAGAACGTGGAGCTGCCGATGGTCCTGGAGGGTCGCCGCGACCGCGGAGCGCGGGCCGCGGAGCTGCTGGGCCTCGTCGGGCTGGGGGATCGTGGCGACCATCGTCCGGAGCGGCTGTCGGGCGGGGAGCAGCAGCGCGTCGCGATCGCGGTCGCGCTCGCGAACCGGCCGGCGGTGATCCTCGCGGACGAGCCCACCGGCGAGCTGGACACGGCGACCTCGGCCGAGATCTTCGCGCTCCTCCGGCGCGTGAACGCCGAGCTCGGCACCACGATCGTGGTCGTCACGCACGACGCGGCGATCTCGGAGCAGGTAGGCAGGACGGTCCGGATCCGCGACGGGCGCACGAGCACGGAGACGGTGCGCCGGACGGAGATCACCGACGAGGGGCACCACCGGGCGATCGCGGAGGAGTTCGCGGTGCTCGACCGGGCTGGACGGCTCCAGCTGCCGAAGGCGCACATCGAGGCCCTCGAGCTGTCGCGTCGGGTCCGGCTCCGGCTGGAGGAGGACCACGTCGGCATCTGGCCCGACCACGATCGGGGGGCGACGGGAAGGGCGGCCGGCGGTGCCGGGCCCGGCGGGGGAGGGACGGCCGGGCCGGACGGCGAGCCCGGGGCGGACGAAGGGCCGACCGGCGCACCCGGCACGCCGTCGGCGGGGGAGGGGCCGGTGGCCGGCGGCGACCCCGTGGCCGGGGGCGACGCATGAGCGGCGCCGGGCCGGTGCGAGACATCTCGACGGGCCTCCGCGCCTCCAGCCCCGCCGCCGGGTCCACGCCCGAGCCGGGCGCGGCGGCCGTCGGGGGCGCGGCGGCCGTCGGGGGCGCGGCGGCCGAGCCGGCATCGGCGGGCGGCCCGGGCGCCGCCGGCGCGATGGTCCGTGCCGAGGCGGTCGTCCGCGAGTACCCCTCCGGCGACTCGGTCGTGCACGCGCTCCGCGGGATCGATCTCTCGATCGGCCGCGGCGAGCTCCTCGCCGTGCGCGGCCGCTCCGGCAGCGGCAAGACGACGCTCCTGTCGATCCTCGGCGGCCTCGACCGGCCCACGTCCGGGCGCGTCCTCGTGGACGAGCTCGAGATCTCCGCGCTCTCCGAGGAGGAGCTCGTCGAGGTCCGGCGGCGGACCGTCGCGTTCGTCTACCAGGCGTTCGGCCTGGTGCCGTTCCTCTCCGCGGCCGAGAACGTGGAGGTGCCGCTGCGCCTCGTCCGGACCGACCCGTCGGAGCGCGACGCGCGCGTGGCCGAGCTCCTCGACCTGGTGGGACTGGAGGCGCGCGCGCGGCACCGGCCGTACGAGCTGTCCGGCGGGGAGCAGCAGCGCGTGGCCATCGCCCGCGCCCTGGCGAACCGGCCCCGGCTGCTGCTCGCCGACGAGCCCACTGGCCAGCTCGACTCGGACACCGGGCACAGGATCATGACGCTCCTGCGGGCGATCGTCCGCGCGGACGGGGTCACCGCCGTCGTCGCGACGCACGACCCCGTGATGCTCGACGTGGCCGACCGCGTCGTCGAGCTCCGGGACGGCCGACTCGTCTGAGGCGCGGCCGGCCGCTGCGGACGCTCCGGCGGCGGCGGCCTCCTGCCGGGTGCGCGCGGCGATGCCGAGCCGGGCGCTCGGCCACGAAGTGCCAGATTCACGTGGGGTGAGCGCGTGGCTGCCATCGCGGCCCCTGCGTCGGGCTCGCGGTCGCCCGAACCCTCGCGACCCTCTCATGAGACGGGTAGCGTGCGGGCCCGGGCGACCGGGGCCGGTCGGGGTCACGGGTCCAGCAGCGTCAGGTGCTCACCCCACGTGAATCTGGCAGCAGCCGCCCCCGGACGGCTCGGCAGCGGTGACCTCGGCGCCACCACCGCGAGCGCGCGCGCTCGCGGCCGTATGCGGGCGCCGGGGGTCGCATCCAGGCGTCGGCGGTCGTGTGCGGCGCCCGTCGCCGGTTCGCTCGGGCGGCCTCCGTCCCTGCGGGTGCCCGTCGCAGGTCTGCCCCGACGGTCCTCGGGCCCCCCACCCGGCGGAGCGTCGCCGGGGCGTCAGCCCCGCGGCGGCCCCGTGTCGAGCGCGTGGTACGGGTCGTACACGGTGCCGGGGCAGCCGCCCCACAGGCCCAGGCGGGCTCGCCGCGCCGCGAGTCCGACGCGCTCGAGGCCCGCCGCGTACCGGCCGCGCTCCCCGTCGTAGAAGTAGGGCGCCGCATCGCCCTGTGCCACGAGCCGGACGTTCACGTTGGTCGTGCCACGGAAGACGTATCGGAGCGCGCGACCGTACCGATCCGTGCGGTCGAGCGCCGGGTCCGCGTACATCGTCACCGTGGTCCCAGGCCGCAGGAGCCGGGCGAGCGCGGCGCTCGCCTGCCTGCCCCAGCATTCGGCCCCCGAGTGGACCTCGGGCGTGTCGATCTGGAGCAGCCGGACGCGGACGTTCGCGCTCCCGATGCGGACGTCGAGCGTGTCGCCGTCCACGATCCTCCGGACGGTCGCGACCTGCGCGGCCCCCGTGGGCCATGCCCCGGCCCCGGAGCCGGCGCCCGCCGGGAGGGGTGCCGCCGCGGCCCCGGTGGGCCATGCCCCGGCCTCGGAGCCGGCGCCCGCCGGGAGGGGTGCCGCCGCGGCGGCGACGCAGAGGAGGAGGGCGCCGACCGCCAGCCGTGAACGTCCCATCGATGGCCCCCGTACACCAGGCGATACCCACCGTCCGCCGCGTCGCGCGGTAGGGCGGCTCCCGCTCCCGACAGCGTAGTCGGCCGCGGTCGCTTGCCGCTCTACGCCGCCCCGTCGTCCTCCGCGCGAGCAAGGCCGGCGGCGATGACCGCAGCTCCGGCCAGCACGCTCGCCCCTCCGAGAGCCGCCGGGAGCACGGTCACGCCGGCGCCCGTCCCCCGGATCGTCCGCCTCCGCGCCGCCCTGGCCGCGCGCGCCACGTACGCGCGGTGCGCGAGCCCGATCGAACCGCCGACCACGATCCGCTCAGGGTCGACCGCGGCGACGAGCGCCGCGAGAGCCAGACCGAGAGCGGCCGCGCCGTCGGCGACGAGGTGCCGCGCCTCGCCGTCGCCCGCACGTGCAGCCCGGAGGACTTCGGCGGCCGTCCTCGGAGCGGGGGAACCGTCGGAGCGCCGGGCACCCGGCCAGGCGACGCGTGCCCGGCGCTCGAGGCCGCTGCCCGCTGCGAAGGCCTCGACGCACCCCCGGCGGCCGCAGCCGCATCGCGGGCCCTCGGGATCCACGACGAGATGCCCCACCTCGCCCGCGGTGCCGTGCGCTCCGTGCAGGACGAGGCCATGGGCGACGATCCCCGCGCCGATCCCGGTACTGACCGTGACGTACGCCACCGGGTCGGCACCACGACCGGCGCCGAGGAGCGCCTCGCCGAGCGCGCCGCAGTTCGCGTCGTCGTCCAGCCCGACCGGGACGCCCAGCCGCGCGGCGAGGAGGGGTCCGAGGGGCACGTCGTGCCAGCCCTGGTTGGGCGAGTGGAGGACGATCCCGCGCGCGGCGTCGAGCGGGCCGGGTGCCCCGGCCCCGACCGCCTCGAGCGGCCCGCCGGCCTCGGCCGCGAGGTCCGCGAGCGCCACGGCCAGGGCCTCGACGAGCGCGGCCGGCTCGCGCGGCGTGGCCATCCGAACGATCCGACCGGCGGGCGCCCAGGCCGCCAGTGGCAGCCGGGCCACGGCGGCGAGCGTCTTCGTCGCGCCCACGTCCACCGCGCCGACGAGCCGCGGGCGGCCGCGGGTGCTCACGAGACCGGCGACCCCGCGTCGATCGCGGCGAGGATCGCCGTGGCCCGGTCGACGTCGCGGACGAGGGGGTTCGCGAGCAGGGCCCGCAGGCGCGCCTCCGGAGGCGCGCCGGGCGACAGCGCGTCCACGGTGAGCGTCTCGTACGTCCCGACCTCCGCGAGGAGCAGTCCGGGGAGGGGCGGGAGGTCCGCGGCGGGGAGGGCCGAGAGCTCTCCTGGTCGCGGCGCGATGTGAGGCACCTCGACGATCGTCGCATCCGGCACGCCGCGGACCCGGCCGTCGTTGGGCACGCCGAGGATGAGCGTCTCGTCGGTGCCGTGCTCCAGCGCGTCGATGACCGGGAGGACCGCGGCTCCGTACCAGAGCGCCCCGCGACGGACCGTCGCGGCCCCGGGCGCAGCGGCATACCCGGCGAGGAGATCCGCGTCGAGCGTCAGGAGCTGCTCCGCGCGCGTCGCCTTCCCCTGCTGGCCCGCGAGCTGGCGGTCCGGCGCGGCGTAGTAGCGGACGTACGGCGCCGGAAGGGCACCGTGGAGCCGGGCGACCGAGGGGTCCATCCCCGTCACGAGGTCGGCGAGTCGGTCGAGCTCGTCGGGATCCTCCGGCACGTACCACCCGCAGTGGTTCGTGCCGACGTACCTCCGCGCGACGCGGGCGGCGGGCCGCTCGAGACGCGCGGCGATCGCGCCGGTGAATGTCACGGGCGAGTCGCAGACCTCGATGACCCGCAGCGGCCACTCGCGGACCGCGGCCTGGCACACGATCCCGGCCGGGTTGGTGAGGTCTACGACGAGCGCGCCGGGCGCGATCGAGGCGACCGCGTCCCACGTGGCCCGCAGGGCCGGGACGGTGCGGAGCGCGTTCGCGAACCCGCCGGGGCCGACGGTCTCCTCGCCCGGCAGTCCGAACGCACGCGGGAACGATTCGTCGAAGACGCGGGCCGCGAGACCGCCGACGCGGACCTGGTCGAGGACGACGTCCGCGCCGTCGAGGGCTCGCCGGAGGTCGGGCTCCGCCTCCACGAGCACGGGTCGACCGCCGGCTGCGAGGCGGGCGCGGCATTCGGACGCGACGAGCTCGAGCTTCTCGCGCGACCTCCCGACGAGCACGACGGCGAGAGGTGGCCGCCGGTCGATCCCCCCGGGCCAGTCGTTCAGGGCGTCGATGAGCTCCGGTGTCGAGCTCCCGCTTCCGCCGATGACGACCAGCCGCATCGATCAGTCGACCTCGTAGAAGTCGCGGACCGCCCGGCCGACCCGATCGACCTCGGCGTCGGTCAGCTCCGCGAACATCGGGAGGCAGAGGAGCCGCGGGACGAGCGAACGCGCCACCTCGAGGCCATCGGCGGCGCGCCACGGGTGGGTCGCGTAGGCACCCTGGTCCGGGACGAGCTTCGGGTAGATGAGCTGCGTCCGGATCCCGCGCTCGTCCAGGTACGCGCGGAGCTCCTCGCGCCGGGGCGCGAGGACGGTGTAGAGGTAGTACGCGTGACGGCCGGTGACGTCGTGGGCCGGCGGCGTCACCGGCGTGCCCGCGAGCCACTCGCCGTAGCGCGCGGCGACGCGCCGCCGGCCGGCGAGCTGGTCCTCGAGGCAGCGGAGCTTCACGCGGAGGAACGCGGCCTGCATCTCGTCGAGGCGTTCCTGGTAGCCGAGGACGAGGTGCTCGTGCTTCGTCCCCGCCTGGCCCATGTAGCGGAGCTGCCGGACGCGCGCGTCGAGCTCGTCGCTGCTCGTCGTGAGGATCCCGCCGTCGCCGAGGGCGCCGAGCACCTTCGCCGGGTAGAAGCTGAACTCGGCGAGCTCGCCGAGGCTCCCGGCCTTCCTGCCCCTGTACGTCGCCCCGTGGGCATGGGCGGCGTCCTCGAACACCGGGATCGCGGGCGCGGCCACGCGGATCGCGTCGATGTCCACGCACTGTCCGTACATGTGGACCGGGAGGATCGCCTTCGTCCGGTCCGACAGCCCGGCGGCGACCCGCTCGGGGTCCATGTTCGCGGTGACGGGGTCGACGTCCACGAAGACCGGGGTCGCCCCCGTGTACGTGATCGCGAAGACGGTCGCGACGTACGTGTTCGGGACGGTGATCACCTCGTCGCCCGGGCCGACGCCGAGCGCGCGCAGCCCGAGGTGGAGCGCGGCCGTGCCGCTGCTGATCCCGACCGCGTGCCCGGTCTCGCAGTAGGCCGCGAACTCCTCCTCGAACGCCTTCAGCTGCGCCCCCAGCGTGTACTTCCCGACCGGGAGGACGGCCTCGAACGCGGCCCGCAGGTCGTCGGCGATCGCCGCGTGCCAGCGCGTGAGGTTCTCCACGGGGACCTCCGGCGGCGTCGGGGTGGACGACGCGTCGTGGGGGCCGTGCGGGGCAGGCGTGGGCGTGGTCATCGCGAGGCTCCGATCTCCTGTTCGATTGCGGTGTCGAGGAGGCGAGCGGCCGCGGCGCGTGAGAAGTCGGCCTCGTCCGCGACGGACCAGGGGAGCCGATGCGCCCGGACGAAGGCCGGCAGCCCGGCGATGGCCGTGACGAGGACCGCCCTGTCGAGCTCCTGGTCGGCAGGGCGCCACGCCACGCCGCAGGTGTCGAGGATCCTGACGACACGAGCCGGGTCGTTGCCCTGGAGGGTGGACATCAGGACGGTCCCCAGGCCGATGAGCTCGCCGTGGACGAAGGAGCGGCCGGTGACCTCCTCGACCCGGTAGCCGAGGTAGTGCTCCGAGCCCTCCTCGGGGCCGCTGTGTCCCGGCCCGCAGGCAGAGCGCGTTCACCTCCGCGTACATCGTGACGAGGCCGCCCACGCCGGCCTCGGAGACGGCTGCGATCTCCGGCGCGAGCGCCTCGGTGCGACCGAGGACGTTCGCGGCGGCGGCGGCGATCCCCGCGTCGTAGGCGATCCGGCCCGCACGCGTCCCGAGGCGCCAGTCCCACAGGCCGGTGTGGATCGAGAGGAGGTCGCCCACGCCCGCGCGGTTCAGCCGGACCGGAGCCTGCTCCACGAGCTCGGTGTCCACCACGACCCGGTCGGCGACGACGAAGCCCTCGTAGACGATCGTCCCGCCGTCGCGGACGGCGACGGTGTTCGTCACGCACGCGTCGACGCTCACGATCGACGGGGCGAGGATGAGCGGGAGGGAGCGACGCCAGGCGACCCACTTGGCGGCGTCGAGAGCCATCCCCCCGCCGAGCCCGACGATGCGGGTGACGTCGGGCGGTGTCCGCCCGACCAGTGCCTCGAGGTCGGCCCGCGCGAGCGACGTGACGGTCTCGATGCCGGCCGCGCGCGCGACCAGCGCCGGATCGAGGAGCGCGAGCGGCTCTGCCTGCGTGACGAGGAGCCACCGCCCGCCGAGCGCCGCGAGCATCGCGGGGACGACGCCGCGCCCCGTCTCGATCGGGACGGCCGCCGCCGTGGCGACGCGACCCGGGGAGGCAGGTGCGGGGACCGGGACGGATCGGTCAGGCGTCACGGTCGCGCCGTCAGGCATGGAATGGCAGGCCCCCGCTCACGATGAGGTGGCTCCCGGTCACCTGGTCGCCGAGCGGTGAGCAGAGGAAGAGGACGCCGCTTCGCGATGTCGTCCGGGGTCTCGAACCGGCCGAGGATCAGCCGCTGCCGGTACTCGTCCTTCACATCGGCGGCCGGGATCCCACGGCGCTCGCCCTCGAGGACCCACTCGGCCTCCATCATCTCGGTCGCGACGTCGCCGGGGCCGATCGCGTTCACCGTCACGTGCGGCGCGAGCTCCTGCGCGGCGACCTGCGTGAGGCCCACGATCGCGAACTTCGCGGCGCAGTACGGCCCGAAGAACTTCGTCGTGCAGTTGAGCTGGGCGACGTACGAGCCGAGGTTCACGATCCGGCCCCAGCCCCGCTCCATCATCGCCGGGCCGAGGCGCCGGATGGTCAGGAAGGTCGCCTTCGCCATGATGTCCAGGTGGGCGTCCCAGTCGTCCTCGGAGCAGTCGACGATCGCCCGGTACAGCGAGATCCCGGCGTTGTTCACGAGGATGTCCACGCCCCCGAGCGCCGCCTCTGCCGCGTCCGCGACCGTGTCGACCGCCGCGGCGGTCCGGATATCCGCGCCGATCGCGACCGAGCGCCGACCCAGCCCGCGGACCGCCTCGGCCGTCGCCTCCGCGGTGGCGGGATCGAGGTCGTTCACCGCGACGTCCGCGCCCGCCTCCGCGAGCTTCAGGGCGATGCCCCTGCCGATCCCCCGGCCGGCGCCGGTGACGAGGGCGCGGCGCCCGGACAGGTCGATCGAGATGCTCATTTCACCGCTCCGAACGTGAGCCCCTTCACGATGTACCGCTGTGCGATCCCCGCGAAGACGAGCATCGGCAGGACCGCCATCACCGCCGCGGCCGCCATCTCCTGCCACCGCATCGCGGCGTAGCCACGGTAGCCCGCGACGGCGATCTGGACGGTCCGCGCGTTGTCGAAGGTGAGCGAGAGGGCGATCGTCACCTCGTTCCACATGTTGATGCCGACAAGGATCGCGGTGGCCGCGATCCCCGGGGCCGCGAGCGGCAGGTAGACCTTCAGGAGCGTCTGGAGCTCGCTCGCGCCGTCCACGCGCGCCGAGTCGCCGAGCTCCCGCGGCACTTCGCCGAGGAACGACTGGATGAGCCAGATCGCGAAGGGGATCGCGAAGACCTGGTAGACGAGCGCGAGCCCCGCCACCGTGTCGTACAGCCCGAGCTGCTGGTACGCGACGTACATCGGGATGACGAAGAGGAACTCGGGCGTCGTGTACGCGACGAGGAGCCAGAAGCGCATGTAGCGGACGCCGCGGACCTTGAACCGGATGATCGCGTAGGCCGCGGGCGTCGCGACGACGAGAGTGAGCAGGACGCCGAGGAAGACCACCTGGATGCTGTTGAGGTACGAGGCCGCGAAGTCGCCCGTGGTCCAGACCTGGACGTACTTGCTGAAGTCCGGGATGTACAGGAACTGGGGCGGCGTCTCGAACGCCTCACGCGGCGTCTTCGTCGAGATGACGAACAGCCAGTAGAGCGGGAAGAGCGAGACGAGCGTCGCGACGAGCGCGATCCCGTATGCGGCCCACGTCCCGATGCTCCAGTGCCGGCGGGTCACGACGCGCGCTCCTCGGTGGGCAGGAGCCGCTGGAAGACGACGAGCACCCCGAGGGCGAAGGCCGCGAAGACGACCATCGTCGTCATCGAGACGCTCATGTTCAGTGTCTTGAAGGCCTCCCGGTAGGCGAGGATCTGGACGGACTCGGTCGTCCGCAGCGGTCCGCCCCCGGTCGTGCCGTAGATGATCGCGAAGACCTTCAGGCAGTCCACCGTCCGGAACATGAGGACGACGAGGATCGCCGGCCTGAGGAGCGGCAGGGTGAGGTAGCGGAACCGCTGCCAGGTGCTCGCCCCATCCACCTCGGCGGCCTCGAAGGGCTCGATCGGGAGCGCCTGGACCCCTGCCGACAGGACGATGAAGACGAACGCGGTCTGCCACCAGGTGTCGATGAGGATGATCGTGCCCATCGCCATCGCGGGATCGCCGAGGAAGCCCAGCCGGGGAAGCCCGATGAGCTGGAGGCCATAGCCGAGGACGCCGACGGACGGGTCGAGCATCACCTTCCAGATGACGCTGACGATGATCCCGGAGACCATGAGCGGGACGAGCAACAGGGTCCGGAGGACGCCCTGCCCGAAGCGCAGCCGCGTCATGACGAGCGCGAGCCCCAGGCCGAGGACGAACTCGATGGAGACCGCGCTCACCGTGAACACGACGGTGTTCCAGAGCGCGTTGCGGAACTGGTCGCTCGTCGCGAGGTCGATGTAGTTCTGGAGGCCGACGAAGTTCAGCCTCTGCCCCCAGTTCCAGTCGAAGAACGACATGTACAGGGAGTAGAGCGTCGGGTAGATCGATGTCACCCCGAGGATGACGATCGCGGGCAGGAGGAACCGCGAGCCGCGATCGCGGCCGCGGCCGCGGAACGGAACGCGCGTGCGGACGGTCATGGGCGCGGGGCCGCCAGGATGGGCCGGCCCCGCTCGAGCGTTCGCGAGAGCGGGGCCGGTCGCATCAGCGGTGCTGACTCGTCAGGTGGCTACTTGTTCACGGCGGCGTTGAGGGCATCGTTGCCGGCGGCGCAGGCCGCGGTCGGGTCGGTGCCCTGGGCGATCGCGAGCTCCGTGTCGGCGATGGCGAGCGCGCCGTCCTTCCAGGCGTCCTTGAGGACGACGGTCGTCCGGGACGTCGCCATGGCCTTGCTCACGGTGTCGATGTACTCGGGATTGAGCGCGGAGGTGTAGACCGGGTCCGAGTAGGACGAGAGGCGCGGTGCGCCGCCGGTGCTCTTGCCGATCTCGGCCGTGCTGCGCCTTGTCCGTCATCCACTGGATGAAGTACCAGGCCGCGTCCTTGTTCGCCGCGCTCTTCGGGATCCCGAGGCCCCAGAGCCAGTGGCCGGTGAACGACTCGGCGCCCGCGGCCGGCGGCGGGAGGACGGCATAGCCGACCTTGCCCGCGACCTGCGATACGGTCGGGTCCTCGTAGCTCGGGCCGAACAGGCTGGCGTCGATGAAGTAGGCGGCCTTGCCCTGGCTGAACAGCGTGTTGGCGTCCGGCCAGTCGATCGCGAACTTGTTCGCCGGCCCGGCCGCGAGCAGGTTGCCGTAGTTGGCCAGGCCGCCGCAGACGCGCTCGTCGGTGAGGCGCGGCTTGTCCCACGCGCCGTCGAACCACATGCCGTACGGCGTGGGCGCGTCGGCCGCCCCGAAGGAGTTCCAGACGACGCCGGAGAGCGTGTCCATGATCGTGTCGGAGCGGATGCCGCGCATGACCGAGCCGGAGATCCCCTCGCCGCCCTTCTCGGCGGTGATCCGCTGGGCGTCCGCGATGAGGTCGGGGAAGGTCGCCGGGACCGCGCTCACGAGGTCCTTGTTGTAGAAGAGGATGTAGGTCTCGAAGGAGATCGGGATCCCGTACACCTGCGCATTCGGGATCACCGGGCGGGTAGAGCGCCCCGCCGAGGAAGCCCGCCGGGAAGTCGGCGAAGTCGTAGTCGGCCGACGTCTTGGCCGGGTCGTCCAGGTACGGGGTGAGCGGCTCGATGAGGTCCGAGCTCCACTGCGTGTACGCCGTGGAGTCCATCGGCAGGAAGTAGACGTCCGCGCCACCTGAGCGGATGGTCTGCTCCATCTTGTCGAAGTAGAGGTCCTCCGAGAACGGCTGCAGGTTCACCTTGATCCCGGTCTCGGCGGTGAACTGGTCGATGAGCTTGGTCGCGCCATCGGTCCAGGGGTGCTGGTTAGCGAGGAAGGTGATCTCCGTCCCCGCGTACTTCTTCCAGTCGAATGCCGCGGCCGACGGTTCGGCCGACGGCGCCGCCGACCCGGCCGCCTCCGTCGGTGCGGCCGTCGGCGCCTCCGTCGGTGCGGCGGTGGCGGCCGGGGTCGGAGACCCGCCCTGGCCCGCGCAACCGGCCACGATCAGTGCCACGGCCGCCAGGCCCGTGGCCCGGCGGGTCCAATGCATTCGCATCCCGTCTCCTCCTCCAGGCGCGACGCCGACCGCGCGGCCGGCTCGTCGCGACGTCATGCCGAAAGCCAGTCTCGCATCCGCGTGATGAACTCCTCCGTGACCGGGCGCTCGCTCGCGACGGTGTACCAGAGGCCGCCGCGCTCGACCGCCTCGGGAAGCCGCCGCATCGCCTCCGCGACCTGGTCCCAGGTCACTCCCATCTGCTCGGGCCGATACGGGACGCCGATCCGGTCGACCACCTCCTTGATCCACTCCGGGCGGTTGTCCTGGAGCGCGCTCATGAGGAGCACGCCCAGGCCGACGATCTGGCCGTGGACGAACGGCCGGTTGGTCATGTACTCGAGAGAGTAGAACACGTAGTGCTCCGCGCCCTCGATGTGGCGTGGGTTCCACCCGGCGTTGTGGAACGCCGAGCCACCCCACCGGAGCGACTCCGCGAGCGCGCGGATCCCCTCGTCGTTGACGTCGTGGATGTCGCTGGCGTGGTCGACGACCCGCTGGAAGGCGACCTGTGCCTCGTCGACGAGCCGCTGGTCGTACGGCCACTGGCGCTCGGTCCTGCCGAGGTCGCGGGCCATCTGCCAGTCCCAGTGCGCGGTGTGGTAGCAGAGGATGTCGCCGACGCCCGAGCGGTTGAGGTCGACCGGCGCGCCCGCGATGACGTCGAAGTCGACGTAGACCGCCTCGGGCACCGCCCAGGCCACGTACCGGACCACGCCACCCTTCCGGACGGCCGCCCTGTGCGCCCAGGCAGCGTTCACGGACATGACGGTCGGTACCTGGAAGAGCGGGAGCCTGCGGGCCCACGCCACGTACTTCGCGACGTCGAGCGCCTGCCCGCCGCCGAGACCGATGACCGCCTCGCAGCGCGGCAGGTCGCGGATCGTCCGGTCGAGGTCCTCGCGCTCGAGCGAGCCGACGAACAGCGGGCCGGCGAGGTGCTCATCGAACTGGTCGGCGAAGCGCGGCCAGAGGTCCTCCATCGTCACCACCAGGTACGGGCGATGCACCGAGTTCTTCAGCTCGGGCACGAGGCCTCGGCCGTAGACCGTGTTGAACAGCTGGGTCATCTGGGACTCCCCGCGTGGGACCGGTCGCGCCGGTCGTTCATTCGATGTCCGTCACCTTCGTCGCCACGACCGTCACGCCGGCACGCCTGCCGGCTGCGCGCGCCAGCTCGCCCGCCGCCTGCTGCAACGGTACGGCGCACGCGAGTTGGGCGAGAGCCTCGGGCAGGTCGGGGATCACGGTGCCCATGAGTGCGGCCGGGTCGTCCGGCGCGTGGGCGAGGGTCGCATCCGCGAGCAGCCAGGTGCGGCTCCCGCGCGCCGCGACCTCGCGGGCGATCCCCGCCGCGAGCGACGCGGTGGCGCCCCGCGGCGCGAGCACGACGAATCCCGACGTCGGTGGCCGCGAGCTCCAGCGGTCCGTGCCGGAACGCCCCGCCGCTCAGGGACTCGGCGGGGATCGCGGCCGCTTCCTTGATGGTCAGCGCCGCGTAGTCGGCCGCGCCCAGGCCCGGGCCTCGTCCGACGACGACCAGCGCCCGGCTCCCGGCGAGATGCCGCGCGCCGTGCGCGCCGTCGGTGGTGTGGAGCTGCAGGTCCATCTCGTCCGCCGCGCGCGCGAGGTCGGCGGGCGTGGGCCCATCCGGCATGACGCGGCCGGCGAGCAGCGCGAGGACCGCGACGGACGCGATGTACGTCCGGGTCGCGACCGCTGCTTCGATCCCCGCGTCGACGTCGAGGACGACGTCCGCGGCAACAGCCACGGGGCTCTGGGCGTCGTTGACGACGGCGACGATCGGGAGCGTGCCGCGGATCCGCTCGACGGCTCGCACCGTCTCCGCGCTCCGGCCCGACTGGCTCACGGCGACGACGCAGCCGATCCCGGCCGCGGCGCCGAGACCGTAGTGGAGGAACTCCCCGGCGTCCTCGAGCATGACGACGCGCCCCGCCGGTGCGAGGACGGCGTGGATCACGCGGCCCGCGGCGAGAGAGCTCCCCATCCCCACGACTGCGACCGGTCGGTCCGGGTGACGGCCGACGAGAGCTGCGGCCGCGTCGAGCCGCTCGTCGAGGCGCCCGGACGCTGCCGAGAGAACGCGGCGGATGACCGCAGGTTGGGCGGCAACGTCGGCGCTGAAGCCGCTCACGTATCCTCCCGGAGAGATGGGACGCGGGACGCCTTGGGCCCGCAAAAACTATCATGCACGGAACACGGTGCGCAAGGATTTCACGACCTCCGATCCGCAGCCCGACGTCGCCGTCCTCGCGGCGGACGTCGGAGGGACACGGCTCCGGGCCGCCGCGATCCTCCCGGATGGCCGCCTCGCGCTCCGCCACGAGCGCCAGGCACGGACCGAGCGCGGTCCGGGGCCGTTCGCGGCGGATGTCGCCGCCCTCCTCGCCGAGGTCGCCGAGGTCGCGGCCGCCCAAGGCCTGATCCTCGACCGGCGCGCAGCGATCGCCGCCACCGGCCCTGTGGCCGCGGACGGCAGCCTGGTGGATCCGTTCAACCTCGGGCCCGGCTTCCACGGATTCCCGCTCGGGGCCGAGGTCGGGCGCCTGCTCGGCCGGGAGACGCGCGTGGGACTCGACACGCACGTCGCGCTCCTCGGTGAGGTCGCCCACGGAGCGCTGCAAGGCGCGCGGGACGCGCTCTTCATCACGGTCTCCACCGGCGTCGGTGGGGCCGTGCTCGCGGGCGGCCGGCTCCTCACGGGCGCCGACGGCCTCGCCGGCGAGATCGGCCATCTCCCCGCGATGGCCGGCGGCCCGGTGTGCGGCTGCGGGGCGCGCGGCCACCTCGAGGCGATCGCGAGCGGTCCGGCCATCGCGGCGGCAGGGGAGGCGGCCGCCCGCGCCGGGCGGTCGGCGGAGCTGCACCGGCGGATGGAGGCGGCCGCCGATGGGCGGCTCAACGGGCGGGACGTCTCGGAGGCGGCGGCCGCGGGGGATCCCGTCGCCGCGGCGATCCTCGAGCGCGCGCGCGCGGCCCTCGCGCGCGTCGTGGTCGGCGTCGTGGACCTCCTGAATCCCGAGAAGGTCGTCATCGGCGGCGGCGTCGTCCTCGCGGACCCGGAGGCGTGGCTGGGGACCGTGTCGCGGAGCCTCGAACGGACCGGCCTCTCCGTCCACGCCTCCCGTGTGGAGGTGGTCCTGCCGGGCCTCGGAGAGGACGCCGGACTCATCGGGTGCCGCGCGTTCCTCCTGGGCCTGCCGCGGGGAGGGCAGCAGGGCTGAGAGCCCGGCTCCGATGCCCCGCCCATGGCGCGTCGGGCGACCCGAGGCGCCATGGGCGACCCGGGGCGCCTACCAGCTCCGGCCGGTGATGTGGCGATCCTCCACTGCGGCCTGCGTCATGGAGAGCTGGTCGTGTGATCCGTCGGATCGCTCGAGGAGGAGCAGGAAGATCACCTGGATCACGGCGATCGCCGCGACCGTCGAGGCCATCGGCTCCACCTGGAACCCCGTGTCCGCCGAGACGGTCACGAGGAGGAGGTGTGCCGCGTCCCCGAGCGGGGACCGGCTCTGCCCGCTGATGACGATGACGTGCGCCCCGCCGGCGCGGGCGACCTGGGCCGCACGAAGCGTGTCGATCGTCCGCCCGCTGTGGGAGATCGCGACGAGCACGTCGCGCTCGTCGAGCAGCGCGGCCGACATCGCCTGCTGGTGGGTGTCTCCGAGGGAGACGGCGTCGAGGCCGAGCTTCCTGAGCTTGAGGGCCGCCTCGGCGGCGACGAGGCCGGCGGTGGCGACGCCCACGCACTCGATCCTCCGGGCGCTCGCGAGCAGGTCGACCGCCCTCTCGAGGGACGCTGGGTCGAGTCGGCCCGCGGTCTCCACGAGGGCGTCCTGGCTGGACCCGAAGACCCGGGCGATCGCCTCCCGGACCGCGGGCGGGCCTTCGGGGATCTCGAGGCGCTGCCCGGCGGCGCTGGCGTCGAGGACGACCGCGTCGCGTGCGAGCGAGAGCCGGAGGTCCTGGTAGCCCTTCAGACCGAGCCGCCGGCACAGCTGCGAGATCGTCCCGATCGAGACCCCCGCCGCGCCGGCGAGGTCCGTGATCGTGAAGTCGCTCGCAATCGCCAGGTTCTCCAGAAGGAACTCGGCGAGGCGTCGTTGTGCCGGCGTCAGGTCGCCGTAGCTCTCGCGCAGACGCGACCGGACCCCCACACCGTGGTCCTGGCCCACGCTCATCGTCCTCGTGCCCTCCGCTGCTTCGCTGGATTCTAGGTCTTGACGCGCTGCTCGATCGGTCCCACAGTTTCGTGCAGGATGAAAGGAAATCTGCAGCCGGACCATCGCTCCGCGATCGCGGACCTGCTCCACGAGCGCGGCACGCTCTCGCGGGGCGACCTGGCCGAACTGAGCGGGCTGTCGCCGGCCACCGTCAGCCGGGTCCTCGCCTCTCTCCTGCGGGCGGGCTTCGTGCAGGAGAGCACTGCTGCGGGTGAGAGGCCGGGACGGCCCGCCCGGTCCGTGGAGCTGCGCCCGGAGGGTGCCCGCGTGGTCGGGATCGACGCCGGCGGATCGATGCTCCGCGCCGTGCTCGCGGACCAGTTGGGGACGGTCCGGCGCCGCGTCGCGAGCGCGGCCCGGGATCCGCGGGATCCGGCGCTCCTCGTGGCCGATCTCGCTGCCCTGGTGCGCGCGGCGATCGCCGACGAGGACCCGGGGCGCGTCCTCGCCGTCGCGGCGGGGATCTCCGGGATCGTCGACCACGCGTCCGGTCGCGTCCGGATGTCTCCCGACCTTCCCGGCCTGGACGGGGTGGAGGTCGCCGCGTGCCTCTCGGCCGAGCTCGGGATCCCGGTGGAGGTCGACAACGACGACCTCCTCGCTGCCGTGGGGGAGGCGGCCTCCGGCGCCGCGCGCGGATCGGGCGATGTCGTGTTCCTCTCGCTCGGATACGGCCTCGGGGCGGGCATCCTCGTGGACGGCCGGCCGGTCCGCGGCGCCGCCCACGCGGCCGGGGCGATCGGTTCACTCGGCGCTCCCAAGCTCGACGAACGCGCGTCCGGACGGGCGATCCCCGGCCGGTACCTGGCGGCGCTCGCCCGCACGGGACGGACAGCCGACGCTCACGGCGGCGCCCAGGCTCTCGACGCCAGGGCGGTCTTCGAGCGGGCCGAGGCGGGCGACCCCGTCGCCCGGTCGATCGTCGCCGACGTCGCGTCGGCCATCGCGGACGTCGCGACGGATGTCGCGGCCCTCGTCGACCCGTCTGTCATCGTCCTCGGCGGCGGCCTGGCCGCGGGCAGGCCTCCGCTGGTCGACGCAGTCGCCGAGCGGCTCGCCGGCACCCTCCCGTTCCCGCCTCGCGTCGTGCCCTCGGCGCTGGAGGGTTCGGCCGTCGTGCACGGCGCGGTCGCTCTCGCACTCGCGCACGTCCGGTCCCATCTCCCCGATCCGTCGGGCGGCGGCGAGCCGCCGCCCGGCCGCGCACGTCGCCGGACGGCGCTCCAGCTGGTCTGAATCCCCGTCCGCGCGGGGTCGAAGGAGGAACCATCGATGGCGGTCTACTCGACGACGAAGTCCCAGGCGCTCTATCTCGCCGCCCAGGACGTCATCGCCGGCGGCGTGAACAGCGGGGCCCGCGGCCCCGGAGCGGGCTGGGTCCCCGGCCCGCCCGTCGTCGACCACGGCAGGGGCGCGTACCTGTGGGACGTCGACGGGAATCGCTACTGCGACTACCTGCTCGCCCTCGGCCCGATGGTGCACGGGCACGCGCACCCCGTGATCACAGAGGCGGTGACGAAAGCCATCCACGAGACGGGCACGATGTTCGCGCTCCCGTACCCGCAGGAGACGGAAGCCGCCCGGAAGATCGTCGAGATGGTCCCCTCGGTGGAGCTCGTCCGGTTCGGGAACTCCGGCACGGAGGTCGTCCTCCACGCGACGCGCCTCGCCCGCGCGTTCACCGGGCGGGACGTGATCGTCCGGTTCGAGGGCCAGTACCACGGCTGGGCGGACCAGCTCGAATGGAGCCACCACCCGGACCTCGCGAAGGCCGGCCCGCGCGAGCACCCGAAGGCGCTCCCCGGGACGCCGGGGATCCCGGAGGTCATCGGGCAGACGCTCGAGGTCCTCCCGTGGAACGACCAGGGCGCGGTCGAGCGGCTCGTGGCGGAGAAGGGCGACCGGATCGCCGGGATCCTCACCGAGCCCATCATGGGCAACACCGGCGTCATCCCGCCGAAGCCCGGCTACCTCGCCTTCCTCCGGGAGATCACGAAGCAGCACGGGATCGTGCTCATCTTCGACGAGGTGATCACCGGCTTCCGCGTCGCGCCCGGTGGCGCGCAGGAGCTCTACGGCGTCACGCCGGACCTCACGACGATGGCGAAGGCCCTCGGCGGCGGCTTCCCGGCGGCGGCGATCGGCGGCCGGCGGGACATCATGGACCTGGTCTCCGACGGCGCCGTCCTCCACGCCGGGACGTACAACGCGAACAGCGTCGCGGTCGCGGCGACGAGCGCATCTCTCGACGTCCTCCGGGTGGCCGGCACGCACGAGCGGCTCTTCCGTCTCTCGGAGAAGCTGATGGCCGGGATGGAGGCGACCTTCGAGCGCATCGGCGTCCCCGTGCAGGTGCAGGGCGTCGGGCCCATGTTCCAGTTCTGGTTCAGCGAGACGCCCGTCGTCGACTACCGCGACGCTGCGCGCCACCTCAACTCGCCGAAGTACGCCGCACTCGCCCTCGAGCTGCACCGCCGCGGCGTCATGGTCCACCCCAGCAACATCGAGCTCTGGTTCGTCTCCACGGTCCATACGGACGCGGACATCGACGAGACGCTCCAGGCGTTCGAGGACTCCGTCCAGGCCACGAAGGCGACGCTCACACGCGCAGACTGATGGCGGCGGCGGGCCCGCCGACCGGATCCGAGGAGGAGGGTTCGATGAGGCGAACGATCGGATGGCGAGGCGCCGTCGCCGCGGCAGCGGCGACGATCGTCCTCGCGGCATGCGGGAGCTCGGCGACGCCGGCCCCGGGCTCGGCGGTGCCGGGCTCGCCGGCGGCATCGGCGGAGGTGCCGGCACCCACGGATGCGACGGGCGCAACGCCCGTCCCGTCGACGGCCGTTGCGCCGTCCGACGCGATGCTCCGCGTCGGGTGGAGCTCCGAGCCCGACACGATGAACCCGCTCACGACGTACAGCACGGAGGCGACCGAGGTCCTCCAGCTCATCTACGACAAGCTCATCGGCTACGGCACCGACCTCGAGCCCAAGGCGGAGCTGGCGGAGTCGTGGGAGACGTCCGCGGACGGCCTCTCCACGACATACCGCCTCCGCCCGAACGCGACCTGGACCGATGGCCAGCCGGTCACCTCCGAGGACGTGGCGTACACGTTCCAGACGATCAAGGACGAGAGCCTCGGCAGCTACGCGCAGTGGCTCCCCGACTTCGTCGGCGCGGACACGCCCGACCCGCAGACGGTCGTCCTCAGGTACGCGAGGCCGCAGGCGTTCGACCCGGCGCTCGCGATCCCGATCCTGCCGAAGCACATCTGGTCGACGATGGACGCGAAGGCGATCCAGACCTTCCCGAACGACCAGCCCGTGGGATCCGGTCCGTTCACGCTCGGCGAGTGGAAGAAGGGCGAGACCGTCGTCCTCCAGCGCAACGACGCGTTCTGGGGGAGCCCGGCGATCCCGAAGGAGATCATCTACATCCTCTACTCCAGCGAGGACGTGGAGGCGCAGGCGCTGAAGAACGGCGACGTGGACGTCCTCACGGAAGTCCCGCCGACCGTCTGGGACGGCGTGGTCGGGGCGGAGAACGTGAAGGCGGTCCAGCTGCCGTCGTTCTCCTTCCACCACATCGGCTTCAACGTCTCCGACGCGGCCGGCTCGAAGGGGAACCCCCTTCTGCGGGACCAGGCTGTCCGTCAGGCCATGAGCGCCGCCGTGGACCGGAACCAGCTCGTCCAGATCGCTCTCGCCGGCAAGGGCACGGCCGGCTCCACGCTCATCCCCGCCGGACTCGCCGACTGGCACCTGGAGGTCCCCGCGGACAAGAAGCTCGACGCGGACCCGGAGAAGGCGAAGCAGATCCTCGACGCGGCCGGCTACGTGGACACGAACGGCGACGGGATCCGGGAGTCGAAGGACGGCAAGCCTCTCGAGTTCCGCCTCATCGCGATCGAGTCGACGAGCGTGGACGTCCGCGCCGCACAGCTCTTCCGCGATGCGGCCGAGGCCGTGGGCATCAAGCTCGACCTCGCGACGATGGACGAGAACACGCTCGGCAGCACCGTCTACAACACGGACGCGCCGGACTGGGACGTCTTCGTCTGGGGCTGGGACTCGGGCGTGGCCGATCCCGACTACATGCTCGGGGTCCCCCTCTGCAGCCAGATCGGCGGGAACAACGACGTCTTCTACTGCGACAAGGCGTACGACGACCTCTATGCACAGCAGGCGACGACTCTCGACCAGCCGGCGCGCAAGGCGCTCGTCGACGAGATGCAGCAGATGTTCTACGACGCCTCCCCGTACGTCGTCATGTGGTACCAGGACAAGCTCCAGGCCTACCGGACGGACACGTGGACGGGGTGGCAGGAGATCCCGGGCGGGATCCTCTTCAACTTCACCCGCGACAACTACCTGAACGTGGCGCCGGCGCAGTGACGGTCGGACGCGCAGGCTGACCCCGGGACCGATGCACCTTCCCCGGCCGGGATACCTGGCTCGGAAGCTGCTGGGTGTCGCCGCGACCCTGTTCGCGGTGCTCACCTTCAACTTCCTCCTGTTCAGGATCCTGCCGGGGGACCCGGTGCGCCTCCTCGCCCGCGCGGGGAACCTCACGCCGGAAGCGATCGAGCGGCTGCGCCAGACCTTCGGCCTGGACCAGCCGCTCCCTGCCCAGTACCTGATCTACCTGCGGAACCTCGCGACGGGCGAGCTGGGCACATCGCTCACCTATCGGCGGCCCGTGGCCGCGATCCTCGCCGAGCGGATGGAGAACACGCTCATCCTCCTCGCGGTCGCCACGGTCATCGTCGTCGTCTTCGGGGTCCTCTTCGGCGTCCTCGCCGCCGCCCGCCGCGGCACGCGCGTGGACTCCGGGACGGTCGTCACCTCCCTCGTCTTCTGGAGCCTGCCCACCTTCTGGGTGGGCCTCATCTTCGTCTTCATCCTCGGCGTCTACCTCCGGGTCCTCCCGATCTCCGGGATGACCACCCCGGGCGCGCACTACAAGACGCCGATCGACGCGGTCGTGGACGTGGGCCGCCACCTGGTCCTGCCCACGCTCACGCTCGCGCTCGTGGACATCGGCCAGTTCATCCTCATCACCCGGAGCTCGCTCATCGACGTCCTCACCGAGGACTTCATCCTCACGGCGAAGGCGAAGGGGCTCTCGCGACGCCGTGTCATCTGGCGCCACGGCGTCCCGAACGCGATGCTCCCGATCGTCACGGCGACGGCTCTCTACGTGAGCCTCATCGTCGGCGGGACGATCCAGGTCGAGACGGTCTTCTCCTACCCGGGGATGGGCCGGCTCATGTACGACGCCGTCCTCCGACGCGACTACCCGGTCCTCGAGGCGTCGTTCCTCCTCTTCGCGGTGACGGTGATCTTCGCGAACCTCGCGAGCGACCTCCTGTATCGCCGCCTCGACCCCCGGGTGCGTGACGCATGACGGCCGAGGTCTTCGTCCCGACCCGCCGCGCCGGGCGCATCGGCAGGTCCGTCCGGACGAGCTGGGGCCTCCTCTGGTCCGACCGGCTCGGGAGGACAGGGGTCATCCTCCTGGTCTTCGTCATCGGCGCCGCGATCCTCGGCCCGATCCTCTTCCCGTTCGACCCCAAGGCGGTGGGCGAGAGCGCGAAGGACATCCTCCAGCCACCCTCGGTCGCGTACCCGCTCGGCACCGACGAGCTCGGCCGACAGGTCCTCTGGGAGGTGATCGCCGGCGCCCGGACCTCGCTCGTCGTGGGCCTCGTCGCCACCGCGATCTCGATGGTGGTCGGGACGTTCATCGGCCTGACCGCCGGCTACTCGCGCGGGACGATGGGCGAGGGCCTCATGCGGGTGACGGACTTCTTCCTCGTGATCCCGACCCTCCCGCTCACGATCGTGCTCGCGGCGGTCATCGGCCAGAGCCTCGGCGTGATCATCGTCGTCATCGGTCTCACGAGCTGGCCGTCCACGGCCCGGATCGTCCGCTCGTCCGTCCTATCGCTCCGCGAGCGGCAGTTCGTCCAGCGGATCGCCTCGCTCGGCGCGCGGGACCGACGGATCGTCGGGATCCACATCCTCCCGAACGTCCTCCCGCTCGTCATCGCGAACACCGTCCTCGTGATCGCCGGCTCGATCCTGGCCGAGGCGACGCTCGCATTCCTCGGCCTCGGCGACCCGGTGAACGTCTCATGGGGGACGATGCTCCACTTCGCGTTCCAGTCGGGGGCGGCCGGCCGTGGAGCGTGGTGGTACATCATCCCGCCCGGCATCGGGATCGTGGTGACCGTCCTCGCGTTCACGCTCATCGGCCACTCGCTCGACCGGATCCTCAACCCGCGCCTGAGGAGCCGCTGATGGCCCTGCTCGAGGTGCGCGACCTGACGATCCGCTACCGCACGGCAGCCGGCGAGATCCGGGCCGTGGATGCGGCGAGCCTCCACGTGGACGCCGGCGAGGCGGTCGGCCTGGCGGGCGAGTCCGGCTGCGGCAAGACGACGACGGCGCTCGCGGTCCCCGGGCTGCTCCCGGACAACGGGTACGTCGCGGGCGGGAGCATCGTCCTCGACGGCCGCGAGCTCATCGGCCGCCCTGAGGCCGAGATGGAGAAGATCCGCTGGCGGGAGGCCTCGGTGGTCTTCCAGGGCGCGATGAACGCGCTGAACCCGGTCAAGCGCGTCGGCGAGCAGATCGAGGAGCCGATCCGTCTCCATGAGCCCGGGACCTCAGCGAAGGAGGCGCGGGCCCGCGTGGACGAGCTGCTCGAGCGGGTGGGGATCCCGGCCGCCCGCGGCCGCGAGTACCCGCACGAGTTCTCCGGCGGGATGCGGCAGCGCGTGATGATCGCGATGGCTCTCGCGTGCCGGCCGAAGCTCATCATCGCGGACGAGCCCGTGACCGCCCTCGACGTCATGGTCCAGGCGCAGATCCTCCGCCTGCTCAAGGACCTGCGCGACCAGCTCGGGCTCGCGATGATCCTCATCAGCCACGACCTGTCGGTCATCGCCGAGACGTGCGACCGCACGGTCATCATGTACGCGGGCAGGACGGCCGAGTCGGGTGACGTGAAGGCGATCTTCAGGACTCCGGCCCACCCGTACACGCAGGCGCTCATCGGCGCGTTCCCGAACGTCCGGCGCGAGCGCGCGTTCGTCGCCGGGATCCCCGGCTACCCGCCCGACCTCCGCGCGCCGATCGACGGATGCGCATTCGCCGACCGTTGCGCGGTCGCGATCGACCGCTGCCGGACGGAGATGCCGGCCCTCCGGCCCGTGGGGCCGGAGCACGCCGCCGCCTGCCATCTCGTGGCGGAGGTGGTGTCGTGACCGACGCCGGACGCACACTCGGTGGCGGTGCGTTCCGGACCGACCGACCGGTGGGCGCCCAGCCGGCCGGGGCCGCCCAGCCGGCCGGGGCCGCCCTCCCACCCGAGCCCGACGGCCCGCTCGTCCGCGTCGAGGACCTCCGCGTCGAGTTCCCCGTCCGCGGCGGCAAGCGGCTGCCGGACGGGTCGAAGCCGGTCGTCCACGCCGTGGACGGTGTCTCGTTCGACGTCCACAGGGGCGAGGTCCTCGCGCTCGTCGGCGAGTCCGGGTGCGGGAAGACGACGATCGCGAAGACGATGGTCCGGCTCATCGAGCCGACCGGCGGCCGGATCGAGTACCGCGGCTCGGACATCACGAAGGTGCGGGGTGGGGACCTCCGCCGGCTGCGGGAGCGGTTCCAGCTCGTTTTCCAGGACCCGTACGAGTCGCTCGACCCGCGCCAGACGGTCCACGAGATCGTCGAGGAGCCGCTCCTGATCCACGGCCGCGGCCGCGACGGCGCGGAGCGGACGCGGCTCGTCTTCGCCGCGCTCGAAGGTGCCGGCCTCCATCCCGCGGCCGAGATCGCCGCCCGCTACCCGCACCATCTCTCCGGCGGCCAGCGCCAGCGTGTCGCGATCGCCGCGGCGATGGTCCTCGAGCCCGAGCTGATCGTCGCGGACGAGCCCGTGAGCATGCTGGACGTCTCGTTCCGCGCCGAGATCCTCAGCCTGATGCTCGACCTGCGCGCCCAGCGGTCGTTCACCTACCTGTTCATCACCCACGACCTCTCGCTCGCGTGGGTGATCGCCGACCGCATCGCCGTCGTCTACCTGGGTCGGATCGTCGAGATCGGGACCGCGGACGACGTCATCCAGCGTCCCCGGCACCCGTACACCCGCGCGCTCGTCTCGGTCATCCCGGTGCCGGAGCCAGGGGCCGAGTCGGACCAGATCGTCCTCACGGGCGAGGCGCCGTCCCCGTCCGCCGTCCCAGCCGGCTGCCGGTTCCATCCGCGCTGCTGGCTTCGTCGCGACCTCGGCGACCCCGAGGCGTGCACCGCCATCGACCCGACGCTCGCCCCTGTCGGACCGGGTCGGGTCGTCGCGTGCCACTTCCCTGAAGGAGGACCCACGCCGTGAGCACCACCATCGAGGCCGTCGAGCGTCTTCTGTCGGGGCTCGTCCGGATCGACTCGGTCACCCCCTGGCTCATCCCCGGCGCCGCCGGCGAGGCCGCCATCGCGCGCTTCATCGCCGACTGGTGCGCCGACCTGCCCGTCGAGGTGACCATCGAGGAGGTGGAGCCCGGTCGGCCGAACACGCTCGTCCTCCTCCGCGGGACCGGCGGCGGCCCGGCCCTCTGCCTCAACGCGCACGTGGACACCGTGGGCTACGAGAACTGGGGCCCGCAGGCGCTGGCCCCGCGCCGCGACGGCGACCGGCTGTACGGGCGCGGGGCGGCGGATGACAAGGCGGGCGTCACGGCCTCCCTCCTGGCCCTCCGGTCGATCGCCGGATCCGGGATCCGCCTGCGCGGCGACCTGCTCCTCGCCCTGGTCTGCGACGAGGAGGGGGCCTCGATCGGCACGGCCGACCTCATCCGGCGGCACCCGATGGACGCGACGATCATCGTGGAGCCCGACGAGCTGGGGAAGATGATCACCGAGCACCAGGGCTTCGGGTGGGTGGACATCGTCGCGCACGGCAGGCCCGCGCACGGCTCGGCACCCGAGATGGGCGTCGACGCCATCGTCGGCCTCGCGGAGATCGTCGTCGGCCTCGACCGGATCGATCGCGAGGTCTACCGCGCGAACCAGGATCCGCTCAACGGCATGACGGTCTTCCACACGGGCACCATCTCGGGCGGGACGGACTACGCGACGTACCCCGGGCACGCGAAGCTCGGCATCGAGATCGGGACGCAGCCCGGCGAGACGCTCGCCGACCGCGTCCGCGAGATCGAAGGGGTCATCGCGGAGGTCCAGGCGCGTCGTCCCGGCTTCACCGCCGAGGTGCACGTCGCCCTCGAGCGCGACCCCTTCACCGGGTCGAAGGACTCGAGGGTCGCGCGGATCCTCTCGGCAGCGTCGGAGCGGGTCGACGGCCGGCCGCTGCAGGCGACGGGGATGAACGCCTGGGCGGACTCCGGGCTCACGCAGGGGGCGGGGATCCCGACGGTGATGTTCGGGCCGCTGGGCGGGAACTTCCACGCTCCCGACGAGTGGACCTCGCTGTCGGAGATCGTCACCGCCACGGCGATCCTCGAGGATGCCGTCGTCGCCTACCTGGGCGTCGTGGAGGGCTGACCCCTCGATCCCGGCCGGGCGCCCGCTCGTCCGCGTGTCGACGGGCGACGCGTGCGCCTCACGCCGGGTCGGACTCCGGCCGCCGGACGTATCGGCGCCCGACCAGCGCCCACGCGGGCAGGCGCTCCAGCGCCCGGCTGACCGGCTCGGCCGGCCGGCCGTCGCGCCCTGCGACCGAGAGGAGCGCGTCGGTCTCCGTGGCGTCCTCCGGTCGCGCGTCGACGATCGCCAGGTCGATGACGACCGCGCCGGGGACCGGCTCGCCGAGCGACGCGACGAGGTCGGCGGGGTAGGCGTCGGGCTCGTACTCCGCGCGGACCTCCCTCTCGGCGCGCCACCGCGGGCGGCGCAGGAGCACGTTCCGCCAGAGCGCCCCGACCGCCGGGGTCACCGTCCCGTCGCCGGGGCGGGGGTCGGTCGACAGCATCTCGCCGTGCGACCAGAGCGCCGCCTGGTGGAGGAGCGCGTACTCGTCGAGGTCCGCGTACGCGGGGAGCGCGTCCGCCGGCGAGCCCTCGCCCACGAGCGCGCGCACGCTCGGCGCGAAGACCTCACGCAGGTCCAGGTCGATGGCCCGGACCGCCCGGTGGAAGTACACCTGCTGGTACATGAAGAGCCGAGCCGTGAGGAACATCTCGAGCGCGCCGAGTCCGGGCTCGTACAGCGTGAGGCCCGTCGGGCCGATGAAGCAGTAGCGCCGCAGCCGCTCCACGTCCACCGGCCCGGCCGAGACGCCGGTGAGGTATGCGTCGCGACGGACGTAGTCGAGGTTGTCCACGGTGAACACGCCCGACAGCAGAGGCTGGAGGCGACGGACCCAGTGCGGCATCGCCGGGTCCACGAGGCGCGGCTTGGAGACGAGGAAGCTGATCCACCGCGGGTCGATCGATTCGCCCGGAGCGAATGCCGCCCTCCCGGCGTCCTCTCCGGGCGCCCGGCGCAGGCCCCGGATGAGGTCGCCCAGCTCCCGCTCGATGATCAGCTGGCTCAGGTCCTCGTGCGACAGGCGCTTGCCGGCGGGCCGGCGCGGGTCCGGCGGCGCGGGGAAGTCGTGGAGGACGTGCTCGTCGAAGTAGTGGGCGAACGGGCCGTGCCCCACGTCGTGGAGGAGGCCGGCGACGCGGAGCGTCTCGACCACGAGGCCTTCGGATGGGACCGGCCCGCCCGGATCGTTCCGCGTCGCGTCCTCCCGCAGGCTCGGGTAGAGGCGCCGGCCCCACAGGCCGGCCTCGTGCATCACGCCGAGCCCATGTGTGAACCGGCTGTGCTCGGCGGTGGGGAAGACCCAGCGCGACGTCTGCAGCTGGCTGATCCGCCGGAGGCGCTGGACCCACGGCGTGTCGAGGACGTCCTCCTCGGCGGCGGGCTCGGGCACGAAGCCAAGGGCTCGCGCCTGCTCACCGCCGAGTCGCTTCGTCAGCTCGATGTAGCGGTGGATCGGGTCGGAGAGGAGGTTGACGGCCGCGAAGAGCGCGACCGGCCGGAGCGGGGCGTCGGGCGCATGGATCTCGTCGGCATCGGCCGGCCCGCGCGCGGGCCGGCCCGCCGGGCTCACGGGATCCGGATCGGGGAGGACTCCACCCATGCGGACACGTTACCCGCCCGGTCGCGGACGCGCACCCGCACCTCGTACCTTCGGCCGGGCTGGATCCCCGCGAGCGCGGCTACCCCCCGGGCATTGGCCCGGTCCAGGGTCCGCCACGCGCCGCCGTCCACCCGGACCTGCACCGCCGCGTCGCGGACCCCGGCGGTATGCGTCTGGAGGAGCGGGTCCCGCGCGGACCACCGGACGACGGCTCCGGTGCCGTGGCGCTCGGCCGCGGTGATGGACACCACGGGCGGGGTCCGGTCGAGTGTCTCCGCGACCACGAGGACCGCGACGAGCCGGTCGCGGGTCGCGACGACCCCGACGCCCGCGTAGCTCGAGTGCTCGCTCAGGACGATCTCGCGATGGGAGGGGCTCCGGGCCCACATGCCGCGGATCGACGCGAGGGCGATCGTGCCGGGCTGCGTGGACCAGCCCAGGTCCTCGCCCACGCCCAGAGGCCCGATCCCGGTCGCCTCGACCGCCTCGAGGATCGGCGCGCCCGCTGCCGGGTGGCCGAACGTGGGGGACGCCGCGAGGCGCTCCGCGCGGTCCTGCGCGACCCGCTCGAGCTTGGCGTCGCGGACGTAGCGGATGAGGCCGGTGGCGGCCCGGTCCCCGTTCACGCCGTCGAACAGCGCGTCACGGAGCGGCGCGGAGGGGCCCTCCAGAGGGCCGATGGCAGGAGCCGCGGCCGACGGCGTCGAGGGCGGAGCGTACGGGTCGGCGCCGGCGGAGACCGTCGCCGGGCCGGCGACCGCCGCGGACAGGGCCAGGGCGACGGCGACCGGTCCCGAGAGACTGGTGGTGCGTGCACGCATCGCCGGGATGGTACAGGAGATGCGCCGCGGGCCGGGCGTCGGGAGTCATGCGTATCGCGCGGCAGCCTCGCGGAACGTGCGGGCGACGTCGTCGCGCAGGGCCGCCGGCGCGAGGACCTCCGCGTCCGCGCCCCACTCGAGGATCCAGAACCGGACCTCGATCGTCCCGGAGACGGTCGCGGACCACACGATGGACCCATCGGACTGGTGCTCGATCCGCTGGGTCGGGTGCCAGACGGTCTCCGCGACCCGGGCGGCGACCCGCGGGTCGAAACGCACCTTCACCTCGACGTCGCCCTGGTCCGCGATGATCCACCAGGCGCGCTCGAGCGACTCCTCGGTTGCCCCGCTCGTCGGCGGCTCGAAGGTGTCCACGGTCAGCCGGACGTCGCGGATCCGGTCCACCTTGAACGTGCGCCGCGCCTCGCGCTCCTCGTCCCAGCCGATGAGGTACAGCGCGTGGGCGTGGGCCGACGGCTCGATGAGCCACGGGTGGACCCGCACCGTGCGCGCCGGCCGCGCAGGGTCGTACGTGCCGGCGTCGTACGTGACCTCCACGATCCGCCGCGTTGCCCACGCCTGGACGAGCAGATGGAGCCGCCGCGTGGCGGCCGGATCGGGACGCCGCCGGGCGAGGATGTCCACGGTCCGCTCGACGTGGTCGCGGATGGCGGGGGGGACGATGTCCGCCAGCTTGAGGAAGGCCCCCGTCAGGTCGGGGTCGTGCGTATCGATCGATGCTGCCATGAGCCGGGCGGCGAGGAACACGACCATGGCCTCCTGGAGGGTGAGCGAGAGCGTCGGGAGGAACGCGCGTTGGTCGATCCCCCAGCGGCCGCCGTCGTTCCAGATCGGGACACCCGCCTCCGCCTCGACGGCGGCGAGGTCGCGATACGCGGTCCGCCGGGAGACGCCGGCCGTCCGGGCGACATCCTCCGCGCGCATCCCGTCCGGGTGTGCCTCGAGGATGCGGACCACGCGCCACAGGCGCGCGAACCGGTCGCGCTTCACGCCGGCGCGATCGTCCGGTGCCCCCATCGATGTCCCTCCCGCGGCCGGCTCGCCGACCCGTCACGCCCCTGCAGCGGGCCTCATGCCGGCGGCTCCAGTGTGACCGGGGCGCCGCGGTCCGTCGCGGTCATCCGCACGCGCAGCGTTCCCTGGAGGGCACCCGGCCGGAGGTCGCCGGCCGCCCCGTTCGCGAAGGCCTCGACGAGACCGACCTGCCCGTCGAGGAAGAGCCAGAAGTCGACCTCGCCCTCCCATCGCTCCACCGGCGTCCCCTCCGGGAGCAGCCAGCGCGACTGCGGGAACGCCTCGACGAGCGTGGTCCCGTCCACGGCCACACGGCAGTGACGCGCGAGAGCTCCCTCGACGAACTCGAGCCCGCGATCCTCGGCCGCTACCCGGACGGACGGCGGGAGCGCGACGGCGACGGCGTGCCTGTCCACCGTCGCGGCATCGAGGGCGTCCGGCTCCGTGTCCCGCCAGCGGGTCCCGGGCTCGCGCGTCCACCCCTGCGGCCCGATCCGCGCGGCCCCGTAGCTCCCCAGCGTCCGGTCGCCGGCGACCGCCGCCGTCCAGCGCAGGTCGGCCCCGGCCCGTTCCCCGACGAGGTCGACGCTCCCGGTCGCGCGGCCGTCGGCGTCCGCGTCGATCCGGAGCGTGAGGCGAGCCGTCTGCCCGACACCGAGCACGTCCGCGCAGGTGGGCGGCTCTCCTTGCCCGGTCGGGCCGAACCGCGATCCTGCGGTCGGCCGGCCCGCGAGCGCGAGCTCGTTCCCCAGGGCCGCCGCGCCGAACGCGAGCCCGGAGGCGGCGAGGAGTGCGATCGAGACGGCCGAGGCCGCCGCCAGGCGCCGGCGCCGCGGGGCGCCGGGGCCAAGGGCGCGCCGCACGATCCCGATCCCCGCGAGCGTCGCGGTCGCGCCGAGAGCGAGGAGCCACGGGTAGGCGGACTCGGGCGAGGGGAGCAGCGTCTGCGTCCCGCGGGCGCCGACGCGCGAGACGATCCCCGCCACGGACGGGACGAGGATGAGGACGGCGCCCAGGCCCAGCCACACGACCCCGGCGTAGGCGCCGGAGCCGCGGACGACCGGCGGCCATGCGAGGGCCGCGACCGCGACGAGGAGGGGCGCCGTGGCGGCCAGGCCGACCACGAGGTCCAGGGGTCCGCCGGGGCGGTAGCCGACGAGGACGATCGCGGCGGACGCGGCCCAGAGGACCGCGATCGTCGCAGCGAGGATCCGCAGCTGGAGGGTCCGCACGCGCACGGCGCGAGTCTAGCGCCGCGCCCGGCGACGGCCCCGGGCGGCGGCCGTGTTCGCGGGTCACCCGTGACCGCTCCGCCCCCCTGGTGGTAGGGTGCGCCGATGACCAGACCCATCCTCGCCGACGCGTTCGCCCACCACGTCTGGGCCACCGTGCGCCTGATCGACGTGTGCCTCGCCCTCACCCCCGAGCAGCTCGCGACGACGGTCCCGGGGACGTACGGCTCGATCATCGACACGACGCGCCACCTCGTGGGCGCCGATGCGTCGTACCTGTTCGTCATCTCCGGCGGGCGAAGCCCCGTCATCGACGAGGAGACGATGGACCTCCGGGAGCTCCGGACCGTGATGGACGACCACGGCGCCGCCTGGTCGTCCGTGATCGCCGGCGACCTCGACCCGGATGCCGTCCTCGTGCGCCACCGCGAGGACGGGTCGCAGGGCCACGCGCCGCTGGGCATCCGGCTCGCGCAGGCGCTGCACCATGGGACCGACCATCGAAGCCAGATCTGCACGGCGCTCACGACGATCGGCGTGGAGCCTCCCGCGATCGATGTCTGGGACCTGGCGGAGGCGCAGGGACGGCTCGCCGAGGTGCCGCCGCCCTCCTGACCCGGGCGCCACCGCGGCCCCGGGCCGGCCGCATCGGCTCGACCGGCCGGAGCACCGGCGCACCGGTCGATCCCGCCCGCCCGGGCGTGGACCGCCGCGTGTGGCAGCATCCGGGCATGGCGTTCGACCTCCTCGTCCGCGGCGGGCTCCTCGTGGACGGCACGGGTGCGCCCGGCCGGCCGGCCGACGTGGGCGTCGAGGGCGACCGGATCGTCGCGGTCGGCGACCTCTCGGCGGCCGACGCGCGCGAGGTCCGGACCGTCGTGGACGCATCCGGACGGGTCGTCGCGCCCGGCTTCGTGGACCCGCACGGGCACTCCGATGGGACCGTCCTCGTGGACGGCGCGCTCGCGAGCCATCTCCTGCAGGGCTACACGACCCAGCTGTCCGGCAACTGCGGCGACACGCTCGCGCCGGTCACCGACCTCTCGCGCGAGTCGATCGGCATCGCGCTCGCGGAGGTGGGCCTGCGCCCGCGCTGGCGGACCTTCGCGGAGTATCTGGACGTCGTCACCGAGGTCCCGCTCGGCCCGAACCTGGCGTTCCTCTGCGGGCACAACACGCTGCGGAGCGCGATCCTGGGGACCAGCCACGACGCCCCCACGGCTTCCCAGGCGGCGGCGATGGCGCGCCTGCTGGACGACGCGCTCGACGCGGGCGCCGTCGGGCTCTCCACGGGCCTGATCTACCCGCCGGGTATCCACGCGCGACCCGACGAGGTCGCCGCCCTGGTCCGGGTCGCGGCGCGACGGGGTGCCCTGTACGCCTCCCACATCCGCAACGAGTCGGCGGGGCTGTTCGCCGCGCTGGAGGAGGCGCTCTGCACGCTCCGATCGGCGGGGGAGGGAGCCCGGCTCCAGGTGAGCCACCTCAAGGCCGCGGACCGGACCGTGCACGGGCGAGCGGTCGAGGCCGTCGGACTGCTGGAGTCCGCCCGCGCCGCCGGCATGGATGTCTCGGCGGACCAGTACCCGTACACGGCGGCCGCCACCGCGCTCCAGACGGTGCTTCCGCCGTGGCTGCTCGCCGTCCCCGTCGACGCGACGGCCCGTGCGCTCCGTGATCGCGCGACCCGCGCCCGGATCCGGGACGAGATCGCCACGGGGATCGAGGGCTGGGAGGATGCGGCAGCCGACCCGGGCTGGGAGGGGCTCGTGCTCACGGTCTCGGAGACGCGGCCCGACTGGTCGGGCCGGTCGCTCGCCGAGATCGGCCGCGACACGGGGCGCGACCCGCTCGACGTCGCCTGCGACCTGCTCGCCGACGACGGCCTCACGACCCAGATGACGATCCACTGCATGGACGAGGCCGACGTCGAGACGATCCTGGCGGTCGCGTGGATCGCCGTCTGCACAGACGCCGGCGGCAGGCGCCCCGGCCACCCGGTCCTCGACGCGGGCATCCCGCACCCGCGCGCGTACGGGAGCGCGCCGCGCGTCCTCGGCCGCTACGTGCGCGAGCGGGGGACGCTCACGCTCGAGACGGCGGTCGCGAAGCTGACGTCGGTCCCGGCCGAGCGGATCGGGCTGCCCGGCCGGGGCGTCGTCCGTGAGGGCGCGTTCGCGGACCTCGTCGTGTTCGACCCGGCGACCGTCGCCGACCGGGCGACGTACGCCCGACCGGCCGTGCCGCCGGCGGGGATCGGGACGGTCGTCGTGAACGGCGTGGTCGCGGTGCGCGACGGCACGGAGACCGGCGCGCGACCAGGCCGGCTGCTGCGGCGGGCCTGACGCACCGGCCCGCCGCGCTCCTCGACGCCGGGCCGGTCCGCCGCGGCAGGCGGCGGACGCGCGGCCATGATCCACCCGGCTCGCGTCACATCCGGCGCGTGTCACCCGTCGAGAAGAGTGCCGGCGGAAGAAGCCGGCGCCGATCGCATCTCTCTCGGCTACGGGTCCGGTCGCTCCTCCTCTCCGATCCCGCAGTCGACTGTCGAAACGACGCCCGTACTCCTCCGGGCGTCGTTTCGGCGTCCGGGGGCCCCGCAGGGCGCCGGCGAGCCGAGCCCCACCGTGCGCCGCATACCATGCATGGATGGACCGTCCGTTCGTCTCGTTCCTCACCGACTTCGGCGATCGCGACCCGTCGGCGGCGATCTGCGCGGGAGTCGTCCTCTCGATCTGTCCCGACGCGCACGTCCTCGAGCTGACCCGCACCATCCGGCCCTTCGCCATCCGCGACGGCGCCGTCTCTCTCGCGGCCGCCGTCCCCTACCTTCCGGTCGGCGTCCATGTCGCCGTCGTGGACCCCGGCGTCGGCACGGAGCGGCTCCCCATCGCCGTCCGCACCGCCCGCGGCGACGTCCTCGTCGGCCCCGACAACGGGCTCCTCTCGCTCGCGGCGGCCCGTCTCGGCGGCGCGGTGGAGGCACGCGCGATCACGGATCCCGCCTGGCACCTCCCCGCCGTCACGTCGAGCTTCCACGGGCGCGACATCTTCGCGCCGGTCGCGGCGCACCTGGCCCGCGGCGTCCCGTTCGCGTCGTTCGGGCCGGCTCGTCCCGCTCACCGAGCTTGTCGAGCTGAACGTGCCCCGGGCGGACGATGCGGCCGGGCGAGCTCGCGACCGCCGTCGTGTACGTGGACGGATTCGGGAACGTGAAGCTCGCCGGCGGGCCGGCGGAGCTGCACGACGCGCTCGGGGACCTCGACGACGGGACCGTCCTGACGGCGACGTCTTCCCGGCGCGGACGACGTCGCCGCGGACCGAGTCGTTCCCGTGGCAGGACACCTTCGGGCGGGTCCCGGTCGGTGCCCTGCTGCTCTACGAGGACTCGCTCGGCCGCCTCTGCATCGCGGAGAACCAGGGGAGCGCGGGCCGCCGCCTCGGGCTCACCGACGACCGGCCCGTCCCGATCCGCCGCGCCTGACTCCGGGCCCGGCCACGCCGCCCGATCCCCGGCGGAAGCCCGGCGCCACCCGCGGCCTACCCGGCCCCGCGGCGTTCCCGCCCCGTCACCGAGCGGACGGCCGACGCCTCTCGTTCGGTACACTCGACGCGTCCAAGAGGAGGGACCAACGCCATGCGCACCGCATTCCGACCCGCAGCGCTCGCGATCGCGACGATCCTCGTCGCGGCAGCCTGCACGTCCGCCGCCACCCCGGCCCCGACGCAGGCGCCCACGGCGGCACCCACGGCCGCGCCGACCGAGGCGCCCACGCAGGCGCCGGCCGAGTCGGCCGCCCCTGCGACCCCGGCGCCGACCGATGAGATGCCGTCGGTGAGCCCGCTCGCGTGCGCGCCCGACACGCTCCAGACCCTTACGCCCGGGGTCCTCACGATCGGGACGGACAACCCCGCGTACCCGCCGTACTTCGAGCCGAGCGACCCGAACCCGGCGCCGTGGGAGCTCGGCGACCCGACGAACGGCAAGGGCTTCGAGGGCGCTGTCGCCTACGCCGTGGCCGAGAGGCTGGGCTTCACGTCGGACAAGGTGACGTGGGCCTACGTCCCGTTCACCAACGCGTACGCACCCGGCCCCAAGACGTTCGACTTCGACATCAACCAGGTCTCGTGGAAGCCGGAGCGGGCCGAGCAGGTCGATCTCTCCCGCGGCTACTACTTCGTGAACCAGTCGGTGGTCGCGAAGAAGGACAGCCCGCTCGCGGGCGCGAAGACGGTCGGCGACATGAAGAAGTTCAAGCTCGGCGCCATGGTCGGCACGACGAGCTACGACACGATCGTCAACGTCATCGCGCCAGAGCAGGAGCCGGGCGTCTACGACAGCAACGACCTGGCGATCGAGGCCCTCAAGGCGGGCCAGATCGACGGGATCGTCGTCGACCTCCCGACCGCGTTCTTCATGACCGCCGTCCAGCTCGACGACGGCGTCGTCGTCGGCCAGTTCCCGAGCCCGCTGGACCGCCCCGGCGAGTACTTCAGCCTCGTCCTCGCGAAGGGCAGCCCGCTCACGCAGTGTGTCGACCAGGCCATCCTCGCCATGCGCGCCGACGGCACGCTCGACGCGATCCAGAAGGAGTGGCTCGCCGACAAGGTGAGCGCCCCGATCATCGGGCAGTGACGCCCGGCCGGTAGGGCATCGAGATGGCCGGCACGGCCGGCAGCGCGAACGACCCGGGCACGCCGGCAGGCGGCCCGGGTCGTTCGTCCCCGCGCGTCGTCGGGCCGCCGCGGCTGGGCGCAGCCGCGCGCTCGACGCTGGCCGCGGCCGTCAGCACCGCCGTCGTCCTCGGGCTTCTCGTCCTCGTCGTCGTCAACGCGCCCAACTGGCCCGCCGTCCAGCAGTCGTTCCTCAACGGCGAGGTCTTCTGGTCGTCGTTGCCCGCGATCCTGAACGCGTTCCGCGTCAACATCGCGCTCTTCATGATCAGCGAGGTCCTCATCCTCGGCTTCGGCCTGGTGGTGGCCGTCCTGCGGAGCCTGCCCGGACCCGTCTTCACCCCCGTCCGATTCCTCTCGACCGTGTACGTGGACATCTTCCGCGCCCTTCCGGGCGTCCTCGTCATCTACATCCTCGGGTTCGGCATCCCGGGCCTCCAGATCCCGGGCGTGCCCTCCAGCCCGTTCTTCTACGCCGTCCTGGCGCTCACCCTCATCTACTCGGCGTACGTCTCGGAGGTCTACCGGGCCGGCATCGATTCCGTCCACCCGAGCCAGGACGCCGCCGCGCGCTCCCTGGGCCTCTCGCGGTTCCAGGCGCTCCGGTTCGTCGTGCTCCCGCAGGCCGTCCGCCGGGTCGTCCCGCCCCTCCTGAACGACTTCATCGGCCTCCAGAAGGACACGGTCCTCGTCTCGTACATCGGCGTCGTGGAGATCTTCCGGGCGTCGCAGATCAAGCAGGCCGCGACGTTCAACTTCACGCCGTACATCGCGACGGCCCTCGTCTTCATCGTCGTGACGATCCCGCTCGCCCGCTTCACCGACTGGCTCGTGGCGCGGGACCGCAAGCGCCAGCTCGCGGGCGCTCGATGAGCGGACCCGACGCCTCCCGTCCCGCGCTCGACGGCCCCGCGTCCGACGGCCTCGCGTCCGACGCCGCGGTCGTCCTCCGGCTCGAGGGGATCCGCAAGGCCTTCGGGAAGCTGGAGGTCCTCCGCGGGATCGATCTCGTCGTCCGGCGACACGAGGTCGTCTGCCTCATCGGCGCCTCGGGGTCCGGCAAGTCCACGCTCCTGCGCTGCGTGAACCTCATCGAGCCCATCGATGCCGGCCGGGTCTTCATCGACGACGTGGAGATCACCGCGCCGAACGTGAACGTGGACCGTGTCCGGCGGCGGATCGGCATCGTCTACCAGGCCTTCAACCTCTTCCCGCACATGTCGGTGCTGGACAACGTCGCGCTCGCGCCGCGGAAGGTCCTGAAGGTGCCCCGGGCGAAGGCAGAGGCCGACGCGCTGGCGCTCCTGACCCGGTTCGGCCTCGAGGAGAAGGCGGCGGAGTACCCCGACCGGCTCTCCGGCGGCCAGCAGCAGCGGGTGGCGATCGTCCGGGCGCTCGCCATGGAGCCCGACCTCCTCCTGCTCGACGAGGTGACGAGCGCCCTCGACCCGGAGCTGGTCGCGGAGGTCCTCGGGGTCATCCGCGAGCTGGCGCGGGGCGGGATGACGATGGTCATCGCGACGCACGAGATGGGCTTCGCACGGGACAGCGCGAACCGCGTCTGCTTCCTCGACGAGGGCAGGATCCTGGAGGAGGGGCCGCCCGACCGGATCTTCCGCCACCCGACCGAGGAGCGGACGCGCCGCTTCCTCCAGCGGGTCATCGAGGCCGGGCGGCTGGAGGTCGGCGCGATCGAGTAGCAGGCCGCCGCGCGCCGTCCTGCCCCCGGCAGGCGTCCACGAACGCGGCCCACAGCCGCTCGAAGGCCGGCGGCGTGGACTCGGTGCGCTCCGGATGGCACTGGACTCCCACGACGAAGCGGTCGTCCGCGGCCTCGAAGGCCTCGACGAGGTCGCCTGCCGGGCTCTCGGCCCAGGCCGTCGCGCGGAGGCCCGGCGCGAGATCGGTCGCGCGCACGGCCTGGTGGTGATACGTGTTCACGACGACAGGCGTGTCATCGCGGCCGCCGGCATGGGCGCCCGCCGGAGGCGCCTCGAGATCCGCGCCCGGCCCGGCGCCCGCGACCGAGCCCGCCGGGGTGGCGGGATCCGCGAGCGCTCGGCCGAGCAGCGAGGCCCAGTCGACCCGGATCGGATGCGTCGCGGCCGGCCCGTGTCCCCAGCTCGGGCCCGCGTGTCCGTCGACATGCTGGAGGAGCGTGCCGCCCGAGAAGACGTTGATCGCCTGGAACCCCCGGCAGATCCCGAGGACGGGGACGCCCGCGCGCGAGTGCCGCCACCCACGCCTCCGCCTCGAGCGCGTCCCGGTCGCCCTCGACGCTGCGCGAGCCAGCGTCCGGCTGTCCGTAGAGGCTGGGGTGGATGTCAGCCCCGCCCGCGAGGAGCAGCCCGTCCATCGACGAGAAGGCTTCGGCGCGGTCGGCGGCCGCGACGGTCGCGTCGAGGAGGATCGGACGGCCTCCGTGGCGCCGGATGCCCGCCGCGTAGAGGTCGTTCTTCCGCGCGGCGACCTCCGGCTCGCCCTGCGCGGACGCGACCATGACGGTGACGACGATGCGGGGCGCGTCGGGGTCGGTCACGCGCGGAGGATATCCGGGTCGGAGCCGGAGCCGTCCCGTCGCTCTCCCGCCCCGCTCCGTCCCGAGGCGATGCTCCGCCCCTCAGCTCGACGGGCCCGTGCCCAGGAGCTCCTCGATCGCGGTGACCTCCGACTCGACCCGTCCGGGCCCGGTCGGCTCGAACTCGTCGGCGATCCCCGCGCTCTCCGCGGCGGTCGCGACCCGGTCCCCGCCCTGCGACTTGGCGAAGAAGGCGCCGCGCGAAGCGACGTCCACGAGCGCATCGGCCGTCTCCGCGTCCTCCGGCAGCGTCGCGATCCCCACCGACGCCGTGATCCGCAGGCCCCTCCCGCCGCGAGCACGCGACGGAGGCTCCACGCCGGCGACGGCCTCACGGACGCGCTCTCCCACGATCCGTGCCCCGAGGACGTCGGTGCGGGGCAAGAGGACGCAGAACTCGTCGCCGCCGAAGCGGAAGACGTCGTCGCTCTCGCGGGCCGCGGAGCGGATCGCAGCGGCGGCGCGGCGCAGGACGACGTTGCCGCCCTGGTAGAGGTACGCGGAGTTCACCGCCTTGAACCCGTCCAGGTCGATCATCAGCAGACTGAACGGCTCGCCGGCCAGCGACAGGCCGCCGAGCTTGTCGCGGAAAGACGCGTAGTTGAGGAGGCCCGTCAGGCCGTCCGTCTCGGCACGGACCCGTGCCGCGCGGTAGTGCTCGGCGTTGCGTAGCGCGATGGAGACCTGGCCGGCGAAGAGCCGGACCAGCTCGAAGTCGTCTTCGTCGTACCGGCTCGACGTTCCGAGGCGCTCGAGGGTGAGCACGCCCACCACGCCGCTCGGGCCGCGCAGCGGCGCGCAGATGATGCTGCCCTCCACCGGACCCTTCGTCGGGTCCTGCGAGATGCGCGGGTCCAGCATCTCGTCCACGACCAGCTGCGGGACGCCGTGGTCGACGACCCAGGTCGCGAGGCCCTCCTCGCCAGGCTCCCAGGCGAGCAGGTAGTAGTCCGCGTCGGCCCCTCGCGCGATGATCGGGCGAAGCGTGCCCGTCCGCGGATCCAGCAGCTCGATCGCCAGGTTGTCGTAGGAGACGAGCTCCGCGAGGCTCTCGGTGATCCGGTCGAGGATCGCCCGCGCGTCGAGCGTCGTGAGGAGTGACTCGGTCGTCTGGAGGAGCGCGCGCTGGCTGCGGAGCCGACGCTCGAGCCTGGCGGACTGTCGGCGCAGCTGATCGGACGCCTCCGCGGTCGCGATCGCCTGGGCGGCGGCGTTCGCGAAGATGACGAGCAGGCGCAGGTGGCCGTCCGTGAACTGGTCGAGGCCCAGCTTGGACAGCACGATGACCCCGAGGACCTGCTCCTCGAACACCATCGGAGCGAGGAGCATCGATTCCTCGATGGACTCGGTCCCGGGGATCGTCATGGCGCGCGTGTCCGCCTCGGCGTCGGGCAGGTACTGGGGCACTCCGTGTTTGGCCACCCACCCGGTGATGCCCTCACCGACCTTCAGTCTCAGCGCGTCGGCGGACTCGTCCGTGTACTGGCCGACCTTCCCCCGGAGCGAGATGGGGACGAGCTCGTCCCCCTGGAGCAGGTAGACGCGGACGTTGTGGAAGTCGATGAGGCGCTCGATCTCCGCGACGATCGCCGTGCCGATCTCCGACGCCGACGACAGCCGCCCGAGCTCGCCGCCGAGGTGCTGGATCGATTGAAGCTGGGCCGCCCACGCCTCGGTACGCCGGAAGTTCTGTGCGTTCCGGATCGCGACCGACGCCTGTGCCGCGAACGCCGCGAGCGTCTCGAGCTCCTCGTGGGACCACGGATGTGCGATGTCGTGGTAGAGGTTGAGGACCCCGAGCGGGTCGCTCCCGTCGTACAGAGGGGCGGTGCAGATCGTGTCGATGCCTTCGGCAAGCAGCTCCTCGCGCTGGAACTCCCCGCGCGGGTCGTCGGAGTAGCGCGTGGCGAAGACGGGCTGGCGCTCCCGGAGGGCCTGCGTGGGGACCGACCAGGGGTGGAGGACGGTCACCGAGGCGACGAACGCATCCGACAGGTCGCGGGCGTACGATTCCTGGATGCGGCCGCCGGGCCGCCCGAGGAAGACCGCGGCCCGGTCCGCGCCGAACAGGGACGCGGCGTGCTCGAGGATCGAGTCGAGGATGCGGTCGAGGTCGAGCTCGCTCGCCAGCTCGACGGCCACCCGGCGAAGAGCCTCCGATTGCCGCCGGCCGCGGGTCGCCTCGTCGACGAGTCGGGACGTGCGGACGGCGCCGCCGACGATCGCCGCGATCGCGGGCAGGGACGACGCGCGGCTCGGGGCCTCCGCGGGATCCACCACCGCCAGGACGCCCCACGGGGCGGTGGAGCCGGGGATCGCGACGGCCGTCGCCGAACCTCCGGCCGGCGGGGCCGACAGCCAGCTCGGCCGGTCGGCCGAGATCGGCTCCGTCAGCGGCTCGGTGGCGGCGAAGGCGCGGGCCGGGAGGCCGGCACCGTCGACCGGGATCGGCATCGGTGCCCACTCGCCTGCCGCGGCGCGGGCGACGAGGCGGTCGCCGTCCTGCGACCAGATCCCCACGAACTCATGGCCGCGGCGCGCCCGGAGGATGCGGACGATCCGGGCGAGCGAGCCGTCCAGGCCGGACGGTGCCATCTCGCGGCCGAGCAGCGACGCGGCGGTGTCGAGCTCGCGGCGGACGGCGTCGGCGATCGCGTCGTCCATCGCGCCGAGCTCGGTGCCGTCGTCGCCGGGCGCCTGCCCCGCCGCGTCAGGAGCGAAGGCTCGCGATCCGGACCCGCGCACCACGCGGAGCATCGGACCATCGGCGGCGGGGGCGCGGCCGGGCCTCGATCGACCCGCGCGGAGGCCCGCGGAGCCCGCGACCGGCGCGGCGTCGTCCGGGACGAGAGCGGGGGATTCGGCGGAGGCGAGGAAGTCGCCGAGGTCTGCCGGCAGGAAGCGGCGGTCGCCGCGCGTGTTGATCCGGAACGACCGGATGCGTCCCTGGTCGCTCCAGGCGCGGAGCGTGTTCGGGTGGACGCCCAGCGCACGCGCCGCCTCGGTGATCGAGAGGGTCGCCTCGTACGCTTCCATCGTCCGGCTCGGTGGTCTCCCTGTGAAGTCTTGTCGGGTCCGACGCGTGAAGTCTCGGGCACTTCACAGAACCTCACCATGAGACGGAAGTACCAGCCGGTCGCGAGAGAGTCACGAGGGCGTGGCCGCCCGGGTGCGGTGGCATGCGGGCGCCGGGGTCGGGTCGGAGCGGCCGGGCGGGGGCAGACGGGTCGGGCAACGCGCCTTCGGGCGGATCACCCGGGTCCAGGATCGGTCAGCGCGCCTTCGGGTCGGCCGCCCGGATCGATGGCTCGGCGTCGAAGACGTCCAGGCGCCGGATCACCCCCGCGTAGCCGTACCGGATCCTGAAGGGCGCGCGGGTCTCCAGGTGGAGGTGCGGAGGCGTGCCCGCGGCGTTGCCGGTCTTCCCCGTCTTCCCGACCACCTGGCCGCGCTCCACCCCGTCTCCCACCTTCACCGCGACGGACGAAAGGTGCGCGAGGATGACGGCGTAGCCGGGCGAGGTCGGCTCGGTGCTCTCGATGACGACGACCCTGCCGTACCGGGACGGATCCCACGGCTTCCACCGTGTCGCCGGGTCGATCACCCTGCCGGTGAACGGCGCGACGACGGGGGTCCCGAGCTTCACGAGCAGGTCGAGGCCGTCGTGCGCTCGGAGGTAGGTCCCGTCCTGCGCCACGCCGCGGATCTGGTTGTACGACCGCGCCACGCCCACCCGGGGCGCGCGCCAACGGTCACCGTACCGGTAGGAGGCGGTGGCCGGGAGCGGGAACGTCATCGGGACGATGGTGTCGCGCACCTTGAAGCCGGCGGCGGACGTAGGCGCCGCGCCGGCCGGCGGGGCTGCCGACGCCGCGGGACTCGCCGAGGCCGACGGTTCCGGGGATGTCGCCGGAGTCGGGGAGGCGGCAGCGGTCGCTCCATCGATGGAGGCCGCGGCGGCGCCCGAGCCGACGGGCGCCTGGGCACCGGTCGTGGCCGCCCCTCCGGCTCGGGGGGCCGCCCCCGGGGGCTCTGCGAGGCCGTCGGCGACGCCCCGTTCGCGCCGGGCAGCGGAGCCGGACTCGACGAGCCGGCCGGATCCGTGCAGACGGCGACGGGCTCGGACGGCGCCGGCGTGGCACACGCGGCCGGATCCCCGCTCTCCGTCGGCGCGACCCAGTCCGGGCCGGACCCGCCCGGGAGGGCAGACGCCGCCGCCGAGCTCGGTCCGGGCGAGGCCGCGGGTCCGGCGCATGCGCCGAGGGCGAGGAGGGCGGCGACCGCGAGCGCGGCGGCGGCACCGCCGGCGGGCCCGGAGGCGGGACCGACGGCGGGGAGGCGGAGGCGGCGCGACCGGCCGCTCCCGGGCCGGAGGTTCGAGTCGTTCATCGAGGCCGCTCGCCGGATCCACCGGTGAGGCGGACGTACGCGAGTGTCGCGAGTGCGCTCGCGCCGCCGATGACGGCCACGGCGCCGATCGCCACCAGGGGAGCGCCGGCGAGCCCGGCACCGTCGCCGGAGCTGCGAGCGTCGCCGCCTTCGGGCGCGGCCGTGGCACCGGGAGACGCGCCACCAGGCGTGAGGTCGGCTGCGAGCGCCACTGTCGCCGGGCCCGACGCGCCGCCGAGCAGGGTGAGCGTCACGGCGAGGGCGAGCATCGCCCCGGTCCGCGGGGCGATGGAGGTCGTCGAGGACTGCGCACGTCGGGAGCCTAGACCAGCCGGCCGGCGAGCGCCGCGACCAGGCCGACGACGAGCAGGGCCGCGGCGACGGCGACGAGCGCCGTCGCCGCGACCGCGCGCCCGCGCCGGCCGCCGGCGAGGACGCGCATCGCCTCGTCGCGCTCGAGGGTCGTGAGGATGAGCGGGCGCCCGAGGCCGGCCGTCATGCGGGCCGTTCCGTCCGCCCCCCTGCGCGGGCAGCCGAGGACGGTGGCGTGCTCGACCGACGAGACCTGCTCGATGCGCAGCCTGACGGGGGTCCGGGGAGGCGTGCCGGCCGGGACGCGGTCGGGGACCTCCGCGGCCGTCCCCACCGATCCGCGAGGGAGCACGACGATCCCGGCCCCCAGGGCCTCGACATCGACGGCCACCGACGCGGGCCCCGCGTCCACGAAGAACGGGACGCGTTCGATGGCGTCCTCGATCGTCGCCCAGCGGCCGCGCACGCGCGCCTCGAGGCGCCGCCGGCGGAAGACGAGCGGCCGGTGGGCGTCGTCCTCGAACTCGTCCACCGCATCGATCCGGCCCTCGACGGCGACGTACCGCTCCTCGCCCGAGGCGGCGATGGCGACAGCCTCCTCGATCGGGATCACGGGCGTCACAGACAGCAGGCGCCCGACGCGAAGGCCGGGACCGAACGACCGGAGAACCAGGAGGCCGGCGGCCCCGGCGATCACGCCGGACGCGACCAGGATGAGGGGGAGCACGGGGCGCGATGGTACCCCGGCGGACATGAAGAGGCCCGGAGGAACCTCACCGCCGCGTCGGCGTTGATGTCATCGCCGCCCTCAGCAGCGCCCGGCCCCTCCGGACCTCTTCCCACGCTAGACCCGGCTCTGCCCCAGGTCAACGATGGTTATCCACCATCGTGCGGGCCTGGCGCTCCGGCCGGGCGCATTCGTCCACAGTCCGTCCACAACGCGGTGCGTCCGGGCACCGGGAGCGAGCCCCTCAGGCCGACGTCCGTCCCGTCGCCGGGTCGAGCGCGGCGGCTTCTCCGCCGTACCCCGTGAGCATCAGGCGCCCGCCGACCAGCGCGGCCGCCGTCACCACGTCGGAGTGCGCGACGCGCCACACGACCTCGCCGTCCGCCGCGACCGCGAACGTCTCGACCTCCGACTGGACGAGGACATGGCCGAGGCGCGGCGATCCGAGGACCGCCACGATCGGCGTCCCCGATCGGAGCGTCCAGCGGAGGTGCCCCGACCGGGCGTCGAAGGCGTACGCCAGGAACCCGTACGCGACGACGAGCTCGGTGGCCGCGTCCCAGGCGAACGTCGCCGGCTCGCCGCCCACGCGCGACGCGAGACGCACCGCCCAGGGACCGGACGGCGTCTCGACCCGGATCTCGGCGCGGCCCAGGGCGTCCGGATCGGGGCCGGCGAGCTCCCCGAGGTCCGTCGTCACCGCGCCGACCTCGGAGAGGGCGAAGACCGCGGCCCCGTCGCCGCTGCCGCCCCAGACGGACCGCACGCGGATCCCGCCGGGGAACGCGGCGGTGCTGCGCTGCGGCTCCCGGCTCACCGGGGATCCCTCACGTCGCGGCGCCGCCGGGAGCCGCTCCGCGCTCCTCGACGATCGGGGCGACGGTCGCGTTCGCGAGCGCGCGCAGCGTCGCGGGCGGGACGGGGAAGACGACGTTGGGGAGTCCGGCCGCTGCCCAGACGATCTCGTGGCGATCGAGCACAGGATCCATGACGACCTTCACCCGGTGGGCATGGCCCAGCGGGGGGATCCCGCCGATGACGAACCCCGTCAGGTCGCGCGCTTCCCGGGCCGTCGCCCGCCGGATGCCCGGCTCCCCGACGACGATCGCGAGGCGGGCCACGTCCACGCGGTCCGGGCCGGCGATCAGGCACACGTACGTCCGCGGCTCGTCCTCGTCGACGCCGGCGACGAAGACGAGCGACTTGACGATCCGCTCGACGTCGGTGCCCACGGCGGCCGCCGCCTCCGTCGCGGTGTGCGTGGACTCGGAGAACGTGTGGATGTCGAGCGCCACGCCCTTGCGGGCCGCCGCCTCGACGACGCGGACGACGGAGGGGTGGTCGACGGTCTCGGGCACGTCCGGGAGTCTAGCAGGGGCGTCGGCGTCGGCAGCCGCCCGGGTCGGCGTCCGGGACTGGCCGGGCGGGGGCGCTCGACGCTCGCCCGTCCCCGATGTCCGCCGGCCGCCTCCGGGTGTAGAGTCGGTGCAGCATCGTCGCGGTCGTGGAGTCCGCGACGGGTGTCACCACGTCACGGTGGGACAGGGGAGCGCCTCGGGCGCTGAGAGTGCGGGAGACCGCAGACCCTCGGAACCTGATCCGGGTCATGCCGGCGAAGGGAGTCCAGACGACCTCCGTCCCAGCGATGGAGGTTCAGCACGCCCATGCGGGTCATCGTCGTCGCCGGGGGGGATGCCCCGGAGCGTGCCGCCCTCGACGCCGCGTGGCCGGGCTGGGACATCCCGTGCGACCTCGTCGTCGCAGCCGACCGCGGCGCCGTCACCGCGATCGCGCTCGGCCTTCGGCCCGACGTCGTCGTCGGCGACGTCGACTCGCTCGGACCGGACGAGGCGTGGCGGATCGCCGCGGCGGGCATCCCCTTCGAGCGCGTGCCGGTCGAGAAGGACGAGACGGACACCGAGCTCGCGCTCCTCGTCGCCGTCCGGCGCGGCGCGACCCGCATCGCGATCCTCGGCGCGCTCGGCGGACCCCGCATCGATCACGCTCTCGCGAACGTCGCGCTCCTCGGCCACCCGGTGCTCGAGGGGCGCCCGACCGAGATCCTCGACGGCCGGACCCGGATCCGGCTCCTGTTCGCGGGCGCGGGCGGTCCCGCGACCCTCGCCCTGCCCGGCCGCGTCGGCGACACCGTCTCGCTCCTCCCCATCGGCGACCCTGCCCGCGGGGTGGTCACGCACGGCCTTGCCTACCCGCTGGAGGGCGGAGACCTGCCGGCCGGGATCGCACGCGGGGTCTCGAACATCCGCACGGCCCTCGAGGCCCGCGTGGGCCTGGGGGCTGGCCGGCTTCTCGTCGTCGAGATCGCGGACGGCACGGGCGTTCCAGTGCCGTCCGGCGCCGGAGGTGCTCCATGAACGCGTCCCCGTCTCCCGCCGCCGCTCCGGCCTCCGCGGGGTCCGCCGGCTCGCTCGCCCGCTGGCGGACCGTCGACATCGTCGTGGTCGCCGTCATCGCGGTCGCATTCGGCGTGGTCTTCTGGGCGTGGAACTACGTGTGGGCGGCCCTCGACCCGCTCTTCACGGCGTTCCGTCCCGCCCAGTACCTGATCAGTGGGGTCTGGCTGATGCCGGCGGTGGTCGCGCCGCTCATCGTCCGTCGACCGGGCGCGGCGGTCTTCGCCGAGGTCGTCGCGGCATCCGTCTCGGCGCTCCTCGGGAGCGTCTGGGGCCTCGACGTCCTCCTGTCCGGGCTCGCGCAGGGTCTCGGAGCCGAGATCGTCTTCGCCGTCCTCCTGTACCGCGCGTGGAGCCTGCCCGTGGCCGCCCTCGCCGGCGCCGGTGCGGCGGTCGGCATGGCGGTCCACGACATCCCGGTCTACTACCCCCCGAGCGCCGGCTACGACACGGGCTTCTACGTCCCGGTCCTCGTCGCCATGCTCGCCTCGGGCATCGTCGTCGCCGGCGTCGGGGGTCATGCGCTGGTCGGCGCCCTCGCCCGGACCGGCGTGCTGCGGGCGTTCCCGTCCGGCGCGTGACCGCCGCGATCGAGGCCCGCGGCTTCGGCTGGAGCTACCGCGGATCGACGGCGCCGGCCCTCCGTGGCGTCGACCTCGCCCTCGGCCGCGGCGAGGTGCTGCTGGTCCTCGGCCCGTCCGGGTCGGGGAAGAGCACGCTCGCGCTCGCGATCGCCGGCCTCGTCCCTCATGCGATCCCGGGCACGGCGACCGGGACCCTGGTGGTGGACGGGCTCGACACGTCGACGACGCCGGCCCCCGTCCTCGGCGACCGCGTGGGGATCGTCTTCCAGGACCCGGCATCCGGGATCGTGCTCGGGCGGGTGTCCGACGAGGTGGCGTTCGGCCTCGAGAACCGCGGCTGGCCGCTCGAGCGGATGCGCGCCCGCGTGCCGGCCGCCCTCGCGCTCGCCGGGCTCTCGGGGTTCGAAGAGCGCGGCACGGCCGCGCTGTCGGGAGGGGAGCAGCAGCGGCTCGCGATCGCCGGGGCGCTCGCCGCCGAGCCGTCGATCGTGGTGCTGGACGAGCCGACCGCGAACCTCGACCCCCCCGGCATGGCGTCGGTGTTCGCCCGGCTGGCCGACCTCGTCGCGGGCCGCGACCGGGCGGTGGTCGTCGTGGAGCACCGCCTCGACGCCGTGCTGCCCTTCGCCGACCGCGTGCTCGTCCTCGACGGCACGGGTGGGATGCTCGCGGAGGGACCCCCGGCCGAGGTGGGGGAGCGGTGGGCGGCCGATCTCGACCGGATGGGCGCTTGGATCCCGACGGCATGGCGCCGGCACATCGCCCGCCCGTTCGCGGTACCCGGCCCGGACGCGGCCTCGAGCTCGGACGCGAGACCGGCCGCCCGGCGCACCGATCCCACCGCGGGCGGCACCATGCCCACCCCGACCGTCCTGCCCGCGCCGCCCGTCGCGCGGGTCGACCGCCTGTCGGTCGCGGATCCGACCGTCGCCGCCGGTCCCGGCCGGAGGCTGCTGGCCGACATCTCGCTCGAGGTCCACGCCGGCGAGCGCGTCGCACTCGTCGGACCCAACGGCGCCGGCAAGTCATCGCTCCTCCTCGTCCTTGCGGGCATCCTCAGGCCGTCGAGCGGGACGGTCAGCATCGCCTCGCCGGCCGGAGAGGCCATCGACCCCGCCCGACTCCGGCCGTCCGACCTGGCCGACTCGCTCGCGCTGGTCTTCCAGGAGCCCGAGATCGCGTTCGTCGGCCGCACCGTCCGCGACGAGGTCGCCGCTGGGGCGCGGCCCGGCGCAGGCCGTGACGCCCTCGTGGACGGCCTCCTTGACCGGTTCGGCCTGACCCGCTACGCGGACCGCGACCCGCGTGCGCTGAGTCGCGGCGAGCAGCGCCGACTGTCGGTCGCCGCGGCCTGCGTCCGCGAGGTTCGGCTGCTCCTCCTCGACGAGCCCACCTACGGGATGGACCGGCGGGCGACCGACGACGTCGTCCGGCTCCTCGACGCGGCGCGGCGCGAAGGCGCAGCGCAGGTCCTCGCCACGCACGACCCGCGGCTCCTCCCCTCGTGCGATCGCGTCGTGGGCCTCGATTCCGGCAGGATCGTCTTCGACGGGACGGTGGCCGCCTTCCTCGGGGCGCCGCCGTTTGACCCTCCCGACCCGTGGCGGTCGGAGGCCGCCGGCGGCGAGCCGGCAGCCTCCGCGAACGGCGCCCGTCGGGCGACGAGCGCCGACGGAGCCGTCGCCTCCCCACCCGAGAAGGCCGCGGGTCGGCCCCGGTGAGCTTCCTGCCCGCCCCGCTCGAGCCCGTGCGGCCGGGCCTCCTCCGCGAGGTGGCCCCGGTCACCCGCCTCGTCGTCGCGATCACCTGGCTCCTCGTCGCGTTCGTCGGGGTGGACCCGCGCGTGCCTGCCGTCCTGCTCTCGGCCGCCGTCGCCGCGCTGGCCGCCCTCTCGGGCCTGCCGCTGCGCGCCTCCGCCCGGCGCCTCGCGCCCCTCGTGCTCGCGGCCGGCGGGCTCGCCCTTCTGACGCTCGTCCTCCACCCGTCCCGCACCGACCCGGGCGCGGCGACGCTCGCCGTGGTCGGCCCGTTCCGGATCACGGTCGAGGCAGCCTCCGCAGCCCTCGCGCTGGCCCTCCGGCTCGCGGTCATCGCGGTCGCCAGCCTCCTCGTCTTCGGCCCGTCGGACCCCACGACCCTCGCGGACTCGCTCGTCCAGCAGTGGCGCGTCCCCGACCGGTTCGCCTATGGCACCCTCGCGGCCCTCCGCATCGCGCCGTACCTCGCCGCCGACTGGACGTCCACGCGCGCGGTGCGCCGCCTCCGCGGGATCGAGGCGCGCGGACCGGCGGCGTCCCTCGGGGTGGCGGCCTCGCGCCTGCTCTCGCTGCTCGTCTCGGCGGTCCGGCGCGGCGAGCGGATGGCGCTCGCGATGGATGCGCGGGGCTTCGACGCCGGCCGCAGGCGAACCCACTTCCGCCCGATCCGGCTCGGGACGCGGGACGCGATCGTGCTGGTGGCGGGCGGCGCCGTGGCCGCCGTCGCGCTGGTCGTGGGCGCCCAGGCATGAGCGATCCGCTCGCCCGGCCCGGGGCGGCGCATCATGCGCATCCCGTATCTTCGTGGACGGATCGCGGGAAAGGACCGACGATGGAGGCCGACGCGGGAGGCCAGATGGGAGACGAGATGGGGAGGCCCGGGAGCGCCGTCGCGCACGCCTGGCGGCCTGATCGCTTCCTCGTGATCGCTGCGCACCCGGACGATGCCGAGTTCGGCCCGGCCGCCACGGCGGCGCGGTGGATCGACGCGGGGTCGGTGGGCCGTCTCGTCTGCTGCACGAGCGGCGACCAGGGCGGCGACGATGCCGGCGCGGACCCACTCGAGCTCGCGGCCACGCGCGAGGCCGAGCAGCTCGCCGCCGCGGCCGTCGTCGGATACCAGGACGTGGCGTTCCTCCACCAGCCCGACGGCGCGGTCGCGAACGATCTCCCGCTCCGCGAGCTGCTCGTCCGCGAGATCCGGGCGTTCCGGCCGGACGCGGTCCTCACGCACGATCCAGAGGTCCTCTTCTACGCGGGCGGTGGCGTGAACCACACGGACCACCGGAGCGTCGGCCTCGCGGCGGTGGATGCGGTCTACCCCGCCGCGCGCAACCCCATGGCGTTCCCGGGCCTGGCCCGGGCCGGGCTCGTGGCCCACAAGGTCCGCCGGATCTACCTCTTCTGGCCGAACGGGGCGGACACGTGGGTGGACGTCACGGCCACCTTCCAGCGGCGACTCGACGCGCTGCGCTGCCACGCCAGCCAGCTCCGCCATCCCGAGCGGCTCGAGGAGCGGATGCGCGCCTGGGGCACCGAGGAGGGCGCGCCCATCGGGGCGGCGTACGGAGACGCGTTCCGCCTCGTCGTCATCGACGAGGACGAGGCGGACCCGCCCGAGGCGATCTGACCGGGCGATCCGACCGGGCGGCCGAGCGGACGGCCGCGCTTCAGGCCGTCTCGGCGAGCAGGAGCGGTCGCGCCCTGCCCCAGGCGTTCCAGAGCGGCGTCAGCTGCTCGGCCCGGCGGCCCAGCAGCGACACCATCTCGCCGAGCGTCAGGTCGCCGGCGGTCTCGAACAGGAAGCCGACCACGTCCGCGGCCGTCTCATCGAACAGATGTGCCAGCTCGGCTTCGGTCGGCCAGATCCGGATACGCTGCGGGTCCTGGCCCGCGTAACCGACGGCGAGCGACAGGTCGCGCCGTCCCGGCACGCGCCCGTCCGCCCAGCCCGCGCCGGGGATCGGGTGGAACCCGAGAGCCGCGAGCGCCACCGCGACCTCACGGCACTCGTCCCCGCGGAAGAGGCCCCAGAAGGAGTGGTCGCGCGGGAAGACGAACCGGGAATCCTCGAGAGCCCGGTCGATGATCGCCGCGACCAGGTCGTCGAGGAGTTCCGCCCACCGGTCCGCCGCGCCCGGTTCGCCGCCTGCGAGGCCGATGGCCACGACGTCCCGCTCGGTGGCATCCCCCTCCAGCAGCGCGACGATGCGCGGACGCACGGCCGCACCGGCCCGCTCGGCCCCCACGGCCGCCTCCCGGCCGTCCGTCCCGTCCCGTGCCGCGATGCGCCCGGGCGCCGGGGACGCGCCGGGTGGTCTCCCCAGCGGGCCGGCGCCCCCGCCCGCCTCCTCGCACGCCGCGAGGTGCTCCCGCGCCTCGCGGCAGGCCGCGGAGGCCTGCTCCGCGGCGACCCTGGCGCGATCGACCGCCATCGTCCGCTTCTCGAGTGCCACCACGAGCGGGCCGGCCTCGTGCCGCTCGGTCTCGAGCACCCGTCGGGCCTCGATGAGCCGACGGTTCACGTCGTCGATCGCGCGCAACCAGGCCGTGGCCGCGGATTCCAGGTCGCTGCGCCCGCGCGCGCTCGCACGCGCCAGCCGGAACGCCGCGAACGCGTCCACCTTCCGCCGCTGGACCTCGCGGGGGTCGGCATCGTGCGTCGCGCGCTCCTGGCGCTCCTCGTGCATCGCGAGGGCGTGCTGCACCTTCCGCAGGTCTTCGCGCGCCGCCATGAGCATCGCCCCGAGGCGATCGGCGAGTGCGCAGGACTCCTCGACCACGCGGCGCTGCGATGCGCACGGATCGTCGACCAGCGTCGCGTCGTCCATGTCGGGATCGGGAAACGTGAGGGTCATCCCTGCCCTCCTGGGAGGCGCGTTCCCGTTGCGGGGCCGTATGGCGCGGCCGTGTGACACGATGGTATCCTGCCGGCTCCGGAGACCGTCGGGGCTCGGGTCCCCACGAGGAGGACACAGGCAGATCCCGTGACGATCGAGCGCGACCAGGAGTACCTCGTCCAGCCGGTCGATGCCTCCTGGCTGCAGTGCAACATCGAGTGCCAGGAGGCGTGCCCCGTCGGCACGAACTGCCGCGGGTATCTGAACCTCGCCGCCGAGGGCCGCTTCGAGGAGGGGTACATCCTCTCCCGCGACCCCAACCCGGTCGCCGCGATGTGCGCCTACGTCTGCTCGGCGCCCTGCGAGCGAGCCTGTCGCCGCGGCGACATCGACCGGCCCCTGGCGATCCGCGCCATGAAGCGGTTCCTCGTCGAGTGGCACGAGATGTCCGGGATCCCCGACGTCCTCCCGGTCGTCGAGAAGCGCACGGAGAAGGTCGCCGTGGTCGGCGCCGGCCCGGCCGGCCTCGCGGTCGCCCGCGAGCTCGCGGTGAAGGGCTACGGCGTCACCGTCTTCGATGCGCTCCCATTCGCCGGCGGGACGATGCTCATCGGTGTCCCGGCGTTCCGCCTCCCGCGGGAGGCGATCGAGATGGATGTCCGGCTCATCGAGCGCCTCGGTGTCACCTTCGTCTACGACACGAAGATCGGGACGGACGTCCCGTTCGAGGACCTCCAGCGCGACTTCGACGGGATCGCGATCACCGCCGGCGCCATGGACGCGGTGGCCCTGGACATCCCGGGCGCCGAGCTCGAGGGCGTCCAGTACGGCGTCGACTTCATGAAGAAGGCCAACCTCGGCGAGCCGCTAGAGGTGGGCAACGATGTCGTGGTGATCGGCGGCGGGTACACCGCGATGGACTGCTCGCGGACCAGCCTCCGGTACGGCGCCGAGAACGTGACCATCGCCTACCGTCGGACCCGTTCCGAGCTCGTCGTGGACGAGGAGGAGCTCGGCGAGACCGAGCGCGAGGGCGTCCGGATGGAGTTCCTCGTCAGCCCGATCGAGCTGATCGGCGAGGACGGGAAGCTCGCCGGCGTGCGGTTCATCCGCAACAAGCTCGGCGAGCCGGACATGTCCGGCCGCCGCTCCCCGGTGCCGATCGAGGGCTCCGAGTTCGTCGTCCCCGCCCAGACGGTCATCCCGGCGGTCTCGCAGGCCGCGGACCTCTCCTTCCTGCCGGTCGAATCGAGCTTCGAGGTGGCGCGCGGGCGCCTGAAGGTGGACCCGGCGACCTACGCCACCAACGCGAAGGGCGTCTTCGCCTGCGGCGACTTCGTGACCGGCCCGGCGACCCTCATCGAGGCGGCAGGGCACGGGAAGAAGTGCGCGTACGCCATCGACCGCTACCTGGCGGGCCGGTCGGAGGTCGTCCGGATCGATGCGAACGTCCGGATCACGTCCTCGTGGCGCCACGACATGCCGGAGATGTACGACGTCATCCCGCGCCAGCACATCCCGGTCCTGCCGCTCGGCGACCGGATGCCGTCGGCCGACCCTGTCGTGAACTTCACGACCCCGGTCGAGCTCGGCTATTCGGCGCAGCAGGCGGTGGCGGAGTCGACGCGCTGCCTGATGTGCAACTTCAACATCTGGTTCGACCCGTTCCGCTGCACCCTCTGCGGGGCGTGCGCCGATGTCTGCCCCGAGGGCGTGATCCACATGGTGGACATCGACCGGCTGCGGACGGAGGGGACGCTCCCGGAGATCGAGGATGCGTACGGCTGGGAGCGCGGCGCAGCCATGGTCCTGGACGAGGAGCGATGCATCCGCTGCGCCTTGTGCGTGAAGCGATGCCCGTTCGATGCCATTACCATGGAGCGGTTCGAGCTGCAGGAGCTCTCGAGCGACGGCCGGCTCTACAAGGAGTCGTACCGAGACGCACGGCTCGCCGGGGCGCCCGGCGCGGCAGGAGGGGCCCGGTGAGCTTCCTGGAGCGGGTCGACCAGGGGATCCGCAGGAGCGTGGTCTGGCGGTCGCTGTTCCGCAACCCGTACCCGAACGACGAGCGGTCGCGCGCGTACGCGGTGATGAACAACGTCTTCCTGCACCTCCACCCGGTGCGGGTCCGCCAGCACGCGGTGAAGTTCGCCTACACCTTCTGCCTGGGCGGCCTCTCCTTCTTCCTCTTCCTCGTGCTCACCGTGACGGGCGTCTACCTGATGTTCTTCTACGCCCCGTCCGCCAACATGGCCTATACGAACATCATCCAGATCCAGACCGAGGTCCCATTCGGCCTGCTGACCCGGAACGTCCACCGGTGGGCCGCGCACCTCATGGTCTTCTTCGTCTTCCTGCACATGATGCGGGTCTTCTACCACGGGGCCTACAAGCCGCCGCGCGAGTTCAACTGGGTCGTGGGCGTGGTGCTGCTCTTCCTCACGATCATGCTGAGCTTCACCGGCTACCTGCTGCCGTGGGACCAGATCGCGTACTGGGCGATCACGATCGGCACGAACATGGCCGGCTACGCGCCGCTGTTCAACACGCCGAGCAAGTTCATCCTGCTCGGCGGGCTCGAGGTGGGCCAGAACACGCTCCTGCGCTTCTACGTGCTCCACATCATGGTGTTCCCGCTCCTCGCCGCGATCTTCCTGGCGGTGCACTTCTGGCGCATCCGCAAGGACGGCGGCATCAGCGGTCCCCTATGACGGTCCATCGCGGCGTTGCCGCCTCCGCCCCCTCGCTCACGCACTCCCAAGTGCGCCGGCTCGGGTGCTCGTCGGCGCCTTGCGCTGAACGCGCCCTCGGGGCCCGCGGGTCTCGACCATGACAGACCAGCCGACCACCCCGACCGCCACCCCCGAGCGCCGCACGGTTCAGCCGGTCGACCCGGCGCGCCGCACGGAGATCGACAAGCAGCGCGTGCCGATGAGCGCGCGGCCGTACCGGCTGCTCGCGCTCGTCAAGCAGGACGCCGTCGTCCGGGTCCAGAAGGAGCCCGACGACACGGTCATGACCTGGCCGCACCTGCTCGCGATCGAGTTCATGGCGGCGGTCGTGATCTCGGTCTTCATGCTCCTCATGGGGCTCTTCGTGAACGCGCCCCTCGAGGAGCTGGCGAACCCGAACGTGACCCCGGCGGTCGCCAAGGCCCCCTGGTACTTCCTCGGCCTGCAGGAGCTGCTCGCGTACTTCCACCCGACCGTCGCCGGGGCGCTGACGCCGATCTTCGTGCTGGTCGGCGCGGCGCTGATCCCGTACATCGACCGCGGGAACGTCCTCGCGACGCGCCCGTCGGACCGGAAGACGGCGGTCCTCCTGTTCACGCTCTTCTGCGGGCTCGGCCTCGTCCTCACCTTCATCGGCATCTTCTTCCGCGGTCCCGGCTACGCCTTCGCGCTGCCGTGGGTCACGGGCCTGCACTTCAGCCTCTGAGCAGGGTGACCCAGCGTCCATGAGCAACTACCAGGTCGAGCCCGCCGACAAGCCGCAGGCGCTCACGAACGAGACGCTCAAGGCGATGCGCCATGAGCAGGTGCGCGGCATGTCCCGCCGGCGCCTGATCCGGACGTCCCTCGCGGCCGGCGTGGGGCTGTGGCTCCTCGAGGTCGGCGCGGGGACCATCGGCTTCCTCTGGCCGAACCTCGCCGGCGGCTTCGGCGGCAAGGTGAAGATCGGCACGTTCAGTGACGTGAAGAACGCCAACGCCGGCATCCCCTTCGGCGACGGCTTCCCGGCCTACTACCAGGACGCCCGCGCGTTCGTCGTGCTCGTCGATCCGGCCCGCCAGGAGTTCATCCCCGGCACAGACCAGACCGGCGACGGCTCCGCCCTGAACGTCCGCGGCATGTACCAGCGGTGCCCGCACCTCGGCTGCAAGCCCAACACGTGCCTGAAGAACTTCTGGCTCGAGTGCCCGTGCCACGGCTCGCGTTACGACCGGCTGGGGACGAAGGTGAAGGAGCTCGGCCCGGCTCCACGCGGCATGGACCGGTTCGCCATCGCCGTGGACGACGCCGGCAGCATGACCCTGGACACCAGCCGCATCACGCTCGGCCCGCTCCCGGTCTCGCTCGGCCAGCCCGGCCTCGAGCCGCCGAAGAGCCCGACGGGCTGCATCTGAGCCTGTGATGCCGATGACGCCCGCCCGCGGCGCCACCCCTCGGGGGACCCGATGACCGACATGCCCGGATCCGAGCCGGAAGAGCGCCTGCCGGCGCCCCGTCCCGACCTCGCGCCGGTCCGGGTCGATCGGCTCTCCTCGCCGCCCTCCACTCGGCGGTTCGGGCTGACCGGCGAGCGGGCCGCCCAGATCGTCCGGCAGAGCGGCGCCTCCCGCTGGGCGGCGTTCCTCGGCGTCTCCTTCGTCGCGATCTTCGTCCTCGTCTACTACTTCTACGAGGTCGGCTTCCCCGGCGTCGCGGACTCCGGCCGCATGGTCAAGGCGCAGGAGGACCAGATCGTCACGGACGTCTCGCGCGGCTACAGGCTGTACCAGGCCAACTGCGCCCGGTGCCACGGGGAGCAGGGCCAGGGTGGGATCGGGCCGGTCCTCAACGACCAGATGAAGCTGCTCGCCCACCTCAACCCGCAGTACCTGAAGAACGTCCTCCAGGTCGGCGGACGCTACGTCTGCGGCGACGCGAACAGCCTCATGCCCGCCTGGGAGCAGCCCCTGGGAGCGCTCAACTACCAGGAGGTCAACGAGATCATCGCGTGGCTCCGCGCCCCCAGCGACCTGACCTTCGAGGGGATCGACCCGGCGACGGGCGAGCCCGCGGAGATCTCCGGGTGGCGGGACGCGACCTTCGTGCAGCCGCCGACGGCGACGCCGGTGCCCAATTGCTGGAAGGACGCCTTCGGGCAGCCCAGCACCGCTCCGTCGTCCTCGCCGGGCGCGTCGGGTTCGCCCGCGCCGTCCGGCTCGGCCGCCCCCAGCGAGGCGCCCGCCGGGACGGTCATCAGGATCACGGCCCAGAACATCGCGTTCGACGTGTCGGACATCGAGGTCCCCGCCGGTCAGCCGTTCCAGATCGAGTTCGTGAACAACGACGCGGGGATCCCCCACAACGTCGCGATCCACGAAGGCTCGCCCACGGGGACCGCGGTGTGGACCGGCGAGATCGTGACCGGCGTCACGACGATCACGTACGACGTGCCGGCGCTGCCGGCGGGGACGTACGGATTCATCTGCACGGTCCATCCGAACATGACGGGGACGCTCACCGCGAAGTGATGGGCGGCGCGGCCGGGGGCCGCGTGACGGAGGAGCCGCCGGGCGGTCCGGCGGACGGCAGGGAGGGACGATGGCACAGCAGGCGCTCGAAGCCGGCGGCGCGACGGTGACCCGCAGACGGGTCCTGTTCGGCCTGCTCGACGCGAACGGCTGGCCGTGGGCCGGCGTGAAGGCCCTGCTCTGGTTCACCCTGATCATCGCCCTCATGGGCTACCTGCCCGACCGCGCGCTCTACTTCACCATCTTCCCGACGATCGACCTCGGGCTCAACGCGGTCTCGGTCGTCAACCTCTGCCCGAACGAGAACGGCGAGGGCGTCCCGTGCCCCGTCCCGCCGGGAGCCGTTCTCCCGTGGGAGGTCGGTCCGACGGAGCTCTCCCTCCCTCAGCCGCGCGAGAGCGGCGCTGTCGTCCAGTCGGGCGTGAACCTGCTCTACATCGGCGGCTCGTCGAACGGGACCGACGCCGTGGCGGCCGTCTACAGCTCCGCGATCCGCTCCACCGTCGGCAACCTCTCGCCGTGGACCGAGGTGGCTCCCCTCCCGGAGCCGCGCCGCGCGGCGTCCGCGGTGGTCGTCGCCGGCAGCGTCTATGTGATCGGCGGCTTCGACGTCGCCGGCGCGCCGACGGCCACCGTCTTCGCGGGCACGGTGGACCCGGTGACAGGCGCCATCACCTGGAAGGTCGACGATGCCCTCACGCTCCCCGAGGCGCGCGGCGCGGCCTCCGTGGCCGTCGCGGGCGACGGGATCATCCTCGTCGGCGGGACCGGCCCGTCCGGCGCGACGGCCAGCGCCTGGAAGTCCACGCTGGACGCGAAGGGCGTGCCCGGAGCCTGGAAGCCCATGGCCGACATGCCCGAGCGGCGCACGGGCGCCTTCGCGAGCCTCCAGGGCTCCCACCTCTTCGTGTATGGCGGCAGCTCCGAGGCCGGCCCCACGCCGACAGTGCTCCGCGGCGACCTCAGCACGGACAAGGAGACGGCCGGCCAGATCCTCTCGTGGGGCGTGAGCCGCGAAGGCGGGACGCTGCCGCTGCCGCGCGAGGGCGCGTCGGGCTGGAGCAACGCCGGGACGCTCTACTTCGCGGCGGGCACCGGGCCCGACGCGCAGGGGCAGGTCTGGCGGGCGACGCCGAACGCGAACGGCGACATCGCCGCCTGGCAGACCATGCCGGCGGGCGACCTCCCGGCGGACCTCCAGCTGAAGAACAGCGCCGCCGCCGTCAGCGGGACGTTCGTCTTCCTCGTCGGCGGGGACACCGCGAAGGGCGTCACGGCCGGCCTCGCGCGGGCCAGCCTCGCGCCGAAGCCGCCGTACTTCCAGCTCGGCATCCTCGGCGCGACCGTGCCCGGGCTCGGGATCGGGGGCGAGGTCGGGCAGCAGCTGGCGTACCTCGTGTCCGCCGGCGTCGCGACCGCCAACTTCGTCCTGCTCATCCTCGTGGGGCTCGCCTTCGCCTACCGGGACCGCACGCGCGGGCTCGTCATGCGCGTGCTGCGACGGGGGGACAGCCCCGCCTGACGCGGCGCCCTCGCCCGGCGGCCGAGCCCCCGCGGGCCGCGCACCGCGCCGGCATGCACCGTCAGGATGGCCCTGCCCGTACGTTCGGTCACGCGCGCCCGAGACCGGACGGGTCTACCCTAGTCAGCGTCCCGTCGGGGACGTCGATCCGAAGGAGGAACCATGCGCATCCGATCCCTGCTCGCCGCTTCGCTGTCCGCCGCGGTCGCGCTCTCCGTCGGCGCCTCGGCGGTCGCCGCCGCCAGGCCCACCACGCTGCCGGCCGAGGTCGATTTCGCCTACGTCCGGATCCTCAACGCGATGGTCGGTCAGCCGGCGCTGGACGTGTACGAGACCCGTGTGGCGGTGGACACGCCGCCCTCGTTCCCCGCCGTCCCGTACGGCACCTGGACGAAGTACCAGAAGGCGTACTTCACCCCGGACTGCGTCGGCAAGATGACCTGCCAGATCTGGTTCGAGATGGCGGTGCCCGGCGAGGCCGCGTCGTTCAAGAAGGACGACCTCGACCTCCGCGCCGGCAACTGGTACACGATCGCCCTCGCCTCGACCGGCAGCACCGGCCCGAACTTCATCAAGGTCCGCGAGGCGATGTCCAAGGCGATGATGTCGTCGCTGCGGTTCGGCAACCTGACGGCAGACGTCACGAAGAACCTCGACTTCGCGGGGAGCAGCCTGACGAAGAGCGCGAGGAGGTTCTCGTCCGCCTCGGCGAAGAACGTGTCCTACGCCCAGGTCACCCCGATCCGGCCCGCCGTGCAGGGACCGTGGTGGATCGGGTTCGGCGTGAGCGGGTCGATGTGGATGCAGCAGCCCGTCAAGAACGCGACGTTGGCGGCCAAGAAGCGCTACACGGCGTACGCGATCGGCAACGTCGGCGAGAGCGGGACGTACGGCGCGAGGTTCATCCTCGTCCCGAACAGGTAGGGTCGCTCTGGCCGGCGCTCGCCGGCGAACCGCGTCAGGAGGCCCCGCGGGCGGTCCGCCCCGGGGCCTCGGCGCGTCCGCGCCCCGGGGCCTCGGCGCGTCCGCGCCCCGTGGCCTCGGCGCGTCCGCGCCCCGTGGCGCGGCCGGGTCCCTCGTGCGACCGTCAGTGGACCGGCCCACTCCGGGACAGCGCGCTCGCCGGCTGGCGGCCCTCGAACCCGGTGGCCGCCTCGTGCCACCAGGCCACCTCGTCCTCGCCGAGGCGCCAGCAGAGCCAGACCCGGCGGCCGTCCACCAGCGCCGGGAAGTCGAGCAGGCCCGTCCGGATGTCGCGGAGGACGACGCTCCAGTCGTCGAGGCGCCCGACGGCCGCCTCCATCTGGTCCACGATCGCGGTGATGCGCGCGCGGAGCACCGCCGCGACCGCCGGATCCGTCCCCTCGTCGATCTCGGCAGCCCGGAGCCGCTCGGTGAGACGGGCGACCTCGGTGCGCTGGTCGCGCAGCGCCTCCGCGATCGGGCGGACGCGCGCCAGCATCGTCGTCGCGGTGTCGAGGTCGTAGTACGTCGTCACCGCGCGATGGTATCCGGTCGGCCCGGCCGGCGACGCAGGGGCGTGTCAGAGTTGGGGGCGGACGGGGGACCGCGCGGAGGGTGGGACGTGCACATCGGCTTCCAGGTCTGGGGGAGCAACGTCGGCTGGGACGCCCTGATGGCGGCGGCGGAGGCGATCGAGACCGCCGGGTTCCACAGCTGCTTCGCGAACGACCACTTCGTGCCGGTCGTGGGCTCGGCCGACGGCGTGGACCCGAACGCCGCAGGCCCGATCTTCGAGGCGATGACAACGATCGCGGGGTGGGCGGCGCGGACGTCCCGCGTCCGGCTCGGGTGCCTGGTCGCCGGCGCGGGCTACCGCAATCCCGGGCTCCTGGCGCGGCAGGTCGTCGCGCTGGACCATGCCTCCGGCGGCCGGATGGCGCTCGGGATCGGCGCCGGCTGGCACGAGCGCGACCACGCCATGTACGGCTGGGACCTCCCGCCGATCGGCCAGCGACTCGATCGGCTGGAGGAGCAGGCACGCGCCCTGCGTGGTCTCCTCGACGGCGACCACGTGACGATGGACGGCCGATGGGTGCGGTTCGACGACGCCGTCCTCGACCCGCCACCGCTCCAGCCCCGGCTCCCGCTGCTCATCGGCGGCAGCGGCGAGAAGCGCACGTTGCGGATCGTCGCCCTCTACGCGGACACCTGGAACGGCGAGGGCGACGCCGCGACCTACGCGCGGAAGAACGCGGTGCTCGACGCGCACTGTGCCGAGGTCGGCCGGGACCCGGCCGCGATCCGGCGGACCGTGGGTCTGCCGCCGCCGTGCATCCGGCCGACGCGAGAGGCGGCGCTCGCCGACCTCGCCGCGACGCTCCGGCGCCACGGATGGTCCGCTGCGGACGCCGCGTCGGCGGCGGCGGCTGCACCTTGCGTCGGGACGACCGACGAGGTCGCAGCGGCGCTCGCCGCGTACGCCGCGGCCGGCGTCGAGGAGGTCGTCTTCGACTGGCCGGCGCCGCTCGACCCGGAGACGCTCGCGGCGCTCGCGGGGCCGGTGCGGGAGCGGCTCGGCTGACCCGCGTCGCGGGCGCCGGTCCCGCGAGCGCAGCGTGAGCACGGGGCCCTCTTGACCCGGTCATCCCCCGCTGATACGGTTCGTGCAATCGGTTGCGCAGGGATGGAGCCAGCATGCCCGGGACCGGTCAGGACGCCCTCGGCGGGCCCGGGGGACCGATGACGCGCAGGGCCGCCGGCGAGCGCGTGGTCCTCGGCGATGTCGCCCGGCGCGCCGGCGTCTCGATCTCGACCGCCTCGCGAGCCCTCGCCGAGGATCGGCGCATCAGCGCGGCGACACGCCGGGCCGTCCGCGATGCCGCGGCCGGCCTGCGATACGTCCCCAACGCGACGGCACGGAGCCTTCGCGTCCAGCGGACGCGCACGCTCGGCCTGCTGCTCGCCGACCTCAGTGACCCGGTCCACGGCCTCGTCGCCGCGGGCTTCGAGGACGAGGCGGCCCGGAGCGGCTACAGGGTGACGTTCGCCGCGGGCCAGGGCGACGACGCGCGCGAGCGCCGCTCCCTCCGCCTGTTCGCCGAGCATGCGGCCGACGGCGTGGCGATCGCCTCGACGCTGCTCGACCCGACGACCGCCCGGCGGCTCGTCCCGGGGGGCAGGGTCGTCATCGTGCAGCCCGACAGCCCGCGGCTCCCCCGCGACCGGCAGACCCGGGTCCGGGGCGTCCTCAGGACCGACGACGTGGCCGGGATGCGGGCGATCGCCGCCCACCTCGTCGCGTGCGGCTACCGCGACGTGGCGTACGTGGGCGACGGGACGCGGACGTCGGACGTGGTCCGCCGGCGCGCCCTCGAGCGGGCGCTGGCGGGCGGTGCGTCACCGTTGCCGGTCCGGTGGGTGCCGGCGCCGGATGCGGCCTGGCGCGCGCCCGAGTCGGTCGTCGTCGAGATCACGCGGTCGCTCCCCGACGTCCTCGTCTGCTTCGACGACAAGCTCGCGCTCTCGGTGCTCGACGGCCTGCGGGCGCGCGGCGTGCGTGTCCCCGACGACGTCGGGGTGGTGGGGTTCGACGGGATCCCCTTCGCCGAGATCTCGAATCCGCGGCTCACGACGGTGGTCACACCGGCGTTCGAGATGGGGCGACGCGCGGCCGCCATCCTCATCTCTGCGGTGCAGACGGGTACGATGCCCGAGGCCGAGACGCTCCCGGTGGCGCTCGCGGTCCGCGAGAGCACCAGGGTCCGCGGCGGCCCGGCGGGGGAGGTGGCGCCCGGTGCCTGACGACCGACCCGCGATCGAGCTGGTCCACGCGACGAAGCGATACGGGGACACCGCCGTGGGCAGCGCCCTGGCGGACGCGATCGACGTCGCGGCGATGGGCGCGCCCATCGTCGTGTTCGGGATGAACCAGAACGCGGTGGTGCCGATACGGCAAGTGGTCATCACGGAGAAGAGCATCGGCATCTTCGGGACGTACATCACGCACTTCACATTCCCGGCGGCCATCCGGATGATCGAGTCCGGCTCCCTCAACCTGAAGCCGATCGTGAGCGACATCGTGCCGCTCGCAGACGCGCTCGAAGGCCTCGGCCGGCTCCGGTCCGGCGAGGCGACGAAGGTGGTGATCGTCCCATGAGCGAGATGGTGTTCGCCCCGGCGGGCCGGAAGCCTGCGAACGAGCGGATGAAGGTCGCGAACGCCCCGTGCAGCTACGGGGTGGACGAGGTCCTGAAGGACGACGCGTGGATGCCCACGGGTCTCGAGGTCCTCGACATGATCGCGAAGGGCGGTTACGAGGGGACGGAGCTCGGCCCGCCCGGCTTCCTCGGGACCGCCGACGAGCTGCGCGCGCGCCTCGTCGAGCGGAACCTCGCCCTCGTCGGCTCGTTCCTCCCGATGCGCTTCAGCGAGAACGAGTACGCGGACGAGGACCGCGGCTGGCTCCGCGACTCACTGACGCTCGTCCGCGACGCTGCGCCCGAGGGCTCGAGGCCCTTCGCGATCCTCTGCGACGGCTTCGACCAGCCGCTCCGGATGGAGCTCTCGGGCCGCATCGCCGAGCATCCCGAGGCCTGGATCCCCCAGGCCCGGTTCCCGGTCCTCATGGACAACCTCCATCGTGCCGCGGAGATCGCCCGGTCGATGGGGTTCGACGTGGTCGTGCACCCGCACGCCGGCACGTACATCGAGACGGCCGACGAGGTGAAGCGCGTCCTCGACCACATGGACCTCTCCCTCCTGGGCCTCTGCCTCGACACGGGCCATCTCCGCTACGGCGGCGCGGACCCGGCGGCGCTCGTCCGCGAGTACCGGGACCACATCCGTCACGTCCACCTGAAGGACGCGCGGATGCAGGTGATCGCGGACTGCAAGCGCGACGACGTCGGCCTCACGGTGGCGCTCCAGCGGGGCGTCTTCTGCGAGCTCGGCCAGGGCAATTCGGGGCTCCCCGAGGTCGTCGAGGCGCTCGACGAGGTCGGCTACGAGGGCTGGCTCGTCGTGGAGCAGGATCGCGGGCTCACGATGGCCGACACGCTCGAGTCGGTCCACGAGAGCAACGTCCGCAACCGGGAGTACGTCCGCTCGCTCGGCATCTGACGACGGCGACGGCGGCGGGCAGGCCCCGGGCGGCCCGCCGCCGTCGTCCACGCGGACCGCCGCCCGGTATGCGCCGCGACGTGCGGCATCCACAAGGAAGGTGCGATCGTGTCCTCGACGCTCCTCCGCCGCGCCACCGGGCAGGGCCCGGTGGGCGTCGTCGTCCGCACGGACCCCGCGGACGCCGGCTGGCGCTATCTCGCGTTCGGCGTGCACCGCCTCGCCGCCGGCGACCGGATCGACCGGCCCGGCGACGGCGAAGAGGTCCTCGTCCTCGTCCTCGAAGGGTCGGCCGCCGTGACGGCCGGCGACACGTCGGACGGCGCCGGCGGCACGGTCGCCGGGGGCGCCTGGCCGGGCGTCGGAGGACGCGAGACCGTGTTCGCCGGCCCCCCGCCTGGCATGGTCCTCGCCGCGCCCGGCGCGGACGTCGCGATCGTCGCCGAGACGGCCACGCTCGTCGGGGTCGCCCACGCGCCGGCGGGGCCGGTGCGCGCGACGCGACTCATCAGGCCCGGCGACGTCAAGGTCGAGGAGCGGGGGAGCGGGATGACCGCTCGCCGCGTCCATCACCTGCTCCCGCCGGGCGGCGACCTCGCGGGCCGGATCATCGCGTTCGAGGTCTTCACGCCGGGCGGGAACTGGTCCTCCTATCCGCCGCACAAGCACGACGTGGAGGACCCGCCGCGCGAGGCGTACCTGGAGGAGCTCTACTTCTACCGATTCGCGCTGCCGCAGGGGTTCGCGTTCGCCCGTGTCTACACGCCGGACCGGTCTCTCGACGAGGCGATGACGCCGACGGACTGCGACATCGTCGTCGTGCCACGCGGCTATCACCCGGTCGGCGCACCGGCCGGGTACGACTGCTACTACCTCAACGTCATGGCCGGCGACCACCGCGCGTGGCACTTCACGATCGATCCCGACCACGCCTGGCTGATGGACTGGGCACCGCCCGCGAGCTGATCAGGGCGCCCGACCTGGGCGGCCGGTGGGCAAGCGACTTGCAGGGCGTGGGGACCGCCCGCAGGCGGCAGGACCCGCGCCCGAGGAGCGCGGTCCGCCGGCGGCTCTCGACGGTGCGCGTTCCGCCGCCGGCGAGAGCCTGGTCCCGTCAGGGCAGGCCGACGCGGATCGCGGCGGCCGTGTACGCGACGATCGCGACCGCCGGAGCGATGGCGCCCACGACCAGCGCCGTCGGCTCGGCCTGCGACCGGAGGCCGCGGACGCGCCCGAAGACGCCGAGCACGAAGCGGCTAGCGATGAACGAGACCGCCGCGCCGCCGACGAGCGGGATGATCAGCGAGCCGAGCGGATCGAGTGGGTAGGCGGCCGCGACACGGATCCCCGCCGCGCCCAGCGTCGCGATGATGATCGAGAGGCCGCCGAGGACGGCGCCGATCGCGAGGTACTGTGAGTCCTCGTCGCCGAGCGGGACATGGCGTGCGACGACCGCACCGACGGTGTCCGGGCCGGCGATCACGTCCACTGCCTCGAGGATGTCCAGGGCGACGGTGTCCACGTCGCGCGTCGCCACGATCGGCCAGGTCCGCGAGACGTCGTCCACGACCGCCTCGGCACGGTCACCGTCCCCGGCGCCGCGATTGCCGCCGCGTCGCCGCGGCATCGGCGGCGACCGGAAGACGCGTCGCTCGAGCGCCCGCCACCCGAGCACCTCCAGCTCGCGCGCCACGGCCGGCGGGAGCGCGGTCGCCGTCGCCCGCATCCGCATCCCCGTCGTGCCCTCCTCGACGCGCGCGCGGACCGCGGCGGAGCGCCCGATGCGCACGTCGGCCTCGCCGCCGGCTCGCACGGTGCTCTCGAGCGCGCGGACGATGGCGGCAAGCTCCGGGTCGGCGATCTCGGCCACGGGGCGATGATGCGCCGTCGCGGGTGCGGCGTCAGCCCCTCGCGGTCGGCTGCGGCGCTACTCGGTCGCCGGTGAAGCGGAAGGGGATGGCTCCGGGCATGGACCGTACGGCTGGAAGAGGGCCGACCCGCACTTGTCCGTCACGTACTGCGGCGCCTCGCCGAAGAACGGGTACGAGCCGATGAGCGCCACCGCCAGGTAGACGACGAGAAGGAGCAGCGGGCTCACCCGGCGCCGGAGCAGCCACCACGTGCCCATGATGAGGGCGAGCGGGAGCATCCCCGGGAGGACCTTGTCGATCAGGTCGCGCTGGAGGTTCAGGTAGGCGCTCCCGAGCGTCACCGTCGGCGCGAGCCAGAGCGAGACGAAGGTGGCGCCGAGCGCGCCGAGGACGAGGTTGCCCAGGACGCTGGCACCGGTGACGAGCTGTCCGAGCCGCCCGTCGCGGAGGACGTCCACGATGAGGCCCCTGCCGCGCGCGTACCCCTGCATGAAGAAGACGTAGCCGACGACGAGGAGGAAGGCGGTCATCAGCACCAGGTACACGATGGGGCCGAGCGGGTTGCCGGTCACCGCCACAAGGTCCGGCGGCTGTCCGTTGACGACCGTGGGGACGCCGGTGATCGAGATGCCCAGGGCGAGGAGGAGGGGCGTGACCGTCCCCTGTGTGATCGTGTCGCCGATCCCGGCGACCGGGCCCATGAGGCCGGTCTTCACCGAGTTGATCGCGTCGTCGTCGATCTGCGCGCCCGACGCGCGCTGCTCCTCCATCGCGATGACCGCGCCGTTGATCGCTCCGCCGAACTCGGGGGACGTGTTGTAGAAGACCAGGTGGCGCCGCATGGCCGCCTTGACGTCCTCCGGGGCCGAGTAGAGACGGCGGATGACGGGGGCCATGCCGTGCGCGAAGCCGGTGGCCTGGAGCCGCTCGTAGTTGTAGTTCGCGTGCGAGAAGAACGTCCACAGGAGCCAGGCGCGGTGGACGTCCACGCGCGAGAGCCGTCGGACGCCGGGCGCCGGGGCGGCGTCGGTCGTCACGCTCGCTCTTGCAGTCTCCGCCACGGCCGGCGCCGTCGCGACCGGCTCGGACGCGGGCGGCGGTGGGGGCGTCACCCGGGCGTCGCGCCCCGTCGCGGGCTCCGGCGCGGGCGACGTCGTGAACACCACGTGGAGGGCGGCCACGGCGAGCCCGATGGCGCCGATGACGACGATCGGCAGCGACCGGTCCGACGCGATGACGAGGAAGAACCCGAGGAAGAAGTACGGCGAGAACGGCCACCGGAAGATGAAGCGCATGTTCATCGCGATGCCGATGGCCGGCAGGACCCCGCCCGCCACGGCCAGGCCGGCGATCACCCAGACGGGCAGGCTCTGGATGAGGTCGACGATGAACGGGACGCCGTTGAGCGTCGCGAGGAAGACGGGGACCGCGGCGAGGAAGAACAGGAAGATCTGCGGATAGACGACGTTCGCGAGAGTGAGCCCGGTCAGCCAGCCGCGCTCCGCGTATCGGTCGGCGACGTGGACGAAGACCGAATCCACCGTCATCCGGGTGTAGAAGACGACGGTCCCGAGCAGCCCGAGCGGGACGGCGAGCGCCAGGGCCTCACCGTACGACAGGCCGCCGGCGATCGCGATCGTGGTGCCCAGCCAGCCCGCGAGCGACGGGTCGCTCGGGATCGACCCGCCCGCGCCGATGAACCCGAGGTAGAAGAGGTTGATCGCCGCGCCGATGAGCGCCCCCTCGGCCGGGTCGCCGAGGATGATCCCCACGCAGAGACCGGCGACGAGCGGCCGGTAGAACGTGAAGAAGTTGGCCCCGAACCACCACGGGCTGAACGAGAAGTAGTAGCCGAGGCCGATGAGGGCGGCCTGGAGCGGGGTGACGGTCGCGGCTGCGGCGCCCGACGCATCCGCGCCGAGAGCGGTCCCGGGCAGCATGCCGAGGGCGACGAGCGCAGCGGTCGTTGCCAGCACCGCGACCAGCGACGCGGCGAACCGGAGGCGCAGTCGGCCCCGGCCCTCGGAACCCAGGGGCCAGCCGGGCCTCGACGTGCGGATGCGTGCGATCGCGGTCATGGGCGGTCCACCGATGTGAATGGGACGGGCCGGTCGTCGGCGACGATGCGGATCTCGACGGGCGTGCCCAGCGCCTCGATCTCGCGGAGGGCGGCTCGCTCCTCGTCGCTCGCGGAGATCGTGCGATACAGCGGGCGCCTCCCCGGACCGGCGCCCATCCCGCCGAGGTTGACGACCTCGACCGGGACGCCGGCGCGGAGAAGGGCCAGGGCGGTCACCGGCGTCTTCACGAGGACGAAGACCGCGTCGGGCGAGTCGGTGAGCGCGCGGACCCGCGCGGCGCCCGATGTCACGTCGAGGACCTCGACGGCGACGCCGGCCGGCGCGGCGAGCGTGAGGACCTCCACGAGGAACGGGTCGGCCGCGACGCGGTCGTCCACGATGATGATCCGGTCGGCGCCGACGGCGCGGAGCCAGACGGCGACGACCTGGCCGTGGATGAGGCGGTCGTCGACGCGGAACAGGCGGAGCGTCACGGGCGTGTCCGATCGACGAGGCGCGCCGTCACGTCCACGATCCCGGCGCGGCCCATCTCGACGAGGCGCGTCGCCGCGCCGTCGCCGATCCCGTCGGGACCGGTGGCCGCCTCCACGAGCATCCCGAGCGTGGCGCCCGCGAGCACGGTGGTGCCGGGGCGCTCGGCCGCGATCGTGGCCGCGACGATGCTCGGGGTGCCGCCGTCGAGGTCCGTGAGCACGAGCACGGGCCGCTCGTCGAGCTCGATCGCACGGCGCAGCTCCGTGGCGAAGGTCTCCGGCGAGTCCGACGGCGCGATGCCCACGGCGGTCACGTCGCGCAGCTCGCCACAGATGAGCTCCGCGCTCCGGAGGAGCGCGGCGGCGAGGCCGCTGTGCGCGGCGACGACGATCCGGAACTCGCGCACCTATCCCTCCGATGACCTCGCGTGGGGACGCCCGGGGGCACCGGCGCGGAGGTGCCTCTCGCGGCGATTCTACGGGACGGCGCCCGCGGGCAGGATGCGCCCGCGCCGACACGGTGCGTCGGGCGCCTCGAGGACAGGCCGGGGCCGGACGGTACACTGCCCGCGGGCCCGTAGCTCAGCGGCAGAGCAGGCGGCTTTTAACCGCTCGGTCCTGGGTTCGAATCCCAGCGGGCTCACCACCCGGCGGGAGCGCGGCCTGGTCGCGCAGCACGTGCCCTCGCCCTCCTACTTCGCATTCACCGCCATCCAGGCGCTCTCCACCGGCCACACCTCCGTGTCGCCCCACGCGGCCCACGAGAACCGGATGCGCCAGAGTCCGCGCGTCCATCGGACGTCGAAGGTCCACGTGGACCTGCTCCCCGCCGTCGCGGCGACCCCGCTCGACACCTGCCTCCACTCGTTCCCGAAACGCACCTCGACCGTCGCCGTCGGCCCGCGGTCGGGAACGAACCGGGTCGCCGGGGAGGCCGGGGCCACCGTGACCGTGTACCGCACGACGGTGTTCGCTGCGAGGTTCCGGTCCGGCGGGTCGGCCGTGACTGTGACGCGCGCGACGACCTGCAGGGTGCCCGGCTCGCTCTCGCCGTCGGGCAGCCCCTCTTCTCGCACGAGCGCCGCGCGAAGCAGGTCGCCTCGGGTCGCTGCCCACGTGACGGCGGCCGTGCCGTCCGCCCGGGTGGTCCCGGAGGCCACCTTCCTCCACGCGCCCTCCCGCCATGCCTCGATCGCGACGCGCCGGCCGCCGGCCGCGGTCGGTCCGGCGACGCGGCCCGTGACGCGGGTGCCGTACGCGACCGGCTTCGCCGGCAGTGCGAGCGTCAGCGCGAGCCGCTCGGACGGGACCGGGACGGTCGCCGGGGGCTGTCCGACGTGCACCAGCCCGGCGCCGACCTCCCGGATCTCCGCGTACGGGACCGGCACGGTCGAGGCACGGAGCGCCTCCGCGAGCTTCGCCGGGTCGTCGGCAAGCCCCTGGTCCGCGGCCAGGAGCAGCGCGGCGACGCCGACGGTGGAGGGGGCACTCTGGCTGGTCCCGCAGAACGGGTCGTACGTCACGGTCCTGCCGCAGTCGGGGGCGACGACGTCCGGCTTCTGGCGTCCGTCGCGCGTCGGGCCGTGGGAGCTGAACCATTCGACGAAGTCGGGCGCGTCCACGCGCACGGCACCGGCCACGATCGCGCCGGGATTACGCGTGTCGATGGGCGACGAGAGCGACGGCGAGTCCGTGCGGAACTCGAGCGTGGACGAGGCGTTCAGCTCGAACCGGGCGGGCGGTCCGTCCCAGCGCGAGACACCGATCCGGTACCAGCCGCTCTCCTTCGCCTCGTATGTGAGCCGCTCCACCGGCTCGCCGGTCTCGGCGTTCGTGTCGGTCGAATCGGCGACGTCCACGACGCCGTCGGGGCTGTACAGGATCAGGTCGAGGTCGGTCGTCGGCTTCTCCCAGGAGTCGTCCCAGCGCAGGGCGATGAACGCCGACTCGTCCTCGTCGAGCCAGATCCGGTTCGTGTCGGCGCCCGTCGCGAAGTCGTGAAGGGCCGTGTTGCCGGCGCCGCCCTCGAACATCGCCTCGTAGACGCCGTGGTCCTCGTTGCCTGCGGCGTTCACCCACAGCATCCCGTGGGAGACCGCGTGGTCGACGAACGCGTAGAAGGTCAGGTCATCCTCGTCGTACGACCCGTCGCCCGGACCCTCGAAGGCGGCGGCGGACGAGAAGGACGCGTTCACGATCCGGACGCCCTCGGCCGCGAACCAGTCGATCGCATCCATCACCTGGAGGTAGGTGTACGGCTCGGCGAGGTAGAGCTCCGCCGCCGGGGCGATCGAGGCGATGGTCTCGGCGACGGCCCCGCCGTGCGGCCCGATCCACTCGTCCTCGCATGCGTCGACGGTCCCCCGGATGCTGGATGGCCCACCGAACCAGGACGACCAGCAGCGGACGTGCACCGGGTTGGGGATCTCGGTCCCGAGCAGCTTCTCGATCCCCGCGAACTCATCGATGACGCCGATCCGCACGCCGGCCCCGCCCAGGCCGGATCCGGTCCAGAGGTTGGCGCCGATCGTCTGCGCGACGCGCGACGTCGCCGGCCGCCAGAGCGGCTCCGCCAGCGAGCGCACACGCCGGACACGCGCGTCCGTGCCGAGCGCCGCGAGCGATCCGGCGGGGACCGAGGCCTCGAGCGCGGCCCCGCCCACGGCGAGGAGGGTCCCGCCGAGCTCCACGACGAGACGGGAGACGTCCCGTCTGGCAGCGGCGTCCGCCACGCCGATCGAGACGGGCACCGGGCCGCCGGCCCGCGTCGTGTCCGTCGCGACGGCGATGAGGTCGCTCGGGAGGACCCCGATCGGCTCAGGGTGGGCTGGGAGGGGGAAGATCCGGTCGCTGGCGGTACCGGGCGAGGGCGACGCGGCGGCCACGCTCGCCACGAGCACCAGGCTGACCGCCGATGCCGTGACCCGGCGGACGTGGCGCACGCGCATGTGGCACCCTCGTTCCGGCAGACGGCCGGCCCGTCGGCCCGGCCACGAGCGTGACCGCCGAGGCCCCGCGACGACAGTGCCGGTCGGCTCTGCCGTTCCCTCGGCGGGCGGCGGCCGGGCCGCCGGCATGTCAGCCGGGGCCGGAGCCGCGCCGGGCGATCTCCTCGCCCGCGAGCGCCTCCAGGCGCTCGACGGCGAGCGCGAGGTCCGGAACGAACCGGCTCCCCGGCAGGCGGCACGACAGCACCGCGTGGCACGCGCGGTAGTACGCAGCGATCCGATCGGGTGGGGCGTTGAACCGGCGCCACGCGCTCGGGTCCGCCGCGGCGTCCGACGCGATCGCCCGCGCATTGTGGAGCTTGTCCCCGAGCGAGACACGCAGGATGCCCGTGTCGGACTCGTCCGCGAGGCGCGCCACGTAGGCGGCCTTCCGCTCTTCCCACGGTGCCTTGTCGCGCGGGTCCTCGACGAGCGAGTCGCTGCACGCGCGGACGATCTCGGCCACGCGGTCACCGAAGCGGTGGGCGATGTCCTCGAGTCGCGGCTCGCCGCCCTGGTCCTCTGCCGCGTCGTGCAGGAGCGCGCCCACGACCTGGTCCTCGTCGCCTCCGTCCTCCATGACGATCGACGCGACCGCGAGCAGGTGCGAGACGTACGGGACCGGGCCGTCCTTCCGGACCTGCGCTCCGTGGACCGCGAGCGCGTACGCGAACGCCTCCTCGGTGCGGCGGCCGAAGTGGGGGACCGGCGGAGACCGCCGCGATGCGCCGTCGCTCATGCCGGCACCAGGTCGCCGGTTCGCGACGCACGGGACATCCCGACGGGGATCGACCCGCCCGACCCGCCCGGCGACGGGCTCGCCCCCGCGGGCGGCAGCCCGAGGACCCCGCGGAGCTTCTCGACGGCGGCGTGGAAGGCCGCACCACCCTCACCGAGGATCGGTGCGAGAGCGGCCGCCTGCGCGGCACCGGTCGCCTGCGCGGCGGCACGGAACGCTGCCTCCCGCTCGCGTGCCAGCCGGACGACCTCGTCGGCTGCCGCCTTCACCTCGCCGGACGTCGGCAGCGCGGCGAGGCCGTCGGCGAAGGTCTTCTCCACGTCGGCCAGCCCGCGCAGGATCGGAGCGCGGGCGGCGGTGTCCTCGGTGGACGCGAGGGTCCCGAGCAGGGGTGCGGACGCGGCGTTCGCGGCCGAGGCGAGCGTGGAGTAGCCGGCGGCGATGGTCTCCGTCGAGGCTCCCTGGCAGGCGGCGAGGCCCACGGCCACGATGACGGTGGCGCCGATACCGAGCGTCGGTCGCGCACGGTGTCGCCCGCGGCCTCGGTCGCGGGCCGGTTCGTGGACGCGGGCGGGGGATGAGCCGTCCCGGCGGGGGCGACGGAGGACCGCGGCGACCCCGAGCACCGTCAGAACGGCTCGATGGATGCCCAGGGAAGCGTCGGGTCGAGCGTGCCGGGCAGCGAGGCGAGCCGCGTCCCCGTCGAGATGAGCGGGAGCACGCGCGTGCCTTCCCCGGCGCCGGCATCGTAGAGCGCGACCACGTCCGTCCGGCCGTCGCCGTTCACGTCCGAGACGGTCAGCTTCGCGACGCCGAGGCGGAACCCGCTCGTGGTCGAGCGGTACACCTTCGGGTCGAACGCCGCGCCGTCGGAGACCAGCGCCGTCGCGATGACGCCGGCGGGGCCGTTCGCCGTCAGCAGCATGAGGTCCTCGCGGCCGTCACGGTTCCAGTCGCCGGCGAGCTCGCGCGTGGACGCGTCGCCCATCACCACGCCGTCGCTCCAGAGGTGCGGGTCGGAGAACGAGCCGACGCCGTCGCCCGGCAGGACGTCCACGCTGAAGGCGCGGCGGCCGTCGGATGTCGTCGCGCTCGCGTCGGACGACACGAGCGCGACGTCCGCGCGCCCGTCGCCGTCGAAGTCGCCGACCCGGACGGCCTCGAGCGAGCCGGCGTGCGGCCCCGTCCACCAGCGTGCCGGTCGGGTGAACGACGCCCCGTTCGACTCGAGGACGTCGATGGCGAGATCGCCGGTCGCCGGATCGTCCGACGCCAGCGCGACGTCCGCCTTGCCGTCGCCCGTGAAGTCCGCGACCGCCATCGCGATCGGTGCGCCGGCGCCCGCGGCGACCGCGCCCGGCGCCCACCAGGAGGCAGGCGGCTGCAGGACGGTCCGCGCCGACGCGGCGAAGAGAGCGCTCGTGATCTTCTCCGGGTCCTCCGGGAGGCCCGCGCTGCTCATCCCGCCGTCCATGACGCGTGAGACCGCGACCTCCGTCCCGCCATCGGCGGCCCGCCGGACGTAGACGAGATCGGCCCGGCCGTCGCCGTCCACGTCTCCCGTGGCCCGGAGCGCCGGAGCGCTCGCGTCCAGGACCACCGGCCACGCCTCGCCGGTCGACGTGGCGCCGGCCTCCGCGACACTCAGCGTCGCGCCGTCGTACATGCGGGCGGTGACGCTGCCGTCCGGGCCGGTGACGAGGGCCGGGACGTCCCCATAGCCGTCGCCGTCGAGATCGTTCGACCCCGGCCGGACGATGGAGATGGTCTCGCCGTAGTAGATGCGCAGGATCTCCTCGGCAGTCTTCCCCTCGCGGGCGCACCGGGCTGCGCTCTTCTGCATGAGGCGGACGCCGTTGGCGTTCGTCCCGCACGCGACGTCGGACCCGGCCCAGTAGCCGGTGGAGACGAAGCGCCCGCCGCGGCGGACCGAGATGGTCCAGGTCCGCGCGACCGCGTCGATGTGGGACTGCGCCGGGGTCTTGGACAGCGGCAGGTACCACTGGTCGTTGCCGTTGTCGACGATGTCGTAGCAGGAGCCGGCGGAGTTGGCGCCGCCCCGCCAATTCATCGTGCGGTACCAGGCGTACTGCTTCACCGCGACCGAGCCCGCCTCCATCGCGGCGTCGGGCGCACCCGCGCCGAACTCGGCGGCCATGACCGTCTCGACGTACGTGCGGAACGGCACCTGCTGGACCCGGCCTGCGTCGGGTCCGATGGTGCGAAGAACACGGATCGTATCGGGGGGGATGGATTCGCTCGTCCAACCGGTGCAGGCGGAACGGGCGAGGGTCGGTGCCGGGACGAGCGCCGAGCCGGTCGCGAACACGACTCCGGAGAGTGCCGTCGCGACGACCATCCCCGCCGCCAGACGGCGGAGCATGGCTGAACGTTACACGGCGGTGGTGCGTCTGTCCACCACGACGGACTTCGTCGGGGCCCGTGCGACGTGCTGCGCGCGGGCCCCGTGGGCGGCGTGGAGAGGGCGACCGGTGGGTCGGCCGCCGGCGCCTCAGGGGGTCGTCCTGGCCGGGAGCGGCGTGGGCCGCGGGCGCGGCACGACGATCAGGTCCGCGACGGCCGACCCGCCGGTCACCTCACTGATGACGAGGGCCTTGTCGCCCACGACGAGCTTCGTGAGGTCACTCTTGCCGCCGTTCCTGCGCACCCTGGTCTGGGCGTCGATGCCGACCGTCTGGTCGCCGCCGGGCTCGGCGATCGTGATGGTGCTCCCCCCGACCGACGCGATCGTGCCTCGGTCGATCTGCAGGGTCTGCAGCGTCCCGTCGGCGCGCTGGACGACGACCGTCCCGTGGATGATGTGGCGCGCGATCTTCTCGAGCGCCCCGGCCCTCGCCGCCTTCGCGGCCGCGGGTGCGGGCTGTGCCGCCAGGACCGTCCCGGCCCCGACGATCCCGAGTGTGAGCAGCGCCGCGACGACGAGGGCGAAGCGGCCGCCGTGCCTGTTCATGTGCATGCCTCCCGTGAGGCTCCCGCGAGGGGAGCGGGACCGGCGCCGTGCCGGTCCGACGCCGACGACGATGCTGCACGCCGGTCAGGGCGGCGGCCGAGGAAGGTAAGGGGCGGGTAAGCCCCGTCCGCCGTCAGCCGGGCAGGACGAGGTCGTCCCCGTCGCGGGCGACGGTCGCGGGAGCCCCGGGCGCGAGCCACGCCGCCCGCCCCGGGCCGGCGACCCGCCACAGGACCCCGGCGCCCGTGATCACCCGCGAGACGACGCCGGTCCGCTCGTCGAGCGCGAGCGTGCCCGACGTGACCGTGGTCCCCACGTCGCGCTCGCGTGCACGCGCCAGGGCCATGTCGGTGAACCGATCCGCGTGCGGGACCACGACGATCCCCGGGACGAGCCCGAGCCCCGCTGCGCCGCCGTCGCGCGTCCACGTCCGGTCGCAGAGCGCCATCGCGCCGGCCGAGGCCCCCGCGACGGTCGCGCCTCGCGCGTGGGCGGCGAGCAGCGCCCGCCCCGCCGCGGTGCCGCGGAGCGACCGCGCGGCGCGGCCCGGATCGCCGCCGGGGAGGTAGACGAGGTCCGCTCCGGCGATGGCCGCCGCGAACCCCGGGTCGGCTGCCGTGCGCTCGTCGACGACCGCCACGTCGTCCACCTCGACGGCGAGCCCCAGGTCCGCCGCCACGCGCGCGAACGCGACCCGCGCGTGCGCCACCGCGAGATCCGGTCGCTCGCCGCCGGCGGCGACGGGCAGGACGATGATCCGGACGGTGGCGGGTCCCCCTGCCGCGAAGGCGCACTCGGCCGCCCGCACCCGCCCGGCGCTGAGCGCGGAGCGGAGGATCGCGCGGAGGAACGGCTCGTCGCCGCGGACGAGCTCGCCGCCGCCGTGCAGCCCGATCGCCCCGACGGTCACGGTCGCTCGGGCGTCCCGCCCGGGCCGGCCTTGTCCGCGTCGTCGTCGTCGGCCGGCGCCGGGGCAGCCCTGTCGTCCGCCGTCTCCGGAGGTCCCGGCACCAGCGTGGCCCGTCCATCGACGACTCGGGGCGGGCGCCCGCCGCCGATCCGCGTCACTGTGCGTGCGACGATCGCCGGCGCACCGATGAACGGCAGGACGTAGAGCACCAGGAGGAGCGGGACGACGACCCGGATCCCGGCGCGGAGGAAGATGGCGGCGACGGCGAGCGCGACGAGGATCCCCAGGTAGACGGCGAGGGGCGCGGGCCGCCATCCGGCGAGGAAGAGCCGGCGTGTCGGGACGAGCGCGAGAGCGAACGCCACGAGGGCGACGGCGAGGATGGCCCAGGACACGCGCGGATGATACGCGCGGGTCCGTCCGCCGCCCGGCGATCGCCGGGCCATCGGCGGACCGTCGCCGGGCCATCGGCGGCGGTACGATGGGCGCTCCCCCCGCATTCGGGATCCCATGTCCACGTCCTTCGCGAGCCGCGGCCGGATCGGGGCCTTCCTCGACCGCTGGCGGCCGATCCTCCCGCTCCTCGGCGCCGAGGCCATCATCTGGGTCGGCTTCGGCTCGATCGTGCCCATCCTGCCGCTCTACATGAGCGACAACGGGGTGGACCCGGTCACGCTCGGCCTCATCGTGGCCGCCTGGCCCGCCGCCCGGCTCCTCGCCGAGCCCTTCTTCGGCTGGGTCGCCGACCGGTCCGCGCGGGTCCCCTTCATGGTCGCGGGTCTCCTGATCACGGCCGCGACCGCTGTCCTGCCACTCGTGTTCGTCGGCGCGGCGCCGTTCTTCGCCGCGCGCTTCGTCGCCGGGCTCGGCGCCGCGATGTACGACCCGGCGGCCCGCGGGTTCATCGTGGACGCGACCGACGACGAACGGCACGGGGAGGCCTTCGGCGTCTACGGCGCGGCCCAGATGGGCGGCTTCATGGTCGGACCGGCCATCGGCGGACTGGGCGCCGCCGCGCTGGGGCTGTGGTTCCCCTTCGTCTTCGCGACCGTCGCCGGCCTCGCGGCCGCCGTGGCGGTCGCGGCCCTCGCGCGGGAGCCCGCGCACACGCACGACCCGCACGGGATCGCCCTGCCGCCTGCCGACGGCGCCCCCGGCCTCGCGACGCCGCCGCCGATCGTCGGCGACGGCGTGCCCACCCGGACCGTCTACCTGCCGCCACAGAGCCTGTGGAACCGCATGCTGGTGGCCGCGATCGTCATCAACTTCGGGGCGTTCTTCTCGTCCGGCATGTACGAGGTGATCTGGAGCCTCTTCATGCAGGGGCTCGGCGCCGACCTCGGTCTCATCGGCCTGAGCTTCGCCATCTTCGGCGTCCCGGTCATCCTCCTCTCGCCGCTCGCGGGCCGTTGGGTGGACCGCCTGGGCGGGCTCCGCTTCATCGTGGTCGGCAGCGCCTGCGTCGTCGCATCCGCCTTCATCTATCCCGCGGTCGGGAACCCGTACGCAGTGACCGCGGTGGTCGTCCTGGAGGCCGTCGGGTTCGCGTTGCTGGGCCCTGCCCTGTACGCGGTCGTCAGCTGGGGATCCCCGGCCGGTCGGAGCTCCACCGCCCAGGGCATCTTCGGCGCGGCCGGCACCCTTGGGTTCATCGTCAGCTCCCTCGTGGCGGGCGAGCTGTGGACGCGCGGCACGGCCGTGCCCTTCCAGGTCTTCGGCGCTGTCATGCTGGTGACGACGCTGCTGGCGCTCGTCATCGGTCGCCGCCGCCTCGACGGCGAGGACCCGAGCCTGATGATCCAGGTGCCGGTCGACGCCGCGACGGTGGCCTCATCCCTCGAGACCGCATCCTCGACGACCGATCCGGCGAAGGAGATGGCATGAGCATGACCGCCAGCGCCTGGCGCGAGCAGGTCGAGACCATCCAGCCGACCGTCCTCGTGATCGGCGGGTTCATGTCGTCGCCGCCGATGTACCGCGGCCTCCGCCGACTCCTTCTCGAGCGCGGCGTCCCCGAGGTCGTCGTCGCCCCGATCTGGCTGCCCGACTGGGTGTTGGCCGTCGCCCGCGGCCAGGGCGCCGTCGCCACCCGGGCGGCGCGGACCCTGCTCGCCGCCTCCTCCGCATCGGAGGCTGCGCCCGCGAGCGCCGGCGCGCCCGTCCTGATCGTCGGGCATTCCGCGGGCGGCGTCATCGCGCGGATCCTCACGTCGCCCGACGCGTTCCACGGGCGCCGGATGAACGGGTCGTCGCGGATCGGGGCGATCGTCACGCTCGGGACGCCGCACATGTTCAGCGCTCAGGGCAGGTCGGCCCAGAAGCAGGGCGAGACCGCGCGCTGGGCGAACGAGCACGTGCCCGGCGCGTGCTTCGCGCCGGGCGTGGGGTACCTGTGCGTCTCGTCGCGCGCCGTCGTGGGCACGCCGCTGGGGACGGCGAAAGAGCGGCGGACCGACGGCTTCTACCGCGGCGTCGTGGACGCGCCCGTCGGCTCGCCGATCCCCGGCGATGGAGTGATCCCGCTCGCCGCCGCGCTGCTCCCCGGCGCCGAGGCGATCGTGCTCGACGACGCGGAGCACTCGAACGTCATCGCCCGCTCCTGGTACGGGGACGCCGACCACGTGGACGCCTGGTGGCCCCGCGCTGTCGAGGCCTGGCGCGTCGCACTCCGGGCCCGCATCGCCGGCTGACCCTCCCCCGCCGCCGGCTCCCGCCCTCGCTCCTCAGCCCGCCGCGGCAGCCGCGGGACGGCGCGCGCGGCCGCCGCCCGCACGTCCCGCGAGCACCGCGATCACCAGGGCGGCGACGATCAGCGCGGAGGCGCCGGCCACCACGGGGACGAGTGGCGTGCCCGCCTCCTTCACGACGATCCCCGCGTACGCCCAGACGATCACGCACCCGTACGCGGGGTCGCGAAAGCGGAGGACCATCGCGGTGGCGATCGCCAGACCGACGAGCAGGACGGCGGACGCGACGATGGTCGGATCGATCCCGAAGCCCGTGAAGCCGGCCCAGGCGAGCGCGGCGGCGACGTTCGCGATCGTCGCGACGGTGATCCACCCGACGTAGATCGAGAACGGCACCGCGACCGCCCAGCGCTCCGCGCCCGCGTGCGTCCGTCCACCGCCGCGGAGCGTCGTCTCGATGGCGACGAGCGTCGCGAGGAGCGCCACCATCACCGGGACCGTCAGCACGAACGACTCGTGGTGCCAGAGCAGGATCCACGCGGCGTTGAGGGCCCCGGTCAGAGCGGGTAGCCAGCCGAGGCGGCGGAGGAGCGGGTCGGCGCGCCGGCTCGGCAGGGCCTGGTAGACGGTGAAGGCGGCGAGCCCGAGGTAGATGAGCCCCCAGATCGCGAACACGTACCCCGCCGGGACGACGAGGACGGGGAACCGGTCCGAGATCTCACCGGTCGTCAGGCCGTTGATCGGCAGCGCGTTCGCCAGGCCGTTGACGGTCACGGTCGCGGCGAACGCGACGACCGTGACGACCTGTCGCACCAGGTCGCGGCCGTCGGCCCGCCGCTCGATCGCCGTCATCGTCCTTCGCCCACTCTCTCCGGCGCCCGGCCCCCGGGGTTTGACCGTTCCACACGCCCGGGCGTACCATTGGCCCGCGGGGTGGAGCAGCGGCAGCTCGTCGGGCTCATAACCCGAAGGTCAAGGGTTCGAATCCCTTCCCCGCAACCACCATACGCCTGCACCTGAACCCCGGGCCCGCCCGCCCGGGGTTCTTCCTTTCCGGTTGGACGGGTGGCGGACCCGGACACGAGCGACACTGGCGGCCGGAGGCGAACGAGAGGCCCGGCCCCTCGGGGGGGCCGGGCCTCTCGCGTTCCTGGCGATCGGGGGGCGGTCGCCCGCCCGCGACCGGTGTTACTGCGGGAAGAAGGTGGACTCGGCCATCATCAGGTAGACGACCGCACCCTCGGCCTGGAGCGCCGGGTCATCCTCCGGTCCGGTCGCCCAGACGACGACCGTGCCGGCGGTGCCGACATCGGCGAAGCACTGGAAGGCGGCCTGCCCGACCGGGAACCCCGACGCGTCGGTCAGCGCGACGCCGCCGATGCATGTCAGGGCGACCCCGTTGAGCTCCGCCTGCTGTCCGACGCGGACGTCCCAGTTGGTGCGGTCCCACGCCGCTGCGACCAGGGTCGCGTACGGCGTCGCCACGACGTTCGCCATGATCGCCGTGTCCAGCGTGGTGGGGTCGGCCGGGACCGTGATCGGCGTCGGGTTGAAGTACCGGCACGCGAGGTCCGCGGGCGACGCGAGCGTGAACCACGTGGACGGATAGACGAGCTCCGCGACCTTCGGGCCACCGGCGACGGTCAGGTCGCACGAGGCCGTGGGCGGAAGGGTCGGAGGCACGCTCGGCGGTGGCGTCGGCGCCACCGTCGGGCTGGGGGTGGGCGCAGGCGTCGGCGTCGGGCTCGGTGTGGGAGTCGGGCTCGGCGTCGGCGTCGGCGTGGGGCTGGGGGTGGGCGTGGGTGTCGGCGTCGGGCTCGGCGTCGGTGTGGGCGTCGGGCTCGGCATGGCAGTGGGGACCGGCGCGATCGACGCGCCGGGCGTCGGGAACGCTCCCGTCCCGCCGTCGCTCTTGGGGCGCACGAGCGCGACCTTGAGGTTCCCGTTCTCGTCCACGAGGGAGAGGTTCAGTCCGCGCGCCTCGATGCGCGAGGCTCCCTGGAGCGCGGTCAGGAACGCCGTCTCCTGGTCCATGATCGCCTGCTCGCACGCCATCATCGTGGTCGCGAGCGGGCCGATCCGGACGACGCTGCCGTTGGTACCGTAGGTGCCGTTGAAGGTGTTGCAGCCGGCGTTCCCGCCGACGGACGTGATCGCGAACGCGACGGTCAGCGGCGTCCCCTCGATCGGCGCGACGATGCTGCCGGGCGACGACTCGAAGGAGTCCACGTTCCAGCGCCCGATCAGCGGGTTGCGCGGCGCTGCGTCGTAGCCGAGGATCGGCTTCCCGTCGGCGTCGAAGACCGTCAGAGTGTTGTTGCGGACGGTGTAGAAGCGGCTCTCCTGCAGCAGCGTCAGGTAGGCGTTCTCGAACGCCATCGTCGTCTCGTCGCAGGCCATCATCGTCACCGAGGGCTGGTTCACGATGAGCGTCCGCCCGCCGGCCTGGAAGAGGGCGTCGTACTGGTTGCAGCCGGACGTGCCGGTCACGCGATCCGTGCCGAACCGCGCGTCCGCGAAGACGTTCGTCGGGACGAGCGTCATCAGGCCGTTCTGGTCGAACGACCGGACGACCCAGTGAGTCCCCTCGAGCTGGCCGCCGCTGCCCGGTCCCGTCGAGCACGCGGCGACCACGAGGGCGAGTGCGGCGAGTGCCGCGATCCGCCGGATGATCATCTCGGCCTCCCCGCGGCCGCTACTGCGACTTCGACGCGACGTAGAGCGCGAAGAGCCGGAGGAAGTAGCCGAAGCCGGCGAGGACGAACGCGACGAAGATCGGCATGCCGATCGCGGCGGCCGAGATCGCGAACGCCTCGATGATGTTGAACGCCTCGCGCTGGGCGAGGTCGATCCACCAGATCACGCCCGCGATCAGGGCGTAGACGACGAACACCCATCCGATGACGATGAAGAACGTGCCGATGCTCGCGAGCCGGCGGGCGTCCTTGAGGACCTGCTCCATCATCTTTGGTCTTCCCTCCATGGCCCGCCGACCGGCGGGCGCGCAGGAACGCACGGGCGTGCCGTTCCGCCCGCAGTGTGACCTGCCGCGCGGCCCGTCGTCCATCGCCCGGAACGCATGAAGGCGGCCCGACGCCCCTCCCCGATGGTAGAGTCGGCCTCGGGCCACCCCGAGGTGGCAGGCACGGCGCGGAGCGATGACGGCGACCCAGGCCCGGACCGGCAGGCGGCGTCCCCTCGTCGGGACGAGCTGGAAGATGAACCTCACCTCGACCCAGGCCGAGGGGTGGCTCCGAGCGTTCGTCCCGCAGGTCGCCGACCTCAGGGACCGCGACCTCTTCGTCCTCCCGTCGTTCCCCGCCCTCTGGGTCGCGCGCCGTGAGCTCTCCGGGACGGGGATCGCCTGGGGCGCGCAGGACGTGCACCCCGACGACCGCGGAGCGCACACGGGCGACGTCTCGGCCGAGATGCTCGCCGACCTGGGCTGCACGTTCGTGGAGATGGGCCACTCCGAGAGGCGCTACGCGTACGGGGAGGGGGACGCGCTCGTCGCGGCGAAGCTCGCGGCGGCCCTCCGCTGGGGCCTCACGCCGCTCGTGTGCGTCGGGGAGCGGGAGCTGTGGTCCATCCCGACCGCCTGGAGCGCGATCTCGCGACACCTGAAGCGGTCGGTGCGCGGCCTGGACGGTCCCGCGCTCGACCGCGTGGTCGTCGCGTACGAGCCGCACTGGGCGATCGGCGTCGGCGCCCGCGCCGCTCCCCTCGACCACATCGAGGCGATCATCGCCGAGATCCATCGCTGGCTCGCGGCCCGTGGGGCGACGGGGACCCGCGTCCTCTACGGGGGCAGCATCGACGCCTCGAACGCGGCCAGGGTCGCGGCGACGCCGGGTGTGGACGGCCTCTTCGTGGGCCGGGCGGCGCTCGACCCCGACGTCTTCGCGTCGATCGCGCGCGTCCCCCTGGCATGACCGCCGCGGCCGCCGCGGCCGCCGCCCAGGACCCCCGGGGCTCCCGACATCCTGCGGATCGGCGGGCGCGGACGGCGTACCCTGCACCGCATGCCCAGCCGCCTCGACACCCTCGCCGCGATCGTCGACACGTTCGCGCCCGGGGACGCCGCCGGCCTGCCCTCCGCGAGCGAGCTCGGTGTCCACCGCGCCATCCTGGGAGAGGTCCGCGCGCTGGGGCGGCCGTCGCTCGAGTCGCAGCTCCGGCTCTTCCTCCGGGCGGTCGAGAACCCGGTCGCCAGCCTGGCACTGACGGGGATGCCGCGCCGGTTCTCCCGCGCATCGCTGTCGGAGCGTGAGACGTACCTCCGCCGGATGGCGACCAGCCCCGTCCCCCTGACGCGGACGGCCTTCCAGGACCTCAAGCGCCTCACGTTCCTCCTGCTGTACGGGATGGAGGACTCGCCGTACCGGCGGGCGACCGGGTTCGTGCCGCCCGCGCCCGATCCCGCCGACGAGAGCGTCCTCGACGTGCGGACGCCCGCGCCGGGGGAGGTGATCGACGCCGACGCCTGCGTCGTCGGGTCCGGTGCCGGCGGCGGGGTGGCGGCCGCGATCCTCGCCGCGGCCGGGAAGCGGGTCGTCGTGCTGGAGCGGGCCGCGAACGTCACCGAGCGCGAGTTCGGCGGCCCGGAGCTGGAGGGCCTCGCGAAGCTCTTCCTCGATCGCGGCCTGACCGCGACGGACGATCGATGGTTCAGCATCCGAGCCGGGAGCGCAGTGGGCGGCGGCACGGTCGTGAACTGGAGCTCGTCCCTCCGGCTGCCGGACGCGGTCCGGGACGAGTGGCGGGCCGCCGGGATCGACGACCTGGACCCCCACTACGACGCCGTCGAGGCGGAGACGTCGGTCACGACCGCCGAGAGCGAGCACAACGGACCCAACGGCGCGCTCGCCCGCGGCCTCGACGCGCTCGGGCTCCCGCGCCAGGTGATCCCGCGGAACGTCCGCGGCTGCACCGACTGCGGCCCGT
>CAVQVT010000003.1:0-313104 GCA_963717255.1 uncultured Chloroflexia bacterium | reverse complement strand
CGACCGGCAGCCATCGGCATCACTACTCGCTCTGGATCGCACACAACAACGTGGCCGGCCGCAATTTCTGGGCAGACCCCGTGGCCTCATTCTCCACACAGAGATTGTCTTGCTGGAAGACGGCCCGGTCTTCTGCCGGATGGTTGCTCCGACTCGCTGGCGAGACGGTGCAGATGGGACCTGTTGGACGAACAGTGTACGGTGACCGTGTTCGGCGCCGGTGAGGACTTCCGGCTGATGGATTTCGATCTGCAGTTCCGTCCCGCCGGCAAGGAGCCGGTCGAATTAGGCCCGACCACCTTCGGCTTTCTCGCGGTGCGCGTCGCCCAGTCGCTGACTCCGTTCGACGGCGGCGGCGAAATCCTCAACGCCCGCGGGCAGTACCGCAACGAACAGAACGTCCATTTGCAGCGTGCCGAGTGGCTGGACCAGTCCGGCCCGATCCTGCCGGACCGTTGGTCGGGGATCGCCGTTCTGGATCATCCGGCGAACCCGAACCATCCCACGATGTGGCACTGCCGCAACGACGGCTGGGCCGGCGCGGGATTCTGCGGTGAGAAGGCTTACACGATTGCGGTGGAACAGCCGCTGCAACTGCGTTACCGGCTGGTCCTGCATCGCGGCGACGCCGCTCAGGGCCGCATCGCCGACCACTGGCTGGCTGACGCTGCCGAACCGAACGTGACGTTGGGCGAGCCGCGTGGTACGCCTTGATGGGTGCCCAAGGAGTAGACGGATTGGCACTCGTCCCACCGGGAGATTGCCGCGGCATTCGGGTCCACACGAATTTGGAAGATGAGCCGACCATGTATGAAGTCTTCGATCACACGGCCGATATCGGCCTCAGGATTCGTGCCCCGGACCGGGCGTCGCTGTTCGCCGAGGCCTCCGGGCGCTGTTCTCGCTGGTGGTCGTGGACTTGGGCACCGTGCGAGCGGTCGAGCAGCGGGATTACGATTTGGCGGGCGAGCAGGACGACTACCTGTTGTTTGACTGGCTGAGCGAGTTGCTGTATACGTTTGAGACGGAGCACCTGCTGTTGTCGGAATTCCAGGTCGAACTGGGGCCCGAGGGGCTGCGGGCCGCCTGCCGCGGCGAACGGGTTGACCGATCGCGGCACGAACTGGATCATGAGGTCAAAGCGATCACGTATCACGGGCTGAGGGTCGAGCCGTCCGGCGAAGGCTGGCTGGCGGAAGTCATTGTGGATATCTAAACGAGGCGGAAAAATGTCGGATTTCGTGCGAAGCACCCGAGAAAGGCCTTTCGGTGACTATTCTTGCGCCCGAGCGGACAAATCCATGCAACCAGAAGCGGAAGAGATTGCCGCCAGCGACGCCGGCCCGGCGGAGATTTCGCCGCGGCGTTTCCGGCGGCCTGCCATGGGCCGCCGGCGCGGCTGTGCCTGAAAGAACTCCGCGAGATCCTCCGCGACCGGCGGACCATCGTCACGCTGTTGTTGATGCCGTTGCTGGTCTATCCCCTGCTCAGTCTCGGTTTCCAGCGGATGCCGCTGACGTCGTTGGACAGCACCCGCCAGGTGCGCGGCGTGATCGCCGTCCAATCGCAAGCGGACTTTGAACGGGTCCAGCATTTCCTGGAGGCCGGCGAACGGTTGATCCGGAACAGGCCGCCGCAGGCCAGCGGCCCGAAGAGCCGTCCGGCACCGAAAATACCGTATTTGCCGCTGCCGGAGCCGCGGATCGAGATGAACCTGCCGTCCGCCCGAAACTGGAGCACGATGTCGCCTCCGGCGAGGTCGATCTGGCGGTGCTCGTCCAACGCGAGTCGGCCCGCGGGCCGGGCCGAGCCCCCGCCACGCTGCGTCGTGAACTGATTTCCCGCGCGGGCTCGATCCTCAGCCAGACGGCTCTGGAATACGTGCAGGAGCGGTTGCAAGCCGTGAACGAATTCTCCGCGAATAGAACTGCGGCCCTGGGCCGAGGGCTGCAGTATCCGGCGCAGCTCACCCGCCGCACGGTTCGCGGGCCCGACGCCGCGCTTTCCCTGACGACGCTGATCCCGCTGATCCTGATCCTGATGACCATCACCGGCGCCGTCTATCCGGCCATCGACTTCACGGCGGGCGAACGCGAACGCGGCACGCTGGAAGCCCTGATGGCGGCTCCCGTTCCCCGGCTGGGATTGCTGGCCGCCAAGTACGTGGCGGTCGTGACGGTGGCCCTGTTGACCGCCGTGGCGAATCTCCTGGCGATGACGGTCACGCTGAGTGCCACCGGGCTGAGTGAAATCGCTGTTCGGCAAGTCGGGCTTGTCGCCGTTGGTCCGGGCCGAGATCCTCGCCCTGTTGATCCTGTTCGCCGGGTTCTTTTCGGCCGTCCTGCTGGCGCTGACCAGTTTTGCCCGCAGTTTCAAGGAGGCTCAGGCGTACCTGATTCCGGTGATGCTGTTGTCCCTGGCTCCGGGCTTTATCAGCCTGATGCCGGGCGTGGAGTTCGACGGGCTGCTGGCGGTGACGCCGTTGCTGAATATCGTGCTCCTGGCCCGCGATCTGTTCGAGGGCAGTGTGGATCCCACGTTGGCGACGGCGGCCGTGCTGACCACGGCGCTGTATGCGCTGGCCGCCATTGGTTTAGCCGCCCGGGTCTTTGGCACCGACGCGATCCTGTACGGCAGCGAGGCCAGTTGGTCGGACCTGTTCCGCCGTTCGCCCCGGGCCATGCCGGTGCCCAGCGTGTCGGGCGCCATGTTCTGCCTGGCGCTGCTGTTTCCCGGTTGCTTTCTCGTCCGCGGCCTGCTGGCCCAATCCCCTACGATTCGCTGTCGAGCCGGCTGGCTGTTCAACGGGGTGTCGACCGTTGTGCTGTTCGCCGGTTTTCCGCTGGTGGCGGCGATCGTGCAGACGGCTGCCGCTGCGGGACACGTTTCGCCTGCACGGGGCCCGGCCCCTGGCCTTCGGCGGGGCGATCCTGTTGGGCCTGAGCCTGTGGCCGATGGCTCACGAGATCTACCTGCTGAACGAAGTCATCGGACTCAAGGCGTTGAGCGCGGAGCAGCTCGACTACGCCGAGAAGCTGTTGGCCGCCTTGCCTGAAGTGCCGCTGTGGCTGGTCCTCGCGGCGCTGGCCGTGGCCCCGGCGGTGTGTGAGGAACTTCTGTTTCGCGGATACGTGCTGCGGGCCTTGCTGGCCGCGACCTCCGAACGTAATTCGATTGTCATTTCGGCGGTTTTGTTCGGTGTCTTTCACGTGTTGACCACCGACGCGCTGGCCGCCGGCCGGCTGCTGCCAAGCACCTTCCTGGGTCTGATCCTGGGCTGGGTGGCTGGCGACGGCCAGCGCCGTGCCGGGCATGCTGCTGCATGCCTGCCACAACGGCCTGTTGCTGACGCTGGGCTACTACCGCGACGAACTGAGCGGCGCGGTTGGGGCGTCCAGGAACAGGCCCACATGCCGGCCGCCTGGCTGGCCACCGCCGCCCTCGGCGTGATCGTCGGCTTGTCGTTCGTGTGGAGGAAGCCCAAGTCCGGCTGGCCGCTCGGAGGGGCGAGCCGAAGGCCACTTAGTACGCCGCTCGCCACCGCCCCGGCGGCCCCCGCCGCCGCCACGGTCTTCTCGCGGCCGAGCTTCGTTCACGGTGACATTGCGGCCGGCGATCTCCGCGTTGTTGAGGTTCTCAATCGCCTCGGCAGCCTGACTGCTGTCCGGCATTTCGACGAAAGCAAAGCCCCGCGGGCGTCCCGTTTCTCGGTCCTTGATCACGCTGACCGAGGAGACGTCGCCGAACTGGCTAAAGGCTTGCCGCAAATCGTCTTCGGTGGCGTTGTAGGACAAGTTGCCGACGTAGATGTTCGTCACAGTACCGTTCCTTTCCAAAAAAGCCAAGCTCCAAGACGCGGCTTTCAGGACCAATTGCGGGTCCAAAATGACGCCGACCCCAATAGACCTAGATTGTAACGCGGGCCGCCGATTGGACAACGCCGCTCCGGCGTTTCGGAACGGGTGCGGCCCAAGAAGAATCAGACCTGCCAGAGGCGGTTATTCGTCCAGGTCAAAATCATTGGCAAATAGCCGAACCAACTCGTCCAGCACCTGTTCCGCATCGGGGCCCTTGGCGGTCAGCTCCAGTTGGCGGCCCTGACCTGCCCCCAAAGAAAGGAGCTGCAGCACGCTGCCGGCATCCGCGAGATCCTGGCCGGAGCGGACGCTGACTTGGGACCGAAACGCCGCACCGTTTCGGCCACCACCAGCGATGGCCGCGCGTGCAATCCCGCGGTGCTATGAACGAGCACTTGACGAGTCGCTGTCTTGTCGAACATAGCCACGTTTTCCAGTCCAACCACCAGGAGTCAACGTCACGCGGGTCGCTTTCCGGGATCCCTTGTCCTGGGCGACAAATCACCACTTCTTCCACCGCCAGACGATCCGCATAGACGCCACGGAAAGTGCCGCCAAGGCGATGATCGCCCAGAACATCCAGGGGTATTCCTTGCCGGGGAACTGACGTTCATCGAAAAGATGCTCACCACCAGTGTCGGCAGCATGATGGCGATGGTGATGATGGTCAGCGTTTTCATCAGCCAGTTCAGGTTGTTGCTGACGATGGATACCCGGGCATCCATCATGCTGGCGAGAATGTTCGAGTAGATTTCGGCCTGCTCATAGCACTGGCTGTTCTCGATGATCATGTCGTCGATGAATTCGATGTTCTCCGCCGTGAAGCCGATCTTGGCCGCGTTGTTCTTCAACGCTCGATCAGTTTGGCGTTGGAGTTGATGGCATTCAGGTAGTACACCAGGCTCTTTTCCAGGCTGAACAGGTTCAGGAGGTACTTGTTCTGCATCGACGTGTTGATCTGGTCCTCCAGGGATTCGGACACGGCGTTGATGACTTTCAGGTGTTCGATAAGTGGGCAATCGAAGCCGTAGATGATCCTCAGCACCAGGTCTTGAAGCGAAGCGACCTTGGCGACGCTTTGCCCTGGAATAGCGGCACGTCCTCGGAAGGACAATGACCAACTTGTCAGCGAAAAGAAACAGACCCACGGAGGCGACCGAAAGACGAACCGGTCTTCGCTGGAGTAGTTCCTGGGCCGCTTGAGGATGATCGCCACGTGTTCCGGCTCGAACTCCAACCGGGCCAGTTCGTCGGGGTCGAGGGATGAAGCCAGGGTGTGTTCGTCCAGTTTGAGGGTGTCGGACAGGTACTTCCGCTCCTTCGTCCGGGTTTACATACATGACCACATTCGCCGCGGCGGTTTCGCCTCGCAGCAGTTTTCCGTCGTGAGTTGTGCTTGTTGAAGCATGGGGGCGACCTTGATGAAAACAAACGGTCCCTCGCCCTGGCAAACACGGGCTGCTAACGGCGCGGTGTTTAGGAAGCCGAAGGCAAAAAAATCGGGCTGTGCCGACGCCGATCAGACTCTTATTCTACCGCGTGCGATGCGAGCCGATACAATGGGACACCATGATTCACTACGTAATCCAGGCCCGCAACGCCGGCTTTTTCTCGAACTTGAACGGGGTGATCAATCGGTTGCACTAGACTGCTCGACGCCGCCAGACACGGCGGAAGTCAGTTGGCGGGGTGGACCAGTTGCGGTAAGGGCTCCGGACATCGTCGCGCAATCATATTCTCGTACGGCACTCGCGAGGACGGGAATCTGTGGACGAGGTTTTTTGAACCGCTTCCCTTCGCCGCCGGGAACGCGGCCGGCGGCCAGGTTCGCGAGATCTGGGAGCTGGAGCACCAGGGCTGGTGCTTCGGCAGTTATCACGCTGCGCCGCCCGCCGTGCCTGCCGCCTGTACGCCCCCGGCCGCCAGGGATGGCGGCGAGTCTTTCACGACGCTCATTGCTGGTACATTCGGCCCCGGCCGGAAATCCTCGAACGGGCTGCCCGGTTTCGCCGGACCCACCTGGCGGGCCGGCACACCGTGGGCGTCCACATCCGCAACTGCGACACAGCCAGAACAGGTCGGTCAGGAAGCCTACGGAGTCCCGCACTTCGCCCGGCCTCCGGCGGCTGTACGGGGGGGACTCTCCGGTCATTTTCCTGGCGACGGATAGTGACGACGTGATCCAGGCGATGCATGACGAGTTCGGCCCGGCCGTCGTTTACCAAACCGATGTCCTGCGGACTCCGGCCGGCGAGGACGAACAGCTGCACTTCTTTCGCCAGGGCGACGTTCGCTTCGGCCAAGACGTGCTGACCGACGGCCTGCTGTTGGCCGCGTGCGACCGCCTGATCCACGTGACCAGCAACGTCGCCACCGCCGTTCCGCTGTTCAATCCGGACCTGGACCTGCACTACATCGGCCGCTTCGACCGGCGTCTCGCGTCCTCTGGGATCAGGTCTGGGGCACCCTGCGCGACGCGTGATGCCGCACGCGGTGGCAGCCGACTAAAGCCCAGCCCGCCGGCGAGTGAGACGACTTCTCCCACTCGCTGTCGCTGCGGGCTCCAGGATGGCACGGCCGAATGTCCCCTCCTCAATCGCCTGCGGTCGGTGATCTCCCCGGGCTGCGTTGGGCGAACTCGTTGAATTCGGCCGCGGTGTCAATGTCCTTTGCTAACCCGAGCGTCGAGCTGACCGAAAAGACCACGGGCCGGCCCTGGGCATCCGAGAGCTGCTTGCGATGCAGGAATCCCTTGGCCACCGCTCGTTCAAAATCCGCCACGGTCGCCTTCCGCCGTCGGCACTTGAAAAACGCGGCCAAGGCGTGATACGGAATCGAAACGGTCATAATTCGGCAGCTGAAAGGCGGCCAGGTTTTTCAGGTCCTCTTGAACCAATCGCCACAGACTGCGAACCACCATCCGAACATGCCGCTGGTGCAGCTCACGATTGCGATAACGATAAGCGAGACGCAAAAAATGGATCGTTAGATCCAGTCGCAAAGCGCCCGGTCGAGCGATCACCAAGTGCCCGGGATACATGTTTTGCGGCGGCGAGTTCTCGTCCAGGCGGAAGAAATAGGACGGCTTCCAGGAACTGACGCCCAGCGCGGTGGGCTCCGCCGCGACCAGTTGCCCCCAAAACAAGCGCCTTGGTGCGGCCAGTAGTTCTCGTCCAACAGCCGGCAGATCTCCTCCGCCGTCGGCAGGATGTCCGTGGTCGTGACGGCCACCGGCTCGGACATGTCATAGCGGCAACGAATGGCCTCGATCGCTTGCTGCAACGTCGCCGCCAGACTGCCTTCGACGTCCACGATGGGAACGTTGACCAAGTCCGCGTAGATCCGCCCGCGGCCCGATCAGCAACGGTTCGTGAAAGTGGTCCGTCTGGCGGATTCGTTCCATCAATTCGGCCGCCAGGTACTGCCCCACGGCAGCAGCTTGTCCCCCTCGAACCCGGTCTAACATCTGGTCGGGTGACAGGCCCGGCGGCACCACCCGCCCGGCTGCGGATCGCTGCCGCCTAACACAAGGATGGGGATCCGGCTTGTCATTAGAGCAGCAGCCCCAACACGACGGCTTCCGACACGATCGACATTTTCGTTCCTTTGACAGCGGAGGGGGTGCCGAGTGGCCGCGTTCGGTGAATTCTCGCTGCCGACTTCAATCTCAGCGGCGACCATGAACTTACGTCCGGAGGGACCGCAGGTCAATCGTGACGGCGGCAAGTCCAACGTCCTGTGCTACCTGCCTGGCAAGTCCCTCGTGACACCGTGGATTTGTCACCCGACCTGCCGGCCGTCATCAGACGTTAGGGACATCACAAGCCACCGAACATGCATACTCGTCGGGACATCCAAAGCCAGCTCATCCGGCTGACGTTAGTCGCGGAAAATTAAGTTACCGACGAAATCGCTTTTCGCTCCGCGAAAGTACGTGTTTTCCGCAGAGAGCCGCCCGGAATCCCTGCCTCTGATCCGTGCGGCCCGGCTTCAGGCCATACTTCACATATCGGGCGTCCGGAGCCGTAGCTACGCTCTGGGCTGGAACGAGTCGTTGGCCGTCGCGTGCGCCTGCCTGCCGCAACGCCTGTCGATTCGGCCCGGCCTTTTCCAGGCAGGTGCGCGATGCTGTCCGGTGTTCGCTACACCCCCGGGCGGATAGTCTGGTCTGGTCCTCATGGCGAGCACCAAAGCCCGGCGGCTACCGCCGCCCCATCCCCGCCGCAGTTGCCCCAGCCCCCGACAGACTGGGATTCGAGTCGCTCGAAATCGGGCCCTGCTGTCCGGGACGCTGACGCTGGAAATCGCTCCGGAGTTGATTATCGAATAACGCTGGTCCAGCGGCGACGACGGCTACGGTGACGCGAAGCAACCCGGAGACCAAGCTGATCGCCGGCGACGGGGCGGCCTATGATCATTTCGGCGGTGTAGTCTCGATCAGCGGCACCACGTGGCTCCTGGGCCCTCGTCATGATGACGACAAGGGTGGTAATTCGGGCTCGGCATCCATTTTCTAGTAAAGCCGGCAGGGACGTGGCGGCAAGTCGCCAAGCTGACCGCCAGCGACGGGACAGCAGGTGACGAGTTCGGCTGCTCGGTTGCCGTCTCGGGCACCACGGCGATCGGTGGGGGGCTACAGCGGCAGTGCCTCCGGGGCGGCGTATATCTTTGAGCAGTCGGGCGAAACCTGGATCCAAGTGGCCAAGCTAACCCCCAGCGACGGGGCGGCATGGGACTGGTTCGGCAGCTCGGTTTCGGTCTCGGGCACCACGGCGATCGTGGGGGTCTGGGGAAATGAACGAGGATGGCTCCCTTCTGCCGGGCGCGGCGTACGTTTTTCCGAAAAATCGGGTGGGATGTGGAGCGAAGTGGCCAAGCTAACCGCCAACGACGCTGCCCCGAACGATCGTTTCGGCGGTGCGGTCTCGATCTCTGGCACGACGGCGATCTTGGGGGCTGGCTATGATGACGACCGGGGTGACGATTCGGGCTCGGCCTATATCTTCGAGCAATCCGCTGGGACGTGGTCCAAGTCGCCAAGCTGACCGCCAACGACGGGGCGGCCAATTTCCGATTTGGCGAAACATCGGTCTCCCTCTCGGGCACCACGGCGATCGTGGTGCTTGGGGAGATGGCGAAAATGGCTCCTGGTCCGGCGCGGTGTACGTCTTTGAGCACTCCAACGGGAACTGGAGCCAGGTCGCCAAGCTGACCCCCCGCGATGGGACCGCCGGTGACGAGTTCGGCTACGCGGTTTCCCTCTCGGATGTGATGGCGATCGTGGAGTGCATCGAGATACCGAAAACGGCAAACGTTCCGGCTCCGGCGTATATCTTTGAGCAGTCGGGCGGAACTTGGGACCAGGTGGCCAAGCTGGATGCCAGCGACGGGGCGGCCGAGGATCATTTCGGCGGAGCGGTCTCGATCTTGGCCACCACGGCGATTCTGGGGGCTTACGGGGATGACGACAAGGGTGACGATTCGGGCTTGGTCCATCCAGAAGCTGCCGGTGAGTCTGACAAGCGACGATCCAAGCGAGGCAACGGTTCCGGGCATGGTCACGATTCCTTGGGAGATCGACGGCCGTGTTTCCTGTCGACGCGGTGGATGACGCGGTGATGGACGGCACGCAGGCGGTGACGATTACGGCGTCAGCAGCGGGCTACGCCGACGCCGCGGGCGGGGCGCTTGACGTCTCGGACGATGAGGCCCTCGGCGCCAGGCGCACCCACTCGAGCTCGCGGGCGAGCGTCCGCTGTCGGGCGTCCGTGGACTTCTGCTCCAGGGCGAGACGGGCCAGCTTCTGCTCGAGCCAGCTGGAGTAGTTGCCCTCGAACGGGATCCCCCGCCCGCGGTCGAGCTCCAGGATCCACTGCGCCACGTTGTCAAGGAAGTACCGGTCGTGCGTGACCGCGACCACGGTGCCGGAGTAGTCCTGCAGGAAGCGCTCCAGCCACCAGACCGACTCGGCGTCGAGGTGGTTGGTCGGCTCGTCGAGCAGCAGGAGGTCGGGGTGGCTCAGGAGCAGGCGGCAGAGCGCGACCCGCCGCTTCTCCCCGCCGGAGAGCGTGGTGACGTCCGCGTCGTCCGGCGGGCACCGCAGGGCGTCCATCGCGATCTCGACGTTGCGCTCCAGGTTCCAGGCGTCGGCCGCGGCGATCCGGTCCTCGAGGGCGGCCTGCTCGGCGCCGATCGCGTCGTAGTCGGCGTCGGGCTCGGACCACTTCGCCATCACCGCGTTGTAGCCGTCGATCAGCGCCTGGACCTGCGCGACCCCGTCCATGACGTTGCCCTTGACGTCCTTCGTCGGGTCGAGCTGCGGCTCCTGGCTGAGGAAGCCCACGGTGAACCCCGGCGTGAGACGGGCCTCGCCCGAGAAGCCGTCGTCCAGCCCGGCCATGATCCGCAGGAGGCTGGACTTGCCGGCGCCGTTCGACCCGATGACACCGATCTTGGCGCCCGGGTAGAACGACAGCGAGATGTTCTCCAGCACCGTCCGATCGGGCGGGTAGTGCCGGGCGAGCCGGTACGTGGTGAAGATGAACTCGGGTGCCATGGTGCGCACAGGGTACCGGCTCCCGGACGCGACCCGCGTCGGAAGATCCGGGGACGTCTGCAGGGCGATCCGTTGCTCAGCCGGCCCGCGGCAGCTCGATCCGGAATGTCGTCCCGCCCGGCGTGCTCGACTCGATCGTCAGGCGACCGCCGTTGGCCTCGACGAGCTCGCGTGCGACCGTGAGCCCGATCCCGGTGCCGCCGGGGCGGCCCGCCCGCCGCCCCCGCGCGGGATCTCCCCGGTAGAACCGCTCGAACACGTGCGGCAGGTCTCTCGGGGGCGATCCCCGGTCCGGTGTCCGCGACCCGGATGATGGCCGTCGGACCCTCGGTGGTGACCGTCAGCGTGGTCGAGCCGCCGGGACCGGTGTAGGCCGCGGCGTTGGTCAGCAGGTTCACGATGGCTCGCGTCACCTGGCGTTCGTCGGCATCCACCAGGACGGGCTCCGGCCTGTCGGCGACGGCGACCCCGAGCGACACTCCGGTCTGGTCGAACAGGGCCTGCGTCGCCCCCGCCGCGCGGACCGCCAGGGTCCGGAGATCGACGCTCGACACCTCCCGTTGGAGCGATGCCCCTTCGGCCGCCGCCAGGTCCTGGAGGTCGCCGACCAGCCGCCGGACCTCCTCGGCGGCATCACGCGCCGCGGCCAGCTGATCCGGGCCGGCCGGCACGATGCCGTCGACCAGTGCCTGCAGACGGCCCGCGAGGACGGTGACCGGTGTCGCGAGCTCGTGCGCGAGGTCGCTCGCGGCCCGCCGGCGGAGCGTCTCCGACCGCTCCAGGCGTCCGGCCATATCGTTGAAGGCGATCGCCAGGTCGTGGCTCTCGGCGTCGACGGGCACCGGGACGCGGACGGCGAGGTCGCCGCCCTCGATCCGTCTCGCCGCGACAGCGAGGGCGCCGATCGGTCGGACGAGACGGCGTGCGACCACGAACGCGACGACCATCGATGCCAGCACCGCCAGGAGGCCTCCGACGACGACGACGGTCATCGCCGCCTCCCGGAAGGCGGCAGGCGCCGGGGCGCCGACGTCCTCCGGTCCGGCCAGCGGGAGGATCTCGAGCGCGCCGACGGGCACGCCATCCACGACGATCGGCACCGAGACCGGTGTCGTGGAGCTGCCCCGGGGCGCCCCCTTGCCGATCCCCGGGAGCTCGTCGAGGCTCGTGACCGCGGTGCCCGCCGTGTCCCGGATCGTGATCGTGCCGCCCGCCACGACCGCGAGCCGGCGGAGATCCTGCTTCTTGATGTCGAGCCCGCCGCGCTCCTGGACGAGGTCCGCGGTGAGCGATGCCACCTCGGCGTAGCGGCCCGCGCGGACCTCCGCGAGGTAGGCGTCGAACCGTCCGATGACGCCGAGCGAGATGAGCGCACCCGTCGCCAGGATGACGATCGCGACGGCGCAGCCGGTCACGAGCGCGAACCGCGTCGCGAGGCCGAGGCGGCGCCCCCGGCCGCGGGCGGTCACGTGGCCCGGTCCTCGCCGCCGCGCCGCTGTGCGGGACCGTCGTCCCGGGGAGCCACCCAACGGTAGCCTGCATCCTGGATCGTCTCGATCACCCACGGGTTCGCCGCGTCGTCGCCGAGCTTCCGGCGAAGGTTGGCCACGTGCACGTCGACGGTCCGGGTCGTCTCGCTGACGCCGCGTGTCGTCACCGCGAGCAGCCGCTCGCGGTCGAGCACGGTGCCGGGAGTCGCCGACAGCGCGAGGTAGAGGCGCGTCTCGGTGGGCGTGAGGTGGCCCTGGCGGCCGTCGAGGACGTACCGCCGCAGCGCGGGATCGACGACCAGTCGGCCGCCCGCGTAGGAGCGGGAGTCGGCGTCGGCCCCGATCGAGGGTCTCGCGCGGCGGAGGACGGCCTGGACGCGGGCGACCAGCTCGACCGGGTTGAACGGCTTCGTCACGTAGTCGTCGGCGCCCAGTCGGAATGCGGCCAGGCGGTCGTCGTCGGAGCGTTTCGCCGAGGCCACGATGATCGGGACATCGGACAGGTCGCGGATCGCCGCGATCAGGGCCTCACCGGTCAGCCCGGGCAGGAGCAGGTCCACGATGACGAGGTCCGGCGATTCGGAATCGAATGTGTCGAGGGCGCCCCGCCCGTCCTCTGCCTCGACGACGTCGAACCCGGCTCGCCCGAGGTAGAGGGACGTCAGGGCCCGGATGCGTGGCTCATCCTCGACGACGAGGATGCGCGGGCGGCGTTCGGCCACCGGCCGTCTGCCGAGTTCCGGGCGACCTCCCATCGCCCCATGGTAGTCGCGACGTGTCAAGGGTCGGTGAAGGGCGGCGGCTCCGGCCTTGACGCGTTCTTCACACGTCGAGGCCACGATGACCGCAGTCGGGCGGCATGGCCGCTGCCGACGGCCGACCCAGCTACGCGGAGTGTCCGATGATGCGCAGGGGAGCGATCCTCACCGCCCTCATGCTCGCCAGCGTGATCGTCCTGGCAGTGGTCGGGGCGGTCGGTGCCGGATCGCCCTCGCCCGATCCGTCCGGGAGTGCCCAGGCCTCCCAGGCACCGACGATGCCGGTCGAGGCTCCGGCGTCGATCGACGTGCAGCCGTCGATCGCGCCGAATACGCCCGCGGCGCCCTCCGAGGAGCCGTCTCCTGCCCTCCTTGCGAACCCGACCGACACCCCGGAGCCGACCGCCACACCCAAGCCCGAGAAGGCGACGGAAACGCCCGACGCGGATGAGGTCATCACGACGCTCGCCGGTGTCCTCACGACGAAGAAGGACGCGGACGGCGACGTCGAGTACTCCATCGGTGACGTGCGGCTGGGGGTCGGCCCTCCGTGGTACTGGGGCGAGAAGCACCCCCTGGCGGGCCTCGTCGGCCAGACGATCACCGTCACCGGGCACATGGAGACGGCCAAGCCGCCGAAGGCCGGCGCCGAGGCGAAGGACACCGGCCCGGAGTTCGAGGTCCTGACCGTCAACGGGACGGTGATCCGCGCACCCGGCAAGCCGCCGTGGGCAGGCGGACCGAAGGCCGTCGGGGCGAGCCATCCCGGCTACGCGGGCTGGTCCAAGAACCACGGCAACGGGAACGGGAACGGCGCGAAGGACTCGGACGAGCCGTAGGCGTTCCGGCCAAGGGAGCCGCCACTCGGATCCGAGCCGAGGACCGGCTGTCCACGAATCCCGGGGATCTGCGCCCCGCGGGCCCTCCTCGTGGACCGTGACCGCGTCGAGCGAGCCGTCCGTTCGCAGCGTGCCTTGGGCGTTGATCCGGTCGCCGACCGCGATGTCGCCACACGGAACCGGTCGCGTGACCCCTGAGCCTGAAGACCGTGGAACCGGCGACGTGGATCGCCTTCACGGTGCCGTCGGGGCTCTGGACCGTGATCGAGTCGCCCGTCTTCGCGGTCGCCTCCCCACGGACGTGCGGCACCCTGGATATCGACCGCGGTCGCGTTGAAAGCGTCGCCGTTGAGCGGGCCGGAGCCGCCACGCGGATGCGATTCCGGGTGATGGGACGTCGTGCACCGCCGCGGAGCGCGGGTCATCTCGGCATCCCGCACGGTGGCCGGTGCCGGCGCGCGCCCCTCGGCTCGGGCGTGATGGGCCGACGCCGTATCATCGAGGTGCCCCGAGGACGAGGTGGGCTCAGCCGGATCCCGGCTGCCCGTGAGCGCTGGCAGGTGACACCGATCCGATCGCTCCGAGACCGACCGCTCAGCATCCGTGGATCGGTCCCTCCGCTGGGCGAGTCCGAGGATCCGATCCTCGCGGAGCTCTTCAGCGTGGAGCGGCTGGAGCAGCACGCGCAGACCCTCGCGGCGGCCCAGACGGTCACCGCCACGCCTCGCAGCGGCCACGCCGTCGGAGCCCGCATCGCCGACGATGGCCGCGTCCTTCTGGACGCGTACCACGTCCTCGCCCGCGCGATCAAGGACGAACGGGTGATCACGCCGGCCGCTGAATGGCTGGTCGACAACTTCCCCATCGTCGACGAGCAGCTCCGCGAGATCCGGGATGACCTGCCCCCGGACTACTACCGGGAGCTCCCCAAGCTGGCCGCCGGCCACCTCGAGGGATACCCGCGCGTCCTCGGTCTTGCCTGGGCCTACATCGCGCACACGGACAGCCGCTTCGACCCGGAGACCCTGCGCCGCATGGTGCGGGCGTACGAGGAGGTGGCGCCGCTGACGATCGGTGAGCTGTGGGCGATCGCGATCAGCCTGCGGATCCTCCTCGTCGAGAACCTCCGCCGCCTCGCGGAGCAGATCGTGCGCAGTCGAGCCGCGCGGCAGCAGGCGGACGAGCTCGCCGACAGCCTGCTCGGCCTCGGCAAGGACGGCCCGGAGGCCACCGCGGCGTCCCTGCGACGACTGTCGCGTGCCGACCTGCCGACCCCGGCCCGCGTCCAGCTGTTCCAGCGCCTGCGTGATCAGGACCCTGCGGTCACCCCGGCCCTCCGCTGGCTGGAGGAGCTCCTCGAGGCCGAAGGGACCACGGCCGAGGAGACGGTTCGCCTCGAGCACCAGCGCCAGGCGACGATGAACGTGACGGTCCGAAACGTCATCACGAGCATGCGGGCCATCTCGTGGTTCGACTGGGCCCAGTTCGTCGAGAGCGTCAGCCTGGTCGACGATGTCCTTCGCACACGAAGTCCGTTCGCGGACATGGACTTCGCGACGCGAGATCGCTACCGGCACGCCGTGGAGGAGCTGGCGCGGGGCTCCGGCCTCACCGAGGTCGAGGTCGCCGAGAGGGCGATGGCGATGGCGGACGCCGCGCCGTCTGCAGACGGCGACGAACCGGCTCTGACCGTTCGCCGCCGGGATCCCGGCTACTACCTGATCGCGGACGGCCGCCTCGATCTGGAGCGCGCCATCCGCGCTCGCGTGCCGGTGGCGGTTCGACTGCGACGCGCCTACGTCAGTGCCGGCGCGCGTGGGTATCTCGGCACGCTCGCGCTCGTCACGGCGCTCATCCTCGCGGCTCCGCTCCTGCTGTCCCGCGGGGGCGACGCCGTGGGCGCCGGGATCCTCGTCGTCGCGGTCCTCGCGCTCGGCCCGGCCTCCGACCTCGCGGTCGCTCTGGTCAATCGGTCGGTCACGTACGTGCTGGGTCCGAGACCGCTGCCCCGGCTCGACCTGGACGACGGGGTGCCGTCTCACCTGCGGACGCTGGTCGTCGTGCCGATGCTCCTCACGAGCGACGCCGATGTCGCGGCCCAGGTCAGCGGCCTGGAGGTCCACTACCTGGGGAACCGCGACGGCGACCTGCGGTTCGCCCTGCTCTCGGACTGGCTCGACGCCACGACCGAGCAGGCCCCCGGCGACGACGATCTTCTCTCGGCGGCGACGGCCGCCATCGACCGGCTCAACGAGCGCCACGGCGAGGCCCCGGGGGGAGGAGCCCGGTTCCTCCTCTTCCACCGGAGCCGGACATGGAACGAGGCCGAGGGTCGCTGGATGGGCTGGGAGCGCAAGCGCGGCAAGCTCGACGAGCTGAATGCCCTCCTGCGCGGCTCGACGACGACCGGCATCCTGACCACGGGACGGACCGCGTCCATGCCACCGACGGACGTGCGTTACGTCGTCACGCTCGACGCCGACACGCGTCTGCCCCGGGGCGCGGTGGGGCGCCTCGTGGGGACGATCGGCCATCCGCTCAACCAGCCGATCTTCGATGCGCGGGCAGGCCGCGTGATCGCGGGACACGGCGTGCTCCAGCCGCGGATCACCTCGACTCTCCCGGCCGAGCGCGAGGCATCGCTCTTCCAGCGGTCCTTCTCCGGACCGGCCGGCATCGATCCCTATGCATCGGCCGTGTCGGACGTCTACCAGGACCTGTTCCAGGAAGGGAGCTTCACCGGCAAGGGGATCTACGACCTCGACGCGTTCGCCGCGGCCATGGCGGACCGGGTACCCGAGAACACGCTCCTGAGCCACGACCTGTTCGAAGGCGTCTTCGCCCGCGCCGGGCTCGTGACCGATGTCGAGCTGTTCGACGAGTTCCCGTCGAACTACCTGGTCTCGGCTGCCCGCCAGCACCGCTGGGCGCGTGGCGATTGGCAGCTGCTGCCCTGGATCGTCGGCCGCGCCCGCGATGCCACGGGCCGGCGAGACCGGAGCTCCATCTCGGGGATCGCCCGCTGGAAGATGATCGACAACCTGCGCCGGACGATGTCCGCTCCGCTCGCGCTGGCCACGCTCATCGCCGCCTGGACGCTCCCTCCCGCCTCGGCCGGTCTGTGGACCGCGTTCGTCCTGGCCTCGGTGGTCATCCCCGCCGCTCTGCCGGTCCTGGCCGGATCGCTGCCGCGACGCAAGGGCATCTCGAAGCGCAGTCACCTGCGAGCCATGGGCGCGGACGTCGCCACCGCCGCTGCCCACGTGGGCCTCGGCCTCGCGTTCCTCGCTCACCAGGCGTGGCTGATGCTCGACGCCATCCTGCGAACGCTGGCACGGATGTACGTCACCCGGCGGAACCTCCTCGAGTGGACCACCGCGGCGCAGGCCAGGGCAAGCGTGGACCTCGAGCTGGCCGGGTTCTACCGGCAGATGGCGGGCGGCGTCGCGATCGCCGCCGTCACGGGCGCTCTCGTCCTCGCCGTGAAGCCGGATGCGATCTGGATCGCCGCGCCGTTCGTCGTGCTGTGGCTGCTCGCCCCCTTCATCGCCCGATGGGTCAGCCTGCCGCCCCCTGAATCCGCCGCGGAGCAGCTCTCGGCCGCGGATGTCCGCGCGGTCCGTCTCACCGCTCGTCGGACCTGGCGCTTCTTCGAGGCATTCGTCGGTCCGGACGATCACGGGCTGCCGCCCGACAACTTCCAGGACGATCCCCGGCCGGTCGTCGCGCATCGCACCTCGCCGACGAACATCGGCCTGTATCTGCTGGCGACGGTGACGGCGCGGGACTTCGGCTGGATCGGGACCCTCGATATGGTCGAGCGTCTGGAGGCGACGCTCGCGACCATCGGCAGCCTCGAACGGTTCCGCGGGCACCTCTACAACTGGTACGACACGCGCGACCTGCACCGGCTCGAGCCGGCGTACGTGTCGTCCGTCGACAGTGGCAATCTCGCCGGCCACCTGCTCGCGCTGTCCAACGCCTGCCGCCAGATGATCGACCAGCCGCTTCCGGTCGGGACCGCGCTGGCCGGGATCGGAGACGCGCTCGCGTTGGCCCGGCAGGCCGCCGGCGCGATCGGTGACGACAGGAGGAGTGAGACACTCACCCGGCGGGAGCTCGACGAAGCCCTCGACCTGCCCGCCGCAGCGACCGCCGCGGCCACCGCCGCGGCCCCCTCGACGCCCGCCGCGTGGGCGGCCCTCCTCGATGAGCTCACGGCGCACGCCCGGACGCTGTCGGACGTTGCCGCAGCGCTTACGGCCGAACGTGGGGAGGGCGCCGAGAGCGAGCTCGAGACCTGGGCCGAGGCGGTCGCGCTGGCCGTGAGCGGCCATGTCCGGGACCTCGCGCTGCTCCAGCCCCCCCTCGATGCGACCACCTTCTCGACCATCGCCGAGCTGTCCGACCCACCGGTCCTCGGTACCGACGGCGGATCACCGGGCGCGACGATGCTCGTCCGACGTCTCCAGGCGATCGCGGACCAGGCTCAGCGGCTCTTCCGGGAGACGGACTTCGGCTTCCTCTTCGACCCGAGCCGCAAGCTCTTCTCGATCGGCTACCGGGTGCGGGACGGCACGCTCGATCCCAGCTGCTACGACCTCCTGGCCTCCGAGGCCCGCCTCACCAGCTTCCTGGCGATCGCCAAGGGGGATGTCGCTCCGGATCACTGGTTCCGACTCGGCCGTGCGCTCACGCCCGTCGGTCGCGGCTCCGCCCTGATCTCATGGTCCGGATCCATGTTCGAGTACCTGATGCCCGCTCTCGTGATGCGCGCTCCAGCGTTCAGCCTGCTCGACCACACGTACCGGCTGATCGTGGCCCGCCAGATGAGCTACGCGGCGGAGCTCGGCGTCCCCTGGGGCATCTCCGAGTCGGCGTTCAACGCCCGCGACCTCGAACAGACCTACCAGTACTCGAGCTTCGGCGTGCCCGGCCTCGGCCTGAAGCGGGGGCTGAGCGAGGATGTCGTCGTCGCCCCGTACGCGACCGCCCTCGGCGCGATGATCCAGCCGGAGGCGGCTGTCCGGAACTTCGCCCGATTGACCGGTGCCGGGGCGGGCGGGCGCTACGGCTTCCGGGAGGCACTCGACTACACGGCGCGCCGGCTCCCCGAGGGGGCGTCGGTCGCGATCGTGAAGAGCTACATGGCGCATCACCAGGGGATGGCGCTGGTGGCCCTGGGCAACGTGCTCAACGACCGCGTGATGATCGCGCGCTTCCATGCCGATCCGATCGTCGAGGCGACCGAGCTGCTGCTCCAGGAGCGGATGCCGCGCGACGTGCTGGTGGCCCGGCCACGTGCGGAAGAGGTGAAGAGCGCCGCCGACGTTCGCGATCTCGTGCCGCCGGTGCCCCGTCGCTTCACCTCGCCCCACGACCTGGTGCCGCGGACGCACCTGCTGTCGAACGGGCGGTACGCCGTCATGGTGACGGCCGCGGGATCCGGCTACAGCCGCTGGGGCGACATCGCGGTGACCCGCTGGCGCGAGGACGTGACCCGCGACTCATGGGGCAGCTATCTCTTCCTGCGCGACACGCACTCCGGCGCGGTGTGGTCGGCAGGTCATCAGCCCAGCGGCACGGAAGCCGACAGCTACGAGGTGGAATACGCGGAGGATCACGCCGAGTACTCCCGTCGCGACGGCTCCATCGCGACCGGCATGACCGTCGTGGTGTCGGCGGAGCACGACGCGGAGATCCGTCGCGTGACGCTGACCAATCTCGGGTCGCGCGCCCGCGAGATCGAGCTGACGTCGTACGCCGAGATCGTTCTCGCACCGCAGGCCGCCGATGACGCGCATCCGGCATTCCAGAACCTGTTCGTGCAGACCGAGTTCGTCCCCGAGATCGGGGCCCTCCTGGCGACCCGCCGACCGAGGGCCAGCGACGAGCGACCGGTCTGGGCAGCGCATGTCGCGGTCGTCGAGGAGGAGGCCGGCACGGCCGTCCAGTTCGAGACGGACCGGGCCCGCTTCCTCGGCCGGGGCCGATCGGTGCGCTCCCCCGCCTCGGTGATCGACGGGCGCCCGCTGTCGGGCACGGTCGGCCCGGTGCTGGATCCCATCTTCAGCCTGCGGTACCGAGTCGCGCTCGCCCCCGGTGCCACCGCGCATGTCATCTTCTCCACGGTCGTCGCCGAGTCACGCGAGCAGGTCCTCGACCTGGCCGACAAGTACCGCGAGTCGGCCACCTTCGAACGAGCGGCCACCCTCGCCTGGACGCAGGCCCAGGTCCAGCTCCATCACCTCGGGATCGAAGCCGACGAAGCCCACCTCTTCCAGCGCCTGGCCAACCGGATCCTCTACTCGGACCGGTCGCTCCGACCTCCGGCCGGCCTCCTGGTCCGAAACGAGAGGGGAGCACCCGGGCTGTGGGCCCACGGCATCTCCGGCGACCTCCCGATCGTCATGGTGAGGATCGACGAGGCCGAGGATCTCGACATCGTCCGACAGCTGCTCCGTGCCCATGAGTACTGGCGGCTGAAGCTCCTCGACGTCGACCTCGTGATCCTCAACGAGCATGGCGCCACCTATGCGCAGGACCTTCACGACTCGCTCGAGACCCTGGTGCGGACCAGCCAGTCCACCCTGGTCCCCGAGGGTCATCGCGGCCATGGCGGGGTGTACATCCTGCGCGGCGACCAGCTCTCCGCGGAGGACCGCACGCTCCTGCAGGCGGCCGCCCGGGCCGTCCTGCTGAGCCGGCGGGGCAGTCTCGCCGACCAGGTGATCCGCCTGGAGCGTCCCGAGCGGATCGCGCCATCCGCCGCGCCGCCAGGCTCGGGTCGGACAGGGAGCGATGCGGCCCCGCCGCGTCCGGAGCTCGAGTTCTTCAACGGGCTCGGTGGCTTCGTGGATGACGGGCGCGAGTACGTCACCATCCTCGGCCCCGGACAGGCGACCCCGGCGCCATGGCTGAACGTGATCGCCAACCCGTCGTTCGGGTTCCAGGTCTCCGAATCCGGGTCGGGCTACACGTGGTCCGGCAACAGCCGCGAGAACCAGCTCACACCCTGGTCCAACGATCCCGTCAGCGACCCGGCGAGCGAGGCGATCTACCTCCGGGATGACGACAGCGGCGAGTCGTGGGGGCCCACGGTCCAGCCGATCCGATGCGAGGGATCGACGTATGTCGCTCGCCACGGGGCCGGGTACAGCCGGTTCGAGCACCTCCACGATGGGATCGCGCTCGACCTGCTCCAGTTCGTCCCGCTCGACGACCCCGTGAAGATCTCGGTGCTGACCGTCGAGAACCGGTCCGGGCGCTCCCGGCGCCTTTCGGTCACCGCCTACGCCGAGTGGGCGATGGGCACCTCGCGCGGGGCCAGCGCCCCCCGGATCGTCACGGCACTGGATCCGGAGACGCAGGCGATCCTCCTGCGGAACCCGTGGAACAACGACTTCGCCGGGCGGGTCGCCTTCCTCGATCTCGGCGGGCGGCAGACGACGTGGACGGCCGATCGGACCGAGTTCCTGGGCCGCAACGGCGCCCCGGACCGGCCCGCCGGCCTGGAGCGCGGATACCGGATGCAGGGTGCCGCCGGCGCCGGCATGGATCCCTGCGCCGCGCTGCAGACCGGCTTCGAGCTCGCCGATGGAGCGCGGACCCAGGTCCTCGTGCTGCTCGGCGAGGCCGACAGCGACGCGGCGGCGGCCGACCTGATCCGGCGCGCGCGAACGGCCGACCTGACGGCGATGCTGCGGAGCCTGACGAGCTACTGGGACGACGCCCAGGGCACGGTCCAGGTGCGGACGCCCGACCGCTCGATGGACATCATGCTCAACCGCTGGCTCATCTACCAGACGCTCGCGTGCCGGCTGTGGGCGAGGGCCGGCTTCTACCAGGCGGGCGGTGCCTACGGGTTCCGCGACCAGCTCCAGGACGTGATCGCCCTGGTGACGTCGAGGCGCGAGCTCGCCCGGGAGCACATCCTGAGGGCCGCCGCTCATCAGTTCACCGAGGGAGACGTCCAGCACTGGTGGCATCCTCCGTCGGGTCGGGGCGTCCGGACCCGGATCTCGGACGATCGCCTCTGGCTGCCGTACGCGGTCGGTCGCTACCTCCAGGTCACCGGCGACACGGCGGTGCTCGACGAGCCCGTGCCATACATCGAGGGACCGGGGCTGCGTCCCGACCAGGCGGACGCCTACTTCCAGCCGGAACGCTCATCGGAGTCGGCCTCGCTGTTCGACCATTGCATCGCGGCGATCGACCGGAGTCTCGCGGTCGGCGCGCACGGACTGCCGCTCATCGGGTCCGGCGACTGGAACGACGGGATGAACCGCGTCGGCCGGGAGGGCCGAGGCGAGAGCGTCTGGCTGGGATGGTTCCTGCACACCGTCCTGGCCGCCTTCGCGCCGATCGCGGATGCCCACGGTGAGCGTCCGCGCGCGGAACGCTGGCGAGCCCACATGAAGGCGCTCCGACGGGCCCTCGAGCGCCACGGCTGGGACGGCGACTGGTATCGCCGAGCCTTCTTCGACGATGGCACCCCGCTCGGCTCCGCGGTGAACGCCGAGTGCCGCATCGACTCGATCGTTCAATCGTGGAGCGTCCTGTCGGGAGCCGCCGATCCTCTCCACGCAGAGCGAGCGATGGCCGCCATGGACGAGTACCTCGTCCGACGCGGCGATGGCGTCGTCCCGCTGTTCACCCCGCCGTTCGACCGCTCCGACCTCGATCCGGGCTACATCAAGGGGTATCTGCCGGGCATCCGGGAGAACGGCGGCCAGTACACGCACGGAGCGATCTGGTCGGTCCTGGCCTTCGCCGCGCTCGGCGACGGCGACAAGGCGGGCGAGCTGTTCTCCATCGTGAACCCGATCAACCATGCCAGCACCCGGGCCGGGGTCCACCGCTACAAGGTGGAGCCGTACGTCATGGCGGCCGACGTCTACACGGAACCGCCGCACGTCGGCCGCGGCGGCTGGACCTGGTACACGGGGTCCGCGGGCTGGATGTACCAGGCCGGCCTCGAGTCGATCCTGGGATTCCGTCTGCGCGGGACGACGCTCGTGATCGACCCCTGCATCCCTCGGGCGTGGCGGGAGTACCGGATCGACTTCCGCTATCACTCGACCAGGTACCAGATCGTCGTGGAGAACCCCCAGGGAGTCAGCCGCGGCGTGGCGTCGGCAGAGCTCGATGGACGGCCGCTGGGCGGCGCGGCGATCCCCCTCGCCGACGACGGCGCCACGCACCGGGTCCGGGTCGTCCTCGGCGCACCCTGACACGCAGGCTCTCATCGGGCCGGAGACCCGGTCGCGTCTCCGCCGCGGGGCCACACGCCCGACGGATGCCTCGTTCAGTCCTCGAGGTCGAGACCCGCGAGGTAGCGACGCAGCCCCGGCCCGACATCCGGCCGAAGGAGCGCGAGCTCGATCGACGCCCGCATCCACCCCGCGGTGGTGCCCGCGTCGTACCGCACGCCCTCCACCTCGTAGCCGTAGACGTCCTGTTCCTCGATGAGGCGCTGGATCGCATCCGTCAGCTGGATCTCACCCAGGGCACCCCGGGGCGTCTGCTCGAGCCGGTCGAAGATCCCGGGCGTGAGCACGTACCGTCCCATGACGGCCAGATCCGACGGCGCGTCCTCCGGCCGGGGCTTCTCGACCACGCCCCGCAGCCTGCGGAGACGCCCCTGCGCGCCGCCGTCGGATGGCAGGATCGGGTCGATGATCCCGTATCGGTCCGTCTCCGCGTGATCGACCTCCATGACCGCCACGACCGAGGCACCGGTCTGCTCGTGGGCGGCGATGATCTGGCCGATCGCGGGGCGATCGGCGACCACCACGTCGTCCGAGAGGATCACGGCGAACGGCTCGCGTCCGACGAGCTCCCTGGCCATCAGCACGGCGTGGCCCAGGCCAAGCTGTTCCGTCTGGAGCACGTAGCTGATCCGTGCCAGCTCGCTGATGCCCCGGATGCGGCCGAGCATCTCGCGGTCGCCCTTCGCCTCGAGGAGACGCTCCAGCTCGTCCGAGGGCCCGAAGTGGTCCTCGATCGCGCGCTTCTGGGTGTTGGTGACGATGATGACGTGCTCGATCCCGGCGGCCGCGGCCTCCTCGACCGCGTACTGGATCACCGGCTTGTCGACGAGCGGCATCATCTCCTTCGGCTGCGCCTTCGTGGCGGGAAGGAACCGGGTGCCCCATCCGGCCGCGGGCAGAACGGCGGTGCGAACGCGCATGGGCCTCGACCTGGGTGCTGCCGGTCGCCGTGCGGCGTGCTCCGCGTACCGGCGCATCCCGATGATAGCCGCGACCGCCCCGACCCCGGCCACCCTCGAGCCCTCGGACGACGATGCCGGCCTCGGACGCCGCCCCCGGGCGCCGGCCCCCGGGCGCCTGCCCCCGTTCAGGCCGCGATCAGTACTCGCCCTTGATCACGAAGTACGAGCCCCGGATGGTGCCGGCCAGCTTCGACTCCTGGCGCGCGAACTTGAACCGCGAGGCGAGCTCGGCGGGGACCTCCATGCCGTCGGAGAGCTTGAACCCGACAGCCCGCTTCCCGGCGTCGTCGAGCGTGTACAGCACGTTGATCGACAGGCCGCTCTCGTAGAAGACGTAGGCCCACCGGATGTTCTCGACCTGGAACTCCGTCGCCTCGAGCGGGCGGGAGGAGATGACGAGGTCGCGCTCCTCCTTGAGGATGCGGTGGACCCAGTCGACGGTCTCCTTCACATCGCTCGCCGGTTCCACCGTGAAGTCGTGGCCGTACTTGTTCTTGAAGTACCGCGCCTCGTTCGCCCGCAGCCCGCGAGCTCTGGCGCCACCGGTGACGCTCCAGACCTGTCGTCGAGACGTCGATGAAGTCGACGACAGAGGACATGGCACGCTCCTGTGTGCAGGTCGGTGATGGGCAGCGCCGATGGCCTGCGCGGTCACCTGCGCTTCTCGGCGAACCGGGTACCGGACCAGTCTCGCTCGCCCGGGTCGGAACCTGCACGCCCCACCGGTGGCATCGAATGCGACTGAACGGTGACGCCATCGCCCCCGATCGACGCGACGCCGTCGCGCCCACCCGTCGTGACGTGGGGTCGCGGTGGGTCGCCACCCCGGTCCGGCGCGAGGACGACCCGCTGCGGGGCATGGTAGACATCCACCACGACCCGGGTAGACTTGCACCATGAGCCTGAACATCAAGAACGAGGAGACCGTCCGGCTCGTGCGGGAGCTCGCCGACGCGTTGGGCGTGTCCATGACGGCAGCGGTGACGGAGGCGGTCAGGTCGCGCCTCGATGAGGTGCGCGCGGAGGACCGGAAGCTCGACGTCGAGGCGCGGGCTCGGGAGATCGTGGAGATGTGGGGCGCACTCGGAGACGCGCTCGGGCACGACTACCTCAGCCAGGACTTCGACGCGCTCCTCTATGACGAGATGGGGCTGCCGAAGTGATCGTCGACACGTCCGTCCTGATCGCGCTCCTCGAACGTGAGCCAGAGGCGCTCGCGTTCGGCCACCTCATCACGGACGCCGCCGTGGTCCGTCTATCGGCCGCAAGCTACGTGGAACTCACCGCCGTCGTCGATGGCCGCCGTGACCCGGCCCTGTCGGGCGCCGTCGACCCATTCCTGCGCCTGTCGGGGATCGAGGTCGCTCCCTTCACGGCGGAGCAGGCACGGATCGCCCGGGAGGCGTACCGAAGCTTCGGTCGCGGCTCCGGCCACCCGGCCCGCCTCAACATGGGCGACTGCTTCGCCTACGCGCTCGCCCGGGACCTGGGTGAGCCGCTTCTCTTCAAGGGTCGTGACTTCGCCCTGACCGACATCGAGATCGCCGTCGAGCCGGATCCACGCAAGCGACTGAGCGAGGTGGTCGCCCGGTACAGGATCACCCCGCCCTGACGGCCGGGGACGATTCGACACGGTGAACCACGACCGCGACGGCGGCTGACGAAGCACCCTGCCCGATACTGCGCGTATGGCGAGACCTGCCTTCAGCGCGAGCCGCCGCCGCATCACCGGCCTGCGGCTCGCCGCTCAGCGGCTGGGGGCGAACGAGGCCTCCACGGCGGTGGAGGCCGTTCGCTGGATGCTGGGCCTGCAGGCGCAGGACTTCCCGGGCGTGAAGTGGTCCGTCGGCCTCCGCCAGGCGGGCGCGACCGAGGCTGCGGTCGAGGCGGCCTGCGACGCCGGCGAGATCGTGCGGTCCTGGCCGCTCCGCGGAACGCTCCACCTTGTGGCGGCCGACGACCTTGGCTGGATGCTCGAGCTCACGGCGCCGCGCGCGCTCGCCTCTGCGGCAGCGAGACGAGCCGCGCTCGGGATCACATACGCCGATGTGGATCGGGCGCGGGCGATCGCGGTGGACGCGCTGACGGGCCGGCGGACGATGACCCGCGAGGCGCTGCTCGCCACGTTCGACGCCGGCGGCGTCAGCACCGAGGGGCAACGCGGGTATCACCTCCTGTGGTACCTCGCGCAGACCGGCACGCTCGTCCTCGGTGCGTCGGATGGCCGCGGGCAGACCTTCGCCCTGCTCGAGGACTGGGTGTCTCGTCCACGGCGACTGGACCGCGACGAGGCGCTCGGCGAGCTCGCTCTCCGGTACTACCGCAGCCACGGACCGGCCACGGTCGGGGACCTCGTGCGCTGGTCGGGCCTCACCGTCCGAGACACGCGACGCGGTCTCGCCATCGCGGGCAGCCAGCTGGCAAGCCTCGAGATCGACGGCGTGACCTACCACCTCGCGCCGGAGACACTCGAGATCGCGCCGCCCCGTGCCCGCGTCCACCTCCTGCCGGGCTTCGACGAGTACATGCTCGGTTACGCCGACCGGACGGCCGCGCTGGCGCCGGAGCACGCCGACGCGATCGTCCCGGGCGGCAACGGGATGTTCAAACCGACCATCGTCGCGGATGGCCGGGTCGTCGGGACGTGGCGGCGGACGATGAGCGCTCGGGGCATCGTGATCGAACCGATCCCGTTCGGCCGTCTGTCCGCCGGGGTGCTCGAGGGGCTCGGCGAGGCCGCTCGATCCTACGGCGCCTTCAAGGGTCGGCCGGTACGGGTCGCGACGGCCGGAGGACCCACCTGACGCTCGCGCTCGGTGCGGGCTGCGGGGCGGTGCTCCTCATCGCCGACGCCATCCCCGCGTCGTCGGGCGCGCAGCAGACTCGATCCGGGGAACGTCGAAGCCCGCCGTGACGACGGGCTTCGGTCGGTGGTCGACTGGAGCCGACACTCGGATTTGAACCGAGGACCTGCTGTTTACGAATCCCAAGGCGCCGGGGCCGGAGACCGCCGGCGGAGCCCTAGATTAGGTCGGTTCCTCGTCGGTTCCGGTGCTCGTGGCTCGAACGTGGCGCGTCTCGCGCCCGAGCGTCCCGTGTACGCGTCCGAGCGGCCGCGCGGACGGGTACGTCGAGCCCCGTTGCTGCGCCTATAGGCCGCCGAGGAGCGGTCCCCCGGTGGCCGCGTGGGAGGTAGAAGGGGTCAGAACAGGGGTCGGGTGGGTGGACACCGGTGAGGTGCGTTGGGGGGAGCCCGTCCGAAGGGCGGCTTGGCAGCCCGCGGAGCTTCTGCTGGCCCGGCTCCGCCCGAAGCGCGCGTCGGTCGCCAGTGGGTCCAGCTCCCTGCCGACGCGGCGGTGACCGAGTACTAGGCGGAGATGACCCGACTGGCGCTCGCCGAGATCGAGCGATGGGCGAGGCGCGGCCGGGAGGACGACGACGGGAGCTGCGCGGGCGATCGGCTGGCCGATCCAGGGCCCGGCCCGGAGAAGCCATAGCAGCTCGTTCCCGCACGTCTCGGCAGGGTCGCGGCTAGGAACGCCGGCGCGCCGTGGACACGGCCCAGGCGACGACCGACACGAGACCGAGGATGACGAGCCCGCCTGCGATCCACGCGAGGTTCTCGGCGAGGAACGCAGGCAGCTCCACGAAGTTGGGGACCAGCCATTCGGGCATGGCGTCAGGGTCGGACTCGCGTGTGCCACCTAGGTGGCACGGCCTGCTGGTGTGATGGCATGGACCGGGGCATCCCGGCGGGACTAGGGGGTGCAGATGGGCCGACGGGTGCGCAAGCCGATCGAGCTCGAGTCGGTCGGCGGCGTCACGCAGGTGCGGGTCGCGGACGGCAGCGACGACCCGGTCTGGATCATCCCGAACGTCCGGGACGCCGGCTACTGGGCGGTCTTCCGCGGGCCGGCCGTGGGCGCGGCGAAGGACATGCTCTCCGGGGGCTACGCGACCCACGCGGAGGCGCTGTCGGCGGCGCGGACCCTCGCGTCGCTCGGGATCCGGCGCCTCCCGCGTGCGGAGGCGAAGGGCGTGCACATCGACCCCGCGTCGCCCTGGCACGTCTACGGCTTCGACGAGTACTGGCCGCTCGGGCCGGGCGTCTTCGCGGCGATCCGCAACGCCACGACGAACGAGCAGGGGATGGTCTGGCTGTCGGAGACGGAGCTCCCGCGCATCGTGCGCGTGTGGGAGCGGGCCGAGACGCCGTTCGTCTCCTTCCCGCCCCGCCGATTCATCCCGCACCAGGAGGCCGTCGGGATCCGGATGCGGATCTACGCCGCGCGGATGGGCGGGCCGGCCGAGTGAGCTTTGACACGCGGATCGACCCGAACGGCATCCATCACCTCGAGGACGACCGCAAGCGCCGCGGCCTCGCCTACTGTCAGACGAACGACGACGTGCCGTGGCGCCTCGGTGGGGTCTGCGGCGGCCAGAACGGCGTGCCCGTGTGCCCGGCCTGTTCGGAGGCACATCGCGTGCACATGGAGGAGGTCCAGGCCCGCCGCGGAGCCGGCCGGACTCGCAGCGTGACGGCGTAGGTGGCACGCGGGGGGAGGCTGAGGGCGATGACCGACGAGGATCGGATGGACGCCGCCTTCGAAGGACGGGAGCTAGCACGTGTCTTGGGCGAACACTGCGAAGGGCCGCGGACTCGATAGTTCCTCGCGATCAGCCATCGGTCAGGTCCTGGGCGATGCCAGAGCCCCCGACATCGTCTTCGATCGTGTCCGGCCGGCATCCGTACCCGAAGCACGGCACACGGGCGTCGCGCTCGGCCACCCACGGACCGAGGCGGATAGGGATCGCAGGTGCCCCCGCCGTCACCTGTAGCGTCTCGTCCAGAGGCGTCATGCCGTGGGCTTCCCGTAGTACTCGCACGCTGCCTTGAACTCCCTGACCCAGAACTCGAGTCGGGCGTCCTCGGTCGGCCCGACTGGCAACCCGAGCACGTCGCGGACCAGCGACCAGAAGCCCGACGATGGCATCTGCTCCTCCTGACTGACGGCGAGGGCCGACAGAATCGGGCGATCCTCGACTCGATCGAGCTCGTCCATCGTCACCTGGCCGAGGAGCATCCCCATCTGCCGGCCCTGGTGTGTGTGCGGCCCGTCCGGCCACCCGATAGCAGTGACCGCCCGGGCGACCTCGCCGTACGTCCCGTATCGACCTGCGGCCGCCCACGCGTACAGCGTCGCCCGGCACAGGCGCTTCGCCTCGTCCCACGCGAGCTCGTCGTTGCCGTATGGGCGATGTGCCCATTCCTGGTTACCGCCCGGGTACCTCGCCACTCCTGTACCCCCTCAGAACTCGACCGGTCGCGTCAGTGTCACGAACTCTGCGAGCCGCATGCCCCTTGTGAACCTCGGTCGCATAGGTCTCGGGCACGCCGGCTTCGCGAGCGAGCGCCGCAAGGTCGCTGCCTTGGAGTTCCCTGGCGTACGCGATACCGAAGAGGTGGATGCGGACGACGACCTGACCCCGCGGGGCGAGGTCGCGAGCGTCGCGGAGGGATCGTGCAAGGTCCTTGTGCATCGTCGAGCCTCCATCTGTTGGGCCGCCGCCATTTGAAATCATGCGCGGTACCCAGCGCCGAGAGCACCCAGTGATCTCCTCACCTGAACACCCGCTCGTTGTGCCACGCTGAGCGCCGCCGGGCTCGGCCGCAGCGCCGGGTCGCCGGGGAGGAGCAGCGGCCGGCCCTGGAGGTCGTAGTAGGCCCGGCCGTTGTCGAACTCCTCGCGCAGGCGCCGGCTCACCTCCAGGTGGTGGTCGGGCGTCACGGTCACGTAGCCGTCGTCGAAGAGCCGATGGAGGTCGGTCCGCAGGAGCAGCCCGTTCTGCGGGTGGTTGGACCGCGGCCCCAGGTAGGGCTGGATGTGCGCGGCGTCGAGGACGGGTCGGGCGTGCTCGCCGGTCACCGCGCAGGCGCCGTACGCGCTCAGCAGCGCCGCCTTGAAGGCGCCCTGCCCGTGCCGGGCGGCGACCGGGATCGTCGTCCGCTCGCGCTCGTCGGTCGCCAGGGGCATGAAGGTCGCCGTCGCGTACTCGGCCGCCTCCTCCTCGATCGCGTGCCCGCGCCGGCCCGCCCACCATGCGTCGTGGAGCGCCTTGAGGGCGTACCCGGGCGCGCGGTCGAGGTCGTACCCCTTGCCGACCACGACGTTGCGCTGCCAGTCCTCGTCGTCGCCCCACGGGAGCCATCGATCGGGCGGGAGGAAGACGGCATCCACGAGGACGAGGCAGGTGAGCGGTCGCGCGAGCGCCTCGGCGTCCGACCAGCCGGCCTCCCGCCGGTAGCCGACGATCGCGCCGGTGAAGCGCTCGATGTCCGGGTAGCCGTTCTTCTCGCGGAAGAGGTCCCAGGCGACGGAGATCCGCTCGTGCAGGTCGGTGACGAACCGCCCGAACCCCACGACCCGGTTCACGGGCGCCTTGAGCCGGAAGAAGACGAGCCCGCCGCGCTCGACCGCGTGGAACCGCTGCTGCGCGGACGGCCGCCAGAAGTTGACGTTGTCGATCGACCGGTCGGGGCCCGCGAGGCGCGCCAGCAGGTCGAACCAGCGACGGTCCGTGACCATCACGGAGCCCTGCGACGCAGCCGACCCGCGACCCGCCATGCCTGCCCCCTGCGCCCTCAGCCCTTGGGCCGGTACGTCCTCGTGGTCTGCTCGAATGCTCCGAGACACTCAGCGCGGCGCTCGATCGGGCAGACGCCGATCATCGTGACGACCCCGGCTCCGTCGATGAGCAGCACCTCGTACACGAAGACCTCGGCTCCCCCGGTGGGTCCCTTCGCGGTCCCGGTCAGCTCGATCCCCGACAGGCCTCCGATCGTCACGTCGGCCTGATCCTGGGCCACGAAGTCCGTGACCTCGGCCTGCCGGAGCTGCTCCCGAGCGAGTGCGTCGAGGTCGGAGGTGTCCGCGTCGCCCAGCGAGGGAGCGACGATCAGATACGGGTCCCCCGGATCCGCCGACGGGACGGCGCCGCTCGTGTTGTAGAGGGCGCTGTTCATGATCACACCGGCGAATCTGAGGGGCGGTGCTGGGGAGATCGTGAACCGGAGCGCGGCCGCCGGGTCCACCTGCCGGTCGGGATCGAAGGAGGTCGTCAGCATCGCGGCTTTGACGGTCGATGCGAACGAGGCCTCGTCGGCGGGGTAGTTGCCGGTCACCGTTGCCGTCAACGCCTCCGTCCCGGTGACGAGGATCACCTTGCCGAAGGTCATCCCGTACGCCTGCTGGGTCCCCTCCAGCAGGAGGGACGGCCGGCCGTCGATCATCACGTCGGTCCGGCTCGTGATGGTGATGCCTTCGCCGCCGACACGCTCATCGGTCATCGCGCCGGCGATCTGGCTGTAGGACCCCGGGATCTCGGTGACGACGACCGAGGATCCGGATCCCTCGTGCTCGAAGCCCGGGAATGACGCGGCCGGGACGAACCCATCGGGCGGGACGATGGTGACATGGGTGCCGGCGACCTCCACCGCGCCCACGACCGGGCCCGACGCTCCGGGGGTCGTCCCGGCCGCCGGCTTCGTGCTCGCCGCTGCGGGCAGACTCGGTGCCGCGCTTGCGGGCAGTCCAGGTGTCGGGAGACCGGCCGAAGCGGACGGTCCGGCGGACGAACACGCGCCCAGGGTCGCCGCGAGCGCGATTCCCAGCAGGCAGGTGGCGTGGCTGGCGGCCATGGGGTCCTCCGGCAGGCGCCCGATCACGGCACACGCGGACAGGCCGCTCGGTGCGAATGCTGGAGTGGCAGGTGGTTCCTCGTAAGGGGCAAAGGTCCCGGACCCGTGCACGGGTCCGGGACCCTCGCGTTCGATGGAACGAGATGACGCCGGCGGCCCGAGGAGTCAGGGAGTGACCGATCCGGGCGTCGGCAACGACGAAGCCGGCCACGCGGCCGGCTTCTGAGTTCAGATCGCTGGAGCCGACACTCGGATTTGAACCGAGGACCTGCTGTTTACGAAACAGCTGCTCTACCGCTGAGCTATGTCGGCTTGTGAGTCGTGCGTAGAGGGAGAGACTAACTCCTTCTCCGCCTGTCTCTCGCGGTGGCTCCGTCGGTGTGGTAGCGCGTCCACCGCGCTAACGGGGAATGGCGCCACTGAGCTCACCGATGAGGGTCACCGCTCCCGGGCAGTCTAGCGCCGACGCCTCCAGAACGCATGAGCCAAGTCCGCTCGTCGCGTCCTGGCGGCGCTCCCTCAGCGCCTGGCTGTTACGACGTGGCGCGGCGGGGCCGCATCGACACCTTCGAGGAGTGCGCCGCCATGCTCGCGGAGGCGGGCTTCGGTCCCGCACGCCGGCTCGAAGGCGCGCCCTGGCTTCAGGCCGAGCGCACCGAGTAGCGGCGTGTAACAGAGCGTGTTCAGGGTCATCCGACGCTCGATCCGGCTGTCGTGCGACGAACAGCACGGACATCCGTAGCGAGCAACATCGCCCACTGCCGGACCCAGAGCTACACCCCGCTCGCGACGCCCCCAACCTCCGCCCCCGGCGTCCCGGGGCCATCGACGCCGGTGGGAGAATTCTGACTCACGCGGGAGGCTCTGACACGCGGCCCACGCACCGGCCGCCGGGACCGGGCCGAGCCACTGGCGAGACCGACCCGCGATGGCGTCCCGGGGAGGTTCGCGCCATGCGCCGCCGCACCAAGCTTGCCGTCGTCGCCGGCGGGGCCACGGCCACCATCGCCGGCGGCGCACTCCTCCGCGGCCGGCTCGGGGGGCGCGGATCGGAGGCCCTGCCGCCCGACGATGACGCGATATTCACGGTGGCTGCGCCCGGTGGGGAGTACGCCTTCTGGAACAACGGGCCGGTGGGGTGGGTGATGGCGAAGGCCATGCCGAGGATGGAGGCGGGCCTGTACGAGACCGTCGCCGAGATGCTCGACCTCCAGCCCGATGACGAGCTGCTCGACATCGGCTGCGGGCCCGGCGCGTTCCTGGCGGCGAAGGCCCAGCACGTGCGCCGCGTCGTCGGCCTCGACGTCTCCCAGGTCATGCTGCGAGAGGCCGAGCGGCGGCTCGCGGACCGGATCGCCGCCGGGACGGCCCAGCTGGTGACCGGCAGCGCCGCCGAGCTGCCGTTCGAGGACGGCGAGTTCTCCGCGGTGACGGCCCTCAACGCGCCGATCAAGCACGCCGAGGCGTTCCGGGTGCTGCGCCCGGGCGGGCGCCTCGTGTTCTCGGATCCCGACCCCCGGCGGTCGCCGGAGCAGTCCGGGTCGACTACCCAAGGAACACCTACGCGACCGGGTACGAGGGTCCGCTGGTACGACGAGGCCGGCCACCGGCGGCTGTTCGAGGACGCCGGGTTCACGGACGTGACCGTTCGCTACGGGAGCCTCCGACCTCTGTACAAGGCCGCGCTGGTCCTGGGCTGCCGCAAGCCGGCCGCGTCGTAACGGAGCGCATCCGTCGGGCGCTCCGCTTCGGCTCGCCGGGTGGGGCGCGCGCCGAGCCTCCGAAGGGCCGGGCTCAGGCACAGGCGATCAGTCTCGCAAGGGTCGAGTTGGGCTTCCTCGTGATCCGTCGAGGAGCGACCGATCGTCGACCGTGAGTAGGATGCGCGGATGACGACCGACCCGCCCGAGCCTCCTCGCCTGACCCCGGACGCCGCCCGCAACCGCGCGTTCTGGGACGCCCATAGCGACGAGTACCAGGCCAAGCACGGCGAGCAGCTCGCCGCCAGTGGCGGTCTCGCCTGGGGACCCTTCCAGATCCTGGAGTCAGAGCTGCGCGTGCTGGGCGACGTCGCCGGCAAGGACATCCTCGAGATCGGCTGCGGGGCGGCGCGATGGTCTGTCGCGCTCGCGAAACGCGGCGCTCACCCGGTCGGTCTCGACGTATCCGAGCGCCAGCTCGAGCACGCTCGACGGCTGATGGCGGATGAGGGCGTCTCGATCCCGCTGATCCACGCGAGCGCCGAAGCCGTGCCGCTCCCCGGGTCCTCGTTCGACGTCGTCTTCTGCGACCACGGCGCGATGACGTTCGCCGATCCGTACCGAACGGTCCCGGAGGTCGCCCGTCTTCTGCGCCGCGGCGGCTTGTTCGCCTTCAACCACGAGTCGCCGATCGAGACGATCTGCCGGCCGCTCGGTGCCGACAAGACCGGCGACCGTCTCGCGCTCGACTACTTCGGGATGCACCAGTTCGATGGCGGTGACCACGTACGTTTCCAACTCCGGTACGGGGAGTGGATCCGGCTCTTCCGCGCGAACAAATTCGTCGTGGAGGATCTCATTGAGCCACGGCCAGCGCCCGACACCATCAGCTCGTATCGCGATCCAGACGAGCTCGCGTGGGCTCGGCGCTGGCCTTCCGAGAACATCTGGCGCCTGCGCCGCGAGTGACTCCCCTGAGGGCAGCCGATGCCGAAGGCCGAGAGAGCGGCCTTCGCCGCACGGAGCGGAATCATCGGGCCGGGGAGAAGGGGACCGACTACTGACGGCTCAGACGGACCGCTGCCACGGGTCGCATTGTGCTCAGTGATGCAAGAGAGTGCGGCAAGACTTACGAAACAGCTGCTCTACCGCTGAGCTATGTCGGCGCGTGGCACAGGATAGCCGATGACTTCGGACATCGGCTACTCGCCGCTCCTCCAGCGCTCTCGCGGCTCGGGCAGGAGGTCCCGGCCCCGTCCGACCCTCTTCACGGCCCGCGCCGCTCGTCTGATCGCCGAGGTGCACTGACCCGCGGCCACCGGTCGCCGTTTCGCGTCGCGGGCGCGACGTCCGATGGCTTCCGCGGCGACGCTTCAGGGCGCCGGGGCGGCCCCGATCGAGGTCGACGTCCCGAGCTCGCGGATGACGTCGACGGGCAGATCGACGTCGGCCTCCGTTGTCCGCCAGTCGGCGATCGCGGGCCGGAACGCGACGCGGCCGGCCACGGTCCCGCCAGGGGACCCCGCGCGGCCTACGATGTGGGCAGGTATGCGTGGCCGTTCCGACTCCCTGGCATGGACGAGGGTCTTCGCGGCGGGACTCCTGCTCCGCCCGATCCTCATCGTGCCGATGGCCCCGAGCGGACCCCTGGGTGGCTCGAACCTGCTCCCGATCGGGCTGGCCGCGGTGTTCGCCCTCAGCATCCTGCTCGCCGCCGGCGTGTTCGTCGGGAATCGTCCCGCGATCGCGTTCGGGATCTTCACGGCCGTGGACGGACTCGTGCTCGCCGTCATCGGTGCCTTCCTGGGCCTGCCGGCGCCCTGGCCCCTGGTCATGGCCGGATACAACGTCGCGCTCACCGCGGTCGGGATCCAGGCATGGCGGGAGCCGCGGGTGGCGACCGGCGGCTGACCGCGGGCCCGTGATCCATGGCGCCGGGCGACCCGGCTCGTCCCGAGATCCGCCGCCTCGTCGCTGCCCCGTCCGCGCGAACCCCTTGACAGGCGGCGTGCCCTGGGCGTATATATCGCCCCACGATATATCGTGCGACGTAAGACTCCCGTCGAAGGACACCCGCAGGGCCGCGACCGGCCCGGAAGGAATACCGCAGTGAACGCACCGCTCCCCGAGCTCGGCCGGTTCGCCGAGCCGGCGATCCTCATCCTCGTGAGCCTCGTCCGACGGACCCAAGCACGGCTACGCCATCATGGCCGACGTCGAGCAGGGGACCGGCCGGCCGCTGGGTCCCGGGACCCTGTACGCGGCGCTCGCGAGGCTCGAGGAGCGCGGGCTCATCGAGGCGCTCGAGCCGGTGGACCGGCGCCGCCCGTACCGCCTGACCGCGGTGGGGGCCACGACGCTCGCCGACCAGCTCCACGGGCTGTCGGCATTCGCGGAGCTCGGCCTCAGCCGGCTCGCCCGGTCCACGGGCTGACAGGGCGACGCGTCCCATGATCGCCCTCCTCCTCCGCCTCTATCCCGCCCGCTGGCGGTCGCGCTACGGCGACGAGTTCGCGGCGCTCCTCGCGGAGCGTCCGCTGGGCCCGTTCGACGTGGCCGACATCGCGCTCGGCGCCCTCGACGCCCACCTCCACCTCCGGGGGTTGGGCTCCTACTCCGAACATCGAAAGGGGTTCCCCATGTCTCTCCGGATCGGTGGGATGGCCGCCATCGCGGGCGGCGCCCTGTTGTTCGCGGGCCTCCTGTGGGGTGCGCTCGACCCCGCGGACGAGGACCCCGGCTTCGTCGTCGGCCTCCTCGGGTCGATCGCGCTCCTGGTCGGCCTGGCCGGCCTGAGCGCCTTCCAGGCCCGGCGACATCCGGTGCTCATCTGGGCCGCGTTCGCCCTGCCGGCCGCCGGCGGCGCCCTCGCGACCCTCGGCCTGATCCTCATGGCGGTCGTGGGCGACGAGCCTGTCGCCGGCGTCTACGGTTGGGGCCTGCTCATCGTCGGCCTGCTCGCGACGATCGTCGGCTCGCTGCTCTTCGCCATCGCGACGTATCGGACGGCCGCCCTGCCGCGCCCGGGTGCGGTGATCCTCGGCATCAGCGCGGTGGTCTCGCTCGTCTCGTTCATCGTCGGCAGCGGCCAGGGCGGATCCTCCGGTGCGATCGTCGTCGCCGCGTTCGGCGCGTTCGCCGTCGGCTGGATCGTGCTGGGCCTGCAGGCGCTCCGCGCGGACTCGCCCGCGGTCGCCCCCAGCCCGGCCTGACGTCCGCTCCTCCCGCGGGTCGGCCACTGACGGCCGAGGGAGCCGACCGCCGCCGCCCCGACCGGGCGGCGGCGGTCCGGCGCCCGGTCGCAGGCGGGTCGCGACAGCCGCCCGCCCTACAGCGCCGCGACGGCCTCCTGCAGCGCCTGCGTGGCGACCGCCGCGTCCGTGTCCGCGTCGAAGACGAGCGGCGTCCCGACGACGATCTCGACGTCGCCGCGGAACGAGCTCGGCAGGCGCCGCCGGTCGATGATCGAGATCCGGTTCACCCGCAGCTTCACCGGCACGATCGGCGTGCCGCCCTCCACCGCGATGAGGCCGGCGCCCGCCTTGAATGGCTGGAGCGGCCCGCCGACGGTCAGCTTCCCCTCCGGGTAGAGGAGGATGTTGAAGCCCTTGTCGAGCCGCGCCCCGAGCAGCTCGAGGCTGCGCCGCACCGACCCCTCGCGGGCGAGCGGGAACGCGTTCGCGAGGATCGAGGCGAGGACGCCCTTGACCGGGTTGCCGTAGATCGTCTCGGCGCCCGCCGCCACCGACAGCTTCCAGCGCACGGAGAGCGGCAGGCGACTGAGGATGATCGCGTTGTCCAGGTGGAGGCAGTGGTTCGGGGTGATGAGGACCGGGCCGTCGAGGTCCCGGAGCGCCTCCATCCCGGTCGTCCTCACGCGGTAGAAGAGGGTCGCCAGCGGGTACATGACGAAGAGCTGGGCGGCGACCCCGACCGCCCGGACGACCGGGCTGAGGGGCCAGCCCCAGCGCATCGGCTTGCGCTTCTGGCCACGGGCCGCCTCGATCATCGCGGCGACGTCGGCGACGGTCGCGTCCGGGGCCAGCGCGTCGTCGTCGAGGTAGATGCCGAGCTCCTCCTCGATCACGCCGAGGAGCTCGACGCGCTTGAGCGAGTCCATCTCGAGGTCCGACTCCAGGCGCGCCGTCGGGACGAGCCGGTCGGCGGGCACGCCGGCGACCTCGGCGATCACGGCCGCGACCGGATCGGCGGGGCGCGTGTCGAGCTTCGCGCCGATCCTCGTCGAGCCGGCCGTCGCCGCCGCGGCCCCGGCGTCGGCAGCCGCGATCAGCTCCGGCAGTCGCTCCAGGACCTGGGGCTTCTTCACCTTCATCGTGTGCGTGCGCGGCAGGTCCTCCTCGGGCCACACGGTGAAGGCACGGATCCGCTGGTGGGGAGCGAGACGCAGGTTCGCGGACTTCACGACGTCCTCGGCGGCGGCCGGGTCGTCGAGGAGGAGAACGGCATGGACGCGGAGGTCCGCGCCGATCGGCCAGCCGACGACGGCCGCGTCGGTGAGGCGCTCGTCCTGGCGGAGGACAGCCTCCACGTCCTCCGCGTATACCTTCTGGCCGTCGGGGAGGGCGAGCATGTCCTTCTTGCGGCCGCGGAAGATGAGGAACCCGTCCGGGGTGAGCTGGCCGAGGTCGCCCGTGTGGTACCAGCCCTCGGCGTCGATGGCTGCCGCGGTGGCCTCCGGGTTCCGCCAGTAGCCGGCGAAGCGGCCGGGGCCGCGGGCCAGGACCTCGCCGTCCTCGGCGAGGCGGACCTCCACGCCGGGGATCGGCTCACCGACGGTCTCCATCCGGTTCCGCTCCGGCCGGGTGAACGTGACGACCGGCCCCATCTCGGTCGCCCCGTAGCCCTGGAGGACGTCGATCCCCATCTCCGTCCAGCGCTTCCCGAGCTCGAGGTCCATCGCCGACGCGCCGAGGCCCACGGTGTGGAGCTTCCCGCCGATCGGCGAGAGGACCGGCGAGAAGAGGATCCGGCGGGCCGGCTTGGGGAGCGGGCGCGCGAGGGCGTGGAGGCGCTCGAAGGCGTCGCGGCGGCCGGCCTGGTCCACCCGCCGCTCGATCGCGGTGTCGATGAGGCGGAGGCCCTGCGGGACGATGAGGAGGATCGAGGCCTTGAAGTCGCGGAACGTGCGCAGGAGCACGATCGGCTGGCGGCTCACCGGGTAGACCACGCTCGCGCCGACCGTCAGCGGCGCGATGAACCCGAGGACCTGCTCGTAGAGATGGGAGAGCGGGAGGACGGAGACCATCCGGTCGTCCTTGCCGAACGGCACGATGGCGGTCATGCCGGCGGTCACGGAGAGCAGGTTGCGATGGCTGAGCATCGCCCCCTTCGGATCGCCGGTCGTCCCGCTCGTGAAGACGATCTCGGCGAGGTCGTCCGGCGTGACCGGCGCCGCCGGCAGTGGCTCCGCGCGCCGGGCGCGGTCCGGCAGCGACTCGACGAGGACCACCGGCAGGCCCGAGCTGGCGGGCGGCCTTCTCGGTCTGGCGCGAGGCGATGACGATGCTCGCCTCGGTCTGGGACGCGATCCTGCGCGCGAACTCCACCGGGTGCCGCACGTCGAGCGGGACGGCCACCCCGCCGGCGTGGAGGAGCCCGAAGAACGCGAGCCCCCACTCGGGCCGGTTCACCGACCAGAGGATCGCGCGCTCGCCGGGTGCGAGGCCCTCGTCGGCGAGGACGCGCGCGATGCGCGGAACGGCCGTCCGGAGATCGCGGTAGCGCACCGTGCGGGTCCGGAACGAGGGGCGGATGAGCAGCGCCGGCCGCCGGTCGAACCGCGCCCCGACCTCCTGCACCAGGTCCACCAAGGTGTCCATCGTGCCTCCTCCCGGGCTGCCGGGACTCACTGCCCCGCCTCGCGCGCCAGCGCCTCCAGGGTCTCGTTCGCTCCCTCGGTCAGGGGTGGGTAGTGGCTGAAGACGATCGTCGCCACGTCCAGCGCGGCCAGCCGCCGCAGGCTCGCCCGGGCGGCGAGGTGGTCGTCGCTGTAGATCCGGCTCGCGGGGACGACGCGGCCGCGTCGCCGCTGGAGGACGTCGCCCGTGAAGAGGAGGCGGTCCCGCGGCGCGTAGAGGCAGACGCTGCCCGGGGTGTGGCCGGGCGTGTGGACGACGCGCAGCCCGCCGAGCACGGGCAGGGTGTCGCCGTCCTCGATCGGGCGGATCGCGGCCGGAGGGCGGGTGATCGATGCGAAGAGCCGGCCCCGCGAGGGGCGGCGGAGCGCATCCCCGACGCCCACCTGGAGGCCGGCGAAGTCGGCAGGGTGCATGCAGACCTCGACGCCCGGTGCCTCCAGCTCGGCCACGCCGCCCGCGTGGTCCGGATGCCCGTGGGTGCAGACGATCCTGCGCAGGTCGGCCAGGGGGTGGCCGAGGCTCGCCAGGTCCCGCTCGATCCGTCGTCGTGAGCCCGCGAAGCCGGCGTCGACGAGCGTCAGCTCGCCGTCGGTGAGGGCGAACGCGCGCACGCGCAGGAGAGGGATCGCGTGGACGCCGGCGGCGATCTCCATGGGCGCTCCCTGCGCGGCCGCCCCCAGCGCGACCGTGGTGTGATCGTCGGGGTGATCGTCGCGGCGCCGGGCGGACGGCGTACAGGGTCAAACGGCATGCCCGAGGGCCGCGCGCCGGCTGCGGGGTGACGGAGTCGGCGTCCGCCTCGCGCCGCGTGCGGGCGTCCTGCGAGGATCGCGTTCCCGCTACGCGGTGACCCGCAGGCGGTCCGGGTCGTACATCGGCCGGACGGAGGCACGCGCCGGGTAGCGGACCCCCGCGATGTCCACCTCGAACCGACCGCCGTCGATCGCCGCGGCGGGGATGCCGGCCGGGTCCTCGACCTCCGCGAGGCCCACGGCGCCGCCGAGCGTGTGTCCGTACGCTCCCGCACGCACGTACCCGAACCACCGTCCGTCGCGGAGGAGCGGCTCCCCACCCCAGAGCAACGGCTCCGGGTCCTCCACGAGGACCTGGACCAGGCGACGGGCCGGCGGGCTCCCCGCGAGCGCCGTGCGCGCAGCGAGGAGCGCGTCGCGCCCGATGAAGCCGCCGGGCTTGTCCCAGGCGACCGCGAACCCGAGGCCCACGTCGAGCGGGGTGTCCGTGTTGTCGATGTCCACGCCGTAGTCGCGGTAGGCCTTCTCCAGGCGGAGGCTGCTCATCGCGCCCAGGCCCACGTTCCGGTAGCCGAGGTCGGCGCCCGCCTCGCGGAGCGCGTCGTACACGGTGAGTGCCTGCTCCGCCGGGACGTAGAGCTCCCACCCCAGCTCGCCCACGTACGTGACGCGCAGCGCGAGGACACGCGCGTAGTCGAGGTCGATCTCGCGCGCCGTCATGTACCCGAACGCCGGCGTGGAGAGGTCCGCGCTCGTGAGGCGGCCGAGCAGCTCCCGAGAGAACGGCCCCTGCACCTGCAGGAGCGCAGTCCCGGAGGTGACGTCCGTGACGGTGACGTGCGCGCCCTCGGGCGCGTGCCGCATCACCCACGGCGCCATCCGTCGGTGGGTGAGGTCCGAGACGACGAGGAGGTACGCATCCTCCGCCAGGCGCGTGACGGTGAGGTCCGCCTCGATCCCGCCGCCCTCGTTGAGCCACTGCGTGTACACGACGCGGCCGACCGGGACGGAGACGTCGTTGGCGCAGACCAGGTTCAGGACGCGCTCGGCGTCGCGCCCCTGCACGAGGAGCTTCGCCATGAGCGACATGTCGATCATCCCGACGGCCTCGCGGACCGCCCGGTGCTCGGCGACCTGGAACGGCCACGAGGCGTCCCGCCCCCAGCCGAGCTCGATCTCCGGCTTCGCTCCCGGCCCGGCGAACCACTCGGCGAACTCCCAGCCCGACGAGACGCCGAAGTGCGCGCCGTCGGCCGCAAGGCGGTCGTGGATGACCGAGCGGCGGACGTTCCGCGCGGTCTTCGGCTGCCAGTTGGGCCAGGCGGCGTCGCCGAAGGAGGCGCCGAGCTGCTCCACGCCGCGGTCGCGGCGGAAGCGCCGGCTCGTCTCGAACGGCTGCGTCCGGTCCACGGTCAACCCGGTGACGTCGACGGGCGCGTACCCGTCCACGATCCACTGCGCCGTGAGGCTGCCGACGCCGCCGCTGAAGAGGATCCCGAGCGAGTTGAGGCCCGCCGCGACGAAGTACCCGCCCAGCTCCGGCGCCTCGCCGAGCTGCGGCCCGAGGTCCGGCGTGAAGCTCTCCGGCCCGCAGAACATCGTCCGGACCCCGGCGTCCGCCAGGGACGGGAACCGGTCCATCGCCCGCTCCAGGTACGGCGCGATCCGGTCCCAGTCGGGTTCCAGCGTCGCGAACGCGATGTCGGCGGGGACGCCGTCGAGCGACCAGGGCGCCGCGACCGGCTCGAAGAGCCCGACGAGGATCCCGCCGCCCTCCTCGCGGTAGTACCCGTAGCGATCCGGTTCCTCGACGATCGGGAGGTCGGGGTGGGCCCAGTCCACGGTGTCGGTGATGAGGTAGTAGTGCTCCGCCGCCTGGAGCGGGACCGAGACGCCCGCGAGCGCGCCGAACTCGCGCGCCCACATCCCCGCGGCGTTGACGACGTACTCGGCCGCGATCGTCCCGCGGTCCGTCACGACGCCCGTCACACGGCCCCGCGCGGTGGTGACGCCGGTGGCGGCGACGTGCTCGACGATCCGGGCCCCGCCCATGCGGGCGCCCTTCGCGTACGCCATCGTGAGGTCGGCCGGGTTCACCCGGCCCTCGTCGGCGACGTAGAAGGCGCCGAGCACGTCGTCCGTCCGGGCGGCCGGCCAGAGGCGTCCGAACTCCGCGGCGGAGAGCTCCTCGATGGGCACGCCGTGCCCGCGCTGGAAGGCGGCGTCGCGCCGGAGGCCTTCGAGCCGCCCGGGCGTGGTCGCCAGGTGCAGGTGGCCGACCGGCCGGAAGCCGGTCTCCTGGCCGGTCTCCTTCTCGATCTCGACGCACAGGTCGCGGGTGTAGCGCGACATCCACGTCATCGTCTCGGTGGACATCCCCGCGGACGTGACGAGGCCCGCCGCGTGCCACGTGGTCCCCGCGGTGAGCGTGCGGCGCTCGAGGAGGACGACGTCGCGCCAGCCGAGCTTCGTCAGGTGGTACGCGATGCTCGTGCCGATGACGCCCCCGCCGACCACCACGACCTGCGCGCGGTCGGGCAGGTCGCCCGAGCGCGGGCTGCTCCGCCTCCGCGCCCGACACGGGCCGTCCAGCCTCCGCACCCGGCGCCCCCTGCGCCCTCGGATCCGTCCCTGCCGCCACGGCGTCCGCCTCCCTGGTGCATCGGGGGCCGCGCCACCACGCGGCTCCACCCGATGGTAGCCGCGCGCCACCTGCGGCGGGCGCCGGAGCGCCCGGCCGCCCGGTGCCACGGTCGGCGGGCGTGCCGGTTCACCCGTCGCGCCACCGGCCGCGGGCGTGGCACGGCGGCGGGCGCCGCAGCGCCCGGCCGCCCTCCGCCCGCCGGGGCTATGCTCGCCGCGATGGAGCCGTCCGCCAGCCCTGAGCCGTCCTCCGCCGCCGTGGCTTCCGGCATCGAGCGCGTCGAGGCCGTCGTCGCCCCGTCCGGCGCGGGATCGGCGCACCCGCTGATGACGTACCTGGGCCACGCGACGATCTTCATCGACATGGACGGGACGCAGATCCTGACCGACCCGCTCCTCCACGGGTGGGTGGGCCCGCTCCAGCGCCGCCGCCCAGGCCGGACCCGAAGCTTGTCGCCGCGATCGACGCCGTCCTCATCAGCCACCTGCACCTCGATCACCTGGACTTCCGGTCGCTGGAGCTGCTGGGTCGCGAGAAGCGGATCCTCGTCCCCGAGGGCGCCGAGCGCCTCATGGAGAAGCACGGCTTCCACGACATCCGCGCGCTGGCGCCGGGGGAGAGCGAGCGGGTGGGGTCGCTGACGATCACCGCCACGCCGGCGGTCCACAGCGGGTTCCGGCCGCCGCTGGGACCGCGGGCGATCCCGATCGGGTTCATCGTGGAGGGGTCGCGCCGCATCTACTTCGCCGGCGACACCGGGATCTTCCGCGGGATGGCCGACTTCGCCGAGCCGCACCTCGACGTCGCGCTCCTGCCGGTCTGGGGCTGGGGCCCCAAGCTGTCGCAGGGACACCTCCACCCGGCGTCGGCGGCGAAGGCGCTCCAGTACCTGAAGCCGACCGCGGCCGTGCCCGATCCACTGGGGCACGCTCTGGCCCGTCATGCCGGCGATCTTCTTCCCGAGCCGGTTCCACCGGCCGCCGCACGAGTTCGCGGAGCACGCGGCGAACTTCGCGCCGGACGTGCGGATCCTCGTGACGATGCCGGGGGAGGCGGTCGACTTCCCGTAGGGGAGGGGGCAGCGGCGGGGGCCGTGTAGCGCAGCGTCCGGGCGCCCGCCCCGCCCGCCCCGCCGGCCCCGCCGTGCCCCTCGGCCGCGCGGCCTCGCGGCCTCGCCCCCGCCATCCGCGCGAGCCCGGCCCGCGAATCGTCGATCGAAGGCCTCTGGTAGCCTTTCTCCACGCACCACCACCTCGGAGGGACCCAGAACCGATGACGATGACCCGCCCCACCTCGCCCACCGCGACGACCGGGCCCGTCCAGCGGATCGACACGCAGTCGGCCGTGTTCGCCGGCTGGCTCACGTCGGCCTTCGTGTGGATGTTCCTCGCGCTCGCCCTCACCGGCGTCGTGGGGTGGTTCACGCTGACCAACCAGGCGATCCTCGAGCGCGTCACCGACTTCTACCTGCTGCTCATCATCGCGCAGCTGGCCATCGGCTTCGGCCTGGGCCTCGCGATCACGCGCATCAGCGCCACCGTCGCGACGCTGATGTTCTTCGTGTACGCGGCGACGATGGGCGCGACGATCGCCGTGATCATCTATGCGATGGGGTACTCCACCACCACCGTCGTCTCGGCCGCCGCCGCCGCGGGTGGGATGTTCGGCGGGGCCGCCGTCTACGGCCTCGTGACCCGGCGCAACCTCGCGACCATGGCCGGCTACCTGGTGATGGCCCTCATCGGGATCATCGTCGCGTCCGTCGTGAACATCTTCATCGGCTGGGAGACGCTGAACTTCATCATCAGCGTGGCCGGCGTCGTGATCTTCACCGGCCTCACCGCCTACACCGTGCAGCAGATCGCCACCGGCCGGCTCGCCGCCTGGCTCGGCCCGGACAAGGGCGCGATCTTCGGCGCGTTCCAGCTCTACCTCAACGCGATCAACCTCTTCCTCTTCTTCCTGAGGATCTTCGGCAGCAACCGCTGACGCGGCCCGCTCACGCGGACGGAGGCCCGCACACGCACCTGCGTCCGCCCCGGCGACCGATGCCGGCCGACCGCGAGGGATGAGCGGCCCCGCGCCCACCGGCGCGGGGCCGCGCCGCGTTCCGCGGCCCGGGGTGGGCTGCGACACCCGCCCCGGCGCGGGGCCGCACCGCTTTCCGCGCCCGCGGTGCCGAGCCGCCACACGCCTTCGTCCGGGGCCCGTCGGGACCATCCGCTCATACCATCGGCGGCTCCGGGGGACGACTATCGGTGCATGCCCGGACCCACGCGCCAGGACCATCCGACCATCGCCCGGACGCTCGGATCGGCGGTCGCCGCCGCCTTCCTGCTCGCCCTCGCGATCGGCCCGGTCGCGGCGATCGCCGCCTCGAGCGCCCCGCTCGCGCGCGACTCCGCGCGATCGAGGTCGTCGCGCTGGTCAACGGCGAGCGGAAGGCCGCCGGTCTGAAGCCCCTCACGGTGGACCTGCTCCTGTCGAGCCGCGCGCACGACGCGTCGTTCGCCTGCCCGGACGGCGGCTCCACCCCGGGACGCGCCCGCGACATCGCCGAGCACAACGGGCTCGACCACGAGCTCTCGGGGTGCCCCGGCCACACCATCCTCGACGCCATGCCCGCCTGGGGATACCGCGGGCTGACCGGCGAGATCCTCGCCTACAACTACGAGTCGTCCGACCTGGTCGCGTACCACTTCGGGTGTCCGCCCGGCTCTACCGGCTTCGACTGCGGCACCTGATGGCGCGACGCTCGAGGTCTCGCGGACGGCCGCGACGGCGCTCCGCCAGTGGGTGGACTCGCCCACTCACCACGCGATCATCCTCGGGGGTACGACCGCTTCGGGTGCGGCGCATGGTCCGGCACCGGGACGACCCAGTACGGGACGGGCGGCGCCTTCTACGCCTGCGTGTTCGCGAAGGGCGGGCCCGCGAGCCGCCTCGACACCCGCGCACCGTCGGTGAAGGGCGTGGGACTTGCGGCCGACGGCTCCGTGACCGGCGCCGGGGCCGCCACGGGCACGACCTCCCTCGGGCGTACGGGCGCGGCGGCGCAGCAGGCCGCAGCCACCGTCCCGGCCGGCGCGACCATCACGGTCTCGTCCACCGTCGCGGACACCGACGCGCTCGGCCGCGTCGCCGGCTGGCAGGTCGCGGTCGACGGCCGCGTCGTGGTGAACGTGCTCGGCTCCGGGCGGATCGACGCCGGCCGGGGCTCCGTCCGCGTCGAAGCCGCCGTCTCGACGGCCGGCCTCGCCCCCGGCTCGCACGCGGTCACGATCCGCGCCCGCGACATGGCCGGCCGCTGGTCGGCCACCTCGACCGCCACGCTCGTCGTCGCGCCGTAGGGCGGCCCGGCCGTCGCGCGCGGTCCGCGACTCCCACGCGCCGCGGGCGGCGACTCGCCCGCGCCTGACCCCGGCCCCGGCTCCGGCGGCGCCCCCCTACGCGACCGCCGGCCGCTCGCCGCGCAGCGCCCCCGCCAGCAGCCGGACGAGCGTCGGCAGCTCCGGCACCCGCAGTGCGAGTGATGCGAGCACGTACGCGCCCACGGCCGCCGATCCGGCCAGGAGGAGCTGGAGCAGCGCCGCCACCTTGCCCGCGTCCAGGCCGGCGACGAAGAGCACCCGCTCCACGCCCCACGCGACCCCGGTGGCGACCACCGCGGCCGCGAGGAAGAGAGCCGCACCCCGGGCCACGAGCCCCACGTCCACGACCCCCCGCGTCGTCGCGGCCGAGATGAACAGGATGGTCGTCTCGGTCCACGCGGCCGCCGCGAACGCCGCCCCGATCCCGGCCAGCCCGAACTGTCCGACGAGCGCCACGCCCAGCACCGCGGTGACCGCCAGCTGCGCCGTCCCGGACGCGACCGGCACCCACGTCCCACCCCGCGCGTAGACCGCCCGGACGAGAAGGACGTTGAGCGCGTCGGCCGTGAGCCCGACGAGGAGGAAGAGGAGGACGTTGGACGTCATCGTGACCGCGCGCACGTCGAACTTCCCGTAGTTGAAGAGGATCGTCACGAGCTCGGTTCGCAGGACGATCCCGACGCCCGCGATCGGCAGCATCGCGAAGAGCATGAGCCGGAGGGTCTGCGCGAAGAGCGCCGCGTAGTCGCCACGCTCGCCCCGCGCGAACCGGGCGGTCAACGCAGGCAGCGCGACCACGCCGAGTGGGACGGCGAGCGTGAGCACGGGGATCGTGTACACGGTGAACGCGATCGCGAAGGCGGCCACGGAGCCGAAGGCGAGGCCGGACGCGAGCGTCGTCGCGATGATCAGCTGGAGCTGGCCCACCCCCAGGCCGTACGCGCGCGGCAGGAGGTTGACGGCGGCGTCGCGCTCCTCCGGCTCGCGGAACGAGATGTGGCGCGTGAACCGGAACCCGACCCGCCAGAGCGGGACGAGCTGGACCAGCAGGAAGGCGGCGGCCCCGAGCACGGTGCCCACGGCGAGACCCCGCACGCCGATGAACGGCGGGAGGAGGATCGCGGCCGTGATCGTGACGATGTTGTACGAGATGGGCCCGGCCATCGACGCGGCGAAACGGCCCGTGGCGTTCAGGACGCTCGTGACGACCGCGCCCAGCGCGAGGAGGAGCGGCCCGAACGACATGATCCGGACGAGCTCGACCGTCAGCGCGGTACGCGCGGGCCCGAACCCCGGCGCGAGGACGCCGACCAGCTGAGGCGCCCACACGAGCAGGACGATCCCGAAGAGCGCCGACGCGACGGCGACGAGGACGGAGATCGACGAGGCGACGCGCCAGGCGCGCTGCGAGCGACCGGTCGCGAGCAGCGCGGCGATGGGGGGCACCAGCGCGGCGGTGAGGGCGCCGGTGGCGACGAGGTTGAAGACGAGGTCCGGGAGGCGGAACGCGGCGTAGAAGGCGTCGAGCTCGGGTCCCGCGCCGAAGGTGGTCCCGATGACGACGACGCGCAGCCAGCCGAGGGCCCGCGCGATGCCGTACCCGGCGAGGACGACGACGCCGGCCCGCGCGAGTGCCCGTCCGGTCTCGGCGGACGCCGGCTCGCTCACGCCGGGACTGTAGCACCGGGCGCCCCCCAGGCGGCCGATCGGCCGAAGCACCGGGCGCCCCCCAGGTGACCGTTGGGCCGACGCCGGCCGCGCGAGCGTCGGCGCGCGATCTGCACGTCGATGGCCGGGCGGGACCCGACGGCTGCGCCGCGTATCACCCCGGGGACTGTGGGCGCGGCCTCCGGACGCATCGCTGCCGTATCGCACGCTCACGCGGCCGGGCGATCATCGCCGCGGATCGCCCGGGGTGATGCGCGGCGATGGATCCGGCATCCGCAGTCCCCGGGGTGATGCGCGGCGATGGACCCCTGTGGTCGCGGGTGCGGTCCGGCACGAGCCGGACTCGCGTCGCCGCCAGGACTCGCCTCGCCGCCGCTCGACCGCCCGACCGTGCCGGACCCGCCCCGCCCGCCCCGCGCGCCCGCCCGCCCCGCGCGCCCGCCCCGCGCGCCCGCACGCCACCGCCGACGAAAGGCCATCGGCCTCTGGCGCTCCGGCGCAGCCGGAGTAGGATGTTCGTCCGCGCCGCACGGGTGGCGCCGGAACCACGATGGCCGCCCGATTCGCAGCACGGCGTCCATCACCGCCCGCCTCTCGCGCCGGGCACGCACGAGGCACCAGATGCAGCACGCCACGCCTGTGTCCCTGCCGGGGAACCAGGCGATCCGGTATCCGCGGCCGAGCCCCGCGCTCGCGGCGCTCCTCTCGTTCCTCCTGCCCGGCCTGGGTCAGGCCTACGCGGGGCAGCGACGCCGCGCGCTGCTGTGGGCGCTCCCGACGCTCGCCGCGCTCGGCGCGCTGCTCGTCCTCGTCCTCGCCGTGCGGGATCCGGGCTACCTCGTGGGCCTGCTGATCCAGCCGGCGTGGCTCCTCGCGATCCTGGCCCTGGACCTCGCGTTCCTCGCATACCGGATCGCGGCGATCGTGGACGCGTACCGCGCCGCCGCCGGCGTCCGCCGCGGCCCCGGGACGCGACGCGCGCTCCGCCTGGGCGCCGTCGCGACCGTGGCGCTCGTCCTCGCGACCGTGGCGATGCAGGGGACCGTCGCGTGGGTGGACTGGAACGCGTACGACCTGGTGTCCGGCGTCTTCGCGGGCGGCAGCGGCGACGGCCCGAACTGGGGCGACGGCGGCGGCTCCGAGGCGGACGCCGGCGCGGCGGCGTTCGCGGGAGTCGCGCTCGACGCGGCGGACCCCGACGGCAGCGCGATCGCGCTCGGCCCGGACGGCAGCCCGGTCGCGGGCGATGCGGGCACCGTGGCGGGTCTCCCCGCCGCGACCGCGATCGTGGGGTCGCCGTCGTTCTTCCCGACCCCGGACGGCTCGGCGGGTCCGGACCCGGTGGAGGGCTCCGCCTCTGCGACCGGCCCGCAGGGACCGGCCTCCTCCGGCCCCGGGGATGGCTCCGTCGGCCCGGCCGGCGCGACACCCCCGGGCTCCTCGGCCGCCCCCGGGTCGTCTGCCGCACCAGGCGCCTCGGCCGCCCCCGGCGGCAGCCCGACGCCCGCGCCCACGGACGTCCCGTACTGGGCGAAGGACGGCCGCCTCGACGTCCTCGTGCTCGGAGGCGACGCTGGCCCCGGCCGCGACGGGCTGCGCACCGACTCGATGATGCTCGTGAGCGTGGACATCGCCTCCGGGCGGGCCGCGATCTTCGGCTTCCCGCGCAACCTGGTGAACGTCCCGCTCCCGCCGCGCATCGCGAAGGCGTACAAGTGCCGCTGCTTCCCGGAGATGCTCAGCGGCTACTACCGGTGGGCGCAGAGCCACCCCGACCTCTTCGCGGGATCGAAGACGACGCGCGGCTACCGCGCCGTCGCGGAGCTGTACGCGTACCTCACCGGCCGGGAGATCGACGGGGTCGCGGCGGCGGACCTCAACGGGTTCGTCAAGCTGGTGGACGCGCTCGGCGGGCTCCGGATCGACGTCCCGTACCGGATCTACGACAGGAACTACCCGAAGGAGGACGGCTCGGGGACGATGGTCCTGGAGATCAAGCCCGGCCTCCAGACGCTGGACGGCTCCCGGGCGCTCGCGTTCGCGCGGACGCGCCACCAGGACTCCGACTACGGGCGGATGAGCCGGCAGCAGCTGGTGCTGGTCGCCCTCCGGAAGCAGATGAACCCGTGCGCGATGCTGCCGCGGCTGCCCGACCTGGTGCAGGTGGCGAAGCAGTCCCTGTGGACGAACATCCCGTCGGCCCAGCTGCCGTCGCTCCTGGCGCTGGCGCAGCACGTGGACACGAAGCGGATCACGCGGGTGGCGTTCACGCCCCCGACGTACGCGGCGTACGTGACCTCGGCCGACGTGACGCGGATGCGGGCGGCGATCCGCGACGCCTTCAAGGGCGCGCCGCCGGCGCCCGACCCGGACGGGGAGGGGTTCCTCCACTGCTAGGGTGAGGTGGCCGGGGCGTCCGGCGCCCAAGGCGCCCGGCCGCGCCCTGTGCCCGAGGCGCCGCGGCGGCGTCCGGGTCATCCGGAGCGACGACCGGCACTGGCGCACCGGCCCGGGCACGCCCATCATCGCCGCGGCGACGGAGGTCGCCACCGATGATCCAGGGCCATCCCAGCCACGCGGTCCTCGAGGCTCGCCTCGAGCGCCGACTCGATCTCGTCCACGGCCACGATCGGCTCGCGGTCGAGCTCCACCACCTCGCGGTCGACATCGTCGGACGGGCAGAGCACGACGAGATCGGCCCCGCCGAGAAGGCCCAGCTCCATCGCGCGATGGCGATCGCGGTCGCCCGCACGGAGGCCGACGCCTCCGACCGGCTCGTCCACGAGCTGGCGGAGGCGCTCGCCGAGACATCCGACGAACTGCTTCTGCGCCTGGTCCGCGCCGAGACGCGCCGCAACCTCGGTCTCGACTGACCGGGATCGTCGCGGCCCGACGAGCGCCGGGCACGGGTCCCACGTCGCGAACGCCCCCCGCGACGCGGGGCCACCGCGTCTGCGCACCGGTCGCTGTACCCCCCGGCACCGGTGCGCAGACGCGTCCACGGGCGGTCGCGGGCGCCGAGTGGCCGCCTCCCCGCGCCGGGCGGCCCCGGCCTACGGGCGGTCGCGCAGGTCCACCGAGAAGTCGACGTAGCCGCGCAGGAGGGTGAGCGCCTCGCCCCAGCCCTCCAGCGCCTCAGCCCAGGCGTCCAGGCCGCCGGGCCGGTCGATGGGGAAGGGCCCGTCCGTCAGCAGGATGCGCGTCCCGGAGCCCTCCGCTTCGAGCGAGACCGTCACGTTCGTCACGAGCGTCTCGTCGGCGTCCCAGGGCCAGCGGAACGTGAACCGGCTCGGCGTCACGAGGTCGGTGACCTCCCACCACACCTGCTCCCGCGGCCAGACGAGGGTCGTCCGCGCCCCGACCGCCAGGGACCCGTCCACGCGGATCGGGAACCAGCGCATGAGCTCGTCGGGGTCAGTCCAGCAGCGGATCACGCGGTCCGGGGTCGCGTCCAGGCGGCGCTCGATCGCCACCGTGCGCAGCGTCTGCGTCCCCCGCGGGATCGTCGTCCCGGTCTGGGACGTCTCCTGCGTGCCGGGGGGAGCGGCACCCGCGGCGCTCGCGGCGTTCCCCCCGCCGCCCGGTTCGCCGCCGCCGCCTCGGTCGGCCCCGTGTCCGTGCCCCGGCCCGTGCCCACCGGGCGCCCGTGCCCGTCGCTCATCGGTCCCACCCGCCTTCCGCGCGTCGCCATCGCCCCGAGCCTACCACCGGGCTGGCGGCGCGGAAGAGGCGCGGCGGGACGGAAGGGGCGCCGAACGGGCTCCGGCCACGGCGCCAGGCCGAGGTCCGCGCCGCGCCCCTTCCGCCCGGGGAATTGAACGACCCGACGCCGGGTGGGGGCTCGGCGCCGGGCCGTCGCAGAGAGGGAGGTGCGGCTTACTTGATCAGCTGGACCGCGAGCGGAGCGCCCGCGAATCCGGGGGTGGACGTCGTGGGCCCGACGTAGAACGGTTGTCTCCACACGCCCTCGATGTCCTTGCCGCCGTTGCACTCGGTCAGCTGGAACCCCGTGAACCCGATGATGTGATACCAGCCGTTCGCCCCGGTTCCGCCGGCGTAGTCCCACACCGGGACGGTGACGATGACCTTGTTCTCGATGTAGTACGTGCAGTCGGCGCTGTGCTTGTTCCCGGGCAGGCTCCCGATCCGGTCCTTGACCGGGTTGCCCGACGGCGCGCTGCAGCAGCCATGGCTGTTGGGCGGCGGGCCGATCTCGCTCTGGAGGAACGGCTTGTCGTTATCGCACCCGGTGGCCGTCATGCCCAGGTCGAACTCGGAGCACTTTCCGGCGCGCCCCAGCTTCAGCCAGCCGAAGCCACCCGGCACGTTGAGCGTCCCCGGCGTCATGTGCATCGGGTAGCAGGGGCTGTTGGGGTCGGTGCTGACCTCGCCGCCGCACGGCATGCGGCCCGGGACGAGCAGGTTCGCCTCGGCGATCCCCACCGGGAAGACGCCGCCGCCGGGCGCGCCGGCCGCGTAGCCTCCGCGGGCCGTCGCGTCCGCGCCCGCCGTCCACGAGCTGGCGCCGATGATGCCGAGGAAGAAGGGCGTCCACGTCTGGTTGGCGCGGACCCTGATCCCGACGGCGCTCGCCGGGATGGCCCCGCCGGTCCCGACGAACCCCAGCGTGGCCCCCGCCTGGTTCACGTACACGGGCCCGTCCGGGCTCCCGAAGGTGACGGTCCCGCCGGTCGCGGCGACGGAGTTGATGATCGCCTGCCGCGCGTTCTGGTCCGTTCCGTTCAGCGTGTCGCCCGCCACCTTGTGGGCGACGATCCGCGCCCCGGCGAGGGCCGCGAAGTCGGCCGCGTTCTGGGCCTCGCGACGCTCGGCGAGGGCGTACCCGCCGTCGACGACGAGCCCGACGCCCAGGATGAGGGCGGTGATCATGAGGGTGAAGAGCACGATCGTCTGGCCCTTCGACCCCTCCCTGCCCGATCGTCGCGGATGCATCGCCATCTCCCTAGTTGATGACCATCGAGGATGCGGCCGACGTCGTCACCGCGCCGATGATCTGGCCGATGATCGGTGTGACCGGTGTGAACGTCATGTCCACGCGGACCGACACGGCATGGACGCTGAACGACCGGCTGCCGTTCGGGCAGGCCGTGACCGTCCACTCGTTCTCGGGCGCGCTGCCGACCGCGTCGCAGCTGAAGTACACGTGCTCGACGTTCCCGAAGGGCGTCGTCATGCGGTTCGCGGCGTTCGTGATGTCCGTCCGGAGCGCCGTCTCATTGGCGGGGCAGACCGGGCCGCCGACCGTGCCGCAGCTCGGGTCGGACGATCCGACCCAGGCCGCTTCCACGGCACCGACGCGTGCCCCCTCCCGTGCCGCCTGCGAGAGGACGCTGTTCATGTACACGAGGCGTCCGAAGTCGATGACCCCGAAGAAGAAGAGCAGCAGGATCGGGAACACCAGGGCGAACTCGACCATCGCCTGACCCGAGGCCCGACCCGGCAGCGCGCGGCCGTTCGGAGAGCTCTCGGTGCTTCCTCACGGCTTCCCCGTCACCCTGACGGTCTTGGTGACCGTCGGCGACTGGCACGAACCGGTCCTTCCATACAGCGTGACCGTGTAGTTCTCCGTGCCTTTCTTCGGAGCTTCGGGTATCCGTATTCAGGTGGTGCTGCCGGACGTGACCGTGGCAGTCTGCCCGTTGTGGCCGAAGGACCAGTGCCACTCCGCCGGGTCCGGCTGCCCGTCTGGCTGGCCGTGAAGGCGACCTTGCCGTCGTTGTTGTTGGCGACGTTCACGATCGCCAGAAGTCCACCCGCATGGTGCAGGCGCCGGGAGTCGCCGTCGGAGCCACGGTCGGGACCGGCGTCGGCGTCGGGCTCGGCTCCGGGGTCGGCGTCGGCGTCGCGCTCGGGTCGGGAGTCGGCGTCGGCGGCGGATCGAGGTCGATCGTCTGGGTCGTCTGCAGGGCTCCGCAGGGGTTCTCCACCCGGAGGCTCACGACGTACGACTGGAGGTTCGCGTACGTGTGCGACAACACGATGCCCTCCTGGAGGTACGGGTCAGTCCCGTCGCCCCAGTCCCAGTTGTACCCCGTGATCGCATTCATCCCGGTCCGCGGCAACGACCCGCTCGCGTCCACGTCCACCTTCTTGCCGGTGATCGTGTAGCTGAACGCGGCGCCCGCGGGGCCCGCGGTGCACCCACCCGGGTTCGTCCCGCCGGTCGCGGCGAGACCCAGGACGGCCGCCGTCGCCGATCCCCTGAGCGTGAGGTCGTTGCCGGTGAGGTCGTTCACGAAGGGCGTGATGAACGTGAAGCGCTCGGTCACGGTCACGGTCACGGTATTCCCCGGCCCGGACCCGCCCGGCGCGTCCGCGCACGCGATGGGCGAGGGCGAGGGTGCCGGTGAGCCGACCGCCCCCCGGGCGCAGCTGACGGCCATCGCGACCGCCCCTTCTCCGCCCTGGCCCTGGGAGTTCTTCTCCAGCATCGCCCGGGTCCAGATGCCGCCGCCGGGAGCCGAGTCGATGGGGTTCGCGGCCGCGTAGGCCGCGCCCTCGCGCGCCGAGTTCTGGAGCTGCACGAACGTGAAGAACAGGCGCCCGAAGTCGACCGCGGCCAGCAGGAGCAGGACGAGGACCGGGATGATGATCGCAAACTCGACCGCCGCCTGTCCGCGAGATCGCGGACGAAGCGAGAACACCCGCATTGCTCGGCGCATTCGAGGCCTCATGGCTGGACACATCAGCCCGTGGATACTCGCACGCCGTCCTTGCAGTCGACTTTGCACGGTGCTCGTTCGCACCACGGAGTGCGGGACCGCGGGCTCCCGCCCTCACCCCTCCTCGGCGAGCTCCGCCGGGAGCAGCACGACGAAGGCCGCGCCGCGGCCGGGGGCGTCGGCCTCGAGCACGAGGTCGCCGCCCATCGCACGGCAGAGCGCGCGCGACACGTACAGCCCCAGGCCGCTGCCCTCGCTCGCGTCCTCCTCCGACGCCCTGCGGCCGCGGATCCCGCGCTCGAACCGCCCGAACAGCCGGTCGCGATCGGCCGGGTCGATGCCCGGACCCCGGTCCGCAACGGTGAGTCGCAGGTCACCGGGCTCGCCGGGCGCGATGGTGACCGTGACCGGTGCGCCGCCGCCGTACTTCACGGCGTTGTCGAGGAGCGCCCAGAGGACCTGGTCCACCTGGCCGCCGTCGGCGATGGCGAGCCAGCCGCCGGAGGCGTCGATGAGCGACAGCTCCACGCCTTCCGCGCCGAGCGCCTCCCACGTCCGGCGCACGCGGGGCGCGAGCGCGAGGACCTCCAGCCGCGGGCGAAGCGTCCCCGCGTCCACGCGTGTGACGGTGAGCAGCTGGCGGACCATCCGGGAGAGCCGCTCGCTCTGCTCGGAGATGACCGCCGCCCGCGGGTCGCCCGTCTCGGCCGCGATCTTCTCCGCGTACGCGCGGATGCGCGCCAGGGGGGTCTGGAGGTTGTGCGAGACGCCGCGGAGGAAGTCGTCCTTCGTCTCGTCGGCCGCGAGGAGCGCCCGGTTCTGCTCCTCGACGCGGGCGAAGAGGTCGGCATTGCGGATCCCGACCCCGACGACGACGGCGAACAGCTCGAGGAGGTCCTGGTCGGCCCGTTCCCACGTGCGCGTCGCGGGGAGCCTGCCGACGATGAGGCCGAGCCGGTCGGCGCCGGCCCGAAGCTCCGCGCGGATGGGGATCGGCTCGCCCGGGACGCGATCATCCGGCGGGACGGTCCCGGGATCGACCCGCAGGACGTGCGCGTCGATGAGCCCGAACGCGCCGACGAGATCCTCCCGCGCCGACCAGAGGAGATGATCCACCCCCGCGTCGGGCGACGACGCGGCCGCCGCGGTCCTGATCCGCGCGAGCTCGTGGTTCCGGCGCTCGAGGTCGGCGACGACACGGTTCTGCGTCTCGGCGAGCCGCGAGAGCTCGTCCTCCCCCGCGACGGCGATCGGTGTGGCGGTCCCCGACGACGCGCGCTCGACCGCGTCGGCGATCCGCCGGACGGGGTCCGTGACCGCGCCCACGATGTACAGGGCGCAGCCGAGAGCGACCACGACCGCGAGCGCACCGACGAGCAGGAGCGCCTGTCCGATGACCGCGTCGCGCTGCAGCGAGCCGGAGACGGCGACGATGGCGGCGAGGGCGAGCATGGGGGTGAGCGCGGCCACGAGGGCTGCGAGCGTCACGCGGGCACGGAGCGAGAGCCGGCCACCGATGGGGCGCGCCGGGCCCGGAGCGGGTCGCGCGCCGTGCGGCATGTCGTGGCTGCCGTCCGGCATGTCGTGGCTGCCGTCCGGCATGTCGTGGCTGCCGTCCGGCATGTCGTGGCTGCCGTCCGGCATGTCGTGGCTGCCGGCCGCCAGACGGTGGGTCAGCGGTCCGCCCGTCTCGTCGGGCCGGTCGCCCTGCGTCATGCCCCGGCTCCGTCATCCGCCGCCCGCTCGGGCGTCGCGACGAGCCGGTATCCCACGCCCCGGACCGTGAGCAGGTGCTGCGGTCGGTTCGGGTCGATCTCGATCTTCTGGCGCAGGCGCCGCATCGTCACCCACACGTACGTCTTGTCCGCGTCCTCCGACGCGACCCATCCACGGTCGATGAGCGTCTCGGTCGACACCACCTGGCCGAGGTTCGCCGCGAGCGCGTACAGGAGGCGGCCCTCGGTCGGCGTGAGCGAGACCCGCTCGCCGGCGACGATCGCGGCGCGCTGGTGCAGCTCGAGGACGAGGTCCGGCCCCAGGACGAGGCTGCGGCGTGGGACGCGGTCGCCCAGCCGCCGGAGGACCCGCTCGATCCGGGCCCGCAGCTCGGGGTAGTGGTAGGGCTTGGTGATGTAGTCCTCCGCGACCTCCGTCAGGAGGGTCGCCTTGCTGTCGCCGGCATCGATCGCCGAGAGGACGACGATCGGGAGGTCGGCCCGGGCCTTGATCTCCCGGGCGAGGGTGAGGCCGTCCATCCCCGGCATCATGAGGTCGATGAGCACCAGGTCCGGCCAGCCGGCCTCGAGGTGCCGCAGGGCCTCGCCGCCGTCGCGCGCCGTGACGACCGTGTAGCCGTCGTCGCGGAGCTGGTCCGCGAGGAGCACGAGGAGGCGCGGGTCGTCGTCGACGACCAGGATGCTCGGGAGGATCCCCCCGGCCGGGCTCATGCGGCGAGTATAGGAGGGGGCCGGCGGTGGCCGGCGGGCGGCGGTGGGGGTTGGGGGGCCGGCGGGCGGCGGTGGGGGTTGGGGGGCCGGCGGGCGGCGGGTCGGCGGGCGGCGGGCGGCGGGCGGCGGGCGGCGGTGTGCAGCGGATGCACATGGGCGTCGAGATCGTGCGTGGAGGCACATCGGCCAGCGCCGCGTGCTTCGGATGCACACAAGAGACCATCTCGGGCCTCGACTTGACGCGGGTGTGCATCCGACGACGCATCCGTGACGGCAGGGGGCTTCGCGCGGGCTGCCGGTGTCAAGGATGTGCGCGGTTGAGCACATCCCTGACGGGATCGGGCTCGATGCTCCGGATGGTCGTCCGGTGCGTGCACCCGTGCACACGGATCCGGCCGTAGGTCAGCCCGCCCTGGCGCTGGCGCGACCGGGCCCCGGCCGCCCCCCTACGGCGCCTTCCGGTCCGCGAACCGGCACCGATCCGCCAGCGGGCAGATGGCGCACTTCGGGCGGCGGGCGTCGCACACGCGACGGCCGTGGGTGATGAGGTTGACGTGCGCCTCGTACGCGCGGTCCTCGGGGACCAGGCGGAGCCACGCCTCGTGGGCGAGCTCGAGCGAGGCGTCGGCGGGGATGAGCCCGACCCTCTTGGAGACGCGCTCCACGTGCGTGTCCACCGGCATGAGGGGGGTGCCGTAGCAGAACAGGAGCACGACCGAGGCGGTCTTCGGGCCGATCCCCGGGATCCGGGTCAGCCAGTCGCGCGCCTCGCGGGCGGGGAGGTCGGCGAGGAAGTCGAGCCGGTGGTCGCCCCGCTCCTCGCGGATGGTCCGGAGCGCGGCCTGGATCCGCGGCGCCTTCTGCTCGGCCAGGCCGCCGGAGCGGATCGTCTCGACGAGCTCCGGGAGGGGGGCGGACTCGACCGCGAGCCAGTCGGGCGGGCGCCCGGGGTCCATCCCCACGCCACCCCAGCCATCGGGGGCGCGTTCCTCGCCGTCGGGGCCTGCGACGCGGTGGACCTCGACGCGGCCCGCCTCGGTCGGGTACTGCGCCCGGAGCGCCTGGAAGGCGCGCTCGGAGTTCAGGTCCGACGTGTTCTGGGAGAGGATCGTGAGGACGAGCTCGCTGGTGGCATCGAGCCGCCGCTCCCAGACGGGCCGGCCGTGGAGGACGACGAGGCGGTCGAGGACGTCCTCGACGATCCCGGGGCGCGCGCGCGCGAGCCGGCGGGCCCACGCGAGCGCGGGGTCGGGGGTCGAGCGCTTGCGGGTGCGGGAGGAGGCGCCCGGCCCCGCGCCGCGGGCTCCGCGGTCGGCGCACGCCCACGGGTCGGGCCGAGCCCGGCCGCGACCGGGGCCGCCGCGGCCGCTCGACTCGCCCGGCTTCCGCGTCCGCGGGCTCACGGCTCGCGTTCGGCGAGCAGCGCCCCCAGCGTCACGAGCCGCGCGACCCGCTCGGCGGCGCGCGCCACGGGCTCGGCGCGCGCCGCCATGGCGGCCTCGACGGTCGTGGGCGCGGTCACCGCGGCGACCGCCACGGCGCCGAGCGCCGCGAGCGCGGCCGCTCCCGCGGGCTCCACGGCACCGCCGATCGCGACGCACGGCGTCCCCTCCTCGCGGGCGATCCGCGCGACCCCCAGCGCCGTCTTGCCGAACGCCGTCTGCGCGTCGATCCGGCCCTCGCCCGTGACGGCCAGGTCGGCGGCGGCGATGCGCTCGCGGAGGCCCACCTCCTCGGCGAGCAGCGCGACGCCGGGCACGAGTCCGAGCGACCCGATCCGGTCGCGGACCGCGAGGAAGGCGAACGCGGTGCCGCCGGCGGCACCGGCGCCAGGCTCCTCGGCCGCCTCGCGGCCGCCGGCCGCCGCCACCGCCTCCGCCCAGTGGCCGAGCGCGGCGTCGAGCCGCTCCACGTCGGCGGGCGACGCACCCTTCTGCGGCCCGTAGACGGCGGCGGCGCCCGATGGCCCGCACAGGGGGTTCGTCACGTCCGAGGCGATCCGCAGGCGCAGGTGGGCGAGCCGCGCGTCGAGCCCCGCGAGGTCCACGGACGCGACGTCCGCCAGCGCGAGACCGCCCGCCGCGACCGGCTCGCCCCGGCCGTCGCGCAGGACGGCGCCGAGCGCGACGAGGGCGCCCGCACCGCCGTCGGTGGTGGCGCTCCCGCCCACGCCCAGGACGATATCGAGGAAGCCCGCGTCGAGGGCGGCCCGGATCAGCTCACCGGTCCCCCGCGTGCTCGCGCGTCCCGCCGCGGACGGCCGCTCCTCCAGCGGGACCCGGGAGAGCCCGCTCGCCTCCGCCATCTCGATGAACGCCCGCCGCCCCTCGACGTCGGCGAGCCAGCGCGCGTCCACGGTCCTCCCGAGCGGGTCACGGACGCCGGTCTCGCGGACCTCCCAGCCGCCCGCGGCGATCAGCGCGTCGGTGGAGCCGGCGCCGCCGTCCGCGAGCGGGACGCGCTCGACGACGTCGCCGGGTCTCGCCGCGCGCCACCCCGCCGCGATCGCGTCGGCGACCTCGATGCTCGTCAGCGAGCCCTTGCAGGAGTCGGGCGCCACGACGACGCGAAGCGACCTGCCGGCCGGCCGGTCCTCCCTCTCGTCCGCCATCGGCGTCAGGTGACCCCGAGAGGGTCGACCACGGCGCCCGCCGCCTGTCGGCGCTCGAGGTACTCGGGGATCCGGATCATCGGGGGTCGCTCGTGGTCGGCGAGCTCGATGACCTCGAGGGAGAGTCCGTCCTCGTCCGACCGGGGGAGCTTCATCGTGGAGCCCAGCTCCGCGAAGAGCCGCGCGCGGTGGCGTTCCTCCAGCCGTCGCATCACCGCCTGGAGGATGACGAAGCTCATCCGCGAGAGCCCCTCGAGCTCCTGGTTCCGGTGGACGCGCCGCTCGAGGTCCACCTGCCCGAGCCCGTCGAGCCCGACGCGCTCGAGCGCGTCCACGAGGTGGCCGATCTCGACCGCGTAGCCGGTGAAGAAGGGGATCGACTCGAGCAGGGTCCGCCGCCCCGCGTACTCGCCCGCGAGGGGCTGGATGAAGCCGGACAGCTCGGGGAAGAAGAGGTTGATGAGCGGGCGGGCGACGAGCTCGGTCACCCGGCCGCCGCCGCCCTCGCGGAGCACGCCGCCCTCGACGATCGGGCGCTGGTAGTAGCCCTTCACGTACTGGAGGCGGGGCTCCTCCAGGAGTGGACCGATGGTCCCGTACGCCATCCGCGACGACCAGTCGCGGACGTCGGTGTCGCACCACGCGACGATGTCGCCCGTCGTCTCGTACAGGCTCTTCCAGAGCGCCTCGCCCTTCCCGCGGTAGCTGCCGTACCGCGCGAGGACCGTCGGGATGCTCCACGACGCGCGCGCCCGCGTCGCGTGCGATCGCGACGGTGTCGTCGGTGGAGGCCGAGTCGATCACGAGGAGCTCGTCCACGAGCGGGACGCGCTCCATCAGGTCGCGGCGGGCCAGCGTCACGATCGGGCCGATCGTCTCCGCCTCGTCGAGGGCCGGCAGGACCAGGCTGACCGTCAGGCCGCGGCGCTCCTTGAGGGCCACGAGACGCTCGAGGTCGTCGTACTCGGCGTGGTGGAAGTTGCTCTCGCCGAACCATCGGTCCACGCGCGCGGGCACGGAGCGCGAAGCCTCGGCGGCGCGCTCGACGGCGGCGAGGGTGTCCGCCCGCGCGGCGAGCCGCTCGAACGTCTGGCGGCCGATGAGCTCGCGCGTCCGCACGACGACGACCGAGCACGACGCACGCTCCGCGACCTCCTCCGGGAGCGAGCCCACGAGCGAGAGCTCGTTGCCGGCATCGACCGCCGAGGCGCCCATGACGAGCAGGTCGGCCTGGCCGGCCTCGCGGAGGATGGCCGACCGGACGTTGGAGGTCTCGCGGACGAGGGGCACGGCGCCCTCTGGCGCGAACCGGCGGACGAACTCGATGAGCGCCTTCTCCGCCTGCGCGCGGACGGCCGCCGGTGCGCCCGTCGGGAGGAGATGGAGGATCGTGAGGTTCGCGCCGTCGCGCTCGGCGATCGAGGCGGCGAACCGGACCGCGAGCTCGGCATGCGGGCCGCCGCGTACGGGGACGAGCACGCGTCCCCACGGCCCGGTCCCGCGCTGCTTCACCACGGCGATGTCGCACGGGGCGTGGCGAAGGACGGCGTCGATCGTGGGGCTGTAGAGGTGCTCGGTCGCGGCGGCGGCGGCCGCCGGCCGTTTCCGCGCCGGGCGCGGTGCGGCCGCATCGGCGCCGGCCCCCGGGCGCGGCACGCCGTGGCCGCCGGTCCCCGCCCAGCCGAAGACCACGAGGTCGGACCCCTCCTCGGCGGCGACCTCCAGGATCCCCTCCGCCGCACGCCGCCCGATCCGGACGATCGGCTCGATCCGGGTCCCCGGCGGGCAATACTCCAGGACGCGCTGCAGCAGCCGTCGTGCCTGCCGGGCACGCGCCGCTCCCTCGGAGAGGGGCATCTCCTCGGGGACCTCCACGATCCCGAGGGCGGTGAGCGTGCCGGACTTCGGGTCGAGGAGCGAGGCCGCGACCCGGACCAGCTCCTCGGCCGTCGCGGGGTTCGCGACGGGGAGGAGGATCCGCATCGGAAGCGGCGTCGGCTCGGGGGGCATGGGCGGCATGGGCAGCGTGGCGGCCGGGCAGCCGGTCACGCGGTCCGCCCGCCAACGCTCCACCAGGGTGGGCTTGAGCCGCTCGAAGGCCCGCGCCTGCGCCTCCACGCGCTCCTCCGCCTCCTCGCCGGTCATCCGGCGCGTCTCCACCACGAGCGAGCCGACCCGCCCGAGGTACACCGGTGCGAGCGCGGCCGCCAGCGCGTCCGGCTGGATGCGGCCGGCCCCCGTCGTCACGACCAGGTCGTATACGATGCGCGCCCAGAGGTCGTCGGGGAACGAGAACCCGCCCACCAGGTCCGCCAGCGCCTCGGTCCAGATCTCGGGCGAGTGCGAGCCGGCCGCGCCATGCCCGCCGCGGGCGTCCGCCGCGTCCGCCAGGCGGCCGGCCTCGGTCGCCAGGGCGAGCACCTCCTCGGCGGTCGCGGGGGTGAGCATCGCGCGCCACGCGTCCGCAAGCGCGTGCGATCCATCGTGGAAGGCGCCCAGCAACCGGAGCGCGTCCACGGCAAGGGGAGGCGGGTCCGCCATGCGCTCGAAGCCGTACGCCGGGACCGGCCGGCTCCCGATCACGTCCAGCCAACGGTCCGCGTTGTGCGCGGAGAGCCGGAGCGCAGTGGCGACGACCTGGCGGAACATCGGGCCGAGGTCCGCGCCGGGGTCCTTGGGGTCGTGGACCTTCGCGCCGAGTCGCGCCTCGCAGACCGCGAAGCCGCCGACGACGGCGGCGGTCGTCATCCAGATGTCGATCCCGAACCGGCTCACCTCGGAGTCCCAGTCGTCGCGCTCCAGGTAGGCGGCGACGAGGTCGCCGGAGACCCCGAAGTCGCCGCCGATCGGCTGGCGGATCCGCAGCCCGTACAGGGCGCGGGTGAGCGGGTAGGTCACGGTGTTCGTGATCGTGCCGTCCCACCTGTGGCGGGCGTACAGGGGCGAGACATAGTCGTAGCCGCCCTTGAGGACGGGCCCGGCGAGCAGCTCGATCCACTCGGGGACGATCGACCTCAGGTCGGAGTCGACGACGACCAGCGCCTGGACGCCCAGCTCCCGCGCGATGAGGAAGAGGGTCCGCAGGGCGGCGCCCTTGCCCGAGACGCCGTCCACCTCCGGGTAGGTCAGGCTCACGCGGGTCAGCCGGTTCTGCGGGCGGACCAGCAGGATCCGCTCGATGTAGTCGGGCGGCTCCGTCTCCACGACGACGCGCTGAGTGCCGTCCGCCGAGCCACCGTCCGAGTTCACGACGACCGGGCGCAGGTCGGGGAAGTACTGGACCAGGCCCGCCTGTGCCGCGCGGACGACGTGACCGATCGTCGCGGCGTTCCGGTAGCTGGGGATCCCGACCATGATGTCGGCGCTGCCGACCCGGGCGATCTCCTCGCGGATGGCCGGCGTGAGGGCGGACTGGGGCACGGACCGACCGTACCACGGCGGGACGCGGACCGCGCCCGGTGGCGCCTCGACCGTCCCCGGGTGGGCGTACCCGCGGGGCGTTCGGAGGACCATCGGGCAGATGCGCCTTGCGGGCATGTCTGCGAGGATGTCCACGCCAGCAGCCCCGGGAGGCATCTCGATGACCGCGTCCGTTCCTCGACTCGCGCGCCTCGGCGCTTTCCTTTCCGCGGCGGCGATCGCCGCGAGCGTCCTCACCGCCGCGATCGTCGTCGGCGCGATGGGGGCCGGCGCCCCGCGCCCGGGCGACCTGGTCTCCTCCGACCAGATCGTCGTGCGCTGGGTGGACGGGTCCGCCGGGACGGCCTTCGGCGCCACCGCCGACGGTCCGTCCGTGGGCGCGCGCCCCGACCGCGTCGCGGCCGTCTCGGAGGCCACCGCCCGCCCGACGACGTGGCTGCGCACCCTCTCTGTGGGCGGCGACGTCTACCGGCTCGACCGGATGCTGGCCCCGGCGGAGATGGGTGCGGCGATGGTGGACCTGCGCGGCACGCCCGGCGTCGTGTACGCGGAGCCGGATCTGATCGCGCACGCGGACGCGGCGCCGCCGAACGACCCGTGCTGGAACGGGTCCGCGCCGTGCGCGGACGCCATCGGCCAGTGGGACCTCCGCGAAGGGACGACCGCGACCACCTACGGCATCGACCTTCTCGGGGCCTGGGACCGCACCCTCGGTTCCGGGGTCCGCGTCGCCGTCCTGGACACGGGCATCACGACCCATCCCGACCTGGCGGGCCAGACGGTCGCCGGCTACGACTTCGTGTCGAGCATGTCGATCTCCAACGACGGCAACGGCCGCGACGCCGACCCGTCGGACCCGGGCGACTGGTACACGGATTTCTCCGGCTCTCACGCGAGCAGCTGGCACGGCACGCACGTGACGGGCACGATCGTCGCGCTCGCCGGGAACTCGACCGGGGTCGCCGGGATCGCCCCGCAGGCCAAGGTCCAGCCGCTCCGCGTCCTCGGGACGGGTGGGAGCGGGTACTTCTCGGACATCACGGACGCGATGGTGTGGGGCTCCGGCGGCGCGGTCGCCGGCGTCCCGACGAACTCCACGCCCGCCCGGGTCGAGAGCCTCTCGCTCGGCGGTGGCGGGACCTGCCCCACGTACACGCAGTCGGCCATCAACGCCGCGATCGCGCGCGGGACCGCGATCGTGGTGGCGGCGGGCAACCAGGGCAGCGACGCGTCCGGCTACTCGCCGGGAAACTGCGCCGGGGTCATCACGGTGGCCGCGACGGACCGCGGCGGCGCCCGGGCCTCGTTCAGCAACTACGGCTCGTCGGTCGAGATCTCGGCGCCCGGCGTGAGCCTGTGGTCCACCCTCAACTCCGGGACCAAGGGACCGGGCGTGCCTTCGTATGCGCGGTACTCGGGCACGAGCATGGCCACCCCGCACGTCTCCGCCGTCGCCGCGCTCATGTTCGCGGTGAAGCCGACGCTCACTCCCGCCCAGGTCACGTCGCTCATGCGGCAGACCGCGCACCCGTTCGGAGGCGCCGGCTGTCCGCCCGGATGCGGCTCGGGGATCGTGGATGCCGCGAAGGCCGTCGCGGCCGCGGCCGGTGCCACCCCGACCCCCACGCCCACGCCGGGTCCCACGTCGACGCCCTCACCATCGCCGACGGCCAGCCCCGCGCCCACGAGCACGCCCGTGGCAGGCTGCACGCGCGGGACGCCTACGCTGGCCGCGAGCCCGACCTCGGCGGTCCTGTCCCGCGGGTCGTCCGCGACCGTGACCCTGACCCTCCGGAACGCCGACTCCATCCCGTGCGGCAGCTCCACGTTCACGTGGTCGGTGGTGTCCAGCCCCGTCGTCGCCGGCTTCACCTCGACCACCCCGGCGGCGGTCGTCGTGTCGCCGGGCACGTCCCAGTCGGTGACCGCGAGGATCACCGCGCTGACGACCGTGCCGTCGGGGACGCGCGTCGCCTTCACATACAGCGCGACGCGCGGCGCCGCGCCCACGACGGCGTCGGCGACGGTCAGCGCGACGAAGTACTAGCCACGTCCCGAGGGCGGGCCGGCTCGCCCTCGGGACGTCCGCGTCGTGGGCCCCGGTCCGCCCCGCGGCGCCGCCGCGCGGCGGCGCGCCTCGTCCCGGCCGTCGTCAGCGGCGGCGAGGGATCTGGGCGATCGTCCAGTCGTCCGCTGTGGCGCCCGGCCGGTAGCGGCCGTTCTGGGCCTTGTACGTCATCTGGGTGAAACCCAGTGACGGCCAGCTGATCATGTAGGACGACGCGGGAGGCCGGACGAAGACCCCGCGCCGGACCTGCTCGCCCTCCACGAGCACGCTCTCCAGGATCCGGCGCCGCTCCAGGAGCGGGACGTCGAGCATCTCCGTGCCGTCGACCTCGAGGAGGTCCACCGCGACGAACGCCACGACGTCCGATGTGGCGGGCCGGGCCTTCGGCGCGTCCGAGCCGCCGAGCGCACGCTCGCCCGACTTGCCCATGAACATCTGGCCGACCATCTGGCCCGCGGTCGGCGTCTCGACGAAGACGACCTTCGCGCCCTCGCCCGACTCCGTCGCCTGGGTCGTGAGGTAGCCGTCCAGCACCGCCGACTCCGCCACGACGCCATCCCGCAGGGCCGCGCCCACGTCGCCGAAACGATCCGTCACGTCGTCGCCGGTCTCGTCCACGAGGGCGACCGCGCCGCCCGCGAGGTGCGCGAGGACCCGGATGCCCTCCCAGAGCGGCTCGATGAGCGGGTCGGGGATGTCGGCCGCCCGCCGGTGGCCGAACCCCATGGGCCGCCAGGCGGCGCGTTCGGGCGTGATCACGGCCCGATCATACGTCCACGGCCGCTATGATCGGCGCTCCGGGCAGGGAGGGCCCGTCGGCGTCGCCGGGCGCCGGCTCGCGGGACCGGGCAGGGCTGGAGGACGAGCCGTGAACGTCGTCGCGACTCTGCGAGGGCTGTCCGTGGACGGGCGGATCCGGACCCCGGTCGCCTGGTCGCTGTACGACTTCGCGAACACGATCTTCAGCTTCGCGGTCGTGTCCAACGCGATCGGGCTCCTGCTGACGGAGGGTCTCGGCGACGCCGACGGCAACCTCTGGCTGGGGATCGCATCGGCCGTGGCCGTCGGTCTCAACGCGATCGTCAGCCCTGTCCTCGGCAAGATCAGCGACCGCGGCGGCCAGCGCCTGCCCTACCTGCTGTTCTTCACGGTCCTGACGATCATCCCGTGCGCGCTGATCCCCTTCCCCTCGATCGCCCTCGGGATCCTCCTGTACAGCATCGCGAACTTCAGCTACCAGTCGGCGCTCATCTACTACGACGCGATGCTCCCCGAGGTCAGCACCCCGTACACCCGCGGCAAGGTCTCGGGCTTCGGGAACGCCGTCGGCTACATGGGGACGATCTTCGTCGCGGTCGTCCTGCTCGTCGGCGGGTTCGGCGTGGAGCAGCGATTCGTGATCGCCGCGGTCCTCTTCGGGCTCTTCGCGATCCCGATCTTCGTCGTCGTGAAGGAGCCGCCGGCGAAGGGGGCGATCTTCAGGCTGTCGGACATCCCGGAGTCCTGGAGCCAGATCGTCACGACGATCCGCGAAGCGCGAGAGGTCCCGTACCTGAGCCGGTTCCTGCTCGGCCGGTTCTTCTACACGGACGCGCTCAACACCGTCATCGTCGTCATGAGCGTCTTCGCGGTGCGGGCGGTGGGCTTCTCCGACCAGGAGACGCTGTTCGTCCTGCTCCTGCTCACCGTGGTCGCGGTCGTGACCGGCTTCTTCTGGGGCTGGCTGTCGGACCGGATCGGGCCGAAGCGCACGCTGATGATCGTCCTGGGGGTCTGGGTCGTGGGCCTCCTGCTCGGCGGCCTGCTCCTGACCAAGCCGACCTTCCTCGTGGCGGGAGCGCTCCTGGGCAGCGGCCTCGGCGGGATGCAGATCTCCGACCGTGTCCTCATGCTGCGGCTCTCGCCGCCCGACAAGCTGGGCCAGTTCTACGGGATCTACGGCCTCGTCGGGAAGGCGTCGCAGCTCATCGGCGTCCCGCTCTTCACGTTCATCGTGGCGGTCCTGTACCCGCAGATCGGGACGCCCGCGTACCAGGTCGCGATCTTGAGCCTGCTCGTCACGATGCTCATCGGCGTCTGGCTGGTGCGGCCGGTGCCGGACGGCTGGCGCGGCTCGGGCGAACCGGACCCGGAGGAGTAGGAGCCCCGGTCCCGGAGCGGGCCATCGCGGCGTTGTCGCCTGCGGTCCTCGCTCACGCACGCCCACGTGCGCTCGCTCCGGTCCTCGGCTCCGCCTTGCGCTGACACCGCCCGGGACCGGGGCGGGCGCTCCGTGGGAAAGCGACGACCCCCGCGGCGGACTGCGGGGGTCGTCGGGGAGGACGCTGTCGGCGGGGGGAAGCCCGCCGGCGACGTGGGTTCGTCAGATCGCGCTGCCGTGCGCGTCGTGGTCGGCGGTGGCGCAGGCCACCGAGCAGCCCCGTGCGTCGCGCCCGCTCACACCGGCGAAGTGGCGCCAGACGGCGTTCCCGTCGCCCGTGCTCGCCCGCTCGAGGCGGCACCCGCACGCGCCGCACGTGACGGTCGCGTTCGTGGAGGCGTATGTGCCCTGCAGGCCGGTGGTGGAGCCGGACAGTTCGTTCGCGGAGATCGGGTATGCGGCCATCGTGTCCTCGTGCGTCACACGCGGGCCGGGCGCCCGGCGTGGAGCCCAAGCGTAGGCGTCGGCCCGCCCGGCGTCGGTACCACGGGCGTTCCCCTTGGGTTGCGGATGGGTTGCGGGTCAGACCGGGTACCCGTCCGGGTGGCGCCGCCGCCACTCCCACGCCGAGCCCACGATCGCGTCGAGGTCTGTGCGGGTCGCCCGCCAGCCGAGGACCGCCCCGGCGAGCCGGGCATCGGCGATGAGGACCGGCGGATCGCCCGCGCGACGCGGGCCGACCTTGTGGGGGACCGGCGCGCCGGTGACGCGCTCGGCCGCCGCGAGCACTGCGCGGACGGAGTAGCCGTCGGAGGTGCCGAGGTTGAGCGCCACCGGCTCGGAGCGGTCCGGCGGGCCCGTCCGCGGGTCGTCGGGCGCCGTCGCCTCGAGCGCCGCGAGGTGCGCGTCCGCCAGGTCCATCACGTGGATGTAGTCGCGGATGCACGTCCCGTCGGGCGTCTGGTAGTCGTCGCCGAAGACCGTCACCGGCCGGCCGCCCTCCGCCGCGGCGAGGACCAGCGGGATCAGGTGCGACTCGGGGTCGTGCGCCTCGCCGTTGCGGTCCGAGGCACCGGCGACGTTGAAGTAGCGCAGGCGGATCGACCGGATCCCGTACGCCACGCCGTACCAGCGGATGGCGCCCTCGAGTGCGGCCTTCGTGGACCCGTAGGGGTTGATCGGCCGGAGCGGAGCGTCCTCGGGGATCGGCATGACGTCCGGCAGGCCGTAGACGGCGGCGGTCGAGCTGAGGACGAGGCGGCGCACGCCCGCCGCGACCATCGCGTCGAGGAGCGCGATCCCGCCGACAACGTTCTCGCGGTAGTAGAACGCCGGGTCGGCGACGGACTCGGGGACGACCGACTTCGCCCCGCAGTGGAGGACCGCATCGATCCGCTGGTCGACGAACAGGCGCGTCATCGCGTGAACGTCGCTGTAGTGGAGGTCCACGTACGTGGCCTCGAACGGGACCGCCGCGCGGTGGCCCGTGGACAGATCGTCCACGACCACGACGTCGTGGCCCGCGGCGAGCAGCCGTTCCACGGTGACGGAGCCGACATAGCCGGCGCCGCCGGTCACCAGGATGCGCATCTCACCGTCCTCCGAGCAGCCGGCCGAGGATGCCGCCGCGCCTCTTGTGCATGGGTCTCGGGCCAGGGCGGGCCGGAGCGGGTCGCGGCACGTCGGTGGGGGCGGTGGACGCGGGGCCGGCCGCGGGCGCGGGCGCCGATCCGGCCGCCGGCGCCTCGGTCGCCTCAGCAGCCGGGACGGCTGTCACTGGTTCGGTCGTGGCGGCCGCCGGGACCGCCATCGCGTTCGGTGCCGCCGTGGCCGCCGCGGATCCCTCTCGCGTCGCGATGATCTCCTCCAGCCGCGCCGTCAGCCGGAACGCCGCGGGATTCTCCGGGTCGATCGCTCGCGCCTTCCGCGCGAACTCCAGCGCCGTGCGGTCGTCGCCGCGCTCGGACGCCACCCGCGCCAGGCCGACGACGGCGATCGCGTTCTGCGGGTCCGTCTCGACGGCCTGCCAGTAGATCCGCTCGGCCTGGTCGGTCAGACCCAGGGCGAGAAGGCGGTCGGCCTCGAGCAGGCGCTCGATCATCGGTCCTCCAGGTTCCGCTCGATCGCCCGGGCGAGGGCGAGGAGCACGTCCCGCTCGTTCAGTGCCGGGTCGTCGACGACCCGGTCGGTCAGCCGGTCCAGGATCCGTCCCAGCCGCGGTCCGGGCGGGATCCCGAGCGCGCCCGCGACGTCGTCGCCGTCCACGGCGAGGTCTCCGCGGCCGAGCGGTACCCGGGCCTCGAGCTGCTCGTGGCACCGCCGTCGCAGCCCGGCGGTCCGCGGCCCATCGGCCGGCAGCCCGCTGCCCACGTCGTCCGCCGACCGGAGGTCGAGCAGGTCGTCGAGGAGATCCTCGCCGGTCCGCCGGATGAACCGTCGAACCGCCGCATCGCTCCACGTGGGCTCGTAGCTGAACATATGGTGCCGCACCAGCCGCGTGACGCGCTCACGGACCTCGCGGGGGAAAGCGAGGCGGGCGAGGATCGCGTCGGCGATGGGCGCGCCGACCACGTCGTGATGGTGGAACCGGCCTTCGGCGAACGTCGCCGGCTTCCCGACGTCGTGCAGGAGCGCGGAGGCGCGCGCGACGAGGGCGTGGCGCCGGAGCACCTCCGCGGCGTCCGCCGGCTCCGCGGGCGTGCCGGGCTCGATGGCCGGCCCCGTGGCCGCCGCCGCGTCCACCGTCCGCACCGTGTGGTCCCACAGGTCGTCCCCGGGGATCTTGGCCTGCGGGAGGCCTCGCTGAGCCGCCAGCTCCGGGATCGCGACCTCCAGGAGCCCGGTATCCGCGAGAAGCCGGAGTCCGACCGACGGGATCGGCGCGAGGAGGAGCCGCTCGATCTCGGCCCCGACCCGCGTCCCGGACAGGTGGGCGACGTCAGAGGCGTGGCGCTCGATGGCGGCGCGCGTCGCGGGCTCGATCGCGAACGCGAGCGTGGACGCGAGCCGCACCGCCCGGAGCATCCGCAGCGCATCCTCGCCGAAGCGCGCGTCCGGGTCGCCGACCGCCCGGATCGTCCCCGCCTCCAGGTCGGTCCGTCCCCCGTGCGGATCCACCAGGCGCCGCGGCGCCCCTGCCGGGTCGGCGCCCCCTCGCCCGAAGGCCATCGCGTTCACGGTGAAGTCGCGCCGCGCCAGGTCCTCCTCGAGCGTCACGCCGAAGGCGACGTGCGCCGGCCGGCGGTGGTCGGCGTAGCCGCGCTCGGTCCGGTACGTCGTGATCTCGTACTCTCTGCCACCGCGGGTCACGGTGACAGTCCCGTACCGGTTCTCGTAGCGGGAGCCCGGGAAGAGGGCGCCGAGGCGGTCCGGGTCGGCATCGGTCGTCAGGTCCCAGTCGAGCGGATCACGCTCGAGGAGCATGTCCCGGATGGAGCCGCCGACGACGAACGCGTCGCAGCCCGCCGCCTCCAGCGACGACAGGAGATCGGCGACGTCAGGCGGGAGTCGCGCGTCGAGCGCGTCGGGCGAGCCAGGCGCCTGGGATCCGCCCGACCCCGCCGCGGGTCGTGCCGCGTCTGACATCGCCGCTGGCGCGCCGGCCGGCCGGCTCAGGACCGGCCGAGGAAGAGGTAGGTCCTCCACGCCTCGTTGCGGTCGTCGCGCAGGTACGTCCCGAAGAGGGAGTAGACGTCGCTTCGCGGCTCGACGGGGGTGCGCAGGAGCCGGAGCCTCGCTTCATCCGGCAGGCGGCCGCCCTTGCGGTGGTTGCACCCCTTGCACGCGGTCACGAGGTTCTCCCACGTGTGCGCGCCGCCTCGGTGGCGCGGCACCACGTGGTCGAGGGTCATGTCGCCGCCCTGGCGCCCGCAGTACTGGCAGACGTGATCGTCCCGCGCGAAGACCTCGCGCCGCGAGAGTCGGACACGGGGTCGCGGCCGGCGGATCATGTGCTGGAGACGGATGACGGAGGGGGCCCGGAAGGCGCTCGACGGCGTGCGGACCTCCTGGTGGTCGTACTCGACCACCTCGGCCTTCTCGCCGAAGACGAGCCGGAACGCCCGGGGCAGGTTGCAGACGTTCAGCGGCTCGTAGTTCTGGTTCAGAACGAGGACCACGCCGTCCATGCCGTGCCGATGATAGCGGCACCGCTGCCCGCGGGCCCCGGAGGACGTCCGCGTGCCGGGTCTCCCCGGCCGGGATCCCGCGGTGCCGACTCAGCCTGCCCGCGTTGCCCGACGCAGGCGGTCCATGATCGCGCGGCCGAGGCCGACCTCCGGCACGGGCTGGGCGACGATGCGATCGAGCCCGGCCGCGTCGAGCCGGTGGAGCGCATCGAAGAGGTGGGCCGCCATCTCCGTCTCGTCGCCGCATCGGTGACAGGACCTCGATGGCGGCGAACGGCCCGCCGGAGGCGAGGGCCGCATCGCGCCCCGCGTCGTCGGCGGCGAGGAGGCCGAGGCGCTCGCCTGGCCGCGCGGCGAGGGGCGGGTCTCGGTGCGGGTCCCGGCGTGGATCTCGTGCCGCGATCGGCGACGTCGCGGCGGCGCGGGTCTCCGTCGGCCACGGCTCCACGAGCCCGAGCGGCGCCCCGGGCGCGTAGTGGGACGCCTGTCTGCCGGGCGCGAGGGACGCGGCCTCCGGCGACTTCGTCCGCGATCCGCTCGAGCGGGCCCGATCTCGGCCTCGATCTCCTCGGCGGGCAGGCCGCCCGGGCGGAGGAGTGCAGCCCTCCCACCGGCGAGGAGGACGACGGTCGATTCGACACCGACCCGGCACGGCCCACCGTCGAGGACGATGCCCACCCGCCCCGCGAGCTGGCGCGCGACGTGCTCCGCCCGGGTCGGGCTGACCCGGCCGAACGGGTTGGCCGAGGGGGCGGCGAGCGGCGCACCGACGGCCCGGATGAGGCTCAGCGCCACCGGGTGGTCGGGGACGCGGAGCGCGACCGTCTCCAGGCCCGGCCGTGACGATCCCCGGGATGACGTCGCGCTTCCGGAGGACGACGGTGAGCGGTCCGGGCCAGAACCGCGCGGCGAGCCGGGCGACCCGCGGATCGCGGCCGTCCTCGGCCACGACGTACCGCGGGAGGTCCGACGCATCCGCGAGGTGGACGATGATCGGGTCGAACCGCGGCCGCTCCTTCAGCGCGAAGACGCGGGCCACCGCCTCGGCATCCCGCGCGTCCGCCCCGAGGCCGTACACGGTCTCCGTGGGGAAGGCGACCGGCTCGCCGCGCCGGAGGGCCGCGACGGCTTCGGCGATCGAGGCAGGGTCGTCGCCGGCGAGCACGCGCGCGGTCGCGCCGCGGGCCGCGTCGCCGGCCGCGCCGCCGGCCGCGCCGCGGGCACTGCTCGCCGCGCCGCGGGCCGCACCCCCGGCCGCGCCGCCGGGCACGCCGTCCGAGGCGGCCGGGTCGTCGCGGCCCGTCATGCCACGTCCTCGGCGAGCTCGCGTGCCCGCGCCACCACCGCGTCGAGCATCGCCGGCGTCAGCCGCCCCGTGAACGTGTTCTGCTGGCTCGGGTGGTAGCTGCCCAGCAGGGTCCATGGTCCCACCACCGCCTCGGCCGCGTGCCCGAACCGCGGGCGCGGGCGCGCGGTGTGCCCGAGGGCGACGGCCGCCCGGAGCGCCGCGTCCCACCCGAACGCGCCGAGCGCGACGATCACGCGGAGATCGGGGAGCGCGGTGATCTCGCGGACGAGGAACGGCATGCACCGGTCCCGTTCGTCCGGTGTGGGCCGGTTGGCGGGCGGCGCGCACCGGACGGCCGCCGCGACCCGGCAACCGGTCAGCGCCTGGCCGTCGTCGCGCGCGATGGACGTGGGCAGGCGGGCGAGCCCGGCGCGGTGGAGCGAGGCGTAGAGGACGTCGCCGGATCGGTCGCCGGTGAAGACGCGGCCCGTCCGGTTCCCACCGTGCGCCGCGGGCGCGAGTCCCAGGACGAGGATCCGCGCGGCCGGGTCGCCGAAGCCGGGGACGGGCCGGCCCCAATACGTCTCGCCGGAGAACCGCGCGACACGGACGCGCGCGACCTCCTCGCGCCACGCGACGAGGCGGGGGCACGCCCGGCAGGCCACGATCTCCGCGTCGAGCGCCGCGAGACGCGCGACGCCGGGCTCGTCGCGGTCGGCGCCGCGCTCGGCGTCGGTGCGGTTCGGGCCCGGAAGCGGATGATCGGTCGTGGGTGTGTCGGGCATCGCGCCGATGATAGGTCCGCGGGCGGGAGCGTCTCCGCCCGCGGACGGCTCACTTCGCCCGCCGGTCGCCGACGACCAGGACACGATCGCCGCCGGCCGCCGCCTCCGCGACCCCCGCCGCCGGCCCCCGCGGCCCCGCGTTCCGCCCTGACCCCGCGGCCTCCTGGTCCATCCAGTCTCCGGGGCGCTGTTATCCACGGCCGAGCGGGCCGGAGCGGGTCGCCGAGCGTCCGGGAGACTGGATGACACGGGATCGAGGGGTCCGGGCCGCGCACGCGCCCCGCCGGCCGAGATACCAGTCTCACGGACGCTGGATGATCCGCCCCGCCGCCTCCGCGACCCCCGTCCACGGCCCCGCGGCCCCGCGTTCCGCCCCGGCCCCCGCGGCCCTGCGCGCCGCCCGTGCCCCGCCGGCCGGCTCGACCGGTCCGGCCATCCACGGTCCTCGGCCGGCCCGGGACGCCTGCCGGTCGCCGGCCGTCCGCGGTCATCGCGTCCCCGTCGGCCCATCCCGGCGCAGGGGGTCTCACGAGGCCTGCCCTATAATCCGGTACGCGCGCGGCGACGACTCGGTCCCCTCCGGCCGGCCTCCGTCCGGACGTTCGACCGACGCACGACCCACGCCCAACCAAGGAAGCGATACGCATGGCCGTCGAGACCTCCACCTGGGCGACGAAGAAGGGGCTTGCCCAGATGCTCAAGGGCGGCGTCATCATGGACGTCGTCACCCCTGAACACGCGAAGGTCGCGGAAGCGGCCGGTGCCGTGGCCGTCATGGCCCTCGAGCGCGTCCCGGCGGACATCCGCGTCGCCGGCGGCGTCGCGCGGATGAGCGACCCGTCGATGATCGAGGGGATCATGGCCGCCGTCACGATCCCGGTGATGGCCAAGGCCCGGATCGGCCACTTCGTCGAGGCGCAGGTCCTCGAGGCGCTCGGCGTGGACTACATCGACGAATCCGAGGTCCTCACGCCGGCGGACGAGGAGAACCACATCGACAAGCACGCCTTCAAGGTCCCGTTCGTCTGCGGCTGCCGGGACCTGGGCGAGGGCCTGCGCCGCATCGCCGAAGGCGCGGCGATGATCCGGACGAAGGGCGAGGCGGGGACCGGCGACATCGTCGAGGCCGTCCGCCACATCCGCGCGGTGAACGCCGGGATCCGGCGGCTCGCGTCGATGCGCGAGGACGAGCTGTACGTCGCCGCGAAGGAGCTCCGTGCCCCGTACGAGCTCGTCGCGGACGTCGCCCGCGAGGGCAGGCTCCCGGTGGTCAACTTCGTTGCGGGCGGGATCGCCACCCCGGCCGACGCCGCGCTCGCCATGCAGCTCGGCGCCGACGGGGTCTTCGTCGGCTCGGGCATCTTCAAGAGCGAGGACCCGGAGCGGACGGCGAACGCGATCGTCCAGGCGACGACGCACTTCGAGGATCCGCGGATCATCGCCGACGTCTCCAAGGGCCTGGGCGCCCCCATGCGGGGCATCGCTCTCGACGCGATCCCCGAGGGCGAACGCCTCGCGGTCCGGGGCTGGTAGACCGGCCGCGCGCGGTCCCGTGACCCGGCCGGAGATCCCGGTCCGGACGTCGCGGCATCCTCGCGCCCGGGGAGCCATGCGATGAGGATCGGCGTCCTCGCCGTCCAGGGGGCGTTCGCCGAGCACGTCACCACCCTCGCCTCGATCGGGGTCGAGGGCGTCGAGGTGCGCCTGCCGTCCGACCTCGCGGACGTCGCGGGGCTCATCCTGCCCGGCGGCGAGAGCACGGCGATGCGCCTCCTCATCGACCGGTGGGGCCTGCGCGATCCGATCCTCGACCTCGCCCGCTCGGGCGCCCCGATCCTCGGCACGTGCGCCGGCATGATCCTCCTGGCCACGGCGATCGCCGATGGCGATCCGACCGTCTTCGAGCTGCTCGACATCCGCGTCCGCCGGAACGCGTTCGGCCGCCAGCTCGAATCCTTCGAGGCCGACCTGTCCGTCCCCGTCCTGGGCGACACGCCGGTGCACGGGGTCTTCATCCGGGCGCCGATCGTCGAGGCGGTCGGCCCGGGCGTCGACGTCCTCTCGTGCCTGGACGACGGGCGGATCGTCGCGGTCCGGGAGCGCAACGTCCTGGCGACGGCCTTCCACCCCGAGCTCGCCGGTGAGACCCGCTTCCACCGGCTCCTCGCGACGATGGCCACGGCGCATGCCGACCCGGGCGAGGGCGCCGGCCGGCGGCCGCACCCCACCCGGCGCGTCCGGTCGGAGGGCTGAGCGTGGCCGGAGGCAAGGCGCGCGCCGCGCGCATCACCGACCTCGCCGCGATCGGCGAGCTCTCGCGCCTCTCGCTCCGCGACGCGCCGGAAGCGCGATCGCTGGGACTGCCGGTCGCCGGCCCGCCGATCGGCGTGTTCAGCCTCTTCCGGTTCCCGCTCGGCGCCTTCACGCCGCACGACCTCCTCTACGTCTTCGAGGAGGGCGGCCACATCTCCGGGCTCCTTCGCGTCGAGCGCGACCCCCGCCGCGACGAATGGACGATCGTCGAGCTCGACGGCCTCGGCGCCGCCGACGCGGGCGACATCCGCTTCCGGCTCGTGCAGCACCTCCTTCGGGACGCGGCTCGTCGCGGCGCGGCCCGTCTCCACGTCGCCTGCGCCGACGAGAGCGGCAACGTCCCGCTCTTCATGCAGGCGGGGTTCGCGCGGTACGGGGAGGAGCTCATCCTCTTCCGCCCGCCCGGCGCTCCGCCCGTCGCGCTGCCGACCGAGGCGCAGGCGCGGGCCGCCCGGATCCGGTCGGCGGAGGGGACCGACGCGGTCGCGCTCTACCGCCTGCACCGCGAGGTCACGCCCGGTCCCGTCGCGCGCCTGGAGATGCTCCGCATCGCCGACTGGGACCTCTCGGACGGCCCGTGGCGCGTGCCGCGCTCCAGCCTGGCGCCGATCCTCCGCTTCGCCGACGTGGACATCTTCGTCCAGGACGCGCCGGACGGCGGCCCCGACGGCACGGCCCTCGACGGATTCGTGGAGGTCGGCGTCGCGAAGGAGGACCAGCCCCACTACCTGAAGGCCTGCGTGCGGCCCGGAGCCGATGCCACCGACCTGATCCGGTTCGGGCTCGCGACGATCGCCGCCCGTGCGGGCGGGAGCGGCAGCGGCGACCGAGGCGTGGTGACGCCGGTGCGGACGTACGAATCGCCGCTGGAGCACCGGTTCGAGGAGGCCGCCTTCACGACCGTCGCGACCGTCACACTGCTCGTCAAGGAGACGCTCATCCGCGTCGCCGAGCCGGCCATGGTGCCGGCGATCGGCTGAGGGAGGCCCATGTCCGAACGCATCGCCGGCGAGCGGGAGACGATCGACGATCTCGACGTGCTCCTCGCCGCCCTGCCGCCGGAGATCGTCGCCGCCGTCCACGCCCTCCCCGAACGGGAGCGTCTGATCGAGGTCGTCATGGACCTCGGCCGGGTGCCCGAGGCGCGCTACCCGGACGCCGAGACCGCCCTCCTCGACCGCGAGGTCACGGAGGCCGACATCGCGTACGTGGTGGACCACATCGGGTCGTTCGGAGACGACAACCGCGCCGGGATCGAGCGGACGCTCCACCGCATCAGCGCGATCCGGAACCGCTCGGGGAAGATCGTCGGTCTCACCTGCCGGGTCGGCCGCGCCGTCTACGGGACGATCGAGATCATCAAGGACTTCGTCGAGACCGGGCGGTCGATCCTCATCATGGGGCGACCCGGGATCGGCAAGACGACGATGCTCCGCGAGGCGGCCCGCGTCCTCGCCGAGGACCTCGGCAAGCGCGTCGTCGTCGTGGACACGAGCAACGAGATCGCCGGCGACGGGGACATCCCGCACCCGGCGATCGGGAAGGCGCGCCGGATGCAGGTGCGCACCCCCGCCCTGCAGCACGAGGTGATGATCGAGGCGGTGGAGAACCACATGCCGCAGGTCATCGTCATCGACGAGATCGGGACGGAGCTGGAGGCGGCGGCCGCCCGGACGATCGCGGAGCGCGGCGTCCAGCTCATCGGGACCGCGCACGGCAACAACCTCGACAACCTGATGCTCAACCCGACGCTGTCCGATCTGATCGGTGGGATCCAGAGCGTCACGCTCGGCGACGAGGAGGCCCGGCGGCGGCGGACGCAGAAGAGCGTCCTCGAGCGCAAGGCACCGCCCACCTTCGACGTCATCGTGGAGATCCAGGACCGTGACCGCGTCATGGTCCACGCGGACGTCGCCGACACCGTGGACGCGCTCCTGCGGGGCGATGCGGTCGCGCCGGAGATGCGCTGGCGGGACGAGGGCGGCGTGCACCGTTCCCAGGCCCGGCCGCGGCCGTCGCCGCGCGAGCAGATGGGGACGGAGCGGTTCGCCGGGCTCGTCGGTGGGCCCGGATGGCGCATGGAGCCCGGCTGGCGCGGCGAGAGCCCCGGCCGCGGTGCCCCGTGGGACGCGGACACCCGGGGCGTGCGGCCCGGCTACCGGAGCGGCCAGAGCGGCGGCTGGCGGACCCCGCGTCCGGCCCCGGCGGGCGGCCGCCCGGGCGCATCCGGGCGCGCCCTGCCCGGCGAGCGGATCGCGCGCCTCGACGACGGCACTGAGCCCGGCCCATGGCGCCCGGGCGCGCCCCCGCCCGACCGCCCGTTCGTCGCCGGTGAGATCGCGGATCGCGGTCCCCTCGAGCGCGGCAGCGCCGCGCCCGTGCCGGAGCCCCGGGCCCGCGACGCACGCGAGATCGAGCGCCAGCGCGAGTGGCGGGCGGCGGCGTCGCGCGCGATCGAGACGATCCATGCGGAGGAGGGGACGGGTCCCGCGAACGCCGCGGACCTGGCCGTGGACGACGGCGGTCGCCCGGGCGTGGCCGAGCGTGACGACGACGCGCTCGTGGCCGACGACGAGATGCTCGCCGACCGTGCCGTCCGCGCCTCCCGCGACGCATCGGGCCAGGCCGTCCGCGCGGCCGGAGGGGTCGAGCCCGCGTCGATCCTCCCGACGATCCGCGTCCTGCCGCACGGGATCAGCCGGAAGCGCCTGGAGCAGGCCGTCCGCGAGCTGCAGCTGCCGGTGATCGTGGCGCGCGACATCGACGAGGCGGACGTGGTCATGACGCTCCGCACCGAGTACCGCCAGAAGAACGGCGCCGTCCGCGAGGCCGAGTCGCGGGGCCTCCCGATCTACGTCCTGAAGAGCAACACGATCGTGCAGATGGAGGCGAGCCTCACCTCGGTCTTCGCGCTCGAGGTGGATCCCCGCGAGGCCGCGCTGCGGGAGACCGAGGAGGCGATCGGGCTCGTCCTGCGCGAGGCCGAGGCGGTGGAGCTCTCGCCGCAGAGCGCGTACGTCCGCCGGCTCCAGCACCAGATGGCCGAGCGCGCGAACATCGTGAGCCGCTCGCGCGGCCGCGAGCCGTACCGGCGCGTGCGGCTCTACCCGGACGAGGCGCGGACCTGGCGATGACGGCCCCGGGCGGCGCCGGCCCCGCCTCCGCCGCCCCGGGCGCGAGGGCCGCCGGCCCCGTCGGCGCAGCGGCCCCGTCGCCGGTCCTCCCTCCCACGCCCCAGAGGGGGCTCTCCGACGCGGAGGCGGCCTCCCGGCGCACGGCCGGGTTCGGCAACCCGGCCCCGCCCCCGACGACGCGGACCTACGCGCGGATCGTCCGGGAGAACGTCTTCACCTTCATCAACAACGTCCTGTTCGCCCTGGGCATCGCGCTCGTCCTCGTCGGCCGGCCGATGGACGCGCTCGTCTCGCTGGGCGTCATCTCGACGAACATCGTCGTGAGCGTGGTGCAGGAGGTGCGGGCGAAGCGCACCCTCGATCGCATCGCCCTGCTCACCGCCCCGACCGCGACGGTCGTCCGCGACGGGGTGGAGCGGGCCGTCCCGCCGTCCGACCTGGTCGTGGGCGACCTCGTGTCGGTCGGACCCGGCGACCAGGTGGTCGTGGACGGTGTGACCGCCGCCGGGCGTTTCCGCGCGGACGAGTCGCAGCTCACCGGCGAGTCCGACCAGGTCGAGAAGCAGCCCGGCGTCCCGGTCTACTCCGGCAGCTTCTGCGTCACGGGGTCGGGGCGGTACGTCGTCGAGACGGTGGGCGCCGAGAGCGTGGCAGGACGGATCACCGCCGGCGCCCGCTCGTTCCGCCGGGTCCTCACGCCGCTGCAGCGCCAGATCAACCTCGTGATCCGCCTCGTCCTCCTGATCGTCGTCTACCTGGAGGCCGTCCTCCTCGTGAACGCGATCGTGAGCCTCACGGACCCGGGCGAGGTCGTGGGACAGGCGACGATCCTGGCCGGGCTCATCCCCAACGGGCTCTTCGTGTCCATCGCCATCGCGTACGCGCTCGGCGCCGTCCGGATCAGCCGCTTCGGGGCGCTCGTCCAGCAGGCGAACGCGATCGAGTCGCTCAGCAACGTGGACATCCTCTGCCTGGACAAGACCGGGACGCTCACGACGAACGAGCTGACGCTCGCCGAGGTCGTCGCGGTGGACGCCTCGGCCGATGTGCCGGCGATCCTGGGGACGGTGGTGGCGAGCCAGGCCGTCCGGAACAAGACCTCCGACGCGATCGCGGCGGCGCACCCGGCCGCGCCCGTCACGGTCCTCTCCGACGTCTCGTTCTCGTCCGCGCGAAAGTGGAGCGCCGTCGTCGCGGACGGAGCGGCGCCGCTCCCCGCGGGCACGTACGCGCTCGGCGCTCCGCAGATGCTCCGGCCGTACCTGGTGGACGCCGCGTGGGACGCGGTCGCGGGGTCGATCGCGGAGCGCGCCGACCAGGGCCTCCGCGTCCTCCTGCTCGTCCACGGCTCCCAGGTCGTGCCCATCGCCGACGAGGACGACGCGGCCCTCCCCGCCGGGATGCGCGTCCTCGGGATCGTCGTCCTCCGCGACGTCCTTCGCCCGGATGCGGCCGAGACCCTCGCGCGGTTCCGCGCCGCGGGCGTCTCCCCCAAGGTGATCTCCGGTGACGACCCCGCCACGGTCTCGGCCCTGGCACGCCAGGTGGGGTTCGGGCCCGACCTCGCGCTCCTCTCCGGGGCCGAGGTGGACGCCACGGACGATGCCAGCCTCCCGGCGGTCGCGCGGGCGACCGACATCTTCGGGCGGATCACCCCGGCGCAGAAGGAGCGGCTGGTGGGCGCCCTGCGCCGGAGCGGCGGCTACGTCGCGATGATCGGCGACGGCGTGAACGACGTCCTCTCGCTCAAGCGTGCCAACGTCGCCGTGGCGATGCAGAGCGGGAGCCAGGCGACGCGGGGCGTCGCCGACATCGTCCTCATGAACGACTCCTTCTCCTCGCTCGCGCCGGCCGTCGAGGAGGGCCAGCGGATCGTCAACGGGATGCAGGGGATCCTCGCGCTCTTCCTCACCCGCATCGCGACGCTCGGCGCCCTCATCGTCTCGGCGCTCATCGTCGGCGTCTTCCCCGTCGCCCTCCGGAACGCGTCGGCGATCACGTTCTTCACCGTCGGGATCCCGTCCGTCCTCCTCGCCCTGTGGGCACACCCCGGTGCGCTCCCCCGCGAGGGACTCGCGCGGACCCTCGTCCGGTTCGTCGTCCCCGCGGCGGCCGTCACGAGCCTCGTCGGCCTCCTCCTGCTGTACGGGACGATCGTCCTCCGGCTCATCGAGGCCAACGACGCGAGCCTCTCCCAGGCCGAGGTGGACGCCATCCTGGCGGCGGCGACCCCGGCCGCCCAGTCCGCCGTGACCGCGCTCCTGGTCTTCACCGGCCTGGCGCTCGTCGTCTTCGTCCAGCCGCCGATCCCGAGCCTTGCCGTTGTCCGCCCGCTGACGCGGGACCGGCGACCGACCTACCTGGCGATCGCGCTCGCCGTCGGGTTCATCGTGACGAACAGCTTCTCGTTCCTCCGGAACATCTTCGCCCTCCAGCCCCTCCGCGAGATCGAGTGGCTCGTCGTCGCGCTCGCGTTCCTCGTCTGGCTCGCCCTGATCATCCCCGCCTGGAGGTTCAGGGTCGTCGAGCGGTTCCTGGGGGCCGACGGCCCGCCGGGGTAGATCGCGCCGGCCGCGAGACGGGCGGATGCCCGCCGACGACCGGCCGGGACGAGCACCTAGGCGAGCCCGCCGCCGTCGATGACGAGGGTCGTTCCCGTCACCCACGCGGCGCCGTCGGAGGCGAGGAAGAGGACCGCGCGCGCGATCTCCTCCGGGGTCCCGAGGCGGGCGAGGGGGCGCGCCGCCGACGACGCGAGGAATGCCCGCTCGTCGGCCCCGAGCTGCCGCGCCTCGTCCCGGAGCATCCCGGTGTCCGTGTCCCCGGGACAGATGCAGACGGCGCGGATCCCCTGCGGCCCGTGATCGATCGCCATCGCGCGGGTGAGGTTGATGACGGCCGCCTTCGACGCGCAGTAGCTCGCCGCCCGGTCCCCGCCCTTGAGGCCCCATCCCGAGCCTGAGTTCACGATGACGCCGCCGCCGCCCGCGACCATGACCGGGATCGCGTGCTTGCTCATGAGGAAGACCGAGCGGACGTTGACGGCCATCACCGTGTCCCACTCCTCCTCGGTCGTCTCCACGACGTCGGCGCGGCGGATGATCCCCGCGTTGTTGAAGACGATGTCGAGCCCACCGAAGGAGGCGACCGCGGCGTCGACCGCAGCGAGGCAGTCGTCCGACCGGGTGACGTCGCACGCGACGGCCACCGCGCGCCCGCCGGAAGCGATGATCGCCGCGGCCGCGGCCCCGGCGCCGGCCGCGTCGATGTCCGCGAGCACGACCGCGGCGCCCTCTGCGGCGAAGAGCGTCGCGGTGGCGCGCCCGATGCCGCTCGCCGCGCCGGTGACGATCGCGCGCTTCCCCTCGAGGGTCCTCATCGAAGGCTCTCCCATGCGGGCCTGACCGGGTACATGGTGCGCTCCCGGTGGCCGGTGACGACGCCGATGTGACCGCGGAACATCGCGTCGACCGCCGGGTCGCCCGTGTCGACGAGGAGCGGCCGGCCGCGGAGCGCCGCGAGCTTCGCCGGGGTCGCGACGACGACGACGCCGTCGCGGTCGGACGCCGACAGCGCGCGGGCGACGACGGCCGCCCCGATCTGCTGGTTGCCGCGCCCGAAGAGGAAGCCCTGTCCTCCGATGGGGGTCACGACGACGACCAGCAGCCCACCGCCCGCGGCGAGGTCGTCGAGCTGCGCGCCGCGTGCGTCGGCGACGAGGACCCGGGTCCGCCGGTCCGCGTCCAGCAGCACGACGTCCACGCCGACGAGCGTCTTCCCGACACCCAGATGTTCCGCGACGACGCGAAGCGTGGAGCCGGGCCCGAGGACGCACGGGACGCCGGCCGGGAGCGAGGTCGCGAGGTCGGCCGCGATCGCGGCGGTCGCCGCCGCGTCGCTCGCGGGCGTCGGCTCCTTGCGCGCCTGGACGCGGCGGTCGTCGGCGGGGACCGGCAGCTCCCCGTACAGCCGCGGCGCGATCTCCCCGCGGCGATACGCCTCCTCGTCGAGGTCCACGACCTCGCGGGCCGCCACGCGCCGTCCCTTCGGCGTCGAGGCGAGGAACGTCGCGGCGAGGTCCCCGGCCGTCGCCGGGCTCGTCGCGAAGACCGCGGACTCGATCTTCACGCCGGCCGGGACGCCGAGGACGGGGATGCGCGCGGCCGCTCCCCCGACCGTCCCGAGTGCCGCCGCGACGTCGCGGGCGGTCCCGTCGCCGCCCGCGAAGAGGATGAGGTCGGCACCCGCCGCGGCCATGGCGGCGACGACCGCGCGCGTGTCGTCGGCGGTCGTCGCGGTCGCGTCGTCGGCGGTCGACTCCATGTCGACGCCTCGCGGCCGTCCCCCCACGACCTCCGGCGAGAGCCCGGCGCGGATGGCCGCACTCTCGCCCATCGACCCGGCTCCGGCGAGGACGCGAGGCAGCTCACGGCCGGGCGGCCACGCCGCCACGAGGCGCGCGAGCGCGAGCGCGGCACGGTCGTTCGCGTGCGGGACCGCGCCGAGCTCGAGCGCACGCCGGACCGTGTCGGGGCCGTCGCTCCCCTTGAGACCCACGGCGCCGCCGATGCCGGCGATCGGGTTCACGACGATGCCGAGGCGCGGCACGCGCGCGGACGGGGGGCCCGCGCGCGGGGGGCCCGCGGCGCCGGGGCCCGCGGCGCCGTCCTCCGCGCGGTGCGGCCCGGCGCTCCGGCTCACTCGGCCGCGGACCCCGCGTCCGGGCCCTGCCGGTCCCACGCCGTACTTCCGGCGGTAGGCCCGCCACGTGACCGCCCACCGCTCCGGGTCGTCCAGCGACTCGTGGTCGATCCTGTGGACGGTGCTCGCGTACGGTGCTCCGTGGACGCGATCCGGGTCGGCGTACGCCTCCTCGACGATCGTCCGGAGGATCGCTGCGTACTCATCGAGGTCGTCGCGCGAGTACGACTCGGTCGGCTCGAGGGTCATCGGCTCGGGGACGACGTACGGATGGTGGCTCGTCCAGTAGTGCGTCCCGAAGTCGGCGGCCCGGTAGCCGATCTCCTCGGAGTGGACGCCCGTGTCCCTCGCGAGGTCCTCCCAGCTGTATCGGACCTGCTCGATCCGGCGCTTGCCGGGGGCGTACGGCGCCGAGGCGCCGCGGATCTCGAGGACCCGGCCAGGAGGTAGTTGTTGTTGAGGACGGCCGTCTCGGCGACCTCACGGAGGCCCTCGGCGCCGAGGCTCATGATCCAGGCATACGCCCGGACCAGGTTCGGAGCGACCCCGTACCACGGGCGCACCTTCCCGATGGACTCCGGCCGGTCGTCGTCGAGCCAGTAGCGCGTCCCGTCGGTCTCCACGGTCGGGCGGGGGAGGAACGGCACGATGGCGTCGGTGACGCCGCTCGCCCCGGCCGCCGGCCCGCCGCACGCGTGTGGCGTCGAGAACGTCTTGTGCAGGTTGAAGTGGCAGAGGTCGAAGCCGGCCTCGCGCGCACGGGTGATCCCGAGGATCCCGTTCGCGTTCGCCTGGTCGTACGACGCGAGGCCACCCGCCTGGTGGACGACCCGGACGAACTCCTCGATCCGCGGGTTGAAGATCCCGGTGTCCTCGGGGTTCGTGATCAGGAGGGCCGCGGTCCGCTCGGAGACCGATGCCTTCAGGGCGTCGAGGTCCGGGTAGCCGTCGGCGTCCGGGTAGAGGGTGGTCACCCTGTACCCGGCCGTCTTCGCGCACGCCGCGTTCGACGGGTGGCTGAAGATCGTCGTGATGACCTCGTCACGTGTGACCGCGTCGCCGCGAGACGCGTGGTAGGCACGGATCATCGAGACGTTCGCCCAGATCGCGGCGGAGCCGGCGCCCGTCTGGAGCGAGACGCGGTCCATCCCGGAGATCTCCGCGAGCATCCGCTCGAGGCGCCACATGATCTCGAGGATCCCCTGGACGGTGGACGGCGTCCTGGAGCGGGTGGAGGTCGGCGAGCCGGTGGCTCCGCGCGAGCTGGTCGTTCACCTTCGGCGAGTACTTCATCGTGCAGGTGCCCTGGCCGACGTCGATGTTGAAGTCGACGCCGAGGTTCTCCTGCGACAGCCGGTCGTAGTGGCGGAGGACGTGGAGCTGGCTCAGCTCGGGGAGCGCCGGCGGCGTCTCCCGGCGGATCCCGGGCGGAAGCGCCGCGACGGGATCGCCGACCGCATCCGCGATCGCCGGCTCGGTCTCGGGCGGCAGGACACCCCGCGAACCCGGTACCGAGAGCTCGAAGATGACCGGCTCGTCCCAGCGAGCCTGGTGGAACCGGCGGGGCATGGGCTTGGGGCCGACCGGGAGGCCGGGACCGGCCGAGCCCGCGCCCCCGGCGTCGCTGCCTGCCGCGGTGCCCGTTCCGCGATCGCTCGTCGCGCTCACCGGAGCACCTCCTCGAGCTCGACCGCGAGGCGGTCGATGTCCGCCTTCGTGTGGATCTCCGTGACGCAGACGAGCGCGGGTGCCCCGAGGCCGGGGAGCTCGCGGTGCACGTCGGCACCGAAGAAGATGCCGCGCCCGACGAGCGCCGCCGACACGTCGGCCACCGTCCGGCCGCTCTCCGCCAGGTCGACGACGAACTCCTTCACGTGGTGCTGGTCGGCGAACGGGACGCGCACGCCGGGCACGGCCGCGAGACGGCCCATCGCGTACCGGGTGCGGGCCATCATCGTCTCGCCGAGCTCCCGCATCCCCTGCGGGCCCATGAGCGCGAGGTAGACGCCGGCGGTGATCCCCCAGAGGGCGGCCGCCGTGCCGACCCATTCCTTCCCCTCCTCGCGGACGGCGAAGGAGGTCCGCTCGTACGCGACGTCCCCGAAGCCGTACTCGCCTTCCACCGAGGTCGGGGCGATGCCGAACAGGCGCGACGGGAACTCCATGACGATGCGCGGGTCGTCTGCCGACGCGATGAAGCCCGCGTGCCCGCCGCCGAACTGCTGGTGCATCCCGAGCGGCTGGATGTCGCCGCACGCGATGTCCGCTCCCCACGCCGCGGGCGGCGCGAGGACGCCGAGCGTGGACGGGTCCACGGAGACGACGGCGACGGCACCGACGTCGTGCGCGAGCCGGACGATCTCCGGCCCCTGCGTCTCCACGGCGCCGAGGTAGGTCGGGTTCTCGACGAGGACCGCCGCGACGTCGCCGCCGGCGAGTGCAGCACGCAGGTCGGCGAGGTCCAGCAGGCCGGTCGCCGGGTCGAACGCGACGTCCTCGACCCGGAGGTCGGGGGCGACGTAGTCGGCGATCTTCGAGCGCTTGTCACGGGAGATGGTCGCCGGCACGAGCGCCCGGGAGCGGCCGGTGATCCGCCCACCCATGCGCAGAGCCGTCGCGTTCGCCTGGAAGCCGTCGTAGACGGGGACGTTCACCACGTCCATCTCGAGCAGCTCGCCCATCATCGACTCGTACTCGAAGAGGGCCTGGAAGCGCCCGTGGTCCTCGTACGGCTCCCCGGCGTACGCGGTGAGGAACTCGCCGCGGCCGTTGATCTCGTCGCACACCGCGGGGACATGGTGCGGATAGCAGCCGGCCCCGAGGAAGCTCAGGGTCTCGCGGGTGGATCGGTTGCGCTCGAGGAGGCCCTCGACGTGGCGGACGAGCTCCGCCTCGGACCGGAGCGGCGCCGGGAGGTCGAGCGGGCGCCCCAGCCTGATCGACGCCGGCACGTCCGCGTAGAACTCCTCGACGCTCGCCGCGCCGACCACCTCGAGCATCGCCGCCCGGACCTCCGGGACGGCGTTGGGGATGTACGGGTGGACTCGTCGTCGCGCGCTCGCCCATGTGGTCAGACTCCAGGCTCAGGCGGTCTCGCCGCCGTCGATGTTGACGCTGATGCCCGTGAGGTACGCGGCCTGCTCCGAGGCGAGGAACGCGAAGAGCGCGGCGACCTCGTCGGGCCGCGCGTGGCGGCCGGCGGGGATGCCGGCGTTCAGAGCCTCGAGCATCTCGTCGGTGTACTCGCGCCGCTGCATCGGCGTGAGGACGTAGCCGGGGCTCACCGCGTTGGAGCGGATCGCCGGCGCGAGCTCGAGCGCGAGCGTCCGCATGAGGAGAAGGACGCCCGCCTTGGTGGCGTTGTAGTCGGCGTAGAGCTCGTGCCCGGACAGCCCGTTCGTCGATGCCGTGAAGAGGAGCACGCCCGACCCCTGGGCGCGCATCCGGCGCGCGGCCTCGCGAGCCGTGTAGAACGTCCCCGAGAGGTTCGTCCCGACGACCGCGTCCCACTGCTCGTCGGTGATGTCGACGAACGCCGTCCGGTAGCTCACGCCCGCGTTCGCGACGAGGATGTCGATCCCGCCGAGGAGCGCGTCGACCTCCTGGAAGGCTCGGCGGACGTCCGCCGAGCTCGAGACGTCCACGGCCACGGTCCCGGCGAGCCCGGGCACCTCCTCGACGACCGCCGCGAGCCGCTCGGCGTCGCGGTCGAGGACGACGACCCGCGACCCCTCGAGGACGAAGCGGGCTGCGGTCGCCTGGCCGATGCCGCTCGCGCCGCCCGTGACGACGACGCGCCGACCGGCGAGGTCGGGGTAGGCGGGGCGCCCCTCGGGGGTCGGACTGGTCTGCACGGGATCCTCCGGTTCTCGCGTCGGGTGGGGGGATCACGGCCTCAGGACGCCGGGGTCGGGTGCCGTGCGCGTCAACCGACGAGCCCCGGCAGGAGGTCCGCGACCCGCACGGCGAACACCGCCGCGAAGACGAGCAGGGCGGCGGAGGCCGCGCCTTCGGCGATGCGCAGCCAGCGGCGCTCGAGATGACGGTGCCCGATCCCGACGATCGCCGCGATGCTGATCGAGTAGATCGAGAGCCCGAGGACGTACGCGGCGAAGAACGCGACGTAGTCCACGGCCGTCGCGTCCACGAGGCCGGCCGCAGCGAAGGTCCCGCCGATCCCGAGCCAGAAGGCGATCGCCCAGGGGTTCGCGAGCCCGAGTGCGAGGCCCACCAGGAACGGCCCGCGTCCCGCGAGGGCGGCCCCGAGCCTGCCGGCCGGCGCGGCCGGGAGGAGGTCGTCGGCCGCCGTCGTCCCCGGGTCTGCCCGCAGGGCGGTCCGCAGCCCCGTGAGCCCGAGGAAGACCATGAACCCGATCCCGACCGTCCCCACCACGACCTGGACGACCGTGTTCGTCACGAGGATGGCCGCGCCCGTCAGGCCCACGAGCGCGTAGATGCAGTCGGCGACGATCGAGCCGTACTGGACCGCGACGCCCGGCCAGAACCCGCCGCGGGCCCCGCGCCGGATCGTCTCCGTGAGGATGACGCTCGGCGGGAGCGCCAGCGCGAACGCCAGGGTGAGGCCCAGGACGATCGCGGGGACCGGCATCGCAGGCGCCGGGTCAGTGGCGCGTGGTGCCGGTGAAGGTCCACGCGGAGATCCGGACGGCCGGGACGAGCGCGCCGCCGAGCATGCCCTTCACGAGCCGCCGCTCGGCCGAGACCGCCTCCACGCCGGCGAGCGCCTCGAGGTAGCTCTGCGTGTACCGGAGGTTCCGGACCGGCGCGACGATCCGGCCGCCTTCGACGAGGAACGTCCCGTCCCGCGTCATGCCGGTCACGATCGCGAGCTTGGGGTGGACCGGGTTCGTGTAGTGGAAGCGGGTGACGACGAGGCCACGCTCCATCCCCCCGATCAGCTCGTCCCGTGTCGCCGTGCCCGGGGCCATGAACATGTTCAGCGGGAACGGGCCCCACGGGTTGGGGGCGGGGAGGCCGTGGCCCGTGGACCGCCGCCCGGCGCGTGCGGCCGTCTGCGCGTCGTGCACGACGTCGCGGCAGAGGCCCCGCGTCGACGAGGACCACCCGCTCCTTGGGGACGCCTTCGTAGTCGAACGGCATCGGCAGCCCGGCCGGATCCGCGCCGTCGTCCCAGACCGTGACAAGGTCCGAGCCGATCCGCCGGCCGGGCTCCGCGAACGACCGGCCCTCCTCCACGGCCAGCGCGGAGAACCCGAGATAGCCGAGCATGTCCGCGATGTCGCCGACGGCGTAGCTCTCCAGCACGACCGAGTAGTCGCCCGCCGGGACCTCGATCGCGTCGCGCGTGAGCCGCGCCCGTTCCGCCGCCTCGCGGCCGATGGCGGACGCGTCGATCGCGGCGACGTCCACCGCCGCCTGCTCCGCGTACCCGGTGCCGCCGCCCGGCCCCATCATCACCGTCAGCAGGTGCGCGTCCGACCGCGACCCCGCCGCGCGCACGCCCCGCGAGTTCACGACGGCCAGGGTCTCCACCTCGGTCTTGAACGATCCGTAGGCCGTGACCCCCGCGGCGTCCGCCGCCGCGATGACGGCGCGGGCGCCCTCTGCCCGCAGCTCCGGGGTCGCCTCGGCCGTGGCCAGGGCGAGCGCGCCGCCGACCGCGGGGGCCGGCGCCGGATCCGGGAGGGCCACGCCGTCCTCTCGCTCGGCCGACACCCGTGCGATCGCGGCGGCGGACGTCGCGAGACGATGGAGCGCGGCCTCGTCCGTGCGGTCCGACGAGGCGACGCCCTGCCGGCCGCCCAGGACGAACCGGAGGCTCACGTGGACGCTCGCCTCGGCGACGTTCTGGTGGATCTCGGAGTTCGCGAACCGCGTGAGCGCGGTGTCCGACTGGGTCGCGACGACCTCCGCGCCGGTCGCCCCCTCCGCCTCCGCGAACGCGAGCAGCCGCTCGCCGATCTCGAGCAGCGCGCGGGCGTCGGTCGCCGCCGGCCTCACCACTTGCCGACCCCCACCTGGACGTCGCGGAACCGCGCACCCGACACGCCGTGGCCCACGTGGCCGGCCTGGCCCGGCTCGCCCTTGCCGCAGTTGGGCGTCCCGAGCATGACCCAGCTGCTGGCGTCGCCGACGGCGTCGCACGATCCCCAGAACTCCGGCGTGATCCCGGTGTAGGTGGCGTTCCGGTAGAGCCGGCCGAGCTTCCCGCCCCGGACGTCGTACGCGACCTCGGTCGCGAACTGGAAGTTGAGGCGCCGGTCGTCGATGCTCCAGCTCCGGTTCGAGGCGAGGTAGAGGCCGTCGTCCGTGTCCGCGACGATCTCGTCGAGGCTCATCCCCGGCCGTGGCAGGAGGTTGACGTTCGTCATGCGGATGAGCGGGATGCGGTTCCAGCCGTCGGCGCGCATCGCACCGCCGCTCGACCGCCCGATCCGCGGCGCCGTCTCCCGCGACGAGAGGTAGCCGACGAAGATCCCCTCGCGCACGAGCGGGACCGCCTGCGCCGGCACGCCCTCGTCATCCCAGCCGAACGTGCCGAGGCCGCCCGGCGCGGTGGCGTCGGCGACGATGTCGACGAGCTCCGACCCGTACCGGAAGCCGCCCTCGAGGAGATCCGGCGTGAGGAAGCTCGTCCCCGCATAGCTCGCTTCCGTCCCGAAGACCCGGTCCAGCTCGGTCGGGTGGCCGCAGCTCTCGTGGAGCTGGAGGTAGAGCTGGGACGGGTCCAGGATGATGGTCCGCCGGCCCGCCGGCAGCTGGGGTGCCGAGAGCAGCTCGACCGACTCCTCCGCGATCCGCCCGGCATGGCCGACCAGGTCGAGGTCGCGGATCCATTCGTAGCCCGCGGCCTGGAAGCCGCCCCCGGCGTCCGGGTAGCTCCGGCGCTGGTGCTCGTCGCCCGCGATCGCGTTCGCCTCGATCCCCGCACCGACGTGCGTGATCGTCTGCTCGGTGAACGTCCCCTCGCTCGAGAGGAACGTCTTCTCCTCCCGCTGCGCCTGGAGGAGCGACTCGGTGAAGGCCACCCCGCGCACGCGCCGCATCGCCTCGTCGGCCGCGAGCAGGTCCGCCAGCTTCGTCTCGATCGGCACGGCGAACGGGTCCTCGCGCAGCGGCGTCGCGTACCGGCCGGTGACCCGCGGGCGCTCGTCGAGGACGACGGGCCGCCGGAGCGCGGTGGCCGACGCGCGCGCGATCCGCACTGCGAGGTCGGCCGCCCGGTCCACCTCGGCCGGGTCGAGGAAGGAGGTCGACGCGAAGCCCCACGCCCCGTCCACGAGCACCCGGATGCCGACGCCCTCGCTCTCGGACGCGGAGGCCGCCTCGACGCGTCCCGTGCGGACGGTGAGGTCCTCTTCCCGGCGGTGGACGTGGCGGGCGTCGGCGTAGGCCGCGCCGCGGACGCGGGCGGTCTCGATCGCCCGCTCGAGGAGATCGCGCATCGGGCCGATCGTAGCCGGTCGACCCGCCCTTCGCCCGCCCGGGGTGCGTCCGGGCCGGGACGCCGCGCCACCGCTCGGGCGGACACGACATCCGGCCCGGGCGGATGTGACAAACGGCACGTCGGACGGGCCGGACGGCCCTACGGACGGACATCATTTGTCACGACCCTTCCCGCATCGAGTCCGCGCCTATCGACGTCTGCGCATAGGTCGATACATCGGAGCGCGGTCGAGCCACCGCAGCGGCCGGACCGGATGGGGGATGAGCATCCGGACCGACGGGGAGGAGACGGATGGTGGACGGCACCGGCTTCCCGGGTGGTGCCGGGACACTGGTGGAGGCGCTCGCGACGCGGGGCGTGTCGCGGCGGCGCTTCCTCCAGTTCTGCTCGGCGATGACCGCCGCGCTGGCGCTACCCAAGAGCTACACGCCGCGGATCGTCGCGGCCCTCTCACAGCAGACCAAGCCCACCGTCGTCTGGCTCGAGTTCCAGGACTGCGCTGGGAACACCGAGTCCCTGCTCCGGAGCCCGCACCCGGACGTCGCGCAGCTCGTGATCGAGATCCTGTCGCTGCCCTACCACGAGACGATCATGGCGGCCGCAGGGAAGCAGGCCGAGGCCAACCTCGACGACGTCGTGACCAACCTCAAGGGCAAGTACGTGGCGATCGTCGAGGGGAGCATCCCGGTCGCCGAGAACGGCGTCTACTGCACGATCGCCGGGCGCACCGCCCTCGACATCGTGACCCGGGTCACCAAGGACGCCGCCGTGACGATCGCGGTCGGGGACTGCGCGTGGGACGGCGGCTTCGTCAGCCTCGGCCCCACGCAGGGCAAGGGCGTCGGCCAGGTCGTGTCGGGCGTCAACCCGATCAACATGGGCGGCTGCCCGCACAACTCCGTGAACCTGGCGGCGGTCATCGTCCACTACCTGACCTTCGGCTCGGCGCCGGCGCTCGACCAGTTCGGCCGCCCGCTCTTCGCGTACGGGCACCTCATCCACGACCAATGCGAGCGGCGCTCGCACTTCGACGCCGGCCGGTTCGTCGAGCAGTGGGGCGACGAGGGCGCCCGCAATGGCTGGTGCCTCTACAAGATGGGCTGCAAGGGTCCGGCTACGAACTACAACTGCTCGATCGCGCGCTGGAACGACGGGACGAACTGGCCGATCGGCGCCGGTCACGGCTGCGTCGGCTGCGCGGCGCCCGGCTTCTGGGCCCAGATGAGCCCGTTCTACAGCCGGCTCCCCAACGTCCAGATGATCGGCGTGGACACCACGGCGCAGACGATCGGCCTCGTCGCCATCGGCGGCGTGGCGGCGCTCACCGCCGTCCACGGCGCCGGGGTCATCGCGCGGATGCAGCGCAACAAGCGGAAGGCGAGGGTGGCACCGGACGGCACGGTGGTCATGGAGCCGCCCGCCGGCCCTGACGCGAGCACCGGGGCGTCCGGCGGCGCGGCGACCGGAGGGACCAACTGATGGCCAAGATCGTCGTCGATCCCGTCACCCGGATCGAGGGCCACCTGCGCATCGAAGCCCAGGTGGACGGCGGCCAGGTCACCGACGCGTGGTCCAGCGGGACGATGTTCCGCGGGATGGAGCTCATCGTCCAGGGCCGTGACCCGCGCGAGGCGTGGATCTGGACACAGCGCATCTGTGGGGTCTGCACCACCGTCCACGCTGTCGCGTCGGTCCAGGCGGTCGAGGAGGCGCTGGGCATCACGCCGCCGCCGAACGCTCGGATCATGCGCAACCTCATCTCGGGCGCGCAGTACATCCAGGACCACGTCATCCACTTCTACCACCTGCACGCGCTCGACTGGGTGGACGTGACCGGCGCGCTCGTCGCGGACCCCGGGAAGACGGCCGACCTGGCGCAGTCGATCTCGCCGTGGCCGCTCTCGTCCAAGGCCTATTTCACCGACGTCCAGGCGCGCGTCAAGGCGCTCGTGGACAGCGGGCAGCTGAGCATCTTCACGAACGGCTACTGGGGCCATCCCGCGTACAAGCTGCCGCCCGAGGCGGACCTCATGGCGGTCGCCCATTACATCGAAGCCCTCTCCTGGCAGCGTGACGTGATCCGGATGCACGCCGTCCTCGGCGGGAAGAACCCCCACCCGCAGACGTTCCTCGTCGGCGGGATCGCCGCGCCCGTGGACCCGAACTCGCCGAACGTCATCAACCAGGAGCGGATGAACCTCATGGCGAGCCTGCTGCCGACGATGCGGCAGTTCGTCGAGCAGGTCTACATCCCCGACGTCAAGGCGGTCGCGGCCTTCTACCCGGAGTGGTTCGGGTACGGTGCGGGCCACAAGAACTACATGTCGTACGGAGGCCTCCCGAACGGCGCCCTGAACGACACGGCGAACTACACGTTCCCGCGCGGGATCATCCTCGACGGCGATCTCTCCACGGTCCATCCGATGGACCCGGCGAAGATCACCGAGGCGATCGCCCACAGCTACTACCAGTACCCGGGCGGCCAGGACTCCACGCTGCACCCGTTCGACGGCGTCACGGACCCGAAGTACACGGGGCCCACGCCGCCGTACGAGGAGCTCACGACCGAGGGCCAGTACTCGTGGCTCAAGGCTCCGCGCTACGACGGCAAGGTCATGGAGGTCGGGCCCCTCGCCCGGATGCTCGTCGCATACGGCTCGGGCAACGAGAAGGTCCAGGCGCTCGTGAACGCGACGCTGGAAGAGCTCAAGGCCCCGCCGACCGCCCTGTTCTCGACGCTCGGCCGCGTCGCGGCCCGCGCGCTCGAGGCCGCGTATCTCCTCGACTGGATGGACACGTGGCTCGCCCAGCTCGGCGAGAACATGAACAACGGCGACCTCCGCATCGCCGACACGTCCAAGTGGGATCCGTCCACGTGGCCGGCCGAGGCGCAGGGCTTCGGTCCGCACGAGGCGCCCCGCGGCGCACTCGGGCACTGGGTGAGGATCAAGGACCAGAAGATCGCGAACTACCAGGCCGTCGTCCCAAGCACGTGGAACGCCGGCCCGCGCGACGAGAAGGGCCAGACCGGCCCGTACGAGGCCTCGCTCATCGGGACGCCCGTGGCCGTCGACGAGCAGCCGGTCGAGATCCTTCGGACGATCCACTCGTTCGACCCCTGCCTGGCCTGCGCGGTCCACGTCGTGGACGCCAAGGGCGAGGAGAAGGTGAAGGTGGAGGTGCTCTGATGGCCGGCACCACCGTCCCTGCCGGCGAAGGGGGCTATGCGTCCCTGCCGGCCAGCACCACCACCCAGGAGCGGATGCGCTACCTGGAGGACCAGGAGGAGCTCCATCAGGGGATCGGCACGAACGCGATCTACGTCTGGCAGCTGCCGGTCCGCCTCACCCACTGGGCCATCGTCATCAGCATCGTGATCCTGGCGGTCACGGGCGCGTACATCCACGGGCCGTTCATCGTCCCGTCCTCGCCGATCGAGGCGTCCACGCGGATGGCGCAGATCCGCTTCATCCACGAGCTCGCCGCGATCGTCTTCACCATCGCGATCGGGTTCCGCTTCTACTGGGGCTTCGTCGGGAACCAGTACGCGAACTGGCGGGCGATCATCCCGCACAACCGCTCGCAGTTCCGCTGCATGCGGGAGATGGGCAAGTACTACCTCTTCCTTCGCAGCGCGCCGGTGCCCATGACCGGCCACAACCTCCTCGCCGGGCTCGCGTACACGGTGGTCTCGGCGATCCTCTTCTTCCAGGTCGCGACGGGGATGATCCTCTTCGGCTGGATCATCGACACCGGCCCGGCCGCCTGGTTGACGACGGTCGTCGCGTGGATCCCGGGGAACATCCAGACGGTCCGGATGCTCCACTACCTGGCCACGTTCCTCTTCATCGCCTTCATGATCCATCACGTCTACAGCGCCATCCTCGTGGACATCGAGGAGCGCAACGGCGTCATGACCAGCATCTTCACCGGCTTCAAGAACATCCGACCCGAGAGCACGGTCGACGACCTCGGCCTCTGTAACCCGCCGAACGACGCGCAGGTCCCGGCGAGCGGCGCCGACGTGCCGAAGGCCTGAGCCGTCGATGCACGAGGCCGGCGCGGTGGGGCGCGCACTCGAGGCAGCCCTCCGCGCCGGACCTCCCGGCACGGAGGCGCCCCGCGACATGCGCCGCGTGCGGCTGGCCGCTTCCGGCCGTCGGGGGCCCGGGCGTCGAGATCGGGCTCGCGTGGTGACGTGGCCGCCACGCTGACGCCCAGGGGCGACAGGGGCGCCGGCAGTGCGCCGGACCGGCGGTCCGGCGCCGGAACGGGCCGCTACGTCGTGCTCGGGCTGGGCAACCGGATCCAGGGCGACGAGGCGCTCGGCGCGCTCGTCGTCGAGTCGCTCGAGCGGCCCGACGGACCGCTGACCGCGCTGCCGGATCCCGGTGCCGTGGAGGCGATCGACGGCGGCACCGTGGGCCTGGCCCTCCTCCCGCTCATCGAGGGTCTCGACGGGCTCGTCGTCGTCGACCTCATCGACGGCCGGCAGAAGCCCGGGACGCTGCAGGACCTCGACGGGACGCTTCTGCTGCGACGCGATATCGTCATGGGCGTGCACGACCTCGGCGCCACGGAGCTCCTCGCGACGCTCCAGCTCATGGGCTCCATGCCCCGGCGCGTCCGCGTCGTGGGGATCCAGCCGATGCGCGTGAGCCTGGGCACGGAGCTGACGCCCGAGGTGGAGGCGACAGTCCCCGCTCTCGTGGAGTCGGTGCTCGCGCACCTCCGCACGTGGCAGCTGGAGGACGGGTCGGACGGCTGAGGAGTCCGCCCGACCCGACACCATGGCGTCCCCCGCCGACCGCACCCCGAGCGTCGCCCCCCCGCGCGCGTCGCGGCGGGTCGTCGTGGAGGGCGTGGTCCAGGGCGTGGGGTTCCGCCCGTTCGTCTGGCGGCTCGCGACCGAGCTCGGCCTCGACGGGAGCGTCATCAACCTCGCCGGCCGCGTCGAGGCGACGGTGGCTGGAGAGCCCGCCGCGCTCGACGCGTTCGCCACGCGGATCGCCTCGGACGCGCCTCCGCGGGCCAGGGTCGAGCGGGTGACGGTCCACCAGCTCGACCGCCCGGCCCCGTCCCCGGGGAGCGGCTTCGTCATCGAGGAGAGCGTCGCCGCCGCCTCGGCCGACCGTCTCTTCCCGCCGGACATCGCAACGTGCGACGACTGCGTCCGCGAGCTGTGGGACCCGGCCGACCGCCGCCACCGCTACCCCTTCATCAACTGCACGAACTGCGGACCGCGCGCCTCGATCATCGAGGACCTTCCGTACGACCGTGCCCGGACCTCCATGCGCGAGTTCCCGCTCTGCGCGGACTGCGAGCGCGAGTACCGCGACCCGGCCGACCGCCGCTTCCACGCGGAACCCGTGGCGTGCTCGGCCTGCGGCCCATCCCTCGCGTACCGGCCATCGGGTGCGCCCGCGGCCACGGCACGCGCGGAGGACGCCCTGGCAGCGACCGTCGCAGACCTGCTCGCGGGGAGGATCGTGGCGATCAAGGGGCTCGGGGGCTACCACCTCGGCTGCGACGCGACGGACGCCGCCGCCGTGGCCCGTCTGCGCGACCGCAAGCGCCGGTGGGCCAAGCCGTTCGCGGTCATGGTCCGCGACCTCGACGCGGCCCGCGCGGTCGCCCTCGTCGGCGAGGCCGAGGCGGACCTGCTCACGTCGCCGGTGCGCCCCATCGTCCTGGTCCCGCTCCGGACCGGCGCATCGCTCGATCCCGGCGTGACGAACGGGAACCGCCACGTGGGCCTCTTCCTCCCGTACGCGCCCCTCCACCATCTCCTCATGGAGGCGGTCGGGCGGCCGATCGTCCTCACCAGCGGCAACCTCTCCGACGAGCCGATCGTCGTGGACGACGCGGAGGCCCTCGACCGGCTCGCGCCCATCGCCGACGCGTTCCTCCAGCACGACCGTGAGATCCGCGCGCGCTACGACGATTCGGTGACGCGCACGGTGGGCGAGGGGCCGGACGCGCGGCCCTCGATCATCCGCCGGGGGCGCGGGTACGCCCCGGACCCGGTGGACCTGCCGGTCGCCACGCCGGTCACGCTGCTCGCCGTCGGCGCCGAGCTGAAGCACACCTTCACGCTCGCGCGCGGGGCGCGCGCGCACGTGGCCCCGCACACGGGCGACCTGGAGGACCTCCTCGTCCACCGGGCGTTCGAGGAGAACCTCGCCCACCTCTCGCGCCTCCTCGACCTCGCGCCCGAGTGGTGCGTGCACGACCTCCATCCCGCGTACCTCTCCACGCAGTACGGGGTCGCGCGGTTCGCCGCCGAGCGGCGGGTCGGCGTCCAGCATCACCACGCGCACGTCGTGTCGGCCGCCGCGGAGCACGGCCACGCCGGCCCGTTCATCGGGGTCGCGTACGACGGCCTGGGGATGGGCGACGACGGGACGTTCTGGGGCGGCGAGATCCTGGTGGCCGACCTGACCGGCTACCGGCGCTTCGCGCGGTTCGGGCTGGCACCGATGCCGGGCGGGGCGCTCGCGGTGAAGCGGCCGTACCGGATGGCGCTGGGCTACCTGCTCGGAGCCGAGGAGGTCGGCGGCGGTGAGGCGGCCGTTCCCGCGAGCGCGAGCGCGGGCGCTGCGGTCACTGCGGCCCCGACCGACACCGGTGGCCGGGGCGCGGGCGCGATCGCTCCGGACCTCGCGGCCGCGTTCGTCGGGCGTCTCGACCCCCGCGAGGTCGAGGTCGTGCGCGTCCAGGTCGCGCGGGGGCTCAACGCGCCCGTCGCCTCCTCGGCCGGCCGCCTCTTCGACGCCGTGAGCAGCCTGCTCGGGCTGCGTGACGTCGCCGAGTACGAGGCCCAGGCGGCCGTGGACCTGGAGACCGCCGCGGCGGACACCGAGGCGGCACCACTCCCGTACCGGATCGTCCGTCTCGCCGCGGCCACCGCGTCGCCGGGCGCGGGCACCGGGCTCGGCGCGTCCGGCGGACTTCTTGTCTACGACCCGCGTCCCACGCTCGCGGCCGTCCTGGAGCGGCACGCGGCGGGCGACGATCCGGGCGCGATCGCGGCCGCCTTCCACGCGACGGTCGTCGGCGTGACGGAGGAGCTCGTGGACGCCGCCGTCCGCGAGACGGGGATCCGGACGGTCGCGCTTTCCGGCGGCGTCCTTCAGAACCAGCGGATCGCCGGCGCCCTCGCGGAGGGGCTCGGACGGGCGGGGCTCCAGGTCCTGCTCAACGAGCGCGTCCCGGCGAACGACGGTGGCATCAGCTATGGTCAGGCGGCGGTGGCGGCGGCCCGCCTCGCCGCGGTGGCCGGGGGACCGGCCGATCCCGCGACGGGTGCGTCACCCGGGCAGCGCCAGCGGTAGGAGGAGCCAGCCATGTGCCTGGGGATCCCCGGCAAGGTCATCGAGGTCCACGACGTCGCCGGCCTGCGCATGGGCAAGGTGGACTTCGGGGGCGTCCGCAAGGAGGCATGCCTCGCGTACACCCCCGAGGTCGAGCTCGGCGACTACGTGATCGTCCACGTCGGCTTCGCGATCAGCCGCGTCGACGAGGACGAGGCGATGAAGACGCTCGAGATCCTCGGCTCGATGGGCGACATGATGGAGCAGGAGCTCGCGACGATGGGCCCCGGGATGGACGCGCCGGCCGTCGTGGACGAGCCGTCGGGCGACCTCATCGCGGCCCTGCGCCAGGTGTCCGCCCCGGCCCGGGAGGCTCGCGCCGCGGCCGAGGGATCGGGGGACCCCCGGGGCCCGGTCTCGTGAAGTACCTCGACGAGTACCGCGATCCCGTCCTCGCGCGGAAGCTCGTCGCGGAGATCGCCCGCGTCACGACGAAGCCCTGGACCCTCATGGAGGTCTGCGGCGGCCAGACGCACACGATCGTCAAGCAGGGGATCGACGAGTCGCTCCCGCCCGGGGTCCGGATGATCCACGGGCCCGGCTGCCCGGTCTGCGTCACCCCGCTCGAGCAGGTCGACAAGGCGCTCGCGATCGCCGCCCGTCCGGACGTCATCTTCACGAGCTACGGCGACATGCTCCGGGTGCCCGGCTCCACGACGGACCTCCTGAGCCTCAAGGCGCGGGGCGCGGACGTCCGGATCGTCTACTCGCCGCTCGACGCGCTGAAGGTCGCCCTCGCGCACCCGGACCGCCAGGTCGTCTTCTTCGCCGTCGGCTTCGAGACGACCGCGCCGGCGAACGCGATGGCCGTCTGGCAGGCCGCCCAGCTCGGGATCGACAACTTCAGCGTCCTCGTCAGCCATGTCCTCGTGCCGCCGGCGATGGAGGCGCTCCTCTCGTCGCCGAAGAACCGGGTCCAGGCGTTCCTCGCCGCCGGCCACGTCTGCGCGGTCATGGGCTGGACCGAGTACGAGCCGATCGCTGCGAAGTACCGCGTCCCGATCGTCGTCACGGGGTTCGAGCCGCTCGACCTCCTCGAGGGGATCCTCATGGCGATCGTCCAGCTCGAGGAGGGGCGCGCGGAGGTCGAGAACCAGTACGCCCGGGCCGTTCGGCGCGAGGGGAACGAGCTCGCGCAGGAGCAGATCTTCCGCGTCTTCGAGATCGGGGAGCGGACCTGGCGCGGCGTCGGCGAGATCCCCGAGTCCGGCTATCACCTGAAGCCCGAGTTCGCGCGGTACGACGCGGAGGCGAAGTTCGACGTGCAGGGGATCCACACGCGCGAGCACCCCGCGTGCATCGCCGGCGCGATCCTCACGGGCGAGAAGACCCCGCTCGAATGCACCGCGTACGGCCATCTCTGCACGCCGCAGAAGCCGCTCGGGGCACCGATGGTCAGCTCCGAGGGCACCTGTGCCGCCTTCTACTCGGCCGGCCGCGGGCTGGGGATCGAGGCGCGGCCGCTGCCGATGGTCGCCCCGGAGGCGCTCCGATGACCGACGAGCGTCTCATCACCCCGATCGTGCCGGTCGGACCGGCGGGCGACCCCGGCGCGGTCGGTGCGGCGGGGTCCGCGCCGTCGATGGACCCCGTGGACGCCTCCTGCGCCGCGCCGATCCCCGAGACCGAGCGCGTGATCCTGGGGCACGGGTCGGGCGGCCGGCTCTCCGCGAACCTCCTGCGCGACGTCGTGGTCCCGGCGCTCGGGGCAGCGAGCCCGGGCGGCGTCCTCAACGACGCGGCCGTCATCGAGGTCGGCGGCAGCCGGCTCGCGTTCACGACGGACTCGTACGTCGTGAGCCCCATCGAGTTCCCCGGGGGCGACATCGGCGAGCTCGCGGTGAACGGGACGGTGAACGACCTCGCGATGATGGGTGCGACCCCGATCGCGATCTCGCTCGCCTACGTCGTCGAGGAGGGGCTCGGCTTCGACGAGCTCCGGCGGATCACCGCCTCGGCGTCGCGGGCAGCGCAGACCGCAGGGGTCCCCATCGTGACCGGCGACACGAAGGTGGTGGGGCGCGGGGCGGCCGACCGGCTCTTCGTGAACACGGCCGGCGTGGGGCTCGTCCCGGACGGCGTCGCTCCGTCCGCGGATCGTGCCCGTCCGGGCGACGCGGTCATCCTGTCCGGGCCGATCGGGCTCCACGGCGTCGCGATCATGAGCGTGCGCGAAGGCCTCGAGTTCGAGGTGGAGATCGCCTCGGACACGCAGGCGCTCAACGGCCTCGTCGCGGCGCTCGTCGCCGCCGTCCCGGACGTCCACGTCCTGCGCGACCCGACGCGCGGCGGGCTCGCGTCCTCGCTCAACGAGATCGCGGCGTCGTCCCGCGTGGGTGTCGTCCTCGACGAGCCGGCGATCCCGATCCCCGGTCCCGTCCGGGCGGCGTGCGAGATGCTCGGGTTCGACCCCTTCCACGTCGCGAACGAGGGCGTCTGCGTCGCGATCGTCCCGGCCGGGTCCGAGGAGGCGGCGCTGGCCGCGATGCGGTCGGTCCCGGCGGGCGCCGAGGCGGCGCTGATCGGCCGTGTCGTCGCCGACCATCCGGGGATGGTGACGATCCGGACCCTGGTGGGGTCGGAGCGGATCGTGGACATGCTCATCGGGGAGCAGCTGCCCCGCATCTGCTAGGGGGCGAGAGCCGACCGGCCACCCGACGCGTGCTGATCCATCCATGACGGCGGTCGTCACCGTGCGCTGACGTGATCGCCTCTCGCGCCTGCGCCGGGACGCCGCCCCAGGTTCGGGCACGGGCGGCGAGCAGCTCGACCCGGGACGTCGGCGCGACCCCCGGATATCAGCCCGGGGACTGGCGGACGCTCCGTCCGATCGCCCTTGGACGAGGCGTGGAGCACGAAGGCCGCTCCGCCGACCCCCGCCACAGTCCCCGGGCTGATAAGCGGTGGCCCGGTCTCGTCCCGTAGTCCCCGGGCTGATGAGCGGTGGTCAGGGACCGCATTCGGCCGCGGGCGTGGAGTCGACCGCCCCGCCCCGCCCCGCGTGCCCGCCCCGCCCCGCCCCGCGTGCCCGCCCCGCCCCGCCCCGCGTGCCCGACCCGCCGCCCGCGCCCGCGATTAGACTCGGCGTGTGACCGAGACCGCCCGTCCCGTCCGCTTCATCACGCTCGAGGGCCCCGACGGCTCCGGCAAGTCGCTGCAGGCACGGCTCCTCGGCGAACGGCTGCGCGCGGCCGGCCTCGACGTGGTGGTCACGCGCGAGCCCGGCGGCACGCGGACGGGCGAGCAGGTGCGCGAGATCGTCCTCGGCGCCGGCCGCGGCCTGGACCCGATGGCGGACGCGCTCCTCTTCTCCGCCCAGCGCGCGCAGCATGTCGCGGAGGTCATCCGGCCGGCGCTCGCGGCCGGGCAGGTCGTCGTGTGCGATCGCCACCGCGACTCGACGATCTGCTACCAGGGGTACGGGAGCGGGCTGGACGTCGAGGCGATGCGCGCTCTGCAGGACCTCACGACGCGCAGCCTCCTCCCCGACCTCACGATCCTGCTCGACGTGAGCGTCGACATCGGCCTGCAGCGACGGCAGACCGGCCGGCCGGACGACCTGAACAAGTTCGAGCTGGACGGGACGTTCGATCGCGCCTACCACGAGCGGGTCCGCGCGGGCTACCTGCGGGAGGCCTCCATGGGCGGCCGCTGGCGCGTCGTGGACGCTTCCCACCCGCCGGAGGTGGTGGCCGAGGAGGTCGCGGCGATCGCGCTGACGGCGGTGGGCCGGGACCGCTGAGGTCAACCGGGGCCGCCGGCACATCCCGGCCCCGCCGGGCCGGCCATCTCCGTCCGCTGGCCATCCCCGCCGGTCGAGCCGGCACCCGCGCGGGCCGGGCAGCGAGGTGGTCCTCCGGGCGTCAGCCCGCCGTCGCCCTCGCCCGCTCGATGGAGCCGGTCGCGGCGTCGACGAGGTCCCGCAGCGTGGTCCCGTCCTCGGGGACGTGCGCGACGCCCGTCGAGACGCGGACCTTCCACTCGCCGACCGACGCGAGGGTGGCGACGGCGCTCGCGATCCGCCGGGCGACGGTCTCGCCGCCGCTGCCGGGAGCCAGCACGACGAACTCCGCCGGGCCGAGCCGCGCCACGGTGTCCACGAGCCGCACGCCGTCGGCGACCGCCACGGCGACCTCCCGCAGGACGGCGTCGGCCGCCTGTCGGCCGGCCGCCTCGGCCTGCGCGTCGAAGTCGTCCACGTCCACCACGACGATGGCGAGCGCGGTGGCCTGCCGGATCGCGCGCGCCACCTCCAGCTCGCCGATCCGGTCGAGCGCACGCCTGTTGGCGAGGCCGGTGAGCGGGTCCACCTGCGCGAGCCGCTCGCGCCACTCCGCGCGGGCGTGCGCCGCCTCGGTGAGGAAGCCGCGCTCGACGATCGCGGCCGCGATGGCGGCGACCCCGGTGGCCAGCCGGGCCTCGTCGTCCGTGAGGGCGCGCCCGTCGGCGTGAGCGACGAGCAGGACGCCCACGGTGAGGTCCGCGCCGTCGCGACGGACGACCAGGGGGATCACGAGCCCGGCCCCGATCCCGAGGCGCGCCGCGGCGGGGGAGACGTGGGCCGACGGGATGGCGACCGTCCGCGACTCGCGGGCGACGATCGCGAGGGCGTCGGTCGAGCCGGCGACCGTGAGCGGCTCATCGAGGATCGGCCGTCCGTCGAAGCCCCGCGATGGACCGGCGACCAGGACGCCGGTGTCCGGCTCGGCGACCGCCACGGCGGCGACGGCCCCGTCGAGAAGGCCGGCGGCGAGCTCGAGGAGCCTCTCGAGCGAGGCGTCGACCTCGTCCGTCATGGCGAGGGCCTCGGCCAGCGTCGCGAAGAGGCGGGTCTCGGCGCCGCGGACGGCGCGGACGAGATCCCCGGAGGTGGGCTCGGCGGGGCGACCTGTGGACACGATCTCCTCCTCGGCCCGGACCGCCGGGCCGGCGTGTCGGTGGGACCGTGATGGTACACCCGCCGGGGCGGCTCCCAGCCGCCGGCGAGCCGCGGCGCCGCGCCCGGCGGGAGCCCGCACGCCCGTGGCCTATACTCGGCCCCGTGAAGCTCCTCTTCGCGATCGTCCACGCCGAGGACGCCGGCATCCTCGTCGACGCCCTGCTCGACAAGGAGTTCCGGACCACGCGCCTCCAGAGCTCGGGCGGCTTCCTGAAGCAGTCGAACGCGACGATCGTGCTCGCCGTGGAGGACGCGAAGGTCGAGGAGGCCCTCGGGATCATCCGGGAGAGCTGCCACTCGCGCTCGCAGGTGGTGAACCCGATGCCGCCGATCATGGAGCCGGGCGAGTTCTTCATGCCGTTCCCGCTCGAGGTGGAGGTCGGCGGCGCGACGGTCTTCGTCCTCCCGATCGAGCGCTTCGAGCGCATCTGACGGCCCCGGCACGGAGCGTGACGGAGCTCGCCCCCGACGTCGTCGCCGTCCACGACCTGTACGTGGCCGACCGGCCGGTCGCGCTCCGCCGGGAGCTCCGCCGCCGTGGAGGTCGCGGGACCGCCCTCATCGTCGCGGCACAGCTGGACGCGATCGCGGGCGCCCTCGTCGAGCTCGTCTCGGCGGCGCCGGACCGCCTCCTGGCCCAGCCCGGCGGCGAGGCCGACTGGAACGTCGCCCAGACGGCCGGCCACGTGGCCGATTCCCGCAGCGGCCTGGCGCTGGCGGCCTCTCTCGCCGCCGCCGGGCGCTTCCCCGCCGACGCGCCGACCGTGGTGCCCGGGGTGCCGGGCTCGTCGGAGGTGGACCGGACCGCGCTGCTCCGGCGCCTCGAGACCAGCCGGCGCATCGTGGCGCGCGCGGCGCGCGCCATCGCCGGCCACGAGGCGGATGCCTGCCCGCTCGACCACCCGCTCGTTGGGCGGCTGCGCTGCGGCGAGTGGCTCCTCTTCGCCGGGGTGCACGACCTCATGCACCTCGAGCAGCTCCGCGCGATCGCCGCGCGCGCCACGGAGGATGGCCCGATCGCCGCGCGCGCCACGGAGGCCCGGGCGTGAGCCCGCTACGGCCGGACATCGTCGACTGCTGGGTCTTCCGCGGGACGGGCGACCCCGGCGGCAGTGGCGCCGAGATCCTCCTGCTCCGTCGCGGCCCGGGCCGCATCCTGGCGGGCCTCTGGCAATGCGTCTCGGGGTCGCTCGAGCCCGGTGAGCGCGTCGCGCACGGCGCCCTGCGGGAGCTGGAGGAGGAGACGGGCATCGGCCCGGGATCGATCGAGGCCTTCTATGACCTCGACCTCGTGAACCAGTTCCATGAACCCACCGTCGATGCGGTCGTGCTCGCGGCGGTCTTCGCGGTCCGCGTCAGGACCGGGACCGAGCCGAAGCTCTCCCACGAGCACAACGGGGCCCGCTGGCTCGATCCGGACGATGCCCACCGTGAGGTGGTCTGGCCGGGCTACCGGGAGGCCATCGAGCGGATCCGGCGCGACATCCTCGATCCCGAGCGCGGCCCGTGGTTCGCGCTCGACCTCGAGGGCCGGCGCGTGCCCCGCTGAACGCCCCGGGCGGGCGCCCCGGCTGTCAGCTGACGGCGACCGCCCCCTCTGGCCCCACGTCGTCTGCGGGCCGGACGGGCAGTGGCCTGACCCCGCGGACCTGCCTCGACTGATCGGTGCCCACCAGCACCCGGCTGATGCGGTTGCCGAGGCCGCTGTCGCCGAACGTGGGGGCGAAGGAGATCGACACGTCCTCGAACCCTGCCGCCCCCATCATCCGGCGCACCTCGGGCTCGGTCCAGGACCGCATGCGCTCCATGCGGTCCTGGACCTTCCGAACGTCGCACGGGCGCTCCGAGCTGAACGGCGGGAGCTCGCGGGGCCCGGCCGCCTCGGGAAGCTTCATCCCCATGGCGACGACGGCCCGCCCGCCGGCGCGGAGCACCCGCCGCATCTCGGCGAGGCCCTGCACCGGGTCGGGGAAGAACTGGAAGGCGTCGATGCAGGAAACGGCGCTGAACCGACCGTCCTCCCACGGGAGTGCCTCGGCATCGCCACGCACGACCTCCGCGGCCCCCGCGGCGATGCGCTCGACGAGTCGCTCCCGGGCAAGGCGCACCTTCTCCTCGGAGAGATCGATGCCCGCGACGAACCGCACCCCCGAGCCATGCTCCACCAGGAAGGCGCCCCAACCGCAGCCGACGTCGAGCAGCTCGTCGCCCGACTCGAGCTCGAGCGCCTCGGCGACGAGTCGGTAGACCGGCCGGTTCATCCAGGTGTTGACCCGGCTGCCGCGACGGCCGCGCATCGCGCCCACCGCTTCCTGCGGACGTCGCAGATCGACGATCAGGGCGGCTGCGCCCGCCACGGCCGCAGCGGCGGCCCCGCCCAGCATCACCAGCGCCGCCTGCCGCATCAGCAGACCCTCCTGGGACGCATTCGCGCGGGTCGGTCCCGGCGGCCTGCATGTGGACCGCACGTCACAGCTTCCCGCGTTCCAGCGTGAAGGGTCGGCCCAACGGGTGATCGATCGCAAGATGCATACGGCACCGGCTCGATCGTCCCGCCGTCGCGGGAGTCCCGCGTAGAATGGCCGCCACGCGACCGCCACGGGATCGTGACGCGACCGCATCCCACGCTGGAGGCCAATCGACGATGGTCGTCACGCACCGGTCCGGCCGATGACCACCGAGGCCGCCGCGCGCCGCGCCTTCCGCTCCAAGGTCGACTCGATGCGCCCGACCTATGGGTTCGAGGACGTCTCGCTCGCGCCCGGGACCGACACGGTCGAGCCCTCCGACGTCGACCTCTCCGTCGAGATCGCCGGGATCCGCCTCGCGATCCCGGTGCTCGCCGCCGCGATGGATGCCGTGGTGGACGCCCGCTCCGCCGGTGCGCTCGCCGCGCTCGGCGGCCTCGCGGTCCTCAATCTCGAGGGTGTCCAGACGCGCTTCGACGATCCCGACGCCGTCCTCGAGCGCATCGCGACCGCGCCGGACGGCGAAGTCCAGGACGTCCTCGCCGAGGCGTACGCCGCGCCGCTGCGCGAGGACCTCGTCGCGCGTCGGATCGACGAGATGCGCGCGGCCGGCTCGAAGGTCGCCCTCTCCGCGACCCCGGCCGCGGCCCGCCGCTGGGGCCCGTTCTGCGCCGATCACGGCGCGGACCTCTTCCTCGTCCAGTCGCAGGTGAGCAGCGCGCGCCATCTCGCGTCGGGCTACGAGCCGCTCGAGCTGAGCGAGTTCACCCGCTTCATGCCGATCCCCGTCGCGGTCGGGAACACGACGAACGCCGAGGCCGCGTACGCGCTGATGGAGCAGGGTGCGGCGGCCGTCTTCGTCGGGGTCGGGCCGGGTGCCGCGTGCACGACGCGCGAGGTGCTCGGGATCGGCGTCCCCCAGGTCACCGCGATCAGCGACGTCGCGGCGGCCCGGGACGCGTATCTCCAGGCCACCGGCCGCTACGTCCCGGTCGTGGGCGACGGCGGGATGCGGCGCGGCGGCGAGATCGCGAAGGCCATCGCCGCCGGCGCGGACGCGGTGATGCTCGGCTCGCCGCTCGCCCGCGCGGCCGAGGCCCCCGGGCGCGGCACGAACTGGGGGATGGCGGCGCCGTCGCCGACGCTCCCGCGCGGGACGCGGATCCGGGTGGGCACGGTCGGGACGCTCGAGCGCATCCTCATGGGCCCGGCGCACGTCACCGACGGCAGCGAGAACCTCATGGGGGCGCTGCGGCAGTCGATGGCGGCGCTGGGCGCCCGCACGATCGGCGAGATGCAGCGCGTCGAGATGGTCTACGCGCCGGCCGTCTCCACCGAAGGCAAGAGCTGGCAGCAGCGAGGGCGCTGACGGACGGGCCGCACGACCCGGGTGATCGCGACCCCGGGCGGATGCATCGCTACACTGACGAGACAGAGCGCCTCGCGCAGGCGGTCCTCCGATACGCGCGCGACCGGATGCGGATGGACCCACCCCTCGATGGTCCGTACCAGCCGGACGAGATCGCGGCGCGCGCCGGCCGGACCATCACCGAGGAGGGGCTCGGCGGCGAGGCGGCGCTCCGCGTCTTCACGGACGTCATCGCGCCCGGGGTCGTCTCGTCCGACCATCCGCGCTACCTCGCGTTCATCCCGACCGCCCCGACGGAGGCCTCCACTCTCTTCGACCTCGTCGTGGGCGCCAGCTCGATCTACGGCGGCAGCTGGCTCGAGGGGTCGGGCGCCGTCTTCGCCGAGAACCAGGCCCTCCGGTGGGTCGCCGACCTCGCCGGCCTCCCGCCCGGGGCCGGCGGTGCGTTCGTCCAGGGCGGCACCGTCGGGAACCTGTCGGCGCTCGTGGCCGCGCGCGAGGCCGCGCGCGCCCGTCGCGCCGCCGGCGGCCGCGCGGCGCCGGTCCGCTGGGTCGTGGCGGCCACCGAGGAGACCCACAGCTCCATCGTCGAGGCGGCACGCGTCATGGACGTGGACGTGCTGTCGGTGCCGGGGGACGAGCGAGGCCGGCTGACCGGTGACGCGCTGCGCGATGCGCTTGCGGCTGCGGACGGGGCGGACCCCGCCGCGGCCGACGGGCTCTTCGCCATCGTCGCGACCGCGGGCGCGACGAACCTCGGCATCGTGGACGACATCGCCGGGGCCGCCGACGTCGCCGCCGAGCGTGGCGCCTGGCTGCACGTGGACGGCGCCTACGGCGGGGCCGCGCTTGCCGCGCCGTCCGTGCGGCACCTGTTCGCAGGGGTGGAACGGGCCGACAGCTTCATCGTGGACCCACACAAGTGGCTGTTCGCCCCGTACGACGCCTGCGCGCTCGTCTACCGGGATCCCGCGATCGCGCGTGCAGCACACACGCAGCACGCCGGCTACCTGGACGCGGTGGCCCACGTGGACCGTGAGTGGAACCCCTCCGACTACGCGATCCACCTCACGCGACGCGCCCGAGGCCTCCCGTTCTGGTTCAGCCTCGCCATGCACGGCACGCGCGCGTACGCCGACGCGATCGAGGCGACGATCGCGCTCACCCGGGAGATCGCGGACGAGATCCGCCGGCGGCCCTACGTCGAGCTGGTCGTGGAGCCGGAGCTGTCGGTCGTCGCGTTCCGGCGCCTCGGGTGGGAGCGGGCGGATTACGAGCGGTGGTCGGACCGCCTTCTCCGCTCCGGCGTGGCCTTCGTCACGCCCACCCGCCATCGCGGCGAGACGATCACGCGGTTCGCGATCGTCAGCCCGCGCACGACGCTCGCGGACCTGACGGCGATCCTCGCGACGATGGCATAGGCGGGCGGCGCGGAGTCGTCCGGCGCCCCTCACGCGCCGGGGTGCGCGCCGGCTGCCGACCAGTCCCGGCGGCCCTGCGGAGCCCCCGCTCCACCGCATACACTCGCCGCCGATGGACGCGGAACGGGAGATGAGGGTCCTCGAGACGCCACCGATGGCGTCGGCGCGGACGCTCTACGACGAGGTCGGCGGCATGCCCTTCTTCGAGGGGCTCGTCGATCGCTTCTATGCGAGCGTCGCGGACGACCCCGTCCTGTTGCGCCTCTACCCCGACCCAGAGGACCTGGGCCCCGCGCGGCGCCGACTCACGCTCTTCCTCGCCCAGTACTGGGGAGGCCCGACCACGTACAGCGACGAGCGCGGCCACCCGCGTCTCCGGCAGCGGCACTTCCCGTTCGCGATCGGCACTGCGGAGCGCGACCACTGGCTCGCCGCGATGCGGACGGCCGTCGCCGCGATGGACCCGGCCCCGGAAGTCGCGTCGCGCCTCGACGCGTACTTCGACTCCGCCGCCGAGGCGATGCGGAACCAGGACTGAACGCTCCGCGTGTCCGTCCTCGACGACGCCCCGCTCGTCCAGCCCGACGATCGCGCCGCCTGGCGCGCGTGGCTCGACGCCAACCATGCGACCGCCCGTGGCGTCTGGCTCGTGAGCTGGCGGCCGAGGTCGGGCCGCCGGCCCGGCGTCGACTACGAGGCGGCCATCGAGGAGGCTCTGTGCTTCGGCTGGGTGGACAGCACGGGCGGTCACCTGGACGACGAACGAGGCAAGCTCTACTTCGCACCGCGCAAGGCGCGCAGCCCGTGGGCCGCATCGAACAAGGCGCGCGTGGAGCGGCTCATCGCCGAGGGGCGGATGACGCCCGCCGGCCTCGCGGCGATCGACCGGGCGAAGGCGAACGGGTCGTGGGAGGTCCTCGACGGCGCGGAGCGGCTCGAGGTGCCGGACGATCTCGCAGCTGCACTCGACGCCCGCCCGCCCGCTGCCGCGAACTTCGCGGCGTTCCCACCCTCGACGCGGAAGATGCTGCTCGGGTGGGTCGCGCTCGCCCAGCGGCCGGAGACCCGCGCGACGCGGGTGGCGAAGGTCGCGGAGGCGGCCGCTCGCAACGAGCGCGATCCGCGCTGACGGGGTCGGTCAGTAGACCTCCGGGATCCAGTTCATGTCCGTGATCGGCGGGCGCATGTAGCCCTCGCGCTTCTCCGTCTGGCGCGGAGGCAGGACGATCTCCGGGCTGGGGACCTCCTCGTAGGGGATCTGTGCCAGGAGGTGCCGGATCATGTTCAGCCGCGCGCGCTTCTTGTCGTCCGCGTTCACGACGTTCCACTGCGACTGCTTGATGTCCGTGTATGCGAACATCTCGTCCTTCGCCCGCGAGTAGTCCACCCAGCGGGTGCGCGAGGCGAGGTCGATCGGGCTGAGCTTCCAGCGCTTCGTCGGGTCACCCAGGCGCGCGAGGAACCGCCGTTCCTGCTCCTCCTCGCTCACGGAGAACCAGTACTTGAAGAGGAGGATCCCCGAGCGGATGAGCATCCGCTCGAACTCGGGGCACGAGCGGAGGAACTCCTGGTACTCCAGCTCCGTGCAGAAGCCCATCACGTGCTCTACGCCGGCGCGGTTGTACCAGCTGCGGTCGAAGAAGACCATCTCGCCCGCCGCCGGGAGGTGCGCGACGTAGCGCTGGAAGTACCACTGGGTCTTCTCGCGCTCGGTGGGGACGCCGAGGGCGACGACGCGTCCGACGCGCGGGTTCAGCGCCGCGGTGATCGTCTTGATCGCGCCGCCCTTGCCGGCGGCGTCGCGGCCCTCGAACAGCACGACGACCCGCAGCTTCCTGTACGTCACCCAGTCCTCGAGCTTGTGCAGGTCGAGTGCGAGCTTCGCGAGCTCGGCCTCGTACACCTCGGTCTTGAGCTTCTTCCGCCTCGGGGCCGCCTCCGCCTCGTCCCCCGCGGCGCTCGCCGCGTGGTCATCGGGATGCTCGTCCCTGTCCGCGTACCGTGCGCCCTCGACCGCCACCACGCCCTTCCGGGTCACCCGGCGCGGCGCGACGTCGTCGTCCTTCTCCGAGGCCGACATCGCCGAGGTGTCGTGCGAGGTCGTGCCCCGGTCTCCTTCGGTGCCGCCGGCCGTCTCCCCTGCGCCGGGAGCGGCCGCGTCCGCGCCGTCCGCGGCCCGCGGGGCCGCCTCGCCGTCTCTCTGGTGCTTCGTCTTCGTCATCGTCGCTGCCGCCTCCGGACACGATCACCCGCGACCGACGCGCCGAGTGTGCGCCATCCGACGGCGCGGCGGAAGGCCGCACGGCCCGCACCCGACCGCGGCCCCGGGCCATCTCCGCCCGTCGCGGCCGCGCCGGTACACTGGCGTCCTCCGGACGCGCACCCGGGAGGAGGCGACGATCGCACGTGGCTGAAGAGAGGGAGGTCGGGGCCGCACGTCCCGACGCCCCGCGCGACGACGCGGGACGGTCCTCGCCCGCCCCCGGGGCGGACGCGCCGCCGCGGCAGCGAGGGAAGACCGTCCACGGCGAGGCGGCGAACGCCGGCCACCGCGTCCTCGCGCCCGACGACGCGGAGGTCGAGGCGTACCTCGAGACCGCCCTCCAGGCTCCTGCTCCCGCGCGAACCCCCGACGACCGGCCCGGCGGCGCCGTCCCCCGCGGCGAATCGAGCGCCTCTGAGCCGGACACCGTCATCGTCCTCGACTTCGGCAGCCAGTACGCCCAGCTCATCGCGCGACGGGTCCGCGAGCTGCACGTCTACTCGGAGCTCGTCCCGTTCGACACCCCGTGGGAGCGGATCGCCCGGCGGCGGCCGCGCGCGGTCATCCTGTCGGGCGGCCCCGCGAGCGTCTACGAGGAGGGCGCGCCCCGGCCGGACCCGGCCCTGTGGACGTCGGGAGTCCCGATCCTCGGCATCTGCTACGGGCTCCACCTCATGGCGCAGGAGCTCGGCGGCGACGTGGTCCCCGTCTCGAAGCGGGAGTATGGCCCGGCCGTGGTGACCGTCACGGACGACGCGGACCTGTTCGCGGGGATGGACCGGAGCCAGGCCGTCTGGATGAGCCACGGCGACTCGCTCGTCCGGCCCCCTGCGGGGTTCCGCGCGACCGCGCAGACCGATTCCACGCCCTATGCGGCCGTGGCCGACCCGGCGCGCCGCCTCTACGGGATCCAGTTCCATCCCGAGGTCGTGCACACGCCCAGGGGCCGCGAGATCCTCCGCAACTTCGTCGTCGGGATCGCCGGTGCGCGCCCGACGTGGACCCCGGCCAACTTCATCGAGACCACGGTGAGCGAGATCCGGTCGCGGGTGGACGCGCACGCGAAGGCGACCGGCGGCGACGGCAAGGTCATCTGCGCGCTCTCCGGCGGCGTTGACTCGGCGGTGGCGGCGGCCCTCGTGCACCGCGCGGTGGGCGACCGGCTCACGTGCGTCTACGTGGACCACGGGCTGATGCGGAAGAAGGAGAGCGAGCTCCTCCGCGCGACCTTCGAGCAGAACCTCGGCATGAACCTCGTGATGGTGGATGCGCGCGAGCGGTTCCTCGCACGGCTCGCCGGCGTGACGGACCCCGAGCAGAAGCGGCGGATCATCGGCGACGAGTTCATCCGGGTCTTCGAGGAGGAGGCCGCGAGACTCGGCGCCATCGACTTCCTCACCCAGGGGACGCTCTACCCGGACGTCATCGAGTCGGCGACGTCGGAGACGAAGGCCGCCCAGAAGATCAAGACGCACCACAACGTGGGCGGCCTGCCGCCGGATCTCCGCTTCACGCTCATCGAGCCGCTGCGCTACCTCTTCAAGGACGAGGTGCGGGCGGTCGGGAGCGAGCTGGGGCTCCCCGAGGCGATGGTCCTGCGCCAGCCGTTCCCCGGACCCGGCCTGGCGATCCGGATCATCGGCGAGGTCACGGCCGAGCGGCTCGACACGCTCCGGGAGGCCGACTGGATCGTCATCGACGAGATCAAGGCGGCGAACCTGTATCGCTCGCTCTGGCAGTCCTTCGCGATCCTCACGCCCCTGCGGTCGGTGGGAGTGATGGGCGACGGCCGGACCTACGCGAACGTGGTGGCGATCCGCGCCGTGACGTCGGATGACGGCATGACGGCCGACTGGGCGAAGCTCCCGTACGACATCCTCGCGCGGATCAGCTCGCGGATCGTGAACGAGGTCCCGGGGGTGAACCGCGTCGTGTACGACATCAGCTCCAAACCACCCGCCACGATCGAGTGGGAGTAGCGGACGACCCTGGCATGACGGACGATCTCGGAACGCCGCCCCCGCCCCCCGACGACACCGCGGACGCGACGCCCCGCGGCGAGGGCGAGGCGCCGGTCGATCCGCGAGCCAACCCGTTCGACGCATGGCTCGCGGAGGCGCCGCCCGCGCCCACCACGGGCCTGTGCCCATGGTGCTCCGTCAGGCTCGACCAGCCGTCCCCTGCGACCTGCCCGTCGTGCGGCGCGCTCCTCCGCGCCGGCGAGGCGGGCGACATCCCCGGGGTGACCGTCGTCGCGCCCGAGGCCGTGGCCCGGCGGGCGCCAGTGAAGAAGCCTTCGGGCAGCGCGGGCGTGTTCGCGTGGCTCAGCGGCGACTCGGACCTCATCAAGGCGGCCGCGACCGCGCCGCCGCCGGGTGGCCCGGGAACGGCCGGCGGCCCGGCCGTTCCCGCCACGATCCAGGAAGCGCGCGTCCCGCCGGACCCGGGGTCCCACCTGGGCCCGCCGAGTGCCGACGCCCTCGCCCCGCCCGATCCGCGCGTGCGCAGGGAGATGCGGCGCCTCGCCGCCGGCCTGGCCGGCGACGACGCCGAGCCCCCGGCCGCCGGCGACGACGCCGAGCCCCCGGCCGCCGGCGACGACGCCGAGCCCCCGGCCGCCGGCGACGACGCCGAGCCCCCGGTCGCCGGCTGACCGCGCCATTCCCGCACGTGCCCGACCGTCTCCCGCCCCCCGGCCCGTCGTTCCTCAAGGAAGCCGAGGTACGCGTCCACGGCGCGACTCTCCGCGCGGGGATGGGCGTGCCGTCCGCTCTGCCCGACGGGTGGTGGATCGCCCTGCTGTGGGTCGCCGACGCGGACGGGATCGTCAGCTGCCGTGACCTGGCACCCGCAGCCGGGCCACCGCCGGAGCCGCCCGCCGCGCGCATCGGCATCCTGCTTGCCGGAGGGCTGTCCGGTCTGGCTGCGGAGGAGGACGGCCGTCAGGCCGTGAAGGTCCGGCTCCCGATCCCGCCGGTCGCGGAGGACCGCCCGTGGGACCGACCGGCCGTCGTCCAGCTGGCGGTGCGCTGGGATCCCGTCCGCGCCGCCGCGGCCTGGCCGACCGAGCTGGCGTCGGCCGCCCTCCGCGCGTTCGCCGGCGCCGTCTCGTCGCTGCCGCACGGGTGACCCGGGCGCGCGATCCGCGACCGGGCGCCACCCGGGGTATGCTCGCGTTGTGAGCGATCCCTTCGAGGAGTACCTCCGCGAGCTCGCACGACGCGAGCGCGGGGACGATGCCGCCCCGGACGCGGGGTCCACCTCCGACGGCGACGAGCGCCCGGGCGATGACGCCGACGCGCCGCTCGAGGACGCGGAGACGGCGAGCACGGCCGACGAGGCCGCCGCCGACGAGGCCGCGGCCGACGGGAAGGAGTCCGCCGAGGAGCCGACCCCGATCAGCGGCCGCCGGCGTCGGGGCGGGCGGCCCCCGGGCGGCCCGGCAGACGGCGCGGTCGGATTCCGCCCGTCCGGGCGCGCGATCCTTGGTCTCCTGGTCTTCGTCCTCGTCCTCTTCGCGATCGCCTTCCTCGGGTCGATCCTCGACATCTGGACGGACTCGATCTGGTTCTCCAGCGTCGGCTATTCGGACGTCTTCTGGACGCGCGTCGGGACGCAGGTCGTCCTCTTCGTCGCCGCGCTCGTGGCCGCCCTCCTCGTCTTCTCGCTCGACCTCTTCCTCGCCGGCCGCCTCGCGCCACCGCCGGGGACGGGAGGCAGCAGGCTGCGCGAGCTGTTCGGCCGGCTCGGCGAAGCCGCGACGGCGGGCCAGGGCGCCGCGTCCCGGATGGGCGGGCGCGACCGCTACGGCGACGCCTGGGGTCCGTTCGGGGCCACGACACCCGGCCGCGGGACGCCGCCGGTGGAGGTGGACATCGACATCCCGGACCTGGTGCCGATCGGCCGCTGGGTGCTCGTCGCCATCGCGCTCCTCGCCGCGCTGACCCTCGCCGGAACCGTCGCCGGCGGCTGGCAGACGATCCTCCTCTTCCAGCACCGCGTGCCGTACGCGCCCGAAGGGCTGCCCGCCGTCACGGACCCGATCTTCGGGCGCGACATCGGCTTCTTCCTCTTCGACCTGCCGTTCCTCCGTCTCGTCCAGTCCGTCGCGAGCGGGGTGCTGATCGCCGCGCTCGTCCTCGCCCTCGGGCGATACCTCCTCGCCGCCGTCCGCGGCGGCCTCGACTTCAAGACCGCGCCGCGCCTCCACCTGGCCGTCCTCGCCGGCCTGTGGCTCCTCGTCGTCGCCTTCGGGTACCAGCTCGACAAGCTCGAGCTCTCCTACGCGGCGAACGGCGTCACCACCGGCGTGAGCTACGCGGACGCGAACGCGCGCTTCCTCGCCTACGACGTTCTGACCGTCGTCGCGGCGCTGACGGCCGCCTTCCTCGTGGGCGCGGCCTTCACGCGCGCCATGTGGCCGGTCGGCCTCGCGGTGGGCGTCTGGTTCATCGCCTCGTTCGCGCTCGGCACCGTCTACCCGGAGGTCGTCCAGCGCTTCGTCGTCACGCCCAACGAGTACGCGACGCAGGAGCCGTACATCCGCAACAACATCGCGATGACGCGGCTCGCGTACGAGCTCGACGCCTGGAAGTCCACGCCGTACGACGGCTCGGCCCCGCTCACGAGGGAGGCGCTCGTCCAGGACGCGGACACGTTCACCAATGCCCGCCTCTGGGACTACCGCCCCCTCGGGGCGACGCTCGACCAGCTCCAGACGGTCCGCCAGTACTACGACTTCTACGACGTGGACGTCGACAGGTACGTCCTCGACGGGAAGCGCCGGCAGGTGATGCTCTCCGGGCGCGAGATGGCCCTCGACAAGAACCCGCAGGCGCTCACCTGGATCAACGAACGGATCGTCTTCACGCACGGGTTCGGGCTCGCGATGGTCCCCGTCAATGCGGTGGACGACCAGGGGCTCCCGCAGCTCATCATCGAGAACCTCCCGCCCGTCTCCACGGGCGGCGCGCCCGAGGTCACCGAGCCGCGGATCTACTTCGGCGAGCGACCGAACGGCTGGGTGCTCGTCGGCGCGCGACAGCCGGAGTTCGACTTCCCCGTGGGCGACCAGACCACCGGTGGCGAGGCGACCACGCGCTGGTCCGGATCGACCGGCATCAAGGTGGACTCGACGCTCACGCGCCTCCTGTTCGCCCTGCGGTTCCGGGATCTCAACCTGATGATCACCGACCAGATCACGAGCGACAGCCAGATCCTGGTGAACCGATCTCTCGCCGAGCGCGTCACGGCGATCGCGCCGTTCCTCCGCTTCGACAAGGACCCGTACCTGGTCGTCACGCCGGACGGCCGGATGGCGTACATCCAGGACGCGTACACCGTGAGCGACCGCTTCCCCGGCGCCGAGTACTTCGACGCGTCGGTCCTCGGCACGGACAGCGGCCTCGCGAACGCGACGTTCAACTACGTCCGCAACAGCGTGAAGATCGTCATGGACGCCTACGACGGGACGATGTCGTTCTATGTCGCCGACCCGTCGGACCCGCTCATCCGCGCCTACCAGGGCGTCTACCCGACCCTCTTCGCGTCGCTCGACGCGATGCCCGCGGATCTCCGCGACCACCTCCGGGTGCCGGAGGAGCGGTTCAACGTCCAGGCACGCACGTTCGCCCGCTACCACGTGACGAACACCCAGAGCTTCTACAACAAGGACGACCTCTGGACGATCCCCACGAACCCGCCCGGCGCCACCCAGCAGCTGCCGCCCGAGGCCTACTACGTGATCATGCGGACGCCCGGCGAGCCGCAGGCGGAGTACCTGCTCCTCCAGCCGATGGTGCCGGCCCAGCGGCCGAACATGATCGCGTGGGTCGCCGCCCGGAATGCACCGGGGACCTACGGCCAGGTCAGCGTCTACCAGCTCCCGCGGGACACCTCCACGCTCGGGCCTACCCAGATCGAGGCGCGCATCGACCAGGATCCGGTGATCTCGTCCCAGATCACGCTCTGGAACCAGTCCGGCAGCTCGGTGATCCGCGGGAACCTCGTCGTGGTCCCGGTGGGCGACGCGATCGTCTACCTGGAGCCGATCTACCTGCAGTCCACCGCCTCCGCGTTCCCGCAGTTCACGAAGATCGTCGTGGCGACCTCCACGACCGTCGAGTGGGCCGACACGCTGCGGGAGGCCCTGGAGAAGGTGGTCGCGAACGAGCCGAGCGCATCGCCGACGCCTTCTCCGGGCGGGCCCTCGCCGTCGCCGGGCGCGACACCCACGCCGCGGCCCACGGCCTCGCCGGGCGGTTCGCCGGTGCCGGGCGACGTCGCGGGGATCGTGGCCTACGCGAACCTCCACTTCGAGCTCGCCCAGGCCGCGCTCCGGCAGGGTGACTTCGCGACGTACGGCGACGAGATGAAGCTCGTCGAGTCCGCGCTCGCCGAGCTCTCCCGCCTGACCGGTGCGAGCCCCGCGCCGACGCTCGCGCCCGCGACCCCCGTTCCGCTGCCGACGCCGGCGCCCTCGGCCACCCCCGCGCCGTGACCGGAGGGTCCGCGGAGGCCGCGGATCCGGTCCTCGGCCCCGCGTCCCGTGCCGTCCCACGGCAGCTGCGCCCGAGCGCGGCGGCCGTGCTCGCCTCCGCCACGCGATGGACCCTCGCGCGTCCGGACGCGTGGCCGGTCGCCCTCGTGGCGTTCCTCGCCCGCGGCGGGGTCCTCATCGTCGCGCTCCCGTTCCTCGTGCTCCCGACGCCGATCGGCATCGCGGCCTGGGTCGGCGCGGACGCGATCTCGGCCGACGGCCCCACCGCCCGCCTCGTCGTGCTCGCGGTCGTGGCCGCACTGCGCCGTCGGCGGCGCCGTGCTGCTCGGCGCGATCGTGGCTGCCGCCTCCGACCGGTCCGTCCTCTCGGCGTGGGCCGCGGACGCCGAGGCGGGGCCGTCCCACCGGCGCGGCACGGCCGTGACCGTTGCGCGGGTCGTCGCGATCCGGATCGCCGCCGCGATCCCGCCGGCCGTCGCCGTCGTGTGGGCGGTGCCCCGCCTCGCGAACGCCGTCTACCGGCAGCTCACGCTGCCCGACGACCTCGCGTCGCCGCTCGTGCTCCGCGTCGTCGCGATGGCGCCGGAGGCGGTCCTCGCGATCGCGCTCGGACTGCTGGTCGGGGAGCTCCTCGCAGGGCCGGCCACGGTCCACGCCGTCGTCGGCGGAGACGGCGCGGTGCGTGCCCTCGTGCGCGTCCCCGGCGACCTCTTCCGGCGCCCCGCAGCGATCGTCAGCGCCTACGTGGCCGGCGTCGGGCTGCTGGTCGCAGGCGTCGCCATCCCCCTCGCCGCCGGAGTCCTTGCGTGGGACCTCGCGCGCCGGTCGCTCATGGCCGGCTCCGATCCGCTCGCGGCGATCGTGGCCGTCCTCGTCTTCGTCGCGACGCTCGTGGCGGCGCTTGCGGTCGCCGGGGCGGTCGCCGCATGGCGGCGCGCCTCGATGGCCGGTGCCGTCGCGGACCCCGCCCGCGATCCCGGACGGAGGCCAGCCGGGGCCTGACGGGCGGGGTCGAGCCCCGCGCGGACGCGGCGAACCGCCCTGCTACACTGCGCCAGCGCGACGTGCCCGGCGCCCAGGCCGGTCCTCACGCGCCGCGGGGACGGCGGACATCGATGGACCAGATCTTCCGGGAATTCGGCAACACGATCTCGGGCATCTTCTCGAGCGAGATGGTCCAGCTCGCTCTCCGCGGGATCGGCGATCTACGTCGTCATCCTCTGGCTCGCGACCGCGTTCTGGGCGTACCAGGACATGAAGAGCCGGTCGGGCAACCCGATCCTCCCGTTCCTCGCTGCGGCCCTCATCGTCGCGTTCACGCCGCTGTTCTTCATCTTCGCGGCGATCATCTACCGGATCATCCGGCCCCACGAGCGGGTCGGCGAGGCGCACGAGCGCATGCTCGCGGAGGAGGCGATGCTCGCCGAGGTCGAGCAGCTGGACCACTGCGTCAGCTGCGGCCGTCGGATCGCCGAGGGGTGGATGGTGTGCCCCACGTGCCGGACGCGGCTCCGCCGCCCCTGCCCCAGCTGCGGCAAGCTCGCGGGAGCCGACTGGATCGTCTGCGCGTGGTGCGGCGTCGACTTCGAGCGCCAGCCCGGCCGTCGGCCGCCGCCTCACGGCGCGTCCGCCGCCCGCCCGGCCCGCGGAGGGCCGCGCCAGGCGACGCCGATGCCCGCCCCCGCCCCCGCCCAGGCCATGTACGCGCCCACTCAGGCGACGTACGCACCCAGCGCGCAGGCGTACGCCGCAGCGTCCGGTGGCGACACACCCGGCTGGCCGGCAGCACAGCCGTCGGCCGCCCCCGTGCCGATCGACCGCGCGCCGCATCGCGCACCTCGCCCGTCGCCGCGGCCGAGCCCGTGCCCACGGTGAGCCAGGCCACGCGGATGGATCCGGCCACGCCCGCTCCCCGCAGCGCGCCCACCCCCGCACCGTCGCCGTTCCGGTCCACCACCCCGGACGTGGACGTCGACGACCTCGGATCGCTCGTGACCGATCCCGTCGCCGCCGCCGGGACGGCCGCCGCCGACGCCGTGGCCGCGGACGATGTCGTCGCCCACGGCGCCCGCCCGGGTCTCGGGTCGCCGCACCGCCGGGCGGTGACCGAGAAGGGTCTCGACGCGTCACCGACGCCGGACCTCCCGCCGCCCCCCACCGATCCGGGCGCACCCGGCCCTGCGGCGCCCGGGACCTCCGAGCCGCCGGACGCGGCGACGGCCGTCGCGCCCCGCCGCTCCCTCTTCGCCCTCGAGGGGCGCGCGGCACCGGGCCTGTACGGCGCGGGCTGGCTCCTCACCGTCGTCGGGCTCATGCTCCTCTTCGTCGCCCTCGCCTCGTCCGGCGGCGGGCTCGCCACCTACCTGCTGGCCGTCGCCGGCCTGCTGGCTCTCTCCCTCGGCCTCGTCGCGGCCGCCGGCGCCCAGGGGCTGCAGCGGAAGGCGGACGCCGTCGCCGGATACGCGGGCCCGTCGCCGTTCCTCGTCCTCGCCGCGGCGCTCGCCACCGCGCTCCTGGTCAGCGCCGTGCTCTCCGCGACCGGCGTCTTCGATGACGGCGACTCCCTCGCGCTGGTCGTGAGCGTCCTGGTCACCGGCGTCGTCGACGTCGCCCTCATCGCGCTGCTCGTCGTCGGGACCGGCGCCCTCACGTGGGCCCAGATGGGGATCCGCCGGCCGACCTTCAAGGCGCTCGTCGGGGACATCGGCTGGGGACTGCTGCTCGGGATCGTGGCTCTCTTCGCCACGGGCCTCGTGGCCGCGATCCTCGTCGGGATCCTGGGGGTCGAGCCCGTGGGGCCGGTCCCGGCCCCCGAGTCCACGGCGGACCGGCTCCTCAACCTCCTCGCCGCCGTCATCATCGCGCCCGTGGCCGAGGAGATCTTCTTCCGCGGCTTCGCCACCACCGCGTGGGTCCGGCGGATGGCGCCCGGCCGGGCGATCCTGCGCGGCGCGCTCCTGTTCGCCCTCGTCCACGTGCTCACGATCGGCGGCGCCGACGCGTCCGAGGCTGTCCGCATCGCGGTCATCGCGTTCGTCGCGCGGATCCCGGTCGCGTGGCTGCTCGGCTGGGTCTTCGTGCGGCGCGATTCCCTCTGGGCGGCGATCGCCCTGCACGCGACCTTCAACGGCGTCGCCCTGCTTCTCGCCGACCTCGCGGGACGGACGGTCACGGGGGGCTGAGGGCCGGAAGACGACCGATCCGGGCGCCCGGGCGCGTCCCCACCCGCGACCCGGGACCCGGGGATCACCCGCGGATGACGGCCCGGTGAGGCCTCCCACGTAGTCTCCGTGACGTCTCCGGTCCGGATGGCGGCGGAAACGGCGGGCCTCCGTCGTTCGGGCCGGGGACACCACCGACGGCCGTCGACCGACATGGAGGTCTCCACCCGTGCATCAGGCAGGCGGCGGCCGCGCAGACCACGAGAGCGGGCCCGGCCACGCGATCGCCGACCTCCCCGCCGCCGAGCGCCCCCGGGAGCGCATGGCGGCCCTCGGCCCCGGCGGCCTCTCCGCCGCCGAGCTCGTCGCCCTGGTCTGGGGCTCCGGGACGCGCGGGTCGAGCGCGCTCGATGTCGCGACGGACGCCCTCGCCCGGCACGAGGGCCTGGCTGGTCTCGCGAACGCGAGCCCGCTGGAGATGGAGAGGCTCCCGGGGGTCGGCGCGGCGCGCGCGGCGCAGCTGACCGCGGCCTTCGAGCTCGGCAGACGGCTCGCGGCGGACTGGCCGGTGGGCCGCTGGACGATCCGGGCCCCCGCGGACGTCGCGGACCGTCTCATCCCCCAGATGGGCCACCTCGAGCGCGAGGAGCTGCGCGTCCTGCTGCTCACGGCGAAGAACGCCGTGATGAAGGTCGTCACCGTCTACCAGGGGAACGTGAGCGCCTCCCTCGTCCGGGTGGGCGAGCTCTTCCGGGACGCGGTCCGCGTGAACGCGGCGGGCGTCGTCCTCGTCCACAACCACCCATCGGGCGACCCCACGCCGTCGCCGGATGACCTCCATCTCACCGCCGAGGCGCTCGCTGCCGGCCGCCTGCTCGACATCGACCTGCTCGACCACGTGGTCATCGGTCACGACACCTTCGTCAGCCTGCGGGACCGCGGCGTCGCGTTCGACCGGCCCGGCGGAGGGCGCGGCCGGGCGAGAGCCGCGAACGGGTGAGGCGGACGGCCACGAAGGCGGCTCGATCGTCCGCATCGCCCAATCCGCCGGCGCAGCGGTCGCGATACATGAGTGTCGGTACCCCGACATCAACGACATCACGACATCGACGCAGGGGGGAACCACCATGAAGATCCGCCGGACCATCGCCTCGCTCCTCGGCGGTGCCGTGCTCGTCACGGCGATCGCCGCCCCCGTCGCGGCAGCACCGGCCGCCCAGAGCGCGAAGGGTGCGCCCGCTCCCGCCGCTCCGGCGCCCGCCGGCAGCATCCTCGCGCTCCTCGAGGCGGACGGGACCGCCTACGACCGCGACTGGTACGACTTCGACATCCTCGAGGCCGCCGGCCGCACCGTCCTCGGGGCCAAGCCCGGATCCGCCGTCAGCGCCATCGCGGTCCCGAACGCGAACATCACCGTCTTCGCGCCGAACGACCGCGCCTTCCAGGTCCTCACCGCGAGCCTGACCGGCAAGTGGTACTGGACCGAGGAGGCCGTCGTGAACGGGCTGGTCACGGCCCTCGGGGCCGGTGCGGTCGACACGATCGAGCAGGTCCTCCTGTATCACGTCCTCCCGGGCAAGGTCGACTTCGCGACGGCCAGGTCGGTGAGTGGCACGCCCGTCCCGACCGTCCTCGGGCCGACGATCACGCCGCGCTTCATCCCGTGGCTCAACACCCTCGTCCTTCGCGACCAGGACCCGAACGCCGCCGACCCGTGGGTCGTGAACAGCAAGCGCGACATCGCCGTCGGCACGAACAGCATCGTGCACGGGATCTCCCTGGTCCTGCGTCCCGCGGACCTGTAGACCCGACTTCGCCGGCCCCTCCTCTCGGCCGGCCCCAGTAGCGAAGCGGCCGGAGCCCATCGGGCTCCGGCCGCTTCGTCTCTCGGCGACGCCGGGATCGCTGCGGTCCCGGCGTCGCGTCCTGTGGCGCCGTCCCGGGCGCATCGGGTCAGCGGACGTAACGTCCCTGGCTGCCGGCGCTCCCGGCCCCGCCGGATGTGCCACCGGCCGCGCGCTCGCCGGCCGCGGGTGCCGCGGGAGCGGCCGCGGCGGTCCAGCCCTGCGCGATCCGCCGGAGGTATTCGCTGTCGAGGCTCGATGCGACCGAGCCGCCCGCGGGTGCCGCGGGAGCGGCCGCGGCGGTCCAGCCCTGCGCGATCCGCCGGAGGTACTCGCTGTCGAGGCTCGATGCGACCGAGCCGGCCGCGGGAGCCGCGGGAGCGGCCGCTTCGGCCCAGTCCTGCGCGATCCGCCGGAGCGCGGCCCGGAACGCCGCGAGTTCCTGCGCCTCGGTGATGGCGGCGCCGGCGGACGCCCGCTCTGCGGCCCGGAACGCCGCGAGGCTCTGCGCCTCGGAGTCCGTGGCCTGGCCGGACGCCCGCTCTGCGGCCCGGAACGCCGCGAGGCTCTGCGCCTCGGAGTCCGTGGCCTGGCCGGACGCGGCGCGCTCCGCCGCGCGGAACTGGACGAGGCTCTGCGCCTCGGACGGCCCGGGGACGGGGCCGCCTGTCGAGGCGACACAGGCCGCGAGCACCGTGGCGACCGCCAGGGCAGTGACCGCCGACGCCATGCCGGCCGGCCGGATCGTGATGGACGTGCGCATCGAACGTTCCCTTCCTCGCGCCGATCGGCGCGCTCCGTGGGCTCGTCGGGCCTCTGCCCGGTGCCCCGCGGTCCGTGTCGACCGCTGTGGGAGCACTGTGGTCCCGCCGCCCGCAGGGCTCGATGAGCGCCGTCACGTCACGTCCGGTACTTCGTCACACGCCGTCCCGCGCCGCGTCGATCGCACGGGCGCGCGATCGACGCGTGGCACCAGAGATGCCCGCACGGACAGTCCCTCTGAGGTCCACGGGTATACTCCCGAGGCGTCCGCCGCCTCGAGCCCCCTTCGGCGCCGGGGCCGTCACCCCGTGCCGCGGTCGCCCTCGAACGACCGCCTCGCTCAAGGAGCCACGCTCACGAGCCTCCTCGACATCATCCTCGGCACGTTCTCCCGGGACATCGGCATCGACCTCGGGACGGCGAACACGCTCGTCCACGTACGTGACCGCGGCATCGTCATCAGCGAGCCGAGCGTCGTCGCGATCGACGCGAAGACGAAACGCGTCCTCGCCATCGGCGCGGAAGCGAAGCGCATGGTGGGCCGGACTCCGGCCGACATCGTCGCCGTGCGCCCGCTGCGCGACGGGGTCATCAGCGACTTCGACGTGACCGAGCAGATGATCAAGTACTTCGTCCACCGCGTGCACGACCGGATCGGGCTGATCCCGCGCCCGCGCATGCTCCTGGGGATCCCGTCCGGCGTCACCGAGGTCGAGAAGCGGGCGGTCCGCGACGCGGCCATGAACGCGGGCGCCCGCTGGGCGCGTCTCATCGAGGAGCCGATGGCCGCGGCGATCGGCGCCGGTCTCCCGGTGAGCGAGCCGTCGGGCAGCCTCATCGTGGACATCGGCGGCGGGACGACGGAGGTCGCCGTCATCAGCCTCGGCGGCATCGTCGTGAGCCGGAGCATCCGGATCGGCGGCGACGAGATGGACCAGGACATCGTCGCGTTCGCGCGGCGCGAGTACAACCTGCTCCTCGGCGAACGGACGGCCGAGGACATCAAGATCGCGGTCGGCTCCGGGTATCCGGGCGAATGGGACGGCCAGCGCGTCCTGCTTCGCGGTCGCGATCTCCTCACCGGCCTCCCGCGCGGCGTCGAGGTGGGGTCCGAGCAGATCCGCGAGGCGATCGAGCCGTCGGTGCAGCAGATCGTGGACACCATCAAGGACACGATCGAGGAGACGCCGCCCGAGCTGGTCGCCGACATCATGGACCAGGGGATCGTTCTGGCCGGCGGCGGTGCGCTCCTCGCGGGACTCGACCGGCGCGTGGCCGAGGCGACCCAGATGCCGGTCCACGTCGCGGACGACCCGCTCACGTGCGTCGCACGCGGGACGGGCGTCGTCCTGCAGGAGATCGACCTCCTGCAGCGCGTGCTCGTCGCGGAGACGTACTCGAGACCGCCGCGGTGAGGTCGGTCGCGTGACCGTCGGCGCCTCCGCGGCGCGCAGGGTCAGGCGCCGGTGGGTGGCCTTCGGGATCCTCCTGGCGGTGAGCATGGCCATGATGGCGCTCTCGTCGAACCCGCTCGCGATCGAGCTGCAGAAGGGGATCGCCTTCGCGCTCTCGCCGGTCCAGAACGCAGTGTCGACTGTCGCGGCCGGGATCGGCGGCGCGGTGGACACGGTCGCCCAGGTCGACGCGCTCCATCGGCGCAACGAGGCGCTCCGCGCCGAGAACGAGCGGCTTGCGGCGGCCAACGCCAGCCTGGAGGCCGCGAAACGGGACAACGAGGAGCTGAGTGCGCTCCTCCAGCTGAAGAGCACGCTCCGGTACCGGACCGTGGCAGCGCCGGTCATCGGGCGGGACTCGTCGGAGTTCCGGCGGGTGATCACGCTCGGCCGGGGGACGGCGGACGGCATCGCGCTCGGCGACGTCGTCATCGGCGAGGGCGGTGCGCTGGTCGGACGGGTGGCACGCGTGGGGCCCGACTTCGCCCAGGTCCTCCTGATGACCGACACGAGCTCGACGGTGATCGGCGAGGTCGTCGCGCCGAAGGCCACCGGCGAGGTCGTGGGGCAGCTCGGCGGGGCCCTCATCATGCAGAACATCGACTCGACCGAGCGGCTCCAGATCGGCGACAAGGTGATCACCGCGGGGATCTCGCTCGCAGACGGCGTCCGGTCGCCGTACCCGCGCGGCCTCGTGATCGGGTCGGTGCTCGACGTGGCCCGCGACCCGAACGCGGTCGTCCAGACCGCCTACCTGCAGCCTCTTCTCGACCTCGACAAGGTGACGAGCGTGCTCGTCGTCACCGACTACGCGGGCGGGATCCTCGACACCCAGCCCGTCCCGAGCGCCGGCGCGACCCCGGCCGCCACCGGGGAGATCCCGCCGGCCGCGTCGTCCGTGCCGTAGGACGGGCCGGCGCCGCTGCCGCGGCGCCGCCGGGCGCGACGTCCGCGGCCCTGGCACGACCCCCGCGCGGGCTCCGCACGGCCTGCGAGAGACCCGCGGCGGTGGCACGAAGGTACGGCTCCGGGCGCGACTTGCGGGTGGATGGCATCATGGGGGAGTCCGCATAGACTGCGGTCACGCCGGTATGTGCCCACCGGTCCGTCGATATCCGCGCTCCCGGGAGAGCAGAACGATCAGGACCGCATACCAGACCCTGACCGCCATCCTCGTCGCCGCCGCGCTCGCGCTGTCCGCGCCCGCGGTCGTTTCCGTGCACGCGGCCACGGCTGCAGCGGGTGGCGCGAAGGTCGTCATCGTCGTGGGACCCACCGGGTCGGCCACTGCCGACTACCTCGAGGACGCCGCGACCGCGGCGGCCGCGGCGCGCAAGTGGACCGCGAACGTCGTCGAGCTGTACACGCCCGACGCGACGTGGGCGAACGTCTCCGACGCGCTCCAGAACGCGTCGATCGTCGTCTACATGGGGCACGGCAACGGCTACCCGAGCCCGCGCGCCAAGGCGCTCGACGGCGCGACCATGAACGGCCTGGGCCTCAACCCGCCCGGCGGCGCGAAGCTGACGCCCACCAAGTACTACGGCGAGGACGTCATCGCGGGGTCGGTCCGCCTCGCACCCAGCGCGGTCGTGATCCTGAATCACCTCTGCTACGCGGCCGGCAGCTCCGAGCCCGGCGATCCCGACCCGTCTCTCGCCGTCGCCCGCAAGCGTGCCGACAACTTCGCGGCCGGCTGGCTCCGGGCGGGCGCCGGTGCGGTCATCGCGGACGCGTGGTTCGGATCGGCCGCCGCGGTCATCGATTCCCTCTTCTCCACGGCGACGCCCGTGGACGACCTCTGGCGAGCGCTGCCGAGCGCCAACGGCGCGGAGGACGCTTCGCCGAGCGCCCGGACGCCGGGGGCCACCGTGCGGCTCGATCCCGACGGCACCAAGTTCTGGCGCTCGGTCACCTCCATGCCCGGCCTGACCGCGACCGACGTGGTCGGTGGCCGGGCAGCCGACACCGCGCTCGCCCCGGCCTCGCTCCAGGTGCCGGGCGCCGCCGAGGTCGGGGCCGCCGGCGCGCCCCTCTATGCATCGGCGGCGGCGGCCTCCGAGGAACCGACGACGATCCTCGCGGCCGGGACCCGCGTCCGCGTCGTGCGCGACGCGGGAACGCCGAAGGGCGGGCCCCTGGCCGGCCGCCCGGCCGTCGAGGTCCGTGCGCTCGACGGCAGCGCGAAGGGGCTCGTCCCGGCCGATGCCCTGATGCCGCGCGACAGCCGCGCGCCTGTCGCGTACCTGCTCGACGGTACGGTCTCCGCCATCTCCCCGAACGGCGACGGCGTATCCGACGCGCTCACCCTGTCCGGCCGCCTCTCCGAGCCCGCGACCTGGAACGCGTCGGTCAAGGCGCCCGGCGGAGCCACGCTGGTCGCGACGGGGGGCGAGGGTGACGCCTTCGTCCTCGCGTGGGACGGCACCGTGAACGGCGCGCCCGTCGCCGACGGCCGCTACGACGTGAACGTCTCGGCGATCGACGCCTGGGGCAACACCGGGTCGGCCGTCTCGCTGGCGCTGGCGGTGGATCGGACCGCGCCCGTGCTCACGGCGACGTTCCCGGCCACCCCGACCATCGTCTCCCCCGACGGCGACGGCACCGCCGACACCCTCCGCACCGCGTACACCGCGAGCGAGCCCGGGACCCTGGCGATCTCCGTCCGCGACGCGACCGGCATCGTGGTCGACACGAGCGAGGTGCCCGCCTCGTCCGGCGCGAGCGCCGTGATCTGGGACGGGAAGGGCCCGACCGGCACGCCCATCCCCGACGGGTCCTACACGTACGAGATCGTCCCGCGGGACGCGGCCGGCAATCCGGGCCAGGCCGTCGTGCGGCGGATCGTCGTCTCCACGGCGATCGGCTGGGTCCGCTCGACCGCGACGGTCATCGACCCGACCACTCCGTCGGCCGTCGTCCGCGACGTCGCGCTCACCTTCACGCTGGCGCGGCCGGCGACCGTGACCTGGTCGATGGCGGACGCCACTGGCCGCTCCGTCCGGTTCTTCGCGAAGGCGCAGCCGATGACGCCGGGTCCCCGGTCGGCGACGTGGGACGGCCGCGACGACGCAGGGGCGCTCGTTCCTCAGGGCACGTACACGATGGTGCTGCGCGCGAACGACGGGGTCACCCAGGCGGTGGCGCGGACGACCGTCGGCATCGGCCCGTTCCGCGTGGTGACGAGCCCCACGATCCCCGTCCATGGCAAGGTCGCGACGTTCACCGTCACCACCGCGCTGCAGGTGTCCGGAACGCCCGAGGTGCTGATCACGCTCCCCGGGGCCGGCCGGCTCGCGGTCCCGGTCACCCGCGTGGACGGCTCGACCTGGCGCGGCAAGATGAAGCTGTCGGCCGGGACACGCGCCGGCACCGCGACGGTCGTCGTCACCGGCACGGACGCGACCGGGACGCCCGCCACCGCGACGTTCCGCATCCCCGTCAAGTAGCCGTCGAAGGACCCCGGCGGCGACCTGCGCTATGGTTGGGCGGCCGGTGGCCGGCGCGGACGACCCGTCCGCGCGGCTCCGCCCGGCCGGAGGACCCATCGCGGCGCGGCCCGGACCCCACTCCACGATCTCCGCACGGAGGCATCCGCTGACGTCCACGCCGCGCTCCGGCCACCGGCCGGGACCCGCCCGTCGCCTCGCCGCCGGCCTCGCCGCGCTCGCGATGGCCGTCCTCGTGGCCGCCCCGGCCGCGGCCGGCGACCCGGCGACGATCGTCGCCGGGGGGACGGGCGGGAACGGCGGCTTCGTTCCGTCGGCGAGCTCCGGATCGGCGGCCGCCGGGTCCGGAGACGCACCGCCTGCCGGCGGCGGCGTGCCCGGCCCCTCCGTCGCGTACGAAGAGACGATCGCCCACGCCGGCCGAGACTACGACTTCGCGCCGGGTGCGCCGGTCTCCGTGCCGCTCCGGTCGCGGGGCGCGAGTGCGGCCGCCGCGCCTGTCGCGGGCGCGTCGGCCGGATCCCCGGTCGCCGCCGGCTCGTCGGAGACGAGCGGGGATCCCACCACCTCGCCGCCCCCGCGCGCCGCGGCCGGCTCCGTCGTCGCCGCCGGCGTCGGCGTCCTCCGCCGGGAGGTCTACGGCTTCCTCCCGTACTGGGAGCTCGTCGATCCGGACCGGCGCCTCGACTACGCATCGCTCTCGACCATCGCGTACTTCAGCGCCGCCGCCGCGGCCGACGGCTCGCTCGTCACGAAGGACCCGGACGGGACCGCCACCTCCGGATGGGGCGGCTGGACCAGCCAGGCCATGACCGACGTCATCGACACCGCCCACGCCGCGGGCGTGCGCGTGGACTTCACCGTCACGCTGTTCGCCTGGACGTCCACGCAGCGCAAGACCCAGGCGGCCCTGCTGGGGAGCGCCACCGCGCGGTCCCGCCTGGTGTCGACGCTCGTCTCGACGGTGGTGGGCCGGGGCGCGGACGGGGTCAACCTCGACGTCGAGCCCCTCGTCGCGGGGTACGAGGACGAGATCGTCGCGCTCGTCCGCGAGCTGCGCGTCGCGCTCGACGCCGCCGGCCCGGGCCGGCGGATCACCGTGGACGTCCTGGGCTCGCCGGAGAACTATCCCCACGAGGACCTCGTGGCGCCCGGCGCCGCGGACTCCATCTTCATCATGGGCTATGACTACCGCGGCTCCGGTGCCGCGTACGCCGGCTCGATCTCGCCGCTCACGGGCGCCGGGTACGACCTCACCGAGACGGTCGCGCGGTACACGGCGCGGGTCCCGGCGTCGAAGGTCATCCTCGGCATCCCGTACTACGGCCGGGCGTGGTCGACGGTCTCCGACGCCCTCCGCGCGAAGACGCAGTCGTCCGCGACGTACGGCTACTCCGCGACCGCGAGCTACTCCCTCGCCGCCTCGCTCGCGGAGGAGAACGGGCGGCGCTGGGACGACGACGAGCAGGTGCCGTGGACGGCGTACCGGCGCACCGTCTGCGACACGTGCACGGAGACGTGGCGCCAGCTCTACTACGACGACGTCGAGTCCCTCCGTCGCAAGTACGCGCTCGCCGACACGAACGGCCTCGCAGGCGTGGGGATCTGGGCACTCGGGTACGACGGGACGCGCCCGGAGCTGGCCGCGCTCCTGCGCGAGGTCTTCGGCGCGACCCCGACCGACACGACCCCGCCGCGGACCGCGCTGGCCGTCCTGCCGCCCGACGCCCCCGACGAGGGGATCGTGGTCTCGTGGACCGCCACGGACGCCGGCGGGATCGCCGCCTACGACGTCCAGGTCTCGGCCGGTGGCGGCCCGTGGAGCGACTGGCTGGTGGCGACGACCGCCACGAGCGACGTCTGGCTCGGACGCACCGGCACCGGGTACGCCTTCCGCGCACGGGCGACCGACGCGGCCGGCAACGTCAGCCGCTGGACGACCGAGGATGCGCGCTCTGGAGCCACGACACTCGCGAAGGGCGGCTTCGTCCGGGTCGTCGCGTCGTCTCTCCCGCTGCGTGCGAGCGCGTCCACCGGCGCGAAGAAGGTCGCGACGGTCCGCACGGGGGACATCCTCCTCGTCACCGCCGGCCCGAAGGCAAGCGGCGGCGTCACGTGGGTCCAGGTGAGCGGGCCTCTCACGCAGTGGCCGATCGTCTCCCCGGTCCGGACGAAGGCGTGGATGGCCGTGAAGCAAGGGAAGACGGTCCTCGCGGCTGCGACGCGCCGGCCGTCGGCCACGGTCGTCGCGGCCGGCTTCTCCGGCCTCACCTTCGACGGCGCCGGGGGCGCGTCCCTCGGCGCGGCCGGCGCGGCGCATCGGGCGTTCTCGCCGGGGAACGACGGCTCGCGTGACCGCCTGGCCCTCGCGTGGCGGGCGCGCGTCGCGATGACGAGCGTCTCCGCCCGGATCCTCCGCACCGACGGATCGCTCGTGGGCTCCATCCCGATCGGCTCGGTCGCGGCCGGGTCACGGACGTGGGCGTGGGACGGGAAGGTGGCGGGCGCGGTCGTCCCGGACGGCGCGTACCTCGTCCAGCTCCTCGGCCGCGGCAGTGCGACGACGTATCGCTCTCCCTCCGCACGGCCCGCGACGCCCGCGCAGATCGATCGTTTCGCGGTGACGGTGGACACGGTCCCGCCGATCCTCGGCTCGGCGACGATCTCCGGCACGACGCTCGCCCCGGATGCGCCGGGCGGAGCGGCCTCCGTCGCTGTCGCCGGCTCGGCGCCGGACGCGGCGTCCTGGACGGTCGTCGTCGCGCGTGTGAGCGCGACCGACGGGGCCGTGGCGGCAGGAACGGCCGCGCGCACCGTGTCCGGGAGCGGCCCGTCGGCCAGCGCCGCGTGGGACGGCACCGACGACGCCGGCCGCCGGCTGCCGCGCGGGACCTACCGGGTCACCCTGTCGATGGCCGACGCCGCCGGGAACGCGGCGACCTCGTCGTGGACCGTGGACCTGCAGACGGCCGGCCCGCAGCTCTCCGCGTCGGTGGATCCCGACGACCATCGCACCGGACGGCGACGGCGTCGAGGACCGCGCGACGATCCGGTGGACGACCGACGTCCCCGTGACGGGCGCGATCCGGGTCCTCCGCGGGACTGCGACCGTTCGCTCGTGGCCCGTGGCGTCCGCGACCTCCGGCACGGTCCGCTGGGACGGCACGGACGCGAAGGGGAAGACGGTCGCCGAGGGCCGGTACACCGTCCTCGTGGACGTCGCCTCCGCAGCGGGCGAGCCCGCGACGCTCGAGACGCCGCTCGTGGTGGATCGAACGGTCCGGGCGTTCATCGCGACGCCGCCGCGGTTCGCGCCCGCGGACGGCGACGCGCTCGCCGCGACGACCCGCATCACGTACACCCTCGCCCGCCCGGCGACGACCCGACTCGCGATCCTGGATCCGGCGGGGACGGAGGTCCGCGTCGCCTGGGACGGGAAGGCGCAGCCCGCCGGGCAGGCCGCGTGGACGTGGGACGGTCGGGTGGGGGAGGCGTTCGCGGCCGACGGCGTGTACACGATCGCGCTCCGCGCGACCTCGGGCGCGGGCACGATCGACCTGCGACGGACCATCCCCCTCGGCGCGTTCGAGATCCGCCTGTCCGCGACGATCGCTCGCGGCAGGCGAGGCGCTCGTCGTGACCGCGACCGCCGCCGAGCCGCTCCGGGCCGCGCCGTCCATCACCCTGACCCAGGCCGGCCTGCCGGCCGTGAAGAAGACCGCGACCGCTGCGGGGACCGGTCGATGGACCGCCACCTTCACGGTCGCCGGCGGAGGCGCCGGCGCCGCGACGATCACGGTGGCCGGACGCGACACCGCCGGCGGCGTCGAGGTCGGCAGGGCGACCGTCACCGTCGGCTGACAGGTCGTCGGGCTCCCGGCCGTCGCCTACACTGCGAGGCATGAGCGACGACGCCCGCGACGCGACGACGCCTGCCGCGGCCGGCGCCGCGCGGACCCCGGCAGGGATGCCCGGCCCTGACGTGCCGCACCCGGCACCGCTCCCTCCGCCCGGCTCCGGCACGTGGGTGGTGCTCCCCACCTACAACGAGATCGAGAACCTCCCGGCGATCGCGGAGGCGGTCCTCGTCGCACTCCCCGGCGCCACGCTCCTCGTGGTGGACGACAACAGCCCCGACGGCACCGGCGACCTCGCGGAGTCGCTCGCGGCCGCGGACCCTCGCGTCCGCGTCCGCCACCGTCCGGGCAAGGCCGGGCTCGGCCGTGCATACCTCGACGGGTTCCGCGTGGCCCTGGCGGCGGGCGCCGGGACGATCGTCCAGATGGACGCGGACTTCTCGCACGATCCGGCGGTCCTGCCGGCCCTCACCGCTCCCGTCGCCGCGGGCGCGGCGGATCTCGTCCTCGGGTCGCGGTACGTGAAGGGAGGCGGGGTCGTCGACTGGGGGATCGGCCGCAAGGTCATCTCGCGCGGCGGCAGCATGTTCGCCCGGACCGTGCTGGCACTGCCCGTCCACGACCTCACCGGCGGGTTCAAGGCATGGCGCGGGACGACGCTCGCATCGATCCCGTTCTCCGGCGTCCACGCCGGGGGCTACGTCTTCCAGATCGAGATGACGTGGCGGGCCAAGCTCGCGGGCGCGCGGATCCGCGAGATCCCGATCACGTTCCAGGACCGCCGTGTGGGCAGCTCCAAGATGTCGCGGCGGATCATCGTTGAGGCGCTGGTGGTCGTCGTGAGCCTGCGGCTCGAGCAGGTGCGGACCGCCATGCGCGGCGTCTTCCGTCGCTGAGGCGGCGGGGGGACAGGAGGTCTCGAGTGAGCCCCAGGAAGAAGGTCGAGCGGGAGGCCGCGACGGCGACTCCCGGGGCGGGCCGGCCGGTCCGCGCCGCCTACTACTACCGGACGCATTGGGGGGCGCACGACGAGTTCGTCGACCTGTTCGTCCGGAACCACTGGCCCATCCTCCGCGCGCAGACGGAGACCGGCCGGATCCTCGACGTGACGCTCGAGGTCCCGCGGTTCCACGGTGACGGCCGCGCGGACTGGGACGTCCTCGTGACGATCACCTGGCGCGACTGGGCCGCGATCGAGGAGCACTCGGACCCGACGATCACCTCGCGGCTCTTCCCCGACCGGGAGGCGCACGCCGCCGAGGAGCGCCGCCGGTTCAGCCTCCTCGAGGCACACTGGGACGTCCCCCTCCAGTCCGTCGCCCTGCCGGAGGCCTCAGCGCCGGGCGCATCGGCGCGGAAGGAACGGTCGCGCCGATGACCGGTCGGGACGAAGCCGACGCGCTCGCCCTCGCGGAAGAGGCGGCCCGCCAAGAGGCGGACGCGGCCCTCGAAGCGGGCTCCACCGAAGCCGGGCCGGTCGTCGCGGGGCGCGTCGAGGGCGCCGAGACGCAGGTGCGGCAGGCTGTCATCGGGGGGATCGCCTCCGACCGCGTGACGGTCGGCCAGGGTGTCGTCGGCGGCGTGATGGCGAGCGACGTCTCGATCGGTCGCGGTGTCGTCGGCGGGATCCTCGCGGAGCGCGTCTCCGTCGTGCAGGGCGGCGCGGCCCGGATCGTCGGCGGCGACGTCTCCGTCGACCAGGGCGGCGGCGGGCTCATCGCCGGATGGAACGTCCGTCTCGGCCGCGGCTCGTTCGCGGGGGCGGTCCTGGCGGCGCGTGTCGACGGTGAGGTGCGTGCGCTCCTCGACTGGCGCGGCGTCGCTGCTGCGTCTCTCGCGATCCTCGGCGTCGCGTGGCTGCGGCGCCGCCGATGAGGCGGACCCGGACGAGCGCGGCAGCCCCGCCGGCCGGCCCGGAGCGGCCGCTCCGGTATACTCTGCCGACGTCCGCGGCCCGATCCTCGCCGCGGCGGACCGGGCATCGCCCACGCCCATCCCGGGAGGCCGTCCCCTCGTGATCGATCCCTCCGCGCGCGTCCACGCGTCCGCGGACCTCGAGCCCGACGTCGTCGTCGGGCCCCGGACCAGCATCTGGCACCGCGCCCAGATCCGCGTCGGCGCCCGCATCGGCGCCGAGTGCGTCATCGGCCGCGACGCCTTCGTCGACGAGGGCGTGACGATCGGTGACCGCGTGAAGATCCAGAACCTCGCGCTCGTCTACCACGGCGTCACCGTGGAGGACGGCGTCTTCATCGGCCCGAACGCGATCCTCACGAACGACCGCTTCCCACGCTCGATCACCGCCGAGGGCGAGCTCGCCCGGGCGGACGACTGGGTCGTCAGCCCGATCCTCCTCCGGACCGGCTGCTCGATCGGCGCGGGGGCCGTCGTGGTCGCCGGGACGACCGTCGGCCGCTTCGCCACGGTCGGCGCGGGCGCCGTCGTCACCCGGGACGTCCCGGACCACGCTCTCGTCGCGGGGAACCCGGCCCGACGGCTCGGCTGGGTCTGCGCGTGCGGCCGGCGGCTGCGCGACGGCGACGACCCGGCCGGCCCCGACCCCGAGCCCGGCGTCCCGCTGGCCTGCCCGGCGTGCGACCGCCACTTCTCCATCGACCACGGCTCCGGCTCCCTCGTCGAGTCGGCATCCCAGCGAGGTGTCACCGCATGATCCCGCAGGTCCGCCCCGACATCGGCCAGGAGGAGATCGACGCCGTCACCGACGTCCTCCGCAGCTCGATGATCGCCATGGGGAAGCGCACCGCCGAGCTCGAGGAGCGGTGGGCCGCGTTCTGCGGCGTGAAGCACGCGATCGCCGTGAACAACGGGACGGTGGCGGAGATGTGCATCTTCGCCGGCCTGGGCCTGGGTCCGGGCGACGAGGTCGTCACCGTCAGCCACACGTTCAACGCCACGGTCAGCTCGATCCTCTACACCGGCGCCACGCCGGTCTTCGTGGACATCGAGCCGGACACCTACCTCATCGACGCCGGCCGGATCGAGGCCGCCATCACCTCCCGGACGAGGGCCATCTTCCCGGTCCACCTCTTCGGGCTCGTGGCGGACATGGACCCGATCCGCGCGATCGCCGACAAGTACGGCCTGACGATCGTGGAGGACGCGTGCCAGGCGCATGGCGCGACGTATCGCGGGCGGCGCGCCGGGAGCTTCGGCCACGGGGCGTTCAGCCTCTACGGCACGAAGAACATGACGACCGGCGAGGGCGGCCTCATCACGACCGACGACGACCGGCTGGCCGACTGGCTCCGCCTCTACCGGAACCAGGGAATGAGCCGCCGATACCACCACGAGATCCTCGGGTACAACTTCCGGATGACGGACATCCAGGCGGCCATCGGGCTGGTCCAGCTCGACAAGCTCGAGCGCAACACCGCCCGCCGGCAGGCCCTCGCGGCCCGGTACGACGCGGGGTTCGCGGGCCTGCCGGTCGCGCTCCCGGTCATCCCCGAGGGCCGGACGCACGTCTACCACCAGTACACGGTGAACGTGGGTCCCGCCCGGGACCAGGTCGTGGCGGACATGCAGGCGGCCGAGGTCGGCGTCGGCATCTACTACCCGATCCCGTGCCACCGCCAGCAGTACGTGATGGAGCTGGGGATCGAGGCCGACCTGCCGGACACGGACACGGCGGCTGCCGGCTGCCTGAGCCTGCCGATGTTCCCGCTCCTCTCCGACGCGGACCAGGACGTGGTCATCGCCGCGCTCCGCGACTCGGTGCTGCGGCACGCGGGCGCGGACGCGGATCCCGCCGTCACGACCGCGGCCCAGCGATGAGCGAGGCCACGCTGCGGGTCGCGCTCGCCGGCCTGGGCTCGATGGGCCGGAACCACCTCCGCGTGCTCTCGAGCCGCGAAGGCGTCCGGCTCGTCGCCGTCGCCGACCCGGTGCCGGAGATGCTCGCTGCCGCCGTGGAGGCCTCCGGCGCGCAGGGGTTCGCCGACGCGCTCGCGATGGTCGCCGAGGCGGAGGTCGACGCGGTCGTCATCGCCGCGCCCACCACCGCGCACGAGCCCCTGGCGCTCGCGGCGATCGATCGCGGCCTCCCGGTCCTCGTCGAGAAGCCGCTCGCCGCCACGGTGGAGGAGGGCCTGCGGATCGTCGTCGCGGGCGCCCGCGCCGGGGTCCCGGTCCAGGTCGGCCACGTCGAACGGTTCAACCCGGCCGTCATCGAGATGGGACGGCTCCTCCGCGAGGGCTGGATCCGGACCCTCTACTCGGTCGCCAGCCGCCGCGCCGGCCCGTTCCCGGCCCGGATCCGCGACGTCGGCGTCACCGTGGACCTCGGGACGCACGACGCCGACATGCTGTCCTGGATCGCCGGCGAGCGGCCGGTGCGCGTCTACGCCGAGGTCGCCCAGCGGATCCACTCGACCCACGAGGACCTCCTCCACGGCCTCCTCCACTTCCCGTCCGGCGCGACGGGGATGATGGACGTCAACTGGCTCACCCCCGCCAAACGCCGGCAGCTCGTCGTCGTCGGCGAGGAGGGGATGTTCGAGCTCGACTACCTCACCCAGCGGCTGACCTTCACCCGCGCGGCGACGGACAAGCCGGAGCTGATCGCCGGGTACGCCCCGAACTTCCTCGGCGACGCCGCGGACATCCCCGTCGCCTCCGCTGAGCCGCTCGCCGCCGAGATCGACGCGTTCGTCCGCGTCATCCGCGAGGGCGGGCGCCCCGCCGTGGACGGCGAAGACGGCCTGTGGGCCGTCGCCATCGCGAACGCGCTGCTCCTCTCCGCCGCGGAGCGGCATCCTGTGGACATGACCGACCTGACCTCGAGGCTCCCCGTCTCATGACCGTCACCACTCGCCCTCTCGCCGCCGCCCCCTCGATGCTCGGCGGGTCGATCGAGCTCCCCGCCCACCCGTGCGAGCACGCGACGCCGCGCCGCGTCGCACCCTGGGCCGGCGAGCCCGGGACCGTGGGGACGGTCGCCGTCGTGGGTGCGGGGAAGATGGGCCTGCCGCTGTGCGCCCAGTTCACCGGGCACGGCTGGCGGGTGATCGCCGTGGACGTGCAGGCCTCCGTCGTCGACGCGCTCAACGCCGGGCTCTCGCACGTGGACGGCGAGCCGGGCATCGCGGAGGCGGTCGCGCGCGCCCACGCCGACGGGACCCTCAGCGCGACGCTCGACGCGGCCGCGGCGGCCCGCGAGGCCGACGTCGTCGTCCTCATCGTCCCCGTGATGCTCGACGACGAGCAGCAGCCCGACTACCGGCACATGGACGCCGCGGTCGCCTCGATCGCGCCCGGCCTCCACGCCGGCTCGATCGTCATCTTCGAGACGACCCTGCCGGTGGGCGACACCCGCCACCGGTTCGCGCCGCGCCTGGAGCACGCGACCGGCCTCGCGGCGGAGGACGACCTGCTCGTGGCGTTCTCGCCCGAACGCCTCTATTCGGGCCACGCGCTCGCGAACCTCGCCCAGTACCCCAAGCTCGTCGGGGGCCTCGGTGACGAGTCCCGCGGCCGGGCGGCCGCGTTCTACGAGAGCGTCATCGACGCCCCGGTCGTCGCGATGAGCAGCGCCGAGGCGGCCGAGCTCAGCAAGCTCGCCGATACGACGTACCGCGACGTGAACATCGCGCTCGCCAACGAGTTCGCGCGGTACGCGGACCGGGTCGGGGTGGACATCCAGGAGGTCATCGCGGCCGCCAACTCGCAGCCCTACAGCCACATCCACCAGCCGGGGATCGGCGTGGGCGGGCACTGCATCCCGGTCTACCCGCACTTCCTCCTCTCCCGTGCCCCGGAGATGGAGCTCGTCGGGCTCTCCCGTCGCGTGAACGACGGCCAGATCGGCGTCGCGATCAAGGCGCTCCAGAAGGAGCTCGGCAGCCTCGACGGCGTCGAGGTGCTCGTGCTCGGCCTCACCTACCGCCACGGCGTGAAGGAGCTGGCGTACAGCCGCGCCCTCCCGCTCATCGAGCGGCTCGCGTTCCACGGTGCGGTGGTCTCCGCGTACGACCCCCTCATGACGGCCGACGAGGTCACGCGCTGGGCCGCGCGGCCGTGGGCCTGGGGCGAGCCGAGCCCCGCGCGGGCCATCGTCACGCAGACCGCGGACCCGGCGTTCGCGACGCTCGACTGGGCCTGGTTCCCCGACCTGGACGTCGTGTACGACGGCCGCAACAGCCTCCGGGACGTCCGGCTCCCCGCGAGCGTCGCGTACCACGGCGTGGGCGTGCCGGCGGCGCTCCGGGCGTCCGGGCGGTAGGGCCGCCGCCGGCCCCGGCCGGGCCCCGAACGTGAGGATCCTCAGCGTCGTCGGGACGCGCCCACAGCTCATCAAGGCTGCCGCGCTCCAGCCGGCGCTCCGCACGCGTCACCACGAGGTCTTCGTCGACACAGGCCAGCACTGGGACGAGGCGATGGCCGGAGCCTTCTTCGGCGAGCTCGGGCTCGCCCGGCCGGACCACAGCCTCGGCGTCGGCGGGGGCGGGCAGGCCGACCAGGTCGGCCGGATGCTCGTCGCCCTGGAGCCGGTGGTCGCGACCGAGGCGCCCGACGCGATCCTCGTCTACGGCGACACGAACTCGACGCTCGCCGGCGCCCTGACGGGCGCGAAGCTGGGGATCCCCGTCGCGCACGTGGAGGCGGGCCTGCGGAGCTTCGACCGGTCGATGCCGGAGGAGGTGAACCGGGTCGTCGCCGACCACCTCGCGGCCTGGTGCTTCGCCCCGACGCCCGCCGCGGTGGCGAACCTGCGCGCCGAGGGGATCGTCGACGGCGTCCTGCGCGTGGGGGACCTCATGCAGGACCTCGCCGCCCGCGTCTCGCGCGAGGTCCGGGACCCGGCGATGCTCGGACCGATCGCGGAGGCGTTCCCGGCCGGCGCCGGCGGCCGCGCGCTCGTGCCCGGTGGGTACGTCCTCGCCACCGTCCATCGAGCGGAGAACCGCGACCCCGACGCCATCCGCGGCTGGCTCGCGATCCTCGGCGCCGCCTCGCTCGGCGGCGCGCGTCCGGTCCTGCTCCCGCTCCATCCCGGGACCCGCGAGGCCGTCGCGGCCGCGAGCGAGGGGATCCCGGACGGCGTGGTCGTCCTGCCGCCGCTCGGCTACCGGACGATGCTCGCGCTGCAGCTGCACGCGGCCGCGGTCCTCACCGACTCCGGCGGCGTCCAGCGCGAGGCGGCGTGGCTCGGGACACCCTGCCTGGTCCTCCGCCGGACGACCGAGTGGGTGGAGGCCGTGGCCGACTCCGGGGGGACGATGGTCGTGGTCGGGCTCGACCCGGCGCGTGCCGCCGCGGAGCTGGCGCGGCTGGCGCGACCGGACGAGGCGCCCGCGCTCGCCGCCGCCCGGGCGCGCGACCTGGAGATCCCGGCCTCCGGGGCCGCCGAGGCGATCGCCGCCGCGCTCGAGGGTCCGACGCCGGCCGCGGGTGGACCGTCGCGGGCTGGCGGCGGAGCGATGCGATGAGTCGTGTCGCGATGTTCGTCTTCAACGACTGCACGCGGGACTCGCGCGTCCTCCGCGAGGCGGGCACCCTCGCCGCCGCCGGCCACGAAGTGACGATCTACGCGCTGCCGCGCGACCCCTCGGCGACCGAGCTCGAGGTCGAGGAGCGGGACGGGTTCCGCATCGAGCGCGTCCCGCCGCCGCGGGGGTGGCGCCGCCCGTGGGCCTGGTTCTGGCATCCGTACCGGACGTGGGGCTGGGTCCTTCGCTGGTCGGCCTTCCGCATCCGCCGGGGGATCGTCACCCCGCCGAAGGGCTGGCTCCAGATCCCGGTCGTCCTCGTCGGGCTGGTGCTCTGGGCCCCGTGGGCGGTCGTCAGGACGATCGGCCACGTGATCGGCCGCAAGGTCCTCCACCACACCGGGCCGGGGTCGGTCGACTTCCTTGCCCGCTGGCGGTTCGTCATCGAGGGGTGGGGACGCGTCGTCGCGGACCGCGCGGCCGGCGCGGACGTCTTCCACGGCCACGACCTCACGGCGATGCCGGCGGCGTCCATCGCGCGGCGACGGAAGGGCGGCCGGCTCGTCTACGACAGCCACGAGATCATCCTCGAGTCGGGCAGCTACGCGAAGCGGCCGGGATGGCTCCGCGGCTCGCTGCGACGGCGGGAGGCGCGGTACGTCGCCGAGGCCGATGCGATGGTCACGGTGAACGACGCCCTCGCCGAGGAGCTGGTCCGCCGGTACGCGCCGAAGCGGATCGTCGTCGTCCACAACACGCCCGCCCGATGGGAGCCGCCCGCCGAGCGCCCGACGCTGCTGCGCGATGCCGCCGGGATCCCGGACGGCGCCCCGATCGCCCTCTACCACGGCGGCTTCTCCCTGCATCGAGGCATCGAGGAGCTGGCCGCGGCCGTCCTCGAGCCGGCGGCGGCGGGCGTCCACGCGGTGGCGCTCGGCTACGGGAGCCTCCGGGCGGCGCTCGGCGCGATGGCGGCCGACCCGGCCTACGAAGGGCGCTTCCACGTCGTGGACGCCGTGCCGCCGGACGAGCTCCCGGCGTGGGTGGCCTCCGCGGACGTCGGCGTCATGCCGATCCAGGCGTCCACCCTCAACCACCGGCTGTCCACGCCGAACAAGCTGTTCGAATGCCTGGCGGCCGGGACACCGGTCGTCGTGAGCGACTTCCCGGACATGCGGCGGATCGTCCTCGAGGACCCGGACGGCCCCCTGGGCGCGACGTGCGACCCGACGAGTCCCGTGAGCGTCGCGGAGGCGATCCACGCGGTGCTCGACCGCGATGCGGACGCGACGGCCGACCTTCGCGCTCGCTGCCTGCGCGCCGCACACGCTCGATGGAACTGGGAGGCAGAGTCGGCGCGGCTCGTCGCGCTGTACGCCGACCTGACCGCCGGAGCGGAGGTGGTGGCGTGACGGGCCGGGCCACCGTCCGGCCCGCCGGGCCGAAGCTTCGCTCGGAGCCTCCGGCTCCGAGCGGCCCGGCTCGGCCGGACGCCGCCCCGGCCGCCGGGCCGGATCCGCCTCCCGTGCCCCAGCGGGCGGTCATCGTCCTCCCATCCACGGGCGAGCACGACTCGCGGACGTGGCGGATCGCCACCGCGCTCGTCGCGCGCGGCCACGAGGTGACCGTCCTCGGCCGCCTCGCGCCAGGTCTCCCGCGTGACGTCCGCGATCCCGCCGGCTACAGGATCGTCCGCGTCCCCGTCTCCGCCGCCGATGGGCTCCCGCTGCCGACCCCGATCCGCGCCGCCATCGGGCGCGCCCGGGGAGGGCGGCGGGGCCGAGCCCGGTCCGGACCCGACGAGGCACCGCCCGCGGTCGTCGCCACGGAGGCCCGCACCGGGTCCCCGGCCGGCGCCAGGCCCGGCCCCCGGAGGCCAGGGCTTGGCGCCCGGGTCGGGCGCCTGGTCGGCGGGGTTCGCCGGATGACCGCGATCGCGCTGACCGTCCGGTCGCAGACCCGCGCGGCCGTCGCCGTCGCGCCGGACGCCGACCTGGTCCACGGGATGGCGTACATGGGGATCCCCGTCGCGCTGGCCGTCGGGAGGCGTCGCGGCGCGGCCGTCGTCTACGACGCGCGCGACATCTACGTGGACGCGGGCAACCTCGCGCGCCTCCCGCGCCCGATGCGCGCGATCGTGGCCGCGCGCGAACGCCGGTGGGCGCGGGCCGCCGGCCGTGTCGTCACGGTGAGCCGGCCGTACGCGGAGGTCATGGCGGAGCGCTGGGGTCTCCCGCTGCCGGGCATCGCGATGAACTGCGCGTACCGCACCGAGCCGCCCGACCCGCCCGAGCGCCGGTTCCACGACCGCCTGGACCTTCCGCCCGCGGCCCGGGTCGTCCTGTACCAGGGCGGCTTCTCGCCCGGGCGCGGCATCGAGCAGCTCGTGGTCGCGATCCGCGACGTCCCGGGAGCCGTGCTGGTCCTCCTCGGGTACGGGAACCTCCTCCCCGAGCTGGAGCGCCGTGCCGCCGATCCCGCGCTCGCCGACCCGATCCTCGGCCGGCGCGTCCGGATCATGCCCGCAGTGCCGCCGGACGCGCTCCTCGGATGGGTGGCCGCGGCCGACGTCGTCGCGATGCCGATCCAGCCTTCCACGCTCAACCACCGTCTCACCACCCCGAACAAGCTGTTCGAGGCGATGGCCGTCGGCGTCCCTGTCGTGGCGAGCGACCTGCCCGGGATGGCGCCGATCGTCCACGAGACCGGCTGCGGCGTGGTCTGCGACCCGACCGACCCGACCGCGATCGCACGCGCCATCCGCTCGATCCTCGACGCGCCGGCCGGCGAGCGCGGTGCGTACCGTGATCGGGCGCTCGCGGCCGCCCACGCGACCTACTGCTGGGAACGCCAGGTGGAGGTCCTGCTCGAGGAGTACTGCCGCCTCACGGGGAGGCCGTGGTGACCGCCGCGCGCCCCCGCCGCGCGGTCCTCCTCGTCGCGAACACCGCCGCCCCGTACTCCCGGAGCCTCCGCGTCGCGCGGAGCCTGGCCGCCGCCGGCTGGGAGGTGGAGATCGCCGCCGTCGCGGGACCGGGCGTCCCGCGCGAGGAGCGCGATGCCCGCGATCCGTCGATCGTGACGCGCCGCTACGCCCCGAGTGGCGTCTTCCGCGCCTGGAGCACGGCGGACGCGGCGTCGATGCGCGGGCCGCTCGCGCGGTTCGGCCGCCCCGGCCGGTGGATCGACGCCGGCCTGAAGGCCGTCCTCTGGCCACTCGCCGCCCGAGGGTGGTGGCGGACGCTGCGGCGCGAGGTCCCGCCCGCGGACCTCTACCACGCGTTCGGGATCCTCGCCGTCCCCGTCGCTCTTGGCCTGGGCGCACGGGCCCGCCGTGCGGGCCGGGCGGGTCGCGTCGTCTACGACGTCATCGACGTCATCCTCGAGTCGAACAACTATGCGCGGGTCCCGGGTCCGCTCCTCGCGTGGTACCGGCGGCGCGAGCGCGTCTGGGCCCGGCGCGCCGACGCGGTCGTCACCGTGAACGAGCCGATCGCGGCTCACCTCGCGCGCGCGTGGCGCACGCGCGAGACCCTCACCGTCCTCCTCAACTGCCAGCCGCTCTGGGAGCCGCCGGAGCCGCGGCCGGACCTGGTCCGCGAGGCCGCCGGCCTCCCGCCGGATCGCCGGGTCGTCCTCTTCCTCGGCCGGCTCGGGCGGGAGCGCGGCCTGGAGGAGGCCGCGGAGGCCGTCCTCCGCGTGGACGACGCCGCGCTCGTCATGCTCGGGTTCGGGCCGTGGGCCGATCGCCTCCGCGAGCGCGACCGCGACCCGCGCTATGCCGGCCGCCACGTCACGCTCCCTGCGGTCCCGCCCGACGACGTTCCCGCGTGGACCGCGTCGGCGGACGTCTCGATCGTGGCCGTCCCGGCGAACTCGCTGAACCAGCGTCTCTCCACCCCGAACAAGTTCTGGGAGAGCCTGACGGCGGGGACCCCGGTCGTCGTCGGCCGCGACCTGGAGGTCATGCGGGCGATCGTCGAGCAGGAGCGCGTCGGCGCCGTCGCCGACCCGGCCGACTCCGACGACCTGGCCCGTGCGCTGCGCTCCCTCCTCGACGCGGCGCCCGAGGAGCGCACCGCGATGCGCGGGCGGTGTCTCGCGATCACCCGGGACCGCTTCAGCTGGGAGGCCGCGGTGACGCCCTACCTCGCCCTCGTGGACGGTCTCGTTCCGCGCGTCAGCGCGGCCGGGTGACGAAGACGCCCCAGCCGAGGTAGCGGTAGCCCCACGTCAGGTACGTCCGCCGTTCGTCGTCGAGGAAGCGGCGCATCGCGTCGTGGTCGGGGTCTCCCGGGTTCGCCTGCAGCCAGTCGGCGATCGTCGCCCAGTGGGCCGCCTCGTAGCGGTCCCAGCTGTGGTGGTCGGCCAGCACCATCTCGAGGAGCTCGAGCCCGGCGGCCTCCAGGCGGTCGAGCGTCCCCGCGAGAGACGCGTAGTCGTCCTCCGCGAACCCGAATGCCGCCACCGCCGCGGCCGGCGCCGTTTCGAGCCAGAACGGCTCGCCGACGAGGACCAGGCCGCCGGGTCGGACGGCCGGGCGGAGGAGGTCGATCGTCCCGGCGAGGCCGCCGCCGATCCACGTCGCCCCCAGGCACGACGCCACGTCGAACGCGCCGGGCTCGGCCGAGTACTCCGCCGCATCCCCTCGGAGGAACGTGACCCGGTCCTGCGACGCCCAGCTCGGCTGCACGCGCGCGAGCCGCCGCGATGAAGACCTCCGAGATGTCCACGCCGATGCCGCTCGACCGGAACCACTCGGCCCACCGGCACAGCATCTCGCCCTTCCCGCTCGCCAGGTCGAGCACGCGTGTGGCGGGGCCGACCCGCGCGACCTCCCCGAGGAGGCGCAGCTGGCCCTCGACCAGGGGGTTCAGGATCCGGTGGCCCGACTCGGCGATCTCGTGGTGGCGCAGCGACATGTCGACCTCCGGTGACCGATCTCCCGCCCGGGCCCGCGGCCCGGCCATCCTCCCGCCCCGGGCTCCTGCGCCCGCGGGGCTACCGCTGGAGCTTCGGCGCCTCGCCGCCGTATCGCCGGATCTGTTCGAGCTTCTCCCGCTTCGTCTGCTCCGCGTGCTCCAGATGGACCGCGACGACGTCGGCCGGCTCGCCCTGCGCGATGACCTTGCCCTTCTCGATGAGCATCGCCCGGTTGCAGAACTCCGTGACCCAGCCCATGTCGTGGGTCACGAGGACGATGGCCTTCGCCGAGCGGACGAGCTCCAGGATCCGGGCCTTGCTCTTCGCGCGGAAGATCGCGTCGCCGGTCGCGAGGACCTCGTCGAGAAGGAGCACGTCGGGATCCACCGACGTGGCGATCGAGAAGCCCAGTCGCGCGCGCATGCCCGACGAGTAGGTCTTGATCGGCGCGTCGATGAACTCGCCGAGGTCGGCGAACTCGATGATGGGCTCCAGCCGGTCGAGGACCTCCCGGTGCTCCATCCCGAGGAACGCGCCCGCGAGGAGGATGTTCTCGCGCCCGGTGAGGTCCTGGTCGAAGCCCGCACCCAGCGTGAGGAGGCTGCTCACCTGGCCGCGCACGATGACGCCACCCTCCGATGGCGTCAGGATCCCGGCGAGGACCTGAAGCAACGTGCTCTTCCCGGCGCCGTTGGGCCCGATGACCGCGAGCGACTGGCCCTGCACGAGATCGAAGTCCACGTTGCGGAGCGCCCAGAACTCCTTCGGGCCCTCCTTCCTCCGGAACATGTTGATGAACGTGCTCCGGAGCGTGTTCTTCCTCGTGAGCCGCAGGCTGTACCGGATCCCGAGGTCGCGGACCTCGATGACGGTCGGCTGGTCGTCGGCCGGGTCGGGCGCCGGGGGCGGCGTGGCGGTCGGGAGGCCGTCGAACCCGACGGTCTCCGCCTGCGTGGAGGCCGTCACCTCACAGCACCTTCGCGAAGGCCGGCTCCAGCCGCTTGAAGCCCCACGTCGCGAAGCACGTGATCACGACCGAGACGCCGAGCAGCGCGAGGAGCTGGCCCCACATCGGCGGCGTGCCGTTGTAGATGACGTTCCGGTAGCTCTCGAACAGGATCGTGAACGGGTTGAGGCCGAAGAGGAACGAGATCGTCGGGTTCTTCACGCCCAGGCTCTCGATCTGCGAGGCCGAGTAGAGCGCGGGCGAGAGGTAGAACCAGAGGCGCAGGAAGTGCCGGATCGCGTTCCCCAGGTCGCGGTAGAAGACGTTCACCGCGGAGACGGCGATCGCGAGCCCGAGCGAGAGCACGAGCTGCACGAACGCCACGACGGGGATCAGGAGGAGGTACGGCGAGATCCGGTCGCTGTAGAAGATGACGAGGAGCAGGCCGAGCGGGATCAGGCCGAACACGAAGCTGGCGACCCCCGAGAACGTGGAGGCCACCGGCAGGACGAGCTTGGGGAAGTGCAGCTGCTTGATCAACCGCTCCTGCCCGGTCACGGAGGTGACCGCGTCGCTGACCGTGGAGGTGAACCACTTCCACGGCAGGATCGCCGAGAAGATGAAGAGCGGGTAGTCGGGCTGCGGGCGCTGCGCGATGACCGAGACGAGCACCACGTACACGATCATCAGCATGAGCGGGTCGAGGATCCACCAGACGTTGCCGAGGACCGTGTTCGCGCCCTTCTTCTTCATGTCCGCCTGCACGAGGTAGCGGATCAGGCGGCGGCGCGACGCGATCTCGCGGAATCCCTCGGTGACGAGGCCGACGGTGGACGGGCGCTCGGAGGTGCTCCGGTAGGCGGGTGTGGGGGCCTTCGGGGAGGCCTTCGGAAGTGAAGCCATGGGCGCTGGGTACGGTAGCACGGCACCGGCGGCGGAGCCTCGGGCTACCATGGCCGCGTGACCCCCCGACCCGAGCCCGCCCGGACCCCGCGCGCCCGCCGGCCGGTCTGCATGATCGTCCACGCCTACTACGAGGAGGACGCGCGGGTCCGCCGCGAGGCCGAGGCCCTCGTGGAGAGCGGCCGACCCGTGGACGTGGTCGCGCTCCGGCGGCCCGGCGACGAGCCCACCGGGACGGTCGCCGGCGTCCGCGTGACGCGCCTGCCGGTCCGCCGCCACCAGGGTGCCGGGATCGGTACCTATGTCGTCGAGTACGTCTCGTTCTTCCTTCGGGCCATGTTCGCCGCGACCGCCGCGCACCGCCGGCGCCGGTACGCGCTCGTGCAGGTCCACACGCTCCCGGACTTCCTCGTCTTCGCCGGGCTCCCGATGCGGCTCGTCGGCGTCCCGCTCGTGCTCGACCTCCACGAGGCGATGCCCGAGTTCTTCAAGAGCCGCTTCCCCGGATCGGCGGGCCGGCTCCCGCACGCCCTCCTCCGCGCGCAGGAGACGCTGGCGACGCTCGCGGCGGACGCGGTCCTGACCGTGAACGACGCGCTCGGCGACCGGCTGCTGGACCTGGGGCTCCGCCCCGAGAAGCTCACGGTCGTCCTGAACGCGCCGTCGCTCGCACTCTTCGACCCGGCCGCGTTCCCGGCCCGCCCACTGCGTGCCGATGGCCGGCTCCGGCTCGTCTACACCGGCGCGGTGACGCCGATGTACGAGCTCGAGACGGTCCTCCGCGCCGTCGAGCTCCTGGCCGGCGACCGCCCCGACCTGGACGTGGCCCTGGACGTCTACGGCCGCGGCGACGACGCGCCGCGCCTCGCCGCCCTCGCAGCGGAGCTGGGGATCGCGGACCGTGCCGTCCTCCACGGCCGGATCCCGCTCGAGGAGGTCCCCGCGGCCATCGCGGCGGCCGACATCGGCCTGGCGCCCACCCGGCGCGATCCGTTCACGGATCTCAGCCTCTCCACGAAGCTCTTCGAGTACGCGGCGATGGGGAAGCCGGTCGTCGCCTCGCGCCTGCCCACCGTCGAGAGGTACTTCGCCGCGGACACGGTCGCGACGTACGAGCCGGGCGACCCGGCTGATCTCGCGCGCGTGGTCGCCCGCATCGTGGACGACCCCCTCGAACGTGAGGCGCGGGTCGCGCGGACCGGCGCCCGCGTCACGGAGCTTGGCTGGGACCGAGAAGGCGCACGGTACGTGGCGCTCGTTGACCGCCTCGCTCACGACAGGTGAGCCCGGCGAGCCGCGCGCGACCACGGGACCTCCGCACCCGCCGACGGGGCCGCCGCGCGCCGGCGAGCGACCGGCGGGCTATCCTCAGCCGGTCGGCCGACCGGCCGCCGAGCAGGGAGGGACGATGAGCGAGGACACGCGCGTCGTGATCGTGGGGCTCGGCTACGTCGGCCTGCCGCTCGCGCTCGCGTTCGCCGAGGCCGGCTGCGAGGTCGTCGGGATCGACGCCTCCGCCGCCCGGGTCGCCGACCTGTCGGCCGGGCGCTCTCCTATCGACGACATCCCCGACGACCGGCTCGGGGCCGCACTCGCCGGCTCGCTCCGGATCGTGGGGACGGACGACTCCGGCCCGGACCTCGCCGCCGCCCACGCCGTCTTCGTCTGCGTCCCCACGCCGATCGACGACGCGAAGGATCCCGACCTCGGCCCGGTCCTCTCCGCGGCCGCCCTCGTCCGCGACAGCCTGCGTCCGGGCCAGCTGGTGGTGCTCCAGAGCACCACCTTCCCCGGCACGACGGCGGGCCCGTTCCGGGCAGAGCTGGAGCGTTCCGGGCTCGTCGCCGGCTCGGACTTCGATCTCGCCTTCGCACCGGAGCGGGTGAACCCGGGCGACCCCGCGTCGGCCTCGCGCGACGTGCCGCGCCTCGTCGGGGCGGTGGGGGAGCAGGGGACGGCCCGCGCCGCCGATCTCCTGCGACGGATCAACTCCCGCGTCATCGAGCTCTCCTCTCCGGACGCCGCCGAGCTCGCGAAGCTCCTGGAGAATGTCTTCCGGAACGTGAACATCGCCCTGGTGAACCAGCTCGCTCTCCTGTGTGAGCGGATGGGGCTGGACGTCTGGGAGGTCGTGGACGCGGCGGCCACGAAGCCGTTCGGGTTCATGCCGTTCCGGCCGGGCCCCGGCGTCGGCGGCCACTGCATCCCCGTCGACCCGTACTACCTCGCGTGGCGGGCGCGGCAGTTCGGCTTCGTGGACCGGTTCGTGGAGATCGCCGGCGACATCAACTTCGCGATGCCGCGCCACGTCGTGGATCTCGTCGCGGACGCGCTCAACGATCGGGGCCGGTCGGTGAAGGGCTCCCGGGTGGGCGTCCTGGGCGTCGCGTTCAAGCCGGACGTCCGGGACCCTCGCAACTCCCCGGCGGCGCCGATCCTCTCCGGGCTCGTCGCACGGGGGGCGGTGGTCGCGTACCACGACCCGCACGTCCCGATGTTCACGGATGCCGACGGGACCGCGCACGCGTCGGTGCCGCTCGTGGCGGTGCTCGCGACCTCGGACGTGGTCGTGGTGGTCACCGCGCACCGCTCGATCGACTGGGACGCCGTCTACCGCGACGCCGCCCTGGTGGTGGACACCACGAACAGCTCTCAGGGTCGGGTCCTCCGATCGCGCGGCGTCCTGCGCCTGGGCGCGGGATGGAACCGGGACTGACCGTCCGCCGTCCCACGCGGGAGCGTCACCCACCCACGTCCGCCCGTGCACGCGAGCGCGCGCGAGGTCGTCGCTCGTTCTCCGTTACCATGTGCCGGTCCGCCCGGCCCACGCGGCCGGGCGCCTGCACGAGCAAGAAGGACCGATCCACCCCATGACCTCCCGAGCGAAACCCGTCACGCGTCCGCGGAAGGACCGGCTCGAGGCCGGCGAGCGCCGCAACCTCCTCATGACCCTCGGTTTCGGCGTCGCCATCGGCTTCGCGCTGCTCATGCTGCTCGCCGCCGTGGGGAAGGTCTGGTACGACGACCACATGGCCGCGATGCTCTCGGTGAACGGCCAGAGCGTCAGCCGCGACTTCTACCGCCAGGCGAACGCCGTCGAGCGCTTCCGGCTCGACCAGGAGGAGGCGAACGTCCGCGCCCTCGTCGCGGCGGGTCGCCTGACGGCCACCGACGGCGACCAGCAGATCACGGAGATCGGGACGCGGCGCGAGAACGTGGACGACGCCACGAACACCAAGATCATCGACGGGATCGTGCAGACCGACCTCGCGAAGGAGAAGGGCGTCACCGTCACCCCGCAGGAGATCGACGCGGCCTGGACGGCCGAGGCGACGCAGCCGGAGGCCCGGAACGCGTACCTGATCTCCGTCTCCCCGGGCATCAGCGAGGGCGCGACCGAGTCGACCCAGGCGGAGATCGACCTCGCACGCCAGAAGGCCGAGGACATCAAGGCCCAGCTCGATGCCGGGAAGTCGTGGGAGGAGGTCGCCAAGGCGAGCGGGACGGGCGCGTCGGTCGACGGGTCCATCGGCTGGATCACGGCCGACTCCGCCGCGGCGGACACCAGGACGATCGAGGCGATCTTCACGCTCCCGGCCAACGGGGTCTCCGACGTGATCGAGACGACGGACGGCAGGTTCGACATCGGCCGGATCACGGAGATCGAGCCCGCGAAGGTGGACCCGGACTTCTCGAAGAGGGTCTCGGACGCCGGCGCGGACCAGGGGATCTACAGGACCCTCCTCGGGTACGAGCTGGTCGAGAAGAAGCTCACCGACTCGGTGGTCTCGGCGGCCGTCGACCAGCCGTCCGTCCAGCGGCTCGTCAGCGAGATCAAGCTGAACAGCGCTCAGGGCACCGGCGACGAGGTCCGCGCCCGCCACATCCTCCTCTCGCCCGACGGCGATCCGACTCGAAGGCCTCCGAGGTGGCCGAGACGGATCCTGCGTGGACGAAGGCGAAGGACGACGCGCAGCGCATCTACGAGGACATCAAGGCCGGCAAGGTCACCTTCGAGGACGCGGCGAAGCAGAGCAGCAACGACAGCGGGTCGGCCGCCGAGGGCGGGCTGCTGCCGTGGCTGACCCAGGACTCGGTCGTCACGGAGTTCGGCGACGCGATCTTCGCGCCCGGCCTGAAGGCCGACGACCTCATCGCGCCGGTCAAGACGGACTTCGGCTGGCACATCATCCAGTACGTCGGCCGGCGACCGCCGCCCGACCAGCTCATCGAGACGATCCGCGTGGAGGCCATGGCCCCGGGCGTGGACTTCGGCGAGCTCGCGAAGAAATACTCGGACGCCGAGGACGCCTCCACCGGCGGCGAGCTCGGCTGGGTCGCCAGGCTCCAGCTCCCCGCAGAGAGGGAGACCGCGATCTTCTCGGCGCCGGCCGGGGGCGTCTCCGAGGTCCTCAACGCCCAGGACGGGTACTACATCTTCAAGATCGACCAGGAGACCACGCGGCTGCCGGATGCCGACCAGGCCTCCCTCATCCGCGGCGGCGGGTTCGACCGGTGGTACACACCGGTGCGCGCCGAGGCGAAGATCGAGCAGTTCGCGACGCCGCTCCAGGTCCTCGGGACGCCGCAGTCCTGAGCCGGTGAGGGCGCGGGATGCTTGACGCCCTCATCGCCGAGGCGCGGATCCGCTGGGGTCTCGATCCGGCGGACGGGCTGCAGGTGGCCGCGGTCGAGCGGATCTCCGCCATGCCCGTGGATGCCTGGCGTCCGCTGGTCGCGGTGCCGGCGGCCGTGCTGCGGTCGCGACCCGACGTCGCCGTCGAGCCGCTCCCGGGCCGCCACCGCGGCCGGTCGGTCGCGGCGACGGAGGTCCTCCGGCGCCTGTACCCGGCCGATCATCCGGTCGGGCTCATCGGGCGGCCGGGGGAGACGACCGTCGGCGAGCTCACGGACGAGCACCTCGCCGGACCGGTGTACCTGGCGCCGCTTCCCCGTGTCGAGGCCGTCGCGGGCCCGTGGGCCATGCCCTGGATCTCGGACCGGCTGCGTCGGCCGGACGGCTGCCCGTGGGACCGCGAGCAGACGCACCGGACCCTGCGCAAGCACCTCCTCGAGGAGGCGTACGAGGTCTACGACGCGCTCGACACGGACGCCGCCTCGCCCGACCTCGCCGGGGAGCTCGGTGACCTGCTCCTGCAGATCGTCCTCCACGCACAGCTCGCCGCGGAGGCCGGCGTCTTCGACCTGACGGACGTCCAGGCCGCCATCGCGGAGAAGATCGTCCGTCGCCACCCCCACGTCTTCGGCGACGCCGAGGCGCGGACCGCATCCGACGTCAACCGCCAGTGGGAGCGCATCAAGGCAGGCGAGCGAGCCGCGGCGGCCGAGCAGGCCGCGCGCGAGGCCGCCGCGGCGGGGCGCGACGACCCGGCCGAGGTCGAGGAGCCGCAGGGCGCCCTCGACGGGATCAGCCGGTCGATGCCGGCGCTCGCGGCGAGCCAGGAGATGCAGGACCGGGCCGCGAACCTCGGGTACGACTGGCCGGCGATCGAGCCGATCGTCGAGAAGCTGCTCGAAGAGCTCGCCGAGCTCCGTGCGGCCACGACGGCGGCCGAGCGCGCGGACGAGATGGGGGACGTGCTCATGGTCGCGGTGAACCTCGCGCGGCGCCACGGCGTCGAGGCCGAGGGTGCCCTCCGCGCGGCGAACGACAAGTTCCGGCGTCGCTTCGGGCACGTCGAGCGCGCGGCCGCCGCGCGGGGCGTGGCACTGCGCGAGCTATCGTTCGAGGAACTCGACGAGCTGTGGGACGCGGCGAAGGCCGCCGGGGCCGCCGATGCGGCGCGGGCCGCCGCGCAGGCCGCGGACGCGGCGCGGGCCGCCCAGCCGGCGCCGCCCGTATCGCCGCCGGCCGGGGTCGCCGGCACGGAAGATGCCGCGGACGCGGCGCAGGAGGGATGATGTCGATCGGGAATGCGCCGCTCCACCGCGGCGATGGGCGGCTTCCGGGGGAGCTCCGCCCGGTGACCGTCGAGCTCGGCCTCCAGAAGTGGGCCGAGGGCTCCTGCCTCATCCGCCTCGGCGGCACCCACGTCCTTTGCGCCGCGACGATCGAGGACCGCGTCCCGCCCCACCTGCGGGGCAAGGGGACGGGCTGGGTCACCGCCGAGTACAGCATGCTGCCGCGCGCCACGGCCGACCGGACCCCTCGCGAGGCGGCGGTCGGGCGGATCGGCGGGCGGACGCACGAGATCCAGCGCCTCGTCGGGCGGTCGCTCCGCGGCGTCGTGGATCTCTCGAAACTCGGAGAGCGGACGGTGACGGTGGACTGCGACGTCCTCCAGGCCGATGGTGGGACGCGGACGGCGTCGATCACCGGCGGGTACATCGCCCTCGCGGTGGCGCTCACCCGGTACGGGATGGAGAGGCACCTCCGCGGGCACGTGGCCGCGGTGAGCGTGGGGATCGTTGATGGGCGACCCGTGCTCGACCTCGACTACGCCGAGGACTCGCACGCGGACGTGGACTTCAACGTCGTCGGCACCGACGCGGGGACGTACGTGGAGGTGCAGGGCACCGCTGAGGGGGCGCCCTTCGGCCGGGACGGCGTGGATGCCCTCCTCGACCTCGCCGACGCGGGCCTGGCGCAGCTCTTCGAGGCGCAGGCCCGGGCGATCGCCACCGTCGAGAAGTGACGCGGCTCGACGACCGCCCCGTCCTCCTCGTCGCGACCGGCTCGGCGCACAAGCTCCGCGAGCTGACCGAGCTGCTCCACCTGTCGCATGCCCAGCTCGTCTCCCTCGCCGACGTCCCTGCGGCCGCTGCCACCGGGGAGCCCGTGGAGGACGGCGCCACCTTCGCGGCGAACGCGGCGATCAAGGCCCGCTTCTACGCCCGTGCCACCGGCCTGCCGACGCTCGCCGACGACTCGGGGATCGAGGTGGACGCGCTGGACGGTGGCCCGGGCGTCCGGACCCGGCGATACGCCGGAGACGACGCGACCGACGAGCAGAACAACCTGAAGCTGCTCGGCGCGCTCGCCGGCCTGCCGCCGGCCGCACGCGGCGCGCGCTACCGCTGTGTCCTCGCCTTCGCGGACCCGCGGACGGCGGGGCCGCGCGGCGGGATCCCGGTCGTCCGCACGCGCGGGACGCTCGAGGGCCGCATCGGCTTCGGGCCGCGCGGCGACGGCGGCTTCGGGTACGACCCGATCTTCGAGCCCGTGCCGGAGCCGCCCGGCGGGCGGACGCTGGGCGAGTGGTCCGCAGCGGAGAAGAACGCCGTCTCGCACCGCGCGCGCGCCGCGCGGCGGATGGCCCGCGTCCTGGCGGCGAGGGGCTACTGAGAGGACGGTCCGGGCGACCCGGCGTCGGCGCCGGGCTCGCGGGCGGCCGAACGGTCGGCTTCGCGCCGGTCGCGCTGAGGAGGCCGTCGGCATCCCCCGCGTATCAACCGGGGGACTGCAGGAAGACCGGCGTCCACCGGCGATCAGCCCGGAGACTGCGCGGTGGGCGTCCCCGGGCGGGTGCGAGCGTGGATCGGCCGAGGCACCACCCTGGCGACCGATCTCGCAGTCCCCCGGCTGATATGCGGGGGTCGGCGGTGAGGGACGGGGACGCCCGTGCCCGGCGCCCGGCCAGACCGCCCCCTCGCCCCGCTACTTGCAGACCAGCGGCGTGGGCCGGGGGGCCTTCGCGACGTCGGGGTCCGGGGTGGGCGTCGGCTTCGCCGGCGGGGGCCACCCCACCGGCTTCGTGCCCGTCGCGCTGAAGAGGCCGTCGGCGACGGCGCGGATCGCGGCGAGGTCGGGGATGAGGACCGAGCCGTATGCGTTATGGCCGTACCCGACGAGCGGCGGCTGCACGACCGCCTGGGTCACGTCGCGCGCGTCGATCCCGGCCGCGAACTCGGCGAGCCGGGGTGCGAGGTCCTGCGGAAGGTCCGTCCGGATCGTCTTCCCGAGCGCGCCGAAGAGCGCCGGGATGTCCAGGAGAAGCCCCTTGCGGACGACCTGGTCGCGCGCGGCGACGAGCACCTGCTGCTGCCGGCTCGCCCGGGTGAAGTCGTTCTGTCCGACCGAGTATCGGATCCGGGCGTACGCGAGCGCCGTCTTGCCGTCCATGTGGTGGCAGCCGGCGTCGATGAAGAACCCGCGGAACCCGTACTCCTTGTACCGGTAGTCGGCGAGCGCCTGCTTCACGTAGACGCCCACGCCGCCGATCGCGTCGACGACCTTGATGAAGCCCGGGAGGTCTACCGAGGCGTAGTAGTCGATCGGCAGGCCCACCATCTCGCCGAGCGTGTCCTTCAGGACCCGGATCGGTTTCCGTCCCGGGAACGCCCCCGGGTTCCGCGTCGCATAGGCGAGGAGAGAGTTGAGCTTCGGCTGGTAGGCCGCGCCGTCGCCGAGCGGGGCGTTCACGGTGTCGCGCGGGATCGACATCATGCTCACCGTCCTCCCGACCGGGTCGAGCGAGACGACGATCATCGTGTCGGTGAGCGCCTGGTTCCGGCCCGGACCCGAGTCGATCCCGAGGAGCAGCACGTTGATGCGGCTCATGAGCGGCTCGGGGGTGGGCTGCGGCGTGGGGGTCGGTTGCGGCGTGGGGGTCGGCGGCGGCGCGGCCGGCCCGTACGGGCCGAGCGGTGTCGGCCGGGGCGTGGGCGAGAGCGTGGCGGTCGGCGTAGGGGTGGGAGCCGCCGTCGCGATCGCCGCCGCGTCGCCGGGCAGCGTGGACCCGGGAGACTCGCCGGCGCCCAGGCCCGCGAGCGGGTCTGAATCGGCCTCGGTGAAGATCTCGCCCACCGCGTTCGACGCGGCGGTCGCGTACCACCCGGCGACCGCGTGCGGCACCGAGACGAAGACGAGGATCGCGACGAGCGCGACCACGCCGAGCGCGGACCGGGCGCGGTGGCGGCCGACTCCAGTCGCGTCAGCGTCCCCTGCTTCTGGCCCGGTCCCGTCCGCCCCGCCGGCCGCAGCGGCGCCACGTGCGGCACCGGGCGCCTGCGGTCGCGCGCCCCGCCAAGCGTCCACGACAGCGAGGATCCGCCACGCCAGCAGCGCGACGTCGAGGACGAGGATCGACGTGAGCGCTCCGGGCGCCAACAGCGAGCCGGCAAGCGCGGGGAGCGACGATGCGCCGACCGCGACGCCGGTGGCGAGCGCGAGGACGCCGACAGGAAGGAGGAAGACGGCCGCCGCCGCCCACCGGCGCTCGTATGCCTGCCCGGCGCCGGGGACGATCGCCGAGAGGATCGCCGCGAGGAACGCGGAACGATCGGCGTGGCCGCGGTCCGGGGACCCGGGGAGATCCTGCCTCCCGGGACCGTCCGCGGGCACGGGGCCGACGGCGGGCGCGGGTGTTTCCGTCGGGGCAGGGAGGTGGGGGTCGATCGGCTCGGTCACGGCTCGCAGCGGAGTCTACGCGGCCCGCGTCACGGAGGTGGGCGTCGGGTCCCGCCGCCGGACGCCGGGCCCGTCGCTCCCCCCGCGGCTATCCTCTGTTCCGTCGTGCGCCGGGTCTGCCCGTGGATCCCGCGCCGGGCGCCGCGGAGGGTCATGCCTTGGACGTGCTCACGCTCACAGGCGCCGACGTCGTCCGGCTGCTCGACCCCGACGCGCTCCTCGACGCCCTCGCAGACGGGTTCGCCTCGCTCACGCGCGGAGAGCTCGATGCGCCGCCCCGGAGCCAGGTCGCGACCGAGGCGGGGATCCTCCTCACGATGTCCGCCCATCGCCCGGGCGGGCCGATCGGCGTCAAGGTCGTGACGGTCTTCGAGGGGAACGGCGCGCTGGGGCTCCCGTCGCACCTCGCGCTCGTGACGCTCTTCGACGAAACGACCGGAGCACCGCTCGTGCTCATGGACGGCGCGTCGATCACCGCGGCGCGCACCGCCGGTGCGGCCGCCCTCTCCTGCCGCCTCGTCGCCCGTCCGGAGAGCCGCGTCCTCGCGATCGTCGGGGCCGGCGTGCAGGCGCGCGCCCACCTCGCCGCGATCCTGCGGGTCCGGCCGATCGAGGAGATCCGCGTGGCCTCCGCGTTCCCCGAGGAGACCGCGGCGCTCGCGGCGCTCGACCCGCGCGCGCGGATCGCGCCGTCGATCGAGGCCGCGGTCCGGGGCGCCGACATCGTCGCGTTGTGCACGAGCAGCGGCACACCGGTCATCGAGCCCGGCTGGGTCGGGCCGGGGACGCACGTCACGTCCGTCGGGTATCAGCCGCCCGGCGGGGAGCTGCCGCCGGCGCTCGCCGCCGCGAGCCGTCTCTTCGTCGAGACCCGGCGGGCATTCGAGCCGACGCCGGTGGGCTGCGGCGAGCTCGCGGGTCTCGACCCCGCGACCGGCACGGAGCTCGGCGAGGTCGTCCTCGGCATGCGCCCGGGGAGGACGTCGCCCGACGAGATCACCGTCTACAAGGCGATGGGCCACGCGGTCGAGGACCTCGCGGCCGCAGCCCTCGTGTACGAGCGGGCGAAGGCCGAGGGCGCAGGAGCGCGGCTGGAGCTCTGACCACCCGTGAGTGCATGGATCGAGTCCGGCATGACGTCGAGCGTGCCCGGGTTCCCGTGCGCCTTGAGGGCCCAGCGCAGGAGCTGCTGCACCTCGACGAAGCTGAGGTTGCCGTCAGGCCGCGCCTCGCGGCTTCTTGTCCCTTCTCCCCCGGGACGCTGAGTGGGTGAGCCCAGCCGGTGGCTCGCTAGGGTCCGATGTCGAACTCGCCCCGTGCCAGCACCCTCCTTCCCACTGAGAGCTCCAGGAGGTAGTGGCCGGTCGTCCATGGGATCGGGAAGGCAGAGAGGTTCCTCCACGGCGGGGCCGCGTATGCCCAGTGCATGAAGCCGGTAACGCAGTCGCCCGGCGCGTCGAATGTCCGGGACATCGCCTCTCCCGGCACGTCACCACCAACGACGTCACCATTCACCGACAGCGCGATGGTCACGATCTCGCCCGCCCGCACCTCGCGCTCGAGGTTGGCGGCGAAGCGGATGGCGTCGTCGACGGAGAAGGTCGTCGACGGCGTCGTGACGCTGCAGCCCGACCCGCTCGACCCGAACTCGACGGTCCCGCGATGGATCTCCGGGATCCCTGAGGCGGGGAGGATGCCCCGCATGTCGGGGGTCAACGCGGTGGGGGGCCCCATCCAGTTGCCCCTCATGTCCGTCTTCGCGATCCAGTCGCCCCAGCACGCAAGCGTCCCGTCCGTCCGGATCGCGCAGGCTTCATAGCCGGGCAACCCGGCACTCAGGGCGGTGTATCTACCGGCAGGCGGGACAGGCCCTGCATCGGGGCCCCAGCAGGTCAGCGTCCCGTCCGTGCGGATCGCGCACGGTCCGCTCCAGGCGCCGCTCACGGCAAGGTAGGTACCGGGGGGTGGCGTCGGCTCCGTGCCGCCGGTGCCCCAGCAGGTCAGCGTCCCGTCCGTGCGGATCGCGCACTGGCCGAAGGCGTCGACCGACGCATATGCGCCGGTCGGCGGGCTCAGTCGGCCCTCGTCGTCGAAACCCCAACAGGTCAGCATCCCGTCCGTTCGGATCGCGCAGGTGATCGCCTGGCCCGCATCCACGGCGCTGTAGGTCCCGGAAGGTTCGGTCGCCTCGCCGGAGGAGACGTCGCCCCAGCACACGAGCCTCCCGTCCGTCCTGATCGCGCAGGTGTGCCTCTCCCCTGCGCTCACGGCGACGTACGTGCCATCGGGCGGAGTCGCCTGGCTGGAGGAGTTCGCGCCCCAGCACACGAGCTTCCCGTCCGTCCTGATCGCGCACGTGTGGTCTCCGCCTGCGCTCACGGCGACGTACGTGCCATCGGGCGGAGTCGCCTGGCCGGAGGAGTTCGTGCCCCAGCACTCGATGGTCCCGTCCGTCCTGATCGCGCAGGTGTGGCTTCCGTCTGCGCTCACGGCGGTGTACGTGCCCTCGCTCACGGTGGTGCGCGCAGTCGACGTGGTAGCGGTCGGTCCGACGGGTGGCACCACGGTCGGGACCTTCGGAGCGGCCGGAGCCGGCGTCGCGCCCACCTCCGCGGGTTCGGCGGTCGCGACCGTTGTCGACGAAGGGGTCGAGGTGGCGCCGGCGCCGCACCCGGTCAGCAGGACCACGACAGTCAGGCGGACGAGGAGCCGGCCAGTCGTGCCGCGTCCCTTCATGTCACCTCTCCCTCGGGACGTTCTCGCGCGGTGGTCACGCACCTGTCAGGGTGACGGTGTCCGGTCCGGGAAGCGGAAGATGTCGAAGCCGATCCGGCCGAAGACCGTCCCGTCCGGGGCGACGGCGGCCAGCTCCATCCACGGAAGCCCGGCGCCGTCAAAGGGGAACGTCCACGCCGTTCCGTCGTAACGGGCGGGTCCCCGGTCACCACCCCCCGTCGATGCGGGCGTCCAATAGGCCCACGCCCACAGCGACCCGTCGGGTTCAACCACGATGTCGGCCATGGATCCCTCGGGCAGCTCGACCACGGCCCAGTCCGTTCCGTCGAAGCGGGCCGCCCTGATCGGGTTCTCCCGCTCCGCAGGGTCACGGGACTCCGTGGGGTCATCGACGACCCACATGTCGCCGGTTGGGGTGGTCCCGACGATGGTTGGATTGGCGAGCTCCAGGCCGCCGAGCTCCCGGATCGCGTCCCAGCTCTGCCCGTCCAGGCGCGCCAGCCCGCCCTGCGTGCAGCCGGACATCCCCCACGCGCAACCGGGTGCCGTGCCCGCCCACAGCGCGCCGCTGGCGTCGACCGCGAGCGCCGACAGCCCGAAGCTCTCCGGCGGGCATCCGGCGACGGCGCGACTCACCCATGCCGTGCCGTCGAACCGCAGGGTCGACACCCGGCACTCCTCGCCGCTGCCGCCCCCGGCCCACACGCTTCCGTCCCGGCCGACCGCGATGACGCTCGCCTCGGCGGCGTCGACGATGACCCACTGCCCGTCATGGCGGTAGGCGACGCCGTCCGGGCCGGCCGCCCAGGGGGTGCCGTCGGGCGCCAGCGCCAGGTCGTTCACCGGGGCCTCGGGATGGCGCGGGTCGATCGATTCCCGTGTCCAGGCCTCCCCCCGGAAGTGCCAGAGGATGCCGCCCTGGAGGGCGCCGTCGGCCGCCCACAGCTCGTCGCGGGAGATCGCCAGCAGGTCGCGCAGGTCCATCAGCGGGGAGGGCTCACGTGGCCATGCCCGCTCCCAGCGACCGTCCGCGAGCCGGTAGATGCCGGCTCCGGTCCCGACGAACACGCCGTCCTTCGTGGGTAGGGCATGCGCGACCGCGTAGGCGCTTTCGTTCGGGCCCGGCAGGCCGTCCGAGGGTCCGTAGGAGACCCACGACCGCCCGTCGAACCGCGCGACGGCGATCGCCTCGTCGCTGCCGTACGCGGCGACCCAGATCGCCCCGTCCGGCCCGGCGGCGACGGATGCCCCCCATGTGCCCCACGGCCCCTCGGCGTCGGTCCAGGACGACCCGTCGAACCGGGCGAGCCCGGCGGCGGAGGCCACCCAGACGGCCCCGTCGGGCAGCTGCGCGATCGTGAAGACGCCGCCGCCGAGCGCCGCCGCGTCCGTCGCGTCGAAGGTCGTCCAGGACGACCCGTCGTAGCGCGAGACCCAGCCCGCGTATACGGGGGACCCGGGTGGCGGTGGTGGTTCGACGTTCCGCACCCAGCCGATCCACGGCCGCCCGGCCGCGTCCACGCCGATGGCACCGACGGTGGCGTCCGCCTTCAGCCCGCCGAGGTCGAGGCTGCTCCACGACGATCCGTCCCAGTGCATGACGGCCCCGTCCGTGCCGACGCAGCACGGCTCCGTGGTCGCCCACAGGCTGCCGTCGGGCGCCTCCACGGCGAGGCCGATGTCCGCCGGCGCGTCGATGACCTGGCGGAAGCCCGAGCCGTCGAACCAGCGCAGGGTGCGCTGACCCACCAGCCAGACCCCGCCCTCCCTGGCGGGCAGGATGTCGAACCCCGTCGACGTCCCGAATCCCGCGTCGTCGCCGACGGTCCAGGCCTGCGAGGATCCGCTCGCGGGATCGAATCGGACGAGCCGCCCGCCTGGCTCGCGCGCCCAGAGGATGCCGTCGCCGTCCGCGACAACCTGCGAGTACCCCCCGGTCTCGGCGGTGAGGACGTCGATGCCCGTCGGGACCAGCGCCGCGCCGAGGGGAGGGACGCGGGGCGCGGTCTCGAGCAGGCGCGACGCGACGATCGCCGTGCCGGCCATCGCGACCAGCAGGGCCGCAGCAGGAGCAGGACCCAGGCCAGGCGCGGGATCGCGACACCGCGCCACGTGAGCGCCGCCGCGAACCCCCGACGGCGGGGCTCGCTCGTGGCGATCCGGTGGGCGAGGTCGGCCGGGTCGAGGTCGGACGAGACGCGCCCGACGTAGCCGTGGACCGCGGCCCCGAGGCGGAGCTCGAAGGCGTCGCGCTCAGTCATCGCCGAGCTCCTTCCGGAGGCGATCGACGGCCCGGGACAGCCGGGTCCGCACGCCCGACGGGGAGATGCCGAGGACCGGGGCCAGCTCGGAGGAGTCGAGGTCGGCGGCGTAGCGCATCGCGATGAGCGCCCGGTCCTCCGGCTTCAGGTGGCCGAGCGCGTTCGCGAGGTCCACGTGGTCGATCCCGCCCGCGGGGTCGGCACCCGGCGAGGGGTCGGCGGCGACCCTGAGCTCGACGACCCCGTGCCGATGCTCGCGCCCGACGAGCTTGCGGGCCTCGTTCGCCGCGATCGCCACGAGCCAGGGCCGCAGGCGGTCAGGGTCCCGGAGCGACCCGAGCTTCCGCCAGGCGATCCACCAGGCCGCCTGCGCGGCGTCCTCGGCGAGGCCTTCGTCGCCGCAGATGACGAAGCCCACGCGCACGAGGTCGAGGTGATACGTGGCGACGATCCGGGCGAAGGCGATCTCGTCGCCCGCGATCGCACGCTCCACCGTGGAGGCGACCGCCGCGCTGTCGAGGACGAGGCTCGTCATGACAGAGAGATACCGGCACGGGACCGAGGTGTCCCATCGTCGGCCGGGCGGGATCGGGGCGCCAGTGCCGTTGGGCCGGCCGGCCAGGTGCGGTTCGAGCGCGATGGGGCGTGACCGAGCGCCCCGGGCAGGGAAACGGTCGTCTGCCGCCGGGCATGCGACGGATGGCAGCGAACGATACTGCCAAGTGGTAGCGTAAAGCCCTGCCGATCGGTAGCGTGGAAGACCGGCACAGAGGTTCCGTGATGTCCGACTACCTGCGTCGTGTGGTCGACTCCGAGCTCGACGAGCTCATGCCCGGCCTCCCCGCGATCGCCATCGAGGGAGCAAAGGGAGTCGGCAAGACGGCCACCGCCGTCCGCCGCGCCGCGACCATCCACCGCCTCGATGACCCCGGCCAGCTCGCCGTGGCGGAGGCCGACCCGGCCCGCCTCGTTGCCGGCGTACCACCGATCCTGATCGACGAGTGGCAGCGATTCCCCGCTGTCTGGGACTTCGTTCGTCGAGCGGTCGACGAAGAGCGAGCGCCGGGCCGATTCCTGCTGACCGGGTCAGCGACTCCGCTCGATGCGCCGACTCATTCCGGGGCCGGGCGCATCGTGACCGTTCGGATGCGCCCCCTCACTCTGGCCGAGCGCGGCGTCGGCCGGCCGACCGTCAGCGTGCGGGACCTTCTGTCGGGTGAGCGCCCGGCGATATCGGGCACCACTGACGTGACGCTTGCGGACTACGCGGAGGAGATCGTCAGCTCCGGCTTCCCGGGTCTACGCGACCTCGGTGACCGCGCTCGCCGGGCCCAGCTCGACGGCTATCTCTCCCGGATCGTCGAGCACGATTTCGTCGAGATGGGCCGTCGCGTCCGCAATCCCGCGGCCCTGCGGCGCTGGATGACGGCCTATGCCGCCGCGACCTCGACAACGGCAAGCTACGAGACGATCCGCGATGCAGCGACGAGCGGCTACGGAGAGAAGCCGGCGAAGACGACGACGACGCCGTACAACGACATCCTGCAACGCCTCTGGATCGTCGAGCCCGTGCCCGCCTGGCTCCCGACGCCGAACCGGATCCAGCGACTCGGCAGTCCGCCGAAGCACCAGCTCGCCGACCCGGCGCTTGCCGCCCGCCTGCTCGGGATCGGGGTGGACGGCCTCCTTGCGGGCCGGAACGTGGAGCCCGCCATCCGACGGGAGGGAACGCTCCTCGGCGCATTCTTCGAGTCGCTCGCCACCCTTTCGGTCCGCACCTACGCCCAGGCGGCCGAGGCGTCGGTGCACCACCTTCGTACGCGCGGCGGAGAACGCGAGGTCGACTTGATCGTGGAGGGGGTGAACCTGCGGGTCCTCGGCATCGAGGTGAAGCTCGCCGGAGCCATCGTGGATGCCGACGTGCGCCATCTCCGCTGGCTCAGCGAGAGGATCGGGGCTGCCCTGCTCGACGCGCTCGTCATCACGACTGGCCGCGAGGCGTATCGGCGCCCCGATGGGATCGCAGTCGTGCCCCTCGCGTTGCTGGGACCGTAGCCGCGGACGACCGAATACCCGCCGACCGCTGACGGGCGTGAGTGGGGGTCGGTCCGTCATGACACGGGGATACCGGCACGGTATCGAGGTGTCCGCTCGTCGACCGGGCGGGATCGGGGCGCTAGTGCCGCTGTTCCGGCTCGCCGCCGCGGGGGCGTGGCGCCCGGGCGGTCAGTCCTCGGTGACGGTCCGCTCCGGCGCGGCCGGGGATCTCCTCGCGCCGCGGGCCCTTGGGCGGCTGGGCCACCGGCGCCGGCTCCCGGCGCTTCCGCATCCGGAGAAGGTCGGAGACCATCTCCCGCTTCATGAGCTGGATCGCCTTGGCGGGGTCCACGCCCTTGGGGCAGACCTGCGAGCACTCGCCGGCGAAGTGGCAGCGCCAGGGGCCGCTCCCGCCGGAGAGCACCTCGCGGCGCTGCGCGAAGCCGCCGTCCCGGGAGTCCGTGTTGTAGCGCTCGGCCTGGCCGAGGGGCATGGGCCCGGCGTACTGCGGGTCGGTCGCGACCGTGGGGCAGGCGGCCATGCAGCAGCCGCACTTGATGCAGTAGCTGAACTGGAGGTAGTGCTCCAGCTCGTGCGGCGACTGCCAGTACTCCAGCGTGGGGTCTTCCTGCTCCTCGACGTCGTCGCGGATCAGGTAGGGCTTGAGCTCGCGATGCGTCTCGAACATGGGCCGGAGGTCCGGGACGAGGTCCTTGATGATCGCGAAGTTGGGGAGCGGCGCCACGGCCACGACGTCCGTCCCCAGCTCGGAGATCTGCGTGTTGCAGGCGAGGCGGGGGCGCCCGTTGATGAGCATCCCGCACGAGCCGCAGATGCCCATCCGGCAGGACGAGCGCCACGCGAGGCTGGGCGCAGAGAGCTCCTTCACCTTCCACAGGCCGTCGAGCACGGTCATGCCCGGGAGGACCTCGATCCGGTGGCTCTCCCAATGGGGCGCAGCGTCCGTCCCCGGCTCGAAGCGCCGGATGTGGAAGGTGACCTGCCTGGTGGGGTCCTGGGTCACGTCAGCCCCCCATCGTCGCTGTGCCGGGCGCGGCGAGGGCGGCCCACGTCCCGAAGACGAAGAGGGCCACGCCGACGATGGTCAGTCCCACGTTGATGACCTGTCGGAGCGTCCTCCCCGGGTTCAGCTCCATGAGGATGTTCCGGAAGCCGTAGAACCCGTGGTAGAGCGCGGCTCCGAGGAGCAGGACGTACGTGATGGTGAAGAACGCGCTGCCGGCCCGGGCCGCGACGCTCTCCCACCCGATGGGCTCCGCGCTGCCGGCCCCGAAGAACCCGAGCGTGGCGTTGAGATGCATGATCGTCATGTGGAGGCCGAGGAGGACGAGGATCACGAGGCCCGCGCCGATGTGCCACGTCCAGAGGGTCCTGTCGCGCATCGTCCGAACCCTCCCTACTTCCAGACGAAGAAGTCGAGGCCGCCCCACACGGCGACCACGAAGGCGATCATGAGGACGGCCTTCGCGAGGCGCATCGTCCGCCCGACGGAGGTCTCGTACGGGTAGACGGGCTCGATCGGCCGGCCCACCGCGAAGCCGAGCTCGATCGCCCCCAGCCTGATTCCGTTCACCGCGTGGAACACGAACGCGGCGAAGACGAGGTACTCGCCGAACGCGAAGAGCGGGCCGGAGACGACGTCCATCGCCCGCTCCCAGCTCTCCGGCCCGATGGCGCGCGTGGACGTGACGAAGATGTGCATGACGAAATACGCCAGCAGGCCCAGGCCGGTGAGCCGGTGGAGCGTGTACATGTAGCGGGCGAAGCCCCAGCGTCCGCCGGCGACCCAGCCCTTGATCCCCAGGCGGTTGGGGTGCGCACGGGATGCCATCGGTCTCCTCCGGGGTCAGTACTTGCGCTCGACCGGCTTCCACATGTCGATGGTCACCGGCTTGTGGTCGAACCGGGGACCGTCGGGCGTGTGGAAGGCGAGCGTGTGGCGGAGCCAGTCCTCGTCGTCGCGGGTGGGGAAGTCGCGCCGCGCGTGTGCGCCGCGCGACTCCTCGCGGGCCAGCGCACCGGCCACGGTCACCTCGGCGAGGTCGACGAGGTTCTCCAGCTCGAGCGCGTGGATGAGGTTCGAGTTGTAGACGCGCGACGTGTCGGCGACCGGCGCCTGCGCATCCGCCCGCGGATCTCGCGGATCTTCGCGAGCGCCTCGGCCAGGTCGTGGCCGTTGCGGAAGACCGCGACCTCGTCGTCCATCGTCTTCCGGAGCTGACGGCGGAGCTCGTAGAGGTTCTCGCCGCCCTCGCGCGCGAGCACCTGCCGGATGTGGTCCGCGGCCGCCGCCACGCCGTCGGCGGGCAGCGGGACGGCGTCCGCCATCCCGGCCAGCTCCGTCGCGATCCCGCCGCCGGCGATCCCGCCCCAGACCAGGCATTCGGCCGTCGAGTTGGAGCCGAGTCGATTGGCTCCGTGGAGCGAGACGCAGGCGGCCTCGCCCGCCGCCCAGATGTTCGCGACGCGCGTCCGGCCCGTGATGTCCGTCTCGATGCCGCCCATCGAGTAGTGGGCGACCGGCCGGATCGGGATCGGCTTCTCGATCGGGTCGAGACCGAGGAACTTGATCGTCACCTCGCGGATGAGCGGGAGCCGCGTGTTGATCCGGTCCGCGCCGAGGTGGGTCAGGTCGAGCTCGAGGTAGTCCTGCCCGTCGGGCGTCTTGAAGCCGCGCCCGGCGAGGATCTCCTCGGTCTCCGCGCGGGAGACCATGTCGCGTGGCGCGAGCTCCATGAGCTTGGGCGCGTAGTCCGACATGAACCGCTCGCCGAGGTTGTTCTTCAGGTAGCCGCCCTCGCCGCGGCAGGCCTCCGTCATGAGGATGCCGTTCGGCACCAGGCCCGTCGGGTGGAACTGGAGGAACTCCATGTCCTCCAGCGGCAGCCCGGCCCGGAAGGCCATCGCCATGCCGTCCCCCGTGACGGTCTGCGAGTAGGTCGTGAACCCGTAGAGGCAGCCGCCGCCGCCCGAGGCGATCAGGAGCGCCTTGCCGCGGATGGCGACCGTGTCGCCCGAGCCGGTGTCCAGGCCGATGAGGCCCGCGAACGCGCCGTCGTGGACGAGGATGTCCGTCACGAACAGCTCGTCGTACCGCGTGAAGGTGCGGTAGCGCTGCAGCTGGTCGTACAGCGTCTGCATCTCGAAGAAGCCGGTCTTGTCGGCCGCCAGCGTGGCCCGCGGGTAGCTGTGCCCGCCGAACGGTCGCTGGGAGATGTAGCCGTCCTCGTCGCGCGTCCAGGGGATGCCCCAGTGGTCGAGCTGGCGGATCTCCTTCGGGATCGTGTCCACGAAGGTCCGGACCACGTCCTGGTCGGCGAGGAAGTCGGAGCCCTTCACCGTGTCCCAGGCGTGCAGCTCGCGCGAGTCGCCCAGGTCCTCGCGCAGCACCGCGGCCGTGCCGCCCTCGGCGCAGACCGAGTGGGCGCGCATGAGCTGGACCTTGGAGACGATGCCGATGTCGACCTTCCCGCCCAGGCGCCGGGAGATCTCGACCGCCGCGCGCAGCCCGGCCAGCCCTGCGCCCAGGATCACGACGTCGTGCTGCAGCTCACGATCCATGGGGAACCTCGTGCCGAGACCACGGGGGTCGCTCCTCTCCGGGCGATGGTGACGGACCGCGACCGCCGGGCGATGGTGCCGAAGGCCTCCCGTGGCAGCGACGGAAGTCACTCAGCGCAGTGGGCGGGCGGGGGGATGCGCCGGACCGATGCGTCGTCCGACCCCCGGGCCCTTCGGCCGCGCGGGTGACTCAGGGACGGCCGCCGGCCCGGACGAACGACTCGGGAGGCACGAACCCGGGCCAGGTCCCCCGCGATCGCGCCGCCGCCAGCTGATCCATCACCTCGTCCAGCCGCGCCTCCGCCATCTCCGGGTAGAGCCGCCGCAGAACGAAGCGGGCCCGCGAGAGCTCGTCGAGCCGGCCGACGGCCTCCTCCCGCTCTCGCAGCGCGGCCCAGGCGAGGTCGAACGCCCGGTCGCGGAGCTCCTCGGCCAGCCGCAGGCGCTCTCGGACCGTCCATGCCCGGCGCGCCGCGGCGAGCTGCGCCGCGCCCGGATCAGGCCACATCGCCGCGGACCCTTGCGAGGAGCGCGGCGACGCCCAGCTCCCCAGCGTGCCGGTCGAGATAGGCGGCATCGAGGTCCGGGTTCGCCCGGAGGAGGTTGGCGCAGTCGCGGAGCTGCAGCTCGCTCTTCCCCTCCGACCACTCGAGCTTGGCGAGCAGCAGGTCCTCGGGCGAGGAGAGCCAGACGAGGCCGTACCCCGGGTGGTCGAACCTCCGACGTCGCTCGAGGGCCTCGCCGGCCCAGGGCCCCGGGTCGCGGAGCACGATGTCGATCTTGCCCCAGCCGTCGAGCGAGACGAGCGACGCGAGCCAGCGATGGGGCACGCGGATCGGCCGGGCGACCGCGTAGGCGTCGGCGAAGGGGGCGAAGACGGGCATCGAAGCGCTCGACGGGCAGGTCGACCACGACGTCCGTGTCGGCCGTCTGCCGCGGCTCGGCGTAGGGTCCGAGCGCCTCGGAGCCCGTCAGGTACCAGCGGAGCCCGGCCGCCTCGAGGCGCCCGAGGGCGTCGCGGACGGCATCGGCGTACGACTGGTGCCGGTGGATGGCCACGTCCCCGAGTCTACGCCGCCCACCCGCCGCATCGGGGGCGTGACGGCTGCCCCGACCCCTCTCCCGCGGGTGTCCACGGAAGCCTGGACGAGCGACCCGCCCGGGACGGCGTTCCTATCGGGCGAACGCCGCCGCGACCGCCTTCAGGTACGCGTCGCCGTACTCGACGCTCGGCTCGATGGCGTGCCCCTCGGTGAAGTCGTTCCACGAAAAGAACAGCGTCATGCCCAGCGGGTCCGTGGTCATCTCCCGCGCGAACCTGACGAGCGACGTGAACTCGGCGAGGTCCCGTTCGATGACGACGTGCCCTTGCGTGAACGGTGCGCTCGTGTACGTCACGTTGTCGAAGCCCGGGTAGACGGACGGCACGAACTGCAGGCCGCGCGCCACGGCATCGTCGTGCCACCGGCGCCAGAGGTCCCGGTAGGCGGCGGCGTACTGGCCGTAGGTGTACGTCCCGTCGGGGTCATCGCCGAGGCTGTGCCAGAGGTTGCCCCACAGCATGAAGGCGTCCCACGGGCCGTCGTCGAGCGCGGCGGGGTCGGCGTCGGGATGGAAGCCCGCGACCAGGTAGAGCCCGTACTTCGCCTTCACCTCCGCGAAGAGGGCGTTCGTCGCGTCGACCCCCAGGGCGGACCAGTAGGCCGTCAGGCCGTTGAGGATCACCACGGGACGACCGTCGACCCGCAGGTAGCTCGGATGGCTGAAGTAGACCGCGGCGAGGTAGGCGAAGTCGGAGCGGAGGCGATCGGGGCCCAGGCCCCATAAGACGACCGGGTCTGGGAAGTAGAGGACCGCGACGTCGATCTGGTCGACGTTCTTCGCCCGGAGGATGCCGCTCTGCGCGGCCAGGTCGTACAGACCTCCCGGTTGGATCCACCCGAAGTCCATGAAGAAGAGGTCGATGCCGTGGCTCGTCGCCGTCGTGATCTGGCGCTCGGCGACCGCCGGGTCCGCTGACGAGTACTCACCGATCTGGGGTGTGTCGCTCCGGGGGTCGACCCACTCGATCCGCCCGTCCGTGCCGATGGGATCGAGCCCCCAGAACGTCATGAAGGACGCACCGACGAGCCGCGACCGCTCGCGTTCGGGAGTCGCGACGAAGACGATGTCGAACGTGCCCTTCCCGGCGACGTACGACCGCCCGGAGCAGCACGACCCGGACGGGCCGAACCCGATCGTGCGTGGACCGCCGGACCGGGCGCTGCCCGCGAGGTCCATCCGGAACCCATGACACGAGGCCTTCTGCGGGCCCGTGTAGTCGCACATGAGTCCTCGGACCAGGGCATGCACGCGCCCGTCCGCCCCCTTCTCGAACGAGGCCTGCAACAGCTGGGCGTGGGACTCCCGCACCCGGGCCGACGGCCATCCCGAGCCCGTCGCCCCGGACCCGGCGAGCCAGGTGATGTCCAGGCTTCCCGGCACGGGCCGGTCGAGGGTCGGCACCTGGAACCGCGCGACCATGTGGCCGACACGGCGGGAAGGGCTGCCGGCGACCAGGTCGACGTCGCCGACGAAGGTGCTCACGCTCGCGCGCGTCGCAGCAGCCGCCGCCGATCCCTGCGAGATGGGCACGATCGTTGCGTCGGCAGCGGCGGCCGGCGTCGTCCCCGACGGCGGTGGATACCACGGGAACCCCGGTGTGTCGGTGGCATACGTCAGCCGGAACGTCCCCTTCCCGACGTCGTACCAGCGGCCGTTGCAGCACCACTGGTCCGTCCCCTCGAAGGCGACGCGCCTGCCGGCGGTGCCTGACCTGGGGGTGAAGAACCCCATCTGGAAGGGGTGGCAGGAGGCCGTCTGCGGGTTGAGGTAGTCGCACAGCTGGCCGTCCACCTCGCTCCCGTGACCGCCCGACTGCGAGTCGCGCCAGAATGCCGTGCGGAGGATCCGGGCATGCGACTCGCGTGCGCCGAACACCGCGGGAGTCCCCTCGTACGGGTCGGTCGTCACGCCGAGGCGCCAGTAGATGTGGAGGCTGCCGGGGGCGAGCGTCGTCGCCGTCGGCTCTGTGAACCGCACGACGACGCGGGCCACCACGCGTGCTGTGCCCTGCTCGAGCATGTCGAAGTCGCCGACGAAGCCGTTCGCGCGGGTGGCGGTGGAGTCGACGCTCGTGGCCGCGACCCCGGAGGGCGCCAGGGCGCCGGCGAGGATGGCGGTGGCGATCAGCGCGATGACCCGACGCATGGCGGCCTCCCTCGGGACGCGCCACTTCCGGCTCGATCTCCCCGGCGGGGGCGGGCTCGGCATCGTCGCCGCATGGCTCGCCCGGAGCCCCCATGGTGACGAACGATAGACATCCACGGGGAGCGCGACAGGGCCGGTTGTCATCGAGGGCCGGAAGCGCGAACCTCGGCGCGACCGCGGTCCCTCCCCACAGGTATCCTTCCGGGCAACGCCTCGATCGCCCGGAGTCGTCCCCGCCGGGCGCCCGCCGCCACACGACCCCGCCACCCAGCTGCCGGCTCCGCCCGGCGACCCCGGAGACGTCGATGACCGACGCCAGACCGATCGACAGCGTGGTGCTGGTCAAGCAGGTCCCCGACACGCACAACGTGACGGGCGACGCGATGACCAAGGACGGCACCATGAACCGGAACGCCCTGCCGGCGATCTTCAACCCCGAGGACCTCAACGCCCTCGAGATGGCCCTGCAGATCCGCGAGCGACACGGCGGGACGGTCACCGTGATCACGATGGGCCCGCCCAAGGCGGCGATCGTCCTGCGCGACGCGCTCTGGCGCGGGGCGGACAGGGTGATCCTCATGACCGACCGCCGGTTCGCCGGGGCGGACACGCTCGCGACCTCCTTCGCCCTCCAGAAGGCGATCGAGAAGATCGGCCGCTACGACCTCATCCTCGCCGGCCGCCAGGCGATCGACGGCGACACGGCCCAGGTGGGGCCGCAGACGGCCGAGAAGCTGGGCATCCCGCAGGTCACCTACGTGGAGACGGTCCTGGAGATCGCCGACGGCCGCATCACGGCGGAGCGCGCCCTGGACAACGGGACGGAGATCGTCCGCTGCGCGATGCCGTGCCTGCTGACCGTCGTCGGCTCCGCGAACACGCCCCGGCCGCCCTCCGCGCGCCGCCGGATGGCGCAGAAGCTGGCGTCGACGCAGGCGGAGGTCCCGGCGCTCCTGCAGCGCTGGCCCGAGTTCGGGACGCAGGATGCGCTCGACGCGCACCTCCGCGAGCGCGATCTCGATGATCCCGGTCTGGACGGCGGACGACATCGGGGTCGCCGCGGAGTCGATCGGGCTGGCCGGCTCGCCCACCCAGGTCCACAAGGTGAACTTCGTCGTCCTGGAGAGCACCGAGAGCCGGACCGTCGAGCCCACTCCCGAGGCCATCTCCGCCATGGTGGCGGAGCTGGTCCACGAGTACATCGTCGGGTAGGCGGCCATGAGCGAGCAGAGCAGCGCGACCGTGCCGAAGAGCATCTGGGTCTTCATCGAGCAGGCCGACGGCCGCATCGCGGACGTCAGCCTGGAGCTGGTCGGGCGCGCCCGCGAGCTGGCCGATCCCCTGGGCTACGACGTTGTCGGCCTCCTCTGCGGGCACGGCGTGGAGGGGCTGGCGGAGGAGGTCATCGGGCGTGGTGCCGACCGCGTCCTGCTGGCCGATCATCCCGAGCTGGCCCACTACCGCACCCTCCCGTACGCGCGCGTCGCGATCGCGGAGGCGCGCCGGCACCGGCCGGAGATCTTCCTCGTCGGGGGCACGCCCAACGGCCGCGACCTCGCGCCGCGCGTCGCGAGCGCCCTGCGCTGCGGCCTCACCGCCGACTGCACCGACCTGCAGATCGGCGACCACCACATCAAGCGCGACGACCGGACCGTCCGGAACCTCCTCTTCCAGATCCGGCCGGCGTTCGGCGGCAACCTCATCGCCACGATCGTCAACCCGGACACGCGGCCCCAGATGGCCACGGTCCGCGAGGGCGTCATGCGGATGCCGGCGCGCGGACCCGGGCCGGACCGGCATCGTGGAGCGCGTGACGCCCGCGTTCGAGCCGGGCGACTTCGCCCTGGAGGTCCTCAGTCACCAGCCCCGCCATTCGACCGTGAAGCTCAAGGACGCGACGGTCGTCGTGGCCGGCGGCGCGGGCGTCGGCGACCCGGCGACCTTCGACGCGCTCCGCGAGCTGGCGAACGTGCTCGGCGGCGAGGTGGGCGCCTCCCGCGCGGCGGTGGACGCCGGGTTCATCGAGCGCGACCACCAGGTGGGCCAGACCGGCACCACCGTCCGGCCACGGCTCTACATCGCGGCCGGCATCTCGGGCGCGGTCCAGCACCGGGCCGGGATGGACCAGTCGTCCAAGATCATCGCGATCAACACGGACCCGCACGCGCCGATGTTCCAGATCGCGCACTACCGGATCGTCGGGGACGCCGCCAAGGTCGTCCCGATGATGATCAAGGCCCTGCGCGAGCGCTCCGCGGACCAGGCGTCGGTCTGGGCCGCGGACGAGGAAGAGGGCGACGACGTGGTCGAGGGAGCGTCCCGATGAGCGAGAACTTCTTCCTCGACAACCCCGACCTCCAGTTCCGCCTGGAGCAGCTCGACCTGCGCGAGGTGCTCGAGCTCAAGGAGAAGGGCTACGCGGACGCCGCGCTCTACCCGACCGCGCCGCGGGACTACGCCGACGCGAAGGACGACTACCGCATCGTCCTCGAGGTCCTCGGCGAGGTCTGCGGCGAGCGCGTCGCGCCCCGCGCGTCCGAGGCGGACGAGGAGGGCGCCCACTTCGAGGACGGTCAGGTCACCTACGCGGCGGCCACCCGCGACGCCATCGACGCCCTCCGCCAGGCGGAGCTGTTCGGCGCCATGCTCGGGCGCGAGTACGGCGGGCTGAACCTGCCCGAGTCGATCTACCAGATGATGGTGGAGATGGTCGCCCGCGCCGAGAGCGGCCTGATGACCGTCTACGGGCTCCAGGAGATCGCCTCCTCGATCGAGGAGTACGGCGACGAGGAGACCAAGGCCCGCGTCCTGCCCCGCTTCGCCCGCGGCGAGGTCTCCGGGGCGATGGTCCTCACCGAGGCGGACGCCGGCTCGGACCTCGGCGCGGTGGCGACGCGGGCGACGCTCGACGAGGCCACCGGCCGCTGGCACCTCAACGGCGTCAAGCGGTTCATCACGAACGGCCTCGCGGACGTCTCGCTCGTCCTTGCCCGGAGCGAGGAGGGTTCGTCGGACGCCCGCGGCCTGTCGATGTTCCTCGTGGAGCGCGACGAGACGGTGAAGATCCGCCGGCTCGAGCACAAGATGGGCCTCCGCGCGTCACCCACGTGCGAGATCCAGTACGACAACACGCCGGCGACCCTGATCGGCAAGCGCCGCTTCGGGCTCATGCGCTACGCGATGAACCTGATGAACGGCGCCCGGCTCGCCGTGGCCGCGCAGGCGCTCGGGATCGCCGAGGCCGCCTACCGGGAGGCCGACCGGTACGCCCGCGAGCGGATCCAGTTCGGCAAGCCGATCCGCGCCCTGCCGGCGGTCGGACGCCTGCTGCTCTCGATGAAGGTCGACCTGGAGGCGACGCGGGCCCTCCTCGCCGAGACCGGCCGGTGGGTGGACCTGTGGAAGGTCTACGAGCGGGCCGTGGGCGAGGGTGGCGACGAGGTGGACGCGGCCATGCGCGCCCGTCACAAGCAGGCCCAGGCCCTGGCCGAGACGCTCACCCCGATGGCGAAGTACTGGGCCACCGAGATGGGCAACCGCGTCTGCTACCAGGCGATGCAGGTCCATGGCGGCGTCGGCTACATGCAGGAGTTCAACATCGAGCGGCTCTTCCGCGATGTCCGCATCACGAACATCTACGAGGGCACCAGCCAGCTGCAGGTGGTCGCCGCGATCGGCAAGCTGCTCAACCGGTCGCTCGACCCGCTGCTGGCCGAGTGGGAGGCGGCCGAGTACCCGGAGGACGTGGCCGCCGAGAAGGCGATCCTGTCCGAGCTGACCGTGCTCCTCGGGCAGGCGACCGACGCCCTCAAGGCGACCACCGAGCGTGAGCGCGTGGACTACTACGCGGTCGACCTCGTCGAGATGGCGGTGCTCGTCACGAGCGGATGGCTCGTCCTGCGCGACACGAACGTCGAGGAGCGCAAGAAGGCGGTCGCGCGCGCGTACGTCGCGTCGCTGGCACCCAGGGTCCGCGCGGGGCACGAGATCGTGACGATGGCCGACCCGGTGCCGCTGGCGGCGCTCCCGGTTCTGCTCGCGTAGCCGGCGGTCCCGGACACGGACGAAGCCCCCGGTCGATCAGCGACCGGGGGCTTCGCGTTCCTCGCCGGACGGGTCCGGCTCGCGAGCGGGCCCTCGCGGGCCCGGGCGCGCCTAGTTCACGGTGTAGGTGAAGAACGGCGACCAGAAGCTGTTCGAGTTCACGGGCGTCGGCTGAGCCTGTGCCCGGACGCGGAAGCTGCCGGCGATGCTCGCGCTCCACCACCAGCTGGCCACGCCGTTGCTGTCGATCGTGACCCGGGTGGTCCGGTCGACGACCCAGCTGCTGCCGGACCGGCGGGAGAGCTCGAAGACCACGACGGCCCTCTGGAGCTCCGGCCGCGCCGGCCGGACGGTCGCCGTGAAGGTGACCGAGGTGCCGCGGCTGATGGTCCTGCCGGTGGGGACCGACGACCTGAGCGCGATCGTCTGGCGGACCGTGATGCGGACGATGTTGCTCACGGTGGTGCCGGCGATCGACCGGTACCAGAAGTTGCGGATCGGGGTGTACGGCGGCGTCACCGTGGACGTCCCGCTGGACCCGATCGTGAAGTTGCGGACGACCGCGCTGCTGTCGGTCAGCGTCTCCCAGGCGGCGTTCCCGGTCGCCGGGTCGGTCGGCGAGACCTGGACCTGGTAGACGGTGCCCGGCGACCCGGTCGTCGTGATGTCGAGGCCCTCGCCCCAGTTGATCGCGTTGTTGTTCATGGTGGGCGAGGTGATCGCCAGGGTCATCGGGCCGACCGGCGGCGTGGAGGTGACCATGGTGACCTGGCCTGCGCCGCCCGGGAAGACCGAGGGCATCGGCAGGGTCGGGTCGACGAAGGTCAGCGTGATCGGACCGCCGGTGCCGGCCGACGACGCGCTGTTCAGGGGCCGGACCTGGAGCGTCGTGCCGAAGCTGATCGTGCACAGGGCCATCTGCGAGGCGCCCGAGCGCGCGGCGAGCGTGACGGTGGCGATGTCATTGCCCGAGTACGTGATCGCGGTCGCGTTCCTGTCGCACCCGGTGACGGAGAGCGGCGTGGTCCGCGCCTGGTTCCACTGGAAGTTGGCCGGCAGTGCGAGGGTGATGCGCGTGCCGATCGGCCATGCGCCGAGGCCGCCCTCGGTGATCGTGGGCCCGGTGAGCGTGGTCCATGCGCCGGACCCGCCCGTCAGCGCGGTGTTCGACTGGATGCCGGTGCCGCCGGTCGCCCGGACGACGGTCGGGGGTCCGGCAGGACCGGGCGTGGGCGTCGGGGCGGGCGACGCGACCATGGAGACCACGCCCGCCCCGCCGGGGAAGACGCCGGGCATCGGCGTCGTGGGGTTCGACGAACGTGAGCGTCACGGTACCGCCCGAGCCGGCTGCAAGGGAACTGGTGATGGGTCGGACCTGCAGGATGCTGCCGAAGTCGACGGTGCAGTTCGTGAGCGGGCCGACGAACAGGCTGTTGAGGGTGATCGTGAGACCCGCGCCCGAGTAGACGATCGGAGACGAGACGCGCTGGCAGCCCGTCACGCTGGGCGGCGTGGTCCGCGCGGCGTTCCATTCGAAGTTGGCCGGGAGAGCCATCGAGATCGTCTCGCCGGCCGGCCAGAAGCCGGGCGAATCCTCGACGATCACCGGGCCCGTCAGGGTCGTCCACGCGCCGGAGCCGCCGATGCGGGCGGTGTTCGACTGGATCCCGGTCCCGCCGGTGAACGGTGTGACCGACGGCCCGGCGGCCGCGACGCCGGCCGCCATCGGCAGGAGCCCGACGGCGAGCACGGCGATGCCGCCGATGACGGCGACCTTCGCTCTGAGGGAGATTCGCTGCATGAGTTCGTCCTCCTACGATCCTCTGACTCGATCCGTCCGCTGAGCTTGACCCCGGCCGTCGCCTCGACACGAGCCAACGGGGCCCACGACCTTCTGCGGGCGGTTCGCGGCGGCGCCCGAGCACCGCCTGACGTCCTCGACGCATTGTGCACCCCGATGGCAAGGGACGATCCGGACGGCGGCGGCCCTCGTCCGAGCCGCCGGCGACCGTGCCACCGGCGATCCTGGCGATCACGGGCGGAGCAGAGAGGGGAGGCCAGAGGGCTCGCCCTCGTTGCTGAGGCATGTTCCGCCCTGGTCGACACACGGTCGGACGTCCGGCGCAGGGTACGAGCGCAGTGGGCTCGTCTTCAGTGCACGCTCGCGGAGGCACATGCGGTTCGCGAGCACGAACCAGGGTGGCACCAACGACGCGCACCCGATCGTCGGGCGATCAGCTCCACAGGGCCGAGATCGGCGCGGCGAAGAGCCGATCGCCCAGCCGGTATGCACGCGGACCCGTGTGCAGCACGATCCCGGCGACGAACGTGTCCGGATACCTGTCCCGAAGCGCGGCAAGGTGTCGCGCGCTGTCGCCGGTCGGGGCCGCGTCGGCCTTGATCTCGATCCCGACGAGACGACCGCCTCCCAGCTCGGCAAGGAGGTCGACCTCGAAACGGCCCTGCTGCTGGCGCACGTGGTAGAGGCGCGGGCGCGAGGCTACGCTCGCCAGCTCCGCGCGGAGCTGCGCGGCGACGAACGTGTCGAGCAGCCGTCCAAGCAGGTCTCCATCGCGCAGGACGAGATCGACATCGAGGCCGAGCACAGCTCCGGCGAGACCGGGATCGACCACGTAACGCTTGGGGGACAGGACCAGCCGCTTGAGACGGTTCGAGGTCCATGCGGGCACCGCCTCGACCACCAGCAGGTTGACGAGCAGGCGTTCATAGGCGAGTGCCGTCTTGCGGTTGATGCTGGCCGCCTCGAAGAGCGTCCGGTCCTCGACGATCCCGGCCGTGCTCAGCGCGAGCGCCTCGAGATAGCGGCGCAGGCGCACGGGGTCCCGACCACCGTCGACCTGTTCGGCGTCGCGGGTCAGCAGGTGCTCGACGTAGCTGTCGAGCCAGCGGCGGCGCGGCGCCGCCGCCAGTCGGAGGGCCGGCTCCGGGAACCCGCCCCGCAGCAGCAGCTCGACGTACCCACGGAGATCCGGCGTGTCGACTGCCGGGTGGAGGTCCTCGCCCGCGGCGACCCTGTCGAGGAACGGGACGAACGGACGCACCCGGAGCTGCTCCCGGATGGTCATGCCGAACATGGGGATCCGGGTGAGCCGACCGGTCCCGGGCCACAGCTCGCCTTCGAGGTCGCCCCGAACCGACCCCGTGATCAGGTAGCGGCCCGGGTCGGGTCGCGCGTCCACCGCGCGCTTCACGGCCCCAAGGACGCCCGGCACTGCCTGCCATTCGTCCAGGAGGACCGGCTCCGGAAGGCCGCGCATCGCCGCATCGGGGTCGGCCCGGAATGCAACAGCTTCCGCCTCCCGGTCGAGGCGTATGACGGTTCTTGCCCGGCGCGCCGCAGTCGTGGTCTTGCCCGTCGCTCGCGGACCCGTGATGAACAGCGCCGGCAGCTGGACGAGCAGCGCATCCAGGAGTCCATCGACGAGCCGTGGGAGATAGTCGACCATGACCCCAGACTACCACTTTGCCGCGTAGTACCGTACCATTCTCCCGCATCTCCTGATACCGTTCTGCCGCACCGCATTGGCCGGCTGACGACGGAAGGCGACCAGGCACTGACGGTGGCCGACATCGGGCGACACACGCGTCCGGCATGGCGTACGAGCGGTCGAGCCCCCCGAGCATCGTGCGCTTCGAGCGCGGTAGGCCAGGCTTCAAGTCTTGCCCGCGGAAGCACATGCGCTTCGCGAGCACGGATCCGTCGGGGTGTGGCGCAACGGTGGCGCACGTGCTTTGGGAGCCGCATGGCGGTTTGCGGCGTAGGGTCGGGGGTCCCGAGCACGAGTCTCTGAGCGGTGAAGGCGCCGATCATCCTGCGGTTCGCGAGCACGGCTCCCGGCGCCATGACCCGCTCTTGCGGAGCCGCGGCCTGCAACGTCACCCAACTCCCTATGCTCCGCGCTGATGGTCGGCTGTGCATCCTGCGGCACCGCGAACCCGGATGGTTTCCGGTTCTGTGGCGCGTGCGCGGCACCTCTCACGGCAGCTGTCACCTCAGCCCGCGAGGAGCGCAGGACCGTCACCGTCCTGTTCGCCGACCTCGCCGGCTTCACCGCCCGGTCGGAGACGCTCGACCCAGAGGACGTCCGTGCCTTCCTCCTCCCCTACTACGACGTTCTCACGAGCGAGGTCGAGCGCCACGGCGGCCATGTCGACCGGTTCCTCGGCGACGGGGTGATGGCGCTCTTCGGGGCACCCGCAGCCCACGAGGATGACCCCGAGCGGGCCGTCCGGGCGGCCCTGGCGATCCTCGAGCGGGTCGGGGCGCTCGGGCTCGACCTCCACGTCCGGATCGGTGTCAACACGGGCGAGATCCTCTTCGCCGCCGGTGGGCCGGGGCGTGACGACGCGGTGGCGGGGGATGCGGTGAACACCGCTGCCCGGCTCCAGGCCGCCGCACCGGTCGACGGGGTCGTGGTCGGCGAGGCGACCCAGGGGCTGACCGCCCGGGTCATCGCCTACGAGGCCCTCCCCCCGGTCAGCGCCAAGGGCAAGGCCGCGCCGCTGGCGCTCTGGCGGGCGACGGGGACGATCGCCCGGCGCGCGGGGGAGCTCGCCGCCGAGGCGACCCCGTTCATCGGCCGCGACCTGGAGCTCGCCTCGCTCGCCCGGCTGCTGGAGCGCGCCCGTACGACGCCGTCCCTCGAGGTGGTGACGATCGTCGCCGACCCGGGTCTGGGCAAGAGCCGGCTCGTCCGCGAGCTCGCCCGGCACGTCGAGGCGCTGCCCGACCTGGTCACCTGGCGAGTGGGGCGCTGCCTGCCGTACGGCGACGGCATCTCCTTCTGGGCCCTGGGCGAGATCGTGAAGGCGCACGCCGGCATCCTCGACACCGATGACCAGGCGACGCGGGGCGCGAAGCTCGACGCCGTCCTCGTCGAGCCCGACCCATCCCTGCGGACGTGGATGCGCGACCGGGTCGGACCCCTGGCCGGCCTGGTGGTCACCTCCGAGCCGCCCACGCAGGAGGAGGCGTTCGCCGCATGGCGTCGCTTCCTTGGAACGCTTGCGACGGCGCGCCCGACCGTCCTCGTGTTCGAGGATCTCCACTGGGCCGACGACGCTCTCGTCACGTTCCTCCTCCACTTCGCCGAGCGGACGGCGGGCCTGCCGCTCCTCGTCGTCGCGACCGCACGGCCCGAGGTCGAGGACCGCCATCCAGCCTGGCTCGGCCGGGCGAGGCGCCACACCGTCCTGTCGCTTGCCGCCCTCACCGACGCCGAGATGGCCGTGCTCATCGAGTCGACCCTCCGGGACAGCTCGCCCGGATTCATCTCGGCGATCCTCGAGCGGGCGGCGGGCTCCCCGTTGTACGCGGAGCAGCTGGCGGCGATGTTGCGCGACCGGCCACCCATCGCCGGGGGCTCGCACGACGCGGAAGCCATCCCGCCCTCGGTGGCCGCCCTCCTCGCCGCCCGGATCGACGCCCTGCCTCCCGAGGCGAAGGCGATCCTGCTCGACGCCTCGGTCGTCGGCAAGACGTTCTGGTCCGGGGCCGTCGCCGCGATCTCGGGACAGGACCACTCGACCGTCGATGCGCTCCTCGCGGAGCTCACCCGGCGCGACCTCGTCCGCCCGGTCTTCCCCTCCTCGGTGGCAGGCGAGGCCCAGTTCGCGTTCTGGCATGCCCTCCTCCGCGACGTTGCGTACGGGAAGCTGCCGCGAGCGTCTCGGCTTGCCCGCCATGCTGCGACCGCCGCCTGGATCACCGAGCGGGCCGGGACAGCGCGGGGCGAGGAAGCCGAGATCGTCGTCGCCCACCTCGAGCGGGCGCTCGCGCTCGCCGAGGCCTCTCGGGCGACCGGCGAGGTCCCCGGGCTCACCGAGCGGCTCCTCGAGGCCCTCCTGCTCGCAGCCGAGCAGGCGATGCGGACCGACGTTCCCCGCGCGATCGGCCACCTGCGTCGGGCCCTCAGACTCCTCGGGCCGGCCGATCCGCGCCGGCCCGAGAACCAGGCAAGGCTCGGGCGCGCGCTCATCGCGACCGACGACCTCGCCGAGGGGGCGTCCATGCTCGAGGAGGCGGCCGCCTCGCTCCAGTCCCGAGGCGAACTGCTCGCCGCGGCCGAGCTGGTGGTGCCGCTGACGCCCGCGCTCGTCAACTCCGGCCAGGCCGGTCGCGCCAACAGTGCCCTCGCCGAGGCCAGGGTCGCTCTCGAGACGCGGCCCGGTCCGGGGCTTGTCGCCGTGATCGCCGAACAAGCAGTGTCCGCGCTGGTGGCCGGCCGGTACGATCTGGCGCGCTCCCTGGCCAACGAGTCGGTAGGCCTCTCCGAGCAGCTCGGCCTGCCGCCCTCGCAGCGTGCACTGATGGCCCGTGGCGCCGCCCGTCTCGGGGTCGACCCCGAGGGCGGGGAGGCCGACCTGCGTCTCGCCTGCGAGCGGGCCGAAGCGGAGGGTGACGTGCGTTCCGCTGCCACCGCCCTCGTCAACCTCGCCGCCACGCTGCTGGATGTCCGTGGACCCGTGGCCTCGCTCGCGGTAGCGGACGAGGCCGCCGCCTTCTGCGCGGCCCGCGGCCTCCCCACCGAGTACGGGCGACAGGCGCGGGTGGCGGCTATCCAGGCGGCCGGGCGCTGGGACGAGGTCGTCGAGGAGGCCGGCGCCCTGCGGGCCTGGGCCTCCGAGCGAGGGGATGCCTCGGTCCGCGTGAGCATGGACGGCCACCTGTCCGCCGTGCGGATCGAGCGAGGCGAGCTCACCGGATCCCTCGACGGTCTCGTGGCCGCCGGCATCGAGGTCGGCTGGCCGCCGGTCACCTTCGCACACGTCGAGGCGGAGGCCGATCTCGCCCGCGGCGACGCCGAGGCTGCCCGGTGCGTGCTTGAGGGCGCGCTCGACGCCACGCCCGAGGGCGAGATGAGCGAGGTGGTGTCCATCGTTCGAGCTAGCCTGCGGGCCGGGTCACCCGCGCTCGCTCGTCGCGCGCTCGCGCGCGAGGGCCTCCCGGGCGCCGTGGTCGTTGCCGGTGTCGTCGCCGCCCAGGCGATGGTCAGCGAGGCCGTGGGTGAAGCCCGGTCGGCCGCGGATGGATACGCGGACGCCGTGGCGCGATGGGCGGAGTTCGGCATGGTTCCCGAGGAGGCGTACGCCCTGGCCGGGCTCGGCCGCTGCCTGCTCCTCCTCGGAGAGACCGAGGAGGGGATCGAGCGGCTCCGCGAAGCCCGCGCGATCTGGGAGCGCCTCCGGGCGACGCCTCGGATCGCGGAGATCGACGAGTCCCTCGCGACGGTCACATAGCCGGTAGGGCGATCCGGGGTAGACGGAGGGGCAAGCAGTGTAGGCTAGGCTCCGGTCGCCGCTCGCGGAAGCACATGCGCTTCCTGGGCACGAAACCTGTCGGGGCGTGGCGCAACGGTGGCGCACGTGCTTTGGGAGCCGCAAGACCGTTTGCGGCCTAGGGTCGGGGTCCCTGAGCACGAACCGCTGAGCGGCGAAGGCGCCGATTATCCTGCGGTTCGCGAGCCTGCTCGCGAGATCACGTCCGGGGATTGCCGAACCAGACCGACCCCGACCCGTCCCACCTGCGGAAGAGAAGCCCGATCGGCAGGAGGAGCTTCTCGTACTCCCAACCGTAGGAGCCGTCGCGGGAGTCGGACGGGAGGGCGCCGGTCAGCGCGAGGCGCCTCCAGGTGCGGCCGTCGAACGAGGTCCAGGCGACCTGCCGCGGAGCGGACTGATAGGCGATCAGCCGTGTCCCGTCGCCGAGGAGAGAGCCGTTGGCGCAGGTTCCCCGGCACGCTCCCTCCGGAATCGTCCCGAGCGGCGAGTATCCGGGAAGCCGGCGCCAGGTGCGTCCATCGAGCGAGGAACACCAGGTCTCCGTGGGTCCGTGGGGGTCACCTTCCTGGCCGATGAGGATGACGCCGGACCGCCCGGCCACAAGGCCCCACGATCCAGGCGGGCAGGCAGCAGGGAGAGACGTGCTTCGCCAGTAGAACCCGTCGGAGGAGGCGAGCGCTCGTGGGCCGTAGACCCCCGACTTCGCGCCACCGCCGTACCCGACGTCGAGGAAGCCGGGCGGGAACGCGACGATGCTCTGGGCTTCCCAGCCGACGGGGCCACCCGGGAACGCGTCAAGCGACGCCGTCTCCCAGGCGACGCCGTCGCGGGTGAACGCGATGGGCTGAGCTTCGTACACGAGCGCGACGAGGTCGGAACCCGCCGCCGGGACAAGCGTCAGCGCGCGCTCCGGTGGAGGGAACGGCGGGCCCGGATGGGCTGTCCAGGCCTGCCCATCGACGGAGGTCCAGCTCTGCCACGGCCCCGTGAGGCTCCACTGGCCGACCTCGGTCGAGGGCTCGTTCCAGCTCCACGAACCGGCCTGCATCGTGAACGCCATGACGCCGCCCGACATGGCGGCGACGCCCACCACGATCGTCCGCGGGCCGAAGACGCTTGCATCGAGTGGAACCCATCGTCGCCCGTCCGTCGATGTCCACGTGCGGGTGCGCACAGAGGCGGCTGAGACGACGAGGTCGCCTGTCGCGACGAAGCCACCCCGCCAGCGCGTGATCGATCGGACGTGCGCGAGCGGGTTCGTGGCGCCGATCTTCTGCCAGCGCAGCCCGGTCCAGGCCTTGGCCGGGTTCGGCGGGGCGGGCGTGACGAAGCTCTCGGACGCGAGTGGCGGCGAGGTGGGCGGTACGCGCTCAGCTGGCGGCGTCGGCAGGGCCGTCGGCGTCGGCTCGGCCGCCTGCGTCGTTCCCGCCGAGGAGGCGCTCGGAGGGGCGGCCTGGCCGACGGGTGACGGCGCCGCAGTCGCACGACCGGCTGCGGAGGGCGTGGGGGTCACGGCGGACAGGATCGGCGCGGTAGTCCCGGTGGGCCTCGCCGCGGACGGGACTGGGACCGTGGCCGGACCGGGCCCCGCACCGCAGCCAGCCAGGACCGCTACGAGGGCGATGACGACGAGCGAACGACGGCCCGCCACCATGGGGATCTCTCCCTGTGCAGGATCCGCGACCGTTCCCCGCGGCCGGCCGGCCACATCGGAGGAACCATCGCGAGTCTCGATCCCGCGACGACGCCGGTCCAGTGCCGTGTGACCCGGCGTACTCGCGGCTCACGGAGGAGGACGACCGGCGGCACCTGTCGTGGCGTGTCCACCGTCGGTCGGTGGCCTTCGTGACGGAGGCCACTTGCGCCCGACCCGGTCCGCGAGCAGCGTCGCCTCGACACACGTTGGACGGGGCGCGACCTGTGTGGATCGCGGGTCGTCGGCGGAGGCCGCGACCGCTCTCGACGGGAGGTCAGCGATGCGGGCGAAGGTGCCGGGCCTGCTCCTGGTCTTGCTGATCGCCGCATCCTGTGGGACGCCGGACCCAACGTCCTCGGTCCCAGCGGCCTCGGCGGCCGCTCGGCAGGCCCCCGTGACCATATCGACCCCGACCCCGGTTCCCACCGCTCGCCCGACCGTGGCGTCGACGCCGGGCGCGTCCGGTCCTCCCGCGGTGGATTCCAGTGCAGGTCCGTCCTCCTCGGCCGCACCCGGCTCGACCTTCGCGTCCGGACCCTCGGCCCTCGGGCGCTGGGAGCCGACGGGCTCGATGATGACGCCGCGTGGGATCCTGCACGCCGTTCGCCTCGGCGACGGCACGGTGATCGCCCTCGGCAACGCAGAGGGATTCGGTGGCTGCGTCCGACCCGACAGCACGACGACCGAGGTCTGGAGTCCCGCCACGGGCACATGGGCCCCCGGGCCCAGCCTCAACGCACCGCGCGCTGAGTTCGCCGCCGCCGGCGTCGGGAACGGTGGTGTGCTCGTGACCGGTGGCGTGACCGCCGGCGATGGATCCGACATCTACGGGGGCCACCAGTCCTACTCCAGCACGTACGTGTACGACCCGCGGGGAGCCGCGGCAGGTTGGTCCCGCGAGGGACTGCTCGGACAGGCCCGGACGCTCCCCCTGGTCGCGACCCTGCGTGATGGGCGGGTCCTCGTGGCCGGCGGCTACTACCTGTCCGGCAAGGAGCGGGCCGGGGCGCGGCCACCGGGCGCGCGACTCGTCGCGTTCCGTGCCGACGGCGGGGGCGCGCTCCTGCGAGGTGGGCCCGTCCTTGCGGATATCTCGCCGCCGATGTCCGTGCCGGCGCTCGCGACGGCCGAGTTGTTCGACCCGGTGCGGGGAACGTGGAGCGCGACCGGGCCCCTACGGTACGCACGTCTCGATGCTGCGGCGGCAACGCTCGATGACGGGCGCGTGCTCGTGGTCGGCTCGGGACGCAACTTCGGGGGCGGGTGGAACTACACGCGACCCGAGGTCGATGGGCGCGCGTTCGCGACGGCCGAGATCTTCGACCCGCTCACGGGTCGCTTCAGCCTCGCGGGTACCATTCCACCTGTCGACTGGTCGCCCCTGGCGACCTTCGGGCCATATCCGATCTCCTACAACGGCGTCACCTCCCCTGGCACGCTCGTCGCGTTGCCCGACGGGGGCGCCCTCCTCGTCGGGGAAGCGACTGGGTGGTCGATCCGGGCCCTGGACATGGCGGGCGTCACGGTTCGCACGATGCGCTTCGACGCCGCGACCCGTCGCTGGACCGTCGTCGACGAGCGCGTCGTGGCGTCCCGGTACAGCAACGGTCCGACACCCACCGAGCTGGTCGTGCCGGGCTTCACCCGCACCGGCGCGATCGCGGCCCGTCTCGCCGACGGGCGCGTCCTCATCGCCGGCGGGCGCGCCGACGAGGAATCGGATGGCAGCGAGATGCTTGGCACGGCCGAAGTGGCGGGTCTCTACGACCCAGCGACGAACGCGATCATCTCGCTGGCGCCGATGCCCGAGGGACGCTTCGGCGCCGCGGCGACACTGCTCGCCGATGGGTCAGTCCTCGTCGTGGGCGGGCGAGGATCGGACGAGCCCTGCGTCTTTGTCGCCGAGACCGAGGAGTGCCCCTGTGAGACGCGATCCACCGGCCTCGCGAGCGCCGTCCGGTTCATCCCGGGGCCATAGGGCTCGACACAGCGCCACGCTGGGCGTCACCTGCGCACCCTGCGCTTCGAGCGCTGTAGGCTAGGCTTCCGGGCGTCGCTCGCGGAAGCACATGCGGTTCGCGAGCACGGATCCGTCGGGGCGTGGCGCAACGGTGGCGCACGTGCTTTGGGAGCACGAGGATGTGGGTTCGAATCCCACCGCCCCGACCAGGACCTCCCCCGTGGCCCCGCCGCGCGCCGCGGAGAGCGGCATGGGACGGTCACGACCGCGCCGACGGCGAGCAACGCGAGGCGAGGCCGAGCGAGACGGGCGATGGTGTCCGACATGTGCGATCCCTCCTGCTGTGTGGAGGCCGCACTCTCTCAGTCGCCCGTGACACGCCGATGACGCGTCCGTGACATGCGCCCGGCGCCGCGACATCCGTCCGTCACGATCCACGCGAATACTCCTCGCATGGACAGCACGCCAGCCGACGACCGCACAGGCGCCCCGCAGCCCGCCGACCTCCGCGTCGTGTCGCCCGGACCGATCGCGCCGCGATGGGCCGCGGCGCTCGCGGGCGTCGCGGGCGCGGCCGTTGCCGTCGGCGTCTCCGAGCTGCTCGCCGGCCTCCTCGCCGGGCTGCCGTCCCTCGTCGTCGCGATCGGCGCGCAGGTGATCGCGCTCCAGCCTCCGGGCGGCAAGGAGCTGTTCGTCGCGTTGTTCGGCGAGAACGACAAGCTGGCCCTGAACCTGCTCGTCATCCTGGCGGCGCTCGCGATCGCGGCGATCGCAGGCGTCGTCGCCCGCCGACGGCCCGCGGCCGGCACCGCCGTCTTCGTCGCGTTCGGCGTCGTCGCCGCGATCGCCGCCGCACGCGACCCGCTCGCGAGCGTCCCCGTCGCCGTCGCGAGCGCCGCGGTCGCCACGCTCGCTGGCATCGTCACCCTGCGGATGCTGCTTCGCCTGGCGAGCGTCGTCCCGGCCGCGACCCCCGGCGCCGGCATGCCCGACTGGGGCCGCAGGCGGTTCCTCATCGCGAGCGCGGGGACGCTCGGGGCGCGTTCGTCGCCGGTGCGGCCGGCCGCGCGCTCGTCCAGGGGCAGCACCCGGCCGGGGTCGTCTCCACGTCGCGCCTGCCGGCCGCCCTCCAGCCCGCGCCGCCCCTCTCCGCGGACCAGAGCCTCGCCGTGCCCGGGATCACCCCGATCGTGGTCCCCACCGGCGACTTCTACCGCATCGACACGGCGCTCCTCGTCCCACGCGTGGACCCGGAGACCTGGACGCTCCGGGTCACGGGCATGGTCGACCGCCCGCTCACGTTCACCTACGACGAGCTACTCTCGCTCCCGCTGTTCGAGCAGTACGTGACGATCGCGTGCGTGAGCAACAGGGTGGGCGGCGATCTCGTGGGGAACGCCCTCTGGACCGGGGTCCGGCTCAAGGAGATCCTGGAGATGGCGGGCGTGCAGGCCGGCGCGACGCAGATCGTCGGGCGCTCCGTGGACGGCTTCACCGCGGGCTTCCCCACCGACTGGGCGACGGCGCCGGAGCGTGAGCCGATGGTGGTGGTCGGCATGGATCGCGAGCCGCTGCCTGCCGACCACGGGTTTCCGGCGAGGCTCATCATCCCGGGCCTGTACGGCTACGTCTCCGCGACGAAGTGGCTCTCGGAGATCGAGCTCACGACGCGTGAGGCGGTCGACGGCTACTGGGTCCCGCTGGGCTGGGCGAAGGACGCGCCGATCCTCACCCAGTCGCGGATCGACGTCCCCGGGAGCGGCGACCGCATCGAGCGAGGTCCCACGACGATCGCGGGCGTCGCGTGGGCGCCGGATCGCGGCATCTCCGGGGTCGAGGTGTCGATCGACGACGGCGACTGGCAGGCGGCCCGGATGAGCCGGCCGATCTCGGACGCGACCTGGGTCCAGTGGTCCCTCGACTGGGTCGCGGAGCCCGGACGACACACCATCGAGGTCCGGGCGGTCGACGGGACAGACGACGTGCAGACGGCCGACGTCACGGGTGCGGCACCGGACGGCGCGCGCGGTCACCACCGCGTCTCCATCGACGTCGCCTGAGCGGGCGTGCCGCTCGCGTCGGCCGACCCGTCCGCCCGGTCGTCCGGGTCGATCGCCTGGGCCCGGCGCGCGGGTCGTCCGGTGTGGCGTCGCTCCCGCGTCAGCGGCGGTCGGACGTCTCCCAGCGGTCGCCCGGGGCCCGGAACGACGCGAACGCGTCGAGGATCGCCTCCGGGTCGTCGGAGACGACGATCGCGTCTCGGTGGGCCCGCGTCACGTACCCTTCGGCGACCGACAGATCGAGCCACGCGAGCAGGGGCCGCCAGTAGCCGCCCATGTCGAGCAGTCCCGTCGGCTTGTCGTGAAGGCCCAGCTGGGCCCAGGAGAGGACCTCGGCGAGCTCGTCGAGCGTCCCGATCCCGCCCGGGAGGGCGATGAAGCCGACGGAGAGGTCGACCATGGCCGACTTCCGCTCGGCCAGCGACTCCACGACCACGAGCCGGGTGAGCCCGGGGTGCGCGAGCTCCCGGTCCACGAGACGACGGGGGATGACGCCGACGACCTCGCCGCCGGCCGCCAGCGCTGCGTCGGCCACCGCGCCCATGAGCCCCACGCGCCCGCCCCCGGTGACGAGCCCGAGCCCGCGGGCCGCCAGCACCGTCCCGAGGCGCCGGGCGGCGTCCCCGTGACGCGGGTCCACCCCGGAGGTCGCCCCGCAGAAGACAGCGATCCGTCCCACGGGCCCAGTATCGCTCGCGCCGCGGTAGCATCGGCGGGTCGCCGCACGTCGCAGGCGACCGGGGGCCGCCCATGATCCCTTCCGCACGCAGGGCCGTCGCGGCCGTCGCGACGCTCGTCGCGTTCACCGTGGCCCCGGCGCCCTCCGCGTCGGCCGCGCCCGCGTTCGAGGCCGTCGGCGGCGTCGTCCGCCTCATCGCGCCGGCGGGGACGGTCGCACCGTTCCCCTCCGCCCGTGTCGTCCGGACCCTTCCAGGCGGCGCCGTCGCGATCGACGTGCCCGTCGGGCGGGCCGCGGAGGCCTGGGCGGACCTCGTCGCACGACACGGATCGGCGCGGATCCGCCCGGACACAAGGCTGCGGCTCGCGGCCGACCATGTCCCTGCCGACCCGCTGTGGGGGCAGATGTGGGGCGCCCGGAAGGTGGGGATGCCGGCAGCCTGGGGGACGTCGCTCGGCTCGCCGGAGGTCGTGATCGCGATCCTCGACACGGGCGTCGACGCCGTGCCGGACCTCGCCGGTGCGCTCCTGCCCGGGAAGGACATCGTGGACGGGGACGACGACCCGTCCGACTCGGACGGCCACGGGACGGCGGTCGCGCAGGTGGCGGCCGCCCGGATCGACGACGGCATCGGCGGAGCAGGCGTCTGCCCGCGATGCTCGATCCTCCCGGTCAGGGTCGGGACCAAGGCCGGAGCCTGGTCGTCCGACTCGTCGGCGGGCCTCGTGTGGGCCGCCGACCACGGCGCCACGGTAGCGAACATGAGCTACGGGAGCGAGGGAGACGCCGGTCTCGACGACGCGGCCGTGCGCTACGCGCGGGCCGCCGGTGTGAGCGTCGTGGCCGCGGCAGGGAATGGCGGCGATCCGGTGCCGATGTACCCCGCGAACACGCCCGGTGTCGTCTCCGTCGCCGGGTCGGACGAGAAGGATGCGATCGCGTCGTGGTCCACCCGCGGCACCTGGGTGGACATCGCCGCGCCCGGGTGGGCCGTGATCCCGGCCGACGGGGGAGGCTGGTGGGAGCTCCAGGGCACTTCCTACGCCGCCCCGATGGTCGCGGGCGCCCTCGCGCTCCTGGCGTCGGCCGCACCGACCTCCACGATGGCCGAGCGGGAGGCCGCCGTCGTCTCCACGGGCGCGCCCGTGAGCCCAGACGGTGCCGTCAGCGGCGGCCGCCTCGACGTGCCGGCTGCCCTCGCCGCCCTCGGCGCGAAGGTCGCGCCGCCGAGCCCGGCGGTCCCGGGCGCGCCCGTCATCGCGATCACCGCGCCGTCCAGGGGGGTCACGTACACGCGTGCCGCGGCCGCCGCGGTCGCGTGGACGGAGACGCTCCTCGCCGGCGAGACCGTCGCGTCGCGGACCGTGACGCAGGAGTCCGCGCCCGTCGAGGACGGCGTCTGTGACTCCGGCTCGTGGGCGCCGGACGGCGACGCGCAGCCGGCCGACCCGGGGGCGTTCACCTCGGGCACGCTTGCGGGCGGGACCTGCTACCGCTGGCGGATCGACGTCGCCGACGGCAGCGGACGCACCGCGTCGGCGACCACGCGCGCCGTCTTCGTGGACCGGACGAAGCCGGTCGTCCGCGCGATCCTCCCCAGGAAGCTGACGCGGATCTCGAAGCGCGACTTCTCGTTCCGGTGGGCGATCGCCGACGGCGCGGCCGGGGCGGGCGTGAGCCGCGACCTGACGATCGTGACGTACCAGGGCCGGCCCTCCGGGTCGACCTGCGTCGGGTGGAGGACGTGGAAGACGCGGAAGGTGCCCGCCGGGACCGTCGAGGACGCCTACAGGGCCGCGGGCCCGGTCTGCATCCGCATCCGGATCACGGCGGTGGACGCCGCAGGCAACGTGACGACGACGATGCTGCCGGCCTACCTGCACCGCTGACGCACGACTTGCCCGGCATCCGCCGGTCCCGGACGGCGATCCGTGGAGCGCGCCTGGTGCACCGCGCGGCTTGGCGTCAGTCGCGGTAGTTGAAGTTCGAGACCCGCCCGCGGTTCCCGAAGAGGCCGCCGCCCCACGTCGCGACGTCCACGAGCAGGGCGACGATCAGCACGACGATCGAGAGTCCGTCGAACCCGCCCGGCGCGAACAGCGCGAAGAAGAACGTCGTCCACGGGACGAAGAGGAACCCGAGCAGCAGCCAGACGGGGGAGCCGAACGATGCGTTCCAGCCCGACTGGTCGTTGTACCAGCCGGCGAGGACGAGGACGCGCGGGACGACCGCCGCGAGCACGGCGATGATGCAGCCCATCGATCCACCTCCCGCCCGTGCGGACGCCGCTGGGTCGGGCGCCGCCGCAGGTCGAGTGTAGTCCCGGCGAGGGTGACCCGCGCACGGGCCGGCGAGGAGCCGCCATCGCGGCTTCGCGGGGCGGCACGTGGCTCGACGGTGGGCGCCGGCGCGGTCGCGTACGCGGACGGCCACGGGCGGTTCACCGGCCGCTAGGATGGCCGCAGTCGTCTGACGGTGTGCCGGTGAGGAGGGTCCCGGGAGAGATGACGGCCCAGAAGCCCGTGCTCCGTTCGCACGGCAACTCGTACAACATCTTCATCCTCGTCCTGACGATCTACTCGCTCGCGCTCATGGTCGTCCTGCTCATGCCGCTCGACCCGGATACGCGAAGCCTGCTGAACCTCTACGACAACGCCATCTGCGTGATCTTCCTGATCGACTTCGCGACGAACCTCGCCGGGGCGAAGCCGAAGCGGGCGTACCTCGTGGGCCAGCGGGGTTGGCTCGATCTGCTCGGCTCGATCCCGAGCTTCGGCTTCATCCCGTTCACCGCGCTCTTCCGCCTCGCCCGCCTGAGCCGCCTCGCCCGGATCACCCGTCTGCTGCAGGGCCAGGCCGGCAAGGATCTCGTCCTCGACGTGCTGAGGAATCGCAGCCAGTACGCGATGTTCATCACCGTCCTGCTGGCCGGCATGGTCCTCTCGGTGGGGAGCGTCCTCGTGCTGCAGTTCGAGAGCAGGTCGCCGGACGCGAACATCACGACCGGCGGCGATGCGATCTGGTGGGGCATCGTGACGATCACCACCGTGGGCTACGGCGACTTCTTCCCGGTGACGTTCCTCGGGCGCCTCACCGCCATCTTCATCATGTTCGCCGGCATCGGGATCATCGGCGCCCTCGCGAGCATCCTCGCCAGCCTGCTCGTCGCGCCGCCCGCGGCCGCGGATGCATCCGCCGAGGCCGACGCGGAAGTCTCTGCGGCGTCAGTGCCGGCGGCCCCCCAGCCGGTCGCGTCCGCGGCCGCCGTGCCCGTCGTCGCCACGTCCGCGCCCGAGGCCACGTCGTTCGACGCCGTCGCGGCGGAGCTGGCGGGCCTGCGCGCCGAGGTCGCGGCCCTCCGCGAGTCGTTGGGGCGCGGGTCGGGCTAGGTCCCGGGCGCGGTCAGCGGCCCGGGACGGTCGTCGGTCAGGCCCGCAGGCGCCCCCGGGCGGAGGTCAGGCCTCCGGTCGCGTCGCCCGAACGATCGCCGCGTGCATCCGGTCCGCGACGAGGTGCGTGGGCACGATCTCCACGCCTGTTAGGCCGGCGGCCGCCAGGCCCGACCGGTATTCGGCGAACGACAGCGCGCCGGCGTAGCAGGCGGCCCAGGAGCCGCGCTCGGCCCGCTCCGCCTCGTCCAGCTCGTCCTCCGCGACGACGTCGCTCACGCCCATCCGGCCGCCCGGCCGGAGCACCCGGGCGATCTCCCGGAAGACCGCGTCCTTGTCCGCCGCGAGGTTGATGACGCAGTTGCTGATGACGACGTCCACCGACGCGTCCAGCAGCGGCATCGACTCGATCGTCCCCTTGACGAACTCGACGTTCGCCACGCCGGCCTCGGAGGCGTTCCGACGGGCGAGCTCGAGCATGTCGTCGGTCATGTCCAGGCCGATCGCGCGGCCGTCGGGTCCCACGCGGCGCGCGGACAGCAGGACGTCGATCCCACCGCCCGAACCGAGGTCGAGGACCGTCTCGCCGGGCCGCAGCTCGGCGACGGCGACCGGATTCCCGCAGCCGAGGCTCGCGAGCGTCGCGGCATCCGGCAGCTCGGCCCGCTCGAGGGCGTCGTACAGCTCCGGCCCGAACGTGATGGTGGGGTTGCCGCAGCAGTCGCCATCGCCCGCGGCCTCGCCGCAGCAGCCGCCATCGCCCGCGGCCTCGCCGCAGCAGGCCGTCCCGTCTTCCTCGAGGAGGGGGAGTGCTGTTCGCCGACCGCCCGCCTCGCGGGCATCGAGCGCCTCGAGCATCCGGCGCGCCTCGGCGCCGTAGTGAGCGCTCATCCGATCGTGCAGATCCGTGGACATCGTGGGTACCGTCCTAGCAGGCGCGGGCTGCGGAGGAGGGAGCGAGGGAGAGAATGCGCCGGAGCGCGGCGAGTCGCCCCTCGCAGCATGATGCCGCAGTGCGAGCGATCCGCGCGAGCCGGGCACGCCCGGCCTCCCTCTCGCGGTCGGCCATGATCGATCGGGCGTAGGTCAGGTCGTCGAACGTCATCGTGGGTGCCTCCGTGCATCCCGCACGCTAGCACCTGTATTGATACTTGTCAATATCGAAGTTCATCGATATCATCAACCCCATGAAGCGCGCCGCCGATCCCGACATCCGCCTCCTCCAGGCCGCCGCGGACCCCACGCGCCTGTCGATCCTCCGACAGCTGAGCGCGGAGGGCCCGGTCTGCGCCTGCGACTTCAGCGCTTGCTGCGACGTGGCGCAGCCGACGGTCTCGCATCACCTGAAGGTGCTCCGTGAGGCGGGCTGGGTGGACGGGGAGCGGCGGGGGATTTGGGTCTGGTACACGATCCGCCCGGAAGCGGCCGAGAGGTTCCGCGAGCTCGCCGGGGGGATCGTCGCGGGTGCCGCGAGCCCGGCCTCCGCGCTCGGCGCCACCACGAGGGCGTCTGCCCGCGCGGCACCCGAGGCCACGCGGACTCGCTGACTGCCCGACCCGAGGAGTGGGGCCGCGCGTCCGACCGGCCCCGGTCAGGCCGGGTCGTCGCCCGCGATGAGCGCGTCCACCCGCGCCGCGATCTCGTCGCGCACCCGCCGGAAGACGGCGAGGCGCTCCTCGTCGGCCCCCGTCGCGCGGGACGGGTCCTCGAAGCTCCAGTGCGTCATGCGGCGGGCGCCCGGGAAGACCGGGCAGGACTCGCGCGCGTCGTCGCAGACGGTGACGACGAGGTCGAACGCTGGGCCAGGTAGCGCAGGAGCGTCTTGCTCTCCTGGCCGCGGATGTCGATCCCGATCTCGTCCATCGCGCGGATCGCGAGAGGCCGGACCTCGGTCGCCTCCGTCCCGGCGCTGAAGGCGGCGAAGCGGTCCCCTCCGCGTGTGCGGAGCAGCCCTTCCGCCATCTGGGAGCGGGCGGAGTTGTGCGTGCAGATGAAGAGGACCCGGACGGGACGGTCGCCAACGCGGTCGGGACCGGGCATCGTCATGAGGGAAGCGTACGCGGCGCGCACGCGCTGTGCGACTGTCCGGTGGTCTCTGTGTGGCGCCCGCGCCGCCCCAGGCAGTCACGCTGCGCGTGACTGCCGGCCGCCCGGCCCAGTGACAGATGGCCCTGCCGATACATCAGCGCGTGTTGAGACACTCCGCGCTGAGATGTCGATCACCGAACGCGAGGTCACCGTCCTCCCCGAGCCCCGACTCGACCTGCCGGCCCCCGACGTCGCGGCCGCCGTCGCGGCTGCCGCCCTCCTCGGCGACCCGACACGTGCCGGGATCCTCGCGCTCCTGGCCGACGGGCCGCACTGCGTGTGCGAGATGGCCGCCGCCCTTGGCGAGCGCCAGAACAACGTGTCGAATCACCTCGCCCGCCTGCGAGACGCCGGGCTCGTCCGCGCGAGCCGTCACCGGGCGGACGCCCGTTGGGTCTTCTACGAGCGCGACGAGGCGGCCTGCGCCGACGCCGCGCGGTCCCTCGAGGCGCTCCTCCGGTGACGACGCTCGCCGTCCGGCGCAACCGTGTCCCGTTCTGGCTCGGCGTGGGGGCGGCCGTCGGCGCCTGGCTCGTCGCGTGGTTCGTCGCCGCCCCGCTGGCGATCTGGCTCGCCTTCGAGGTGCTGCCGCTGGAGCCGGGCACCCCGCTGGGCGAGGCGGTCGCGTTCTTCCTCTACGACGTCCCGAAGGTCCTCCTGCTGCTCTTCGGCATCATCACCGTCGTCACGCTCGTCCGCGGGTTCTTCCCACCGGAGAAGGTGCGCGGCGCGCTCGCCGGGCGCGGAGAGGTCGTGGGCACGGTCGGCGCCGCCGGTCTCGGGATCGTCACGCCCTTCTGCTCGTGCTCGGCTGTGCCCGCTGTTCATCGGCTTCGTTGAGGCGGGCGTCCCTCTCGGGCGTGACTTTCGCGTTCCTCATCAGCAGCCCGATGGTCAACGAGGTCGCGCTCGTCCTCCTCTGGGGTCTCTTCGGCCCGGGAGTCGCGCTCGTGTACATGGTCGCGGGCCTGTCGGTCGCGATCGTCGGGGGGTTCGTCATCGGGCGGCTCCACATGGAGCGCTATGTCGCCGACTACGTCTGGGAGCTCCAGGGTGCCGGCACCGGCGCCTCGCTCGAGATTAGGCTGACACCGGAGGACCGGGTCCGCGACGCGTGGGCCTACACGAAGGAGCTCGTCCGGCGGATCCTGCCGTACATCCTCGTCGGCATCGGGATCGGCGCCTTCATCCACGGCTTCGTGCCGGCCGACCTCGTCATGGCGGTCGCGGGACCCGGCAACCCGCTCGCGGTCCCGATCGTCGTGCTCCTCGGCGTCCCGCTCTACTCCAACGCGGCGGGGACGATCCCGATCGTCCAGGCGCTCCTCGGCAAGGGGATGGCCGTCGGGACCACGCTCGCGTTCATGATGGCGATCACCGCGATCAGCCTGCCCGAGCTGATCATCCTGAAGAACGTGATGAAGACGCGCCTGCTCGCCGTCTTCGTCGCGACCGTGACCGCGGGGATCCTCTTCGTCGGCTACCTCTTCAACTTCCTCATCTACACGTGAGCGCAGGCGCGTTCGATGCGCGCGACCAACGGAGGCACCCAGCCATGAAGACGATCGAGGTCCTCGGACCCGGCTGCAACAACTGCCAGCGCCTCGAGAAGAACGCGCGGGAGGCGGTCGCCATGGCCGGCGTCGCCGCGGAGGTCGTGAAGGTCACCGACTACGGGAAGATCAGGGCCTATGGGGTCATGAGCACTCCCGGTCTGGTCATCGACGGCAGGGTCGTCAGCTACGGCCGAGTGCCGTCCGCCGGCGACATCGCCGTCTGGCTGACCGAGTAGTCCGCGCTGCTGCTGGAGGCCTCCGGTCCGGCCCCGGTGGCCGGGGACCCTGCTCTCCGCCGAACCCTCTCGGTCGCGATCGGAGACGTCATGCGCGTCATCGAGATCCTGGGCCCGGGGTGCCCCCGCTGCGAGAAGACGACGGCGGAGATCCGTTCGGTGGTCGACCGCACGCAGATCGACGTCGAGGTGCGGTACGTGACCGACCCGTTCGAGATCGTCGCCCGGGGCGCCCTCTTCTCTCTGCCGGTCGTCCTCCTCGACGGCGTCGTGGTGTCCCGCGGGCGGGTTCCGTCCCGCCGCGACATCCAGCGGTGGCTCGGCGTCGCATCCGGCACCACGGCGCGATAGGCCGGGGCGGCTCCGGGCGCTGGGGGGTCCGGGATGCATGACGTGCTCGCCACTGCCCTTCGCTGGCGCGCACAGGGGACAGGGTTCGGACGTGCGACGCTCGTCGGGACGATCGGCCCGGCGCCGTTCGAGGTGAGGCGACGGACCGCACGGGAGACCCCGGCCGGCACTGCCATCGCCGCTGATCACGCCCCTACGGGCACGCGATGAAGCCCTGGGCCCAGAGGCAGCCGCCGCAGGCCGGTGTGGGGCTGCCGACGCAGTCCTCGAGGTTCTCGTCCGCCATGTCGCAGCTGTTGCAGATCGTGCACGGGGCGAAGTCGAAGGCAAGGAGGCGCTCGCGCAGCGCGACGTATGCCGGGACGGTCCATGCCTCCAGCAGGCCCCGCTCGTTGATGTTCGCCACGGCGAACGCGTGGTTCGTCCGTCGCCGGAAGTCCAGGTAGCTGCGGTGCGTGTGGAGCAGCGGCAGGCAGGGGCTGATGGCCCCGTCCCAGCGTACCGAGACGCTTCCCCTCTCGACGAACGGGCACGTGTCGGCTCGGCCGTCGCCTTCCGGGCCGGCACCCGGGCGCCCCCGGCGAGCCGCCTCCACCCGGGCGAGCTGCGCGAGGATCCGCTCGTCGCCGTCCATCCGCGGCAGCGAGACCTCCGGTGACCACGGGGACGGCTCGCCGGCGACGCTGTCGATGGACCGCGCGTACAGCACCTGGTCCCGCATCTCCGGGGTGTGCGGCAGAACGTTGCTCACGGAGAAGCGGTCGGCGCCCAGACGCTGCCCAAGCCGGATCACCTCCGGCAGGTCGGCGATGTTCCGCTTCATGGCCACGAAGGCGATGCCGAGACGCGGCAGGGCCGCCCGGGTCGCCGCGCGCAGCTCCCGCAGCCGGGCGAGGTCCTCGACCACCTGCGGCAGCGCATCCCACAGGCGGACGTCGGCGTAGCTCTCCCGCGTCGCCCCGTCGATGGAGACCCACAGCCTGTCGAGCCCGATCCTGATGAGCGCCCGCGCTGTCTCCACGTCCAGGCGGGTCCCGTTCGTGATGAGCTCGACCGGGCATCCGGCCGACTTCGCGGTCGCGAGCATCGCCAGCAGGTCGGGGTGTGCGAAGGGCTCGCCGAACCCGCCGAAGAAGATGGTCGGTCGCGGCGACACGTCGCGCACCCCGTCCATGACCTGGGCGAAGGTCCCCGCCGACATGGTCCCCGGGGGCTCGTCCCAGACGTTCCGGATGCAGGTGCGGCAGACGAGGTTGCAGAGCGTCGTCGGTTCGACATAGACGCGGGCCAGCCGCGCTGTGGACCGGCCGACCGTGATCGCGTCGCGGCGTTCCTCGAGGCGGACCATCGCCCCGTCCACGAATCCGAAGCGATGCGCGAGCTCGGACGGCAGGACGGCATGTCCGTGGCGGTCCACCCGCACCCGGATCGAGCGCGTACTCATCTCGCGGTGGAGTGTTGCCAGCGCCGGCCGACGGGCACAGGGCCGTCCGGCCTCTACGACCGCGCCGAGGCGCTCGCGGCGATCGTGTACGTCGCGCTCATCGCCGTCTGGATGGTGGTCGCCGCACGGACCCTCGCCGCCGTGCGCTCAGGCGTGGCCTGGCGGCGCTGAGCGTGGCCCTCGCCCGGCCGACGTGCCGTTCGGCCTGCGGAAATGGGGATGTCAGTCAAACGTCCGTTTTGCTAACGCACGTTAGAGTGTCCCGCATGGACCACGCACGCCACCGCTCGTCGGCCAGTCACCTCGCGGAGGCGGATCTCCGCGTTCTCCAGGCGCTCGCGGAGCCGAACCGCGTGCGGATCCTCGAGCTGCTCGGCGAGGGCGAGCACTGTGTGTGCGACGTCGGGGAGGCGCTCGGCCTCAGCCCCGCCCTCGTGTCGCACCACCTCCGGGTGTTGCGGGAGTCGGGCCTGCTCGCCGAGCGCCGCGTCGGACGGTGGGTGCACTACTCCCTGGATGTGGCGCGGATCGCCGGGCTCAGGAAGGCGGTCGACGCGCTCCTCACCCCGACGGACGCGGCCAGGAGGCCGTGCACCAGCTCCGTCTGCGGCTCGCCGTCGCGCCGCTCAGGGGCCCGGAACGGCGGCACCCTCGCCACGGGCACTCGATCATGACGGGAGAGCAGCTCGTCGTCCTCGCCCTGTTCGCCGTCGCAGCCTGCGCGCTCGTCGCGCTCAACCTTGTCCTGCAGCGCCGTGCTCGCCCCGACCGCGGCGACGAGAGGATCGCCGGCTGCTGCGGGATGGCGCTGCCGGTGGAGATCACGCGAACCGCTGGAGACGACCGATGACGCGCCTGCTCGCCCGCCTCGAGGACTTCCGGCTCCTGCCCGTCTTCGTCATCGTGAGCATGGCGGTCGGGATCCTCATCGGGAACGCCCTGTCGATCTCCGACTTCACGCTGACGCCGCCGATCGACGCGCTCAAGTCGATCGCTGCCGGGACGTTCGAGCCCACCGTTCCCGCCCTCATCAGCCTCGGGGTCCCACTGGGGCTGTTCGCGATGATGTACCCGGCGATGACGAACGTCCGCCTGACCGAGGTCGGGCGTGCGTTCCGCTCGCCGCGTCAGCTCACCGTCGTCCTCGTCGCGAACTTCCTCGTGGCGCCGTTCTTCATGCTGCTGCTCGCGAACGTCTTCGTCGCGGACCCGGAGCTGCGGACGGGCCTCATCCTCTACGGCCTGGCCCCCTGCATCGCGATGGTGATCATCTTCACGTACCTCGCGAAGGGCAACGTCCCGATGGCGCTCGTCTTCGTGGCGCTCAACTCCGTCATCCAGATGCTCCTCATCCCGGTGTACGCACGACTCCTCATCGGCGACGTCTCCTTCGACGTCTGGGTCGTCGCCGAGAGCGTCGTCCTGTACCTCGGGCTGCCGCTGGTCGCCGGCGTCCTCACGCGCCAAGCGGTCGTCCGGCGGGGCGGGGAGGCGGCGATGGAGCGACTCAAGCCGGGCCTGTCCGCCCTGTCGATCCTCGGCCTGCTCTTCACGCTCATCATCATGTTCGCCCTGAAGGGCGACCTCATCCTCCAGCGCCCGCAGATCGTCCTGGAGATGGCGATCCCCATGGCGATCTTCTTCTTCGTCATGTTCACGGTCGTCTACCTGATCGGGGCGCGCCTGCGCTTCTCCTACGAGGACGCCGTCGCCGTCGCGTTCAACTCGACCGGCCGCGACTTCGAGATCGCGATCGCCATCGCGATCACGGCGTTCAGCCCCACCGTGGCGCTGGCGACGGTGGTCGGTCCGCTCATCGAGGTCCCGGTGATGCTCGCGCTCGTCTGGGGCGCGATGAAGCTCCGACCGCGCCTCTTCGGACCGGCATCCGAGGACACCCCGGTCGCGGGGGTCCCGGCGCTCGGCACGAAGTAGGAGCGACCGTCAGGCGGGCGCCGCCTGGGAGCCGGACCGCCGGGCGACCTCGACGAACGGGCGCAGCCGGACCATGAGCTCTCGCAGCGTCCGCTCGAAGGCGGCGAGCTTCTCGGCATCCGTCCCCTCGACGGCAGCAGGGTCATCGAGACCCCAGTGCAGGGACTCATGCTCGCCGGGGAAGACCGGACAGGCCTGCCGGGCCCGGTCGCAGACGGTGATCACGTAGTCCCACGGCTGGCCGATGAACTCCGTGACCGACTTCGACCGGGCGCCGGACCAGTCGATCCCGGCCTCGACGAGGACGAGGATCGTCCAGGGGTTCACCCCCCCGGGCTCTGTCCCCGCGGAGCGGGCGACGAAGTCCTCGCCCCCGATGCGGCCGAGCAGCGCCTCCGCGATCTGGCTGCGTGCCGAGTTGCCGGTGCACACGAAGAGCACCCGGATGGGCCGGTCGGGCATCGTGGCGTCTCCCCTGCGGCGGCCGGATGCCGCGATGGTGTCCTCGAGGTCGGCGAGCTCGGCCTCGAGGAGGTCGAGCTCCTCTCGCCGTGCCGCGATCGCCGCCCGCTGGCGGGCGATGAGTGGTGCGAGATCGCGGTCGATCGAGCCCCGCGCGACACAGACCGCGGCGAGGCGTCCCGCGTCGTCCGCGTCGAGCCCCAAACGGCGCAGTGCGACGACGAGTCGCACCCGGGCGAGGTCGTCCTCCGAGTAGTCGCGGTAGCCGTTCGCGCGACGCGGAGCGGGCGGCAGGACCCCTTCCGCTTCGTAGAAGCGGACGGCGGACGGCGCGACGCCGGCTCGACGTGCGAGCTCCGAGACCCTCATGGTCCGGACCCTACACCTTCGAGTCACTCGAAGGTCAAGGGGTGCGGCGCGCTCGTCCGACGCGCCGTCGTCGCCATCGCGTAGGCTGGCGCGGACGAAGCGACAAGGCCCCGGAGCGACCGATGACCGATCTGCCGGATGCCGCGCCTCCCGACCGGACGCCACTCAGCGTCCGCGCCCTGTGGCCCGTCGTCCGCGGGCTCATCGCGGTCGCCGCGTTCGCCATCGCGGTCGTCTTCCAGACCGAGACCTTCGAGGTCAAGGTCATCGGGGCCGCGCTCCTGCTCATCGGTCTCGGGGAGATCGTCGGGACCGCGCGCAACCCCAGGTCCGGCGGCGGCCCGCTGGCCATCGTCCCCCACGGGCTGCTCGTCCTCGTCGGTGCCGCGCTCCTCGTCGTGCCGGACCTGACGCTCGGCGCCGCATCCCGCATCGCCGGCGCGCTCGTCCTTGCGCGAGCGGTGCTCCACGTCGCGGTCGCACGACCCGACCGACTCCCGGACGACCAGCGGGCATGGGTGCTCGCGTCAGGGGGTCTCGAGGGGTCGATCGGCCTCCTGCTGCTCCTCTCGCCATCGATCGCCCTCGTGCTCATCGGGACGGCGTTCGCCGCGATGTGGGCGGCGGCGGGCGTCCTCGCCGTCCTCCGCATCGCCGGCCGCATCGAGCTGCCGACGGAGCCCGGGGACGAGATCCACGGCGCCTTCGTCCTCCTGGCGACGCGCGTCGCGCGCCACCCCTTCCCGCGCGCGGAGCGGGCCGACATCGATGCGTCGCTCTTCTTCGAGGGTCCCGGGCGACGGGGCCGGATCCGCTCGTTCGCGATCATGCTGTCGCTCTCGACCGCCATCGCGACGTTCGGCCTGCTCCAGGCGTCCACCGCCGTCGTCATCGGGGCGATGCTCGTCGCGCCGCTCATGACGCCGATGATCGGTCTCGCGGCCGCGCTCGTGACGGGCCGTCCGCGACGGGCCGTCTCCTCGGCCGCGATGGTGATGGTGGGCGCCGCGGGGGTCGTCGCGCTCGGATCGGTACTCTCCCTCCTCGCACCGGGGTCCGGCGACGTCGCGACGAACCCGGAGGTCCAGGCCCGCACCGCGCCGACCCTCCTCGACCTCCTCGTCGCGCTCGCAGCCGGGGCCGTTGGCGCCTACGCGATGAGTGACCGCCGCGTGGCGGCGGCGCTCCCGGGCGTTGCCATCGCCGTCGCGCTCGTGCCGCCGCTCTCGGTCGTCGGGATCTGCCTTGCTGCCGGGCTCCTCCCCGATGCCGCGGGAGCCCTCATCCTCTTCGCGACGAACTTCGTCGCGATCGTCGTCGCCGGGGCACTCATGTTCCTCGCGGTGGGGTACGGCCGCCTCGACCGACTCGGGAAGGACATCTCGTTCGCCCGCACGTGGGCAGCGACGCTGGGGGCCGCGGTCATCCTCCTCGTGATCCCGCTCGCCGCAACGGGCGCGGAGGTGGTCCGCGCTTCCACGGAGACGCAGGCCGCGAAGCGCGACGTCGCGCTCTGGCTCTCCCGCGGACCCGCCGGCGCGTACGAGGTGACCTCGGTCACCGTCTCGGACGACCTCGTGAAGGTGCGGATCGTGGCGACGATCGATCCACCCCCGATCGGGCTCCTCCAGCGGACGCTCTCGGCCGACCTCGGGCGCCCCGTGGACGTGGTCGTGGACGTGGTCCCCATGACGCGCCTGGAGGCGCCGTAGTCGACCGCTCGAGCCGCGGACGCCCGGGCGCTACTCTTGGCCGATGCGGATCCTCTGCCTCGGCTGCGAGGTCCTCGCCCGGCCGCTCTACCTGGCCGCCGCCACGTCGCCCCACGTGGTGGACGTGGAGCTGCTCCGGATCGGCCTCCACGACGTCCCGACGAACCTCCGGACGACCCTCCAGGACGCGGTGGATGCCGCCGACCCCGCCCGGTACGACGCCGTCGCGCTGGGCTACGCGCTGTGCGGCCAGGCGACGGCCGGGCTGCGTGCGGGCCGGATCCCGCTGGTGGTCCCGCGGGCGCACGACTGCATCACGCTCTTCCTGGGCGACCGCGAGCGGTACCGCCGCGAGTTCACGGACCACCCGGGGACGTACTGGTACACGCAGGACTACATCGAGCGCGGGACCGCCTCCGACGCGGAGGTCCGGGGCCTGGGCGTGGGGTCCGGGACCGAGGAGGACCTCAAGGCCACGTACGCCGCGTACGTCGAGAAGTACGGCCGGGACAACGCCGACTACCTCATGGAGGCCCTCGGTGCCTGGCGCGAGCACTACGACCGGGCGGCCTACATCGACCTCGGCGTCGCGGACGCCGTCACGGTCGAGACGCGCGCCCGCGACGACGCGGACCGACGCGGGTGGACGTTCGCTCGGATCGCCGGCGACCTCGTCCTGGTCCGGCGGCTCCTCGCGGGCGACTGGGAGGACGACTTCCTCGTGGTCCGGCCGGGCGAGCGGGTCGTGATGAGCTACGACGAGGAGGTCATCCGGGCCGAGCCGGTCGCCTGATCCGCGGTCCGGCGGCCCCGTGGCAGCCGGGGCCGCCGGACCGCGCCGGGCCACCCTCGGACCCTGGGCGGGCCGTTCGGCACGGGCTCCGATTCATGTTCCTTTCAGCCGCGACGTCGAGGATGACTGTCGGCGCCGCGCGCGGGGTGAGCGGGTCGTGCGCGCGAGGGCAGCCGGGCGTGCACGGAGAGGTCACCCATGAAGTGGCGGGTCGCGGCTGCGGTCGCACTCATCGTCGTCGGCGTCGGGGCCGTCGGGTTCGTCGTCGTCGGACCGGATCTCGGCCGCTCGGACACCCAGTACCTGACCTCCGCGGCGACCGTCACGGACGTGACGAACGAGGTCGTCGGCTCCGGCTCCATCGCCCCGCATGCCGCGTACGCGCTCGCCTTCGGCGAGGCGCCCTCGCTGGCCGACTCCACGTCGAGCGGCACCGGGGCCGGCGCCTCGACGGTCGCGTGGCCGGTCGAGACCGTGGACGCCACGGTCGGCCAGGTGGTGAAGGCGGGCGACGTGCTCGCCACCGCGGACGCGACGGAAGCGAAGCTCCAGCTCGCCGCGGACCAGGCGTCGCTGAAGGCGGCGGAGGCGAGGCTGAAGATCGACACGAAGGGTGCGACCGACGCCCAGATCGCCTCGGCGCGGAACGCCGTCACCTCGGCGCAGCTCTCCGTCTCGAACGCGAACGCCAGCGCCGCGCAGACATCCGGGTCCAACGCGATCTCGCTGGAGACCGCGAAGAACCAGCTGGCGGACGCGAAGGCCGCGCTCGCGGAAGCCCAGGGCGGGCCGTCGTCGGCCACGGTGGCCGCGGCCCAGGACCAGGTCGACTCCGCCCAGCGAGCCTACGACCAGGCGGTCCAGGGCCAGGCCGACACGAAGGCGTCGGGCGCGAAGTCGATCGCCCGCGCCGAGAAGGCTCTCCAGGACGCCGGCCTCGCGGTCGCCCAGGCGAGCCAGAAGCTCGTGAACGACGAGGCGATGGGCGCCGCCGACTCCCAGGTGGCTGCTGACAGGGCGGCGCTCGACGCCGCGAACAAGGCGGCTGCGAACGCGCAAACGAGCCTCGACGACGCGAAGACGAACGCCACGAGGGCCGATGAGCAGGCCGCGAACGTCGTCGCGAACGCGAAGGCGGCACTCGACAAGGCGAACCGTGACTACGCGTCGAGCACGGCACCGAACACGACGGCCATCGCCGCCGCGCAACAGAAGGTCCGCGACGCGGAGCTGAACCTCAAGAGCACGCAGCAGCGCGTGTCCGCCGCGAGCCAGCAGTCCGCACAGTCGGCATCGCAGGCGGGCCTCCAGCTCCGGAACGCGCTCGCGAGCTACACGTCCACGACCACGCCGGTCGAGGCGACGATCGCGTCGGACATCGTCACGGTCACGAACGCGAAGGCCGCGGTGGCGGAGTCGAAGCTGATGGTCGCGCGCGCCACCATCCACGCGCCCGTGGACGGCACCGTCGTCACCGTGAACGTCGTGCCGGGCCTGACGGCGCCGTCCGGGAGCGCGATCGTCCTCGACGTCGGGCCATACGAGGTGACCGCTGACTTCTCCGAGTCCTCGCTCGCGAAGATCGCGCTGGGGCAAGCCGCGGACGTCACGGTCACCGCGGTCGGCTCCACCACCCCCGGGACGGTGACCGTCATCGGCGCCACGCCCGTCTCCGGCGGGACCAGCAGTGTCGTCACCTACCCGGTGACCGTCGCGCTCGACGAGGAGCCGGCCGGGGTCAAGATCGGGATGACCGCGAGCGTCGCGATCATCATCGCCCAGGCCGCGGATGTCGTCGCCGTGCCCACCCAGGCGCTCATCGGGACCGCGGCGACCGGCTACCAGGTCCGCGTCATGGACGCGGCCGGGAACATCACCTTCGTCCCGGTGACCGTCGGTCTCGTCACGACATCGATGGCGGAGATCCAGGGCGGCCTGTCCGGCGGGGAGACGGTCGTCACGGGGACGGTCTCCGAGACGAACTCCACGACCTCCTCGGGGCGAGGCAGCAGCATCTTCGGCGGCGGCGGGATCGATCTCGGTGGGCCGCCCGCCGGCGGCGACTTCCAGCCGCCGCGGATCCAGACGCAGAACGGCGGCGGGGGGACGACCCCGTGACGCTCGAGGTCGCCCCGAACGCGTCGGAGCCGGCTCTCATCGAGCTGCGCGGCGTCACGCGCGTGTACGACACGGGCCGCGTCGAGGTGCCGGCCCTCCGTGGCGTCGACCTCGACGTCCACGAGGGCGAGTTCGTCGCGATCCTGGGGCACTCCGGGTCGGGCAAGACGACGCTCATGAACATCATCGGCTGCCTCGATCGGCCGACCGAGGGGACCTACCGCATCGCCGGGCAGGACGTCGCCGACTTCGACGACGACGGCCTCGCTCGCGTGCGGAGCAGGACGATCGGCTTCGTCTTCCAGAGCTACAACCTCCTCCCGCGCACCTCGGCGCTGGAGAACGTCGCCACGCCCCTCCTCTACCAGGGCGTCGGCCGGAGGGAGCGTCTCGCCCGTGCGCAGGCACCTCTCGAGCGGCTGGGCCTGGGCGACCGCCTCGACCACGAGCCGTCCGAGCTGTCAGGTGGCCAGCAGCAGCGCGTCGCCATCGCCCGGGCGCTGGTCACCGAGCCGGCGATCATCCTCGCGGACGAGCCCACCGGCAACCTGGACACCGCGTCGGGCGAGGAGGTCATCTCGATCCTCCACGAGCTCAACGCCGAGGGGCGCACGATCGTGCTCATCACTCACGAGGCCGACGTGGCCGCCCATGCGGGCCGGCAGGTCCTCGTCCGCGACGGGAGGATCGTCGCGTGACCGCGTTCGAGATGATCCGGCTCGCGCTCTCCCGTCTCCGGACGAGCCGCCTGCGCACGTTCCTCACGATGCTCGGCGTCATCATCGGCGTCGCCTCGGTCGTCGCGCTCGTCGGCGTGGGCCAGGGCGCGACGAGCGGGATCACGTCGCGCCTCGAGGGCCTCGGCACGAACCTGCTCACCGTGACGCCCGGCAGCACCACGACGGGCTTCACGCGCGGCGCGGCCGGCTCCGCCACCACCCTCACCGAGGACGATGCGACAGCGATCGCGGCGATCGCGGACATCGCGGCGGTGGAGCCCGAGGTCTCGACGCAGGGCTTCCTCGTGAGCGGCGAGGAGAACACGACGACTACGGTGCTGGGCACGACACCCGCCTACCCCACCGTCCGCGCCTACGACATCGCCCAGGGCAGCTTCTTCAACCAGGCCAGCCTGGACAACGCGCTCCGGGTCGTCGTCCTCGGCGCGACCACCGCGAGCGACCTCGGGATCGAGGGCGACGCGGTCGGCCGGACGATCACCATCGCGGGCGTCCCCTTCGAGGTGGTGGGCGTCCTCGCCACGAAGGGCACGAGCGGGGCATTCAGCCAGGACGACCAGGCGATCATCCCGATCACCACGGCACGCGCGTACTTCAGCAGCGGCGTGGCGGTCCGGTCGATCGGCGTGAGCGTGGCGGACGCCTCGCGCATCGACGTCGCGAAGGCGAACATCGCCGCGACCCTCCAGACGCGCCACGGTGTGACGGCCACGACCCAGGACTTCACCATCTCCGACCAGGCGCAGCTGCTGGAGACGTTCTCGTCCGTCGGCGCGACCCTCGCGCTCCTGCTGGGCGGGATCGCGTCGATCTCGCTGCTCGTGGGCGGCATCGGGATCATGAACATCATGCTGGTCTCGGTCCGCGAGCGGACCCGCGAGATCGGCATCCGCAAGGCCATCGGCGCGCGCGGGCGGGACATCCTCGCCCAGTTCCTCATCGAGGCGCTCGTCATCTCCCTCATCGGCGGGGCGATCGGGATCGTGGCCGGTCTCCTCGTCTCCGTCGCGATCTCCACGTTCGCGGGCTGGGCGGTCTCGTTCAGCCCGCTCACGATCGTGGCAGCCGTGCTCTTCAGCCTCGCGGTGGGCGTCGTCTTCGGCGTCCTCCCGGCGCGGCAGGCGGCCCGCCTCGACCCGATCGTCGCGCTCCGGTACGAGTGAGCCCAGTGAAAGGGGACATCACGTGACGTTCGATCCCGGGACCGGTCCGGTCCCGTCCACCGACGGCGCCGGGGCGCCGGCGCCCGCGCCCGCCCCGGCACTCGCGCCGGCGACCGCCGCGCAGCCGGCGCAGCAGCCCGCCGCGGCCCCGGGGCCGTTCCCCTCGACCGTCCAGCCCGCCGACGCGGCGCCCGTCGAGCCCGTCCCGGCGCCGGCGGTCTCCCGCATCGCGCCGGCGAGGCCCCAGAAGTCGAACGGGCGGGCAGGCGCCGGGACGATCGTCCTCGCCGTGGGTCTCATCGTCGCCGTCGGCGGCGTCGCCTTCGCCGTGGGCCGGGTGACGGCGCCGGCGTCCTCGGCCGCCGCGACGCGCGGCCTCGGCGCGAACGGCGCGGCGGGCTTCCCAGCCGGCTCCTTCGACCCCGGCGCCGGCGGGCTCCCGAATGGGTCGTTCGTCCCCGGCGCATTCGGCGACCGCGGCTTCGGGGCCGCGCTCGGCGGCCTGACGGGGACCGTCACCGCGATCACGGCGGACACGCTCACGCTCCAGGTCGGCGGGGCGAGCGGCCGGACGATCGAGATCCCGCTCGACGAATCCACGGCCTACCACACGGAAGCCACCGCCACCGCCGCGGACGTGACGGTCGGCGCCGAGGTCACCGTCCGGACCGACCGGCCCGCGACCGTGACCGGCCAGAACGGCGACGCGGTGCAGGGCGGCCGGGGCCCGCTCGCGAGCGGCGACCCCGGTGCGAACGGCGCCGGCGCACCGCCGGCCCTGTCCGCCGGCACGGCGACGGACGTCACGGTGATGTCGGCGAGCGGCCAGTAGCGGCTCGGATCGGCGGGCGGCCCCGCACCCGCCGTCAGGCCGCGCCGACGAGCCTCTTCGCGGTCTCGACGGCGCTCGCGGCGTCCGGCGCGTAGCCGTCCGCTCCGATCTGCGCGGCGAACTCGGCCGTCACGGGCGCACCGCCGACGATCACCCGGCAGTCGGCCAGGCCGGCCGCGCGGATGCCGTCCACCACGTCCTTCATGCCGACCATCGTCGTGGTGAGCAGCGCGCTCACCCCCACGAGCTTCGCGTCGTGCTCGCGCGCCTTCGCCACGAAGTCCTCCGGCGCCACGTTCGCGCCGAGATCGACGACCTCGATGTTCGCGCCCTTCCACATCATCGCGACGAGGTTCTTCCCGATGTCGTGGAGGTCGCCCTTCACCGTCCCGATCACCGCGGTGAACTTCGGCCGGATCCCGCTGTCGACCAGGAGCGGCTCCAGGATGGCGACGGACTCCTTCATCGCTCGTGCGCTGATGAGCATCTCGGGGACGTAGATCTCGTTGCGCTGGAACCTGGCGCCCACGATGTCCATGGCCTCGGTCATCGCCGCGAGGATCGTCGCGGGGTCCATCCCGTCGTCGATCGCCGCCCGCGTGACCTCGGTCGCCGTCTTGCGGTCGCCGCGCTCGATCGCCGCGGTCAGGGCCTGCAGGTCCGCCATCGGTGTCGCTCCTTCCTCCCCGGGTCCCGGTCAGGCCCCGGAGGCCGCGGTGCCCAGCTCGCCCGCCCGGTAGGCGGTGAGGTACGCCATGCAGAACGGGTCCTCGCCGGTCAGCGCGTCCGCGGCGAGCCGGTACGGGCGGCTGTCGCGGTCCATCGCGAGGACGCGGTCGGGGTCGTTCGCGATCGGGTCGATGATGCCGCTGTCCACGCCTGCCGCGAGGGCGAGGTCGAGGAAGACGTCGTTCACGAGCTTGCGCTCCGGCATGCCGAACGAGACATTCGACAGCCCGCCCGTGAGCCGGACCTCGGGTCCCAGCTCGGAGCGGAGGCGCCCGGCGGACTCGAGGAAGTGGGCGCCCGACTTCCCGTCCATCGAGACGGCGACGGGCAGGACGATCGAGTCGATGTACATCCGGCCGAGCGGGATCCCGCGGGCAGAGGTCGCCTCCACCATCCGCATCGCGTTGGCCACGCGCTGGTCCGCGTCCGACGGCAGGTCGGCACTGCCCGCGGCCGAGAGAACGACGGCACAGCCGGCCTCGGCGGCGACGTCGAGGACGTCGAGGCGGTCGAGCGCGGCGGAGTTGAGGAGCGGGGGCAGGGTGCCGGGGACGAGCGCCCCGATCCCGGCCCGCAGCGTCGCGACGCTGGACGAGTCGAGCGAGAGGGGAGCGTGCGTCAGCTCGCCGACCGCCTGGACGATCCAGGCCATCGCCGCGTGCTGCTCCTCCTCGCGGGTGGAGAGCTCGTCCACGTTGATGTCCAGGTAGTCGGCGCCGGCGGCGACCTGCCGCTCCACCATCCACGCGATGTAGCCGGCGCCCGCGCCGGCATCCTGCCCGCCGGACATCGCCGCGCGGATCGCCGCCTGGACGTGCTTCACCTTGCCGTTCGCGAAGTCCTGCGTCTCGCGGATCTCCTCGGGGATCGGGAGTGCCCGCTCCGCCCCGTCGGGGCCCGTGAAGAGGAGCGCGTCGCGACCGCCCGGGGCCGTCCCCACGCGCTTCCCTGAGCGCTGGACGACACGGGTCGCGTGGATGTTCTCGCCGATGATCGTGAACCTGCGTCCGTCCGCCAGGATCATCCCGCCCGTCCCTCCGCGGCGTCGCCCTCGGGGCCGTCCGCCTCGCTCAGCGCCGCCTGCTCCGCGGCGATCCTCTTGCCGATGTGGTCGCGCCCGGTGAACGCGTTCGCCCAGGCGCTCGTGCGCCGGAGGGCGTTGTCGGTCAGGGCGGGCGGCCGGTCGAGCATCGTGTCGGCCTCGCCCCACGCCCGCAGGCGATCGTACGCGCGCACCCAGATGCACTGCTTGCCCGGGACCTCGCACTCGCCCAGGTTGGTGCCGCCGCACGGCCCGTTGCGCTGGTTCTTCACGCACTGGCTCTCCGGGCAGAGGTAGGCGATGTCCGGCAGCGAGCAGTCGCCGCAGTCACGGCAGTCGTACAGGGGCGCCTTCACCGCCTGCTCGAAGACGTGCAACGCCTTCCCGAGGTGAAGGCTCTCGGCCCGCTCGTGCATCCGGCCCGCCAGCTCGAACCCCGGAGAGCCCGGCTCGAAGACCGTCGCATGGACCATCCGGTTGACCGTGTAGGCCACCGGGGACCTGAGGACGTGCGGCGGCCGCGCCGCGCGCTTCATCGACTTCAGGTAGGAGCGCGAGATGGTCTCCGACGAGAGCCCCGTGGCGCGGTCCTTCTCGAAGAAGTGGAACTCGCGCGGGATCGCGTACTGGATCTCGCGCGCGAAGGCCCGCCAGTCGTCCGCGCCGTACGAGGCCGCCGTGTCCAGGATCCGCGTGACGTCCTCGTGGCTCATCGCGCCGCCGATGTAGATCCCCCGGTAGCCGAGCCCCTTCGCGATCGCGGCCTGCTTCGCCGCCAGCTGGATGAAGTACGCCTTGCCCTTGTCCGGCGAGGCGCCTTCGCGTTCCACGACGGCGAGGAGCTCGTCCGTCACGGTGCAGCCGGGGATCCGGCCGGAATGGAAGGCCCGTGCCGCGCCGCGCGTGAGCAGGTAGGCGTTAGCGATCACGGGAAGGTCGATCCCGGCGTGGCGCATCCACTTCAGGAGCTCGTCGTCCTTCCGGGCGTCATACCCGACCTGGCTGATGATGAACCCCGCACCCGCCCGCGCCTTCATCGCGAGCTTGTAGTACTGGGTCATCACCTCGGCCTCGAGGAGCTTGTGGTTGTTCACCACCGCCCCGAGGTAGAACTGCGGCCGGGACGGCGCCTCCGCGGCGCCGTGCCCGCCCTTCGCGCCTTCGCCCGGCCAGCGCCCGGCGGCGAGGTCCGAGTACATCGCGAGGAGTGCCACGGAGTCGATGTCGAAGACGGGGCGCGCCAGGCCGGCGTATCCCTCGACCGGGTAGTCGCCCGAGAGGCAGAGGACGTTGCGGAACCCGGCAGATGCGAGGCGCCAGCCGAGGCTGGCGATCTCGTTGCGGTTCCGGTCGCGGCACGCGACGTGGACGATCACCTCGCTGCCCGCCGCGAGCAGCTCGCGGCCCAGGGTCTCCGGGCTCGCCATCGGGTGGCCGCCGGCGTTGTCCGTCACGGAGAGCGCGTCCACCCGCGGGTCGGTCGCGAGCGCATCCGCCATCGTGCGCGCGCGCCTGCCGCCGGGGTCGTCGAGGACGCCGCGCCACGGGACCAGCTCCACCATCGCGACGAACCCGTCGCGGTCCGCGAGCTTCGCCTGGAGGGCGATGGGCGAGGGGCGGCCCGCGGCGCCGGCCGTGGCGGCGACCGCGGCATCGGCCTTCGGGCCGGCGGTCCTGGCGGTTCTGGGTGTCATGGATCCCTCGTCAGATCTCGATCGGTGCGAACCGGCATCCCTCGACGAAGAGGTCGAAGAAGTCCGGATGGGTCTCCAGCTCGACGTGCTCGATCCGCCGGACCAGCGCGTCCACGCCCGCCCGGCGGCTCCCCGAGAGGAGCATGATGCGCGCTCCGCGGAGCGACGCGTTGCCCACCTTGTCCACCCGTTCCTGCGCGACGGGCGGGATGAATCCGATGTCGATCGCGTTCGCGACATCGATGTAGCTCGCGAACGCGCCCGCGAGATAGAGGCGTCGCAGGTCGCCCGGGACCAGTCCCGCGAGACGCAGGAGGATCCCGGTCCCGCAGTGGTTCGCGGCCTTCGCCTGAGCCAGTGCGCTGGCATCCGCCCGGCTGAACGTGATCCCCTCTGCGGGCGCGATCGTCACGTCCCTCGCCCCGCCGGCGAACCTCCCCTCCGGCGTCATGGCGCCGGTCCGCCTCAGCTCCGCGAGCAGGTCCACCAGCCCCGAGCCGCAGATCCCCACCGGCGGGACGTCCCCGATCGTCCGGAACGTCAGGCGGCCGTCCTCGCTCGACACCGACTCGATCGCGCCGACCGCCGCGGCCATCCCGTGCCGGACGCTCCCGCCCTCGAACGCCGGGCCCGCCGGACACGAGGCGGCGAGGTACCGGTCGCCGGCCCGCAGGACGACCTCCGTGTTCGTCCCGACGTCGATGAGCATCGCCGGCTCCGGGCCGTCCGCGAACCCGGTCGCCACGAGGTCCGCAGAGGTGTCCGCGCCCACGTGACTCGCGATGAGCGGCCCGCCGACGATCCGCGCGTGCGGGTGGACGAGGATCCCGAGCTCGTGCGCGAGCGCGACCACCCCGGTCGTGGGCCGGAGCCCGGACCGGAACTCCGTCTCGACGACCGACCGGAACGGTCGCGCGCCGATCGACGAGACGTCCAGCCCGAAGAAGAGGTCGCGCATCGTCGCGTTGCCGACCACCACGACCTCATACACGGTCCGCCGGTCGATCCCGAGGGCCGCGTACGCCTCCTTCAGCTCGTGGTTCAGCGCCTTGCGCACCGCCTGGCGCAGCTCACCGCGGTGCTCGCCCACGTCGTACGCGATCCGGCTGATGACGTCGCTGCCGCCGAACCGCTGCGGGTTCTCGATCGCCCCGACGTGGAGGACGTCGCCGGTCTCCAGGTCCAGGAGCTCCCACGCGATCGTCGTCGTGCCGAGGTCGATGGCCACGCCCCGCAGCGCGCCGCGCCAGGCGTCGAGCCGCTCGCCCGCGTAGAGGACGATCTCGCCGTCCCGGGAGACGACGGGGTCGGGGTGGGGGACCTCGCCGGAGGCGCGGGTGACGATGCGCAGGCGACGGCGGAGGATCGCGATCTCCACGTCGGCGCCGGCATCCACGATCGACGTCTGGCATGCGAGCCGGTACGGGTCGTGGAGGAAGCCCTCGGGCTCCGTGCGGGGGGAGAGCGCCTCGAGGCCGCTGCGGACTTCCACGACGCACTCGTGACATCGGCCGGTCCGCCTGCACGAGGCGGGGACGACGACGGCCAGATCGTCCGCGTAGTCGAAGAGCGAGCGGCCGGCCGCGAGGGGCTTGCGGCGGCCCTCGTGGATCAGGTCACCCACGTCCGTCCCGTCGATCCAGGCATGCCCGAGCAGGATACGTCGGGCGTGGCGGGTCAGGCGCCGCGCTGCGCCTCCGCGCGATCGGCGAGCCAGCGCAGGCCCCCCGGCGCGAGCGGGACGCCCGCGTCGAGGAGCGGGAGCGCGGCCGCCACGTCGGCGGCCTCGACGGCCACGATGATCGGCGGCGTTCCGCCTTCATCGCCCGGGGCCGCCCCCCCGGCGTCCGCGGCCTCGTCCCGGATCGCCTCGAGGGCGCGCCGGCCGGCGGCCGCGATCCAGCCCTCCTTGTCCTCCGCCATCGCGTCCCGCTCGCGGTGGCGCGCGCTCGCGGTCGTGAGCGCCCGCAGCCGGCCGGCCATGCCCGTGTCCGCCTGCGTGGTCAGCTCCGCCATGCGGTCGCGGTACGCCCCCGCCGGATCGAGCTCGCGCCACGCGCCGGCCGCTGGCGCGGGGTCGGGGGCCTGCCGCGTGGGCGGCCCGGTCACCACCACCGCTTCCTCGAGCGCGGCTGCCGGCAGCCGCGGGACCGCACGAAGGGCGACCGTGCGGTTCAGGCAGATGACGAGGGGGGTGGCGGCCGGCGACGGGACCGCGCCGCCCGCGGGCGTCACCGATGCCCCCGTCATGGCGCCCGCGACTCCGGCCGCGGCATCGACCCGGGCCGGCATGGACGCGGCCGCCGCGCCGTACTCGCCGAGGGTCGTCGTGAGGATCGCGTCCGCGCCGCACCGGGCGAGGACCCGGTCGCGCATGACCGCCGGGTCGAATCGATCGATCCGGTCGATTGCCCGGAGGATGGCGCCGGCGAGGTCCTCCGGCCCGCACGATGCCGCGATCTCGCCGCAGATCCCGTCCGTCCCGATGATCGCCTCGACGCCGGAGGGTGTCGCCGCCACCGGCAGCCCGACGAGCAGCGCCTCGGCCACGACCATCCCGAACGTCTCGAATGGGCTCGGGTGAACGAACAGGGTCGCCCGGCGCATGGCCGGCGCCACGCCCTCGCGCCGGATCGGCGGGTCGAACGCGACGGCGGCGGAGACCCCGAGCTCGGACGCCAGGGCCCGCAGGCGCGCCTCCTCCTCGTCGGTCGGGGCGCGGCCGATCAGTCGGAGGCGCAGGTCCGGCCGCTCGCGCCGGACGAGCGCGAAGGCCTCGAGGAGCGCGTCGGTCCCCTTCGAGGCCTTGCGGGCACCGACCCACAGCAGCTCCGGCCGCTCCGTGCGGCGGGCGGGCGCAGCCCGGTCGTCCGACGTGGTCCCGGAGCCCTCGAAGAGCGCGACGGGCACCACGTTCGGGATCACCCCGACGGTGCCCGCAGGCACATCGGTGCGGTCCTCGATGAGACGCGCGAGGTGATCGCTGACCGCCGCCAGGCGCCGTCCCGGCCCGGTCAGGGTCCGGATCTGCGCCGCGGTCGCCGGGTCTGCCAGCTGGTCGCGGACGAGCGAGGCGTGCTCGGTGACCACGAGCGGGACGCCGAGGGCGTCCGCCAGGCGCGCCGCCGCGAGCCCGTCGGGGATGGCGGTATGGGCGTGGACGAGGTCGATCCCCTCGCGGGAGGCGAGGGCCAGGCCGAACGCCAGCAGCGGGTCGGCGTGCGCCTCGACCTCGACGTCCGTCGGCCGGTCCCCAGGTTCGAGGACGACGGGGAGGCGCGCCACCGGGACACCCGCGACGCCCGTCGCCCCGGGACCGGCCGGCACGTTGACGGCGTCGGGCCGCGCGACCGCGGCGCGCCACCGCCCGGCGGCGACGGCGCCCACCTCCGTCCGGGCCCCGGGCTCGCCCCGGAGCATCGCCGGTTCGAAGGACGCGACCGTGACGCGGATCCCGGCCTCGACGAGCGCCCGGACGTGATCGGCGACGAAGGAGCCGCGCCCGGGGTCGTCGTGGGCCGGGTACCACCGCGCGACGACGAGGACGCGGCGCGGCGCTACCGGGTCCCCCACTGGAACGCCTGCTTGACCATCCGGAGGTAGACGAACGTCTCGGTGTCCCGGACGCCCTGGACCCGTCGGATCCTGTCGGTCAGGAACCGGAGGAGGTCCTCGGTGTCCTCGCAGACCGTCTCGACGAGCAGGTCGTACGTCCCGGCCGTGATGACGACGTACGAGACCTCCGGGAAGGCGGCGATCTCGTCCGCGATCTCCACGAGACGCTCGCCGTCGCAGCGGACGGCGACCATCGCCATCTGGTGGAAGCCGAGCTTCAGCGGGTCGGTGACCCCGACGACCTGGAGGACGCCCTTGCGGGTGAGCCGGCCCACGCGCGCCCGGACGGCCGCCTCGGAGATCCCGAGATCGGCCGCGATGCTCGTGTAGGACCGCCGGCCATCGGCCTGGAGGTGCTCGATGATGCCCTTGTCGAGCGCCGTCACCTCGTCGGTCGCCCGCGCGCCCCGCGCCTCGCCGTTCCGCGCCATCGGATCCCGCGCTCCTCGTCCGCCAGCCGTTCGATGTGCCCGCGAGCCTAGCAGGGCGCGGGCGGCGCCGGCATCCCGGTGTAGCATCCCGCCCATGGCCGGCTTCTCCACGCGCGCGATCCGCGCGGCGTCACGCGTGCGCGAGGTCCGTGAACGCCCCACCTCGGTCCCCATCTACCAGACGGCGACCTTCTCGTCGGACACGGTGGAGGACCTCGCCGCCGCGGTCGCCGAGCAGGAGGGCGGGTACGCCGGGTACGGGTACTCGCGGCTCGCGAACCCGACCGTGGACGCGCTCGGCGATGCGGTCGCCGAGCTGGAGGGCGCGGAGGCCGGATTCGCGCTGGCGTCAGGCATGGCGGCGATCCACGCGGCGCTGCTCTCCGTCGCCGGCGCCGGCGACCGGATCGTGGCCACCCGCGCCGTCTACGGCTCGACCCAGAGCCTGCTGGTGCGCGTCCTGGGCCGGCTCGGCGTCCGGACCGACTTCGTGGACGTCACGGACCTCGACGCGGTGGACCGCGCGCTGGCCGCGGAGCCGGCCCGCGTGCTGTACCTCGAGACGATCAGCAACCCGACGATCGTCGTCGCGGACATCGCGGCGCTCGCGTCGATCGCGCGGCGCCACGGCGCGCTCGTGGTCGTGGACTCGACGTTCGCCTCGCCGTACCTCGTCCGCCCACTCGAGCTCGGCGCGGACATGGTCGTCCACTCGGCCACCAAGTACCTCTCCGGTCACAGCGACGTCCTCGCCGGCGTCGTCGTCGGCTCGCGGGACCGGGTCCACGCCGTGCGGCGCGTGCAGGTGGACACCGGGGCCAGCCTCGCGCCGCTCGCCGCGTTCCTCGTCCTCCGGGGCCTCCCGACGCTCGCGGTCCGGATGGAGCGCCAGGTCGCGACCGCCGCCGTGCTCGCCTCGTTGCTGGAGGGCCGGTCCGGCGTCGCCCGTGTCTTCTACCCAGGCCTCGCGAGCCATCCGCAGCACGACATCGCCGCTCGGCAGCTCCGGCTGCCCGGGGCGATCCTGGCGGTCGAGCTCGACGGCGGCCGCGCCGCCGGCGCGGCGTTCGTGGACGCGCTCGCGATCCCGGAGCGGACCGCCTCGCTCGGGAGCATCCATACGATCGTGGCGCACGCGGCCTCCACCACCCACCGACAGCTGGACGTCGACCAGCTCGCCGCCGCCGGCATCGGCCCCGGCCTGCTCCGGGTCTCCGTCGGGCTCGAGGACTGCGAGGACCTCGCCGCGGACTTCACGGCCGCACTCGACGCAGCCCGCGCCCTCGGGGCCGGCGGGGAGGACCGGCCATCGCCGGCCTGACCGTCGGCCGGCCTGCCGTCCGCCGTGCGGGTCCCCGCGGGCCCCTCGCCACCCCCGTCGAGGCCGTCCGGAGGCTCCTCACATCCGTCCGGTTCGCGGTCGTCCAGATCGTCGTCATCGCCGTCGTCGCGGTCGTCGGGATGACGGTCCGGCAGCTCCCGGGATCCGCCATCCGGACCGAGGCCGACCGCCTCGAGCAGATGGGCATCGTGCGCGCCCTCTACGAGCCGGTCCTGGGGCGCCCGATCGTGGACGTGATGGAGCGGCTGGGGCTCTTCTCGGTCTTCACGACATGGTGGTTCACCGCGCTCCTCGCGCTGCTCGCGGTCTCGATCGTCGTCTGCACGCTGGACCGGCTGCCGCGGCTCTGGCGCCAGGCCGCGGACGTCCGCGTCGTGCAGCCGGACCCCTTCTACGAGCCCTCGCTCCCCGAGCGGGCGGCGATGACCGGCGTGACGCCCGAGGCCGCGGCGGCGGTGCTGCGCCGACGACGGTTCCACGTGCGGACGGCCGGTGACGGCGACGCCACGTACCTCTACGCGGACCGCAACCGCTGGCCGCGGCTCGCGACGCTCCTCACGCACGCGGGGCTCGTCCTCTTCCTCGTCGCGGCCGCCGTCTCCGGCCGGTTCGGGTTCGAGGCTGGCCTCCTCATCCCGCAGGGGGAGGCCGTCCCCGTCGAGCGCCTCGGGACGCCGGGGAACCTCGTCCTGAAGAACGAGGGGTTCTCCGCGCCGCGTCTGCCGGACGGGCGGTTCGCCGACTTCACGACCGACCTCGCCGTCTATCGCGACGGCCTGCTCCTCGCGCGCAAGGTCATCCGCGTGAACGACCCGCTCGAGGTCGCCGGGTACTCGTTCCACCAGAACTTCTTCGGGCCGGCCGTGGACCTCGCGATCCGCACGCCGGACGGCGGCGTCCTCTGGGACGGATGGGTCCCGCTCGATGCGTTCAGCGCGGACCGTCCGTACGCCCGGCTCGCCGTCCCCGGGACGGACGTGGGCCTGGAGATGCTCCTCGACCGCGCGGAGGGTCAGGCGCCGCTGCTCGCCGTCATCGGCTCGCGGCAGACGGGGACCCAGCCCGACGGGACGCCGCGCTTCGACGCCATCTTCGTCGGTGGCCTCGGGTCGGGGACCTCGTTCGCGCCGCCGGCGGCGGGCATGACGATCGACCTCCGCTCGATCGGCGCGTACACGGGGATCGTCGCCCGGCGCGACCCGGGCCTGGGCCTGGTCTGGCTCGCCTTCGGGCTCCTCATCGTGGGGCTTGTCGTGACGTTCACCTTCTCGCGCCGGCGCGTCTGGATGCGGATCGACGGGGCGGGGGAGCTGCGCCTCGCCTGGAGCTCCGACCGGTACGTCCCCGTCCGTCGCGAGCTCGGCGGCCTGCTCACCGATCTCGTCGCGGTCAGGGTGCCCTCGCCGGGGCCCCCCGCGGGCGGGGACGAGGGGTAGGCGCGATGGCGACGCTCGCCGCCCTCCTGGCGGACGTCCTCCCGACCGCGACGGTCGTCCCGGGCGCCGCCTCGTCCCTCGCCCGTGACGTGGTCTGGGTCCGCCTCGTGCGCGCGCGCGTCCCCGCGCTCGACGCCCTCGACCCGGGTGATCTCGTCCTCGTCCCGGAGCGGGCGCTCGCCGTCGTCGCTCCCGGTCGCGACCAGGTGGACGCACTCGTCGCCGCCCTCGTGGACGGCGGCGCCGCCGGCGCCGTGATCCTCCTGGCCGAGGGCGAGGCCGCCGGCGCCTCGACCGTCGTCGCGGCCGATGCCGTGCGTGGCGGGACCGACTCTCGCCCGGCGCGTCCGGCCGCGGACCTCGCCGCCGGCCTCGCGCAGGCAGGCATCCCGGTCGCGGAGGTCGCCGGCGGGGACCCGGTCGCGATCGAGCGGAGCGTCATCTCCTGGCTCGTGAACCGACGCGCGGCGCTCGAGGCGCGGGCCGAGGAGCTGGAGCGGCGGCTCGAGGCGGTCGCGCTCGCGGACGGGGATCCCACGGCGCTCGTCGCCGCGATCGGCGGGTTCCTCGGGCGGGCCGTCGCGCTGGAGGGCCGGCGGGGACACCCGCTCGCTCTGCATGCGCCTGCCCGGCCGCCGGCCGCCGCCGACGCCGCGCGTCGCTACCTGGCGTCCCGGTCCGGCGTGGCCCTGCGTGTCCCCCTGCCGGCCCCGGCCGTCGCTGGCGCCGCCGACGCGGACCCGTCCGGCCTGCCGGCGCCGCCGCGGGGCAGCCTGCTGCTCCTCGGCGACGAGCCCCCGACCGAAGGCGAGCGGATCGCCTGCGAGCGGGTCGCGGCGCTGCTCGCGCTCGAGCTCGGGCGGGAGGTGGCCGTCGCCCGCGCCCGGGAGGAGGCCCGCCGCGGCGGGACGCTCCCGGCGGACGGCCCGCCCTGGGTGGTGCTCGTCGCCCGGCAGGTGGACGACCTCCCGGCCACCGATCCGGCCGCCGACCCGGCTACGCGGCCGGGCTCGGATGCTCGCCCGCGCCGGGACGCCACGGTCGCCGTGCCTCCCGCCCCGTCGCCCGCCGAGCGGCGCGAGGCCCTTCGCGCCGAGCTCCGGCTCCTCGCGCCGCCGCGGCGCCTCGCGCTCCGCGGGAGCGCCGAGAGCCTGGAGTACCGTCTCGTCGCCGTCGCGGACGACGCCGACCCGGGCGGGCTCGTGACCGCCGATCGCGTCGCGCACCTGATCCGGCGCCCCGTCGCGGTCTCCCGGCCGTTCCGCGATCCGGGGGACCGGCCGCAGGCGGAGGCCGAGGCCCGCGCGACGCTCGAGGCGGCGGAGGCGACCGTCGAGGGCGCGCGGGTCGTGCGTGCCGACCGGCTCCCTGCCTACCGGATCCTGGGCGGCCTGCACGACATGCCCGACGGCCAGCGCCTGTCGCGCGCGCTGCTCGCACCGGTCCTCGCCGGCCGTCCCGCGGCGGTGGCCGGGCGCCTGGCGACCCTGCGCGCCGTCCTCGACGCCGCCGGTCCGATCGAGGCCGCGCAAGTGCTCGGGGTGCACCGCAACACGGTCGCCTACCGGATCCGCCGCCTCGAGGAGCTCGGAGGGTGGGACCTGGCCGACCCGGATCTCCGCCTGGCGCTGTCCTCCGCCCTCCGAATCGTGCAAAACGCACAAGACTGACGCCTCACTACCGCGTCGTCGGCACCGGGCGCACTGCTATCCTTCGCGCATCCCGACGGCAGGTCGACGCATCTCGGTGCGTCCGGCACAAGAACGGGCCTTCCCGGGGGCGACGAGACGCCGGTACGGGAGGCCGCAGGAGGCTCGATCGATGGTGGAAGCAGGCGCGCTGGAGAAGATCGAGAAGGCGAAGGCCGACGGCATCCGGTTCATCCAGCTCCAGTTCACGGACGTCCTCGGCATCGTCAAGGCCGTGACGATCCCGGTCCACCGCCTCGAGGACTCCGTCAGGCACGGGACCTGGTTCGACGGGTCGTCGATCGAGGGCTTCACCCGGATCGCCGAGTCCGACCAGTACCTCATGCCGGACATGAGCACCTTCGCCGCGATCCCGTGGCAGGGGGCGTCCAACGGGCGGGGCACGGCGCGCGTCATCTGCGACGTCTTCACGCCCAACGGCCAGCCCTTCGTCGGGGACCCGCGCCACGTGCTCCGCCGGCAGGTGGAGCGCGCGAAGAAGCTCGGCTACATCGTGAACATGGGGCCCGAGCTGGAGTTCTTCCTCTTCCGCCGCGACGACGAGGGCCGGGTCGCGCCGCTCCCGCACGACCTCGCGGGCTACTTCGACTTCTCGACCGACCTCGCGCAGGAGGTCCGCCAGGACATGGTGGACGCGCTGGAGGCCTTCGGGATCAGCGTCGAGGCCGCCCACCACGAGGTCGCCGCCGGCCAGCACGAGATCGACTTCGAATACTCCGACGCGCTGCGGACCGCCGACAACGCGATCACGTTCAAGTTCGCCCTGAAGGCGATCGCCCAGCAGCACGGTCTGTACGCGACGTTCATGCCCAAGCCGATCTTCGGGATCAACGGCTCCGGCATGCATACGCACCAGAGCCTCTACTCGATCAAGGCGAAGAAGAACGCCTTCGCCGACCCGAAGGCGAAGTACGGCCTCTCCGACCTCGCGCGCAGCTACATGGCCGGCATCCTCGCCCACGCGAAGGGGATGATCGCCGTCCTGGCGCCCACGGTGAACTCGTACAAGCGCCTGGTGCCCGGCTACGAGGCTCCCACGTACATCACCTGGGGTCGGACGAACCGGTCGGCACTCATCCGCGTCCCGATGATCTCGCCCGGCAAGAGCATCGAGGGGACGCGCGCGGAGGTCCGGTGCCCGGATCCGTCGTCGAACACCTACCTGGCGTTCGCGGTGATGATCGCGGCCGGCCTGGACGGCGTCGAGAAGGGCCTCAAGCTCGCCGATCCGGTCGAGGAGAGCCTCTTCGAGATGGACTCCTCGCGCGTGGCCGAGAAGGGGATCAAGGAGCTTCCCGGGACGCTCGGCGAGGCGATCGACGAGCTGGAGCGCGACAAGGTCATCTGCGAGGCGCTCGGTGAGCACGTCCTGAGCCATTTCGTCGAGGCGAAGCGCGCCGAGTGGGACGGCTACCGCACCCAGGTCACCCAGTGGGAGATCGACCGGTACCTCGAGGCGTACTGATACCGGGTCGCGGCCCCGCCCGCGGGGTCGCGGCGAACGATGGTCGGAGCGGCCGCCCGGACGGGCGGCCGCTCCGACGTCTCTGGCGCCGTCGCCGCGTCGCCGGGACGCGCCCGGATCAGAACGGCGAGTAGCTGGGAGAGGGGTCGGAGGACCCTGTCGGCTCCGGGGTCGGTGGCAGCGTCGGGGACGACGTGGGCGAGGACGACGCGGCCGGGGTCGGCTCGGATGTCGGCGACGTGGAGGGCGATGCGCCGGCGCCCGCGCCCGCGGTCGGGCTCGCGGAGGCGCCCGCGACACCGGTGACGACGAGCTTCCCGGTCATCGACGGGTGGACCGGGCACCAGAAGAGGTAGGTCCCGGCCGAGAGCGCCGGGATGGTGAAGGTCGTCCGCGCGACGCCGGTGATCACGGCCGAGGCCGCGATCGGCGCGGCGGAGACGCTCGTGCCCACGCTGATGCCGTGCCGGACACCCGCGTCGTCGTTCCGGAACGAGACGACGATCGGCGTGCCGGCGGCCGCCGTGATCGTCGCCGGGGAGAAGGCGAAGTCGCGAGCGCGGACCTCGGCCTCGTTCCCCGCCGACGGGGACGGGGACGAGGACGGCGAGGGCGACGCACCGGGCCGCGCGACGGCCTTCAGGGCCGCGCAGCGGGAGAATCCGGTCGAGCGCACCTGGGTGATGAGCGTGCGCGCCGCTTTCATCCGGTTCACGGCGGTGCGGGTGACCGCGACGGTCCTGGTCACCCCGCCGGCGCTCGTCGAGCGCGTCGCGGGGAGGACCGCGGAGACGGCGCCCGGCTTCGCGCACGTGCCGGCCCGGATCGTGACCGTCACCGGCGCGCTCTTCGGGAGCGCCTTCAGCCGCAGCCCCACGGAGCCGGTCCCCGCCACGATCGCCACGACGGTGACGGAGCCGTTGACTCCGCCGGACCCGACGGATCCGCGCCACGATCGATCGACGGCTGCCGACGAGGCCGGCGCGACGGCCACGAGGAGGATGGCGGCCGCGGCCAGGATGGCCGAGGCGGCTGCCGGTGCGCGCCCGAGGCGAGTGACGACGCCCGTCCCGGCGCCGGTCGAAGGTCGAGTCACATCCATCGATTCCCTCTCCGTCTCTGCGCCGTCCCGCACGGCGCCTGTGGAAGGTCGATACGTCGTCACGCGGCCATCGGTTCTCGTCGGGCGGCCGGGCCGGCGCCGGCCCTCCGCGGGCGGGCCGGTCGGGCACCATACGCGTCATGTCCGACCTGGCGGCGATCCCCGATCCGGCGGCGCCCGCGATCCGGGTCCGGCCGCGCGTCACGCTCGGGCTCGTCTCCGCGCAGCACGCGCTGATCCACGCCCAGACCGCCCTGCTCCCCCTCGTCTTCATCCCCGTCATCGCGACCTACGGCGTCGGCGTCGAGTCGGTCGGCCTGCTGATCGCCGTCGGGAACCTCCTCGCCGGCGGGATGCAGCTGGCGTACGGCCCGCTCTCCCGGGTCGTCTCGCGGCACGCGATCCTGGGCGGGGGCGGGCTCGTCTTCGGCGCCGGGATGTGCGCGATGGCGTTCACCACCACGTGGCTCTCGTTCGCGGCGGCGACGGTCGTGGGGCGCGTCGGCGGCTCACCCCAGCATCCGGTGGGGAACGCGCTCCTCGCCGAGCAGTACCCGCCGACACGCCGAGGGTTCGCCATCAGCACGCACATCGCGCTCGGGAACCTCGGCACGGTCGCCGTCCCGCTCGTGGGCGGCTGGATCATCGCGACCGCCGGGTGGCAGCCGGCCGTCGTCGCCGTCGGTCTCCCGGCCCTCGTGGTGGCCGTGCTCATCCTCGCGGCCGTGCGCGAGACCGGCGAGGACCGCGCGGTCGCCCGCGCGCACGGCAGCTCGCTCGACGCCTACCGGGCGGTCCTGCGCGAGCGCGACCTGCGCTGGCTCTTCCTGGCCAGCTCGGTGGCAGCGGCCGGCCGCGGGCTCGGCATCGTGACGACGTTCGTCCCGCTCTACCTGCACCTGGTGCTCGGGGTGGACGCGGCGACCGTGACGCTCATGTACACGCTGCTCCTCGTGGGCAGCGTGCCCGGCCCGCTGGTGGCCGGCTGGGTGAGCGACCGCCTGGGGCACAAGGTGGTGCTCGTCGCGTCCTATCTCCTCGGCGCGGCGTCGCTGGCGCTCCTGGTCGCGGCCGGATCGACCATCCCGCTCGTCTGGCTCGCGATCGGCCTGATGAGCGCGTTCGTCTTCGAGGAGAGCGCGCTCCTGCAGGCGCTCCTCGCGGACGTGGCCCCGACGCCGATCCGCGACGCGGCGTTCTCGGCCTACTTCACCCTCATGTTCGCCGTCGGGGCGATCTGGGCGGCCGCGATGGGGGTGCTCGTCGGAGCGCTCGGCGACGCAGCGGGGTTCCCCGTGGCGTTCGCCGTCATGGCCGCGAGCTTCCTCCTCGCCGCGGTCGTGGTGCTCCCGATCCGTGCAGGCGGACGGCCGGGGACGGCGGTGACGCCCGCGGCGACGCGGGCCTGACGCCCGCGCGACTTCCGCGGCGCGCACGACGGTCCGAAGCGCACTGGTCGCGGCGGTCGCTCGCTCTCACCCTGTGGCCGATGGACCAGCACGCCCAGCACTCGGACCCCGCCCGCGACCCCGGTCCGGCGGACCCCGGCCCCGCCCGTCCCGGTCCCGCGGTCGGGCGTCCCCCGGCCCTGACGCCCGAGGAGCGCGCCACGCTCCTCCGCCTCGCGCGCGCCTGCGTGGAGGCGGCCGCGGCCGGGCGGCCGGCGCCCGCACCCGACGACCGCGAACTCACCGGCGGCCTCCTCGCGCCGCGGGCGGCGTTCGTCACGCTGCGCGACCGGCACGGCGAGCTGCGCGGATGCATCGGCCACCTCGACGACGAGCGGCCCACCTGGGAGAACGTCCGCACGGCCGCGCGCGGCGCGGCGATCCGTGACCCTCGCTTCTCCCCGGTCGCCCCGGGCGAGGTGCCCGGCCTCGTCGTGGACGTGAACGTGCTCGGCGACGCGGTGGACCTGCCCGACCCTGCCGACTTCGACCCCGTCCGCCACGGGGTCATCGTCTCGCGCGACGGCCGGCGCGCCCTCCTCCTGCCGAACGTGGGTCCGCCCCTCGGGTGGGATGCGCGCCGGACGCTCGACGCCGTCTGCCAGAAGGCCGGCCTCCCGGCGGATGCCTGGCGGCGGCAGGGGACGCGGCTCCAGGTCTTCGCGACGACCGAGTTCGGGGAGGAGCCCGCGGGCTGACGCGCGCCCGGCCGACGCGGCCGGGACCCCGGCGGCCGCCGGGGTCCCCCGTGCGGCACGGCCTCAGGGGTACCGGCGCTCCGCGAACGCCGCCAGGCGCTCCAGTCCGGCCGTGAACCCGTTCCGTCCGAATCCGACGCGGAAGTGGTTCCCGGGATGCCCGAAGATCGATCCCGGCACGATGAGGACGCCCTCCTCCTCGACCAGCGCGGCCGCGAACGCGTCGACCGATTCGTCCGCCGCGAGGCGCGGGAACGCGACGGAGCCGCCTCTCGGCCGGACCCACGCGAACCGTCCTTCAGACCCGTCCACGAACCACTCGAAGTACGACCGATTCGTCGCCACGATCGACCGAGACCGCTCGAGGACCATGTCCCGCGCCCGGAGGCCCACGATCGCGAGGATCTCGGACGGCGCCGACGCACAGATCGTCGTGTAGTCCTTCAGCCGGGCGCACCGGTCGATCAGGCTCCGGTCCCGTGTCGCGATCCAGCCGATGCGCAGCCCCGCCATCGCGAACGACTTGGACATGACGCCGATCGAGACGCCCAGGTCGAGCGCGTCGCACCCGGCGACGAGCCGGTCGGCCGGGTCGGCCTCGAGGTACCGGTAGACCTCGTCCGAGACCAGGTGGACGCCGGCATCCGCGCACAGGCCGGCCAGCATCCGCCACTCCGCGTGCGAGGGCAGCATCCCCGTCGGGTTGTGCGGCGCGTTCACGACGACGACCCTCGTCTCCGGCCGGAGCGCGCGCCGGACCTCGTCGACGTCGAGCCGCCAGCCGTCGGCCTCGCGGAGCTCGACGAGCGTCACGTCCGCGCCGACCGACCGGGCCACCTCGTACAGCGACTGGTAGGCGGGCCAGACGACGATCGCGTGATCCCCCGGCCCCAGCAGGGCGTGCGAGAGGAGGAAGATCGCCTCCTGCGCCCCCGCGAACACGAGCACGTCGTCCGGGCTCGCGGTCTCGTACAGCCCCGCGATCTCCTTCCGCAGCAGCGGGTGCCCGAGCGATTCCGTGTACCCGAGACGGAGCCCGTCCCACAGCGCCCGCGCCTCCGGGTCGGCGGCGGCGAGGAGGTCGGCCATCGGCCAGCCCTCGACGTCGGAGGCGCACAGCAGGTGCTCGACGGCGAACTCCCACCGGGCGAAGTAGCGCTCGAGTGCGAAGTCGGCGATGTGCATCGTGCGCCCCTCGTGGTCCGGGTGGTCCAGCGCCTCGAGAGTACGCCCGACGTGCGGCGCCATCAGGCCCGCGGCGCTGCAGGGCGCTCTGCGAGGTCGTGTCCCCCGGACGCGGCGACGCCGCCGCGAGGATCGCGGCGGCGTCGTGGGTGCGTCGCGGCCGGTCGCCCGGCCGACCCGTCAGGAAGCCATCAGCTTCGCCTTGAGGTCCTCGAACTGGGCGTCGTTGATCGTGCCCGCGTCCTTCAGGGCCTGGAGCTTCGCGAGCTCGTCGGCCTTCGACACGCCGGCCACGGCCTTGTTCGCGGCCTCCGCCTGGGCGGCCATCTGGACGTCCTGGGCGGTCACCTTCGGTCGCACGATGATGTAGACGAGCGCGGTGATCGGGGCGGCGATGAACAGGAAGATGATCCAGATCGCCTTGACCCCGCCGGACATGTCGTTCCTGCGGAAGATGTCCATGAAGATCGAGATGATGATGAAGATCCACATGACCCACAGGAAGAAGATCGCGATCGACCAGAAGATGTCCCAGAACGTGATCTGGCCTGTGTCGACCCTGTTGCATGCGGCGAGGAAGAGGGTCAGTGCGGCGAGCGGCAGCGCGACCCGCGCGTGACGCATCGCGGCGCGCAGGCCCGCGTAGAACTCGATCCCAGTCTCCATCGCTTCTCCTCCAACCCTCAGTGGCCCACGTCCGTGGGCTCGACCGTGACTGTGGGTGTCGCGGGCCTCCCTGTCAAACCGACGGATCGGGCGAAAGCGCGAGCGCGGCGCGGCCGCGCGGCGAGGCGGACGGCGACGGTGACCGCCGAAAGGGGTTGACGCCCGGCAGCCCGAACCGGATGCTGGCCGTCCACGACCCATCGACGAGGAGCGTCCCATGAACCAGAACGCTGTCGGCGGCGGAACGAAGGACGATCCCTGGCGCCTGACGACGGCCCCGGGCACCTCCGAGTACGCGATGTGGCGCGACGAGTCGGCCGACCCGCCGGCGCTCGTCTGCCAGGTCGGATCGACGCAGCTCCGCTACCAGCTCTCGTGCGTCGAGGACCTCCACGCGATGCTCGTGGCCCATGGCGACTGGATGCCGCTCGGGGCCGCCGACGAGCAGAAGCCCGCCGCGGAGGGGACGGTCGAGGCGTGGGGGCGTTCGCCGGAGAACCCCGTCGGCGGCTGGTACGGCCTGCGCAAGGGTTACCGCGGCCGCTTCGGGATGTACGTCCCGCCGCTCCTCGAGGCACTGGGCCTCGCCGAGGTGACGCACGACCCGAAGAACAATCGGGTGCGGGCGAAGGCCTGACGGGCAGGGAGGAGCGCGGTGCGGATCGTCGTCACGGGAGGAAGCGGGAAGGCCGGCCGGTGGGTCGTCCGGGATCTTCGCGATCGCGGACATGACGTGCTGAGCGTCGACGTGGTCCACGACGGCAGCGACTTCGGACTCTGCGTGCTCGCGGACCTCGCGGACGCCGGCCAGGCGCGGGACGTCGTCGCCGGTGCGGACGCGGTGGTCCATCTCGCCGCGATCCCGGCGCCCGGGCTGCGGGGCGAGGGCGAGACGTTCCGCAACAACGCACTCTCCACGTACAACGTGTTCGCCGCGGCGGTCGCGGAGAAGGTCCGGCGCGTCGTGTGGGCCTCGAGCGAGACGGTCCTGGGGCTCCCGTTCGACGCGGACCCGCCGCCCTACGCGCCGATCGACGAGGACGCTCCTCCGCGCCCGGAGTCGTCCTACGCGCTGTCGAAGCTGGTGGGCGAGACGATGGCGATGCAGATGGCCCGGCGCTCGGGGATCGCGTTCGTGGGCCTCCGGATCTCGAACATCATGGAGCCGCACGACTACGTGCGCTTCCGCGCCTGGCAGGCCGACGCGCGCGTCCGCGCGTGGAACATGTGGGGCTACGTGGACGCGCGCGACGTGGCGCTCGCCGCGCGCCTCGCGCTCGAGGCGGACGTCGCGGGGGCGGAGGTCTGCATCGTCGCGGCCGCGGACACCGTCATGGAGCGGCCGAGCGCCGACCTCCTCGCGGAGGTCTTCCCGGGCGTCCCGCTCCGCTCGGAGCCGTCGGGCCGCGAGACGCTCCTCTCGATCCGGCGTGCGCGCGAGCTCATCGGGTACGTGCCGGCGCACACCTGGACGGTGGAGCCGGTGGCCGTCTGAGGTCACGGGACCGCGGAGCCCGCGGCCGCCCGGGGCCCAGGGCCGCTCGAGGCCGCGGACGGCGCGGCGGGTCAGACGGGGGACGCCTCCGCCACCATGCGGACCGTCGCCTCCCGCAGCCGCTGCGCCGCCTCCTCCGCGGAGATGTCCCGCTGCGGCTCCGACAGCAGCTCGTAGCCGACCATGAACTTCCGGACGGTCGCGCCGAGGAGCGGCGGGTAGAAGTGCGCGTGGAGCTGCCAGTGGTCCGCGGGCCCGGGCACGAACGGCGCCTGGTGCCAGCCCATCGAGTACGGGAACGCGAGGTCGAAGAGGCCGTCGTAGCGCCTGACGAGGCGCGTCAGGACGGCGGAGAGGTCCTCACGGCGCGCGTCGTCGAGGTCGGGCAGCCGCGTCGCTGGACGGCGGGGGAGCACCAGGGTCTCGAACGGCCACGTCGCCCAGAACGGGACGACGACGAGCCATTCGTCCGTGCTCTCCACGACCCGCGGCCCCGCGCCGTCCTGCGTCGCGTAGTCGAGAAGCAGCCTCCGGCCGGTCCGGGCGAAGTGCTGGCGCTGCGCCGCGTCCTCGCGCGTCGGCTCTCGCGGGATCGAGGACGCCGCCCAGATCTGGCCGTGCGGGTGCGGGTTGCTCGCGCCCATCAGCTCCCCGCGGTTCTCGAACACCTGGACCCACTGGTGGTCCCGTCCGAGATCCTCCGTCTGCGCCGCCCATACGTCCACGACCCGGCGGGCCTCCGCCGGCGACATGTGCCCCAGGTCGAGGTCGTGGCGCGGCGAGAAGCAGATCACGCGGCAGGTGCCGCGTTCCGCCTCCGCGCGGAGCAGGCCGTCCTCGTACGCCCATTCGGGCGTCGAGGGCCGGAGGGCGGCGAAGTCGTTCTCGAAGACGAACGTCTCCTCGTACGGCGGGTTCGTCGCGCCGTTGGCGCGCACGTTGCCCGGGCAGAGGTAGCAGCTTGGGTCGTACGCTGGCCGGGTCGGCCTGGCCGTGGCCTCGGCCCGGCCCAGCCACGGGCGCTTGGTGCGGCCCGTCGAGACGAGGACCCACTCGTCCGTGAGCGGGTTGAAGCGCCGGTGCGCCTCCGCGAGCATCGTGTCGGTCGGGACGGTCGTCACGCCACCTCCGCGATCGTCGCGCCCGTCGAGTCGACCAGGACGAGCTCCTTGACGTGCGACGAGAGCTCGGCGCGGGCGTCCGGCGCCAGCCCGGCGTCGGTGATGAGGATGTCCGCCTGGTCGAGCCGCGCGAACGAGCTGATCCCGATCACCCCCCACTTGGTGTGGTCGGCGAGCACGATCAGCCGGCGGCCGGCCTCGACCAGCGCGCGGTCGGTCTCGGCCTCGAGGATGTTCGGCGTGGTGAACCCGGTCTTCGTCTCCATCCCGTGCACGCCCATGAAGACCTGGTCCAGGTGCACGGTCCGGAGGGCGGCGACGGCGAACGGGCCCACCAGGGCATCCGACGGGGTGCGGACGCCGCCGGTGAGGATGATCGTCTGGTCCGGCCTCCCGGCTCGGTACATGACGTCCGCGACGGGCACCGAGTTCGTGACGATCGTCAGCCCGGGGACCTCGGTCAGCCGGCGGGCGAGGGCGTGCGTCGTCGTGCCGGCGGACAGCGCGATGGCGCTGCCCGGCTCGACCAGGCGCGCGGCCGCGGCCGCGATGGCGGCCTTCTCCCGTTCCTGAAGGGCCGACTTGACCGCGAACCCCGGTTCGAACAGCGTGCCCTCGGAAGCCGTCGTCGCGCCGCCGTGGACCTTCTCGAGGAGGCCCAGGATCTGGAGGGCCTCGAGGTCGCGCCGGACGGTCATGTCAGAGACGCCGAGCTCCCGGACGAGATCGGCGACCTTCACGGCCCCGTCCTCCCGGACGCGGTCGAGGATGTAGGCTTGGCGTTGCCTCGCGAGCACTCCGTCGATCTCCCCCGCCGGCCGTCCCCGGAGCCTGCATCGCTCAGGCTCGGCCGACCGGCCGTCCAACAGATTGCTCCAGATTCCGACACAGGTCAACGTCGAAAGCACGAAAAGGACCAACCGGGGCTTGACACGGCCCGATCCCGGCCGTGACAATCGAGTGGTTCATGTCGGTTTCTGTTGAAGCCCGACTGACCAGAGGAGGGTTCACATGTCCATGTCGAAGCCCCGGCTCGGGAGGGGTCTGGTCGCGCTCGCCGCGGTCGCGCTGGTCGTCTCGGCCTGCAGCAGCGGCGCGTCGCCGGCCCCCGCGACCCAGGCCCCGGCGGAGTCCCAGGCCGCGGCGACCCAGGCCCCGGCGGAGTCCCAGGCCGCGGCGACCCAGGCCCCGGCGGAGTCCCAGGCCGCCCTGGGCGCGACGACCATCCGCTCGAACGAACACGAGCCGGTGCCGGCCGCCTCCGTCAAGGCGATGGTCGACTACTGCACCGCGAAGACCGGGGTCACCGCCCCGGTCTCGATCACGAATCACAATGACTTCCAGGACCAGTTCAACACGTTCATGCAGGGCACGCCCGAGGACATCGTGAAGTGGTTCACGGGTGAGCGCCTCCGGTTCCCGGCCCGCAACGGCCTGCTGACGCCGATCGACGACGTCTGGCAGACGATCGCCGCGAACTACACGGAAGGCATGGCCAAGGCCTCCCAGGGTGACGACGGCATGAAGTACGCGGTGCCGATCGTCTCCTATCCGTGGGTCGTCCTCTACCGGAAGAGCCTCTTCCAGGAGAAGGGCTACACGGTCCCCAAGACGTGGGACGAGTTCGTCGCCCTCGCCCAGAAGATGCAGGCCGATGGCCTCATCCCGCTCGCCTTCGGCGACAAGGACGGCTGGCCGGCCATGGGCACGTTCGACATCCTGAACATGCGCCTCAACGGCAACAAGTTCCACCTGGACCTCCTGGCCGGCAACGAGAAGTGGACCGACCCGAAGGTCCAGGCCGTCTTCAAGAAGTGGGCCGAGCTCCTGACCTATACCCAGCCCGATCCGTTGGGACGGACCTGGCAGGAAGCCGCCCAGGCGTGGGCCAACAACAAGGCGGCGATGTACTTCCTGGGCACGTTCGCGTCCCAGCAGGTGGCCCCGGAGAACCTGGCTGACGTCGATTTCTTCCCGTTCCCGACCCTGGGCACCGAGTGGGACAGCGAGATGGGCATCGACGCCCCCGTCGACGCGTGGATCCTGAGCAAGGCTCCGAAGAACCTTCCGGCCGCCGAGGCGATGCTCGCGTGCTTCGCGACGCCCGAGGCGCAGCTGGCCTTCCTCGGAAAGGACCAGAGCCAGATCCCGGCGGCGACGGTCACCGACACGAGCTCGTTCACCCCGCAGCAGATGAAGATGGCCGAGATCATCGGAGCGTCCGGTGGTGTCGCCCAGTTCCTCGACCGCGATACACGCTCCGACTTCGCCGGGGCGCAAGGCATGCAGACGCTGCTCCAGGACTTCATCAAGAACCCGTCCCAGGACCTGGCCGCCTACACGGCCAAGATCCAGGGCGTCTACGACTCCCTTCCCCCGCAGTGATCCGCTGACCCACAGCGAACGGATCGAACGCCGTGACGTCCGACGTCTCCGGATCCGCAGCCCCGACCCCTTCCGGGGTCGGGGCTGCGGCCGCTTCCAAGCAGAAGGGCCGCAGCCTCCTCCTGACGCGCCGCGACAAGTGGATCCTCGCGCTCCTGCTCGGGATCCCCGCGTTCGTCCACATCTTCCTGGTCTGGGTCCCGACCTTCGCCTCGATCGTCCTGTCGTTCACCAGCTGGAATGGGATCGGCGGGCTCGACCGGATCAAGTTCGTCGGGATCGACAACTACCGGGTGCTGGTCACCACGTACCCGCCGTTCTGGCCGGCGATCCAGCACAACCTCATCTGGCTCGGGGTCTTCATGCTCATCGCGACGCCGCTGGGGATCTTCTTCGCGGTGCTCCTCGACAAGGAGATCCGCGGCACCCGGTTCTACCAGGGCGCCCTCTACCTGCCGGTCGTCCTCTCGCTGGCCATCATCGGGTTCATCGCCCAGCTCTTCCTCTCGACCGACCAGGGCCTGATCAACGGGGTCCTCGCGTCGTTCGGGGTGAAGCCCGTCGACTGGCTCGGGAACTCCAGCCTGAACCTGTGGGCCATCCTCATCTTCGCGAGCTGGCGCCAGGTGGGCTACGTGATGATCCTGTACCTCGCGGGACTGAAGGGCGTCGATCCGACGCTCCGTGAGGCAGCCAAGGTCGACGGCGCCACGGAGACCCAGACGTTCTTCCGGGTCGTGTTCCCGGTCATGCGGCCGATCAACATCGTCGTCCTCGTGATCACGGTCATCGAGTCGCTCCGGGCCTTCGATCTCGCGTTCATCATCAACCGCGGTCTCAACGGCCTCGAGCTGCTCTCGGTCCTGGTCACGAACAACATCATCGGCGAGGCGAGCCGGATCGGGTTCGGCTCGGCCATCGCCGTCGTCCTGCTCGTGGTCGCCGTCGGCCCGATCATCGTCTATCTCTCACGGACGCTGCGCGAGGAGGCCCGATGACCGCCGCGAGCCCGGAGATCGCGAACACATACGTCAAGAAGAAGACCGGGATCCGATGGAGTCGGGTCGCGCTGCACTTCTTCCTGTTCACGATGGCCCTGGTCTGGCTCTTCCCGCTCGTCTACGCCCTGTACACCTCGCTCCGACCGTATGTCGATACGGCCCGGCTGGGATACGTCTCGGTCGGCGGGGCGTACAACCTGGACAACTACGTGAAGGCCTTCACCGATGGGCGTCTCCCGTCGTACTTCCTCAACACGGTCATCGTCGTCGTGCCGGCCGTCTTCCTGACCTTGCTCCTCGCCTCGATGGCGGCGTTCGTCCTGTCGCGCTACAGCTGGCGGCTCAACCTGCTCTTCCTGATGGTCTTCACGGCAGGTAACCTGCTGCCCCAGCAGGTCATCATCACGCCCCTGTTCCGGATGTTCCTGCTGCTGCCGCTCCCGCCCCTGCTGAGCGACAACGGCCTGTGGTACGACCAGTACTTCGGCGTGATCGCGATCCACGTCGCCTTCCAGCTGGGCTTCTGCACCTTCGTGCTCAGCAACTACATGAAGACGCTGCCCCAGGAGATGGTGGAAGCCGCGGTCGTCGACGGCGCCAGCGTGTTCCAGATCTACAGCAGGGTGATCATGCCGCTCGTGCGGCCGGCGTTCGCCGCGCTCGTCGTGCTCGAGACGACCTGGATCTACAACGACTTCTTCTGGGCCCTCCTGCTCATGAAGAGCGGAGAGCGCATGCCGATCACGTCGGCGCTGAACAACCTCAAAGGCAACTTCTTCGTGGACAACAACCTGATCGCGGCCGGTGCGATCATCGTCGCCTTGCCCACGATGATCGTGTTCTTCGCCGCCCAGAAGCAGTTCATCAGCGGCCTCACCCTGGGGTCGACCAAGGGGTAGCCGCGGGGCGCCGCTCTCTCACGGCGCCCGTCGCGGTCTCCCGGACCGCTGGCCGGTCAGTCCTCGCTGGCCCAGCCCCGCGAGCGCTCGACCGCGCGCCGCCATCCCTGCATCCGGCGCGCCCGCTCCTCGGCCGGCATCCGCGGTTCGAAGCGCCGGTCCAGCCGCCAGGTGGACGTGGCCTCGCTCGCGTCCCGCCAGACACCCGTGGCGATCCCCGCGAGGAGAGCCGCCCCGAGCGCCGTCGTCTCGGTCACGACCGGGCGCTCCACGGGCACGCCGATGAGGTCCGCCTGGAGCTGGAGGAGCCGGTCGTTCACGGCCGCCCCGCCGTCCACGCGGACCACGTCGAGCCGCTCGCCCGCGTCGGCCTCCATCGCCTCGAGGACGTCGAAGACCTGGTAGGCGATCGAGTCGATCGTCGCCCGTGCGAGATGCGCGAGGGTCGTCCCGCGCGTCAGGCCAACGATCGTCCCCCGCGCGGAGGCGTCCCAGTACGGAGCCCCGAGTCCGACGAACGCGGGCACCAGGTAGACGCCCTGCGTGTCGTCCACCTCCTCGGCCAGGATCTCGATGTCGCCGGCGCGCTCGATGGCGCGGAGGCCGTCCCGGAACCACTGGACCGCGGCGCCGGCGATGAAGACCGCGCCCTCGAGCGCGTACGAGACCGGACCGTCCGGCCCGAGTCGCCACCCGACCGTGGAGAGGAGTCCGTTCTTCGACACGATCGGCTTCTCGCCGGTGTTGAGAAGGAGGAACGCGCCGGTGCCGTACGTGTTCTTCGCCCGGCCGGCGGTGAGGCACCCCTGGCCGAAGAGCGCGCCCTGCTGGTCGCCGATCGCCGACGCGATGGGGACCGGGGCGCCCAGGATCGAGGCGTCCGTCTCGCCGTACACCTCGGACGAGGCGCGGACCTCGGGGAGGACGGCGCGGGGCACGCCCGCGATCCTGCAGAGGTCGTCGTCCCACGCGAGCCGGTGGATGTCGAAGAGGAGCGTCCGGCTCGCGTTGGAGACGTCTGTCACATGGATGCGGCCGCCGGTGAGCCGCCAGATGAGGAACGAGTCGATCGTCCCGGCGGCAAGCTCGCCGCGCTCGGCGCGCGCCCGGAGGCCGGGCTCGGCATCGAGGATGTGCGCGATCTTGGGGCCGGAGAAGTAGGCGTCCAGGGGCAGTCCCGTCCGCTCGCGGAAGAGCGGCTCGTGGCCGTCGGCGCGCAGGCGGTCCACGGCGGGCGCCGTGATCCGGCTCTGCCAGACGATCGCGTCCGCGACGGGCCGTCCGGTGGCGCGCTCCCAGACGACGACCGTCTCGCGCTGGTTCGTGATCCCGATCGCGGCGAGGTCGCCGGTGCGGAGGTCCGCCGCCGCGAGCGCCTCCCGCGCCGAGCGCAGCTGCGACGCCCAGATGGCCTCCGGGTCGTGGGTCACGTGCCCGGGCGAGGGGAAGACCTGCGGAAACTCGTGCTGCGCGGACGAGAACGGGAGCCCGGCCTCGTCGAAGACGATCGCGCGCGAGGACGTGGTCCCCTGGTCGAGCGCGAGGACGTGGGTCCGCGCCACGGTCAGGCCTCCGCGGTGGCCGGCTCGAGAGAAGCGGCCGGCTCGGAAACGGTAGCGGGCTCGGGATCGACGAATGCCTCGGCGGCCACGGCCACCGGCATCCCGGCCTCGCCCTCGATGCCCGGGACGCCGTACTCGCGCCGCGCCGTCTCGAGATACTCCTCGATCTCGCGTGCGCGCCGCGCCGCGTCCCATCCCAGCTCGTCGCCCACGAGGTCCGCGACGCGCGGGAGGATCGACGCGCCGCGGTCCCGCATCTCGGTCGCGAGTCGGAACCGGCGGGCGAGGACGTCGTCGAGCGAGAGCGCCAGCTCCCGGTGCACCGCCCAGACCACCTCGGCCTCCAGGAACGGCCGGTCCGCGAGGAGCGGGCGGAGGAGGTCCCGCCGCCGTCCGAGCTCCACGACCGCCATGGCCTCGGTGCCGTGGCGCTGCGTCAATCGCGTGGCCTGGTCGGCGGTGAGGCCGTGGTCCTTCGAGATCCGGTCGGCGAGGTTGGAGAGGACCGCACGCGACGCCGCGCCCACGAGGGGCAGCTCGGCGGTGGCCGACGGGCGCTCCTTCGACTCGACCGGCCCGAGCGCGGCGTCCACCGCGTCGCGGGCCATGAGCCGGTATGTCGTGTACTTCCCACCGCCGATCCGGACGAGACCCGTGCGGTCCACCGTCACCTTGTGCTCGCGCGAGACCTTCACCGTGCCGCCGTCCTGCGCCTCGCCGACGAGGGGCCGGAGCCCGGCGAAGGTGCCGACGATGTCGTCGGTCGTGAGGTCCACCGCGAGGACCGTGTTCACCGTGTCGAGGAGCTTGTCCACCTCGGCCCGGCTCGCGGACGGCCGGTCGGGCGAGCCCTCGTACGGCGCGTCCGTCGTCCCGATGACCCAGAAGTCCGGCCACGGGACGATGAACGCCACCTTGCCGGGGACGCGGATCGCCATCCCGTGCTTCATCGGGATCCGCTCGCGCGGGACGACGAGGTGCGACCCCATGCTCGGCACCATCCGGGCGCCGCCGAAGGGGCTGTCCGCGCGCGCCGCCCACACGCCGGTGGCGTCGATCACATGCTTCGCGTGGACGCGCATCTCCACGTCGCCGACGAGGTCGTGTGCGACGATCCCTGCCGCGCGGCCACCCTCCAGGACGAGCCCGTCGGCGCGGACGCGGGTGACGGGGAGGCCGCCGAGCCCGGCCGCCGTCCGGGCGACGGCGAGCACGTACCGGGCGTCGTCCTCCATCCCGTCGTGATAGACGATCGCGCCGCGCAGGCCCTCCGGCTTGATCGAGGGCACCAGCTCGCGCGTGGCCTTCACGCCGAGGTGGCGGGAGATCCCGCCCCGCCTGGCCGACCCGAGCGCGTCGTAGAAGCCGATGCCGGCGCCGTAGAAGCCGCGAGTCACGAACGGCATGCCGTACAGCGGGAAGACGAGCGGGCGGAGGGAGACGAGGTGCGGCGCGAGGTCGAGGAGGCGGGCGCGCTCGGCGAGCGCCTCGCGCACGAGCCCGATGTGGAACTGCTCGAGGTACCGGAGCCCGCCGTGGATGAGGCGGGAGGAGCGGCTGGAGGTCCCCGCCGCGATGTCCGTCTGCTCGATGAGCGCCGCGCGCAGGCCGCGGGAGACGGCGTCGAGGAGGATGCCCGCACCGGTGACGCCGCCGCCGACGACGACGACGTCCCATTCCTCGGCGGCCAGAGCCGCGAGGTCCGTGCGTCGAGCCGCCGCGGGATCCGTGGTGGTGGCTGCGATCGCGATCTCATCGGTCATGGGGCCATCGTAGAGCAGCCGGGGCGGCCTCGGACGGGCCGGTATGGGGCATCGGGCGGGCCGACGGGACGGCCGTCCGTGGGCCGTCCGGCCGGCAGGTGGTATCATCCGCGTCGCCTCAGGGCACCTCGGTCGGGGCGTGGCGCAGCTTGGTAGCGCGCATCGTTCGGGACGATGAGGTCGGAGGTTCAAATCCTCTCGCCCCGACCAGACTGACCTTCTTTCGTGCTCAGGACCCCCTCTCCGGAGGCAGGTTTCGGGCTCGGGGTTTTGCCCCGACCACTTTGACCTTCCACGCGGATGACGCCCGGCCCGAAGGCCGCGTCCCACCGCCGGGCCCGTGCGGCCGCCGTCAGCGTGAACGTGAAGTCGGTCGCCCCCAGGACGTCGATCCGTTCGAACACGGCCTCCGCGATCGCGTGCCGTCCGGCGTCTGACGTCTTCGCCCACAGCTCCGGCAACGACTCGAGGTAGGCGCGTGCCTCGGCAGCCGTCGGGATGCGCGACGGGCGGACGACCGCCGCGACGGCCTCGGCGTCCAGACGCGCCATCGTCGCCTCCAGGCGCCCGAGGTCGCGATCCTTCGCGAACCGCAGGGCCGCCTGGTCGCGTTCCCGCCGGATGCGGGCCTGCGCCAGCACGTCGGCGCCATCGGGCTCCGACCGGATCACCTCGGCAACCGCCTCCGTCTTGAGCCGGGCCGACACGGCGACGTGCTCGAACGGTGGTAGGACGCCGCCTTCACGCGGCTGCCATCGGGCAGGACGATCCCCGTCTACTGCGCCGCCTTCATCAGGGTCCGCAGCTCGGCACCCCGCCGGAGCGTGCGGTCGCCGGTCGCCTCGACGTACAGCGTCTGCGCGGCGTGCTGCGCCTGCGCGGCGTTCGCGTAGAGCCAGACGCCGGTCTTCTCGTGCCACGCGACGACGAGGGCGAGGAGCGTCGCCTCTGCCGTGCACGTCCCGTACCCGTTCTGGTCGAGCGGGTGCCACGGCGGGAGCGGCGCCTGTACGGGGAGCTGCACCGCCTTCACGGGCGGGAGATCCAGCGTCGAGAGGTGGTAGTCCTGGTCCCGCGGGTCGAAGGTCGGCGGCAGGCAGCCGAGGCCGTACGTGGAGTGGTCGTCGGTCACGGGATGCCTCCGTTCACGGCGTGGCCGACCGTGGCGAGGACCTGGAGCGCGACGGCCACCAGGCTGACGAGCGACGCGCCGAGAGCCCAGCGGGCGAGGACCAGCGCACCGTCGGCGCGGTTCTGCCAGGCCTGCATCCGGTCGAGGTCCCGGTCGTGCCCGTCGAGCCGGGCGAAGATGCTGTCGGCGCTGCGCTGCATGTTGGCGCGCCGCTCCACCCCAAGTGCCTGGTCCCGCGCGATCGCGTCCACGGTGGCCTTGAGGCCCTTGATGTCCTCGCGCATCTCCATCAGCAGCTCGCGCTGCGTGAGGCCCGTCGCGTCGTCGCCCACGGCAGCCACGTCAGGCGGGTCCGTCGCATCGCGAGGCGTGGGAGGGGGAGGTGCCCCGATGTCGGACGGGGCGGGCCGGGTCGGCACGGGGGAGGGTGCGGCCGACCAGTAGGCGAAGCCCCGCCGCGGCGGGGCGGAGCGGAGCACGTCGGCGGGTCACGCCCTGAGATTGGACACGCGCGCCCCGCGCCGGTATCGGTCAGTTGACCGGGGGTGCCAGCCGGTGGGGCCGGCGCGGATCGGGCCAGCGCGCCGTCATGCCGACAAGGGTGGGGGTGGCGGGCTGCAGATTCCACCTGGCCGTTTGGGCCATGCCCTCTCGGCGCCGGGGGCTCAGTCCGGGCTCTGAGCCAACGGTTCCTCTAGGGGCTAGCACGACGGGAACCGGGGATCCGCCGCCGTGCACCCGGTTCGACGGCGCGCGGGGCTGCTGCAACGCGTCGCCATCGTGCTTGCCTACGGGTGGATCGCCGCTGTGATGTTGCGTTTCGCCCGGGAGGCGACGTGAGGTCCTTGCGCCGGCGCCGATCAACCGCTGCGCGCCCGTCGGGGCGATCTCGAGCAGAAGCGGAGCCGAGAGAGAACAAGGAGCGGCCGGTCGGCGCTACTTCCGACGGCGATCCGAAGGTCAACTCGGGCACGCCTGCCTGAGCAGGGCCTCGGCGCTTTCGGCGAGCGAACGCGCAAGCTGCGCGGCCGGCACGATGTCGTTGACGAGGACGACGGATTCGCCCGCATACATGGCCATGGCATCGATGTGTCCGCTCACGTCTTCCGTTGGCGGCACCCAGGAGCGGCGCGGCACGGGTAGCAACTCCCCGTCGACGCCCTGCATCGTCCCGACCACGCCGACGTCGATCGCTTCCACAGCGTCGATCGCCGAGACGAGGACGCGCGCCCGCGGCGCCGACGCACACAACGGACAGTTGTTGAACGCGTCGGTGATCCGCGTGCTGTTGGCACCCGCTGCGACGACCGCTGCCTTGTAGTCCGCATGCGCTGCTGATTCTTCCGTGGCAATGAATTGAGTGCCCATCCGCACACCCGATGCCCCCACAGCGATAGCGGCAGCGACGCCGCGGGCATCGGCGATGCCGCCCGCGGCAAGGACGGGCACATCGACGGCGTCCAGCACTTCGCAGAGCAGCGGCAGCAGCGGGCTGTCGCCACGGCAGTGCCCGCCGGCCTCGACACCCTGAACGCAGACGATGTCGGCGCCGGCTCGAACCGCCGCGAGCGCCTCCTCCCTCGATCCGACCTGCCAGTTGACCAGCGCTCCACCCCGGTGGGCGATGTCGACGAGATCAGGCCGAGGATCGCTCCAGAAGAAGTCGATGATTCGCGCGCGCGCTGCGCCATCCGCGACGGCGTCGATGTCAATGTCGTTGGTGAGGAAGCTGACCGCGAGCACACCGTCGGTCTGCTCACGCATCTCGTCCAGGCGTCGCCGAAGGGTCTCCCGCGACATCGCGAGGGTGTTGATCGAGCCGATGCCGCCGGCCTCGGCGACGGCGACCGCGAGCCGCGGCGAGGAGACCGTGCCCATCGGAGCCTGCTGGATGGGCAGTGTGCATCCGACGAGTTCCGTGAGACGCGTCCGAAACATCTGTCCTTGCCTCCCTCCGCACCCCAGTGCCACACAGCACAAAGGCAGCGTAAGCCGCGAGCGTCCGCGGGCGCATCTCCGGGGCGCGACTCGATCTGCGGTCGTTTCTGCCGCTCTTGACGTGGCTGTGCATCGCTCGGCGCACGCGCCCGACAGCACCGTGCGATGGCACACGACGATCATCGAGCCATAGGCTGACGATACCTGGCGGACGCTCGTTGGTCGTCCGTCTGGACCACGCCCTCGGGCTCGGGCAGGCGCGGGGCGAGGATCCACACCAGTTGCGCCGTCGTGGCTGCGCCCACCTTGGACCGCGCATTCGCCAGGTGGTGCTTCACGGTCGAGTGCGACAAGCCCAGGCGGTGTGCCGCTGCCTTCTCCGACCCGGCGTCCCCTAGTCGGGCGTCGGCGTGTTCGAGGTCGCCGGGATGCCAGCCAGGATCCGGCGGCGCAACCGGGCGAGGTTCTTGCGGGTCTCGGCTCGACCGACCGCCGGGAAGATCGGGTCCAGCAGGTTCAGCGGGAACCGCATGCGGCCCGTCGCGCTGTAGGTGACCCGGCACCGCTCCTCCCCGACAGGGTCAACCGTATAGGTCACGATCGACTCGACGTGAGGACCGCCCCGGAGGGCCGCGGTCAGGAAGTGCCCTTCCTCGACGATCCGAACGTCGCCGTCGAGGTGCGTGGCCTTGCCCGCGTAAACCCGCCCGGCCGTGAACCGCATCCCGACGAAGAGGGGTCCCTGGTCGATCTGCTTGACATCCAGGATGCCGTGCTCCCATAGCGGCACCTGCTCGAGAGCGGCGAGGTACGGCCACACGACCGCCGCGGGCCGCTCGATCTCCATGCCCTGGCTGATCTTGAACACTGTCGGGACGCTCCTTCCGATGACCATGCAGGCCGGGCGCCAACGATCGTCCCATCGCATCAGCTGTGCAATGGACCCATTGCGGCAACCAGGTCGACCAAGTGGACGCGTAATCCCAAGCGAAGATCGCCATAGGCGAAGTACTCGGGGGCCGTGGGTCGGAGCCACGATAGGCCTGCGTGGCCAGCGACGCGTCTCGCGCTGAGGCGGAACTCCCGGCGGGGGAGTCACCACCGCCCACGTCCGGATAGTGGAGGTCCAAACCAGGAGCCCAACGACTGCGTCAAGGAGGCTGCTACTCGTCCGCTTCGGCCACACCCTCGGGCTCGGGCAGCCGCGGCGCCAGGATCCACACGAGCTGCGCCGTCGTCTCCGCCCCGACCCTGGACCGGGCGTTCGCCAGGTGGAGCTTCACGGTCGAGTGCGACAGGCCGAGGCGGCGGGTGGCCCCCTTCTCCGAGCCGGCGGCGAGGACCGCGGCGACCACGTCGACCTCGCGGTCGGCGGCGCGTCGGGCCGAGCGGGTTCGAGGACCGGGTCGTCACGCCGGTATCGTGACAAGTGACGGCGGCCCGGACGCCGGCTCGCACGGTCGAATACGTGCTCCGTCCGCTGCCCAAGCGGGGCGCGGGGCGGCGGACGGAGCCTTTGGCTAGGTCAGATCCCGACGCACTGGCCGGTCGCCCGGTGGCCGACCGTGTTGTGCTCCGTCGGGTCGAACCCTCCGAACGCATACGGCGCCAGGCCAGTGCAGCTCAGGTTCCAGCCGACGGTGTTGTTGACGACGTAGACCGCGCGGTACGGGGATGGGTCTCCGGGGTCGCCCGACGTCAAGTTCGTCAGCGAGACGTTCTTGCCGACGGTGTTGCGCATGAACCCGATCCAGTCGACGGCGATGCCCGTCGCCGACAGGTTGCGGCCCACCGTGTTGGTCTTGATCGACCAGTCATCGGGGATCCCAAACGGGAGGTCGTGGGACCCGCTGCCGTCCAGGGTGACGTTGCCGTTCACCGTGATCCCGTTCAGGAGCACGAGCGAGGCGTTGGTCGCCGCGAGGTTGCCCTTGACGAGGATCACCGTGTGCCCCGTTGGGTCGTTCTGGCACGGGTGTCCCGAGTTCGTGACTGGAGACCCGTCAGGATGGAACAGGGAGAACGGCTGGCACCCGAGGCCCATGATCGAGTCCTGGCCGGCCGTGACGCTCTTGCCGACGGTGATCGTCGACGGCGAGCTCTGCGCGTCGAAGAATGCGCCCGGGGCGACCGTCAGGTTCCCGACGACATCGATCACCGCGCCCGGCACCACGTCGCAGAAGCCGGTGATGGTCAGGCTGGCATACGTGCCGGTGTCGACCGAACCGCCGCCACAGGTGTACAGCGCTGGGCCCGGCGCGGCGGCCATCGCCGACCCGGTCGGCAGCGCAAGCGCTGCCGCGAGGGCGAGCGATCCTAGGATCCTGAGGCGGACCGACTTCTCCATGAGCATTGACCTCCTGCGCGGGAGCGCCACTGCGCCCGTGCTGCGAACCCTATGGCAGTAGTTGTCGCATGTCAAGTATTGTCATGAATTCATTATCCGGCTATCCTGTGCGGGGCAGGCAGGGGGCAGCAGATGGAGGGATGCAGGTGGCGGACGCGCAGGTCGTGGAGGCCCTGGAACGGGTCGTGACCGCGGCCGTCGGCCTGACGACGGTCGCGCTGGGCGAAGCGGGCGTGGCGAGCGAGCTCACCCTGCCGCAGTGGCGGATTCTCGTCGTGGTCGCCCAATCGGACGGCAGCCGGGTGGGCGAGGTGGCCGCCCGGATCGGGGTCAGCCTGCCCGCGGCGAGTCGCCTCGTCCGCCGCCTCGAGCGACGAGGCCTCGTGACCGCCACTCGCGACGAGCACGATCGCCGGGCGACGATCGTGCGGCCGACCGAGGCGGGGCGGCGTCTCTGGGAGGACGTGGCCGGGCGCCGTCGCCGGCGCCTCGCCGCTGCGCTGGACGCCCTCCACGAGCCACTGCCGGCAGGCTTCGGGCTCGGGCTTCAGCAGGTCGCGGGGGTGCTGGCCGGTAACGCCTGAAGGCCTCGGGTGGTGGATGGTCGCCCGCTCCCTTTACCCCGCGGGGCGCTGAGCGCGCCCTACCCCGCGATCATCGAGGGTCCGCTGTTCCGCCACTTGCACCCCACCATCCGGCTCCGGCAATCGCTCCGCGAGGATCCACACGAGCTGCGCCGTCGTCGTCGCCCCGACCCTCGACCGGGCATTCGCCAAGTGGTGCTTCACGGTCCATCGGCCTCGCTCGCCCATTGACCGAGGGAGTCAGGCGGTCAGGATGAGGTCGACCGGCCCTTGGCGGCTGCCCATCGACACCGCGCACCCGCGGATCTGCCGGGTACCGGAGGGCCGAGCCCTCTCGCCCCGACCAGACTGACCTTCTTTCGTGCTCAGGACCCCCTCTCCGGAGGCAGGTTTCGGGCTCGGGGTTTTGCCCCGACCACTTTGACCTTCCACGCGGATGACGCCCGGCCCGAAGGCCGCGTCCCACCGCCGGGCCCGTGCGGCCGCCGTCAGCGTGAACGTGAAGTCGGTCGCCCCCAGGACGTCGATCCGTTCGAACACGGCCTCCGCGATCGCGTGCCGTCCGGCGTCTGACGTCTTCGCCCACAGCTCCGGCAACGACTCGAGGTAGGCGCGTGCCTCGGCAGCCGTCGGGATGCGCGACGGGCGGACGACCGCCGCGACGGCCTCGGCGTCCAGACGCGCCATCGTCGCCTCCAGGCGCCCGAGGTCGCGATCCTTCGCGAACCGCAGGGCCGCCTGGTCGCGTTCCCGCCGGATGCGGGCCTGCGCCAGCACGTCGGCGCCATCGGGCTCCGACCGGATCACCTCGGCAACCGCCTCCGTCTTGAGCCGGGCCGACACGGCGACGTGCTCGAACGGTGGTAGGACGCCGCCTTCACGCGGCTGCCATCGGGCAGGACGATCCCCGTCTACTGCGCCGCCTTCATCAGGGTCCGCAGCTCGGCACCCCGCCGGAGCGTGCGGTCGCCGGTCGCCTCGACGTACAGCGTCTGCGCGGCGTGCTGCGCCTGCGCGGCGTTCGCGTAGAGCCAGACGCCGGTCTTCTCGTGCCACGCGACGACGAGGGCGAGGAGCGTCGCCTCTGCCGTGCACGTCCCGTACCCGTTCTGGTCGAGCGGGTGCCACGGCGGGAGCGGCGCCTGTACGGGGAGCTGCACCGCCTTCACGGGCGGGAGATCCAGCGTCGAGAGGTGGTAGTCCTGGTCCCGCGGGTCGAAGGTCGGCGGCAGGCAGCCGAGGCCGTACGGCATCAGACGGCCGCCGGCTGGTCGCCGTTGTGGCACGGACGCCGGTCGTCGGTCACAGGGAGCCTCCGGTCAGGGCACAGAGGGGTTGACGGCCTTCGCCACGGCGGCGACCAGCTGCATGCCGACCGCGACGAGGCTGACGAGCGACGCGCCGAGGGCCCAGCGGGCGAGGACCATTGCGCCGTCGGCGCGGTTCTGCCACGCCTGCATCCGGTCGAGATCGCGGTCGTGCCCGTCGAGCCGGGCGTAGATGGAGTCCGCGCTGCGCTGCATGGCGGCCCGCCGCTCAACGCCGAGCGCCTGGTCCCGCGCGATCGCGTCGACGGCGGCCTTGAGGCCGCGGATGTCCTCCCGCATCTCGAGCAGGAGCTCGCGCTGGGTGATCCCGGTCGCGCCCGGCTCGTCGCCGCTCACCGGGGCTCGGTGACGGCGCGGGCGTACCCGGGGTCGCAACAGGCAGGGGGGCCCGGGAGCCGGTGTGGATCGGACCAGCGCGCCGTCATGGCCTCAAGCGTGACGGCGGCGGACTCCGGTTTCTAGTTGGCCGATTGGGCCATGCCTTCAGGGCAGGGGCCCGGTGGGGGCTCTCCGCCAGAAGACCCGAACGGCTATCCCGGCTGGGTGAGCACCACGACGGCGATCAGTGTCCCGATCACGCCCGTCGCGGCCGCTGCTCGCGGTCCGGCGACGAGCTTCGCGACGGCGGCGCAGGCGGCGACAATCGCCGCCCCAGCGAGGCGGACGACGACCGGCGAGGCGACGTGGGACGGCGAGTCCCGGTTGACGATGATGCCGACCGCCACGATCGCGACGATGAGGACGAAGGAGACGAGCCAGAGCCTCCTGTCGACACCACGAGTGGACGTTGTCACGAACTCACGACCTTTCGACGCCACCATCCCGCGGCGCGGGTCGCCGTCCAAGACGCGTCCGGCGTCAATCGCGCGCGCCGACCTCGGCCGGCAGGCCTGCTCCGGAGTCCACGATCCTCACACCCTTGACGAGGAGCCACAGGGCAAGCCCGAATTCGGCGGCGAAGCTCAGGGCGAGTCCGGGGTAGCGGAGCGCGGGGTAGTCCGGCAGCAGCAGAGCCTGGAGGAACCAGACCAGGACGGCGACCCCGTCGAGCACCAGGATGACGCCCAGGAACCGGGGAAGGAACCCGGACCTGTAGACGAGATAGCCGAGCGGGAACAGCCACGCGCCGAAGAACAGCTGCGCGGTGACGAAGCCCAGCTTGTAGACGTTGATGGACAGGTACGCGAGCCCCTCGAGCTGTGCCGCCGAGAAGGCCTCCATGTGGCTGGCCGCGTCCCCCTGCAGCATCGCTGATACCAGTGGGAGCATGCTCGCGCCCGCAATGGCGACCCCGACGGCGTTGAGCAGCAGGAACAGCAGAGCGAGATCCCTGTTTACCGGCCGCAGGAGCACATAGAGTCCCCAGGCGACCATGAGGAAGAGGAACCCCGAGGTCAGCGCGACGACGAGACCCAGGCGGAACGATCCCTCGTTGGTGACGATCGCCTGGTAGACCTGTGGCGCTGCACCCAGCCCGATCTGACCCAGCATCGTGGCGAGCACGGAAGCCAGGATGTAGGCGAGGTAGATGCCGCCCGTGATCCTGGCGACCCGCGCCGGCGCGAGCTCATCGATTGTGTTCGGTGACATCCCGGTCCCTCCTTCGGTCGACCCGGGCTGATCGACCACGGTTCTGTGCCAGCGAGTGTCTCGCAGCGACATTCATGCTTCTCAGCATTACGGAGCCCGTCCGTACAGCCGCCTGTAGAGATAGCCGACAGCGATACCAAGCATGAGAAATCGTGGAACGTTGAGCACGGTGCCGATCAGGAAGTAACGCGAGGCATCACTCGGCTCCGCAAGACTTCCGGCACCCCACGTCACGATCGTCAAGAGGACTAGGGCGAGAACGCTGAGGATCTCGGCCTTCAGCATCGGACTCTCGGTCGGCAGCGCCTCGTAGAGACGCAGCAAGAGGAAGCTGACCAACAGCCCGACGATCAGACCGCCGATCAACGATTTAACGAGAACCATCGGAACATAGGCGATCGACAGGGCAGACCGGTACTCGGCGGCGATGGGAAGCAGGGACGTGGCGAAGGTCGTTGCCCAGAATGCCACGCCACCCGCGAGCGCCAGCTTGGGGAGGTGCGTATACCTCCTTGGCAGCGGTTGTCGATTGCCTCGCCCCTCAGCTTCGGTCTTCATGTCTGCTCAGTCATCCAGCCCGACGGGACGCGAAGCAGCTGCGGGGCTTCTCGCTCGCAGACTTCCACGGGTTTCATGCTTGCCGCCACGGTCTGAAGCGGAAGGGCCGGAGGGAGCAACACGGGGAGCCACTCGATCGGAACGCCGCGCCGGGGTGCGTCAGTTCGCGGAAGTCAGGCCGTAGGCAAGGCCGACCTACCAGGAGTGTGGGCGGTCGACGTGCGTTGCGAGAGGCTATCCCTCGGCTGCGACGAAGGCCTCGGCCCGACTCCAGTAGCCCCACGACCTCATCGAGCAGACCGCTGTTCGTCCGGCTGGGTCTTAGCCTCAGGCTCCGGCAGCCGCAGCGCCAGGATCCACACCAGCTGCGCCGTCGTCTCAGCGCCAACCTTCGACCGGGCATTCGCCAGGTGGGGCCTCACGGTCGAGTGCGATCGCTGACGGTGCGGACGTGGTCGGGGTCGCAGCAGGCCGGGGGGCCCGGGAGCCGGTGTGGATCGGACCAGCGCGCCGTCATGCCCACAGGCGTGCGGGCCGCCGGCCGCCGTGGCTATCCGGCCGATCGGGCCCTACCCGCGGGGCCGCAGGCCCTTGGGCTGTGCCGCGACCACGGGGCCGAAGGGCCCTTGCACCGGATACGGACCCGCCTATCCTCGGGCCCGCGGGGAGCGATGACGCGCGGTCCAAACGCCTGCCGCCGGGACCGCGCCGAGCCACTGGCGAGACCGACCCGCGAGGAGAGCGTCCCGGGGAGGGGCCCGTGAGACGGGTGGTTGCTCTCGTGGCGGTCATCTCGCTGCTCGGTGCGTGTTCGTCGAGCGCCTCGCCCTCGCCGCAGGGGGCGAGCCCGACGCCGGCGGCCGCCGCGACGGCCCCCCCGGCCGCCACGGCCACCCCAGCCGTGGCAACGGCCGCCGCGACGCCTTCCCCGGCGACAGCGACACAGAGTCCGGCCGCGCCCAGCGCCGCTCCGTCGACGCCCGGCGCGTTGACGAACACGCGGGTCGCCGGGACTGACGTCGACTCGACCACGATCCCGCAGCTCGAAGCCCTGATGGACGCGCACCGCCTGACCTCGGAGCAACTCGTCCAGTTCTACCTGGATCGGATCGCGCAGCTGAACCCGGCGCTCCACGCCGTGATCACCGTCGCCCCGACAGCGCTCACCCAGGCCCGCGCCGCGGATGCGTCGCGGGGGGCGGCACACACCCGGCGCTCCTCGGGATCCCGGTGATCGTCAAGGACAACATCGACACGGCGGACATGCCGACGACCGCGGGCTCGTGGGCCCTCGCCGGCAGCACGCCCGGCGACGCGTTCATCGTCGGGCGCCTGCGCGCCGCCGGCGCGATCGTCATCGCGAAGGCGAACCTCTCCGAATGGGCGAACATGCGGTCCATGCCGTCGTCGTCAGGCTGGAGCGGGATCGGCGGCCAGACGAACATGCCCTACGTGCTCGACCGCAACCCGTGCGGCTCGAGCTCGGGCTCCGCGGTCGCGGTCGCGGCCGACCTCGCGACGATCGGTGTCGGCACCGAGACCGACGGCTCGATCGTCTGCCCCTCGGGGGTGAACGGGCTCGTCGGAGTCAAGCCGACCCTCGGGCTCTGGAGCCGCTCGGGGATCGTCCCGATCACGTCCGACCAGGACACGGCCGGCCCGATCGCGCGCAACGTCACCGACGCCGCCCTGCTGCTCGGTGTCGTCGCCGGGGTCGACCCGGCCGATCCGGCCACGGCGGCCCAGGCCGGCCATGTGCCGGCGAGCTTCCTCGGCGCCCTCGATCCGAAGGCCCTCGCCGGTGCCCGCATCGGCGTCTGGCGTGCCTACGACGCGTCGGCCAACCCCGAGGTCGACGCGATCATGAACGCGGAGGTCGCCCAGCTCCAGGCCCTCGGCGCGACGGTGATCGACAACACCCGGATCCCGATCGAGCCGGCCCTAGACCCCGAGTTCACGGCGATGCTCTGCGAGTTCAAGACCGACATCGCCGCTTACCTCAAGGCCGACACGGCAGCCGGCTATCCGAAGACCCTCCAGGCCCTGATCGACTTCGACGAGGCCCATCCCGCGCGCGAAGGCCCGTGGAACTCGGACACCTTCGAGCAGGCCCAGAAGACCGGTGGCCGCGACGCCGCCTGCAGTGCGGCCCGCGCTGCAGGCACGCCGGCCGCCCAGGCCGCCATCGACGACACGCTGGCCGCCAACCGGCTCGACGCGATCATCGCGCCGACGAACGGGCCGGCGTTCCTGACCGATCCGGTGAACGGAGACAACTACACGGGGTTCGTCAGCTCGTCGAGCCCGTCGGCGATCGCGGGCTACCCGTCGATCACCGTCCCGGCAGGCTACGTCGGGCCGCTGCCAATCGACATCTCGCTCATCGGCCGTCGCTGGGACGAGGCGCGGCTCATCGGCTATGCGTATGCCCTCGAACAAGCGACTCACGTCCGGGTGCCGCCTCAGTTCCTGCCAACCTACACCGGCGGCTAGGCGTCCCTGTCGAGGGCCGGCCCTCGCGACTCGCTGCTACTCCTCCGTCTGCCCCACGCCCTCCGGCTCCGGCAGCCGCGGCCCGAGGATCCACACGAGCTGCGCCGTCGTCTCCGCCCCGACCTCCGACCGTGCATTCGCCAGGTGGTGCTTGACGGTCGAGTGCGACAGCCCGAGGCGGTGCGCGGCCGCCTTCTCGGACCCGGCGGCGAGGACCGCGAGCCGGTGTGGATCGCACCAGCGCGCCGTCATGCCCTAAACGGTCGTGCAGCGGCGGGCGGATTGCTATTCGGCCGATTGGGCCATGGCCGCGCACGGCGCGAGCCCCATTGCCATCGGCCGGGCGTATCGTGCGCCCAACAGCAGCGGAGCGTCCCATGCCCACCGCGACCTACACCGGGGTGATCCAGGCCCCGCCCGAAGACGTGTTCGCGTTCGTCGCGGACGCCGAGAACAATCCGGCCTGGCACGCGCACGTCGTCGAGACGCGCTGGGTGGACGAGGGGCCGACGGGGCTCGGCCGGCGTGGCCGGCAGTCCAGCCGCCTGTGGGGCCGCGACTGGGCGTTCCTCGCCGAGGTGGCCGAGTGGGAGCCGCCCGTCCATGTCGCGTTCCAGGTGATCGAGGGGATGCGGATCCGCACGACGATCGACGTCCAGCCGGCCGACGGCGATGCCTCCCGGGTGACCCTCACCGTGCAAACACCGCGCCTCCCTGGCCCGGGCGTCGACGCGCTCGCGAGCCGCCTGATGAAGGCCATCACTCGGGACCGCGAGAGCGGCGACTTCCGGCGCCTGCGCCATGCGCTCGAGCGAGCTGCGAGTCGCTGAAACCGAGGCCACGACGTCCGCTCGCTCCTGAGGTCAGCCAGAGCGCGACGCCGAGTGTCAGGGGCTACTCGTCCGCCTGCGCCACTCCCTCCGGCTCGGGCAGACGCGGCCCCAGGATCCACACCAGCTGCGCCGTCGTCTCCGCCCCCACCTTCGACCGCGCATTCGTCAGGTGGTGCTTCACCGTCGAGTGCGACAGGCCGAGGCGGTGGGCGGCCGCCTTCTCCGACCCGGCGACGAGGACCGCGGCGACCACCCCGACCTCGCGGTCGGTGGCGCGCGCGGCTGGACGGGACGACCGGCGCGTCATGCGCTCAGGAGCCAGTCGCAGGGCTCTGGCGGCTCCGCGAGCCGCATCGTGGTGGGAAGGTCGTTGGTGGCGGGGCTGGTCACGGCGCGCAATTGGTAATCTCGATGCCGATCGGGCGTCGCAGGGTTGCATTCCTGCTGTCGCTCCGACGCCGCCGGGAGCGGATCGCCGATGCCGACGTGCACTAGCTGCGGGCGATGGGAACCGCCGAGTGCCCACCTCGTTGTGTGCTCGAACTGCGGTGGTGCGCTCGGTCCCACTGAGAAGCGGGCGCCCATGACTGCTGATGAGTTCAGGCTGCGCCGTCTGGAGCAGCCTTGGCAGCGCCGTCTGGAGCAGCCTTCGGACGATGAGATCGCGGAGATGAAGGCGGAGCAGGCGCGCCTCGAGGCGATGCCACTCTCGCAACGCCCGCAAGGCCAGCGAAGACCACAGACCGCCGACATCTTCGGCCTCTTCTTCATCGCCTGGCCGATCGCCGTGGCGGTGGGCATCGCCCTCTTCGTAGCGTGCTTGCTGCAGGGCCTCCCAGCCTGGGTCGCTCTCGTCGCGACTCCGGTTGGGTTGATCGGCGGGTGGGTCCTGTGCTGGGTTGTCGATGAGGTGGCTTGGACTGTCGTGGACCGGCTCGCCCTCCGCAGCACCTGGGCCGATCGGCACGCGGGCAATGTCCTTCGGTTGGTTTCCTCCATCCTGTTGCTGATCCCGGCGGCAGTGACGATCCTCGTGTCGCTGGCCTTGCTCCGGGTGATCGCCTAGCGGTGACGTGACGCATCCGGGACGTCCACGACCTCACGGTCGTGGCGCGTTCGGCAGGGCGGGAGGACTGTCGCGTCATGCGCTCCGTAGCCAGTCGCAGGGCTCAGGCGGCTCGGCGAGGCGCATCGTGATCGGAAGGTCGGTGGTCGCGGGGCAATCCCTCTCGCCCCGACCAGGACGCAGACATGCCGAAGCCGGACCCCTCGTGATCCGGCCTTCTTGTTGCCGGGCCGGAGGCCCGGACGAACCATCGGCGAGACCACGACGATGTCAGGGGATGCGGCCCGCCTTGTGCGTCAAGACCGGTCGGTACGTCCTCTCGACCGTGCCACTCAGGCTGGCGTGATCGTCCGGCACGCCTCCGTTCATGGAAAGGCCGGCGAGCACCGCGGACGACTCGGCCGCCGTACCCGGCGCTCGAGGCGGCGCTAGCGCGCCACGCGGTAGCGGAGGTAGAAGACCTTCGAGCCGAAGGTCCGGGTCTCGACGAGCTCGAGATCGACCCGGCGCTCGCGCTGGGGGAAGTAGGGGATGCCACCGCCAACCAGCACCGGGTAGACCATGGCCCGGTACTCATCGATCAGGTCCAGCGCGGCCGCCTCGGCAGCGAGCGTCGCGCCGCCGATCGCGATGTCGCCCTCCCCCGACTCGGCCCGCAACCGCGCGATCTCCTCCGCCAGGCCGCCGGAGGCCAGGCGGGCAGTGCCCTCCACCGCCGACAGCGTGGTGGAGAACACCACCTTCGGGAGCGGCTTCCACAGGGCGGTCCACTCGCGCTCTGCGGCGTCGAGCGACGGATCCTCGTCGGCGGTCTCCCAGTACAGCATCGTCTCGTACAGCCGTCGTCCCATCAGGTGCACGCCGACCTCCCGGATCTCGTCGATCCAGAAGCGGAAGACCTCGGGGTCGGGCGTCGTCCAGTCGAAGTCGCCGTCCGGCCCGACGATGTAGCCGTCGAGTGAGACGCCCATCGAGTAGGTCACGCTGCGCATCGGGGATCCTCCTGGGTTCCGGTCACCGCGACGACGATACGACCGCCGGACGCCCCAGGATTCATCGCGGGCTCGCCGGATCTCCCGGGCTGTCACTGCCGTCGAGCAGCTTGACGTACAAGCGGCCAGCATGAGCATGACCAGCCCGAACGGCCCTCGGCGCAGGGACGCGGCAGGGCCTGATCGCCTGCGCCCACGTGGCCCCGATGCGCGGCCCGTGCGATGCTTGGATGCGTGACCGCTCCTCGCGCTTCCGACGAGACGCGCATCGACCGCTGGCTGTGCGCGGTGCGTCTCGTGAAGACCCGCCCGCTTGCGACGCGGCTGTGCGAGGGCGGCCACGTCCTCGTGGACGGGATGCCGGCGAAGCCGTCGACGAAGGTTCGAGCGGGCGACCGGGTGGAGGCCCTCATCGCCGACCGCACGCGCATCGTCGAGGTCCTGCGGCCGATCGAGTCGCGTGTGGGAGCCCCCGTCGCCGCGACCTGCTACGTGGATCACAGTCCGCCGGTCGTGCCGGATGCCGAGCCGGGCATCATGCGCGTCCGCGGGGAGGGCCGGCCGAGCAAGCGCCTCCGGCGCGAGCTCGAGCGCCTGCGCCGCGCTGCCGACGCCTGAGCCCCGCGTGGCCGGCTCCGTGCCGGCGGCCCTCTCCGTGAGGCCCCGCGACCCGGACATCCGCATCGCCGTGACGTCTGTGAAAAGCGCCTTCAGTCGCGCAGCACCTTCCCCAGCGCCCGACCCTTCGCGAGCTCGTCCACCAGCTTGTCGAGGTACCGGATCCGCTGCATGAGCGGGTCCTCGATCGCCTCGACACGCACCCCGCAGATGACGCCTGTGATGAGCGCTGCGTTAGGGTTCAGGCGCGCCCCTGCGAAGAAGTCCGCGAAGGTCGTGCCGGCGGCGAGGTGTCGGTCCAGCTCGGACCGGTCGTACCCGGTCAGCCAGCGGATCACGGTGTCGAGCTCGTCCTTGGTCCGGCCCTTCTTCTCGACCTTCGCGAGGTAGAGCGGGTAGACCGAGGCCACCGTCATCGTGTAGATCCGGTGGCCCGCCGATCCGCTCATGCCGGCGTGACCGCGAACCAGCGTCCCTCGGGGTCCGGGAACGCGAAGCTCCGCATCCCCTCGTGCTCGTCCACCTCGGTCGCCTGCACCCCGCGGCCGACGAGCGCGGCGCGCGCAGCCTCGAGGTCGTCGACGTGGAAGCAGATCGACGGCGTCGCGAGGTCGAGGCCGTCCGGGTTGTCCTTCATCATCTCTAGCGGCACGAGCTCGAACGCGAACGGCTGGTCGGCGAACCCGACCTGCGCGATCGTGAACGCGCCCGCCTCCTGGCGCCGCTTCTCGACCATGCCGACCTGCTCCACCCAGAACCTGCGGCAGGCCTCCGCGTCGTTCACGTAGAGGACGACGTATCCGACCTTCATGAGCGACTCCTGGCAGCTGCGCGAACGACGGCGCCGGTGCGCCCGGCTGTCGCGACCTGCGAGAGCCTACAGCGCCTGCGTCACGTGACGGTGCCGCGGCCCCTCAGACCTCCCGCCCGTCCCATTCCCGTGCGAGGAGGGAGTAGAGGTAGTGGTCGTAGTACCTGCCTCTGAACAGGTGCCTGTCTCGCAGTACCCCTTCCCGCTGGAAGCCGAGCTTCTCGACCAGCCTGATGGATGCGGCGTTCTCGAGGGCGATCACGGCTTCCACCCTGTTCAACGACATGTTCTCGAAGCCACTCGTCAGCGCCTCCGTCAGCGCTTCCGCCATGTAGCCGCGACCCCAGTACGCCGGGCCCAGGTCGTACCCGATCTCCGCGATGTTGTTCCGCTTGTCCCAGAACCCGAAGCCGCACGTTCCGATCGGCTCTCCGGACCCCTTCTCGACGATGATCCAGCGATTGAGGGTCTTGCCTTCTGGATCGATGAACAGCTGGATCAGGCCCTCAGCTTCGTCGATCGTCGTGAGCGGTTCGTCGTCGTAGAGGTACCTGCAGACTCTGCTGTCGCTCAGGTGGTCGAACAGGAAGGCAGCGTCGCTCTCCCTGACCTGTCGGAGCAGGAGTCGGTCCGATGTGAGGTCCGGGAAGAACACGCTCTACCTCCTTGTCTCACCTGGCGTCGAAGGTGCACGCTGGTGCGTGCCACGATAATGGTATCGTGCATGCCATGAAGACGACCATCGACAAGGCTGGGCGCCTGGTGATCCCGCGCCCGCTGCGGGACCGGATCGGGCTCGCCGGCGGCGGCGAGGTGGAATTGGAGCTCGACGGGGCCGCGATCCGGATCGAGCCGGTCGGCGGCAGCGGGCTGCACGAGGAGGACGGCCTGCTCCTGATCCCGGCCTCCGGATCGCCACTGAGCGGTGCGGCCGTGCGAGACCTGATCGACGCCGACCGGCATGGGCGCTGAGCCGGACGAGGTCCTGTTGCTGGACACGAGCGCTGCGGTCGCCCTCGTCGTCGAGGATCACGAGGCGCACGCGGCCGCCCTGGAGGCCGTCCGCGGCCGTCGCCTGGGCCTCGCGGGCCACGCCTGGTTCGAGACCTACTCGGTCCTGACGCGGCTCCCGGGCGGACTCCGTCGTTCGCCGGCCGAGGTCGCCCGCCTGCTGGCCCACGACTTCCCGGCGACGGCGTTCCTCGCCGAGGAAGGCGCGACCGCCCTCGGTCCCGAGCTCGCCGGGCTGGGGGCCTCCGGCGGCGCCGTGTACGACGCGCTCGTGGGCGCGGCCGCTCGTCAGCATGGCCGATCGCTGGTGTCCGGCGATGCGCGGGCGCGACCCGTCTACGAGGCGCTCGGCGTGCGCGTCCGGTCGATCGGCTGAGCGTCGGCGGGCCTCACGCGCGGCGCGGGCTCTCTCGCTCGGCCCGGCCTACCATCCGCACAGCGGCGACCGGCACCGGCGCAGTGCCGCGCCAGGGTCGCCACGAAGAGGGGATCCGATGACCGATCAAGCCGGTCCGCCTGCGCAGTCGAACCCGCCGTCCATGCGCGGTTCGCGTCCGCCTGCCGCTCCCGGCCTCACGTGCCCCAAGTGCCACGGCGTGATGCGGACGTACGCCCGGGGTGGGCTCACCCTCGAGCTGTGCGAGGACTGCCGGGGGATCTTCCTCGACAAGGGCGAGCTGGAGCACCTGATCGAGGTGGAGGGAGGCGGCTGGTCGGGGATCGTGTCCGCCGCGGTCGATCCGAGGCGCTGACGCGCGGGGCACGGGCCGGAGTGGTCGGCGGGGCTGGGATCATGGGCTCGGCGGGCGGGTCCCACGGCGCACCGCTCGAACCTGGAGCCGACACGTGAAGGTCCGGACAGAACGCTGCCCCACCTGCGGGGAGGATCCGCACGGCGACGCCCCGTGCCCGTCCAGGCCGGAGGGCACCGTCGGAGCGTTCGCCACGGCCCCCTGCCGCTGCCTCCCAGAGGCTCCGGACGGCTGGCGGGCGTGCGCCTCATGCGGACTCCCGCAGGCCCCCGGCAAGGAGTCCTGCGGGTTCTGCGGGCACAGGTGGCGGACGGACGAGGCGGGCTGACCCCAGGGCGAGACCGCGGCGTCGTCCCGGACGCCGGGTGGCGGGCGAACCGCGCCGCATCCGTTGCGACGAACGGCCCTCGCGCCGCCGGATCGATGAAGTCACCCTTGGCGATCGGGCGCCACCGGGCCGATGCCCCGTGAGACGACCGACCGGGCGGCGCCGGAGGCTCGTGTGGACTTCGTACGGCGATGGGCGGTTCGCGAAGCGCCTGACGACGTGCCCCGCCGCCCAGCGCGTGACCGGCGTGCCGGGCGCCGGCAGCGGGGCGTGGTCAGCCTCGGGACGCTCGTGCTCGCGGTCGTCCTCACGGCGGTCCCGGCGACGATGGAGCCATGGGCCGCTGCCGCGGCGCCGCCGGCCGCACCGTCCTCCGCCCCGCCCGCCGCGATGGTCGCCGCCGACCTGCCACCCGTCGTCGGCCCCGATCCCTCTCCAAGGATCGCCGCCTTCTACTACCCCTGGTACGGCGGCTCCACGCACTGGGCGGACGGCGATTCCGGCGCCTCGCTGGCCGCCGACGACATCGACTCGGACTACTACCCGGTGTTGGGACCGTACGACTCGATGGACCCCGCGGTCGTCGCCCGGCACATGGCCTGGCTTCGTGAGGCCGGGGTCGGGGTGATCGTCACGTCGTGGTGGGGCCAGGGCTCGCGCGAAGACCTGGCGGTGCCGCTCCTTCTCGACACAGCGGCGCGCTACGGGATCAAGGTCGCGTTCCACATGGAGGACTACCCGGAGCGGAGCGCCGCCCGGCTCGCCCAGGACGTCGGCTACCTGTACCGGCAGTACGGGTCGAGCGCGGCCTTCTTCCGCGTGGCTGCCCGGACGCCCTACGGCAGCAGGTCGCAGGGCCAGGGCCTGTTCTTCCTGTGGTCCCCGGGCGTGGCTGGGCGAGACGGACGGGCAGTCACCCCCGCGTACTGGAAGCCGGGCATCGACGCGATCCACGCGTCGGCGGAGGGCGGCCTGGTGGTGGCCTCGACGACCGACGCGACCTGGATCGCCGGTGCCCACCTCGACGGGCTGTACGACTACGTCGCGGCGGACAGCCGCTTCGAATGGGCGCGTACCCTCCCGCCCGGCGCCCTCTACGTGCCGAGCGTCGCGCCCGGGTTCTCCGCCCGCCGGATCGGCTACCCGGTCTCGACGGACTTCCCGCGCGCCGGCGGCGCGACCTACGACGCTCAGTGGAGGAACGCTCTGGGCGTCGGCGTCGAGCCGGCGCTCGTGACGATCACGTCCTTCAACGAATGGCACGAGGGGACGCAGATCGAGCCGGCTGACCCGGACCACGCGGCCCTGACGGGACGTCGGTACCTGAGCTACGCCCCGCTGGCCCCGGACGGGTACCTCGTGCAGACCCGGACCTGGGCGACGCGATTCGAGGCGACGCGATGGCCCGCGCCGGCACGGGCCCGGATCACGATCCGCACGACCTCGGACTGGACGACCGTCCGGGTCACCGGAGCGCTCGTGACGAGGCCGTCGCGCGCGTCGCTTGCGGGCAGGGCCACGGACGCTGCCTTCGACGGCGTCAGGTTCACGCTGACGCAGCCGCTCGCGGCGGCGAAGTCCCGCGCCGCCGTCTCGATGACCTGGGACGTGCAGCTCGTCGGCGTCACGCGTGGCTCGTCGATCACCGTCCGGATCGAGCGGGGGGATCTCGGCGCGACGACCGTGACCCTCTACAACGTCCTCGGCCCGAAGCCGGTCGCGGTCGCGTCGGTCTCCTGGGCGGGACGGACCGGCGGCAGGAACCCGAAGGCGGTCACGTGGCCCGCCCGCCTGCTCGTCGACCCGGCACCGCGTCGCTCGGGGGGCGGCTGACCGGGGCCACTCGGCTGGCGCGCCCTTCCGCGTCCGCCGACTTCCGCATGCGTGATGGCCGAAGATCCGGCCCGGGTGGGTACTTCGGTCATCTGCCCGACAGGACGCGCGCGGCGTACCGTCGGGGCGACCGTCCATCGCCTCACCGTCGGGGGTGCAGCACCGTGCGCGGATCGCGTCGCTTCTCGTTCCCTGCCGCGGTCGTCCTCGCGGCACTCCTCGCTCTCCCGGCGAGCGCCGGCGCGCCCGCTCCGGGCGACGCCGCGCCCGCTCCGAGCGACGGGCCGCTCCACCCCACGGGCCTCATCCGGACACCCGCCACACCGGGCGTCACCCCCGAGGGTCGGGCGCTCATCGATTCGGTGACCGCCCCGGCCGCGGTCGACCTCTCCGCCTGGGCGCCGCCCGTCGGCAACCAGGGGAGCGTCGGCTCGTGCGTCTCCTGGGCGACGGGCTACTACGATCGGTACTGGCTCCGGAACCACGCACTCGGCGAGAAGACGCTGTTCGCCCCGATGTACCTGTACAGCCAGATCGCCCAGGGCGTCGACAGGGGCAGCTCGTTCCCGGGCAACTTCAACATCCTCATCTCGCAGGGGATCGCGCCGCGCAGCGTGTACACGCAGGGCGACTACGACTACACGACCCAGCCGACGCCGGCCGAGCGGACCGCTGCCGTCCCGTACCGGGCGACCTCGTACGCCCGGCTCTTCTCCGGTGCGAACACCGGCGCGCAGGCCGCCATCCAGGCGGCGATCGCGAGCGGGCAGCCCGTGATGCTCGGGATCCCCGTCTACCCGGAGTTCGACCACGCGACCGCAGCGGACCCGCTGATCGACGTGCCGAAGCCGGGTGAGACGTCCCGGGGCGGCCACGGCGTGTTCGCGCCGAAGTACGACGCACAGGGGGTCTGGATCGAGAACTCGTGGGGGACCGGGTGGGGCGCTGCCGGCTGGGGTCACCTGACGTGGGCGTTCGTCAACGGCTACGCCTTCGAGGGATGGACGCTGTCCTCGTCGACCACGGACGTGGCCAGCGGCCCGTCGATCACCTCGTTCACGCCCACCTCCGGACCCGCCGGCACGTCCGTCACCGTCGACGGGTCGGGCTTCACGGGTGCCACGAAGGTCGCGTTCAACGGGACAGCCGCCGCCTTCGCGGTCGCCTCCGCCACGCGGATCACCGCGACGGTGCCGGCGGGCGCCACGACCGGCCCGATCGCCGTGACGGTCGCGTCGGCCACCGCGACGAGCTCCTCGCCGTTCACCGTCACCGGCTCGGCCACGCCCACGAAGCTGACGTACACAGGATCGACGCGCGCCACGCCCGGCGCGGCCGTCACCCTGTCGGCGACGCTCACGACGTCGGGCGGCACCGCGCTCCCAGGGCGGACCGTCACGTTCACGCTCGCCGGAAGATCGTTCCAGGGCACGACCTCGTCGACGGGGTCCGCGTCGGTGACGGCCACCGCGCCGTCGTCGACGGGGTCGTACGCGGTGTCGGCCTCCTACGCCGGCGACGCATCGTACGGCGCCGCGAGCACCTCGGCGACCCTCGTGGTCGGCGGCGTCCTCACGGCCACGACCGTCACCTACACGGGCCCGACGATGGCCGTGAGCGGGGCGCCGGTGACCCTGTCCGCCGTCCTGCGCACGGCGACCGGCACCGCGCTCGCCGGGCGGACGCTCACGTTCGTGCTGGACGGGCGGCAGGCCTCGGCGACGACGGACGCTCGCGGCAGCGCGGCGGCCTCGCTGCGGATGCCCACGCAGCGGGGGAGCATCGCCAGGGTGACGGTCTCCTTCGCCGGCGGCGGAGGGTACGCCGCGTCCTCGACGACCGGCAGCATCCGCGCCTTCTGACCAGGGGGCCCGGCCCGGCAGCCACGCCGGGCCGGGCCGCCCGTCCTGCCTGTCCCGCGGTCTAGACTCCGACGATGGCACGTCACCCCCATGGCGGAGCCGACCGGATGGCTCCGCGGCTGCGCGCGCTCGTCGAGGTGGAGTCGCCCTCCGGCGACAGCGTCGCGCTCGGCCGCGCCTTCGCGCTCCTCGGGACGATGGTGACCGAGGACGCCGGCCGCGCGGCGACGATCCTGGATCTCGCGGGAGGGACGCCCGCCCTCCGGCTCGAGGCGACGACCACGCCTCGGGTGCTCGTCCTCTGCCACCTCGACACCGTGTGGCCGCGCGGGACGCTGGCCGCGATGCCCTTCGCCGTCGAGAGCGGCCGCGTCACCGGGCCGGGCGTCTTCGACATGAAGGCGGGGATCGTGGTCGCGCTGGAGGCCCTGCGGACCTCGGCCGCGCACGATGCGATCACGCTCCTCGTGACGGGTGACGAGGAGACGGGCTCGGCGGCGTCGCGCGCCCTCATCGAGCGGACCGCCGCGACCGCCGCCGCCGTGCTCGTGCTCGAGGGGAGCGGGCCGGGCGGCGCGCTCAAGGACGCGCGGAAGGGCGTGGGGCTGTACGAGGTCGAGATCGAGGGTCGGGCCTCGCATGCCGGCACGGCGCCGGAGGCGGGGGTGAACGCGACCGTCGAACTCGCGCACCTCGTGCTTGACCTCGCCGCCCTGGCGGACCCGGCGGCCGGGACGACCGTCACCCCCACCGTCGCGCGCTCCGGCACGACGACGAACACCGTGCCGGCGCACGCGCGCGTCGGCGTGGACGTGCGGGCGTGGCGTGCGAGCGAGCTGGCCCGCGTGGACGCCGCGATCCGGGCCCGGCGCCCCGCCCTCGAGGGAGCCGCGGTCCGCGTCGGCGGCGGTCCGAACCGTCCGCCGCTGGAGCAGGAGATGTCCGCGGCGCTCCTGGGTCTCGCGCGCGACGTTGCCGAGAAGGAGGGCCTGGGCCCGCTCGAGGCGGTCCGCGTCGGCGCCGGGTCCGACGGCAACCTCACGGCAGCGCTGGGGATCCCGACGCTCGACGGCCTCGGGCCGGTCGGGGGCGACGGCCATGCGCCCGGGGAATGGGTGGACCTCGCCTCGCTCGCACCCCGGGCGCGGCTGGTGGCACGCCTGGTCGAGCGCATCGTCGCGGAGGCTGGAGGCGCCGGGTAGGGTCGGCGTGACCTTCAGCCGGAGGTACCGAGGACGGCCCTCAGCCGGACGCCTCGAGGACGTCCCACCGCAGCCCGCGGAGGCGTCGGTCCACGAGCACGAACATCCGCTCCTGGTCGGCCAGGGCCCGGTCGAGCGCCGGGACGCCGTGGCCGCCCTCGAACCACTCGATGAGCACGTCACCGCCCGCGGCTCGGAGCGCGTCCGCGTAGCGCTGGGCCTGCCCCGGCGGCGTCCGCGTGTCGTTGCGGCCCTGGTTCAGCCACGCGGGGGCGCGCACGTCGGCCACCCACCCGATCGGCGAGGAGCGGCGGTAGCGCTCCGGGGCGGTCTCGGGCGTGCCGCCGAGGAATCCCCGCCAGGCCGCCTGCAGCGCCGGGTTCATGCCGGCGTACGCCGCGGTCCAGTCCGCGAGCGCGACATGCGCGAGGCCGCCGGCGAAGGCGTCGGGGAGGCGCCCGAGCGAGAGGAGCGTCATGAGGCCGCCGTAGGAGACTCCGGTGGCGAACGTCGTCGCCGGGTCGGCCAGGCCCTGGGCGCGGAGCCAGGCGAGCGCCGCCTCCACGTCCTCGATCTCGCGGTCGCCCAGGTTCCCCCAGAACCCCTCGCGGAAGGCCCGACCGAACGTCACGGAGCCGCGGTAGTTCAGCGCGGCGTAGGCGAACCCCTCGTCGAGCCACGCCTGGGCGGACGGGTCGTATCGATCGACGATCGCGAGGTTCGGGCCGCCGTGGAAGAACAGGACCGTGCCACGGGGAGGATCCCCACCCGCGGGCCGGGCGACCCACAGCTGGGCCCGGGTGCCGTCACGGCTGGTCACGAGGTGGGACGCGAAGGCTCGACCGGGTGGGGCCGAGGCGACGGGGATCCGCGATCGCAACGCACCGTCGCCGTCGTCGCGTTCGAGGAGGTGCAGCGGCTCGTCCCAGCGCGCGCGTGTCAGCCGCAGCCTCCCGTCGGGCGCGTAGTGCGACGCGAAGACGAGGGGATGGACGTCGGCGACGTCGGGCTCCGCGTACGCGCCTGGCGGCAGGTCCAGGACGACGGTCTCGCCGGTCACCATGTCGTGCTCCATCGGGCAGTGCAGCCCGCCGTCCACGTGGAGCAGGAGCACCCGTCCGCGCGCGGCGTCCCAGTCGAGCGCCAGGACGTCGCCCTCGAGGTCGGGCAGGTCGAGATCGAGGCGGACGTTGCGCGCCGGATCCCAGATGGACGGCCGCGCGAAGCCGGACCGCTCGGTCTCCACGAGCAGGCGCGGGTCGCCGGGGACCGGCGAGAAGCGGACCCTGTGGACGGGCCCCTCCGGGCCATCCGAGAGCGTGGCCACGACCCGACCCGTCGCCACGTCGACCACCGTGACCGCGAACCGCCGGATGCCCGGTCCGTGGTCGGTCGTGTCGATGGCGGCCAGGGACGCTTCCGCGGACAGGATCCCGTACCAGGCCTCGGCGGTCGAAGCGAAGAGACGCCGCGGCGTCGACGCGCCCTCGAGGTCCAGCAGCCAGGCGGAGAACCCCGACGCGTCGACGAGCGTCGCGAGCGCCACGCTTCCTTCGGCGGCGATGTCCAGCCCCCGGACGACGTACCCGCCGAACGTCGGGGTCAGGTCGGTCGAGGGGCCGCCGTCGACGGGGATGGCGTGCAGGTGGCCGACCTCGGTCCCGCTCGGATCGTGCAGCTGGACGATGCGCCGGCCGTCCGGGGTGAGGCTGGCCCCCCAGGCGACCTCGACCCCCGTCACGTCCGTGCGAGCGCCGGTCCGGCCGTCCCAGGCGAACGCCCCGACGCCGGTCGGCCGTTGCTCGATCACGAGGGCGCGATCCTCCGCCCCGCGGACCGGCCGGAAGGCCACCGGGTGTGCCGCGCGGAAGCGGCCCCGCCACCCGGGGTTCGCCTGGCGCAGGTCGGGCGTCGTGTCCGCGTTCATCGGTCCCCTCCGGCTATGGTCGGCGCCCCGCCGATCCGCTCGAGGAACGCTCGCAGTGCTGCGATCGTGGGTTCCGGGGCTTCCTCGGCGAGGTAGTGGTCCGCCGCGACGGCGATGCCGGAGACGTCGGTCGCGTAGAGCCGCCAGACCGCGGGCGGGTCGAAGTCGCGCCCCACGTAGCTCTCCCGCCCCCACAGCGCGAGGACGGGCGCCGTCACCCGCCGGCCGGCATCGCGGTCCGCGCGGTCGTGCTCGAGGTCGATCGTCGCCGCGGCGCGGTAGTCCGCGCACGTCGCCGCGATCGTCGCCGGGTCGTGGAACGCCCGGCGGTACTCGTCGAGTGCGACCGGATCGAAGGGGTCCGCGCCGGCATGGCGGCCGCGGAAGCGGCTCTCGAACCAGGCGTCGGGGTCCGCGCCGATCAGCCGCTCCGGGAGGCCATCCGCTCGCGAGAGGAAGAACCAGTGGAAGTACTCCGACGCCATCGTCCAGTCGACCTGCTCGTACATGTGGAGCGTCGGCACGATGTCCAGGACCGCGACGGCGCTGACACGCAGCGGATGATCCAGCGCGATCCGGTGCGCGACGCGCCCGCCGCGGTCGTGGCCCACGACGGCGAACCGTCCGTGCCCCAGCGCTGCCATGAGCCGCACCTGGTCGAGCGCCATGGCGCGCTTCGCGTACGCGGCGTCGCCGATGCCGGGACCGGGCTTGTCGCTCCCGCCGTAGCCGCGCAGGTCGGCGAGCACGACGGCGTGCCGCTCGGCGAGCGCGGGCGCGACGCGGTGCCACATCGCGAGCGTCTCCGGGTAGCCGTGGAGCAGAAGGACCGGCGCCCCGGACCCGGCCGTCCGCGCGTGGATCCGGATGCCACCGACGTCCACCGTCCGCTCGTCGAAGCCGGGAAGGATCTCGCCCACGGTCGGATTCTGCGATACGAAGAGGCCCGGTCGCAGCGGTCTGCCGCGGGCTGCCGTCGGCGACGGACGGGGTGACGACGCTACCGATCCGCTGCGAACCTCAGCCGACCGCCGCGGCGGCTCTCCGCGCCCGTCATCATCCGGGGGTGTCGGCGCGCGACCACGTCCCGCTGCGGGACGGGCCGCTGCCAGACGGTCGCCACCAGCCACGGATGGAGGAACTCGATGGACCAGGACCAGCTCGCCGCCACCCTGTCAAGCCTCGGCAGCCTGGCCCTGATCGGGTGGATCTTCCTCGCCGTGATCCAGCTCCGGCTCGCCTACGTCCAGCGCCGGGAGGACATCGTCCTCCGCCTGTACGAGCCGCTCCTCTCCGAGCCGCTGGCGCGTGCGTACTGGCGCGTCCAGACGTGGTCGTTCGCGGACTACGCTGCGTTCCTCGCGGATGCGACGACCGAGGACCGTGTCGCGTTCGACCAGGTCGCGACGTACTACGAGACGATGGGCGTGCTCCACCATCGAGGCGTCGCGAGCCTGGGGCTCCTCGATGAGCTGCTCACGAGCTCGATCTTCGAGACGTGGGAGAAGTGTCGGCCGATCGTCATCGGAGAGCGCGAGAGGACGCAGACGCCGCAGAAGTACGCGTGGTTCGAGGAGCTCGTCCGCCTCCTCGAGGCGCACCTCGCGAAGAGAGGCGTCCGGCGGCCGGCTCAGACGGCCGCAGCCGGGGGGCCGACCCCATGAACGGCGCGTCGAGCCCGCCGAGGACGGCGCTCATCACCGGCGCGACGTCGGGCATCGGCCGCGCCACGGCCGCGCTGCTCGCCGCGAACGGGTGGCGGGTCGTCGGGACGGGGCGGCGCGCCGAGCGCCTGCTGGCCATGGAACGCGAGCTGGGCGACGGCTTCCACCGCGCCGTCTTCGACATCACCGACGAAGTCGCGATGCGGGCGGCGCTCGACGCGCTCCCGGACCCGTTCCGCGGGATCGACCTCCTCGTGAACAACGCCGGCCTGGGGCTGGGCACCGCGCCGGCCCAGGAGGGATCGTTGGACGACTGGCGGGTCATGGTCGAGACGAACGTCATGGGGCTCCTCGCGATCACCCGCGCGCTGCTGCCGACCCTCATCGAGCGGCGCGGCGCGATCGTCAACCTGTCGTCCGTGCACGCGACCTGGCCGAGCGCGATCAACGGCGTCTACGGCGGGACGAAGGCGTTCGTCCGGCAGTTCTCCCTCGACCTGCGGGCCGACCTCCACGGCACCGGCGTGCGCGTCACCTCGATCGAGCCGGGACTCGTGGAGACCGACTTCTACCGCGTGCGGAGCGGCGGTGATCAGGCCGCCCACGATGCCTACTACGGCGGGACGCACCCGCTGCGGCCCCAGGATGTCGCACAGGCGATCCTGTGGGTCGCGACGCTGCCTCCGCATGTGAACGTGAACAGCATCGAGATCATGCCGGTGAGCCAGTCGTTCGGCGGATTCCGGCTCGACCGCGAGGCCTGAGGCGGCGATGATGACGCCGCCGGGGACACGGCAGCCGAGGCCGCTGGGGCTACGGCCCCGGGAACCGCAGGGGTCACGCCCGCCGGCAGGAGGCCGAGGAGCACCATGACGGACGACGAGCGGGAGCGGACGGCCCGGCCGGCAGGCCGCCGCGGCCCCCGGCCCGAGAGACGCACCGCGGGCGCCGACGAGCCGGTGGACCCAGCGCTCTTCCCCGACCTCGCCACGCGGCGGGCGGTCGGAGGCGCAGCGCGGGAGCGCTGGGAGGCCCTGCTCGCCGAGGGCGGACCGCTCCTCGCGGACGGGGCGATGGGCACGATGCTCTTCGCGGCCGGCCTCCAGTTCGGCGACCCGCCCGAGGTCTGGAACGTCACGCGGCCGGACGTGGTCCGCGGGATCCATCACGCGTACCTCGACGCGGGCTCGCGGATCGTCCTGACGAACACGTTCGGCGGCAACCGGCTGCGCCTCGGGATGCACGGCCTGGCGGATCGCGTGACCGAGCTGGACCGGGCGGCCGCAGAGCTCCTGCGCGCCGAGGTGGACGCGGCCGGGGGCCGCGCGCTCGTCGCGGGAGACATCGGACCGAGCGGGGCGATCATGGCCCCGATGGGCACGCTCGAGTACGACGACGCCGTGGACGTCTTTGCCGAGCAGGCCGCCGCACTCGTCGCGGGCGGCGTCGACGTCGTCTGGATCGAGACCGTGTCCGACCTTGCCGAGGTGAAGGCCGCGATCCAGGGCGTGCGGCGCGTCACCCCGGGGATCCCCCTCATCGCGACGATGACGTTCGACACCCGCGGCAACACGATGATGGGCGTGACGCCCGCGCAGGCGGTCCGGGCGCTGGCCGCGTGGGGCGCCGACGCGATCGGCGGCAACTGCGGCAACGGCCCCGACGAGCTGACCCCCGTCATCGCCGCGATGCACGACGCGGCGCCGGACGTCGTCCTCGTCGCCAAGCCGAACGCGGGCGTGCCCGTCATCGAGGAGATGCGCACCGTCTACCGCGCCACCCCCGAGGCGATGGCCGCCGACGCGCTGCTCCTCCGTTCGGCCGGCGCCACCTTCCTCGGCGGCTGCTGCGGGAGCAGCCCGGCGCACCTTGCCGCGATCGCGGAGGCGCTTCCGGGGTGATAGGGCGGGCCGAGGAGGCCGTGCAGGGCGGCCTCCCGCGCGCCTCCCGCCCGCTGCTAGCATCGGCGCCATGGTCACGCCCCGGTACGACTTCATCATCGTCGGCGGTGGCTCGGCGGGCAGCGTCCTCGCCAACCGGCTCAGCGCCTCCCCCTCGAACCGCGTCCTCGTCCTGGAGGCCGGCAGGCCGGACTACCGCTGGGACACCTTCGTCCAGATGCCGGCTGCGCTCACGTTCCCCATCGGCAGCAAGTACTACGACTGGATGTACGAGTCCGAGCCCGAGCCGTTCATGAACGGCCGCCGGATCTACCACGCCCGGGGGAAGATCCTCGGTGGCTCCGGCAGCATCAACGGGATGATCTTCCAGCGCGGGAACCCGCTCGACTACGAGCGCTGGGCCAGCGACCCGGGCATGGAGACCTGGGACCACGCCCACTGCCTGCCGTACTTCAAGCGGATGGAGAACTGCCTCGCGGCGGCCCTCGACGACCCGTTCCGCGGGCACTCCGGTCCGCTCGTCCTGGAGCGCGGGCCCGCCACCAACCCGTTGTTCGGCGCCTTCTTCCAGGCCGTCCAGCAGGCCGGCTACCGCCTGACCGAGGATGTCAACGGCTTCCGCCAGGAGGGCTTCGCGCCGTTCGACCGGAACGTCCAGAACGGCCGGCGCCTCAGCTCGTCTCGCGCCTACATCCACCCCGTGACCGGCCGGAAGAACCTCACGGTCACGACGCGGGCGCTGGTCACCAGGGTCCTCCTCCGGGACGGACGGGCGATCGGCGTGGAATACGCGGCCGGCCGCGGCGCGCCGCAGCGAGCGTTCGCGGGCACGGTCATCCTGTCGGGGGGCGCCTTCAACACGCCGCAGCTCCTCCAGCTCTCCGGCATCGGGAACGCGGCCGAGCTGCAGGCGGTCGGGATCGCGCCGCTCCACGACCTGCCCGGGGTCGGCGAGCACATGCAGGACCACCTCGAGGTCTACATCCAGTACGGCAGCAGGCTGCCCGTCTCGATGCAGCCCGCCCTCCAGCGGTGGCGCGCGCCGTTCATCGGCGCCCGGTGGCTCTTCCTCCGGAGCGGCCCCGGCGCCACGAACCACTTCGAGGGCGGCGGGTTCGTGCGCAGCAACGAGGACGTCGCCTACCCGAACCTCATGTTCCACTTCCTGCCGCTCGCCATCCGCTACGACGGCTCGGCCCCGGCGGGCGGGCACGGCTACCAGGTCCACGTGGGCCCGATGTACTCGGACGCCCGCGGCTCCGTGAAGATCACGAGCACGGATCCCGCGGCCCATCCGGCGCTGCGCTTCAACTACCTCTCGACCGACCAGGACCGCCGGGAATGGGTCGAGGCGGTCCACGTCGCGCGCCGCATCCTCGGCCAGCCGGCGTTCGAGCCGTTCAACGACGGGGAGGCATCGCCTGGGCCGTCCGTGGGGACGGACGCGGAGATCCTCGACTGGGTCGCGCGGGACGGCGAGACGGCGCTGCATCCGTCGTGCACGGCGCGGATGGGGACCGACCCGGAGTCGGTCGTGGACCCGCTCACGATGGGCGTCCACGGCGTCGAAGGCCTGAAGGTCGCCGACGCGTCGGCCATGCCATACGTCACGAACGGCAACATCTACGCCCCGGTGATGATGCTCGCGGAGAAGGCCGCCGACCTGATCCTGGGCGACACGCCGCTGGCGCCGGAGCCGGTCGAGTTCTATCGCCACCGGCCGGCCTGACCGGGCTGCCCTGGAGCATGCGACGGTGACCGCGATCGACGAGCACGCGGCGACGCCATCCCAGGAGGTTCCGGCGCCGTGAGGATCGTGATCCTGGCGAAGCCCGTCCCGGACGCGACCGGGCAGGAGCGGCTCGGCCCGGACCTGCGGCTCGACCGCGCGGCGATCCCGCCGGTCATCAACGGCAACGACGAGTACGTCCTCGAGGCCGCGCTCCGACTGCGCGATGGGGGCCTGGATCTCGCCATCACGCTCCTCGCGATGGCGGGCGCCGTGGGGCCCGATGTGCTCCGCAAGGGCCTGGCGATGGGCGCCGACGACGCCTTCCTCGTCACCGACCCGGCGCTCGAAGGCACGTGCGCCGCGGGCACGATGCGGGTCCTGGCCGCCGCGCTGCGCCGGCTCGAGTACGACCTCGTCCTGGCGGGTGCCGACAGCTCCGACGGCGGCGGAGGCGTCGTGCCGGCCGGCGTCGCGGCGCTCCTGGGGCTCCCGTACCTCTCGTATGCGTCGACCATCGAGCCCGCGGGCGACCGGGTCCGGACCCGGCGCATCAGTCCCACCGGGTACGACCTCCTCGAGGCGCCCATGCCGGCGCTCGTCGTGGGGACCCAGCTGCTCGGCGAGCCCCGCTACCCGACCCTGCGCGGGATCATGGGCGCCCGGTCCAAGACGATCACGACCTGGTCGATGGCGGACCTGGGCCTCGACCCGGCCGCGGTGGGCGGCGGCGCGGCGACGACCCGGGTCCGCGCCTCCCGGGTGAGCGAGGCGCGCGGCACGGCCCGGATGGTCCGCGAGACGGCGGCCGTGGCCGCCGTCCGTGTCGTCGACTTCCTGGTCGAGCGGGGGGCCGTCTGATGCCCGGGTCTCTGTGGGTCGTCGCCGAGACGGGGCCGGATGGACGCCTGGCCCGGATCTCCGCGGAGGTCGCGACGCTCGCCCGCGGGCTGGGCGCCGGGGCGGGTCTGGACGTCACCGGCGTCGTCGTGGCTGCGCCGGGCGGCGCGCCCGCGATCGCGGGCGAGCTGGCCGCGTACCTGCCCCGCGTCCTCGCGATGGAGGCGCAGGCTGCCGGGACATCGCCGGTCTCCGCCGTCGTGGCGGCGGAGGCGGCACGCCTCATCGCCGCCGATCCCGCCGCATGCGTGCTCGTCGGTGCGTCGCAGGACGGCCGCGACGTCGCGGGCTTCCTCTCCGTCATGCTGGGCGCCGGCGTCATCACCAACGCGACCGCGGTGACCTGGGACGGCGGCCCGGTCGTGGAGAAGGGCGTCTTCGGCGGCCGGCTGATCACGATCAGCGAGTTCACCGCCCAGCACGGCATCCTCACGGTCGCGCTGGGGTCGGTGGCAGCCGAGGCCGCTCCCGCCCCCGGTCGCGTCGAGGTGGTCGCCGCCGGCGGCGCCGTGCCCGGCGGTGCCTCCACGGGAGTCCTGCCGTCGGCTCCGCCGGTGACGGTCGTCGACCGCGTCGTGGAGGCGGCGGGCGCCGTCCAGATCGAGGACGCGAAGGTCATCGTGTCCGGCGGGCGTGGCATGGGTGGCCCGGATGGGTTCCGCCTGGCCGAGGAGCTCGCGGCAGAGCTCGGCGGCGCGGTGGCGGCGACCCGCGCAGCCGTCGATGCCGGCTGGATCGTCTACGCGCGCCAGGTCGGTCAGACGGGGAAGGTCGTCAAGCCGGACGTGTACGTCGCGCTCGGCATCTCCGGCGCCGTGCAGCACAAGGTCGGGATGCAGGGGGCGCGGACGATCGTCGCCATCAACACCGACCCGGACGCACCGATCGCCGAGTTCGCGGACATGTTCGTCGTCGGCGATCTGTTCGAGGTCGTCCCCGCCGTCGTCGCGGAGCTCCGGGCCAGGCGTGGCTGACGGAGGTGGCGGGCCGGCTGCGAGGATGTCGCCGCGCAGCCGGCCCGTCCTGCTCGACCGGTCCGTCGTCCGGGCCTACGCCCCCCGGACCCGGCGGATCTCCGCGCTGATCGCCGGCAGGATCTCGTGGAGGTCGCCGATCACCGCGTAGTCGGCCGCCGACATGATCGGCGCCTCGGGATCCTTGTTGACCGCGAGGATCCGCTTGGCGCCCTTGCACCCGGCGAGGTGCTGGGTCGCGCCGCTGATCCCGCAGGCGACGTACAGGTCGGGGGCGATCTTCGTCCCGGTCTGGCCCACCTGCTCGGTGTGCGGGCGCCACCCCGCGATCGTGACGGCCCGGCTGCAGCCGACGGCCGCCCCGAGGAGCCCCGCCAGCTCGATGACGGGCGCGAAGCCCTCCGCCGAGCCGGTGCCGCGGCCGCCGGTGACGACGACCTTGGCCTCGGCGAGGGAGACGCCGCCGGTGGGGGCCGCCACGTTGCCCACGACCCGGACCGCGAGGTCCGCGTCGTCGAGCACGGGCGTGAAGGCCTCGACGGGCGCCGTCCCGCCGGACGCGACCGCGGCGATCGCGTGCGGCGCGACCGTGATCATCGCGCGGTCGGCGTGGATCGCGGCCTCCTCCAGGAGGCTGCCGCCCCACCGGACGCGGGTGACGGTGACGGGGCTGCCGGCCGTCACGGCCGTGCAGTTCGCGGCGAACGGGAGGTCGGTGCGCGACGCCGCCCGGGCTACGACCGTGTTCCCGGTCTCGGTGCCCGGCCCCAGGACGATCCCGGCGCCGAGGGTCTTCGCCAGGTCGTCGAGGATGCGGGCCCAGGCGTCCGGCGCGGTCACGCCGGCCGCGAGGGATGGGTGCGTGGCCACGTGGACGTGCATGGCGCCCCACTCCCCGAGGCCGGCCGCGGCCGCCTCGTCGCCGATCACGAGGGCATGGACCGGGCCGCCGCCGGCGATCTCGCGGCCGAGCGTCAGCGCCTGGAGCGAGACCTTGTCGGCCGCGCCCTCGGCGGCGGTGACGAAGACGAGGACGGTGTCCATCACACGATCCCCACGCTCTGCAGCATCGCGACGACGGCCGGCGCGGCGCCCGGGCCGTGGCCCAGCACCTCCGCCTCCTTCACCGCGGCCGGCGGGACCACGAGTCGGATCATCTCCAGCCGCTGCGGCGGACGGGCCGGGCTCGACGTCGCCACCGGCTTGCTCTTCGCGCGGAGACGGCCGGGCACCGACGGGTACCGCGGCAGGTTGATGCCCTCGAGGACGCCCACCACGGCCGGGGTGCGCACCTCGTAGACGTCGCGGCCGCCACCGGCCTCCTGCTCGCACCTGGCCGTGCCGTCCGCGACGGCCAGGCCCTTGATCCCCGTCACCACCGGGCGCCCGAGCGCGCGCCCGATCCGGACGCCCACCTGGTAGCCGCCGGCGTCGGCCGCCTCGTTGCCGAGGAGGATCACATCGAACGGGCCGCTCTCCGCCTCGTCGGCGCGGACGGCGTCGACGATCGCCGCGGCGGTGGACTCGCCGTCCCACTCCTCGCCGTCCGTGACGAGGTGGATCGCGCGCGAGACGCCGAGCGCCATCGCGTCGCGCAGCTGCTCGAGCGACTCGGCCGGCCCCAGAGTGAGCACGACCAATTCGCCCCCGTGGGCCTCGATGAGGCGGACGGCCTCCTCCACCGCGCACTCCTCGTGCGGGCCGATCGTGAAGCCGACGTACTTCGTGTCGATCGCCCGCTGGTCGTCGGTCAGGGTGATCCGGCCGGCGACCTCGGGCACGCGCTTGATGCAGACGAGGACGCGCATCGGCTCAGCCCCGGATCCGGGTGTTCTCGGGGTCGAACGGCGGCCGCGCGCCCACGACGGCGACCGTCACCGGGTAGAGCTCCTGGAAGTACTCCACGGCCAGCCGGCCCCCCTCGACGGCGAGCTCCGTCGGCAGATAGGCCAGCAGGATGTGCTTCCCGAGCGACGGCCCGGCACCGGCGGACGTCGCGTACGAGCGGCGGCCCTTCGCGTCGGTGATCGGCGTGCCGTCGGGCAGCACGATCGGCTGGCGGCCGAGCATGTACCGCTTCTCGCCGCTCGCGGAGGTGTGGTCGTCCACCGTCAGGGTGCAGAGCCTCGCCACCGGGGCCTCGCCCATCGCTGCCAGGACGGCGGCCTTCCCGATGAAGTCGGCGTCCTTCACCTTCGCCGGGGCCATGTCGGCCTCGACCACGGTGTAGTCGAGGTCCAGCTCGGCACCGAAGAGGCGGTACGCTTTCTCCAGCCGGCCGGTGGTGCCGTAGACGCCCATGCCGCAGGCGGTCAGGCCGTACGGCCGGCCGGCCTCCCACAGCTCCTCCCAGAGGCGGCGACCCTGCTCGATCGGGACGTACAGCTCCCAGCCGAGGTCCCCCACGTAGGAGATCCGGGACGCGAGCACCAGCTGCGAGCCGATCTCGACGGCCCGGCAGGTCCCGAAGCGGAACGCCTCGTTGGACATGTCGGCGCGGGCGATCGAGCCCACGATGTCCCGTGCGCGCGGGCCCCAGACGCCGATCGTCGTGAAGGCGGTCGTCTGGTCCACGAGCGCCGCATCCGGCGCGAGGTGGTCGCGGAACCACTTGAGATCCGCCATGCCGTGCGCGGCGCCGGTGACGACGCGGAAGACGTCCTTCGCCAGCCGCATGATCGTCAGGTCGCTCTTGAAGCCGCCCGTCTCGGCCAGGACCGGCGTGTAGACGACTCGCTCGACCGGGACGTCCATCTGGCGCATCGCGACCCTCTGGACCGACGCGAGCGCGCCCGGGCCGACGATGTCGAAGAGCGCGAACGACGACAGGTCGAAGACCCCGGCCGCCTCGCGCATCGCGAGATGTTCGCCGTTGGTGATCGGGGACCACCACCGCGCGTCCCACTCGTTGGGCCGCGTCCGGACGCCGTACTTCTCGACCAGGCCGGCGTTGGAGTTGAACCACTGGGTCCGCTCCCAGCCGGAGAGCTCGAAGAGCTCCGCGTCGTGCTCCACGTGCCACTCGTGCATCGGTGAGCGGCGGAGCGGGCGGTCCGACAGGTACTGCTCGGCCGGGTGGACGATCCCGTACGTCTTGGGGAATGCCTCGAACGCGCGGCGGTTGGTGTGCTGGCGCGTCTTCTGGTGGGCGTGGAAGCGGCTGATGTCCGACTGGTTGCAGTCGATCGACGGCTCGCCGTTCACCATCCACTCGGCGATGCACTGGCCGACCGCCGGCCCCTCCTTGACCCAGACGGCCGCGGCAGACCAGAGGCCCTTCACCTCGGGCGTCTCGCCGAGCAGCGGCATCCCGTCCGGCGTGAGGGCGATGAGGCCGTTGATCGCGTACTTCACGCCGACCTTCTCGTCCCCGACGATCTCGGGCATCAGCTCGAGCGCGTCCTCCATCTGCGGGTCGAAGTCGTCCGGCGTGAATGGCATCTCCGTCGGCGACAGGACCGCGTCCTCGATGGACGGGATCGTCTCCGGGTCGTGGAGGATCGAGCGGTGCGCGTACGAGCCGATCTCCAGCCCGATGCCGTCCTGGCGCTCGTACATGAGGACGTCCATGTCGCGGACGATCGGGAACGCGATCGCCGAGGTCGTCTTCTCGAAGCGCGGCACGGGCCCCACGTCGATCATCTGGTGGACGACGGGCGCCAACGGGATGTGCGAGCCGGCCATCTCGGCGAGCAGCGGCGCCCAGACGCCGCAGGCGATGACGACGTACTCGGCCTCCACCGTGCCGCGCGTCGTGGTGACGGACCGGATGCGCCCGTCCTCGACGCCCATCGCCGTGACCTCGGTGTTCGCGAAGGTCGTGAGGGCGCCCATCGCCTCGGCCTTCTCGCGGCAGAGCGTCCCGAACTGGAGCGAGTCGCAGACGCCGACGCCCGGCGTGTAGAAGCCGCCGACGAGGATCTCCTCGTTGATGAAAGGGACCATCTCCTTGATCTCCGCCGGCGTCACCAGGCGGGAGGCGATGTCCCAGTTGATCGAGGAGTCCATCTTCCGGCGGAGCTCGTTCATCCGCGTCTCCGAGCGGGCGACCTCGATGCCGCCGCACTCGGTGTAGACGCCCCACTCGCGGTACTGGCGCGCGCTCTCGAGCGTGAGCTCCGCCATCTCCTTGTTGTGGTCCACGAGGAAGAGGAAGTTCGACGCGTGGCCGGTGGAGCCGCCCGGGTTGGGGAGCGGTCCCTTGTCGATGAGGAGGATGTCCTTCCACCCGAGGTTCGCGAGGTGGAAGGCGATGCTGTTGCCGACGATGCCGGCGCCGATGATCACGACCTTGGCGCTGGTCGGGAAGCTGCCCATCGATGGTGCTCCTGCTGCGATCACGGACGCGGGCAGCCGCCCGCGGGGTCGGGTCCGACGACCCGGGTTCCGGTGGTCTTCCGGCTCATCGCGGACGCGCGCACTCCCACGCGCGCCCGGTCGCGGCCTCATGGTACGCGCTGCCGCGGCGCGATGCTAACTGTTGACAATCGAGCATGTCAACGGCACTCTGGGTCGTCAGGGACCCCCGGCGAGGGGCAGGGCCGGGGCCGTCCACGGAGGATCCATGACCGCCTTCACCCACAAGCAGCTCTGGGAGACGATCGCCGACGCGCTCCGCGACGAGATCCTGGATGGCCGGCTGCCGGCGGGGTCTCGGCTCGTGGAGACGGAGCTGGCTGAGCGCTTCGGTGTCTCGCGCGGGCCCGTGCGCGACGCGCTCGCCGAGCTCGCGCGCGAGGGGCTCGCCGTGGACCTCCCGCGCCGGGGCACGTTCGTGAGCAGCCTCACCGAGGCGGACCTCGACGAGGTCTACGTCATCCGGCGGGCGATCGAGGAGGCGGCGGTCCGCCTGGCGGTCGAGCGGGCCACGGACGACGAGGTGGACGTGATCCGCGCCGCGCTCGACGTGGTGGAGGCGGCCTATGCCCGCGGAGACCTCACGACGGCGTGGGAGGCGGACATGGCCTTCCACCGGACCTACTGCCGGCTGTCCGGCAACGGGCGCCTGCTGGCGCTCTTCGACGAGCTGGCGTCGCAGACGGTCCTGCTCATGCGGACCGCTCTCGTCTCACGCGCGTCGCTCGGCTGGACGCCCCCGGTCGAGTATCACCGCCGGATCGCCGACGCCATCGCCGCCCGCGACGTCGACGGTGCGATCCAGGCGGTGGGCGCCCACTACCTGTACACGGAGGATCGCCTCTTCGCCTCCGACCCGCCTCGCTGATCCCATCTGGACCGCGGCCCGGCGACGGTCTACACTTCGTTCCGCCCTCAGCAACGCGTTGCGCGATACGCAACAACACCTGACAGGTCGGAGCGATGGGAAACGACGATCTCGAGGAGCTCGACCTCCGCGCCCTCAGCGATGCGGAGCTGGTCGAGCAGATGCACGACGACCTCTACGACGGGATGGCCGTCGAGGTCGTGGAGGGGACCACGATCCTCCTCGAGCGCGGCTGGAGCGCCGAGAAGGTCCTGAGCGATGCCCTCGTCGAGGGGATGCGGATCGTCGGCGTGGACTTCCGCGACGGGATCCTCTTCGTCCCGGAGGTCCTGCTCGCCGCCAACGCGATGAAGTCCGGCATGGCGATCCTGCGCCCGCTGCTCGCCGAGACCGGCGCGAAGCCCATCGGGAAGGTCGTCATCGGCACCGTCAAGGGCGACATCCACGACATCGGCAAGAACCTGGTCGGGATGATGCTCGAGGGTGCCGGCTTCGAGGTCGTGGACCTCGGCGTGAACACCGACGCGGAGAAGTTCATCGCGGCGCTCGACGAGCACCGACCCGACATCCTGGGGATGTCCGCGCTGCTCACCACGACGATGCCCTACATGAAGGTCGTCATCCAGGCCCTCAAGGACCGGGGCATCCGCGACGACTACATCGTCCTCGTGGGCGGCGCCCCGCTCAACGAGGAGTTCGGCGCCGCGGTCGGCGCGGACGCGTACTGCCGCGATGCCGCCGTCGCCGCGGAGACGGCCAAGGCGTTCATCGAGAAGCGGCGTGGCGCCCAGGCCTGACGCCCCCGCGATCCCCCGCGGCGCGGCCCCGACCGCCCGCGACGCGATGGTTCGTCGCGCCCCGGGCACGCTCGTGATCGGCTGCGGGGCCCTTGCCCGCGAGCTGCTGGCCGTCGTCCGGGCGAACCGCCTCGACGCGGTCGAGGTGCGATGCCTCCCGGCCAGCCTCCACGACCGCCCGGAGCGGATCCCGGCCGCCGTGGACGCCGCGATCCGGGCGGACGGCGGCCGCCACGAGCGGATCTTCGTCGCCTACGGGGACTGCGGGACCGGCGGCGCGCTCGACCGGGTCCTCGCCGCCCACGGCGTGGAGCGGCTGCCCGGCGCCCACTGCTACCAGTTCTACGCGGGCGGCGCGGCGTTCGAGGCGCTCGCGGCCGAGGAGCCGGGGACGTTCTACCTGACCGACTTCCTCGCGCGGAGCTTCGAGACGCTCGTGGTCCGCGGGCTCGGCCTGGACCGCCACCCGGAGCTGCTCCCCGTGTACTTCGCCGGCTACCGGCGCCTCGTGCTCCTCTCGCAGCGGGACGACCCGGGGATCCTCGCGCTGGCACGGGAGGCCGCCGGGCGGCTGGGGCTCGCGTTCGAGCACCGTCACACCGGGTACGGAGAGCTCGGGACCGCGATCGCGGAGCTCGGCTCCCCCGTGGACTCGGCCGTCTCCGTGATCTCGCCCGGCGCCGGTCGTGCTGTTGGGCCTGCCGCCGTGCGGGCCGTCCAGCCGACGGCCATCGCGGGAGCCGCGTGAGATGGCCCCCCGGCTGACCGTCATCTCCTGGCGGGACATCCCCGCCCAGATCGTCGCGAAGGACGGACGCCGGTCGGCCAAGCACGTCCTCGGTCTCCGCTTCCAGGTCGCGATCGACCGGGCCGCGACGCGCGCCGGCAAGAAGGACATGGACGACTACCTCGACGAGTGGCGACGGGCCGACCGCCCGTGCGGGCCGGACCTGGACGCCGAGGTCACGGCGGAGGCCGCCCGCCTCGAGGCGCATTTCACGAGGGAGCACCTGGCGGTCGTGACGGCCGCGCTCGGGCTCGAAGCCGACGCAGCTGGCGGCGATCCGGCGGCCGCCGCAGGTGACGCGGCGTCCGAGACATCGGAGGACACATGGCCCGCACCGTGATCGCCTCGGCCACCCGCGAGGTGGTCATCGGCGACGACCTGCCGTTCGTCGTCATCGGCGAGCGGATCAACCCGACCGGCCGGAAGCTGCTGGCGGAGGAGATGCGCGCGGGCGACTTCAGCCGGGTCGAGCGTGACGTCCTCGCCCAGGTCGAGGCCGGCGCGCACATGCTCGACGTGAACGCCGGCATCCCGCTCGCGGACGAGCCGGCGATCCTCGCGAAGACGATCCGCCTGGTCCAGTCGCTGACGGACCTGCCCCTGTCGATCGACTCCTCGGTCGTCGAGGCGCTCGAGGCCGGCCTCGCGGCCTACCGGGGCAAGGCGCTGGTGAACTCCGTGACCGGCGAGGAGGACCGACTGGAGCGCGTCCTCCCCCTCGTGAAGAAGCACGGGGCTGCGGTCGTCGCCATCTCCAACGACGACACCGGGATCTCCACCGACCCCGACGTCCGGTTCGCGGTGGCGCGGAGGATCGTCGAGCGTGCCGCCGATCACGGGATCCCGCGCGAGGATGTGGTCGTCGACCCGCTCGTCATGCCCATCGGCGCGATGCGGACGGCCGGCCGCCAGGTCTTCCGCCTGCTGAACCGCCTGCGGGACGAGCTGGGCGTGAACACCGTCTGCGGCGCCTCGAACGTCAGCTTCGGCCTCCCGCAGCGCGAAGGGATCAACGCCGCCTTCCTCGCGATGGCGATCTCGAACGGCCTCACGAGCGCGATCACGAACCCGCTGCTCCCCGACGTCAAGCAGGTGATCATGGCCGCGGACGTCCTCATGGGCAACGACGCGGACGCCGCGCGGTGGATCCGCGCCCATGCGGAGCCGGGCGCCGAGGGCGAGAGCCGCCGCCGCGTCAACCGCCGTCGCGCGCCGGCGGCCGCGGGCGCGGGGCCGGTCGCGGGCTGAGCCCGCACGGAGCCTGCGAGCCGTGACCGGGCCGCGCGAGTCGCTCGTCATCTTCACGCCCTCGGGCCGCCGCGGGCGGTTCCCGGCCGGCACGCTCGTCCTCGACGCCGCGCGTTCGCTCGGCGTGGACATCGACTCCGTCTGCGGCGGGCGCGGGATCTGCGGACGATGCCAGGTCGAGCAGAGCGTGGGGGTCTTCCCCAAGCACGGCATCGCGTCGAGCCCGGAGCACCTGTCCGCGCCGGGCGACCTGGAGCGCGCGTACGGCGGACGCAGGGGCCTCGCCGCGGGCCGGCGCCTCTCGTGCGCCACCGCGATCGCCGGCGACGCGGTCATCGACATCCCGGCGGCGAGCCAGGTCCACCGGCAGGTCGTCCGCAAGGAGCTGGAGGTCCGCCCGTTCGACCTCGACCCGGTCGTCCGGCTCCACTACGTCGAGGTGGCCCCGCCCGACCTCGCGTCGCCCGCCTCCGACCACGTCCGCCTCCTCGACGCCCTCGAGCGCGAGTGGGGTCTCGCGGGCCTCGAGGTGGACGTCGCGGTCGTGCGCGCGCTCCAGCCGGCGCTCCGCGATGGCGATCGGGGCGTCACGGTCGCCGTCCGCGACGCGCGCACCGTCGTCGCCGTCTGGCCAGGCTTCCGCGATCGGGCCTACGGCGTGGCCGTGGACGTGGGGTCCACGACGATCGCCGGCCACCTCGCCAGCCTGCTCGACGGCACCGTCCTCGCGTCGGCCGGGATCATGAACCCGCAGATCCGGTTCGGCGAGGACCTCATGAGCCGCGTCTCGTGGGCGATGCTCCACGCCGACGGCGCCGCCGAGATGACCCGCGCGGTCCGCGCTGCGCTGCGCTCGCTCGTCGAGGAGCTGACGGCCGCAGCCGCCGTGGCGCCGGAGGAGGTCCTCGAGATCGTGCTCGTCGGCAACCCCGTCATGCACCACCTGTTCCTCGGCCTGGACCCGACCCCGCTCGGCCAGGCGCCGTTCACGCTCGCCACCGAGCGGGCGGTCCGGACCACCGCCGCCGCGCTCGACCTCGACGCGCACCCGGGCGCCGAGGTCTACGTGCTGCCCTGCATCGCCGGCCACGTCGGCGCGGACACGGCGGGCGTCATCCTCGCCGAGCAGCCGCACCGCGGCGACGCCGTCCGCCTCATCGTGGACGTCGGGACCAACGCCGAGATCGTGCTCGGGAACCGGGAGCGGCTCCTCGCGGCGTCCAGCCCGACCGGACCGGCTTTCGAGGGTGCGCAGATCAGCGCCGGCCAGCGGGCCGCCCCCGGGGCGATCGAGCGGGTCCGGATCGATCCCGTCACGCTCGAGCCACGCTTCAAGGTCATCGGCTGCGGGCTGTGGTCGGACGAGCCGGGCTTCGCCGAGGCCGCGCGCGAGATCGGGATCACCGGCATCTGCGGCTCGGGGATCGTGGAGGTGATCGCCGAGCTCTACCTCGCCGGCGTGATCACCGCCGATGGGATCGTGGACGGGCGGACGGCCGAGCGGACGGGCCGCGTCGTCCCCGACGGCCGGACCTTCGCCTACGTCCTCTCCGACGGCTCGCCCCGGATCGTCGTCACCCAGGCCGACGTCCGCGCGATCCAGCTCGCCAAGGCGGCCCTGTATGCCGGCGCACGGCTCCTCATGGACGCGTACGGCGTGGACGCGGTGGACGAGGTCCGCCTCGCCGGCGCGTTCGGCAGCCACATCGACGTCCGCCACGCCATGATCCTGGGCCTCGTCCCCGACTGCGACCTCGACCGCGTCGGCTCCGCCGGCAACGCGGCCGGCGCGGGCGCCCTCATCGCGCTCCTCTCGCGGAGCGCCCGCTCCGAGATCGAGGCGGTGGTCCGCGACGTCGTGAAGATCGAGACCGCGATCGAGCCGCGCTTCCAGGAGCACTTCGTGGAGGCGCTCGCGATCCCGCACCGCTCCGCGCCGTATCCCAACCTGTCGCGCGTCGTGGACCTGCCGGCACGTCCGGCGGCCGGACGCGCGGCACCCGACGACCGTTCGGAGCGACGCCGGCGCAGGCAGCCGGTCGCCGCCCGGGAGGAGGACCGATGACCGAGGAGCTCCATCACCGCCGCTCGGGCGGCCGAGCCGGACGGCAGGCCGCACGGGCCCACGCGGCGGTCGCGCGCGTGCCGTTCCTCACCCGGACCCTCGCGCCGTTCGAAGTGCTCGGCGAGGACGGCCTCGCGCTGATCGAGCACAACGCGGATGTCATCCTCCAGGAGGTCGGCCTCGAGTTCCGCGGCGACCCGGACGCGCTCCGGCTCCTCCGCGAGGCGGGCGCCGACGTGGACGGCGAGCGCGTCCGGTTCCCGCTGGGGATGTGCCGCGAGATCGTCCGCGCCTCGGCGCCGACGGAGTTCGTCCAGCACGCCCGCAACCCCGCGAACAGCGTCCGGATCGGGCGGCCGCACACGGTCTTCGCGCCGGCCTACGGCTCGCCGTTCGTGCGCGACCTGGACGGAGGCCGCCGCTACGGCACCCTGGAGGACTTCCGGAACTTCGTGAAGCTCGCGTACGTGAGCCCGCACCTCCACCACTCCGGCGGGACGGTCTGCGAGCCCGTGGACGTGCCGGTGAACAAGCGCCACCTGGACATGGTCTACAGCCACATGACGGACTCGGACAAGCCGTTCATGGGCTCGGTGACCGCGCCGGAGCGGGCCCGCGACACCGTCGAGATGGCGCGCATCCTCTTCGGCGAGGAGTTCGTCCGCGACAACACCGTCGTGACGAGCCTCATCAACGCGAACTCGCCGCTGGTCTGGGACGCGACGATGCTCGGCGCGGCCCGCGCGTACGCGGAGGCGAACCAGGCGACGATCATCACGCCGTTCATCCTCGCCGGGGCGATGGCCCCGGTGACCACCGCCGGCGTGGCGGCCCAGACGCTCGCGGAAGCGCTCGGCGGGATGACCTTCGTCCAGCTCGTCCGGCCCGGCGCCCCCGTCATCCTCGGATCCTTCGCCAGCTCGATCTCCATGCAGTCGGGCGCCCCGACGTTCGGCACCCCGGAGCCCGCGCTGGTGCTCTACGCGATGGCTGCCCTCGCCCGACGCCTCGGCGTCCCGTTCCGCTCCGGGGGGAGCCTCTGCGCCTCGAAGATCCCGGACGCCCAGGCTGCGTACGAGTCGGCGGCCACGCTCCAGCCCACCGTGCTCGGGGGCACGAACTTCGTGCTCCACGCCGCGGGCTGGTTGGAGGGCGGGCTCACGATGGGGTACGAGAAGTTCGTCCTCGACGCCGACCAGTGCGGGATGATGGGCGTCTTCGTGAACGGCGTCGACCTGTCGGAGAACGGTCAGGCGCTCGACGCGATCCGCGAGAACGGGCCCGGCCAGCACTTCCTGGGCACCGCCCACACGCTCGCGAACTTCGAGACGGCCTTCTACCGCTCCGAGACCGCGGACAACAACAGCTACGAGCAGTGGCTGGAGGACGGGAGCCTCGACGCCGCGGCCCGGGCGAACCGCATCTGGAAGCGGATGCTCGCGTCGTACGAGGCGCCGCCGATCGACCCGGGGGTCGACGAGGCGCTCCGCGACTTCGTCGCCCGCCGCAAGGCGTCGATGCCGGACTCGGAGGTCTGAATGGCCGCGCGCGTCCCGGCGCTCCACGCGCGTGCGCGTGAGGCCGCATGACGAGCTCCGCGGGCATCCGGTCGGTGGACCGGGCCGTCGACGTCCTCGAGCTGCTCGCCCGCGAGGGAACGTCGTCCGTCACGGACGTGGCGGCAGCCGTCGGCGTCCACAAGTCCACCGCGTCCCGGCTTCTGTCCGTCCTCGAAGCGCGCGGGCTGGTGGAGCAGGTCGCCGAGCGCGGGAAGTACCGGCTCGGCTTCGGGATCGTGAGGCTCGCCGGCGCGGCGGCGCTCCGGCTCGACCTCGTCGAGCAGAGCCGGCCGGTCACCCGGCGCCTCGCCGCGGAGGTGGGGGAGACCGTGAACGTCGCGCTCCTGGAGGCCGGCGCGGCAGTGAACATCGACCAGGTGCGCGGCCCTGCGGCGGTCACGACGCACAACTGGGTCGGCCAGCGGACGCCGCTGCACGCGACGTCGAGCGGGAAGGTCCTGCTTGCGCATCTCGACGCGGAGGCGCGCGAGCGGATCCTCGCGCAGCCGCTGGAGAGGCTCACGTCCGCGACGATCACCGATCCCGACGCGCTCCGGTGCCAGCTCGCCGACGCACGGGCCGCCGGCTGGGCGAGCACCGCCGAGGAGCTCGAGACGGGCCTCAACGCCGTGGCCGCACCCGTCCGCGGCCGCGACGGGGCCGTCGTGGCTGCCGTCAGCGTCTCCGGGCCGTCGTACCGGCTCACGGCCGACCGGATCCCCGGCGTGGCGGCCGCCGTCGTCGCGGCGGCCGCCGAGATCGGCGAGCGGCTCGGCTGGTTCGGGTAGGCGGGCCGCTCCGCGACCACGCGCACCGGCCCGTGGGCGCCCACGCCACCCAGCGTCCGCCGCGCCCCGGCGCCCGTGCGTGGGGCCGCCAACGGTCCCCGCCCACGGTCCCTGCCCGTGCAGCCCGGTGACTGGCAGGCACGTTCTCGTGTACACGGGCGTCGCGTCTGTGCCCCCGGGACATCGCCGTGACCGCGGAGGCGCGGCTCCACCCCGCGGATCGGTCGCGGACGTGCGTGCCGGACATCACGGCGACATGGGTGCTCGCGATCCCGTGCCTGCCAGTCACACCCGTGCCCCGCCCCGCACTGCCACGCCGCCCCGCCCACAGCCCCCGCCCGCGCCGCCCCGCGCACCCGCCCGGCGCCCCCCGCGCCATGGACGATCAGTGGCGGAAGCCCGCCCCGTGCTCGGCGTCCTCGTGCGGCGCCGCCTGCCGTTCGAGGCGCGGCAGCTGCCGCTGGAGGTCCTTGATGAACAGGCCCGCGACGTCGTGCGTGAACCCGCGCTTGACCACGACCCGCAGCACGGCGAGGTCCTCGCAGTTCGCCGGGAACGTGTACGCGGGGACCTGCCAGCCGCGCTCGCGGACGGCGTCGGAGACGTCGAAGACGTTGAAGTTCTCGATGCCGTCGCGCACCCGGAACGCGAAGACCGGCAGGTCCTCGGCGCGCGTGACGAGCTCGAACGGACCCAGCTTCGCGACCTCGCGCGCCAGGTCCCGCGCGACATCGCGCGCGTACTGCTGGACGCGACGGTACCCCTCGAACCCCAGGCGGATGAAGTTGTAGTACTGCGCGACCACCTGGGAGCCGGGCCGCGAGAAGTTGAGGGCGAAGGTGGGCATGATGTCGCCGAGGTAGTTGACCTGGAAGATCAGCTCCTCGGGCAGGTGCTCCTCGTCGCGCCAGATGATCCAGCCGACGCCGGGCGCCACGAGGCCGTACTTGTGGCCCGAGGCGTTGATCGAGACCACGCGCTCCTGGCGGAAGTCCCATTCGACGTCGGGGTCGAGGAACGGCGCCACGAATCCGCCCGACGCCGCGTCCACGTGGACCGGGACGTCCAGGCCGGTCCTCTCCTGGAGACGGTCGAGCGCCCTGCAGACCTTGGCGACGGGCTCGTACGAGCCGTCGTACGTGGACCCCATGATCGCCACGACGCCGATCGTGTTCTCGTCGCACAGTGCCGCCGCCAGCTCCGGGTCGATGTGGAAGCGGTTCCCCTCCATCGGCACGGTCCGCGGCTCGACGTCCCAGTAGCGGGCGAACTTCTCCCAGCACACCTGGACGTTGATGCCCATGACGATGTTCGGCCGGTCGATCGGCTTGCCGGCCGCCCGGCGCGCGTCCTGCCAGCGGCGCTTCATCGCCAGCCCGCCGAGCATCGCCGCCTCGCTGCTGCCGGTGGTCGAGCAGCCGGGCGCGTCGTCGGGGTCGGGCGCGTGCCACAGGCGGCTGATCATGTCGATGCAGCGCATCTCCATCTCCGCCGTCTGCGGGTACTCGTCCTTGTTGATCATGTTCTTGTCGAAGGTCTCGGCCATCAGCCGCTGCGCCTGCGGCTCCATCCACGTGCTGACGAACGTCGCGAGGTTCAGGCGGGCGTTCCCGTCGAGCATCAGCTCGTCGTGGACGATCTGGTAGGCGACCTCCGGGTCCATCTCGTCGTCCGGCATCCGGCGGCGGGGCGCGCGGCCCACCTCGGCGAAGACGTCGCCGACCGACTGCGCCCCCGCGCGCTTCGTCTTCTTGAGCGCCATCGTTCCCCCTCGCCTCGGATCGTGACCGCACCGGTCCGTGCGGCCGGCGGCGGCCGCCGCCCGTCCGAAGGGCGAAGCGTAGGGGACGGGGCGGTGGCCGCCAAGCGGGGCGCGGCCTGGCTCTTCGCATCCGAGCCCGCCCCCGCGTCCTACTCCGCCGCGTACGACTGGCTCGGCGTCCAGAAGCTGTTCGCGTTGACCTGGGTGGGCTGCGCCTGGGCGCGGACGTACCAGCGCCCGGACCCGAAGGTGAAGGTCGAGCGGGCGACGCCCGCGTCGTCGATGACGATCGTGGTGCTCCGCGCGAGGACCCAGGACGAGCCCGACCGGCGGTACAGCTCGAAGCGGACGCTCGCCTTCGCGAGCTCGGGGCGCACGGGGCGCACCGTCGCGGTGAACGTGACCGACGTCCCCGGGGCAACCCGCCGGGTCCCGGCCTGGATCGGGCGGATGACGATCGTCTGGCGCACGGCGACGCGCGGGGTGTTCGAGAGCGAGGTCCCCGCGACCGCCCGGTACCAGTAGTTGCGGACCGGCGTGTAGCGGTACGTGTGGCGGCCGTCGGCGGCGACGGTGAAGGTCAGCGGTGTGCCGGCCGCGTCCTTCAGGGTCTCCCACGTGACGTTGTCCGTCGTGACCTGCAGCTGGAACGCCGTCCCGACGGGCGCCGTCGTCACGAGGTCGACCGCCTCGCCCCAGAGGATCGCGCCGTTGACCATCGTCGGGGCGTTCGCCGCGAGCGCGATGGCCACCGCGGGGGGCGGGGCCGCGGCCATCGCGATGCGGCCGGCGCTGGCCGGGAGCGTCACGGGCGACATCCTCGTCGACCCGGTGACGTGGATCGTCAGGTCGCCGCCCGTGCCGGCCGCGCCGGAGGCGGCCACGGGACGCAGCAGGAGCACCGACCCGAAGTCGATGCGGCACCGCGCGATCGGCGCGTCGCCCGCCGCGTCACGGACGTCGAAGATGACCCACTCGTGGTGGTACCTGCTCCCGGACAGCGTCCGGTCGCAGCCGGTGACGCTCGGGTGCAGGTCGATCGCCGGGTTCCACTCGAAGCCGGCCGGGAGCGCGAGGTTGACCGACATCCCCGCGAGCAGCTGGAGGTCGGCCGACTCCTCGAGGATCGGACCGGTGAGGATCGTCCATGCCCCGCTCCCGCCGATCCGCGCGGTCTCCCTCGGGATCGCGGACGCGCCCGTGGCGGGGACGACCGACGGGTACGACGGGCTCGGCACGACCATCCCGATCGTGCCGGCGCTGTCGGCGAGGCCCCAGACGGTCGCCGGCGTGGCCTCGCGCACGCGGATCAGGATCGAGCCCCCGCGGGCGAGCGATGCCGCGCTGACGGGCCGCACCTTCAGCGTCCCGAACTCGATCCGGCACGGGCCGGCGATCGGCCATCCCGTCGGAGGGATCATCCGGATGGACACGGCGTCCGGCTCCGGGTAGGCCGCCGGCGACGCCTGCAGCTCGCAACCCACCACGCGCGGTGCGTTGGTGCCCGCGGGGTTCCATTCGAACCCGAGCGGGAGCTCGAGCCTGATCTCGTCGTTGAGCCCCAGCTCGTTCGACGACCCCTCCGTGAGCACGAGGCCACGCAGCTCCGTCCAGATGCCGGACCCGCCCACGCGGGCGCGCGACGCGGGGATCGCCGCACCGCCGGTCAACGGGGACGTGACCGTCAGGGAGAGCGGCGCAGCGGCCCGGACCGCGCTGTCTGCCCGTGCCACTCCTGCGCCCGCGGGCGCCGGCGACACGAAGCAGAGCACGGCCGCCACCGACGCGACGACGAGGATCCGGAAGCTCTGCGACCTGGGCATCGAGCATCCCTCCGGCGCGGGTGGCCGGTCCCGCCCGTCCCGGGCCCGCGCCCAGCGTCCGCGATCGAGCGCCACCGGGCGTGACGGGCGCCCGGGGAGGGAAACGGCGGGCACGGGGAACGCGCCGTGTCCGGGGTCGCGCGCGTCCGTCCTCGACCACGATTCTACCGGACGGGCCCACCCTGCCTCGGCACCCGTCTCGGCCCGCAACGGACGGGCGATGGGACCTCCCCGAGTCGGGCACACCGGCCCCTTCCCCTGGCGCCATAAGGTCCGTACCATTAGGTGAGGCCAGGCCCGGGAGGGTCGTCCGACCGGCGCGTCCGCGCGACCCGACCGCCGGGGACCGGCCAGCCGATGCACGCACGACGCGCCGGTTCCCACCGCCCGGCGCCACCGGGTCACGAGATCGGAGCACGGCGGATGCCCATCCGGTACGCCAAGCCTTCCGCGCCGAGCGACGACAAGCGCTGGAAGATCGTCGAGACGCGCATGCGTCGCCTGGGGGACCGCCCGTATGCGCTCATCGAGGCGCTGCACGCGGCACAGGAGGCGTTCGGCTACCTCGACGACGAGGCGCTCCACTTCGTCGGTGACACCCTGGGTGTCCCGCACTCGCGGGTCTACGGCGTCGCCACCTTCTACTCGTTCTTCACCCTCAAGCCGCAGGGCGAGCACACGTGCGTCGTCTGCACCGGGACGGCGTGCTACATCAACGGCGCCAAGGAGATCCTCGCCGGACTGGACCATGCGCTCGGCGTCAGGCCGAAGGAGACCACGGCCGACGGCAAGGTCTCGCTTCTCACGGCACGATGTCTCGGAGCGTGCAGCCTGGCCCCCGCCGTCATCGTGGACGGTGACGTTCAGGGCAAGGTGCGAGCGGCCGACCTGGTCGCACGACTGGAGGCGATGTGAGCGAGATGCCTGCCGCGGGGCGGCCGAGCCGCCGCCGCGTGATCACGGAGGAGATCACGGAGGAGGCCGCCCGCGCCACCGCGTACGTGTGCGAGGCCGCGAGCTGCCTCTCCCTCCAGTCGCACGACATCACGGTCCGCCTCGGGGAGCTCGCGGCGGAGTCCGGCCTCACCGACGTCGAGATCAAGCGCGTCGGCTGCCTCGGCCTGTGCGCCGCCGGCCCGCTCGTCGAGATCGCCGAGACCGGTCGCCTCTTCGAGCGGGTTCGTCCGGACGCCGTGGAGCCGGTCGTCGAGGCGCTGCGGGTCGTCAAGGAGACCGACGGCCGCGAGCCCCAGGCTCCGTTCTTCGAGCGCCAGCTGCGTGTCGCGACGGAGAACTTCGGGCGCGTGGACCCGGAGAGCCTCGACGACTACGTGGATCGCGGCGGCTTCGAGGCGCTGCGACGTGTCCTCTCGGACATGACGTCGACCGAGGTCCGCGAGGAGATCACCCGGAGCGGCCTGCGCGGCCGCGGCGGGGCAGGCTTCCCGACCGGCCTCAAGTGGACGACCGTCGCGAAGGCGCAGGGGACGCAGAAGTACGTCATCTGCAACGCGGACGAGGGCGATCCCGGCGCGTTCATGGACCGGAGCGTCCTCGAGAGCGACCCGTACAGGGTCCTCGAGGGGATGACGATCGCCGCGTTCGCCGTCCACGCCACCGAGGGATACATCTACTGCCGCGCCGAGTACCCGCTGGCCGTCGCCCGGCTCCGCACGGCGATCCGCCAGGCGCAACGGGCCGGCTACCTCGGCGCCGGGATCATGGAGACATCGTTCACCTTCGACGTCCAGATCCGCCTCGGCGCCGGCGCGTTCGTCTGCGGCGAGGAGACGGCGCTCATCGCGTCGGTCGAGGGCCGGCGCGGGACGCCGCGACCCCGCCCGCCGTACCCGGCGGTCGCCGGGCTCTGGGACTGCCCAACGCTGATCAACAACGTCGAGACATTCGCGAGCGTCCCCACGATCCTCCGCAGGGGCCCGGACTGGTACGCGGGCATCGGCGTCGGGAAGAGCAAGGGCACGAAGGTCTTCGCCCTTGCCGGCCGGATCGTGAACACCGGCCTCGTCGAGGTCCCGATGGGGATGACCCTCCGGGAGATCATCTTCGACATCGGCGGCGGGATCATCGACGGTCGGCCCTTCAAGGCGGTCCAGACCGGCGGCCCGTCCGGTGGCTGCATCCCCGCCGAGCACCTCGACACGCCCGTCACGTACGAGTCGCTCATCGAGCTCGGGTCGTTCATGGGCTCGGGCGGGATGATCGTCATGGACGACACGTCGTGCATGGTGGACGTGGCCAAGTACTTCATGGACTTCTGCCGCGACGAGTCGTGCGGGAAGTGCACCCCGTGCCGCGTGGGCACCACGCAGATGTGGATGCTCCTCGACCGGATCACCGGCGGCCAGGCGACGATGGACGACCTCGCCCAGCTCGAGCACCTCGCGGCGATCGTCCAGCGGACCTCGCTCTGCGGCCTCGGCCAGGGCGCACCCAATCCGATCTTCAGCACGCTGCGCTACTTCCGGGACGAGTACCTCGCCCACATCGTGGAGAAGAGGTGCCCCGCCGGCGTCTGCGCGATCGAGCAGCCGGCGGAGGTGATGGCATGAGCGTCTACACGCTGACGATCGACGGGAAGGACGTCGCCGGATCCGAGGGCCAGACGATCATGGAGGTCGCGGAGGAGAACGGGATCGACATCCCGGGCCTCTGCCACCTCGAGGGGATCCACGACCGCGGCGCATGCCGCCTGTGCGTCGTGGAGATCGCCGGGTCCCCCAAGCTCGCCGCCGCCTGCGTCACGCAGATCGCCGAGGGGATGGAGGTCTCGGCGCACTCCGACAGGCTCCTCGAGTACCGCCGCACGATCACCGAGATGATGTTCGTGGAGCGCAACCACGTCTGCGCGGTCTGCGTCGCGAACAACCACTGCGAGCTGCAGGACACCGCGGAGGACCTGGGCCTCACCCACTTCGACCTCCCGCGGATCAGCCCGAAGGTGGACATCGACGCGAGCCACCGGCTCTTCGCGATCGACCACAACCGCTGCATCCTCTGCCTCCGCTGCGTCCGCGTCTGCGACGAGATCGAGGGCGCGCACACGTGGGACGTCATGCACCGCGGCCTGGAGACCCGGGTCCAGACGGACATGGGCATCCCGTGGGGCGAGTCCACCACCTGCACCAGCTGCGGGAAGTGCGTCCAGGTCTGCCCGACCGGCGCGCTGTTCGAGAAGGGCCGCGCGGTCGCGCGCGGGAGCAAGAGGCGTCGACCGTTCCTGCCGTGGATGAAGGTCGTCGCCGAGGAGCGTGGGCTGTGAGCAAGCCGCGTGTCGCCACCGTCTGGCTCGACGGATGCTCCGGCTGCCACATGTCGCTCATCGACCTCGACGAGCGGTTGCTCGACATCTTCGAGCGCGCCGACCTCGTCTACGGGCCGCTCGTGGACGTGAAGGAGTTCCCGGAGGACGTGGACGTCTGCCTCGTGGAGGGCGCGGTCTCGTCCGAGGAGGACCTCCACAAGATCCGGATGGTCCGCGAGCGCACGAAGACGCTCGTCGCCTTCGGCGACTGCGCGGTGACGTCGAACGTCCCCGGGATGCGGAACCCGATCGGCGTGAAGCCGCTCATGGACCGCGCGTACATCGAGAACGTGACGCTCGCACCGCAGGTGCCCACGCGCGGCATCCCGCCGCTCCTGCCGACCTCGCAGCCCGTGCACAAGTTCGTCGACGTGGACGTCTTCCTGCCGGGGTGCCCGCCCCACGCCGACCTCATCTACGCGATGCTCGACGACCTGCTGTCCGGACGCGTCCCCGACGCGTCCGGCGCCCGGTTCGGGCGCTGACCGGAGACCGACATGAGCCGAACCGTCGTCATCGATCCGGTCACCCGGATCGAGGGCCACTCGAAGATCACCATCCAGCTCGATGACCGCGGCGAGGTGACGGACGCCCACTTCCACGTCACGCAGTTCCGCGGCTTCGAGCGCATCACGCAGGGCCGGCCGGTCCACGAGATGCCCGCGATCATGGCGCGCATCTGCGGCATCTGCCCCGTGAGCCACATGATCGCGTCGTCCAAGGCGGTCGACGACATCATGGCCGTCGAGCCCACGCCCACCGGAGCCGACCTCAGGCGGGTCATCAACCTGGGCCAGATCGTCCAGTCGAACGCCCTGTCGTTCTTCCACCTCTCGTCGCCCGACCTGCTGTTCGGGTTCGACGCGGACCCGGCCGTGCGCAACATCGTCGGCGTGGCCCGCGCGAATCCGCAGCTCGCACGGGACGGCATCGAGCTCCGCAAGTGGGGCCAGCAGATCATCGAGTGGCTCGGCGGGAAGCGGATCCATCCGGAGGGGATCGTCCCCGGCGGGGTCGCCACCCCGCTCACCGCCGAGGTCCGCGACCGGATCATCGACGGCGTCCCCGGGGCCATCGGCGCCGTGGAGCGCGCCATCGCCTGGTACAAGTCGGACATGCTCCGCTGGGAGGAGGAGGCCGCGACGTTCGGCAACTTCCGCTCGGCGTTCATGGGGCTGGTGGACCGCCAGGGCAACGTGGATCACTACGACGGCTGGATCCGCGTCGTGGACGCGGACGGCAAGCCGCTCGCGGACCGCATCGACCCGAAGTCCTTCAACGACTACATCGGCGAGGCGGTGGAGCCCTGGTCCTACCTCAAGTCGCCCTACTGGAAGGCGATGGGCTACCCCGACGGCATCTACCGCGTGGGTCCGCTCGCCCGGCTGAACGTCGCCGAGCGTACCGGGACGCCACGCGCGGACGAGGAGCTGGAGAAGTTCCGCTGGCGCGTCGGCAGGGTGGCGGGCTCGTCCTTCCACTATCACTACGCCCGCCTCATCGACACCCTCCATGCGATCGAGAAGATCGAGGAGCTCCTCCGGGGGCCGGACATCCTCTCGAAGCACGTCCGCTCCTACGCCGGGATCAACCGGAACGAGGGGATCGGCGTCTCGGAGGCGCCGCGCGGGACGCTCATGCACCACTACCGCGTGGACGACGACGGCATCGTCGAATGGGCGAACCTGATCATCGCCACGGGCCACAACAACATGGCGATGAACCGGGCCGTCCTCCAGGTCGCGCGCCATCACGTGAAGGGCGATGCGATCACCGAGCCGATGCTCAACCGCGTCGAGGCGGTGATCCGCTGCTACGACCCGTGCCTGTCGTGCTCGACCCACGCGCTCGGCCAGATGGCTCTGCGCATCCAGCTGCTCGCGCCCGACGGGACCGTCCTCGACGAGCTCGCCCGGTGACCGACGCCGGACCGGGCGCGGCGCCCGGGGCCGCCGTTGCCGTCGCGCCGGCTCCCGCGCCCCCGGCCGCGGGCGCTCCGGCTGCCGCGCCCGCGGCCGGGGTCCTCGTGGTCGGGTACGGGAGCACGCTCCGGGGCGACGACGGCGCCGGCCCGCGCGCGGCGGAGGTCGTCGCGGAGGATCCGCGCCTCGCGGGCGCGACCGTGCTCGTCCGCCACCAGCTGACGCCGGAGCTCGCGGCGGACATGGCGGCCGCCCGGCTCGTCGTCCTCGTGGACGCGCGGGCCGACGCCGAGGCGGGAGCCGTGGTCGTGGAGCGCGTGAGCGGCACCGCGCCGTCCGGCGGTCCGGGTGGCCCGATCGGCGCCGGCGCCACCACCCACCACGTGGGCGCGGCAGAGGTCACAGCCCTCGCCCGCGACCTCTGGGACGCCCGCCCGGACGTCTTCACCGTCGGCGTGGGGGCCGCGTCGTTCGCGGTCGGCGATGGGCTGTCCCCCGCGGTGGAGCGCGCGCTTCCGGCCGCTGTCGACGCGATCGCCTCCCTCGTCGAGGAGCACGGCCGTGCATGAGGTCTCGCTCGTCGCCCAGCTCGTGGACGCCGCGGCCGAGACTGCCGGCGGCGCCCCCGTGTCGCTCGTCCGCGTCCGCCACGCCACGACGATCCCGTCCGACGTCCTCGAGCAGGCATGGACGATGCTCACCGACGGGGGTCCGCTGGCGGCGGCGACGCTGGACGCCGCGCCGTTCGAGATCCGGATCGCGTGCCGCGCGTGTGGCTACGAGGGGCCGGTGGGCCACGACGACGTCGTGGCCCCGTCGGTCGCCTCGTGTCCGTCGTGCGGCGGGATCGTCACGTTCCCGCCGGCCGCCGAGATCGAGCTCGTCGAGGTCCGCACGGCCATGGGCTGAGCGGACCTCGGCCCGTCAGCCGCCCGCGGCCACGAGCTGACGCCGCCGTCAGCCGCCCGCGGCCACGATCTCCGCGATCGCCACCCGCCGGCCCTCCCGGCCGCTCAGGTTCGCCGCGTCGATCACACGCTGGACCGCGAGCCCGTCGGCGAAGTCCGGCGAGGCCGGCCGGCCTTCCGCGACCGCGGTCACGAACCCGCGCGTCATGTGGTCCTGGAGTCGGAATACGTCCTTGTAGGTGTCGTGGACGTCGTCGCGCCGCGCGTCACCCCAGACGTGGTCCGGGATCGGGAGCGGGTGCGTCTCGTCCTCGCCGTCCCGGCAGCCCTCCACCCGCTGGACGCGGATCCAGTCGGTCGTCGTGTGGAGGCTCCCGGCACTGCCGTGGAGGTCCATGTCGTGACGCTGGCCGAAGTCGCCCGGCTCGTAGGCGAGCGACGTGACGTGGATGGTCCCGGTCGCGCCGTTCGCGAACTCGAGGACGAGGATCGCGTTGTCGTCGGCGGCGACATACGGCGCGCCGTCGGGCCGCGGCGCGCGGGGGACGGTCCGGGTGAGCACGGCCGTCACGGCCTCGACCTCGCCGAAGTACCAGCGCGCGAGGTAGACGAAGTGCGACCCGATGTCGCCCGAGACGCCCGACCCGGCCACGCCGGCGTCGAACCGCCACGCGTACTCGCCGTCCCGGCCGTAGCCGGTGAAGTAGCGCATGTCGAGGTGATACGGCTGCCCGATGTAGCCGCCGTCCACCAGCTCCTTCACGTACCGGTTCACCGGCATGAACCGGTACGTGAACGGGACCATCGTGATGATCCCGGAGCGAGCGGCGGCCTCGGCCATCACCCGGGCGTCGCGTGACGAAAGCGCGAGCGGCTTCTCGCAGAGGACGTGCAAGCCGCGATCGATCGCCGCCATCGCCGACCGCCGGTGGTCGTCGTTGCGGGAGAGGACGAGGACGGCGTGGAGGTCCTCCGCGTCGAGCATCGCCTCGACCGCGTCGTACGCGGCGGGGATGCCCCACTCGGCCGAGAACGCCCGGGTGTGCTCCGGCCGCGTCGCCCCGACGACGGCGCGCACGTCCGCGAGGGGGTGTGCCGCGAGCGCCGGGAGGTACATCGCGTCCGCCCACCAGCTCGTCCCGACGACGCCGATCCGGACCTTCTCGCCCATCGTGCTCCCTTCCTCCCTCGCGTCGGGGGCCGGGTGGACCGCCCCCGGCGCCGCCCCTGTCCGCCTCAGAGTCCGATCGACCGGAGGTACTCGCGGTTGTGCCTCGCGCTCTCCTTCGGGTCGCCCATGCCGGGCAGGATGTCCTGCTCGACGACGACCCAGCCGTCGTAGCCGACCTCGCGGAGCGCGCCCAGGACGCCCGGGAAGTCCACGCAGCCCTTCCCCAGCTCGCAGAACACGCCGTGGCCCGTGGACGTCAGCCCGTCCCACTCCTGTCGACGGGACTCGGCCATGACGGCCGGGTCGCAGTCCTTGAAGTGGACGTGCCAGATGCGGTCGCGGAACTCGCGGACCGCGTCGGCGGGGTCGCCGCCGGTCCCGAACGTCCAGTGGCCCGTGTCCAGGCAGACGCCGACGAGATCCGGGTCCGTCGCATCCAGGAAGCGCCGGACCTCCGGTCCCGACTCCACGAGGGTCCCGAGGTGCTGGTGGATGACGGTGCGGACGCCGGTCTCGTCGCGGACCCGCCGTGCGACGTGGTCGGCGCCGCGCGCGAAGACCGTCCACTGCTCATCCGTCATCCCGAGCTCGGCGGTGATCCGGCCGGCGTTCTTCCCGCGGACCGGGTCGCCGTACGGGTCGTTCCCGAGGACGATGAACGTCCCGGGCCCGCCGACGGCCGCGAGGAGCCCGGCGATCCGGACCGCGTCGTCCGCGCTCTGCTCGTGGCGGGCAGCGTCCTGGAGCCACGGCGTGGAGAAAGACCCGACGAGCGTCAGCCCGCGCGCGTCGAGCTCTGCCCGGAGGGCGTCCGGGTCGGTGGGCATGAAGCCCCAGTCGCCGAGCTCGGTCCCCACGTAACCGGTCTCGGCCATCTCGTCGAGGATCCTCCGGTAGCTGCTCGTCTCCCCGGCGACGTTCTCGATGACGCCCCACGAGCACGGGGCGTTGGCGACGCGGATCATGCCGCGCCGCCCGTCGCGGGCGCCCGGGCCGCGAGCAGGTCGGCGAGGTATGCGGCCGCCTCCCGCACTCCCTCCTCCTCGCCCGCGTACGGGTCCTCCTGCTCGATCGAGAGCGCATCGTCGTAGCCGACGTCCGCGAGCGCGTCGATGAACGCGCCCCACCACGCGGCGTCGTGCGCGCGTCCGATCGTCCGGAAGTTCCATGCCCGATGCGCCGGGTCCTCGAACGGGCGGTTGTCGAGGACGCCCGCGATCGCGACCTGGTCCGGGACGATCTCCGTGTCCTTGATGTGCACGTGGGAGACGGCGTCGCCGAGCGCCCGGACCGACGCGATCGGGTCCATCCCCATCCACATGAGGTGGCTCGGGTCCACGTTCGCGCCGATCACCGGCCCCACCAGCTCGCGGAACGCGAGGAGCGTCGGGACGTTGTAGACGACGTGGAGGGGGTGCAGCTCGAACGCGATCTCCCGGACTCCGCACGACGCCGCGAGGCGGGACTTCTCCTGCCAGTACGCGACCGCCGCATCCCACGCCCGGCGAGCGTGGGCGACGGCGTCCGGCGGCCACGGCATGAAGACCCAGGTGAAGGTGGTGGCCCCCGGCCCGTCGCCGGCCGTCCCGGACATCGAGACGACCTTGTGCACGCCGAGCTCGGCAGCCAGGCGCATCGTCTTCGTGATCACCCCGTCGTGGAACGCGCCGTCCACCGGGTGGAGGGGCCACGCGGAGCAGTTGAGGGCGGCGATGCGGAGCCCGCGGCTCGAGAAGGCGTCGGCGAACGCCGCGCGCTTCCCGGCGCTGCCGAGCAGCTCGTCCACGCGCAGGTGGGGCGCGCTCGACTGGCCGCCGACGGCGATCTCGATCGCCGTCACGCCGGCGTCGGCTGCGATGTCGAGCGCCCGCTCGAAGGTGAAGCTCGGGAGGGAGTCCGTGTAGAGCCCGACGTCCATGATGGGGATCCTCGTGTGGGTGTGTCTTCGGTCAGGTCCGTTGGCTCGGGCCGTAGAGACCCTGCTGTCGCACGGGCGACCACGCGGGGCCGTCGAGTCCCGGGATGGCGGCGACGCCCTCGCGGTACACCGGGTCGTCCGGGCTCAGCGGGACCTGCACGGCCCGCCCGAGCGCCGCAGACGCGTACGCCGCGAGCGCGACCTCGAGTGCGTGGAGACCGTCCGCGCCGGTCATGCGGGGCTCGCGCCCGGCCCGGACCGCCTCGACGAAGTCCTCCACGAGCCGGCGCATCGCGAGGACGTGGATGTCCGGCAGGGCGAGCTTCTCCACGTCGACCTCCCGCCGGACGCCGGCAGCCGTCCGGACCTCCATCGTCGCGAGCGGGACGAAGGGGCCGGTGCCCCCGTCCTGCCAGCGCATCTCGATCACCCCCTCGGCCCCCTCGATGAAGACGCCGCCCGGGCCGAGGCCCCAGCCGACGTTCACCAGCGCGACAGGGCCGTCGGTCTCGAGACGGCAGAGCGCGGTCGCCTCGACCCGCGGGTGGTCCGCGTTGCCGGAGACCCACGCGGAGACGCGCCGCGCATCGTGGCCGATCATCCGCTCGGTGACGTACAGGCAGTGGAGCATGTCCATGAGGACCCCGCCACCCGCGGCGACGGGGTCGTGGCGCCACGCCCGCGTCGTCTCGCCCGCCCCCTTGATGTCCGGGATGCCGAGGTAGTCGACGATCGCCAGCCGCACCGCGCCGATCTCGCCCGACGCGACGACCGCCTCCGCGGCGAGGATCTCCGGGTAGAACGCCCAGTTGTGCCAGACGCCCAGGGTGACCCCCGCCTCGCGACACCGCGCGATCATCCGCTCCGCCTCGGCCGGGATCGTCGTGATCGGCTTCTCGCACAGGACGTGCTTGCCGGCGGCGGCCGCCGCCTCCGCGACCTCCGCGTGCAGCCGTGGGGGCGCGGCCACGTCCACGATGTCCACGTCCGGCCGCGCCACCAGGGCATGCCAGTCGGCGTGCGTGTCCGCGTCCGCGACGCCGGAGACCGCCTGTGCCTCCGCGACCCTGTCCGGCGCGACGTCCGCGAGGGCGACGACCCGCACCCGGTCCGGCAGCTCCGTGTACGCGGGGAGATGGAACCGGGTGGTCACGTTGCCGCACCCGACGATCCCCACGCGGAGGATCTCGTTCACTCGCGTCCCTCCGCGGGCCCTTCGCCGGGCATCCGCGTGATCCGCGTCATCGCCGCGCGTCCGGGTCGGGCAGCGCGATGTCCCGCACCGCCCCGATGAGGTCGTGGTAGGAGGCGATGAACGCGCGCAGCGTGCGGACGGTCGCGCCGTACCGGTCGAAGGCGTCCGCCGTCATCCCGTCCGGCTCGTACGCCCGGCGGAAGTCGGGGATCCGGGCGAGCAGCTCGTCCACCAGGCCGGGATCGACGGGCTCGTCCATCCGTGGGACCGGCGCCAGGCCGCTCCCGTTGATCCGCACCTGCCAGGGGTGGGTGATCGTGAGGATCACGTCCCCGCCGACGAGGTCGGTCCAGTGGAGGAGGTGGCGGTACGCGCCGCCGAGGAGGCGCGTCCGGTAGCCGCGCTCGCGGTAGATCCCGTACGCCCGCTTGAACACGGCGATCCCCGCGCGGTCGAGCGCGTCGGGCCGAACCGCGATCCCGTCGCGATCCGCGACGGCGCGCATCCAGTCGTCGAGCCGGCCGAACATGATCGTGCAGACCGGGTGCATCGACGCGACCTCGAGCCCGTCCGCCTCGCGGCGCCGGAGGCCGCGCTCCACCGCGTCGGCGACGGCGACCGCCTGCGGGACGGTGAACGAGACGGTCGCGTTCACGTTGACGCCGCGGTATGTGGCCTCCTCGATCGCCACGATGCCGGCCGCCGTGACGGGGATCTTCACCTGGATGTTCGGCGCGATCCCGGCGATCCGCACCGCCTGCTCGACGATGAGGTCCGGGGCGCCGTGGTACGTGGGGTTCGTCTGGAGGGAGAGGCGGCCCGTCCGGCCGCCCGTGCGCGCGAACGCCGGCAGGAGGAGCGCCGACGCCCCGACCGCCATCTCCTCGATGAGGGTCCACGTGAGGGCGTCCTCCGGCCAGGCCGGGTGCTCGGCGTGCAGCGCAGCCACCCGGGTCGACCATCGGTCGCGCTCCCGCCGGAGGACGTCGAGGACGATCGACGGGTTGGACGTGGCCCCGCTCGCCCCGTTCGCGAGCGCGTACTCGAGGTCCGCGACCGCGCACGAGTCGTTCCAGATCTCGGTGGCGGTCGTCTCGACGGCCTCCAGCAGGACGCTCCGCGTCATCGCCTTCCTCGCCTCCTGCCCTGGGGTCGCCCGCTCCGCTCAGCGCTCGGAGCCGCTCCGCTGGTAGGGCGCGCCCGGGATCATGAGGTAGCGCTGGCGGCCCTTGTTGCGGTCGAACTCCTCCCGGGCGGCGTTCACCGCGGGCATCTCCGAGACCATCGGGGTCGCCATCTCCCACCAGGAGTTCGCGTAGCCCTTCACCCGCTCGTGCCAGTCGGTCTGGACGACGATGCAGACGGTCTCCGTCCCGGCGCGGGCATCGGCGAGGGCGGCGCGGAGCTCGTCGAGGGTCGTCACCTCGAGCGCCTTCGCGCCCATCCCCTCGCACATCTTCACGAAGTCCAGGCGCATCTCCGGGCCGTCGTAGGCGCCGGACGGGCCGCGCAGGCGGTAGTGGCAGCCGAAGCCCTCGGCGCCCACCTGCTCGGAGACGCGGCCGACGCTGGAGAAGCCCTTGTTGTCCACGACGACGACGATGAGCTTGAGTCCCTCCTGGACCGCCGTGGTGATCTCGTTGCTCATCATCTGGAACGAGCCGTCGCCGACGAGCACATAGACCTCGCGGTCCGGGGCGGCGAGCTTCGCCCCCACGCCGCCGGCGATCTCGTAGCCCATCGTCGAGTAGCCGTACTCCACCTGGTAGCTGCTGACGTCGCGCGAGCGCCAGAGCTTGAGCAGGTCGCCCGGGAGGCTGCCGGCCGAGGTGACGACGACGTCGCGCGGGTCGGTCGAGGCCTCCACCGCCCCGATCACCTCGCCCTGCGTGAGGACCTCGCCGACGCTGTGCGCGTAGACGCGGCTCACCTCCGCGTCCCACGCGCGGTTGAGCTCGGCGACGCGCGCCCGGTACGCGGGGGCGGTGCCGTAGTCGCCCACCGCGACGGCGAGCTCCTCGAGGGTCGCCCGCGCGTCGCCGACGAGCGGGAGCGCGGCGTGCTTGTACGCGTCGAACTCCGCGACGTTGACGTGCACGAAACGGACGTCCGGGTCCTGGAACGCGGTCTTCGACGCGGTGGGGAAGTCGGTGAACCGGGTCCCGATCCCGATGACGACGTCGGCCTCCGGTGCGATGACGTTCGCCGCGAGGGTGCCCGAGACGCCCGCGCCGCCGAGGCTCAGGGGATGGTCGTACGGCATCGACCCCTTGCCGGCGTGGGTCTCGGCGACCGGGATGCCGGTCTGCTCGGCGAAGGCGCGCAGGGCGGCGGCCGCCTCGCTGTAGCGGACGCCCCCGCCGGCGAAGATCACCGGGCGCCTCGCGTCGCGGATGAGTCGGGCCGCGGCGGCCACCGCGTCGCGGTCGGGCCGGTTCCGCGGGATCGCCCAGACCCGCTTCTCGAACATCGCGACCGGGAAGTCGAACGCGTACGTCTGGATGTCCTGCGGGAGGGCGAGGAAGACCGCCCCGGTCTCGACCGGCGACGTGAGGACGCGCATGACCTCCGGCAGGGCGGTGATCAGCTGCTCCGGGCGGTTGATCCGGTCCCAGTAGCGGACGACCGGGCGGAACGCGTCGTTCACGCTCGTGTCCTGCGACCCCGGGTACTCGAGCTGCTGGAGCACGGGCGACTGGACGCGCTCGGCGAACATGTCGCCGGCCATCAGCAGGACCGGGACGTGGTTGATCGTGGCGGACGCGGCGCCGGTGACCATGTTCGTCGCGCCGGGCCCGATCGACGTGAGGCAGGCGAAGGCGCCGAGCCGGTTGCGCAGCTTCGCGTAGCCGACGGCCGCGTGGACCATCGCCTGCTCGTTGCGCGTGAGGTAGTAGGGGAAGTCGGCCTCGACCTGCTGGATCGCCTGGGCGACGCCGCCGATGTTCCCGTGCCCGAAGATCCCCCAGAGGCCGGCGAAGAAGCGGTGCTCCACGCCGTCGCGCTCGACGTGCTGGGCGGCGAGGTACTCGATGATCGCCTGCCCGGTGGTGAGTCGGATCGTCGCCATGTCACGTTCCTCCGAGGGCCCGCCGGGTACCGCCGGCGCCCGCGACGGCTCCGGCGGCTCGCGTCCTCTGCTACTCGGTGACCTCGTCGAGTCGCACGGGGCGGTTCTCGCGCCAGGACCGGGTGCACGCGACCGCGAGTCGGAGCGTCTCGAGCGCGTCGTCCGGGCCGGGCAGCGGCGTCCTGCCGGCGACCAGGTCCTCGAAGAAGACCTCGAGCTCGCGACGGTACGCCACGTCGAACCGGTCGAAGAAGTCCCCGTACAGGTCATGCTGCAGGTTGACGCCGTGCGTGACCGTGGCCGGCGTCTTCCGGTCCGCGTCGACCGTGACCTTGTTGAGCGAGCCGCAGACCTCGGCGCGGATGTCGTATCCCCACGTCGAGTGCCGGGCCGTCTCGATCACGCCCATCGCCCCGTTGTGGAACTTGAGCATGATCGCGGCCGTGTCCCAGTCGTTCGCCTGCGTGAAGCGGTCGTCGAAGAGCGTCGCGGCCCAGGCGTGGACCTCCTCGACCTCGCCGACGAGGAAGCGTGCGAGGTCGAGGTCGTGGACGGACATGTCCAGGAACGAGCCGCCCGCGTGGAGCAGGAACTCGAGCGGGGGCGGGTTCACGTCGCGCGAGTAGGCGTGGAACTGCTCGATGCGGCCGAGCTCGCCGGCGTCGATCAGCTCCTTGGCGCGGGCGTACCCGGGGTCGTAGCGACGCATGAACCCGACGGCGACCGGGAGGCCGGTCTGGCGCCACAGGTCCACGATCCGCGCGGTCTCGCCGATCTCCTGCGCGATCGGTTTCTCCGTCCAGACCGCCTTGCCGACGCGGAGGGAGGCGTCGATGAGCTCGGCGTGCGTCGATGTCGGCGTGACGATGACCACGACCTCGACGTCGGGGTCCGCGATCGCCTCGAGCGGATCCAGCGCGGCGCGCCGCGCATGGGCGATCTCCCTGCCCTTCTCCGCGGCGGCTGCCACGGGGTCCGCGACGACGACGACGTCCACGTTCCCGATTCCCGCGAGCGTCCGCATGTGCGTCTGGGCCATGCGTCCGGCGCCGAGCACGGCGACGCCGATCCGTCCGGGATCCCTCAACTCGAAAACGCTCATCGACCTCTCTCCCGTCGGCGCGGCCACGCGTCGGGCCCGCGACGGCCCGGCGCGCGGCGCGGCCGCGCTACGTGGCCGCCCGCGGGGCGACCGGGCTCCAATCCATGAGCCACGCGTGGTCCGGGTCGAGGGTGAAGTGCCACTCTCGACGCGGGCCCGCCATGACGTTGAGGAACCAGCAGTCGTAGCCCGCGGGGACGCCGACCGGGTGGTAGCCCTCGGGAACGAGGACGAGGTCGCCGTCCATCGGCGTCATCGTCTCGTCCAGGCTCCGGTCCTGCGTGTACACGCGGGTGAACGCGAACCCCTGTGGCTTCCCGAACCGGTAGTAGTACAGCTCTTCCAGCCGCGCCTCGCGCGGCGGGTCCTCGGTGTCGTGCTTGTGGGGTGGGTAGCTCGACCAGTGGCCGCCCGGCGTGTACGCCTCGAACGCGATGAGGCGCCCGGCATGGTCGCCGCCCGGCGGCAGCAGGTGGTGGATCGTCCGCTCGGTGCTCCCCGAGCCCCGCGTCTCGACGCGGATCGCGTCCGGCCCGACGAGCGCGGTGCGCCGCACGGGTCCGCCCGGGGCGGCGGCGATCGCCACGAAGGCAGGCTCCGTGGCGACGACCTGCACCGCCAGCCCGGGCTCGACGATCACGACCGGCGCTGGGATCCGCTCGAAGACGGACGTGCGCGACCCCACCACGCCGAGGTCCCGGTCGCCCGCCCGGACCCGCGCGCGCCCCTCGAGGACGAGGACGAGGCGCTCCTGCCCGTCCGCGGGGCGCGTCACCGTCATCCCCGGCGCGAGCCGCCAGGCGTTGAAGGTCACCCACTCCCACCCGGCCGAGGCCGGGTCGATCCCCATCACGAGGCCGTCGGCGCCCGGCCCGGTCGCGCGCCGGAGGAGGGGACGCCCATGGCTGCTCATCGATGCCGATCCTCGTGGAAGGTGTCCGTCGCGCGCTCCCCCGGACAGTCTAGGTCGCGCGCCCCCGTCTCAGCGCAGGTTGCGGATCACGGCGTCGCGGAACGTGGCGGCGCAGACGCGCGCCTCCGCCTCGCCGTCGCGCATCCGGATGCCGAATGCGGCCAGGTTGGGGTCCCGGATCCCGATGCCGATGCTGATCGACCGCGCGAGGAGCGCGTCCGTGCGCGGGAGGGCGCCCGGCCGGTAGTCGGGGACCGGGTGGTCGTCGGCGGGCATGTCGAACGGGTAGCCCTTCCCGGTGACGGTTCGGCGCTCGATGACGTGGTTCATCTTGCTGTAGACGTGCCAGCCGGACTGGTCGAGCGTGATCGCCCCCACCTCGGCCGCGACCGCGCTCGCGATCTCGGCGGTCGGCAGGATGGTGACGAGGTGCGTGGCGATCTCGCCCTCCGAGTCGGTGAGCGTGCGGAACCCGATGTCCGGCACCTCCTCGAGCATGTCGCGGACGATCGCCTTGTTCGCGTGGAGGTGCGTGCGGATCCGGTCGAGCTTCCGCAGCTGGGCGAGCAGGACGGCGCTCGGAAGCTCGGTCATCCGGAAGTTCATGCCCAGGAAGGGGCGGGGCGCGTAGCGCGATTCCAGCCGGTACGGCGAATGGCCCTGGTCGTGCATCGCGAAGCAGCGCTCGTACAGCTCGTCGTCGTCCGTGACGACCATGCCGCCGTCGCCGCACGTGATCGTCTTGTACTCGTTGAAGCTGAACGCGCCGATCGCGCCGACACTGCCGATGCCCCGGCCCCTGTACGTCGCGCCGAACGCCTGGCAGCAGTCCTCGACGATCGGGACGCCGTGGCGGTCCGCGACCGCCTTCAGCTCGTCGAGCCGGGCCGGCGCGCCGAGCATGTGGACGACGATGATCGCCTTCGTCCGCGGCGTGATCCTCGCCTCGACGTCGGCCGGGTCGAGGTCGAAGGTGTCGTCGACCTCGGCGAGGACCGGGGTCGCGCCCGCGTAGACGACCGACGAGATCGACGCGACGAAGGTGAAGCCGGGGACGATCACCTCGTCGCCCGCGCCGACGCCCAGGGAGAGGAGCGCGATCCAGAGCGCGGCCGAGCCACCGCCGCTGAGGGCGAGCGCGTGGCGCACACCGGTCATCGCGGCCACCTCCTCCTCGAGGCGGTGCGTCTTCGCCGGGAAGGCGGGGTCGTCCGCCGGCCCGTAGCGGCTCAGGAAGCCGCTGTTCATGACCTCGAGGACCTCGGCGATCTCCTCGGCGCCGATGAGCTCGATCCCGGGTCCGGGCATCGCCGTCCTCCTCTCCGCCCGCAGGCACCGCCCCCCGCACGTCGGGGGCGCCGCCGCGGGGCGCATCCTCGGCATCGGTCCGGGTGTTCCACGATCCGTCGGCCGCGATCGCGGCCGGCAGGGCGGTCCGGCCCGGGCCTGTGTGCAACCGATTGCACAACGGTAGGAGGATGACGCGTCCCCGTCAAGACGGCGCCGCCGCGGGAGCGGCACCCCGGCCGTGTCGTGGCATGCTGCGCCGACGCGGCGCCTCGTGTCCCACCGGCCGCCGCGAGGGAGGCTCCCATGCTGAAGGTGACCCCGTTCCTCTGGTTCGACGACGACCTCGAGGACGCGCTCCGGTACTACGACCGCGTCCTGCCCGACGTCCGGATCCTCGACGAGTCACGCGCCGGCGGACCCGACGCCCCGCTCTTCTCCGCCCGGTTCTCGATCGCCGGCCAGGAGTTCATGGCCATCAACGGCGGACCGACGTACCGCCTGAACGAGGCGTTCTCGATCATGGTCCTCTGCGACGACCAGGCGGAGGTCGACCGCCTCTGGGACGGCCTGACCGACGGCGGCGAGGAGCAGCCGTGCGGCTGGCTGAAGGACCGGTTCGGGCTGTCCTGGCAGATCACGCCGCGGCGCCTGCTGGAGCTCCTCGGCGATCCGGACCCTGGACGCGCGGCCCGCGCCCGCGGCGCGATGCTCCTGATGCGCAGGATCTCCATCGCAGACCTGGAGGCCGCCGCGGACGGACCGACGTCCGCGTAGCCGCGCCCCGGCGCGCTCACCGGTGTGCGCGCGGTACGATCGGCAGGCGTCCCGCCGCCTCCACTCCCGCCCCTGCCCCCGAAGGGAGCATCGTCCCCGCCGTGAGCCTCTTTGCCCGCCTCGATGCCCTCGACACCGCGACCCTCCTGCGGCGCGGCCTGGTCGTGCTCGCCTTCCTCGGGACGGCGGGCGCCGCGATCGAGCTCGTGTTCACGAAGCACTGGACCACGATCGGCATGGCGATCGCCTGGGTGGACATCGCCGTCTGCCTCGTCGCCGCCGTGATCCTGGCGATCGCCTCCTCCCCGCGTGCCGTGCGATCGCGCCGCGCGATCCTCACGGCCCGGTGGCTTGCCGCCGCAGGGCTCGTCCTCGCCGTCGTCGGCGTCGTCCTGCACGTCTGGGCGAACCTGCAGGCCGGACCGGCGGACCCGACCCTCGGGGCGACGTGGGCGACCATCCCGCCGCTCGAGCAGCTCTGGGATGCCGTCACGGGCACAGTCGGGAAGGCCCCGTCGCTCGCGCCCGGCGCCCTCGCCGAGACCTCGCTCATCCTCCTGCTCGCGACCGTCCGTCACCCCTACCTGGGGCCGCGCCCGGGCGCCGCCTGACGCACGCGTCGCCGCTCGGCGCCCGAACCATCCAGCGATCCGCTGGCACCCGCACCACGTCGGAGGCTCCCGTGTCCCTCGCCGACGTCCCCCGTCACCCGCTCCTCTTCGGCCCGTCGCCGATCCAGCGCCTGGACCGCCTGACCAGGCACCTCGGCGGGGCGACCGTCTGGGCGAAGCGCGAGGACTGCAACTCCGGCCTCGCATTCGGCGGGAACAAGGTCCGCAAGCTCGAGTACCTGCTCGCCGACGCGCTCGCCCAGGGCGCGGACACGCTCGTCTCGATCGGCGGCGTCCAGTCGAACCACACGCGCCAGGTCGCGCGGATCGCCCGGCGGACCGCGGCCGCGATCGGCCCGGTGCGGGGTCCGCGCCCCCCGGTGCCGACGCGCGTGCCCGCACGCGGCGCGCCGCGCATGCCGCGGATGCGACACTCCCTCCGTGCACCTCGACGTCTCGCTCGCCCCGGCCCTCGTGCGGACCGACGACGACGCCGTCCTCATCGTCATCGACCAGATCCGTGCCAGCACCACCCTCACCACCCTGCTGGACGTCGGCTGCCCGAACGTCCTGCTCGCCGGCAACGTGACCGCGGCGCGGCGGCTGGCGCGCGAGGCGGATGCCCTCCTCGCCGGAGAGTGGCGGGCGCGCAAGCCGGCCGGCTTCGACTTCGACAACTCGCCCGGCGAGATCGCCAGCGCGGACGTGCGTGGACGGCCGGTCGTTCTCAGCACGACGAACGGGACGGCCGTCCTCCACCGGGTGCGCGGCGCGCGCCACGTGCTCGTGGGTTGTCTGCGGAACGCCGGCGCGTGCGCGCGGGCGGCCCTCGCGGTCGCCGAGCGCGAGGGCGTCGGGATCAGGATCGTCTGCGCGGGCCGCCACGGTCGGTTCGTCCTGGAGGACGCCGTCGCCGCAGGGGAGATCGCGAAGAGGATCCTCGCCGGCGCCGCCGAACGCGGCCTGGCGGTCGACCTCACCGACTCTGTCGTGGCGAGCATCCGGCTGCGGGACGCGGAACCGGACCCGGTCGTCGCGATGACCGAGAGCGACGGCGGCCGGACGCTCCATGCGATCGACCAGGCCGAGGACATCGCATACGTCGCGGCCGTGGACGCCACGGCGACGGTTCCCGTGCTCGTCTCGGGTCCGCCGATGCGTGTGGTCCGGTGGGAGGGATGAGCCCTCGATGACGGCGCCAGCGCTCCTCCCGGACGTCCCCAACCTCCGCGACGTCGGAGGCCACGGCACGCGGGACGGCGGTCGTGTCCGGACCGGGCTGCTCTACCGCTCCGTGGACCTCGCGCGCGCGACGGACGCGCAGGCCGCGGCCCTCGCGAGGCTCGGGATCCGCACCGTCTACGACCTGCGCACTGCCGACGAGCGCGCGATCGCCCCGGACCGTCTGCCGCCGGGCGCGGACCTCGTCGTCGCCGACGTCCTGGCCGAGAGCCCCGGCTCGTCGCCGGCGGCCTTCGGGGCGATCCTGGAGGATCCGGCCCTCGCCGAGCGTGCCCTCGGCGAGGGCCGTGCGGCCCGGTTCTTCGTGGACACGTACCGCGACTTCGTCGCGACGCCCGGCGCCCGCGCCGCCTACCGCGTCTTCTTCACGGAGCTGGGACGGCCCGACGGACGTCCCGGGCTCGTCCACTGCACCAGCGGGAAGGACCGGACCGGGTGGGCCGTCGCCGCCCTGCTCCTGCTCCTGGGCGTCCCCGAGGACCGCGTGATGGGGGACTACCTCGCGAGCAACGGCGCGCTCGGACCGGTCTTCGACCCGTTCGTCGCCGCGTTCCGCGACCGCGGCGGCGACCCGGACCTCCTCACGCCGCTCGTCGAGGCACGGCCCGAGTACCTGGAGTCCGCCCTCGCCGAGGTGCGGGCGACCCACGGCTCGATCGAGACGTACTTCGCGGACAGCCTCAGCGTCGACGCGGCCGGGATCGCCGCACTGCGGGCCGCCTTCGTCGAGCCCGGCTGACGGCCGCCTGCGCCCGCCGCCTCAGTCGAGCCGCAGGGAGCGGGCGTCCTCCAACCGCCGCCGCAGCGCGTTGAGGAACCGCGCGGCCATCTCCCCGTCGACGAGGCGGTGGTCGGACGAGAGCGTGAGCTTCATCATCCAGCGGACGGCGAGCGCGTCGCCGATCGCGACCGGCTGCCGGAGGGCGCTCGCGACGGCGAGGATGGCGGCCTCGCCCGGGTTGATGATCGCGCTGAACTCGTCCACGCCGAACATCCCGAGGTTCGACACCGTGAACGTCGAGCCGGTCATCTCGTCCACGGTCAGCTTCCCGTCCCGCGCCGCGGCGCCGAGGGCCGCCGCGCGGTCGTGGATCTCGGCGACGGTGAGGCGGTCGGCGTCGCGGATCACCGGCACGACGAGGCCGGCAGGCAGCGCGACCGCGAGCCCGAGGTGGACCCGCCGACGCGGGTAGACGTTCATGCCATCCGTGCGGGAGTTGACGTCCGGGAACTCCACCAGGGTCTGGGCGGTCGCCGCGAGGACGAAGTCGGTGACGGTCAGGTCCGCGCCGGCGGCCTTCAGCTCGGCCCGGTACCCGATCAGGCGGGTCACGTCTGCCGAGACGGTGACGGTGAAGTGGGGCGTCGTCCGGTAGCTGGCGGTCAGCCGGTCGGCGATGACCCGGCGCATGCGCGTGAGCGGCCGAGGCTCCTCCTCCCCTTCCACCGGAGGGATGACGAACGCCGGGCCCTCCAGGGCGGCGGTCGCTGCCGGGATGCCCGCGGGGAGCCGTGCAGCCCCGATCCCGACCCCACCGCCGGTGCCGGCCGCTTCGATCGCGGCGCGGACGTCGCGCTCCACGACCCGTCCGTCCGGGCCGGTCCCCGTCAGCGTGCGCGGATCGATGCCGGCATCGGCCGCGAGCCGGGTGGCACGAGGGCTGATCCGGGGCCGGCCGGCCGCGGTCGGGGAGACGGCCGGAGCGACGGTGACGGGCGTGCCGGAGGCGCCGGTGGTCGCCGTCGCTCCGGCCCGGGGGGCCGGCCGCTCCGGTCCGGTGACATCCGTGCCCGCGGCGGGCGCGACGCCGACCGGCGCCGTCGCCTCCGCCTCGGGGACCTGCTCGCCCGGAGCGCCGACCCAGCCGCAGATCGCGTTCACCGGGACCGTCGCGCCTTCGGGCACAAGCCGCCGGAGGAGGACGCCCTCGTCGAAGGCCTCGACTTCCATCGAGGACTTGTCGGTCTCGATCTCGAACAGCACGTCCCCGCGGTGGACTGAGTCGCCCTCGGCCTTGAGCCAGGACGTGAGGACGCACTCCTCCGTCATCTGGCCCGGCTTCGGCATGCGGATCGCGTGAGCCATCGGGCCCTCCTCGGCGGGTCGCTCGGGTGATCCCGGCCGCCCGGCGGTGTCGAAGGTCAGAGGATGTCCGTCACGGCGCGGACGATGTCGTCCGCGTTCGGCAGGAAGGCCTTCTCCAGGCCCTCCGCCTGCGGCGAGATCCCGTTCGCCGCCCCGATGCGCCCGACGGGGCCGTCGAGGTCGTCGAAGGCCTCCGACTGGACGCGCGCGACGATCTCGTTGACGTAGCTCCCGATGAGGACGGCCTGCGCGGCCACCACGCACCGGCCGGTCTTCCGGACCGACGCGAGGACGGTCTCCATGTCGAGCGGCACGAGGCTCCGGAGGTCCACGACCTCGGCGGAGACGCCGTGGTCCGCCGCGAGGATGTCGGCCGCGGCGAGCGCGTCGGCGACCGCCGGCCCCCACGCGACGATCGTCGCATCCGCGCCCTCGCGCGCGACCCGCGCCTGGCCGATCGGCACCAGGTGCTCGCCCTCGGGGACCGGCCCCTTGATGCCGTACAAGCCCTGGCTCTCGACGAAGAGGACCGGGTTGTTCGTCCGGATCGCCGAGGCGAGCAGCCCCTTGGCGTCCGCCGCGGTCGCGGGGTAGACGACGTACAGGCCGGGGAGGTGCGTGAAGAGGCTCTCGAGCGACTGGCTGTGCTGGCCGCCGTACCCCTTGCCGGCCCCGACCGAGGCGCGGATGACGAGCGGGACCTCCAGCTGCGCGCCGCTCATGTAGTGCCACTTGCCCGCCTGGTTGGCGATCTGGTCGGACGCCATGAGGGCGAAGTCCATGTACATGAGCTCGACGACCGGCCGGAGCCCGACGATCGCGGCGCCGACCGCGGTCCCGCAGATGCACGCCTCCGAGATCGGGGTGTTGAAGACGCGGTCGCGCCCGAACGCCTCGAGCAGGCCCTTCGTGAGCTTGAACGCGCCGCCGTAGTCGGCCACGTCCTCGCCGTAGACGATGACCCGGCCGTCGCGGAGCATCTCGCCGACCAGCGCCTCGCGCAGCGCATCGCGGTAGGTGATCGCGCCGTCCGCGTCGCGCTTCGCCACCGGGGGGTCGGCGTGGAGGATCACCGCCGGCGCGTCGGCCGGCACCGTCTCCGCCACCGTGTCGGTGTAGAGGTAGTCGAGGAGCGCCTCCGGAGCGGGATCGGTCCCCTGCGATGCGCGGACGGCCGCGCGGATGTTGCGCTCGCGCGCCCGCTCCTCGGTCGCCGCGATCCCGGCCGCGTCCGTGACCCCAGCCGCGACGATCTGGCCCTTCAGGCGCTCGATCGGGTCGATCGCCCGCCAGGCCGACTCCTCCTCCCGCGTCCGGTACTCGTTGCGCGGGTCGGACAGCGAGTGCCCGTAGTAGCGGTACGTCGACGACTCGATGAGGACGGGCCCGTCCCCGGCGCGGCAGAGCGCGGCCGCGCGGCGGACCGCGTCGCGGACCGCGAGGACGTCCATCCCGTTCACGACCTCGGCGTGCATCCCGTCGTCCGCGAATCCTGAGCCGCGGCGCGCCAGGTGCCGGATGCCCATGACCTCCTCGTCCGTCCGATGCGTCATCCCGTAGTGGTTGTTCTGGATGAGATAGACGACGGGGAGGCCGTAGGGATGGTCGCCCGCTAGGTGGTTGCTCCACTGGTCCTGGGCGGCCCAGTTGAGCGACTCGAGCACAACGCCGTTCGCGTACGCGCCGTCGCCCGCGTGGCAGCAGACGATCCGGTCCGAGCGCTCGTAGCGCCGGGCCATCGCGGCGCCCGTCGCGATCGGGACGCTCCCGCCGACGATCGCGTTGGCGCCGAGGTTGCCGGTCGAGAAGTCCCCGATGTGCATCCCGCCGCCGCGGCCGTGGCTGTAGCCCTCCTCCTTGCCGAAGAGCTCGGCGGCGATCCGGTACAGGTGCTCCTCGAGGGCCGCCTCCAGCAGGTCGTCGTGCGAGGCGGCCGTCGTGCCCGGGACGCGGGCCCGCAGCTGGTCGTCGGTCATCCGGCGGATCGCCGCGAAACCCTTCGCCACCGCGTCCCCGTGCCCGCGATGCGAGCTCGTCACGCTGTCGTCCGGGCGCAGGGCGACGGACGCCCCGACGGCCGTCCCCTCCTGGCCGATCGAGACGTGCGTCGGCCCGCGGTAGTCGTAGCCCGGGAGCGCGTCGTAGCCGCCGGATCGCAGGCGGACGATCATCTCCTCCAGCTCGCGGATCGCGAGCATGTCGTCGAGGAGCTCCAGCGCCTCGGCAGCGGTGAGCGTGCCCGCGGCGATCTCGGACGCGACGTCGCCCGCGTACGCGAACCCGGCGATCGACCCGAGCTGCTCCACGAAGGGCGCCATCTCCGGCCGCGCGTCGCTGCGGTAGGTGGGCGCGTCGGTCTGTGTCGTCACGGGGATCCCTCCGTCGCGTGGCGGCCCGGCAGGGCCGCATGGTTGTCGGTCATGGGCGGTCGTCGCCATCGAGGAGCAGGCGTGCGGTCTCCTCGGTGGTCACGAGCCGATGGACCAGACCGCTGCGCAGCGCCGCGCGGATCGCGGCCACCTTGGCGGCACCGTCCGCGACCGCCAGGACGTCCGGGATCGCCCTCAGCTCGGGAGCGCGGATGGCGAGACACCGATCCGGCAGGCCGGCGCTCCGCACCTCGTGTCCGGCGGCATCGAGCAGGATGGAGCAGACGTCGGCGACGGCGCCGGCCCGGTCGATCTCCGCCGCGTCCGCCGCCGAGACGGCCGCCCGGAGGGTGGACTCGCCGGCGCTCCAGGCGCCGATCCCCACGATGGCGCGCGTGACCCGCGGGAAGGTCCGGAAGGTCCGGGCGGCGTGCGGGTCGTCGCGGAGGCGGGCGGCCGTCTCCGCGGTGTCCACGATCAGGGGCACGTGGAGCGGGAAGACGTTCCCGGCGCCGCGGACGGTCATGCGCCGGACCAGCTCGAGCGCGTTCATGTCGAGGTCCATCGAGGGTACGCTCCCGACGAGCTGGACGACGGTGCAGGCCGGGAGCCGGGGCAGCTGCTCCACCACGGCCCGGAGCGTGCGACCCCACGAGATCCCGAGGACGTCCGATGCCTCCACCGTCTCGGCGACGAGGCCGGCGGCGGCGGACCCCAGCTGGGCGCGGGTGAACTCCGGCGGCCCGCCCACCGCCTGGACCACGATGGCGCTGCGGATCCCGTACGCGGTCGCGAGGTCGTGCGAGATGACGGCGTCGATCCCCGGCGCGGGAGCGATCTCGATCCGGACGATGCCCTGCCGGCGCGCCCCCTCGAGCAGGCGGGCGACCCGGAACCGCGAGACGCCGAGCTCGGTCGCGATCTCGCTCTTCGTCGCGCCGTCGAGGTAGTACCGGCGCGCGGCCATGACGGTGATGGCCAGGTCCGTGCGCGGGCCTCCCCTGCCTGGATCGATCACGACTGCTCCGGTGTGGCCGTGCGGCGCCGACGTGGTCCGACGGGCGTGCGGCAGGCGCCGGTTCGACTGTAGCAGGCGATCGTTTGAGCGACAAGCGCTCACATGAGCGGAACATGGATGACCGCCGAGGCGAACGCGACGGGCGATCACCCCCCGGAGCGTCTCGAGGTATCCGGAAGGCAGGGCCAGGCCCTCCCGCAGGATGGCCGGTCGGGCTCGGCCGGGTGGAAGCCGACGCCGCTCCATCGTCGGCACCGCCACAGAAGCCAACGCATCGCTGCGGATCGTCTCGAGCGACCGGCGGGAAGGCCCCGCCGGCCGATCCGCCGAGATCCCTAGCTCGCCGCCTGCTTCACCAGCGAGGCGATCCGCTCCTCGACCTCCGGGGTCAGCTCGAGCACCGCGAACGCGTTCGCCCACATCGCGCCGTCATCGAGGCGCGCGTCCGGCTGGAACCCGAAGGTCGCGTACCGCACGTTGAACTTCGACGCCGCCTGGAAGAAGCAGATCGTCTTGCCATCCTTCGTGTACGCCGGCATCCCGTACCAGGTCTTCGACGCCAGGGCCGGCGCCGCGGCCTTGACGATCTCGTGGATGCGCGCGGCCATGGAGCGGTCCGGCTCCGGCATCTCGGCGATCTTCGCGAGGAGGTCCGCCTCGCCGGCCGCACTGTCGGCGCCGCGCTTCGCGGCCCGCTTCGCCTCCGCGGCAGCCTCTTTCATCGCGGCCCGCTCTTCGGCGGTCCAGACACCGGACTTCGCGGTCTTCTGCGCCATGCTGGCATCGCTCCTCGATCGGTTCGGGACGAGGATGCGATGCTAGCCGCTCGCCACCGAACCGGCTTCTCCGCACCTGATCGGATCGTGGCCTTGTCGCCTGCCGCCACCACTGCCGAAACGGAGCGCAACCGCATGTCCCTCGCCGACAGCCACGACCTGATCCGGGTGCAGGGCGCCCGGGAGAACAACCTGAAGAACGTGAGCGTCGAGATCCCGAAGCGCCGGCTGACGGTCTTCACCGGCATCTCGGGTTCCGGCAAGAGCTCGCTGGTCTTCGCCACCATCGCCGCCGAGTCGCAGCGGCTCATCAACGAGACCTACAGCGCCTTCGTGCAGGGCTTCATGCCGACGCTGGCGCGGCCGGATGTCGACGTCCTCGACGGCCTCACCACCGCGATCATCGTCGACCAGGAACGGATGGGCGGCAACCCCCGCTCCACCGTCGGCACCGCCACCGACGCCAACGCGATGCTCCGCATCCTCTTCAGCCGACTCGGGCAGCCGCACATCGGAACGCCCAAGGCGTTCTCCTTCAACGTTCCCTCGGCCCGGGGGACCGGCGCGATCACCGTCGAGCGTGGTGATCGCAGGACCGAACGGAAGACCTACACCGTCGTCGGCGGCATGTGCCCGCGCTGCGAGGGCATGGGCAGCGTGACCGAGATCGACCTCGCCCAGCTCTTCGACGACTCGAAGTCGCTCGCCGAGGGCGCGATGACCATCCCGGGCTACACCGCGGGCGGCTGGAATCACCGCCTCTATGCGGCCTCCGGTCTCGTCGACCCCGACAAGCCGATCCGCGACTACACGGAGCAGGAGCGCAGGGACTTCCTCTACCACGAGCCGGTCAGGATGAAGATCGAGGGCATCAACATGACCTACGAGGGGTTGGTGCCGCGGATCCGGCAGTCGTTGCTCTCCAAGGACGTGGAGGCGATGCAGCCGCACATCCGCGCGTTCGTGGACCGGGCGGTCACCTTCACCGCATGTCCCGAGTGCGACGGCACCCGCCTGGCCGCCGCGGCCCGGTCGTCAAGGATCAAGGGCATCAACATCGCCGACGCCTGCGCGATGCAGATCACCGACCTGGCCGATTGGGTCCGCGGCCTCGACGAGCCGTCGGTCGCGCCCCTGCTCGTCGCCCTGCGGCACACCCTCGATTCGTTCGTCGAGATCGGGCTCGGCTACCTTTCGCTCGACCGGCCGTCAGGCACGCTCTCGGGCGGCGAGGCGCAGCGCGTCAAGATGATCCGCCACCTCGGGTCGTCGCTCACCGACGTCACCTATGTCTTCGACGAGCCCACCACGGGCCTGCACCCCCATGACGTGCAGCGGACGAACCAGATGCTGAGGCGCTTGCGCGACAAGGGCAACACGGTGCTCGTGGTCGAGCACGAGCCGGAGGTGATCGAGATCGCCGACCACGTGGTCGACCTCGGCCCCGGCGCCGGCTCCGACGGTGGGACGGTGTGCTACGAGGGCACGGTCGAGGGCCTGCGGGCCAGCGGCACGCTCACCGGACGCCACCTCGGATATCGCGCGGCGCTCAAGCCGAAGACCCGCACGCCCGTCGGCACCCTGGAGATCCGCGACGCGACCCAGCACAACCTGCGACACGTGAGCGTGGACATCCCGCTCGGCGTGCTGTGTGTGGTGACCGGCGTGGCCGGATCGGGTAAGAGCTCCCTGATCCACGGTTCGGTGCCCAGGAACGCGGGGGTGGTCTCGATCGACCAGGCGCCGATCAAGGGCTCGCGCCGCAGCAACCCCGCGACGTACACCGGGCTGCTGGACCCGATCCGGACGGCCTTCGCCAGGGCGAACGGGGTGAAGCCCGCGCTGTTCAGCGCGAACTCGGAGGGCGCCTGCCCGAACTGCAACGGCAACGGGGTCATCTACACGGAGCTGGGCTTCATGGAGACCGTGGAGTCGGTGTGCGAGGAATGCGAGGGCAGGCGGTTCGAGGCCGGCGTGCTGGAGTACACGCTCGCCGGGCGGGACATCAGCGAGGTGCTCGCGATGTCGGTCACCGAGGCGCTGGAGTTCTTCGGCAGCGGCGCGGCGAAGACGCCGGCGGCGAGCGCGGTGCTGCGCCGGATGGCGGATGTGGGGCTCGGGTACCTGCGCCTCGGCCAGCCGCTCACGACCCTCTCCGGTGGCGAGCGGCAGCGGCTCAAGCTGGCCATCCAGATGGCGGCCGACGGTGGCATCTACGTGCTCGACGAACCGACCTCGGGTCTGCATCTCGCGGACGTCGAGCGCCTGCTCGAGCTGCTCGACCGGCTGGTGGACGCGGGCAAGTCGGTGATCGTCATCGAACACCACCTCGCGGTGATGGCGCACGCCGACTGGATCATCGACCTCGGCCCCGGCGCCGGGCACGATGGCGGGCGGGTCGTCTTCGCCGGCCTGCCCGCGGACCTGGTCGCCGCCCGCGGCACCCTCACCGGCCAGCACCTCGCCGAGTACGTCGGCTGATCTCCCGCCCCGTCGCCCTGCCGCCTGCGCGCCGGCGGACGCTGCCGACTGCGCGCGGGCGTGAGCGCGGGTCCCGGGTCACGGGTGCGCGCGGGTCGCCCAGGGCCCAGACTTGCCCCATGACCGACGTCGACGTGCTCGTCGCGATGGCGCGCGGGCTCTTCCTGGACCGGAGCCTCACCCACGGCTGCGCAGAGACGACCTACCTCGTCCTGTGCGAGGCGTACGGGGTCGGTGACTCCGCGGACTCGTCGCCGGCGATGGCGCTCAACGGCGGCATCGCGTACAGCGGCGGCACGTGCGGCGCGATCTCCGGCGCCGCCCTTGCGCTCGGCCTGCTCGCGGGACGCCGGATCGACGACCACCGGACCGCCAAGCGTGTCGCCCGCGAGCTGACGATGCGCCTGATGGACGGCTTCCTCGCGGAGCATGGGGCGACCGACTGCCGGGACCTGATCGGCATCGACCTCCGCGCGCCGGGCGGCCACGTCGCCTTCATCCGCAGCGGCGCCTGGCAGGGCCCGTGCATGCGCCAGGTGGAGACCGCGATCCGCGCGGCGGCGCCGCTGGCCGACGAGCAGGCGTGGGAGGCGGCCGTCCGCGACGTCCTCGCCGCGGGATAGACTGGACGGGTCGGGCGGCACGGGTCCCGCGCCCGAGGGAAGGGTGATGGCCGAAGAGACGGCGGTCGCGCGCGGCGCCCTCGCCGACCAGGTGAAGGACAGGCTGCTCCAGGACATCCTGTCGGGCGTCTACCCGCCGCACTCGCGGATCGTGGAGACGCGCGTGGCGCGCGAGCTCGGCACCAGCCAGGCGCCCGTCCGCGAGGCGCTCCGCGGGCTGGAGGCGCTCGGCGTCGTGGAGATCGCGCCGTTCCGCGGCGCACGTGTCCGCCGGCCGACGGCCCACGAGCTCCTGGAGGCGTACGCGGTGCGTGCGGAGCTCGAGTCGCTCGGCGCGCGGCTCGCGGTGCCGCGCCTCACGGACGACCTGCTCGGCGAGCTGCTCGCCCTGGGCGACGCGATGCAGGTGGCGGCCGCCCGCGGCGACCGTCACGCGGTGGCGATCGCCGACGCGGCGTTCCACGGCCGGATCGTGGCGATCTCGGGCAACCGGACCCTCGAGGAAGTCTGGCGCTCGCTCGAGCCCTTCTCGCGGACGTACATCACGCTCGTCGTGCCCGGCGCGGACGCGGCATGGACCGCCGGGCTCCATGCGCCGATCATCGACGCGCTGAAGCATCGCGACCCCGAGCTCGTCGTCGCCGCGCTCCGGCGGCACTTCGTCGAGGCGAGCACCCGGCTCGAGCAGTCGTGGGTGGACGTCGTCGACGGCGAGCAGGCGCCGACGACGGCCGGGCGGACCGCCGCCGGCTGACGGCGCCTGCCGACGGCGCGGGCCGGCGGCGGACGGCGGACGACGCGCCCCGGCCCTCTCGCGCTCCCCGGCTCAGCTCTCCCGGAGGAGAGCCGTCACCTGCTCGGCGACCTTCGGCGCGGAGAGCCCGTAGAGGTCGAGGAGGTCGGCGTTCCTCCCGCTCTCGGTGAAGATGTCGTAGAGCCCGATCCGCTGGACGCGCGTGGGCCGCAGCTCGGAGAGCGTCTCCGCGACGGCTCCGCCGAGGCCGCCGATGACCGAGTGCTCCTCGATCGTGATCACGCGTCCGGTGCGCTCCGCCGCGACCACGATGGCGGCCGTGTCGAATGGCTTGATCGTGGGCACGTGGACCACGTGGGCGTCGATCCCGCCGGCGGCGAGAAGGTCGGCCGCGTCCACGACGCGCGACGTCTGCGCACCCGTGCTCACCAGCGTCACGTCGCTGCCGTCGCGAACCGTGACCGCCTCCCCGAAGCGGAAGCGGTAGCCGTCCTCGAAGAGGCGCTGTG
>CAVQVT010000002.1:0-169520 GCA_963717255.1 uncultured Chloroflexia bacterium | reverse complement strand
ATGATGACGACGGAGATCTCGCGCCCCGAGCGGACCACGACCGCCGGACGCTGGTACCTCGAGCGCTCCGGGCTCGACGAGCTCGTCGCCGCGCTGCGCGCCGACGGGCGGACGGTCATCGGCCCCACGGTGGCGGACGGCGCGATCGTCTACGACGAGATCCGCGCGTCCTCGGAGATGCCTCACGGCGTCGGCGACGTCCAGACGGCGGGCCGCTATCGCCTCACGAAGCGCGACGACGCGCGCGTCTTCGGCTACGTGGTGGGTCCCACCAGCTGGAAGCGCTGGGTCTTCCCGCCCACGATCGAGCTGAACACCGGCCGCAGGGCCGGGCACCGCGTCGAGTTCGCGCCGATCCGCCCGCAGCCCGGAGCGCCTCGCGTTCATCGGCGTGCGCGCCTGCGAGATCGCCGCATTCGCGGTCCAGGACCGGGTCCTCGACGCCGGCCCCTTCCGCGACGCCGACTACGCCGCGCGGCGCGCCTCCGCGTTCATCGTCGCGGTCCAGTGCACCACGGCCGAGACGACGTGCTTCTGCACGTCGATGGGGACCGGCCCGGAGGTCGAGCATGGGTTCGACCTCGCGCTCACGGAGCTCGACGACGGGTTCATCCTCGACATCGGCTCGCCCGCCGGGCAGGAGCTCGTCGACGGCCCGTTCGGCAAGGTGATCCGGCCGGCGACGCCGGTCGAGGTCTACACGGCGGCCGCGGACGTCGCCGCGACCCGCGCCCGGATCGGCGACCCGCTCCCCACCGCCGGCCTCCACGACCGCCTGCTCGCCCAGCTGGACAACCCGCGCTGGGCCCAGATCGCCGAGCGCTGCATCACGTGCGGCAACTGCACGCTCGCCTGCCCGACGTGCTTCTGCACGAGCGTCGTCCAGAAGACGGACATGGAGGGGGTCGCGGCGACCAACGAGCGGTCGTGGGACAGCTGCTTCAGCCCAGGGTTCGCCAGGGTCGCCGGCGGCTCGTTCCGGAGCCGCCCGCGTGACCGCTACCGGCAGTGGCTCACCCACAAGTTCGGGACGTGGTGGGACCAGTTCGGCACCTCCGGCTGCGTGGGCTGCGGTCGGTGCATCACCTGGTGCCCCGTGGGGATCGACGTCCGCGAGGAGCTGATGGCGATCGCCCCGCCGGTCGCGCTCTCGCCCGAGCCCCAGCGCGTGGAGCCGGTCGCCGCCAGCTTCGACGACTTCGTCGTCGCCCAGGTCGTCGCCACGCGCCAGGAGACCGCCGACACGGTCACGCTCACCCTCGCCGGCGCGGACCCGGCCTTCAGCAAGGGCAGCCTGGGCCAGTTCGCCATGGTCTCGATCCCCGGCTTCCCGCCGCTCCCGATCTCGATCAGCCGGTTCACCGTGGACGGGATCGAGCTGACGATCCGCGGCGCCGGACCCGCCACCAAGGCGATGTGCGCCCTCAAGGTGGGCGACCAGCTGGGCCTGCGCGGTCCGCTCGGCAACAACTGGCCGATCGACCGGGCCGTGGGCCGGGACCTGGTCATCGTCACCGGCGGGATCGGCCTCGCGCCGCTCCGCCCGGTCATCCACGCCCTCGCCGCCGACCGGCGCCGGTTCGGCGACGTCCGGCTCTACTACGGCGCCCGCACCCCCGCCGACATCCTCTATCGCGAGGAGATGGAGCGGTGGGCATCACGGGGCGGCATCGAGGTCCACCTCACCGTGGATCGCGCCGGCCCCGAGTGGGACGGCCGCGTCGGCGTCGTCACCCAGCTGTTCGACCAGGCGCAGTGGGAGGGCGCGAACGCCATCGCGTTCGTCTGCGGGCCCGAGCGGATGATGCAGGCGACCGCCAACACGCTCGCCGGCCGCGGGGTCACCACCTCGCGCATCTTCGTCACGCTGGAACGGCACATGGAGTGCGGCATCGGCCTCTGCGGCCACTGCCAGATGGGCAAGTACTTCGTCTGCCGGGACGGCCCCGTCTTCTCGCTCGCGCAGCTGGGCGACACGTTCGGCCGGGAGGGCATCTGATGGCTGCCATGGCGCAACCGGCCGACCGCGGACGACGCACCGGCGAGCACGGGCCCGCGGCCCGCGGCGGGACGCCGCGCCCCCGCGTGGGCGTCGTGAAGCTCGCCAGCTGCGACGGCTGCCAGCTCACGATCCTCGATCTCGAGGACCACCTCCTCGAGCTCTCGGACCACTTCGAGATCGTGGACTTCCCGGAGGCGAGCTCCGCAAGGTCCAACGGGCCGTACGACGTGCTCTTCGTCGAAGGCTCCGTCAGCACCCCCGACCACCTCCGCCGCATCGGGGAGCTGCGCAAGCAGGCCCGCGTCCTCGTCACGATCGGGGCCTGCGCGACATCCGGCGGCATCCAGGCGCTCCGCAACTGGGCGGACCACGACGCGTACCGCGCCGCCGTCTACCCGACGCCGGAGTTCGTCGAGTCGCTCGCTCGCTCCACCCCGATCTCCGAGCACGTCCCGGTGGACTTCGAGCTGCGCGGCTGCCCGATCAGCCCGGAGCAGCTCATCGAGCTGCTGACGGCGCTGGTCACCGGGCGCAGGCCGCAGCTGCGCGACGAGGCGGTCTGCATGGAGTGCAAGCGCCGCGGCGTCGTGTGCGTCATGAGCGCGCAGGGGATCCCCTGCCTGGGGCAGGTCACGCAGACCGGCTGCGGTGCGATCTGCCCGCGGATGGGGCGCGGATGCTACGGCTGCTTCGGCCCGCGCGAGCAGGCGAACGCCGCGGGGCTCGCCCGCTGGTATCAGTCGTCCGGCGAGCGCTCGGCCGAGGAGGTCGGCCAGCTGTTCGCCGGGTTCACCGCCTACGCGGAGCCGTTCCGCAGCGCGATCACCGACCTGGGCGGGACCCGGGGCGCGAGACGGACGGGCGGCGGCGGCTTCATCGCCGCCGGCGGCACGGCGACGGGCCGCGCGTCGTTCCTCCCGGCCCGGTCACGGATGGAGGCCACCGACGATGACGGCCGCTGAGTCGCCCGCCCGCGAGAAGGTCTACGCCGTCGACGAGCTCACGCGCGTGGAGGGCGAGGGCTCGCTCGTCCTCCAGGTGAAGAAGGGCAAGGTCGTCGAGGCGCGCCTGAAGATCTTCGAGGCACCCCGGTACTTCGAGCAGCTCGTGGTGGAGCGGACGCCGGACGAGGTGATCGACATCGTCGCGCGCATCTGCGGGATCTGCCCGGTCGCGTACCAGATGAGCGCCGTCCACGCCTTCGAGGACTGCTTCGGCGTGAAGGTGGACCCCGAGGTCCGGGCGCTGCGTCGGCTGCTCTACTGCGGCGAGTGGATCGAGAGCCACGCGCTGCACATCTACCTCCTGCACCTCCCCGACTTCCTCGGCTACGACTCGGCGATCGCGCTCGCGCAGGACGACCGGCCGGCCGTGGAGCGCGGGCTCCGGATGAAGAAGATCGGCAACGAGATCCTCGCCGTGCTGGGCGGCCGCCCGATCCACCCGGTGAGCGTCCGGGTCGGCGGGTTCAGCCGGGCGCCGCGCAGGGCGGAGATCGAGCACCTGCGTGCCCCCCTTGCGAAGGCGCTCGACGACGCGAAGGAGACGGTCAAGCTGGTCGTCGGGCTCTCCGCGCCGACGTTCGATCGCGAGCCGCGCATGGTCGCGCTGCACCACCCGAAGGAATACCCATACAACCACGGGCACATCCAGAGCACGGACGGGCTGGACCTGCGGCCGTCCGACTGGGATCGCGCCTTCCGCGAGATCCAGGTGGAGGGCTCGATGGCCCTCCATGCGCGCACGAAGGACGGTGGGACGTACCTCCTCGGTCCGGCGTCTCGCATCGTCCTCGACGCCGAGCAGCTCCACCCGGTCGCCCGCGAGGCGCTCGCGGCGACGGGGATGGCCGACGCGATCCGGACGAACATCTACTGGAGCATCCTCGCCCGGGCGATCGAGCTGCTTCACGCGATCGCGGAGGCCATCGACCTCGTCGACGGGTACCGACCGCCGATCGAGTCGCGGATCGCGTGGACGCCCCGGCCGGGGGTGGCCGCGTGGGCGACCGAGGCGCCGCGCGGCCTTCTGTTCCACCGCTACGAGGTCGACGAGCGCGGACGGATCGCGAGCGCCCAGATCGTCCCGCCCACGAGCCAGAACCAGGGTGCGATCGAGGACGACCTGCGCGAGTTCGCGCCGTCGGTCCTGGACCTGCCGGACGAAGAGGCGACGCTGCGCCTGGAGCAGCTGATCCGGAGCTACGACCCGTGCATCAGCTGCGCGACCCACTTCCTCGACGTGCGGATCCTCCGCGACTGACGAGACGGCGGGGGTGGCGGGGCCGGCCCGCGATCGTGCCGGCGCGCGTCGGGCGAGTCGTGGCGCCCGCCGCCGTCAGGCCAGGAGCGTGATGGCCACCCCGATGACGACCAGGCCGGCGGCCCCGAGCGCCGCCGTCCGCGGCCGCGCACCCTCCCGGCGCCACTCGTACGCGAGCGCCCAGAGCGGCGTCGTCGCGACCATCGTCTGGACGACGGCCGGGCTCCCCTGCCCCACCGCCACGATGACGAGGACGAAGTACGTCGTGATCGCGAGCGCGCGGACGACCATCCGCGGCGTCTCACGGAAGTCCACGTCACGCGGCCGGAACGCCGAGCGTGAAGATGATCCCCGCGAGCGCCGGTGCGGATGACGTACGTCTCGACGACGCCGACTCCGCGGTCCGCGAGGAGCTTCGCGGTCATCGTGAGCGCCGCCGTCCCCGTCGCCACCCCGAGGATCCTGACGACCGTCCCTGCCCGCCCGAGTGACCCGAACGCGTCGCGGAGCGCGAGGACCACTCCCACCACCACGACGACCGCCGCCACGACCTGGAACGGGTGGAGCGATCCGGGCAGGAGCAGCCCCGTGAGGAGGACGGCCGGGAGCGGCGCGAGCGCGACCGCGGTGAGCTGCGAGGAGGCGGGCCCGTGCGCGAGCAGGTCCCAGGCCGCGAGGGCCGTCACGAGCATCGCGGCGACCGCGGCGAGGTGGAGCGCGACGATCTCCGGCGACCACGTCCACGGGGCGAACGGCGCGAACGGCAGGACGAGCGCGCAGTTGAGCAGGTAGAGCGGCCCGATCATCTGGCGCGCCGGGTACCGCCGGGTGAAGTCCTTGCTCATGAGCATCCCGGCGGCGTTCGCCAGCGCGGCGCCGAGCCCCAGGACGACGACGGTCACGGGTGCCCGTCCGGGACCCGGCGGAGGCGGGCGTGCTCGCGCTCGCGCCCCGACCGAGGGGCCGGCCGCAGCGCGTGGTGGCCCATCACCCGATCTCGAGGACGGCGGCCCCCTCCACCTCGCCCGCTGCCAGGCGCGCCAGCGCGTCGTTCCCGGCCTCCAGCGGGAACAGCTCCACGGCCGTCCGGATCGGGATCGCTGCGGCGAGCGCCAGGAGCTCCTCCGCGTCGCGACGGGTGGAGTTCGCGACGGAGCGGAGCGACCGCTCCCACCAGAGCAGGTCGTAGTCGAAGGCCGGGATCCCGTCGAGGTGGATCGCGTTGATCGCGACCGTGCCGCCGCGATCGAGCGCCCGCAGCGCGGCCACGACGACCGAGCCGACGGGCGCGAACGTCACGGCCGCGTCGAGTGGTGCGGGCGGCGGGTCGTCGTACCCGCCCACGGAGGCGGCCCCCAGCGCGAGCGCTCGCTCGCGATCGCGGGCCGACCGGGTGGCCACGTGGACCTCGCAGCCCCAGTGCCGGGCCACCTGGATCGCGATGAGCGCCGAGGCGCCGAAGCCGTACAGCCCCAGCCGTCCACCCGGCTCGATCCCGGAGAGCCGCAGCGCCCGGTAGCCGATGACGCCGCCGCACAGGAGCGGGGCCGCGTCGATGTCCGCGAAGCCCTCCGGGATCCGCAGCGCCGCGTCCGTGCGGACGGCGATCCGCTCCGCGAATCCGCCGTCGCGGTCCCAGCCAGTGAAGACCGCCGCACTCACAGAGGTTCTCGCGGCCCGCGCGGCAGCGGGCGCACGTCCCGCACGAGCCCCCGAACCAGCCGGCGCCGGCGCGGTCACCGACGGCCCAGCCGTCCACGCCCGGGCCCACGGCCTCGACCCGCCCGACGGGCTGGTGACCGAGCACGATCGGCAGGCGGCGCGCCGGGATGGCGCCCTCGGCGATCTGGAGGTCGGTCCGGCAGACGCCGCAGGCGGTCACCCGGACGACGACCTCGCCCGGCCCGGCGACGGGGTCGGGCAGGTCCACGAGGCGCAGGGGGCCGGCGTCTCCGGGCGCCGCCCGCGCCGGCTGCTCGAGGACGAGCGCGCGCACTCGACGCCTCCGTCAGTCCGGCAGGACCTTGCCGGGGTTCATGATGCCGAGCGGGTCCGGCGGCGGCGAGGCGACGGTGGGGCTCGTACCGATGGGCTCCACGGCCGCGGGCGCGGGGGCGTCGGCGGCGCGGGCGGCGGCCGCCGCCGCGGGGTCCGCGGATGCCCGGGCCCGGCCCCGCTCGGGGCGCGCGCCGACGGGGACGTCCGTGGTCGTCGTGGATCCGTGGGTCACGCCCGCACCTCCAGCGAACCCCCGCGCGAGGGCCCACGGCGCGGGCCGGGCGCCGTCAGCGATCGGTGGACCGCCGGTCGATGAGCCACCAGCTCGCCCGGAGGGTGCCTGCCGAGAGGACGACCTTCAGGATGTCGCCGAGGAGGAACGGCACGACGCCGAGCACCACCGCCTCGCCGAGCGGGACCTCGAGGGAGACCGCCAGCCACGGCACGCCCACCGCGTAGATCGCCAGGGTCCCGAGCGCCATCGCGGCGACCGCGCCGCCGGGGGTGCGGTCCCACCCGAGCTCGGCGAGCCGCCCGACGAGCCCCGCCGCGACGACGAAGCCGACGAGGTACCCGCCGGTGGGCGCGAGATGGATCCCGCCGGCGAACGACCCGAACGTGTCCACGCCGGAGGCGTGGCCCGCATACACCGGGAGGCCGACGACGCCGAGCACCAGGTAGAGGGCGGCCGCCATGATGCCGCGGCGGAACCCCAGGGCGCTCCCGACGACCAGGACGCCGAACGTCTGGCCGGTCACGGGCACCGGCGTGCCCGGGATCGGGAAGACGATGAAGGCGGAGAGGGTGATGAGCAGCGCACCGAGGACGACGAGGCCGATGTGGCGCACGCGGGAGGACATCCGCTCGCCCATCCGGACGGGGACGAGGAAGTCCCCGATCGTGATCCCTCGCTCCGCAGCGGGCACACGGACGAGTCGCGGGGTCGCGATCGTCATCCATCCCTCCAAGGCCCGGGCACGGGCCGGGTTCGCTGTCCCGGTCAGTCTAGCAGCCGCCGACCTTCGCCCGGGGCTACTCGCCGCGGACGGCCCGGATGATCGAGACGCGGCTGGCGAGGCGCGCCGGATACGCGGCCGCGAGCATCGCGACGACGACCCCGAGGAGCCCCACGACCGCGATCGTCGCCCACGGAGCGTCGGCGATCGAGGCGAGCTTCGCCCCCTGCGTGGCGAGCATCACCGCCGCCACGACGAGCCCGGCGATGATGCCCAGCACGGCGCCGACGACGCCGAGGATGCCGGCCTCGACGAGGACCATCCGCCAGGCCTGCGAGCCGAGGAGCCCGGTGGCGCGGAGGACGCCGATCTCGCGGACCCGCTCGACGACGTTCATCGTGAGCGTGTTCACGATCCCCAGGCCGGCGACGATGATCGCGATGACGGCGATCGCGTCGAACAGGCCGAAGAGCCGCCCGACGGCCCCCTCGGCCTGGTCGCGGACCGCCTGGAGCGTCGTCGGCTCGAGCGCGAGCTCGCGGGCGAGCGCTGCGACAGCGGGCGACGCGGCGGCCTCGCGGCCGGCGGCGTAGCGCACGGCGTAGACGTCCGCGCCGGCGACGCCGAACCGCCCGGTCGCGTCCGCCCACGACACGAGCGCTGTCTCCGAGCCGGGGCCGGGGAACGTGTGCTCCACGACGCCCGTGACGGCGAGGTCCTCGACAGCGTCGCCGAAGCCGACGCGCATGGTCGCGCCCACGCCAAGGCCGAGGCGGTCCGCGAGCGCCTTCGGCAGGATCGCCGAGCCGCCTGCGTCCAGCCCGCCCAGGGCGGCCGCCCGGTCGCCGGCGACGAAGGTCAGCCGGCCGTCCGCGAGGAGGTCGGCGCCGGAGATCGCGGATGCCGGGACGCGGTACGGGTCGGACCCGGGCTCGGTCTGCACGGGGATGACGAACGAGCCGATGGGGGTCACGCGCTCGACGCCGGGGACGGCGGCCAGCGCCTCCTCGATCCCCTCGTCCGCGGGGATGGGCCTGATCGAAGTCACGACCGTGGAGCCGGGCACGACGTCCGCGATCCACGCCGAGGCCGTCGCGCGCGAGAGCGACCCCACCGACGCGACGGCGACGACCATCGCGATGCCGATGGCGAGCGCGCCCACGGTGAGGGCGGTGCGGGCCGGGTCGCGGACGAGCGCGCGGCGCGTCAGGCGAGCCTCGGTGCGGAAGACGAGTGAGAACGGGATCGCCGCGAGCGTCCCAAGCGGCCGCAGGAGGAACGGCGAGGCGAGGGCCGTGGAGAGAAGGACGAGGTAGACGAGGAGCGGGCCGAGGAGACCGATCCCCGATGCGGCGCCTTCCGGGAGGAGGAACGCTCCCCCGACCCCGACCACGAGGGCGACGGCGGCGAGCCACCAGAGGCGGGCCCGCACCGAGACCGACGGGTCGACGTTCGCACGGAGCGCCTCCACCGGCGAGAGACGACCCGCCCGCCAGGCGGGCTCGAGGGCGGCGACCACCGTGACGAGGACGCCGAGGACGAGCGCGAACGCCGGGCCGACCGGGTCGACCGAGGCGGCCGTGACACGGATCCCTTCGGACGTCCGGAGGAGCGCGAGGACGGCCGCGCCCAGCGCGACGCCCAGCAGGCCGCCGATCGCGGCACCGGCGAGCCCGACGACGATCGCCTGGAGCACGAAGATCCACCCGACCTGGCGGCGGGTCGCGCCCGCCGCGCGCAGGAGCGCGACCTCGCGGAGCCGCTCGGCCACGGACATCGACATCGTGTTGAAGATGAGGAAGGCGGCGACGAAGAGGATCACGGCGGCGACGATCGCGAAGATGGTCCGGATGTCCAGGGTGGACTCGCGCAGGCCTGCCGCGATGTCGGCGGGCGTCTCGAGGACGTACGGGTCGGTCGTCAGCGCGGCGGTGAGCGCGTCCGCCACGACAGCCTCGTCGGCCCCGAGCGCCACGTCCACGTCCACGAGGCTGACCGCGTCGGTCGCGAACAGGTCGCGGGCCGAATCCAGCGTGATCCACGCCGTCCGGCCGAACGGCGTGGGGACGGGCCCCTCGCCGGCGACGATGCCGATCACCCGGTATTCGATGGGGGCGCCCGCGCCGTACAGCGTGACGGTGCTCCCAAGGTCCAGCCCGCGCTCCCGTGCGAGCGCCTCTGTCACCAGGATGCTCCGCTGCGTGTCGGGCGCCAGGTCCACCCCGCGGACCAGAGCCAGGTCGCGGATCAGGCGTTCCGCCTCCGGGTCCACGCCCTCGACCGTCACGGGGTCGCCGGCCGGTGACTCGCTCGCGACGAGGAAGGTCCGGCGCTCCAGCACGGGCGCCGCGGCCCCCACGCCCGGCGTCGTCCGGATCGCCTCCACGCTGGCCGGCGAGAGCCCCGACTCGGCGAACGCCCGGACGCGGAGGTCCGCCCGCCCGACGAGGTCGCGGACCGTCAGATCCACGGCCGCGTCCAGCGTCGCGTTGGTGAGCTGCATCGCGAAGAGGACGCCCACGCCCAGCGCCACCCCAGCGATCGTGAGGACCGTGCGAACGCGACGCGCCGCGAGGTTGCGCCAGGCGAGCGACGCGAGGCTGCGCACGGCCTAGAGACCGAGCTGCGCGAGCCGCGAGATGAGAGGCGCCGCCGTGTGCTCCGTGCGCCGACCGAGGACGATCTCGTCGCCGATGCGCCCGTCGAGGAAGACGAAGACCCGGTCCGCGTACGCGGCGGCCTTCGCGTCGTGCGTGACGAGGACGATCGTCTGCCCTTTCTCGTGGCACGACCGGAAGAGGACGTCTAGCACCTCGGTCCCGGTCGCGAAGTCCAGGTTCCCCGTCGGCTCGTCGGCGAGCAGGAGGGCCGGCCGGGTGACGAGCGCACGGGCGACCGCCACGCGCTGCTGCTCCCCGGCCGAGAGCTGGTCCGGCCGATTGCGCTCCTTGCCGGTGAGCTCGACCGTGTCGATCGCGGCCTGGACCCGCTCGCGGGTCTCGCCGCGCGTGGGGTCCACGCCGGCGATCGTGAACGGCAGCGCGACGTTCTCGCGGACGTCGAGGACGGGGATCAGGTTGAAGAACTGGAAGACGAAGCCCGTCCGCTCGCGTCGCAGCCGGGTGGCATCGGCGTCCGTGAGGGCGCTGATGTCGCGGCCCTCGAGGACGACCCGCCCCGAGGTGGGCCGGTCGAGCCCGCCGAGGAGCTGGAGGAGGGTGCTCTTGCCCGATCCCGACGGGCCCATGAACGCCACGAACTCGCCGGGCGCGACGGTGAGCGAGACGCCGCGGAGCGCCTCGACGACGTTCTCGCCGACGACGTAGCGCTTCGCGAGGTCGTGCGCCTCGAGGATGGGCGCGGTCGGTTCGGTCATCTCGGCCAGTCTACCCGTGGGTCACGTCGGCTCAGGGGTCGTCAGAACCCGAAGAGGCCCGACAGGATGAAGGAGACGAGGGTCTCGAGGAGCCCCTGGCTCCCGGGCAGGGGCCGGACGCGGAGACTGGTGCCGGGCGGAGCGACGGGCGGGCGTGCGGCCGGCGTCGGCTCGACGGAGGCTGGCGGGGAGGGCGACGGGGTCGGCGCGGGCGTCGGGGAGGCGGTGGGCTCCGGGCTGGGAGTGGGCGTCGGTGCCGGCGTAGGCGAGGGGGACGGTTCCGGAGGCGGAGTCGGCGTGGGCCTCGCGCTCGCGCTCGGGGCCGCGGTCGGCTCCGGCGTGGGCCGCGGCGTGGGCCGGGGGGTAGGCCTGGGGGTGGGGCGCGGCGTGGGTCGCGGGCTCGGCGAGGGCTCGATGGTCGGCGAAGGCTTCGGGGTCGGGACGGCCGTCGGCGTGGCGGTGGGCCTCGGGGTGGGGGACGCGGTCGGTCTCGGCGTCGGCGTGGGCGTGGGCTTGGCGGTCGGCGTGGGGGTGGGCTTGGGCGTCGGCTTCGGGGTCGGCTTCGGGGTCGGTGCCGCGCCGCACTTGTCGGCGAAGAGGACGGTCCACATCTTCTTGTCGCCGTCCCCGGAGTAGGCGCCGATCCCCACCACCTCCCAGGCGTCGCCGAGGACGTTGGCACGGTGCCCGGACGAGTCCATGAACATCTGCTGGATCGCGGCCGTGGCCTCGGCGTCGGGGTACGTGTTCCAGCCGATGTTCTCGCCGGCGAGCTCGTAGCAGTACCCCCGCTGGTCCAGGACGTCGAAGACGTTCCCGACCCCGGGGATCGAATGGCTGAAGTAGTCGTTGTCGATCATGTCCTTGCTCCGCCACCGCGCGACGTCGTGGAGCGTCCCGTCCACCTTCAGCGCGCGAAGCCCTGCGGCCGCACGCGCCTGGTTGGTGAGGGAGACGAGCTCGGACTCGGACGACGCGTTGAAGGTGCCAGGGGTCCACGCCGCGGCACGCCCCGGGAGGACGGCCAGCCCGCCCACGGCGAGGGCGGCGGAGAGGACCAGAGGGAGGATCGATCCCCTGCTGGCTCGGAGACGCGGCGCGGCTGGACCCATGGCAACCCCACCGTAGGTCGCCGGGCGGCCCACGGGACACCGGGCGATTGTGCCGGGAGGCACCGCCAGAGGTACCGGGTGGGCGCGATCGCGGGCCGGCGGCCGTGGTGGGCGCCGGACGGTATACTCCGCCGTGCCCGGCGCCCGGGCGGTCGCGCGACGCGATCCTGGGGCGTCGCCGGCCGCGGTGGCCATAGCTCAATCGGCAGAGCATCGGAATGTGGCTCCGAAGGTTAGGGGTTCGAGACCCCTTGGCCACCCCACCGCCCCTGCTCCGTCCCGCGCGGGCCGACCGGCCCCCGTCGAAGCGACCAGTCGCACAGGTCGCCCGCTCGCGCGCACGTGAGACTGCATGTCCTGTGGGGGGCTCGGCCGTTCGTGCCCAGGGGAGGAGAGGAGTGGTCTTGACGAGCACGCCCGCCGGCACGCCGGCCGCCGCGCCCGGCGGCGATCCCACCACGCCGGTCCTGCGCTGCGAGGGCCTCCGCAAGCGCTTCGGCGAACGGCAGGCGGTCGACGGCGTCGGCTTCGAGATCGCCCCGGGCGAGACGTACGGGCTCCTCGGGCCGAACGGCGCAGGCAAGACGACGACGATCTCCATGATCTGCGGGATCCTCACGCGCGACGGCGGCGAGGTCACGGTGCTGGGCGAGCCGCTCGACGTGGACGCGGTGGACACCAAGCGGCTCATCGGCGTGGTCCCCCAGGACCTGGCGATCTACCCGGACCTCTCGGCGCGCGAGAACCTCGACTTCTTCGGCCGGCTGTACGGGATGCGAGGCGCCGAGCTCAAGGCCAGGATCGCGGAGGTCCTCGCGGTGGTCGAGCTGACCGACCGCGCGAAGGAGCGGACCGCGAACTACTCGGGCGGCATGAAGCGCCGCCTGAACATCGCCATCGGGCTCCTCCACCGGCCACGCCTGCTCATCCTCGACGAGCCGACCGTCGGCGTGGACCCGCAGAGCCGCAACGCGATCCTCATCGAGCGTGGAGGCCCTCGGCACCGAGGGCATCGGCATCCTCTACACGACCCACTACATGGAGGAGGCAGAGCGCCTCTGCGACCGGGTGGGGATCATGGACGAGGGACGCATCATCGCGGAGGGGACGCGCGAGGAGCTGATCCGGCTGGTCGGCGGGACCGACCGGGTCTCGCTCGGGGCGGGCGGTGACCTGCGGGCGGCAGCGGACGCGCTGCGCTCCTTCGACGGCGTGACCGACGTCACGGCGCGCGAGGGCGGGCTCGACATGCTCGTCCCGGAGGCGCAGTGCGATCCTCCCCCACCTGCTCGAGGTGGCGGCCGCCGCCGGCGCCTCGGTCCGCTCCGTGGAGGTCATCGAGCCGGACCTCGAGGCCGTCTTCCTCCACCTCACCGGCAAGGCTCTCCGGGACTGACGCGTGATCCGCAACGTCCGCGCCGGCCTCGTCATCGCGACCCGCATCCTCCGGCAGCGCATCCGCGACCGATCCGCGATCCTCTTCGCGGTCGTGACGCCGCTCGGGCTCGCACTCGCGTTCTCCATCCTCATCCCGAACGACTTCTCCACGTTCCACACGCGCTTCGTCATCGTCGACGGCGACCGCGGGCCGTTCGCGGCCCACCTCATCGACGGGCCCGTTCGCGGGGATCGAGGAAGCGGGCGTGGCGGACGTCGATGTGGTCGAGGACGAGGCGGCAGCCATGGCGACGCTCCGCGCGGGCAACGCCGGCGCCGTGATCGTCATCCCGGCCGGCTTCAGCGCGGCGATCGCGTCCGGCAGGCCGACGGAGATCCGCCTCCTCGGTGGGCAGTACCCGTTCTCGTTCCAGGTGGCGCGGTCCCTGGTGAGCCGGTTCGCCAGCGAGGCCGGGGCCACCCAGCTGATGATCGCGTCCGCCTCCGAGGGCGGCGTGCCCGGACCCGCCGTCGTGCAGCAGGCGACCGCCGCGATGGCCGCCCCGGCGCCGATCGCGGTGGTGGAGGACGTGCCGCCGGCTCGCCAGGCCGGCCGCGCGACCTTCTACGCCGCGGCCATGGCGGTGATGTTCGTCTTCTTCGCCACGCAGTACGGGGCGCTCGCGATCCACTCCGACCGGCAGGCCGGGACGCTGACCCGTCTCCTCGCGGCCCCCATCGCCCCCGGCTCGATCCTGTTCGGCGCCTCGCTCGCGAGCCTCGCGCTCGGGCTCGTCGCGATGACCGTCCTCTGGGTCGTGACGACCTTCCTGGTCGGCGCGAGCTGGGGGTCGCCGGCGATCGTCGCGAGCCTCATCGTCTCCGCCGTCATCGCCGCGACGGGGCTCGCGATGCTCGTGGCCACCCTCGCCCGGACGCCGCAGCAGGCCGGGGCCCTCATCGCGGTGATCGCGCTCTCGATGGCCGCCATCGGCGGCGTCTTCCTGCCCCTGAGCCAGGCGCCGGCGACGCTCGTCACGCTCTCCCAGGTCACGCCCTCACGCGTGGTTCCTGCGCGGCATCGACACGCTGGCCGACCCGGCCGCGACGTTCGCGGACGTCCTCCCGTCCATCGTCGTCCTGCTGGGGATGGGTCTCGCCGCCGGGGCCGTCGGGCTCGTGCGCGCCCGCCGCGCGCTGGTCGCCCGATGAAGGTCCTCGCGATCGTCCGGACGAACCTGATCCGGGCCAGCCGGGACCGGACGGCGCTCTTCTTCTCGGTCCTCCTGCCGCTCATCCTCATCCTCGTCCTGGGCCTCACGTACGGCTCCGGGCGGTCGGCGCGGATCGGCCTCGTGGACGCGGACGGCGGCCCGCACGCCGGGCCGGCTCGTGGCGGCCATCGAGGCGACGCCCGACATCGCCGTGGACGTCCGTCGCTACGACTCGCTCGACGCGCTCCGGGAGGCCGCCTCGCGCGGCATCGTCCAGGTCGGCGTCGCCATCCCGGTCGGGTACTCCTCGGCCCTCGAGTCGGGCACGCAGGCGACCGTCACGCTCGTCGTGCCGCCCACGCAGCAGGCGAGCGCGATCCGCACGACCGTCGAGCTCGCGATCGCGGCCCGGGCGGCGGAGGTGCGGGCGGCACGGTTCGCCGGCTCGATCGACGGCGGGGCGTTCGGCCCGGCGCTGGACCGCGTGCAGGCGCTGGCGGAGACGGTCCCGGGCGTGGCGACCGTGATCGAGCCGATCAACGCGGCCGACACCGGCGCGGGCGGCTTCGACGCCGGTGCCCAGAGCCAGCTGGTCCTGTTCATGTTCCTCACGTCGCTCACGGGGGCGTCCGAGCTGGTGATCACCCGGCAGCTGGGGATCTCCCGGCGGATGTTCTCCACGGCCACCCGCATCCGGACGATCATCCTCGGCGAGTCGCTCGCCCGGGTGGCGTTCGCCCTGGTCCAGGGCGCCTTCCTCGTCGCCGCGTCGGCCGTCCTCTTCGGCGTGCGGTGGGGCGACCCGTTCGGGGTCGCCGCGCTGGTCCTCGTCTTCGGCCTCGTCTCGGGCGGCGCCGCGATGATCGTCGGCGGCCTGGCCTCCAACCCCAGCCAGGCGGGGGCGATCGGCCCGGCGCTCGCGATGCTCCTGGGGCTCGTCGGCGGCGCGATGGTCCCGGCCGAGGTCTTCCCCGAGACGATGCGCCAGCTCGCCCACCTCACGCCGCACGCGTGGGCGGTCGAGGGGCTCCGGGCACTCGGCGAGCCCGGTGCAGGGATCGGCAGCGTGCTGCCGCAGATCTCGATCCTCGCGGCCTTCGCGGCCGCGTTCTTCGCGATCGCGGTCGTCAGGTTCCGCCGGGTGCTGCAGAGCGGCTCGTAGCGGCCGGACCGGGGCGACCGACGGCGTGGGGCGCTCGCGGTGCACTCACTCGGGATGAGCGCGCCCCGTCAGCGTGAGTCCCGGGAACGGCTCCAGCAGCCCCAGCTCGACCGCGCGCTCCACCGCCTCGCTGCGGGTGGACGCGCCGAGCTTCCCGTAGATCGAGATCGCCTGCGTCTTGACGGTGTGCCGCGAGAGGAACAGCCGGTCCGCGATCTCCTGGAAGGTGAGGTGCGTCGAGAGGATCGGCAGGAGCCGGAGCTCGGCGGGCGTGAGCGATGAGGAGCCAGCGAGAGCTTCGGCCGCCATCCGGAGGCGCCCGCGCATCTCGACCAGATCGACCGCGAGCGTCCCGAGGCCGGGGCGCCGGCCGGTGATCGACTCCGCCTGTGAGACCACGCTGCGAGCGCCCGCGGGGTCGGAGACCGCGAGGTAGGCCCGCGCCGCCTCCAGCAGGCCCGCGACGGAGACCCACGGCAGGGCGTGAGAGGCCGCCGGGCGGGCCAGCTGCGCACGCACGAGCGCCTCGCGACCGGGCCCGAGGTCGCCGCTGTGGATGGCGACCCGAGCGGCGACGGCGTGGACGTGGAGTGCCGTCACGACGTCGCCGAGCCGGCTCTGCGCGTGCAGGGCGACGCTCTCGCCAGCCAAGGCCTCGGCCGCTCGCCAATCGCCGCGGCCGATCGCGAGGCTCGCGCGCCACGCGAGCCCGTGGAACGGCAGGAGCCCGGCGGCGTGCGCGTCGTCCACCGCGTCGGCGAAGGCCGCATCGGCGGCGACGGGATCGCCGTCCATGACGAGGCCGCCGGCGAGCGCGCTCACGGCCAGGTACCGCCACTGCCGGCCCGGCTGCTCCGCGTCAACCGCGAAGCGCGCGTTCTCGAGGACGTCCGCCACGCCATGGCGGGCCATGGCCGCCCGGAGCATCGCGCGGCCGGACTCGAACGACGACGTGCCATCGTCCGGCACCTCGTCGAACGTCGCCCGCTCCGCGATGTCGGCCATCCGGTCGGCCGTCGCCGGCACACCCCGAAGGCCCGCCACCCACCCAGCGATGACCGCGAGCGACGGACGGCGCTGGAGCGTGGCGTCGTCGAACCGCGACAACCACCGCTCGAGCATGTCGGCGTGTCCGCCGTACCAGGTGGCCATGAAGGCACGCGAAACGAGCCGGGCGGTCTCGTCCGGGTCGCCACCCGCGAAGGAATGCTCGATGGCGAGGGGTGCCAGCCCGGCGGCCGCGTACCAGCCGGCCGCGCGTCGGTGCAACCCGGGCGCCGACCCGGCCTCGCGGCGCTCGAGCTCCCCCTGGAGGAACTCGCGGAGCAGGTGATGGTAGCGGAAGGATGCCGGCGTGCCGCCGAGCCGCATGATGAGCTGGTTCGCGCGCGCCAGCGCCTCGAGCCGCTCGGCGGCGCGGCCCTGGCCGGAGACGACCTCGGCGACCTCCGGACCGACGACGTCGAGGATCGCCGTCCGCGTCAGCAGCGACAGGTCCGCCTCGTCCAGGTCCGGCAGGAAGACCGACCGGAGGTAGTCCGCGATGGCCTCGTCGCTGCCCGAGACGTGCAGGGGCGCCGGCGCCTCTCGGCCCGGGCGCACCGCGAGGTAGACCGCCGCCGCCCAGCCCTCTGCTCGCGCGTTGACGTCACGGATCTCGTCCGGCGAGAGCGAGCGACCCACCGCGACGGCCAGCGCCTCCGCCTCGACGTCATCGAGCGCGAGGTCCGCCGGCCCGACCTCGAGGACGGTCCGGTCGGCGCGCAGCCGCCCGATCGGCAGGTCGGGCTCGCTCCGCGCAGCGAGCGCGACCTGCAGCCCCGCGGGGAGGTAGTCCAGGAGCGCTGCCACCGCGTCGAGGCAGGTGCGGTCCGTCAGGCGGTGCACGTCGTCGAAGACGAACACTGCGGGCCGACCGATCCGGTGCAGCTCGTGCGCGATCCGCGGGACGGCGGCCGCGAGGACCCGCGGTCCGGGAGCGGCGAGATCGGCGGCGATGGCCGGGTCGATGGGCACGATGCGGTCGATGGCCGCGGCGACGTACGTCAGGAACACGCTGGGATCGTTGTCGAGGGCGTCGAGGGTCAGCCACAGCACGGGCCGGTCCTCGCCTGCGGCCCATTGCGACAGAAGGACCGTCTTCCCGTACCCGGCCGGCGCGACGACCGACACGAGAGGAGAGCGCGGCTCGTCACGCAGGAGGTGCAGGAGGCGAGGTCGAGGGACCGTCCCGGGACGGACTGGCGGAGGGGCGAGCTTCACCTCGACGACGGGAAGCGCGGGGCGGAACGAACCGGGTCCGTCCCGGCCATCCCGGTGGCGAGGGTCTGCCGCAGGTGGGCGACGGACGGTCAGAGAGGGCCTCCGTGACGGCGCGGTCAGGAGGTGAACAGTAGCACCGAGCCCGGGATCGGGGCGCTCCGTCGAGGCTCAGCGGCGCTCCAGGTCGGTCTCCACGTCGTATCCCGCCGCCATCGCGAGGCGCGGCGCGGCGGACACGATCCGCGCCGATCCGACCGACCCCGCGACCGCGCAGAGGACGGCCACCAGGTCGTCGAGCCGGGCTCCCGCCCGCACGGCCGCGTCCACCACGGAGCGGTACGACGATTCGGGCGCGTCGAGCGCCACGAGGGCACCGATCCGCAGGAGGGCGGCGGTGAGGTCGTCGAGCGAGCGCTCGCCGCCCGTCGCGGCGCTCGGGTCCGCGATCCGGGTGAGAAGAGCCTGGTCGCCGATCGCGAGGCGGCGGAACGTTTCCTCGGCGAGCTGCACCGTCATGTCGTCGTCCTTCGGGCACCACTGGCAGGTCCGGATCGGCCGGCGATGCCATTTGAACCGGTCGAGCCGCTCTCCGCATCGGACGATCAGGCGGATGTGATGATCCGCCGCAGCCGGCAGGCTGCACAATGAGACGGAGTGTCCGGCCGTCCCGTCGCGGGACGGCCGGACCGGCGCCGTCAGAGCCGGCTTCGAGGGAGGGATCGAGATGACGGAAAGGGTCGAGCGGTCAGCGGGGACCGCCCCGGGGACTGGGTCGCCGGCGTGGTACGCGATGACCCCCGAGGAGGCGCTCGCCGCCCAGGGCGTCACCATCGAAGCCGGCCTGACGACGGCCGAGGCCGACGCGCGCCGCGCGAAGGTGGGGAACAACGCGTTCGCCGAGGCGAAGAAGGCGTCGCGCTGGCAGACGTTCACCCGCCAGTACGCCGACCCGATGCAGATCGTGCTCCTGGTCGCGGGCATCATCTGCCTCTTCCTGCCCGGACAGTTCTACACGGGCCTCTTCCTGATCCTTCTGACGCTCTTCAACGCCTGGATGGCCATGAGCCAGGAGGGCAAGGCGGAGGCGAGCGCCTCGGCGCTCCAGGGCATGATGGTCGTCAAGGCGAAGGTCCGCCGGAACGGTGACCTCGTCGAGATCCCGATGGACCAGCTCGTCCCCGGCGACATCGTGAACATCGAGGCGGGCGACCTCGTCCCGGCCGACGCGCGCATCCTGACCGCCGCCACCCTCGAGATCGACGAGTCCGCTCTGACGGGCGAGAGCGTCCCGACGCCCAAGTCGGTCGACGCGGTCGCCGCAGACGCCGCTCTCGGCGACCGGGTGGACATGGCGTTCATGAACTGCCAGGTCACGCGGGGCGCGGGCACGGTCCTGGTCGTCACCACGGGGATGGCGACCGAGGTCGGGCACATCAGCGGGATGCTCCAGTCGACCGCGGTCGAGAAGACCCCGCTGACGAAGCAGCTGGACGCACTGACGAACCAGATCCTCGTCATCGCCGGCATCGCCCTCGCGGTCTCCCTCGGCCTCGGCCTGTACCGCAACGTCCAGCTGCAGGAGCTCTTCCTCAGCGCCGTCGCGTTCGCCGTGGCCGCGATCCCGACGGCCCTCCCGGCGGTCGTCACCGCGATCCTGTCGAAGGGCTCGCAGGCGCTGGCGGACGCCGGCGCGATCATGAAGCGCCTCCGCTCGGTCGAGACGCTCGGGTCGACCTCCGCGCTCAACTCCGACAAGACCGGAACGCTCACGCTCAACCAGATGACCGCCGTGCAGATGGCCGTCGTCGGGCGCCGCTACACGATCTCCGGCGACGGCTACTCGACGACCGGGCAGATCGCCCACGCCGGCGGCCAGCCCGACGTGCCGCTCGAGCAGTACCTGCTGCCGATGGCGCTGTGCGCCGACGCCGAGGTCCGCAACGGCGAGCTCGTCGGCGACCCGACGGAGGGCGCGCTCGTCGTCCTCGCCGCGAAGGGCGGCGTGGACCCGGCGCTCACCCGGGAGCAGTACCCGCGCGTCGCGACCCTGCCGTTCGACGCGGCCTACAAGATGATGGCCACCTTCCACGCGATGAAGGACGCCGCCGGCAAGGACGTCGTCCGCTGCTACGTCAAGGGGGCGCCCGACCAGCTGCTCGCCCGCGCGGTCGGCGCGCACGGGCCGGACGGCACCGAGGTCCCCATCGCGCAGATCAAGGACGCGTACCAGGCGGAGAACGAGCGTCTCGGCACGATGGGCCTCCGGGTGATGGCGACCGGCCGGAAGGACTTCGACCCGTCCACCTTCGACCCGAACGCCGACCTGCTCCCGCTCCTCGACGGCATGACGCTCCTCGCGCTCGTGGGGATCGTGGATCCGCCGCGGCCGGCCGCGAAGGCTGCCATCGCCACCGCGAAGGCGGCCGGGATCCAGGTCCGGATGATCACCGGCGACCACGCGGTCACCGCACAGGCGATCGCGACCACCCTCGGGATCGAGGGTCGGGCGGTCACCGGCGCCGAGTTCCGCGCCATGAGCGACGACGAGGCCGTCCGCCAGATCGACGGGATCGGCGTCATCGCCCGCGTCTCCCCCGAGGACAAGGTCCACCTCGTGGACATCCTCAAGAAGAAGGGCCACGTCGTCGGGATGACCGGCGACGGCGTGAACGACGCGCCCGCCCTGAAGAAGGCCGACATCGGCATCGCGATGGGGATCACCGGCACGGAGGTCTCGAAGCAGGCCGCCGTCATGATCCTCACGGACGACAACTACGCGACGATCGTGAAGGCGGTCGGCCTGGGGCGCGCCGTCTACGACAACATGCTGCGGTTCATCCGCTTCCAGATGGCGGGCCTCTTCGGGTACATCGCCACATTCCTCGGATCGGCGATCCTCAACATCGTCGGCGGGATCCCGTTCCTCCCGCTCCAGACCCTCTGGCTCAACTTCACGGTCAACGTCTTCCAGGGTCTCGGGCTCGGCTACGGGAAGCCGCGGGAGGGCCTCATGCAGGTCCCGCCGCGGCCCAAGTCGCAGCAGATCATGCCCCGCCGCCTCTTCACCTGGCTCGTGTTCTGCGGGCTCGTCATGGCCGCGGGCACGCTCGGAGTCCTCGCGTGGGGGAGCGCCAACTATCGGTGACGTGGTGGCGCGCACGATGGGTGTCACCACCTTCGCGCTGTTCCGCCTCTTCTCCTCCCTCGAGACCGCGGACGAGGACGAGTCGCTCTTCAGCGGGTCGATCCTCTCGAATCGCCCGCTGCTCATGGCGACGGGCCTGTCCGTGCTGACCATCTTCCTCGCGGTGAACCTCGACTTCCTCCAGAAGTTCCTCGGGACGACGGCCCTCACGCCCGACCAGTGGGCGATCTGCATCGTCGTGGCGCTCTCGCTCCTCGTGATCGAGGAGGTGCGCAAGCTCCTGAAGATCCGGACGGGCGAGGCGCCGGTCGCGGCCTCTCCGGTCGCCGCGGCACCGGCCGCGGCGTAGTCCGCCCCCCAAGAAAGGATCAGATCCGTGGCGAAGAAGAAGAGCAGGAAGGCCGAGAAGGTCGAGACCGATCAGGCGCGCCCGGACGACGGGGGCGCCCGGTCCCCGGGGACGCCGGTCGAGCCCGCCGCGAAGATGAAGACCAAGGACTACGAACGCGAGATGCGCCGCATCCACGGTGAGCTCGTCGCGATGCAGGAGTGGGTGAAGGCGACCGGCGCCAAGATCTGCATCGTGTTCGAGGGTCGGGACACCGCGGGCAAGGGGGGCACGATCAAGCGGATCACCGAGCGGGTCAGCCCCCGCGTGTTCAAGGTCGTCGCCCTGTCGGCACCGACGGAGCGCGAGAAGTCGCAGATGTACGTCCAGCGCTACCTGCCGCACTTCCCGGCGGCCGGCGAGGTCGTGATCTTCGATCGCAGCTGGTACAACCGCGCCGGGGTCGAGCGCGTCATGGGGTTCTGCACCCCCGAGCAGTCGGAGAAGTTCCTCGAGCTGGTCCCTGCCGTCGAGAAGGCGATGGTCGACTCCGGGATCATCCTGCTCAAGTACTGGCTCGAGGTCAGTCCCGAGGAGCAGACCCGCCGCCTGGAGGGTCGCATCAACGACCCGCGGAAGGTCTGGAAGCTGACCGACATGGACCTCAAGTCGTACGGCCGTTGGGACGACTACTCGCGGGCCCGCGACGCCATGTTCGAGGCGACCGACATGCCGTGGGCGCCCTGGTACATCGCCCGCACGGACGACAAGATGCGGGGGCGGCTCAACATCATCAGCCACCTCCTCAGCCAGGTCCCCTACGCGCCGCTCGAGCCTCGGAAGGTCGAGCTGCCGAAGCGCAAGGTGAACGCCGGGTACGTGGAGCCGACACCTGCCGTTGAAGCACATCCCGACGCCCTTCTGACGGCGGAGGTCCGGGGCCGGGATCGACCCGGGCGCCGGACGCGGCGAGACTCCCCCGGATCGGGGAACGACATGGGACGACCGAGCCCGGACCCGCGATGGGCCCGGGCTCCCCTCTGGAGGACGAGATGGACGACGGATCCGCGAGCGACCGGGGCGTCGGGCTCCCCACGACCCGCCTCGAGGCGTTCAGCGACGGCGTCTTCGCCATCGCGATCACGCTGCTCGTCCTCGAGATCGCGATCCCCCTCGGCGCCGAGGAAGACCTCGTCGGCGCGCTCCTCGGACTGTGGCCCGCGTACCTCGGCTACCTCATCAGCTTCCTGACGATCGGCTGGGTGTGGATCGGGCACAGCGCGATCACGACCCACCTCGAGCGCACCGACGGCCTCTTCCTGCGGCTGAACCTCCTGCTTCTCCTCGGCGTCGCGTTCCTCCCGTTCCCGACGAACGTCATGGCTGAGTACTTCGGCGAGTCGGAGCCCGAGCGCGTCGCCGTCGTCTTCTACGGCGCCGTGCTCCTCGTCATCGCGGTCCTCCTCGACCTCCTCTGGCGGTATGCGCGGGGCGCGCGCGAACTCCGCCGGACCGACCGTTCGGACGACGAGCTCGCGGTCCTCGCGGCCAAGTCCACGCCGGGCATGGTGCTGCTGCTGATCTCGATCGCCGTGGGCTTCGTCCTCCCGAGCGTCGGCGTTCTGTGCTTCCTCATCGTCTCGGCATACCTCGTCATCCCGTTCGGGACGCTCCGCCGCATCATCCGCGCCTGAGCCGCCGGCGGCGGCCGGGCGGCGCCGGGCGGGCGACCGACCGGGCCGTGACGACCGCTCCAGTCCGGCCGGTCCGGCCGGAGGTTGACGTCGCGCGGCACGATGAGGGCGGATGAGACCGACCGGCAGGAGCGCGCGAGGGCTGCGAGCGGGGCGACCCCTGCTCGCGCTCACGGCGGTCGCGTGCGCGCTCGCGATCGCCACACTCGCCGGGGCCACCGTGCCGGCGGCGGCCGAAGGAACGGTGTCGGCCCGGGCCGGCGCGGGCATCCCGGCAGCCGCCGGATCGCCATCGCCCACCGCGGCGCCATCGCCGTCCGCGGCGCCGGCGCCGTCCGCTTCGCCCGGCCCATCGGGGTCGCCGGCGCCGTCGGCCCTGCCCTCGCCCCTGCCGTGGCCGTCCGCGCCGCCCACCCCGACGCCGAGCCCCACCCCGACGCCGCGCCCGGAGCCCCTGCCCCGGTGCACGTACCAGGACATCCCCACCCGCGATCGTGACCCCGGCGACTGGGCGACGACCTTCCTCGATACCATCTACCGCCTCCCCACGTCCTACGCACCGAAGGACCTCGTGCGCACGGGAGTCGCCGGCGGCGGCTCGGTGCGCCGTCTCGTCGCCGCCGACCTGCGCGCGATGGTCCGCGCGGCCGCGGCGGCGGGCGCCCCCGTCCAGGTCGTGAGCGCGTACCGCAGCTACGGGACGCAGGTGTACGACTTCGCGTACTGGGTCCGCGTCTCCGGACTCGCGTCGGCGCTTCTCGGGTCGGCGCGCCCCGGCCACTCGGAGCACCAGCTGGGCACCACGGTGGACGTCACGAGCCTCGGCGCGGGCGTGCCGTGGTACATGTACGACTGGGGCGCGACGCCCGCCGGCAGGTGGATGCGCCTGAACGCGTGGCGCTACGGCTTCGTCATGAGCTACCCGCGGAAGGGGAGCCCCGCGAGGAGCTGCTACAGGTACGAGCCGTGGCACTTCCGGTACGTCGGGAAGGAGAGGGCCGCGGCGGTCCGGGTGAGCGGGCTGACGCTGCGCGAGTACCTCTGGCGCGAGCGGTCGCGCTGACGGCCCGCGAGGCCGTGGGCGAGCGGGCCGGCTGGACCGACCGCGGCATGGTGGCCGTGGGCGCGGGCGTGCGCCGTACGGGGCGGCGCGCGGTGGCCGGAGGGTCCGCACTGCGCGCCACGTGGCGCTGGGCCCGGGCTCAGTCGCGTCGGCGGTAGTCCGTGTCGATCGCGTCGATCTTCGAGACCTTGGGCGCGGAGCGGCCGCCCGCGAACTCCGAGCGCATGAACGCGTCCACGAGCAGCTTCGCCGCCTCCACGCCCACCGTGAGCGCGCCGAGCGTGACGATCTGCGCGTCGTTGCTCTTCGCCGCGCGCTCGGCGGAATACGGATCGGCGATCTGCGCCGCGCGGATCCCGGGGACCTTGTTCGCGGCCATCGCCATGCCGATGCCGGTCCCGCAGACGAGGACACCGCGCTCGTGGTGGCCGGCGGCGATGTCCTCGGCCACGGCCCGCCCGATGTCCGGGTAGTCCACGGGGTCGTCGGTGAAGGTCCCGGCGTCGTCAACCTCGAAGCCCTGCGATCGCAGATGGTCGCGGAGGGCGTCCTTCAGCCCGCGCCCCAGGTGGTCGCTCCCGACGACGATCCGCATCCGGTCGGTCACCCCCGGGACCCGGACCCCTGCGGTTCCCCCGGTCCCTCCTCGAGCGTCCGCATGATCAGCGCGTCGGCGACGTCGCCGGCCCCGCCCACGTGGAGCATCGCCCGGCTGTTCCCGGCGAGTGCCCGCGCCACGTCGAGCCTGGCCGATCCGACGTCCCATGCCGCCGCGCCCGGGTACGCCTCCAGGCGCTGCTCGAGCTTCGCGAGGCGGAACGCCTCGGTCTCGGCCTCGATCTCCACCACGCGGCGGCGCGTCTCGGCCTCGATGACGCGGCGCTCCATCTCCTCGCGCTCCCGGGCGAGCCGCGCCGCGACCTCCTGCTTCGCGAGCGACTCGCGGTCCCCCTGGCGGCGCTGCTCGAGGGCGAACCGCTCGGCCTGCTCCAGCTGCTGGATGCTCGCGAGCCGACGGCCCTCGCGCGAGGCCATGAACTCGGGCGGCGGAGCGACGTGCGTGATGAGCGCCCGCTCCACCGACACGCCATAGCCGGAGAGTGAACCGCCGATCTCGGAGCCCAGGCTCGTGGACGCGGATTCCGCGAGGTCGAGGACGCCGTCGATCGGGATCCCGCGGACCAGGTGGCGAACCGCCTCCTGGCACGTCCCCTGGAAGACCTGGTCGAAGTCGGTCGGGGCGATCGCGTAGACGAACCGCTCGGGCTTCCCGATCCGGAACGTGAGGAGGATGTCCATGTCCACGCGGACGTCGTCGCTCGTGACGACGCCGGTGACCTGCGCGTCGAACGGGATCTCGCGGGAGCTGACGATGTGGCTGACGCCGATGCCGGGACGGACGACGTGGACGCCCGGGCCGAGCGTCTTCATGAACCGGCCGCGGCGGACGAGCATCGCCTGCGACCCCTCGGGGATCGAGACGAAGAGGGCCGGAAGGAGGCCGACCACGAGCGCGACGATCCCGGCGATCGCGATCACCCCCGCCGCGAGGACCTGGATCGGCAGGACCAGCGCGAGGATGAGGGCGACGAGGCCGCCGACCGTCAGCGGGAGGTTGACCCGCATCAGGCGCTTCGGCTGGACCACGATCGGGAGGCGGCCGCTGGCGTCCGGCTGGGCGAACGCATCGCCCGCCCGGTCGAGCGGGACGCGCGCCTGCGTGAGCTGCGGCGTCCCCGCGGGCGCCGACGCGGCGAGGGAGGACGTGTCCTGCTCAGCCATCTCAGGTCATCTCCTCGGGGATCGTGGCGATGGATGAGGCGGGGGCGGCGGCCGCCGTCTCGAAGGGCAGGGGCGCTGCGGGCGCCGGCGGCGGGGGTGGCGCGGACGCCGGCGGCGGGGGTGGCGCCGCGGCGACCGGGGCCAACGAAGCCGTGGCGCGCCGGGCGGAGGCCGCGGCCGCTGCCCGGCGGTAGACGAGGGGGATGCGCGGGCCGGACGCGACGGGCGCGGCCGCCACCGGACGCGGGAGGGGCTCCCAGGGCATGAGGCCGGCGGGGCGCGGGGGCTCGGAGAAGCGGCCGTACAGGTACCGGACGGTGTTCACGGCCATCGCGATGAGCGGCCCCGCGATGAGGAGCGCGACCAGGCCGATCTGGCTGGCGACGACGACACCCGGGACGAGGATCGCCGGGTGGACGCGGAGCGCCGGCCCGGAGGCGCGGCCGCCCAGGATCATCCCGGCGAGCTTGAGGACGACCGCGTAGGAGACGAGGTACGCGATCCCCACCTCCGGGGGCTGCGTGGCGAGCAGGAGCAGCGTGGGGAGCGCGCCCAGGACCGAGCCCACCTGGGGGATGAGCTGCGCTGCGCCGGCGATCGCGGCGACGGCGATGTACGGCGCCTCGGGGACCAGCCCGACCCGTCCCGCCGCATACAGGGCGAGCCAGACGCCGAACCCCGTCCCGAAGGCCGCCAGCAGCTGGACCCGCAGGAACGAGCTCGCGACCTCGTCAACGATGCGCACGAGGGCCAGGAGGTCGGGCCGGAGCCACGGTGCGATGTGGTCGGCGAGCCGGCGCCTGGTGTCGGGGGTGTCGCGGGTGACCGCGAGGATCCACGTCGGGATGACGAGCAGGCCCAGGATGACGCTCAGGGCGTCGAACGCGTGGACGATCGTGTCGGCGATCACCGCGGCGAGGCCGTCGAGCGCCCCGGAGATGTCCGCCCGGAGGATCGTGACGACGCGGTCGATCACCTCCGTCGCTATGGTGCGGGAGCCCTCGGGCAGCGTCACGAGCCACGCCTGGACGCGCTGACCCACGTCCCCGAGGCGTTCGCCGGTCGGCAGGTCCAGGAAGAGCTTCACGAGCTGACCCACCACGGGTGGCGCGACGATCGCGATGAACGCGCCGACGGCGGCGAGGACCGCGAGGATCGCGAGGAGACCGGCGAGCGCGCGCGGCATGAACCGGTCGAGTCGGTCCACGACCGGCAGGACGGCGTACGCCAGGACGCCGCCGGCGAGGAACGGGACGATGGCGGGCCACGTGACGCCGAGCAGCCAGACGGTCGCGGCCGCGGCGCCGACGACGACCGCGATGCGTCCGACGCCGGCCGGCGTCACGGTGCGCAGGCGACCGCCGAGCGCGCGCCACGCGGCCGCCGCCCGCTCCCGTGCGTCTGTCGTCGCCAGCTGCTGCGCCACGTCCTCTCGCTGCCCGGTCGCCGCCGGATGGCGCGGCGGTACGGAGCATCGTAGCGCCGCGCGGGGCACGCGCGACGTCGTGGCCGTAGTCTCTGCGGATGCGTCATGACCCGAGCGGCCGCCGGCACGCGGTGCGGCCGCGATGAGCGAGATCCGGCTGGACCCGACGCCCGTCACGGGCGGTTCGGGCGGTCGGCGCGCGCTCATCGTCTCCGCCGTCGCGGTGGCGCTCGTCGGTCTTGCGATCCTCAAGCCCTGGCAGGGCCCGTCCACGCCAGGACCGTCGCCGTCGCCGCCCGCGGCCGTCGTCGCCGAGTCCTCGCCGGACACCAGCGACCGCGCGGTGACGGCTCCCACGCCCGACCCTCGGCCGGCGCCGACGCCCGATGCGCGAAGCGGCGTGCCGTTCACCACGCCGCCCGCCCCGTCGACGGCCGCGGACTGGAGCGGGATCCGGTGGCGCAGGCTCGATCCGGCGGACCCTGTAGCGCTCGTCCGCGACGTCGTGCGGTTCGACGGCGGCTACCTCGCTCTCGGACCGGTCCTCGACGCCGACGGGTCGGCCGGGCCGGCGTGGGCCTCCCGCGACGGCAGCGCGTGGACTCCCGTGCCGCGGGGGACGTGGGCGTCGCTGTGGCCGGACCAGGCGGTCATCGCGGCAGCGCCCGTCCCGGGCGGCGTGGTCGCGCTGACGTCGTCGGCCGGGGCTGTCGCCTGCGCCGCCACCGCGACATGTGGGCCGGGGGCATCGTCGGTGGCGGCGTGGATCTCCGCCGACGGGCTGGCGTGGGCTCCCCAGGCGGGCACGGGTCTCCAGCTGGCGGACGGGACGCCGCCACCGCACCTCGCGGGTGGCCCGGCCGGCCTGCTGGCCGTGGACGCCGGCGGGTCGCGGTCGGTCGCGCTCTCGGTGAACGGTGGGACGTGGCGCAGGGTGCCGGACGCGCTTCCCCACGGCTTCGTGGCGACCGGCGTGACGGCCGTGGCGGACGGCTGGGCGGCGGCTGGCTGGCTCCGGTCGGACGGCCGTCGCATCGCGGCGACGGCGCGGTCGGCCGACGGCGAGCGGTGGGACGCGCCCGTACCGCTCCCGATGCCGACCAGCGGGTCGGCGGCGACAGGAGCCTCGTCCGCCGGCTTGGTGCTCGCCGGGGCGGACGGCACGATGCTCGTCGGCTGGGTCGACGAGACAGGCGCCGGATGGGACGGGCACCAGGCCTGGTGGGTCGCCGGCGACGCGGGTGGCTGGACCCGGTTCCCCGAGTTCTGCTGGACCTTGTTCGGCTGCGGATCCGGCTCGGTGGTGGCCGACGGCGAGCGCATGATCGCGCTCCCATCCGAACCTGCCGGCGAAGTCTGGGCGTCGCGCGACGGCGTCGCATGGCGCGTCCTTCGCGTGTCGAGTGATCGGCCCGACGTCGTCGCCTCGGTCGCCCTCCTGCCGGGCGGTGTCGTCGTCCGGTCCGGCGATGACGCATGGCTCGGCGAGGCCCTGGTGCCCTGGCCGTCTCGCTGAGGGCGGCGACGCCTCGCGTGCACGGGCGCGCGCACGGGCGGTACGATGCTCCCGACGCGACCACGTCGCGTACGGGACCCGTCCGAGTCGCCTCGTCGCCGGATGCATGGGTCCGCGACGGCGTGGGGCGGGCACGCGACGGGAGTCACGCGCATGGCGACGGTCAGCTTCGAGAACGTCACGAAGAAGTACGGCGAGGTCACCGCGGTCGACGACCTCTCGCTGGACATCGTGGACGGCGAGTTCATGGTCTTCGTCGGTCCGTCCGGCTGCGGCAAGACGACGAGCCTCCGGATGATCGCGGGGCTCGAGGACATCACCGCCGGCACCCTCCGGATCGGCGACCGCGTCGTCAACGACGTCGCGCCGAAGGACCGCGACATCGCGATGGTCTTCCAGAGCTACGCGCTCTACCCGCACATGACCGTCCGCGACAACCTCGCCTTCGGCCTGAAGCTCCGGAAGGTCCCCAAGGCCGAGATCGAGAAGCGAGTGAACGAGGCCGCGGGGATCCTGGACCTGGGCAAGTACCTCGACCGCAAGCCGAAGGAGCTCTCCGGCGGCCAGCGGCAGCGCGTCGCGCTCGGCCGCGCCATCGTGCGCGAGCCCGCGGTCTTCCTCATGGACGAGCCGCTCTCCAACCTCGACGCCAAGCTGCGCGTCCAGACGCGCGCGGAGATCCTCCGCCTCCACCAGCGCCTCGAGACGACGATGGTCTACGTCACGCACGACCAGACCGAGGCGATGACGATGGGGACCCGGATCGCCGTCATGACCGACGGGAAGCTCCAGCAGGTCGGCTCGCCCCAGGCGCTGTACGACACCCCGGTCAACAAGTTCGTCGGCGGGTTCATCGGCAGCCCGTCGATGAACTTCATCGACGTCACGACCGTCGCGTCTCCGGACGGCCGCCTCACGCTCGAGGGACCAGGGGTCACTCTGCCGATCCCTGCCCAGTGGCGCGAGATCGTCGGCACCTCGTCCGGCAGGCAGATCATCGCGGGCTTCCGCCCCGAGCACTTCACCATCGGCGGGGCGGCGGACGCCTCGGCGCAGTTCACGGCGGCCGCGGACGTCGTCGAGTACCTCGGCAGCGAGGAGCTGATCCACGCGACCGTGGCGGGGAAGGACATCGTCGCCCTGCTCTCGTCGGAGCACCGGGTCCGCCCGGGCGACGCGATCGACCTTCACGTCCCGCTCCCGAAGGTCCACCTCTTCGACTCCGAGTCCAACCTCTCCCTGACCGCGCAGGTCGCGAGCTGACCTCCGCCGACCCCGGCGCGCGCGACGAGGAGTCGCGCGCGCCGGACGGATCCGCCGGCGGCCCCGCGGCCGCCCGGCCGGGGCCGGCGACCTCCACGTCGGACCCGGGTGGCGGCGCGGCCGGCGACGACCCCGACGCCCGCCTCCGGGAGACGGTGGTCCAGACCGAGGTCCTCCACCGCGGCCGGACGCTCACGTTCCGCATCGACACCGTCCGGCGCCCGGACGGCGCGCTCCGACGGCGCGAGGTCGCCGGCCACCCCGGCGCGGTCGCCGTGGTGGCGGTGGACGCCGAGGGACGCGTGCTCCTGGTCCGCCAGCCGCGGTCGGCCACCGGCAGCGGGCGGATCCTCCTCGAGGTCCCGGCCGGGACCCTCGAGGTCGGGCCGGACGGCATCACCGAGGATCCCGCGGCCGCCGCCCGGCGCGAGCTGGAGGAGGAGACCGGCTACCGGGCCGGCGCGTGGCGGGCGCTCGCCCGCTTCTACACGGCGCCGGGCTTCACGGACGAGCTCATGCACCTCTTCGTCGCGACGGTCCTGACGCCCGCGCGCGCGGACCGCCTCGAACCGGACGAGGACGAAGCGATCCAGCTCGTTCCCATGGCGTGGCAGGATGCGCTCGCGGCGGCGGATCGCGGCGAGATCGCCGACGCGAAGTCGCTCGTCGGCCTGCTCTGGCTCGCGCGGATGGGCGGTCCGGAGGCCTTTGGCGGCGGGTAGGCGCCGTCGCCGCGCCGAGCGGCGTCCCCGGAGGGCGGCTACGGGTGCGCGCCGCCTTCGCCGTCCGCCGTCGCGTCGTGCCGGTCCGCATCGCCGATGACGATCCCGGTCCCCTCCCCGCCCAGCCGTCGGAGCGCCGAGGCGTACAGGCGGTTGTCCGGCGCGAGCGCCACAGCGATCCGGAGGTGCGTCGCCGCCTCGTCGGCCCGCCCGAGCTGCTTCAGGCTCTGGCCCAGCGCGTAGTGGGCATAGTGGGCCGACGGGTCCACGGCGAGAAGGTCCGCGAAGACCTCGGCGGCGCGGGCGTGGTCGCCCGCGTTGTACGAGGCCCGGCCGAGCGCCTCGAGGATCGACCCGCGGCCGGGCTCCAGCCGGGCGGCCCGCTCGAGGACGATCGCGGCCTGCGCGAAGTGCCGGCCGCGCATGAGCTCCCGGCCGCGCTGGAGCAGCGCATACGGCGTCTCGCGGTCGTCGCCGGCGTCCGCGTCGGACGGGAGGTCGCGGGAGGGTCCGTCATCCACGAGCGCATCCTCGCATGGAACGGGCGAGGGCGCGGCGCGTGGGCGCGAGCAGCCGCGACGGGCGGAGCGGTCTCCCCGCCTCAGGTCCGCCAGTCGGCCAGGTCGACCGGGCGGAGCCGCGGGCTGGACGTCTCGCCCGGGATCCGGCCGCGCTTCGCGATGGGCCGCCCGTCGATGACCTTGATGTCCGCGGTGAAGTCGATCGGCGACGCCCCGCTGATGTAGCTCCCGACGGCGAAGAAGTCCGCCGGCGCCTGGCGCTCGCGGAAATAGCGGATCCGGTCGGGGCTCAGGCCGCCCGAGACGACGATCCTCACGTGCCCGTACCCGGCCTGATCCAGGCGGGCGCGGACCTCGAGGACGAGGTCGGCTGTGACCCGGCCCCGTTCCGAGGGCGTGTCCAGGCGCACGCCGTACAGCCGGTCTCCGAGGGCCTGGGCGACGCGGAGCGACTCCTCGGCCTCATCGCGGAAGGTGTCCACGAGCACGATCCGCGGGACGTCCTCCTCCAGGTCGCGGTCGAACGCCCGGGCCGCCTCGACCGTGTCTCCGAAGATCAGGACGAGCGAGTGCGGCATCGTACCGGTCGGGTTGAGGCCCGCCAGCCGGGCGCCCGCGGGCGTGCTCGCGCCCACGCACCCGCCGACGATCGCCGCGTAGTCGAGGACGTCGGTCACGTCCGGGTGCACGTGCCGTGCGCCGAAGCTGATGACGGGGATGTCTCCTGCGGCCTCGACGCACTCCTGCGCCGCCGAGGCCCAACCGGTGGACTGGGCGAGCATCCCGAGGATGGCGGTCTCGTACAGCCCGACGGTGCGGTACTTCGCGCGGATGCGGAGGACGACCTCCTTCACGTCGAAGGTGTCCCCGTCGTCCAGGGCCTCCACGGTGTACTCCGACGGATCCACCTTCCCGAGGACGTACGACAGCAGCGTCTTTGCCTCGCTGATCCCGCACAGGAGGGCGCTCTCGCGGGAGAAGACCTCGATCGTGACGACCGGGTCCATCCCCTCGCGCTCGAGGACCCGATCGGCGCGCGCGAAGTAGACATCGGCGGATTCGCCGGTCAGGACCTCGCGGGAGGGTCGGATCCGTACCTGGTGCATCAGTCGGCCGAGTGTACCGCAGCGCCGCTGCCGTCAGACGCGCGGCGGGACGGCGGGGACGACCACGGTCAGGCGGGCGGCGTAGCGGGCGAACAGGGCGGCCTGCCGGCTCTCGCGACCGGCCGCGGACGGGATGCGACCCCCGATCCAGATCCAGGCCGCCGACTCCTCGAGCAGCTGGTCGCAGATCGCGAGCGTCCGCGCGAGCGTGAGGCCGAGCTCGTCCCGGTCGAGGAGAGCCAGCGGAACCTCGGCGGTGAGGACGGGCCGGTCGTCGGTCGCGAGCGCGAACTTGGCGAAGGGGATCTCGTCGTTCCAGCGGAGCAGCTTCCGGTACGACTTGATCCGCGAGTCGCCGATCGGCGGCGCGTAGTGGACCCACACCACCGCTCCCGTCTCGGGGTCGAGGATGAGCGTCACGCGGACGTCGAACCGACGAAGGCCGTCGAGCGCCAGGTCCCACGCGGCCGCGCCGTCCCGCTCGTGACGGGCCGGGGGCTCGATGCCGAGGTCGCGGAGCCAGGCCTCGACCGCGTCCGGCGAGACCCGGGGGCCGGCAGGGCGCACGCTCAGCGGCGCGGCCGTCCCGGGCGGGACGACGGCTCGGGGGCCGGCTCGGGAGCCGCCTTGGCGGCGGGCGTGGGCTTCACCGCCTCGGCCTGGGCCGGCCGGACGGGCCCTCCGGCATCCTCGACGGCCGCGACCTCTGCGGCGACGGCCTTGAGCGCCGCCTCGGCGACCCGTTCGATCTGGCGGGCCACCTTCTTCCGCGCGGGCCGCGATTCGGCGTGGACGATCGTCTCGCCGGCGGGCACCACCCGCGACGCGTAGTCGCTCGCCTTGACGTCCGGGTCGATGCGGACGTTCCGTCCGATGCGCGCGCTGCGCGGCACCACGGCCCGCTTGCCGACGACCGTGATGCCGGTGGTCAGCGCGTTGGGCTCCCTGCGGTTCGGCGGGGCCGGGACGGGTCCGTCGCCGACGATCGCGCCGGACCCCACCACGACCTCCTTGTCGAGGATCGACTGGTCCACGATCGCGCCGGTCCGCACGACGGAGTCGAACATGACGATCGAGTCGCGCACCACCGCTCCGGACTCCACGCGGACGCCCGGCGACAGGACGGAGTTCACGACCGTCCCGTCCACGACGCAGCCGTGGGAGACCAGGCTGCGGACGACCATCGCGGTCCGCCCGATCTTGGCCGGCGCCCGTTCCTCGGAGCGGGTGTGGATGAGCCACTCGCGGTCGTACATGTCGAGCGCCGGGGAGTCCTCGAGCAGCTCGAGGTTCGTCTGCCAGTAGCTCCCGATCGTGCCGACGTCCTGCCAGTAGCCGTCGAAGCGGTAGGCGAAGACGCGGGCGCCGCCCGTCGAGCATCGCCGGGATGACGTCGCTCCCGAAGTCCGGCCGCGACTCGGAGAGCCACTCGCGCAGTGCCCGCTTGGAGAAGACGTAGATGCCCATGCTCGCGAGGTCGCTTGCGGGCTGCTTCGGCTTCTCCTGCCACTCGGTCACGCGCCCGTGCTCGTCGACCGCGAGGATCCCCATCCGCGAGGCCTCCGCCATCGGCACGCGGCGGACGGCGATCGTCACGTCGGCCCGACGGCGGCGGTGGAGGTTCACGAACGGCTGGTAGTCCATCTTGTAGACGTGGTCGCCGGCGAGGACGAGCACGATGTCGCCGGGAGCCTGCTCGATGGCGCGCATGTTCTGGAACACCGCATCGGCCGTCCCGCGGTACCAGATCGCGATCCGGCCCTGCGCGATGTACGGCTGGAGGATGCGGATGCCGCCGCTCGTGCGGTCGAGGTCCCACGGGCGGCCCATCCCGATGTGGTCGTTGAGCGATCGCGGGTTGTACTGGGTGAGGACCACGACGTTGTCGCCGCCCGAGTTCACGATGTTGCTCAGGGCGAAGTCGATGATCCGGTACTTGCCGCCGAACGGGACCGCGGGCTTGGCGCGCTGCGAGGAGAGGATCGACAGTCGGGCTCCCTCGCCGCCGGCGAGGATCACGCTCAGCGTCCGCTTCACGTCCGCTCCTCCGCGTCGGGCCGCGCGCCAGAGCGCCGCGTGGTCCCCGGAGCCGATGCTAGCACGCGCGGCAGGCCGCCCGGCCCCCACGCCCCCTACAGGAACAGGCGCGGGTTCGAGTAGACGTCGTTGAGGACGACCATCCAGTGGAGGTGCGGCCCGGTGGTCCGGCCCGTCATCCCGACGTAGCCCACGACCTGGCCCTGGCTCACCCGCTGGCCGGCCCGGACCGCGACCGACGGCTCGAGGTGCGCGTACCAGGTCTGGAGGCCCGTCGAGTGGGCGATGATCACGATGACCGCCTTGGGGTACGGGTCGTATGGGTTCGCGCCGGCGAAGACGACGACGCCGTCGCCGGCAGCGCGGACCGGGGTCCCGATCGGTGCGGCGATGTCGATCCCGTTGTGGTAGTGGCCGCAGCTCCCCGCCGGGGGCTCCCAGCCGAACCCGGTGCAGCCGTATTCCTGCGTCACGACGCCCCCGAGCGGCCACATGAGGGTCCCGTTGTAGGCGGAGGGGATGTTCCCGCCGAGCTGCTGCGCGTCGATGAGCCGGCGGATCTTGGCCTTGAGGGCGTTCTCGGCCTTGATCTCCCGGTCCATCGCGGCCTTGAGCTGCGCGGCGGTCTGCCTGACCTTGCTGAAGTTCCGCTGCTGGAGGGCCAGCTGCTTCTTGACCTTCGCGTCGAGTGTGCGGAGCTCGTCGCGGGCCTTCTTCAGGTCGGCCAGCCGCGCGACCAGCGCGACCTTCTCGGCCTTCGACTCCAGCCGCAGCTCGTCGGTCGTCGCCCGCGCCTCCTCGGCCATCTTGCGACTCACCTCGAGCAGCTGCCGGTCGCGCTCGATCTGCCCGGCGAGCGCCTCGTCCTGCGCGGAGATGTCCATGTAGGACGAGACGTCCGAGATGACGTCCGTGAAGGACTGGGCGGAGAGGATCGTCTCCAGGACCGAGGTCTGGTCGGTCATGTAGGCGGCGCGGATGCGCGTCGCGAGCAGCGACTTCCGGATCTCGAGCAGGCGGTCCTGCCGCGCGACGTCGTCCTCGAGCTGCGCGACATCGGCGTCCCACTCCTTCACCTGGTCGGTCAGGGTGTTGAGCCGGACGCGTGCCTGGTTCACGAGGGTGGTGACCTTGGCGACGCGCTTCTTCGCGAGCTTGAGGTCGGCGTTGACGGCGGCGAGGGTGTCGGCCGTCTCCGCTATGTCCTGTCGGAGACCCGCCTGCTGGACCTTGAGCTGCGCGATCTGCTTCTTCTGCTTCTCGATCTTCGCGCGCAGCGCCTTCTGCTTCGCGATGGCGTCCGTGAGCGGATCGCCCGCGCTCACGGGCGTCGCGAACGACCCCGCGAGGGTGCCCAGCAGGGCGACGATCAGGAGAAGGGGGCCGAGGCGCAGCAGCACGGGCCGCCGCCCGGCCCGCGTCCTGGTCATCTTCCGCCTCGAGAGTACGACGTCATCCTGCGAACGAGACTCCGTTGCCGCGCCGCAGCGCGGTCCATCGCCACGCTCGCCGGTCACGCCGCCCCACGCCGGGCACACGATCGCGGGACGACCCCGGCTCGCACAGAGTCTAGCACCGGGTGCGGGAACGCCCGTGCGGAGCCCCGGTCAGAGCGAGGTGAGGATCCCCCACGCGATCCCCGCGATGAGGAACGGTCCGAAGGGCACGTACGTGCGGAGCGTGATCCTGCGGAGGACGACCAGCACGGCCAGGACCACGCCGGCGAGGAGCGCTCCGGCGAGCAGGCCGCTGAGCGTCCGAGGGAAGCCTGCGACCAGGCCGGCGGCGACCATGAGCTTGACGTCGCCGAGCCCCAGCGCGCCCGACCCGAACGGGATCGAGAAGGCGAAGAGGACCGCCGGGAAGAGGACCGCGGCCGCGACGGCCCCGACCTCCTCGCCGCGGACGAGCGGGTTGAGACCGATCGCCAGGAGGACCGCCGCCACCCCGATCGACGGGAAGGTGAGGACGTCGGGGAGCAGCCGCTGGTCGAGGTCCACGGCGAAGAGGAGCACGAGCACGGCGAACCACGCCGCGACGATCGCGAAGGTGGCCGTCTCGGGCGACCGTGCGGCGAGCACCCCGAACGCCAGGGCGGACGCGACCGCCGTCACGGCCGTGCGCCACCCGGGCCGCCGGCCCCCCTCCCCGGGATCGTGGGCCGGCCAGCGGACGGCGATCCGATCGGACGCGAGGCCCCACGCCGCACCGGCGAGGGCGAGGACGACGACGAGCGGCGTCACGGTCGCGCGCCCCGCGGCGTCACCGGCCGGGGTCCTCCGGCGCGCGTCGCGACCCGCCGACCCGGGTCGAGGTGCCGGGTCGGGAGGCGGCCGGACCTCCGGCCTCGCCTATCGGGCACCCTCGAGCGCGAGCTCGACGAGCGTCGCGTGCGTCACGCCGGTCGCGCCGCGCGCCGCCCACGGCCGCGCCTTCCGGAAGTAGGCCGTCCCGCCGATGTCGAGGTGCGCCCACGGCCGGGTGGTGAACTCGCGGATGAAGAGCCCGCTCTTCACGAGGCTCCCCTCGGACGCGCCGGAGTTCGTGAGGTCGGCGTACCAGCTCTTCATGTCGGCGAGGTAGTCCTCGACGAGCGGGATCTGCCAGCAGCGCTCACCGGCGCGGGCGGCGGCCGCGTCGATCGCCCCATACCAGGCCTGCGGCGTGGCGAAGACGCCGGTCACCAGCTCGCCGTAGGCGCGGCCGACAAGCCCGGTGAGGGTCGCGACGTCCACGAGATGCGTCGCGCCGAGCTGCTCCGCGTAGGTGAGGGCGTCCCCGAGGATGAGGCGGCCCTCCGCGTCCGTGTTGATGATGTCCACGGTCTTCCCGTTCAGGGCGCGGACGACGTCGCCGGGGCGGGCGGAGTGCGGGCCGGGCATGTTCTCGACGGCGGGCGCGACCGCGAGGAGGGGCGTGCCGGGCGCGAGGCGCGCCACCGTCGCGATCGCGGCGATGACGGTGCACGCACCCGTCTTGTCCATCTTCATCTCCTCCATGCGGTCGGCCCCCTTGAGGCTGATCCCGCCGGAGTCGAAGCAGACGCCCTTCCCGACCAGCGCGAGGAGACGGCCCTGGGCGTCGGTGGCACCCTCCGGGCCGGAGCGGAGGACGATCATCCGCGGCGGGTTCGCGCTCCCCTGCCCGACCGCGAGGAACATGCCCATCCCGAGCTCCCTGGCCTGCTCGGGCTCGACGACGTCGATCGCGAGGCCGTGGGCCTCGGCGAGCGCGCGCGCCTCGTCCGCGAGCACCTGGGGGCTCACGTCGTTGGCGGAGCGGTTGGCGAGGCGGCGGGCGATGTTCGCGCCCTCGCCGATGATCCGGCCGCGCTCCGCGGCCGCCGCGAGGGCCGCGGCATCCCCGCCGGTCGCGACGAGCACGAGCTCGTCGAGGGCAGGCGGCGCGTCGGAGACGTCGTCGCGGTAGATGGCGGCCGGTTCGAAGGACCCCTCCTCCACGCCGCGCGCGATGAGCTCGGCCACGGCCGGCGCGCCGCCGTCGATGACCGTGGCGAGCGGGTCGAGCGCGACCGCCAGGGTCCGGACCGCGCGGCCGCCGAGGCGCCGCTCGATGCACTGCCCGATGTGCAGGACCGTCTCGCGGTCGAGCGCCGCCGCGTCGCCCGCCCCGACGGCGAGGACGCGCTGCGCCCGGAGCTCGCCGCCCGGGACGAAGGCGGTCGCGTACCGCTTGGTCTCCAGCTCGCCGAACGCGAGCTCGGCCTGGATCAGGCCGGCCGTCCGCCGGTCGATCTCCCCGAGCGGCCCCGACCAGTCGGGGTCGGCGGGGACGGGGACGGCGAGGACGTCGGCGGCGACGTCCCAGGGCTGGTCGGTGGCGATGCGGATCCGCATGGGGAGCATCCTCGGGCGTGCGCCGCCGGAGCGGCGTCTGGTGGTGCGTCGGGCCTGCGCGCCGTCACTGCGGGGCGGCGCGCGGTGGGGGCGCGGCCGGTCTCGGGGTCGTGGCTACTGTACCGTCCCGGCCGCCGCGGCGAGCCGCCCGCGCGCCTCCTCGATGGCGATCACGGCCTGGTTGAGCCCGCCTCGGGCGACATCGGCGAGGATGACGACGAGCGCCCGCGTGTCAGGCGGCAGCGATGCGCGCGCCGCGTCGACGGACGCGAGCGCTCGCTGCACCTCCGGCGTGTCGAGACCCTGGGACTCCTCGAGCAGCGAGTAGAGGTCGCGGAGCGCGGCGTCGATCGCCCGGTTCCGCGCGAGCCAGCCGTCCAGCGTGTCGACGTCCACGCGCTCCGCGAGGTCGTCGCGGATCGCCGCCGCGGCCGCCAGCTCCGCTTCCGCCTCGGCGAGCCGGTCGAGCGCCTCCGCGTACCGGCCCTCGCTCCCGGCGAGGGCTGCTTCTCCGGCTTTCGCGTCGTGCCCGGTCAGGTCGCCGCGAGGGCGACGGCCGGCACGCTGCCCGTCGCGAGGACCTGCCAGGTCTCGCGCAGGCCGACGGTCGCCGGCAACGCTGCGACCAGACGGTCGTATCGGTCGATCGTCTCCGGCGACAGGCGGATCGCATCGTCGGGTGCCCCGAACGGCAGCGCGTCGAGCCCGGCGCGGAGCTCCGCGTCCGAGGCGTCGATCGCGTCCAGGGCCGCCTGGCCGGCCGCGATCTCCCGCGCGACGCCCGCGGCGTCGCCGGCGACGAGCGACGAGAGCGCGCCACGGCCGGCGGAGCCGAGCGCCGCCACGTCGGCGGCGAGGTCGTCGAGCGCCACGGAGGCCGCGTCGAGCCCCGGCGCGACCCCGGCGTCGCCGGCGGCGGTCAGCTCGGGCCGGGCGCCGGACGACGGCAGGTGGTCGGCGCCCGCGACGATCCCCGCGCCGCCGAGCGCGAAGGCGGCCGCGATCGCGACCCAGGCGAGGGCGAGGACGGGCGTCCGCAGGCGCGCGAGGCGATCCGTGGCAGGCTCCTAGGCAGGCGACCGGCGCCCGGCGGCGGCGGGCTTCGCCGTCGCCGGGTCCTGGTCGCGCTTCTTCGCCCGGAGGTACCAGAGCTGGCCCTCCATCGAGCGCGGGACGAAGCCGAACGCCTGGTAGCACCCGTCGAGCGCGCCGATGTTGTCGAGCTTCAGCTGCCGCAGCTGGTCCGTGGCGACCGGGAACGGAAGCCGGACGAGCTCGGCCGCGCCCGCGACGGCGCCGATCACCGGGACCGGCATGGGGACGATCCGGCGGCTCTTCCGCATCCCCGAGAGGACCTCGCGGGTGATCTCGCGGTAGGTCCAGTAGCGCGGCCCGCCGAGCTCGATCGCCTGCCCGACGGTCCGGGGATCCTCCAGCGCCATCCGCACGCAGATCGCGAGGTCCGCGACCGCGAGCGGCTGGAACCGGGCCTTCCCCGATCCGGGGACCGGGACGACGAACGGCGACGTGCGGACGAGGTCCGCGATGATGTTGAAGAAGCCGTCGCGCGGGCCCCACAGGAGCGAGGGCTTCAGGATCGTCCAGTCGAGCCCGCTCTCCTGGACCGCCTTCTCCCCACGCACCTTCGAGGTCGCGAAGTGCAGGTCCGGTTCGTCCGCGAGGCCCAGCGCCGCCCAGGTGGACGAACCGGCGGACCTTCGCGGTCGCAGCCGCGTCGAGCATCGTGCTTCGTGCCGCCCAGGTTGACCCGGAGGAGACTCCTGCCGCCGTCACGGTCGCGCGGGATCGCGACGAGGTGGACGATGGCATCCACGCCCGCGAGCGCCTCCTGGAGCCCCGAGCCCGTCACGACGTCGCCCACCCGGAAGGTGACGCCCCGCGCCTGGTCGGCGTCCAGTCTCGCGGTCACCGCTGCGGCGGCCCGGTCGTCCCGTACGAGCGCCACCACGTGGTGCCCGCCCCCCACGAGCTCGGGGACGACGTGCGAGCCGACGAACCCGCTGGCTCCGGTGACGAGGACGGTGGACATCGCTGTGACCCTCTGGGGGTGGCCGGCCACGCTGCACGGCCATCACGACACGTTCGCGTTGCACGGGCGGACGGATGCGCCGGCATCGTAGCATCGGGGGATGGACGAACGGACGGACCGGGACGGGGCCGACGGACACGGCGGCGGCCTCGCGCCGGCGGCGCTGCGACGGCTCGTGGAGGCCATGCCCAAGGCCGAGCTCCACCTGCACCTCGACGGCGCGGTCCTCCCCGCGACGGCCCTGGAGCTCGCCCGGACACGCGGGGTGGACGCACCGCGGGACTTCGCGGGGATGGCGGCGGTCCTCGTCGCGCCGATGCCGTGCCGCGACCAGGATCAGCTCCTCGACGCGTTCGACCTCCCGGTCGCGCTCCTGCAGGACGCGGACGCTCTCGCGCGAGTGACGCGCGAGCTCGTCTTCGTCGAGGCCGCGACCGGCGTGCGGTACGCCGAGATCCGGTGGGCGCCGGCGCTCCACACCGATCGCGGCATGGGGCTCGCGGAGGGGATCGCGGCCGTGTGCGACGGCGCGGCGGCCGGGTCGGCGGCTACGGGGGTGGTGGTCCGCCTCATCTGCACCGCGATGCGGTCGCACGAGCCGGCGACGAACGTGGCGCTCGCTGAGACGGCCGCGCGGTTCCGCGATCGCGGCCTCACCGGGTTCGACCTCGCGGGGCGCGAGGAGCGATTCCCGGACGCTGCGGCCCACCGCGCCGCGTTCGAGGCCGCCCGGGCCGGGGGCCTGCGGATCACTCTCCACGCGGGCGAGTGGGGCGGCGCCGCGCAGATCCGGCGCGCGCTCGCCCTCGACCCGGAACGCATCGCGCACGGCCCGGGGGCGGCTGACGACCCCGCCCTGATGGCGGAGCTCCGCGCGCGGGGCGTCGTGCTGGACCTGACCCCCACGAGCAACGTGCAGGCGGGGATCGTGCCCTCCGTCGCGGACCACCCGCTCGCGCGGCTCCACCGCGCGGGCGTCCGGGTGACCCTGAGCACGGATGACCCGACCGTCTCGGACGTACGCCTGACGGACGAGTACGAGAGCGCCGTCGCCCGGATCGGCCTGTCGCCGGCCGAGCTGTGGGCGATCGACCGGCTCGCGCTCGACGTCGCGTTCGCGGACGAGGAGATCCTCGCACCCCTCCGCGCCGAGTTCGACGCGTGGGCGGCGGGGATCCCGGAGCTGGTGGGGGTCTGAAGGCGGACGCGCCGGGTGGCTCAGCGCGCCAGTCGGCGCAGGGCCGCCCGCAGCTCGTCCGCGTCCCGGGCGACGGCGGTCGGGTGCTGCGCCGCCGGAAGGTCATCCAGGTGCTCGAGCGCGGTGACGCCCGTGAGCAGGAGCACGGAGTCGACACCCGCCGCGTGGGCGGCGGGGATGTCGGTCTGGAGGCTGTCGCCGATGACGACGGCACCGTCGAGCGGGACGCCCGCGGCATCCGCCGCGACCTGCAGGAGGAGCGGGCCGGGCTTGCCGACGGAGACGGGCTCGACGCCGGACGCGACCTCGACCGCGGCCACGATCGACCCGGCGCCCGGCACGAAGCCGTACTCCGTCGGGAAGACCGGGTCGCGGTTCGTCGCGAAGAAGAGGGCGCCGGCGCGGATGCACGCGCTGGCCATCGCCAGTCGCGCGTAGTCGAAGCCGCGGTCCAGGCCGACGACGACGGCCTGCGGGTTCCCGGCGGCCTCGACCCGGAAGGCGCCCTCGGTCGCTGCCTCCACCGCCTCCCCGGCCGGCACCACGGTCAGACCCACCTCGCGCAGCTCGGCGACGAGCCCGGGCGTGCCCACCGCGAGGACCCGGTCCACGCGCGGCTCGAGAGCGGCGAGGTGCACGGCGGTCGCCCTGGCGGACGTGACGATCAGCGAGATGTCCGCCGGAGCTCCGATGGCGGCGAGCCGCGGCAGGTAGTCCGCCCGGTGGCGGGTCGAGTTGTTCGTCACGTAGGAGACCACGTCGCCGGCGGCTGCGCGCTCGGTGAGCAGCTCCGGGATGCCGGGCACGGCGGTCCGGCCGCGCCAGACGGTGCCGTCGAGATCCACGAGAAGGAGCATCGCCGCCGATGCTACCGGAGTCGCACCGGGCGGCGTGCGGCGATCGCCGCGCCGCCGCGGGGTCGCGACGGTGACGGCGAAGCCGGTCGCGGCGGTGGCCGCGTACACTGCGGCCGTGCCCAGGCCCGACCCGTTCCTCACCGCGTCGCTGCTCGTCGTCGACGGGCGCAACGTCCTCGGTGCGATGCGTCGGTCCGGCGGCGACCTCCCCGCCCAGGCGCTGCTGAGCCGGCTGTGGACGGTCGTCGGGCCGCGGACCCGGATCCTCGTCGTCTTCGACGGCATGCGCGACGGCGGGGCGATCCTGCCCCAGCGGTCCAGCAGGCTCGGCGTGCGCTGGAGCCGCCACGAGTCGGCCGACGACCTCATCGTCCGGATCGTCGCGGACGCGCCCGACGGCACGCTGGTCGCGACCGACGACATCGAGCTCGGGGCGCGCGCCCGGGCGCTCGGCGCCGCGTCCGTCCGTTCCCGGCAGCTCATCGAGCGGTTCGCGCGCCAGCACGCGTCGGCGCCCTCCGTCGGCCATGCCCGACCGACGCCTCCGGCCGGCTCGGACGGCCGCAAGCCGGGCGACGACGAGGGCCTCGACGACGCGCGGCGGCCCTGGAAGCCCGGGCGGGGCGCGACGCGCAAGAAGGGCAACCCCAAGCGCGGGCACGGCGGAGGCTGAGGCGACCGATGGCACGCATGGCGCGCCGCGAGGACGAGGAGGTCCGATCATGACGACGTGGTCTCGAGGGCGCAGGGCGGGCATGCTGCTCGCCGCGACCATCATGGTCGGCCTCCTCCTGCCGGCAGGCGCCGCGGCGGAGGGATCGTCGTCCGTCGCCGCAGGAGGCGTCGGGCTCCGTGCCTCGGCCGTCGAGATCTCCTGCCCGCAGAGCGAGTTCACGTGCGTGACGATCGCGGTCCCGCGGGACCACTTCTCAGCGGGCGGGACGACGGACGCGATCCACGTGACGTTCGCGATCCACCGGGCGACCGGGATCCGCCGGGGGGTCTGGGTCACCGTGACCGGTGGTCCCGGATCGTCCGGCATCCTCTCCGCGGACGCGTACATGTCCGGCATGGACCCGCGGATCGTCGACGCCTACGACATCGTCTTCTTCGACCAGCGCGGCGTCGGGCTCTCCGAGCCGCTCGCGTGCCCGGAGGCCGCCGCCCGCTTCTACCTCTCCCCGGCCGACGCACGGGACCCGCGCCAGGAGGAGGCGGTCCTCGCGGCCTCCCGGACCTTCGCCGCCTCCTGCGTCCGCGAATTGGGCGTCCAGGCGACCGACCTGCCGTTCTTCGCCACCCGCCAGGCCGTCGAGGACCTCGAGGCCTTCCGCCGCTACCTCGGCGTGGACCGCCTCGACCTGTACGGCGAGAGCTACGGCACGCAGTACGTCCAGACCTACACCCTCGCGCACCCCGACCGGGTCCGGTCGCTCATCCTCGACGGGCCGGTGGACCTCACGCTCCCGCTGACCGAGGTGTGGCCGGAGGCCGTCCGGGCGATGGATCGGACGCTCGAGCAGACACTCGACGCGTGCGACGCCGACCCCGCCTGCCGACACGACACGGTGGGCGGAGACGCCCTCGCCGCGTACGACGCTCTCGCCTCACGGCTCGCGAGGAGCCCGGCACGCGTGGCGTTCCCCCTGGCCTCCGGCCGGACGGTCGGGCGGCGCCTGTGGGCGACGCACCTGGAGACGGTCGCCCTCAACGGCATGTACGGCCAGTGGGGTCGCATGGAGCTGCAGCGGGCCGTCGCCGCCGCCTCCCGCGGCGACCTCGTCCCCGCGCAGCGGGTCCTGTACGCGGACGTGGGCGTGGATCCGGAGACGCTCGCGGTGACGCCGGACCCGTCGTGGTCGGACGCGGCGTACTACGCGATCGAGTGCACCGACTACGCGATGGCCGGCGACACGGCGGACGCCCGTGCCCGCGCGTACCTCCAGGCCGGTCGCGACGCCGGCGCGGCGGCGGCGCGCCTGGGCCGGGTCATGTTCGACGACCTGCCGTGCGCCTACTGGCCGGCACGGCCCGCGTCGGACGCCCGTCCGGCGCCGATCGTCGCGCACGACTATCCCTTCCTCGTCCTCGTCGGCGACGCGGACCCGATCACGCCCATCGAGGGCGCCGAGCGGATCGTCGCCCGCTCGCCGGGCACGCGGCTCGTCGTGCAGACGGGCGGCCCGCACGTCCTCTACGGGCGGGGCGTCGCGTGCGTGGACGACGTGGTGACTGCGCTCCTGACCGACGGCACGCTGCCGCCGGCGCGGACGACGTGCGAGGGGGACCTCACCGACCCGTACCTCCCGCTGCCGCCGGCGACGCGGTCCGCGGCGGTGGACCCACTCGCCTTCGCCACCGCCGTGGACGACTGGATCACCATGCTGCCGGCGTACTCGTGGTGGGACGGGACCGGCTCGGGCGACGCTGCCGGCTGCGACTTCGGTGGCCGGTTCGCGTTCGCCCCGCGCGGCGAGGAGACGCGCCTCTCCATGCGGCGGTGCACGCTCACTCCGGGCCTGCCTCTGTCGATGACCGGCTCCGTGGACGCCTCCGGCGCCGTCCGGCTCCGGATCGCGTCGGACCTCGGGACGCTCCGGTACGTCCGGGCCGAGAGCGGGGCTCGCCGCGTCACCGGGACGTGGCGCGGCCGCCCCGTCGACGTCCGGGGGTAGCGCGGCCCCCTCCCCCGCGGCGGGCGCCGATGCTAGGATGCGCGCCGTGGACGCGACATCCGAGCTCGGCCAGCTCTGGACCCAGCTCATGGACTTCCTCGCGAAGCTCGTCTCGCCGGACTGGGGCGCGCTCGTGAACCTGCTCCCCGTCTTCCTCGCGCCGCTGGTCGGCCTCTTCGTCGCAGCCGTGGCGCTCGCGTGGCTCGGGTACGGCATCCGCAAGCCCCGCGCCCGCGTCCGCTTCGTGCTCGGGCCGCGCCCTGCTGAGACCCTCCCGGACGGCACGGCCCTCTTCCCGGCGGGCTACCCCTTCGACGCCTCGAAGGCCCTCGTCTATCCGGCCGGCGCGGTCCGCGGCGACGACGGCGCCCCGCTCTCGGTCTCGTGCCCGCTCTGTCGTGTCGACCGCAGCGCCGAGATCTCCACCTGCGGCAACTGCGGCCTCGTCCTGAGGATCGACGCCCCCATCCCCGTCGCGCCCCCGTCCGGCCCACCGGCGGGCGGCGCTGCCGTCGCCTGACCGACCCTCGCACCGGAGCCGCGTCCCCATGGCTTCCGCCTCGTTCTACCTCACCGTCGTCGGCACGATCCTGCTCGCGCTGGCGTTCGGGGGCCACGTCGCCCACGCCGTCCTGCTCGCCTCGGGCCGCCGCCTCGAGGCTCTCGCCCCGTCGCCGACGACGGTCTTCGCGGGCGTGGTCACCGGGAGCTTCGTCGAGCGCGAGATCGGGCTCCCCGACGGCTCGGAGCGCGACCGGACCGCCGTCGCCGGGATCGCGTGGGGCCTCGCCGTCGCGGCGACCGCGACGCTGGGGCTCGCGCTCATCCTCCGGGGCCTGGTCGTCGGGCGCGGACCGTGGGGGAGCCTCTACGAGTTCACGGTCGCCTTCGCCTTCGGGATCGCGCTCGGCTACGCGGTCCTCGCGTGGCGCTACCCGATCCGCTCGATCGGGGCCGTCCCGCTCGGGATGGCGCTGGCGCTGGCTCTCTACGCGTTCTCGCTGCCGTCGCAGGTCGAGCAGCTCGTGCCCGCGCTGCAGAACCCTCCCCTGCTCACGATCCACGTGGGCTTCGCGATGATCGCGTACGGGATCTTCGCGATGAGCTTCGCCGCCGGCGTCGGGTACCTGGTCCAGGGGCGCGGCGACCGGTTCGCGTGGCTGCCCTCGCACCGGACGCTCGACGAGGTCGCCTACCGGTCGGTCGTCGTCGGGTTCCCGATCTTCGCGACGATGATCGTGCTGGGGAGCTGGTGGGCGTCGATCGCGTGGAGCCGCTGGTGGGGCTGGGACCCGAAGGAGACCGCCGCCCTCGTCACCTGGCTCGTGTACGCCGTCTACCTGCACGCGCGCAACCAGCGCGGCTGGAGCGGGCGGCCGGCGGCGCTGATCCTCGTGGTCGGGTTCGCGATGGTCCTGGTCACCTACAGCGGCAACCTCTGGTTCAGCGGGCTGCACGCGTACTCCGGCCTGGACTGATCCGGGGACGCGGGCGGCTCGCCATCCGCGTCGCCCGCAGGCACCGGACGAAGGGCCGAGCGTCCCGGCAGCGCGCGCGATCGGCGGCCCCGACGTGGGGCTCGACAGTCTAGAACGCCCGTTCTATACTGGCCTCGCGAGACCCCGGAGCGACGTCGCCCCTCAGCCACCACATGTTGAGATGACCCCATGGTACGTACCACAACATCTTGTGTTTCCGGCTTGACGCCGGCAGATGCGCCGGCGTAGTGTTCTCGGGCCGGGAAGCGGCTCCGCGTGAAGGTCGGAGCGTCCCACGATCGGCAGGCGAGGGCCCCCGACGAGGGGTCGCCGAGCCCGATGACGAAGGCCGGGCCCGCGAGGGGCCCCTGGAGGGAGAGGGATGGCGCGAGGGGTCTCCGGAACGGCGACCGCCAGGCGGAGCGAGGCGACGGGATCGGTGGCGCGGGGCCATGGGGCCGCCGCGGCGGCGCGGGCGGCCGAGCGGTCGCGCGAGCTGTCGGAGGCGGCCGCGCGGGCGGCCGCGGACGCGATGGAGGCCCTCCGGTTCGCCGGCGAGGGCACGCGCGGCCTGACGTTCGAGCGCCGCTGGACGCGCCCGGGCGTCCACCCGTACGACGAGATCGCGTGGGAGACGCGGACCGCCTCCATCGGCAACGAGTCGGGCAAGCTCGTCTTCGAGCAGCGTGACGTCGAGGTCCCGGCCTCCTGGAGCCAGCTCGCCACGAACGTCGTCGTCAGCAAGTACTTCCGCGGCCACGTCGGCACGCCGGAGCGTGAGCGGAGCGTCCGCCAGCTCCTCGACCGCGTGGTGGACACGATCGCCGGCTGGGCGGAGACGCAGCGCTACTTCGCGACGCCGGACGACCTCGCCACCTTCAAGGCGGAGCTCACCCACCTGCTGCTCCACCAGAAGATGAGCTTCAACTCGCCCGTCTGGTTCAACGTGGGCATCGAGGCCAGGCCGCAGTGCTCCGCCTGCTTCATCAACTCCGTGAAGGACTCCATGACCTCGATCATGGACCTCGCCAAGACGGAGGCGATGCTCTTCAAGTTCGGGTCGGGCGCAGGCTCCAACCTCTCTCCCATCCGCTCGTCGCGGGAGAAGATGTCCGGCGGCGGGACGGCGTCGGGCCCGGTCAGCTTCATGCGGGGCTACGACGCGTTCGCCGGCGTGGTGAAGTCCGGCGGGAAGACCCGGCGCGCCGCGAAGATGGTCATCCTCGACGTCGGCCACCCCGACGTCCTCGACTTCATCGACAGCAAGAAGCTCGAGGAGAAGAAGGCGTGGGCCCTCATCGAGGAGGGCTACGACCCCTCCTTCACGGGGGAGGCCTACGGGTCGGTCGCGTTCCAGAACGCCAACCACTCGGTGCGCGTGACGGACGACTTCATGGACGCCGTCGTCGCGGACCGCGAGTGGACCACGCACGCGGTCGTGGGCGGAGCGGAGATGGGGACGTACCGCGCCCGCGAGATCTTCCGCCGGATGGCGGACGCCGCGTGGCTCTGCGGCGACCCGGGCATCCAGTACGACACCACGATCAACGACTGGAACCCGGTCTCCAACTCGGACCGCCAGTACGCCACGAACCCGTGCGTCACGGGGGACACGCTGGTGGCGACCGACGAGGGGTGGCGGTCCATCGAATCGCTGGTCGGCGAGCGCGCCCACGTCATCGGCTCCGACGGGCTGCCACACCCGGTCGACCGCATCTTCCCGACCGGACGCAAGCCCGTCTTCGAGCTGAAGACTCACGCCGGCTATCGAGTCCGCATCACCGCCGACCACAAGGTGAGCACGCAGCGCGGCGATGTCGCCGTCCGCGATCTCACCCCGGACGACCGCATCCCGCTCCAGGGTCCCGGATTCGGGCGGAGCTCTATCTCGCCCCGACTCGCCGAGGCGATCGGCCTGGCGGTCGGCGACGGCTGCCTCACCTGGGCCTCCGCGGAGCGCGGCGAGCGCCCGATGATCATCCTCACCATGCACCGCGACGAGGCGGCCGTCCTCGAGGCGGTCGTCGGCGAGATCAACGAGCAGAAGCACCTCCGCAAGGCGGTCGGCTCGATCGGCCGCAACGACGGCGTCCACGTCTCGTTCGGGGCGACCGGTTCGCGCCTGGCCTTCGCGTCGCGGCCGGTCATCGAGCAGTTCATGCAGTACGCGGTCTTGGACGAGGGCAGTCACGAGAAGCGGCTCAAGCCGGCCGTCCACGGCCTGGACCGAGCGTCGCTCGCGGCCGTGCTGCGCGGCCTCTTCACGGCCGACGGGACCGTGGTGGACTCGGCCGAGAAGAGCCAGTACGTCGGGCTGGACTCGACCTCCCTCGAGCTGCTCGTCCAGGTGCAGCGCCTGCTCCTTGCCTTCGGCATCAGATCGCAGCTCTACGAGAACCGCCGTGGCGGCCATTTCGAAGCGATGCTCCCCGACGGCCGCGGAGGGATGAAGAGCTATCCCGTCCGCGAGATGCATTCCCTCCGGATCACGCGAACCTCCCGCCGTACGTTCGAGCGCGAGATCGGCTTCATGGCGGAGAGCCCGAAGGCTTCGGCGCTCGCCGCCCTCAACGCGACGGTCGGTGTCTACCGCGAGGACATGACCGACGCGGTCGCCTCGGTGACGTCGCTCGGCGAGGAGGATGTCTTCGACCTGACCGAGTTGGAAACCAGTCATTTCGTCGCAAATGGCCTTCAGGTCCACAACTGCAGCGAATTTTCGTTCTTGAACGACACGAGCTGCAACCTCGCGTCGCTCAACCTGATGGAGTTCGTCGGCGAGGACGGCGAGCTCGACATCGACGCGTTCCGCCACGGCTGCCGGCTGACGATCACGGCGCAGGAGATCCTCGTCGACAACGCGAGCTACCCGACGCCGACGATCGAGGAGAACAGCCACCGCTTCCGACCGCTCGGCCTGGGCTACGCCAACCTCGGCGCGCTCCTCATGAGCCGCGGGCTCGCCTACGACTCGCCCGAGGGACAGGCGTACGCGGCCGCCATCACGTCGATCATGACGGCGGAGGCGTACCGGCAGTCGGCGGTGATCGCGCGCGACCACGGCGGACCGTTCGTCGAGTTCGAGAAGAACCGCGAGCCGTTCATGGCCGTGATCGGGAAGCACCGGGAGGCGGCCTCGCAGATCCCCGCGGGCGGCGTCCCGGCGGGGCTCGGTGCGACCGCGCGGTCGCTCTGGGACGAGACGTACGAGCTGGGCGAACGCCACGGCTACCGCAACGCGCAGACCACTTTGCTCGCGCCCACGGGAACCATCGCGTTCATGATGGACTGCGACACCACCGGGATCGAGCCGGACATCGCGCTCATCAAGTACAAGAAGCTCGTCGGCGAGGGCTACCTCAAGATCGTCAACAACACGGTCCCGGGGGCCCTCCGCCATCTCGGCTACTCCCCGGCCCAGGTCGAGGAGATCGTCGCCTTCATCGACGAGCGCGAGACGATCGAGGGAGCGCCCGGCCTCCATCCGGAGCACCTCTCGGTGTTCGACTGCGCGTTCAAGCCGGTGAACGGCGTGCGCTCGATCCAGCCGATGGGCCACGTCCGGATGATGGCGGCGGTCCAACCGTTCCTCTCCGGCGCCATCAGCAAGACCGTGAACATGCCGGAGGCCGCCACGCCCGAGGAGATCGAGCTGGTCTACCTCGAGGGCTGGAAGCTCGGCCTCAAGGCCATCGCGATCTACCGCGACAACTCCAAGCGCAGCCAGCCGCTCTCCACCAGCCGGAAGAAGGACGGCGAGGGCGCCGACTCCGAGACGGTCGCCGCCCTGCGCGCCCAGCTCACGGCCGCCCAGGCGGAGGCGGTGAAGCCGCACCGCCGCCGGCTCCCGTCCGAGCGCGCGGCGGTGACGCACAAGTTCGACATCGCCGGCCACGAGGGCTACATCACCGTCGGGCTCTACCCGGAGGGCCAGCCCGGCGAGATCTTCCTCAAGATGGCCAAGGAGGGCTCCACCGTCAGCGGCCTCATGGACACGTTCGCCACGTCCGTGAGCCTCGCGCTCCAGTACGGCGTCCCGCTCCGGGACCTCGTGAACAAGTTCGCCCACGTGCGGTTCGAGCCGTCCGGCTTCACCGGCAACAGCGAGATCCCGATCGCCAAGTCGATCGTGGACTACATCTTCCGGTGGCTCGGCGCGCGCTTCCTCGCCGCCGACGAGAAGGCGGGCCTCGGCCTGCAGGGAGCGGCGGCCTCGTACGTGGCGGAGGCGCCGGCCGCGTTCGCCGCCCCGGTCGTCGCGGTCCCGGCCCCGGCCCAGCCGTCCGAGGGCGAGTCCACGGGCGAGGACGTGGAGGCGGACACGGGGGCCGGCGGCTCTGCGGCCACGGCCGACTCGCAGGCCCTTCCGGTCGTGAAGCCAGCCGCGAAGGGCGGCTCAGGCGGCAACGGCAGCGGGAACGGGAACGGCAGCGGCAACGGCCGCGCGGCGCTCTCCGCGTCGCTCGGGACCACGTCGGTCGCGTTCACCGTCCAGGAGGACGCCCCGTCCTGCGCCGAGTGCGGCTCGATCATGGTCCGCAACGGCAGCTGCTACAAGTGCATGAACTGCGGGAGCACCAGCGGCTGCTCCTGAGGCCCCAGGCGGTCCGCTCGGGCCGCGACACACGCGGAACGGCCCCGGTCTCGCCTCATGGTGGCCGGGGCCGTTCGTCCGTCCGCGAGGTCAGCCGCCGGCCGGGTCCTGGAGGGTGGGAGCCGCCCCTGGCCCCGCGGCGTCGGATGCCACCGCGGCGTCGGGCGTCACCGCTGCGCCGGCGCCCGTGGTGCCGGTCTGCGCAGTGTCGCCATCCGCCGGTGGGTCCCCGAAGACGCGCAGGACGGTCCGCCACGTCGTCGCGACGATCCCCACGACCGGGACGACGAGGAACATCCCCAGGATGCCGCCGATCGCGGCGCCGGCGGGGATCGCCGTCAGCACGACGGCGGGGTGGATGTTCACGGCCTTCCCGTACACCAGGGGCGCGACGATGTTGCCGGTGACGATGTTGAAGACGAGCGTGAAGATGAGCATCACGAGGATGTCCGTCGGCGAGCCCACCGCCACCGTCACGAGGAAGGCGATGCCCGTCGTGATGAAGCTCCCGATGTACGGGATGAAGCCGCCGAAGAAGGAGAGGACCGCGAGCGGGAGCGCGAGCGGGAGCCCGAGGATGACCATGATCGCGAACTGCGTGATGGCGCCGAAAGCGGAGATCGCCCCCGTCCCGATCATGTAGTTCCCCAGGACGCTGACGGAGTTGCCCCCGGCCTGATCGGCCTGCACGCGGCGCCATGGCGCAAGCCGCTCCGAGATGCCCCGCCAGACGTTCGCACCGTCGCGCAGGAGGAAGAAGCAGAGCAGGACCGAGAGGACGACGCCGGTCACGATGCCTGCCGCGTCCTGGCCCAGCACGTCGAGCGATCCCGTGATCGAGATCCCGGCTTCCTCCATCACGGCTCGGAGTGCCGCGACGGCGTTCGCGAGCGCCTGGTCGATCTCGCTCGCGCCGTCGAGGGCCGTCGCGACGATCTCCGCGATCTGCCGGGCGAGCGACGCGAACGTCAGCGCGAGGATCGTGACCGAGATCACGAGTGCGCCTCCGGTCGCGACGAGCGCGGCCGCGGTCCTGCCGATGCCGCGGCGCACGAGGATGCGCACGAGCGGCGCGAGGGTCGCGGCGAAGACGGCGGCCAGGACGACCGGCACGACGATGAACGGGACGAGGAGGACGAGCCCGATCCCCGCCGCCACCGCGAGGATCGCCACGAGCAGACGCCAGCTCCACTGCCCGAGGCGGTCGAGCCATGCCGGGATGAACTCGCCGTCATCCCGGGGCAGGTTCGAGCTGAGCGCCTGCACGACCGCTCCGGCGATGGCGGAGATGGCGAGCGCGACGGGCACGGCGAGGATGAGGCCGAGGATCCCGGCGACCGCCGCGCCGATCGGCAGCGCGACGAGCACGGCCATCGGATCCAGGAGGCTGAGGCGGGTGCGCGCCACCGACCGGAGGAGGACCTCCGCGGCGACGTACGTGAGGACGATGAGCCCGAGGGCCGCGAGGGCCGTCAGCGGGCCGCCCGCGCCGAGGGCGGCGGCGAGCACCGCCGCTGTCGTCGCGATGACACCGAGGTACGGGATGAACGTGCCGAGGTAGACGACCGCGGCGAGCGGCGCGGCATCGGGCACGCCGAGGCCCCAGAGGATCGCGAGCGTCGCGATCGCGCGGACCGCTCCGATGACGGCCGTGCCGCGGACGAACCCGCCGACGCGTGTCATGGCGACGCGCCCGCTGCTCGCGAGCGTCTCGCGCTGCTGGTCGCTCGCCGCCTGGAGGATCCACGCGGCGGCCCTGTCCACGTCCTGCATCGCGAAGAGGGTGAGGAAGAACGTGAGGATGCCGACCGTCGCGAGGAAGGAGATCGACGAGACGACCTCGGAGACGTTCGCTGCGGCCCAGTTCGTGACGGCCGCGCCGAGCTTGCCGATCGCATCCGCCGCCTCCGGCGAGAGCGACAGGTCCGTGAGCCTGCTGCTGAGCTCGTCGATCCCCGCGGAGATCGTCTGCAGCGTGTGCACCGCGTACGGGACGACGGCCACGACGAGGACCGCCACGACGAGGACGATCGACCCCATCGCGACCGCCCACCCTGCGGCCGCCGCCTTGCCCTTCGACCACCCGCGCGCGCGCAGCCGGCCGATGAACGGCTCGACGGTCGCGACGAGGATCAGCACCACGATGAGGGAGACGGTGACCGTCGCCAGCTGGATCGCGATGAGGGCGATGACCGCGGCGAGTGCGCCGATCGCGAGGAGGCGCCACCCGAGCGCGGCGACGTGCTCGAGCCACGTGGGGACGCGCGAGCCCGACGGGCCACCGTCGAGGGCACCCGGTCCCGTCGGTCCCTGCGCGCGAGCCTCCATCGCCTCCCCGTCCACCCTCCGCGCGGCGCCCATGGGCCGCGCGCACATCCTACGCGGCCACGACTCGCGCGAGTTACCTCTCCCGGCATGAAACGGCCGAGACGGCGGCGCTCACGCGCCGCCGTCTCGCAGGCCCGGGATCACATGGGCGGTGATCACATGCCGATGGCGCGGCCGCTCTCCGACTCGTAGAAGGCGTTGCGCACGCCCGGGTACATGAGGTACCCGAGGACGATGAGCGAGAGGACCATTGGGACGAACTGGGCCTCGATCGTGCTGTTGCCGAGCACGAGGAGCGAGCTCCAGATGAGGGTCCAGCCCGAGATCAGGATGCCGAACATCCACGCCCAGGCGCGGACGCCCCAGAAGCCCGCCGCCACCCAGAAGTAGATGAGCGCGAGGAGCAGCGCCCACAGGGCGGGGCCCCACTGCGCGCTCGGGAACTTCACCTCCTGGCCGACGATGTTGAAGCTGATCCAGCCCATGTAGATCGCGGCCATGTACAGCTCGTACAGACCCACGAGGACTGCGAGAAGCGCGAGGAACATGACCCCGATCGGTCGACGCATCCGGCTCCCTCCAACGACGACATCCAGCGCGCGACGCATCGCGCGCCACACCTCCCACCTTACGCCCGGCGGCAGCCCGCGGCATACCCCTTTTGCGCGCGGTCCGAGGCGGCCCTGGGACCCTACTGCTTCGCGTACGAGACCTGGAGCGCCCCGCTGTCGTCGCGGAGCTCCAGCGTGGACCCCTGGACCTTGTAGGTCGTGGCCGCGTCGAGGGCGGCGAAGTACGCCGTCTCCTGGTCCGACACGGCAGGGTCGCAGGCCATCCGCGTGCCGGCGATCGGGCCGATGACGATCGTCCCGTCCGCCGACGTGAACGTGGCGGTGTACTGGTTGCAGCCGCCGGTCCCGGACAGCTGGCCGTCCGCCCCGAACGACGCGGTGATCGTCGTGCCGGCGGCGACGCTCTCGACCGCGCCCTTCCCGTTGTTCACGCCAGTGGCGGTCCACGACGTCCCCGACAGCGTGTCCTTCGGCGCCGCCTGGTAGACGAGGACGTTCTTCCCGGAGGAGTCGTAGATCTTCAGCGACTCCTTCGAGGCCGTGTACGTCGCGGCCTTCTGCATCGCGGCCGACATCTGCTCCTCCACGCCGGCGGACGTGTCCGGGCACGCCATCATCGTCGTCGCGAGCCGGGAGATCGTGAGCGAGCTGCCGGACTGCGTGTAGCCACCGGTGTAGCTGTTGCAGACGAGGATCCCGCTGACCTTCCCGTCGGCGAAGACGGCGTCGGGATAGACGCCCTGCGGGACGTTCACCATGGACGTTCCGTTGTCGTAGCTCTTCATGAGCCAGGTCGTGCCCTCCAGCGTCCCGCCGCTCCCACCCGAGGCGGAGCAGGCGGCGGCGACGAGGATGACGGAGGCGAGAGCGGCGAGTGCACGTGCGCGCATCGGGGACCTCATGACGGGTCGGCCGCGATCGGTGGCCGTCGGGCTTCGCCCTCCATCGTACCGGACCATCCGCCCGGCGGGGTTCGCGCGAAAGGGGTATGTGGGCGGGGCGCGCCGCCGCGTCCCGTTCGGTCGTAGGTCACGGCCGTCGGTTCGCCCGGGGCGCTGCCCCTCCGTCGGCCGTGGGCGTATCATCCGTGAGCCCCCCGGGACGGAGGGATTCCCGTGTGCCCACGAGAAACGACGGAGGACTTCATGACGCTCGGTCCGCTCGAATACATCGTCATCGGGTTCGACAGGCCCGACTTCACCGGCAGGATCGCGACGGAGATCGAGAAGGTCGTCGAGAAGAGGATCATCCGGCTGGTGGACGTCGTCGTCGCCCAGAAGGACGCCGACGGCAACGTGGACGATCGTCGAGATCGACAACGTCCGCGACCCGCAAGTTCGCGTCCTTCGCGCCGCTCCTCGAGGACCGGATGGGCCTCCTGACGCCGGAGGACATCATCTCGCTGGCCGAGGGACTGCCGGTCGACAGCGCCGCACTGATCCTGCTCTTCGAGCACCGGTGGGCGGAGAAGATCAAGGACGCGATCGTCGAGGCCGGCGGCTTCCTCGTCGCGCGCCAGACGGTCGCACCCGAGCTTCTCGCCGCCGTGAACGCCGAGCTCGAGGCGGCGTCCGCCTAGACCCGCCACACGCTCGACGATCCGCGAACACGATCCGAAGGGAGCACCTCACATGATGATCGACGACGTGGCATGGGCCTGGTCGGCGTTGCGGCGACGACGGCCGTGGTGGCCGGCACCGCGGGCGCCGTCAGCCACCACCAGCAGCAGAAGTACGCCAACCAGCAGGCGAGCGCGGATGCGTCGCAGCAGCAGGCCTACGAGGCCGGCGTCGCCGCGGCGCAGCAGCAGGCGGCCGCTGCCGCCCCGGCGCCGGCCCCGGCCGCCGCCAGCCCGCAGATCGACATGGCCCAGCTCAAGCAGCTCGGCGACCTGCACGCTGCGGGCGTCCTCACCGACGAGGAGTTCGCCGCCGCGAAGGCGAAGCTGCTCGCGGGCGGCTGATCGCCGGCCTCACACGGACGAGCCCCTGCGGGGCCGCGACGGCCCCGCAGGGGCTCGAACTCACCCAGGAGGGAACATGGCAGATCTCGTCGTCATCGGCTACAAGGACGAGGCGACCGCGCAGCAGGCGTACGACGTCGTCGGCCAGCTGCAGCACGACCTCGTCATGCAGGTCTCCGGCGCGGCCGTCGTCACGAAGGACGCCGCCGGCAAGACCCAGATGGTCACGAAGACCGGCGCGACGTCCTCGGGCGCCCTCATGGGCGGCTTCTGGGGGATGCTCATCGGCCTCCTCTTCATCATCCCCGTGGCGGGCCTCATCATCGGCGGCCTCATGGGCGCCGTGATGGGCACGATGGCCGGCTGGGGCGTGAAGGACGAGTTCCGCCAGCGCGCCCAGGACGTCCTCAAGCCGGGCGGCGCGGCTCTCGTGCTGTTCGTCGAGAAGTGGACCGAGGACAAGGCGCTCGCGGCGCTCGCCCCGCTCGGCGGCGAGGTCCTCAAGACCTCCCTCTCCGACGAGGCGACGGCGGAGATCAACGCGGCGCTCGCCCACGACGAAGGCACCGCGCAGGCTGCTCCGGCACCGGCCGCGGACGCCCCGCAGGCCTGAGCACGCTCCACCCACCTGCGGCCACCGACGGCCGCGGGAGGCCGGCCGACCGGCTCCGCCGGCCGCCGGACACGAACGACGAAGCCCCGACGCTCGCGCCGGGGCTTCGTCGTCCCCGGGTGCATCCCGGGCGACGGACTCAGCCCGCGACGACCTCACGCTCGTCGCGGTGCTCCCAGACGGTGACGAGGGGATCGCGCCGGCCGAGCGCGACCCAGGCGATCGCGCCGCCAACGACGGCGGCGATGCCGCCAAGGCCGAACGCCGCGCGGACGCCGGAGGCGTAGGCGTCGAGGTACGGCCGCACGTCGGTCGCCGTCACCGCCGCGGCGACCTGGTCGAAGGACGGCGTCCCGACCGCCGTGAGGATGTCGCGGAAGGCGGCGATCGACTGCTGTGCCTCCGCCGGAGGCAGCCCCGCGACGGACGCCGTGTACGTCGCGATGGCCGTCTGCGCGACGACCGCGGTGACGAGCACGATCCCGATCCGCGACCCGACCGCGATCGACGCCTCGTTGAGGGCCGCGGCGGTCGCCGGCAGGCCACGCGGCACGCTCGCGAAGATGATCGCCGTGCGGACCGTCGTCGCGACGACGAACCCGGCGCCGACGAGCACGCACGGGATCACGAAGAGGACGTACCCCGCGGATGGCGTCGCGATCGCCCACAGGAGCAGGTCCGCCGCGCCGATGGCGACCACGCCGGCGCCGACGAGCGTCCGCGGGGAGTAGCGCGCGAGCAGGATGCCCGCCACCGGACCGGCCAGCAGGAGTGCCGCGAACAGCGGGGCAAGGGCGACCGTCGCAAGGAGCGGTCCGTATCCGAGCACGAGGTGGAAGTAGAGGGGCAGCTGCATCATCGGGACCGTCTGCGAGATCGCGATCACGATCCCGACGAAGACCGCGACCGCGGCCGGCCGCCGCTCGATCCTGACCGCGCCAGTCTCTCTCCGGTCCGTCGGCGATCGTGGGCGAGGGCGACAGCGAGAACGGCAAGTCCGCCGAGGACCAGGGCCCAGCGGACCGGGTTGTCGAGGCCCCCGCCGATCCACGTGATCCCGATGGTGAGCGTGATGATCCCGAACGCCCAGACGGCTGTGCCGACGACGTACGGCCGCTCGGGAGCCGCCGGTCGTGCCAGGTCCGGGATCCTCGGGCGCGCGATCCAGATCGCGACGGCGCACGCGGCGATCGCGGCGATGAAGGCCGGCCACCGCTGGTCCGGCAGGATCTGCAGGAGGATGGGCGCCGCCGCGCCGGCCGCCCCGTACGCGCCGTACGCGAGGCCGATCGCGGTCGCCCGTGCCACGCCCCGGTAGCTCGTCGCCACCAGCGCCAGCGAGACCGGGATGACGAAGGCGGCGGCCCCGTGGCCGATGAGCCGCGTCGCGACGAGGACGAACCCGCTCGGCATGAGGAGCCCGGCCACGCTCGCGACGAGCTCGACCGCAAGACCCCAGAGGATGACCGGCCTGGCCCGTGACGAATCGCCGACGGCGCCGCCCAGGAGGAGGAGGGCTGCTCCGCCCACGGCGCCGAGCATGACGATCTGCTCGAGCTGGGGGGTCTCGCGGATCGCGGCCTGGACCGACGGCAGGGCAGGGCCCCACACCTTCGGGTCGAGGGCGGCCGCGAAGAGGGAGACGGATCCCACGAGGAGGCCGTTGCGGGCCGCGGGGTCGGCGAACACCTCCGCGATGAACGACGGGACCGACGGTCTTCGCACCCCACGGATGCTACAGCCCGCCAGCCCGCCCGGGGACGCGCTCACGAGGGGTTCGAGCCGGCCGCAACGCCCGTCGGGCGCGATCCGGCGCCATGGGTACGATTCGGCCGAGACAAGCCCGCCCACGGAGCGTCCCATGAGCATCCTCGACTTCCTCCGCCCCGACCCCGCGAAGCTCCGCCTGCCGAGCGCCGCCGATGCGCTCCCCGGCCGGCCCGAGCCGATCATGGTTCCCGGCGTCCACGCCGTCCTCGGGACGCCGATCGACGGGCCGTTCCCCGAGGGCACCGCGCTCGCCACCTTCGGCCTGGGCTGCTTCTGGGGCGCGGAGAAGCGCTTCTGGCAGGTCCCCGGGGTCGTCTCGACCGCTGTGGGCTACGCCGGCGGCGTCACCCCGAACCCCACGTACCGCGAGGTCTGCTCCGGCGGGACCGGCCACGCGGAGGTCGTGCGCGTCGCGTACGACCCGTCACGCGTGACGTACCAGGAGCTGCTCCGCGTCTTCTGGGAGAGCCACGACCCCACGCAGGGCATGCGCCAGGGCAACGACATCGGCACGCAGTACCGCTCGGCCATCTACGTCGCCGACCCGGAGCAGCGCCGCCTCGCCGAGGCGAGCCGCGACGCGTACCAGCAGCGCCTGTCGGCGGCAGGCTACGGCACGATCACCACGGAGATCGCCGACGCCGGCCCGTTCTGGTTCGCCGAGGAGTACCACCAGCAGTACCTCGACAGGAACCCGAACGGCTACTGCCCCGACCACGGGACGGGCGTGAGCTGCCCGGTCGGCGTGGGGGTCTCAGCCGCCGAGTAGCACGGCCCGGACGGCCCCCGCGAAGCTGGCCGCCATGCCGCGCGGCGGGCGGAATCCGTCCGGACGCCGCGTTGCCGGGCCGTGACCCTCTTGTGACACCGGTGGCAGGTGGCGGACTCCCGCCCCTAGCACGTGGACCGCGGCCTGGGCCTCGACGATCGCCTTGAACTTCTCCAGCGACTTGTCCCAGGACTCCGCGACCGACTTCTCGAGGAAGAGCTTGTTCGCCGCATCGACCGATGAAGTCGAGCGGCACCTCGTACTCGCGCCCTCATGGCGACGTCCGGCTCGGCCAGGACCGCCGGCGTTCCAGGCGGTCCCTGACCTTCCGCACGTCGCACGGGCGCTCCGAGCTGAACCCGGGATCTCGCGGAGCCCGGCCGCCTCGAAGCTGCATCCTCATGGCGACGACGGCCCGCCCGCCGGGGCGGAGCTTCCGCCGCATCTCGGCGAGGGCCTGCGCCGGGTCGGCGAAGAACTGGAAGGCGTCGTGGCGGTGACGGCGCTGAACCGTCCGTCCTCCCACGGGGTGCCTCGGCGTCGCCACGCACGACCTCCGCGGTCCCCTCGGCGATGCGCTCGGCGAGTCGCTCCCGGGAAGCGACCTTCTCCTCGGACGGTCCATGCCCGCGACGAACCGCACCCCGAGCCATGCTCCACCAGGCGGCGCCCCAACCGCAGCCGAGTCGAGCAGCTCGTCGTCCGACCCGAGCTCGAGCGCCTCCGCGACGAGTCGGTAGACCGGCCGGTTCATCCAGGTGTTGACGCGGCTGCCGCGCCGGCCGCGCATGGCGCCCACCGCTTCCTGCGGGCGTCGCAGATCGACGATCAGGGCGGCTGCTCCCGCCACGGCCGCAGCGGCGGTCCCGCCCAGCATCACCAGCGCCGCCCGCCGCATCAGCAGACCCTCCTTCGACGCCATCTGCGGGTCGGTCTCGCCAGTGGCTCGGCGCGGTCCCGGCGGCACGCTATCTGGGCCGCGCGTCCAAGCCTCCCGCTCAGACGTCACCTTGGGCGCGCGAGGAAGCGCCGCAAGTGCCGGACGTCGTCGCGGACGGACGTGGCCCCGGACGGTCACGCGTCGCGCGCGGCTTCCGGCCCAGGAGGCGGTAGCGGTTCCCCCGCAGGGGTAGGCCTCTGCTCGTCCAGGAGGGCGAGGATGCGTTCGGTGTTCGCTCGGATCGCCGTGACGTTCGTGAAGATCCACTTCGGCGGGGCCGTGTCAGGCATCGCGGCGAGTCGCTCTGCGAAGTCGGTCTTGCCGACCCTGGACGCAAGCGCATTCGCGAGGAGCGCCCCACCGGCGACCGTGGCAACGATGACGAACGCCTTCTTCATGTGAGCCTCCTCAGGCCAACGCGGCTTCAGCCGCGGCGCGGTCCCGGCGGCCGCGGCCTCCGCGTCGCGCCCTCGATCAGGCCGGCGTCGGCCGGCGCTGTGGCGGTGGTGGGTGAGGAGCCACGCCACGATCGTCGCGGCCAGCCCGGCGATGAGGCCGCCGAGGAGCGCCTCGTCGAACGAGAGCCCGTCGATGTTCGGCTGCAGCTCCGCCTCGGTGGCGGTGCCGAACATCACCTCGCTCACGAACAGGCCGCCGAGGAAGAAGGCTGCCACGCCGATCGGGCCGATCCAGTGGGACGCAGACCGCCACGTGAGTACGCCGACGAGAGCGCCGAATCCGACGGACATCGCGACGAGCACGCCCAGCCCGTAGAGACCCATGTCGTAGTTCATGGCGGCCACCCTCCCGCTCCACGCGAGCCGTCGCTCGCGACCTTGGAGCATGGGCGCTACGCCGCCGGGAGACCAGTGCCGGACCGCCTCGAGTTCACCCCGGGCCGCCGCGGGGCCGACCCGGGCGGCGTGGAGATGCGCCTCCGCCGCGTTCGGGCAGGGGCGCGATCGCGCGCTCCGGCGCGGGCTCGCGCCCGGCGGCCTGCGCGCCATCGTCAGGGTCGGGCGTCGAAGGTCCCGGTCGCGTCGATCTTGATCGTGCCGTCCTGGCTCGGCAGCTGCGTGCAGGTGAAGGTCGCGTTGCCGCCGGTGGCGTCCACCTTCTCGATGGTGATGGAGCACTCGCCGGCGATCGAGTTGAACGGGACGTACGGGACGTCGCCGCCGGCCCCCTGGACGCCGACCACGAGGGCGAGCGACGTGATCGCGGTGTCCGTGCGCTGTGTCGCGTAGGTCCCGGGCTTCCCGGGCCCGGTGTAGGTCAGCGTCCCACCCTGCACGTTGATGTACTGGACGTTGAGCATCGCGCCGTTGTCGACGAGGCGGCCGATCTGGAGCGGGGCCGTGTAGGAGAGGACCGGCCCCGCGACCTGCACGTTCGCCGTTCCGGCGGCGAAGACCGCGGAGACGGACGGGACCGGGGTCGCGGAGGACCCGCCCGACGAGCACGCCGCCAGGGCGAGGCTCAGTGCGACGAGGCCCGTGATCCGGGCGACGGGACGATGCATGGTGGACTCCCACTGCGGGTGCAGCGATCGCAATTCACGACTGAAGGTACGCGCAGCATGCCACGGGCGGGAAGGACCGATTCGGGTGATACGGGGCGCGCGGCCGGGGCCGGCCAGCGACCGGCCGCTCCGGGCGGGCGCGCGCGCCCGCCCGGAGCGGCCGACGGGGGCCTCGCGGACTCAGGCGCTCGCGCCCTCGGGGAGGGCCACGACCGAGGCCGTCGCGTCGTCCTCGTGGGCCGCGAGGTCGTCCGCCTGGAGCGTGAGCCGCTCCTCGTCCTCGGCCGCCGGGTGGCCGCCGTGCGGCCGGCCCGTCGGCACGCGGGTGATCGCCGCCTTCGCGAACGCCGCCACCGCGCGGGGTGCCCGGGCGATCGCCGGGGCGTGGTCGCCCTCGCGATGCTTCGACCAGACGCTCTGGCGCTTCCGCCCCAGGACCGTGGCGATCCGCTCCCAGGACCAGTCCGCCTCGCGGGCGCGCGCGACCGCGGCACGCTTCCCACGCGTCGAGGTGCTCGGTGACGTGGCGCACGGCGAGGAGGGCACGGGTCGGGTCGGCGGAATCGAGGTCCTCGGCCATCTGGGCGGTCGTCCGCGTCTCCGCGTAGAACTCGGACGCGCCGGCCTCCACGGCCGCAGTGAACCGGTCGAGGAGCGCGTCCGGGCTCTCGAGCGGGTCCTCGTACCGGAACGCGTACGCGACGGCATCCGCCGCTCCGCCGACGCGGAGCGCGGCATCGGCCCCGGCGTCCGGGGCCAGGCTGACCGCCTCGATGCGATCGAGCCGCTGGTCGTCGGCGGGCAGCTCCCGCACGAGGTCCGCGATGTCGAGCAGGCCGCGAGCGGATCGCCGCTCCCGGACGTCACCGGGGAGGGCGTCGGCGAGGATCTGCCGGTCGCGCGAGAGCTTCTCGAAGTAGGCGGCGACGCTCGCCCGGGTCCGGTCCTGGTCCATGTCATCTCTCCTGACGGAGGACGAAGCGCGGCGCGCGACGTGTCGCGTGTCAGTCTATCATGACATCGGTCGGAGCACAAGGCCCTGACGCGCCGATTCGGCCCGAGCCGGGAGCCGACCCGGACCCGTACACTCGCGCCATGCTCCGGACGGTGACCGCGACGCGCTACGTGACGCCCCTTCGCGAGGGTGGCTCGCTGCCGGCGGTCGTGGAGGCGGACGACGACGGCCTGTACGTGGCGAAGTTCCACGGGGCGGGACAGGGACCCAAGGCGCTCGTCGCGGAGATCATCGCCGGGGAGATCGGCCGGGCGCTCGGCCTCCGCGTGCCGGAGATCGTCCTCGTCGACTTCGACCCCGCGCTCGGCGCCGCCGAGCCGCACGAGGAGATCCGCGACCTCCTCGACCGGAGCCCGGGGGTCAACGTGGGCCTCGACTTCCTCCCGGGAGCCCTCCCCTACGCCCCGGTCGCCGATGCGCCCGACCCGGATCTGGCCGCCGACATCGTCTGGTTCGACGGGCTCGTCATGAACCCCGACCGGACGCCCCGCAACGTCAACCTGCTCGTCTGGCATCGCCGGCTGTGGCTCATCGACCACGGGGCTGCGCTCTACATCCACCACACGTGGCGCGACCCGGCGGAGCACGCCCGGCGCCCGTTCCCGCAGCTGCGCGACCACGTCCTGCTGCCGCATGCGGGGCCGGTCGCGGGCGCGGACGCCCGGCTGGCGCCGCTCCTGACGCGGGACCTGCTGGAGTCGATCGTGGCATCCGTCCCCGACGCGTGGCTCGCGCCGGAGCGCGGGCTCCCCGATCCCGACGCGCACCGTCGGGCCTACATGGACTACCTGCTCGCGCGCCTCGATGGCCGCGCGGCGTTCATCGCGGAGGTGGACCGTGACCGCGCCGCGGCGTAGCCCGTTCGCCTACGCGATCGTCCGGATCGTGCCGCGCGTGGAGCGGGGCGAGTCGATGAACGCGGGGGTGGTCCTGCTGTGCCGGCCCCGGCGGTTCCTGGGGGCACGGGTCGACCTCGACGAGTCCCGCCTCCGGGCCCTCGCCCCGGACTGCGACGCGGCGGAGATCCGCCGCCACCTCGAAGCGATCCCGCGGATCGCCGCCGGAGACCGCGACGCCGGTCCGATCGCCGCCCTCTCCCAGCCCGAGCGATTCCACTGGCTCGTGGCGCCGGCGAGCACCGTCGTGCAGCCGGGGGACGTGCACACCGGGATGACCGAGGATCCGGCCGCCACGCTCGACCACCTCTTCACGACGATGGTCCTGCCGCCGGGGACCGGTCCAGCTCGGCCGCCCGGCAGCGGCTGACCGGGCGCGACCGGTGCTGCGTCGGACGCGGGATCGGCGCCAGCCGGCTCGCAGGGTCGCCGGGCCGCGCGCGAGCGGGTGACGAATGCCTCTGGCGTCGCCGCTCCGCCGGCTGAACTCTTGCGGCGGTGGAGGTCGCCCGTGGCCGAACCCGGCCCCCCTGACCGGATGACGCAGCTCCCGGATCCGCCCGCGCCGAACGCCGCCGCCGGTGCGGCGTCGGTGACGCATGGCTTCCTGTTCGCCGACCTCCGCGGCTACACGAGCTACGCGGACGTCCGGGGAGACCACGCGGCGGCCGACCTCCTCGCCCGGTACCGCACCCTCGTCCGCGAGGCGGTGGCGGCGACCGGCGGCGCCGAGATCAAGACGGAGGGCGACGGCTTCTACGTCGTCTTCGACTCGGCGAGCGGGGCGGTCCGGTGCGGGATAGCGATCGTGTCGGCCGCACGCGCGACGATTGGCGGGCCGGACGACGCGATCGACGTCGGCGTCGGGATCCACGCCGGCGAGACGGTGGAGACCGCCGAGGGGTACGTCGGCTCGGCGGTGAACATCGCGGCCCGTCTCTGCTCGCAGGCGAAGGCCGGCGAGGTGGTCGTGAGCGACACCGTCCGCGCGCTCACGCGGACGTATCTCGACGTGCGGTTCGAGCCGCTCGGGGCGCGGAGGCTCAAGGGCCTCGACGAGCCGATCGCCCTGTACCGCGTCGTGCCGCGAGCCCCCGGGGACCTGTCGGCGGTGCGCTCGCGGCGCGCGCGCCGGCGGGGCACCGTCTGGATGGCCGGAGATCGCGGCCGTCGCGCTCATCGTCGTGCTCGGCGGGACGGTCGTCGCGATGTGGCAGGGAGCGCGGCCGTCACCCTCCGTCGCGCCCAGCGGGGCTCCCGGTCCGTCGCCGTCCGGCGTGCCGGCGTCCGCGCCGGCCTCGTCCTCGTCCCCGGAGCCGTCCCCGGTGGCGTCGGCTTCTCCCGGTGTCGCGGGCCTGACCCCGGCCGAGCAGGAGCTCCTCGCGCGGATCCCGCGCGAGTTCCAGCCGTTCTGCCGCCGCTCGAGCCTGCCGGACGGATCGCTCGGCGGCGGCGCGGCGAGCCTCCGCTGCGACCTGCCGCTCGGGACGGCGGCCGTGTTCGGCGCCGACACCGTCTGGTACGACGCGTTCCCGGCGCCGGGCCTCATGGCGACGGCGGTGAACGGCGTCGCGACCCGGCAGGATCTGCCGCTCGTCGAAGGCGATGCCGCGGCCATGGCGGATGCGTGCACGTCCGGCTCGGGCTCGGGCATCGGCCGCTGGTCGCTGGGCATCACCTTCGCCGGCCAGCTCGCCTGCTACGCGAAGGACGGCAGCGCCTGGATCCTCTGGACGTACGAGGGCCAGCAGATCGCGGCGCGGGCGGTCCGCCACGACGGCGATGCGGCGCGCCTCTACGACTGGTGGCAGGAGCAGGCCTCGGGCTTCCTCCGGTAGGGCGCCGCTACGGCGCGGACTCCTTCCGCGACCACCAGCCGCTCCGGCTGCCAGGCCCAGTTGGGCAGCGTGAGGTCGAGCAGGGCCGTCGACGGTCGCGACGGTCGGGCGCACGGCGTCCGTGAGGGCCTGGTTCCACAGGAACAACGCCGGCAGCTGGGCCGCGAGCTCCTCCTGGGCCTGCCGGTAGAGCCGGACCTGGTCGGCCTGGTCGTAGGTGGCCCCCGCCTCTGCGAGCAGGCGATCGAACGCCGGGTCGCTGAAGCCGCCCATGTTGCCGCCGTCCGGGTGCTCCTCGTCGCTGACCACCGACGAGGTGTACCACTGAAGCGAGTCCGCCGGGCCGACGCCCGTGCCGTACACGATGAGGAGCAGGTCGAACGGCGTCTTCGTGCCCGGGATGTCGTGGGGGTAGGTGAAGAGGTCGCCGTAGTCGTCGACCAGCAGGCTCTCGAGGTCCATCCCGCAGTCGCGGGCCTGGGCAGCGATGAGGTCGACCATCTTGACCCGGTCGGCCATGCCCCCCCGGACGATGATCCTGGCGGCGAGGCGGAGCTTGCCCTTCGCGTAGACGCCGTCCGCCCCGAGCGTCCAGCCCGACGCCTCGATGAGGCGCTTGCCGGCGGCGACGTCGCGATCGGGCTTCGGCAGGTCCGGGTCGTCCGCCCAGCTGCCCGGCATGACCGGGCTGTAGATCGGGATCCCGGTGCCGCCGGTGGCGGCGTCCACGTCGCGGGGCAGGTCGATGCAGAGCTGGAGCGCCCTGCGCAGGTCGACGTCGGAGAAGAGGCGCCCCTCCCGGACGTTGAAGATGAGCTGGGCGTAGTTCGAGCCCGGCAGGTGGAGGACGTGGATGCCGTGCGCCTCGGCCGTGGCCTCGAAGGCGGCGCCCAGGGACAAGCGACCGAACGGTACCCCGGGGAAGGCGTCCGAGAGGATGTCGACCGTTCCTGCCACGACGTCCGAGCCGTCGGCCTTCGCCCGCACGAAGTCGACGTACTTCGTCGCCGGCATCCCGCCGTGGTAGCCGGGGAAGGCCTCGAGGTGGACGCTGTTCGCGTCCTGGGAGACGTAGCGGTAGGGGCCGGTGCCGACGAAGATGTCGGGGCGGCCCATCGACATCACCCCCAGGATGCCCGCCACCCGGTCGATCCCCGTCTGGTGGAGCGCGTAGCCGACCGAGCCGCCGCCGGTGTCGGCGGAGGTGTCGAGGTTGCCAGGCGGCGTTCGCCAGCCAGCCGCAGGCGTCGAACGTCCCGTTCGGCAGCAGGAAGTCCTCGTGGTGGACGGGGAAGCCGACGAAGCCGAGCTTCCGGAAGATCGCGTCCACCTGGGCGACGCGGGCGTCGCTGCAGACCGGCGGGTCGGCGCCGATCTCGGCGTTGACGGCTCCAACGAGCGTGTCCACGCCCTCCGCGGTGAGGCCCGCTTCGTCGAAGGCAGCGACGGCCTCGTCGATGGAATGGCGCGAGAAGATCGGGATGTGCAGCGTGCACTCCAGGCACGCCGCGTCGACCGAGGGGAAGACGAAGTCGACCGTCCGCGCGTCGACGGCCCGCACCTCCTTGAAGGTGAACGAAAGGCCCAGGACCGGGTGGTTCATGACCTGGTACGTGTAGACGACGTCGTCGGCGGTGAGCGGCGTCCCGTCGTGGAAGGTCGTCTCGACCAGGCGGCAGCGGATGACCGCGCCGTCCGAGCCGGGCACGAAGCAGGGCCCGTCGGCCAGGTCCGGGATCGCGTTGCCGCGTCCGTCGTAGCCGTACAGGCTGCTGTACACGAGGCGTCCGAAGGTGAGGGCCGGGAAGGAGTTGTACTCGATCTCCACCATCCAGCCCCTGTAGAGACCGACGTTGACGCCGATCCGCAGGGTGTCGGCGTAGGCGGGCGAGGGGCTGGCGGAGGACGTGAGCGCCGCGCGCGGCGGACGTGGCTGCGAGGCTCTCGGCCGCGGTCGGCGGCCGGCGCCGTTCCGGCGGGCCTGCCCGACGCGAGCGGCGACGGGGCGGGCGTGGACGCCGTGCCGCAGCCGGCCGCCAGCACCGTCGACGAGGAGCAGGACGAGGCAGCGGAGCCCGACGGTCGATCGCATCACTGCTCCCCCTCCGTCCACCACCATCCGCTCCGGCTGCCAGGCCCAGTTCGGCACGGTGAGGTCGAGTGGTCCGTCGACGGTCGCGACCTCGGAGCGCACGAGGTCGGCGGCGTTCGCGGACCACAGGAAGATGTACGGCAGCTGGGCCGCGAGCTCCTGCTGCGCCTGCCGGTAGAGCCGCGCCCGCTCGGCCTGGTCGTAGGTCGCCTTCGCCGGCCTCGACGAGGCGGTCGAGGCCGGGTCCGAGAACCCGATCCAGTCGGGGTCTGGCGGCTCGTTCCGTCGGGGTGCGCCGCGTCGGTGATGGCGGACGAGACGAAGCTGCTGAACGGCACCGCCGGGTCGCCGGTTCCGTCGAGCCAGCCGCCGAGGCAGAGGTCGAACGGCGTCTTCGTGCCCGGGATGTCGTGCGGGTACTGGAGGAGGCCGGACACGATGTCGCCCCAGCTCCAGCGGCTGGCCGCGGAGCTCCATCCCGCAGTCGCGCGCCTGGTGGGCGATGAGGTCGGCCATCTTGACCCGTGACGGATCGTCGCCGCGGACCACGATCCCGGCGGCGAGGCGGATCCCGTCCTTCGCGTAGATGCCGTCGGCGCCCCGCCTGCCAGCCGCGCATCCTCGATGAGCTCCCGGGCCGCGGCCGAGTCGCGAGCCGGCTTCGGGACGGTGGGGTCGTACGCCCAGCTCCCGGCCATGACGGGGCCGTAGATCGGCGGTCCCGGCTCCGCCGGTCGCGGCATCGACGACGCGCGGTAGGTCGATGCACAGCTGGAGGGCCCTGCGGAGGTCGACGTCCGCGAACAGGCGCCCGGGCCGGACGTTGAACTGGAGGGCGACGAAGTCCTGCTCGCGGCGGCGACCCCACCCGGACGCCGTGGGCGCCGGCGGTCGCCTGGAGGCCGGGGCCGACGTCGGCCAGCAGGGAGCTGTCGCAGCTGGCGATGTCGACGCTGCCGTCCATGAGGTCCGCACCGTCGGCGCGCGTCGGGCACGAAGTCGAGGTAGCGGGTCGCCGCCAGTCCGCCGTGGTAGCCCGGCCAGGCCTCGAGGTGGATGCCGTCGGCGTCCTCGGACACGAAGCGGTACGGGCCGGTGCCGACCGGCCGCCGGTCGATCGGCAGGACGCGCGTACGCGGCCGCCACGGCGTCGATCCCGGTCGCGCCGAGGGAGGCCGCGGCGAGCCGGATGAGCCAGCTCGCGGCGCCGACATAGCAGCAGGCGTCGAACGTCCCGGCCGCATCGAGGAAGTCCTCGCGGTAGAGCCGCACGCCCATCTTCTCGATCAGGGCCGTCACCGTCGTCGAGGCGGGGCGTGCAGACCGGGGGATCGCGACCCGTCTCCTCGTCGATGGCGTCGGCGAGCGTCGGTGAGCTCCGCCGCCGTCAGGTCCTTCGTCGCGGCGACGAACGCCGCGTACTGGGCCTCCAGGACGTGGCGCGGGAGGATCGGGACCTGGTCAGGCATCGACGTCACGAACGACGTGTCGACGGACGGGAGGACGAACTCGACCGTCCGGTCGTCGACGACCCGCACTTCCGTGAGGCTGCCGGTCTGTTCCCGCCGGCGACGCCGCCGGAGAACGTGTCCCGCCCGAAGCAGCCGGTACGTGTACGCCACGTCATCCGCGGTGAGCGGTGTCCCGTCGTGGAACGTCGTCTCGATGATCCGGCAGCGGATGACCGTCCCGTCGCCCTGGGGCACGCAGGGACCGTCGGCGAGGTCCGGGATGGCGTTGTAGCGGGCGTCGTACCGGTAGAGGCGGCTGTAGACCACGCTCCCGAGGGTGAGCAGATGCCGAGACCTGCCCTTCGACGGCCAGCCGGAAGCCGGCGAAGGTCCAGCCGGGCAGCCAGCCGATCCGCAGCGTGTCGGCGTAGGCGGGCGTGGGCTCGGGGCGGCGCGGCGGTCGTCGGTCGGTGGCTGGTGCCGCGAGACTCGCGGTCGTGGCGGGCATCGTCGCGGGAGTGCCCGACGCCGGCGGCGACGGGCGGGCGTGGAGGCCGTGCCGCAGCCGGCCACGAGCATCGTCGCGAGGAGCGCGACGAGGCATCGGGCCGACTTCGCCGATCGCATCACTGCACCTCGGGCTCCCTCGCGGACTCGACCATCAGAGCGCCGGCAGTGGCCGCCGTCCAGTGCCATGTGGCGCGACGTCACGGGGGCCCGCGTGCGCGGCCCGCCGCGGGCCCGGGGCGCGGCCCGTCGTCGCGGCAGGTCAGTCCAGGTACAGGCCCCACGACCTGACCGGCCACCGGCGGCCGGGTGTGCCGTCGGCTGGACGCCGCCCGGGACCGTCGGGCCGGAGACCCGCGGGACGACGAACACCGGCGCCCCCGCGGTCGCCGTCGGGGTCACGGCCGGGACGGCCTCGGCCGGGGCCGTGTCGGTCGGGACGCGACGACGGTCGGGCAGGGACGGTCGCGGGCTGCCGACCGCTGGTTCCGACCGCCTGGCATCCTCCCGCGACCGCCCACGCCAGGCGAAACGAGCGGGCCAGAACGGCCACCTTGGGGCCCCTCCCGCGGACCTGTCCAATCAGACCGCCCGGGCGGCCGGGCGTCCAGTGCCGAGTGGCGCGTGCGGCCGGCCACTCGCTCGCGCTGGACCGATCGCCGGTCGTCGGCTCGCGGCAGCGCCGGGGCCAGGGGCGCGTGGTGTCCCGGCCCGCCCGTCGTGGAGAGCGCCGTCGGTGACGGGCGACCGTCACGGCGGGCACGCGCGTGGCGCCACCGCGGCCTTCGCGCCGGCCGCGCCCGTCGATCAGGCGGCGGCGTACCCGTCCACGACGACCTCGATGAGCGGGCTCTGCTCCACCATGCGGTCCAGGTCGTCGCGACCCCAGTTCCGGGCGACCCCGGCCAGGATCCGCCGCCGCTCGACCGGGTCGTCCACGATCCGCGCGGTCGCCGGCAGGTCCGCGGCCACGTTCCCCTTCAGGTGGACCGTGAGACGCGGGTCGGCCTGCAGGTTCCGCAGCCACGCCCGCGGTTCCGGGCGCGGCATCCCGGAGATCCAGATCCGGCCGTCGATCACGTGGTCGACGATCTCGATCCGTCGCGGCTGGCCGGTCGTGCGCCCCGTCGTGGTGATGTCGATGACCTGGCCGCGGGCCAGCTCGCGGGCGATCGCGTCATCCATGGTGGATCCCCCTGTACGCCGCCCGCAGCTGCAGTCACCGCCGGCGTCCCCATAGTTGCTATCGCAACTATATGGCGTCGTCCACCCCACGTCCAGCGGTCACCGCGAGGAGCGCAGCGGCCACCACCCCATCGACCTCGCGGTCGTCCACGTCGATGGTGATGAGCGGACGGACGGCCGCGAAGCGCGCCGCCCGCGCCCGCGACTGGGCAGCGAACCCGGCCACGAGGTCCGGGCCGAGCGGACGGCGGTGCCCCGCGGTCGCATGGCGCGCCGCGAGCGTGCGGGGGCGGGCCCGCAGGCGGACGACCGCGACGCCCGCCCCGCGGAGCGCCCGACGGCACCGCGGGGTCATCCACGACGCTCGCGGCGGCCGCGACGACCGACGGCCCCGGCGCGGCGAGGGCAGTCGAGGAGCACGCGCGCCTCCAGGGCGACGAGTGCCGGGACGCCGTCGGCGGCCGCGATCGTCGCCGCGTCCCGGCCGGTCGCACCGCGCAGGGCCGCGTCGCCGTCCACGAACGGCACGCCGAGGTCACGGGCCAGCCGCTCCCCCACCGTGGTCTTGCCCGCTCCCATGAGGCCGACCAGGACGACGTGCCGGAAGGGCATCGGCCCGCGGCGCCGCCCCCGAGGCGGTCGTCCGGTCGACCGCCGTCCGCGCGGCGCGCGACCGCGCCCCCACGGGTCCGGAGCGTTCGTCGGGCACGCCCGATCGCCGCGCTCAGCCCGCGGCCTTCTGCGCCGCCTTGTGGGCCCGCTTCTTCTCCTGGTAGGCCGCGAGCGCCTCCGGGGAGTCCACGTCGCCGAGCGTCGGGTAGGCCGGGCATGACCGCCTCCCACCCGGGTGGACGGACGCCGAACCGGTTGGCGAGGACCGCGATGAGCGACTTCGCCTTCATCGGGCCGATCCCGGGCACCGCGAGGAGACGCTTCTCGAGATCGGCGCCGTCCCTCGCCTCGCCCCAGATCCGCCCGGCGTCGCCACCGTAGACGGCCGCCACGTGCCGGCAGAGGTCCTGGACGCGGGCGGCCATGGTCCCGGGGAACCGGTGGATGGCCGGCTTCTCGCGGAAGGCGGCCTCGAGCGCCGCGGGATCCATCGAGGCGATCGCGACCGCATCGAGCCCGCCGATGCGGCTGCGAGAGCACGAGCGGGCCGGAGAACGCCTTCTGGACGGTCACCTGCTGGTCGAGCTCGTAGCCGATGAGGAGCGCGAGGGGGTCGCGCGCGATGAGGGCGTCCGCGTCCGGATCGCCGGTGAAGGGGAGGGTGGCCGGCTTCTTCGTCATGCGGCGGATGGTAACGCGGGGGGCCCATCGACCGGTCACCCGGGGATCCTCCGTGGATCGCCGGGGTCGTGCGGCGCGGGCCGGCCCGTCGGGTAGACTCGCCGGGCACACAGTGGAGGTCGGGATGATCGAGCTCATCGGCTGGCTGATCATCGGAGGGTTCGCCGGCTGGGTCGCCGGCAAGCTCGTCCGGGGCCGGGGCAACGGGATCCTGCTGAACGTCGTCCTGGGCATCGTCGGGGCCGTCGTCGGCGGATGGCTCGCCAGCCTCTTCTTCGACGTGAACATCTCCGAAGGGTTCAACGTCCAGACGCTCGCCGTCGCGATCGTCGGCGCGATCCTCCTCCTCGCGATCGCGAACATCGCGGGGATCGGCCGCCCGCGGACCCCGTAGGCCCCGTCCGCCGCGGGACGACCGGCGAGAACCAATGGCCGACCGCCCCACCTTCGCGAAGTCGCCGCCCGAGCTCGTCGCCCGGTACCGGGCCGATCGCTCGCCGCGCACCCCGAAGCGCCCGAGAGGCCGATGTTCGGCTATCCCGCGTCCTTCGTCGGCGGGAACATGGCGACCGGGCTCTACGGCGACCGACTGGTACGTGCGCTTCCCGGACGACGCGCTGGCCGAGCTGCTCGCCCACCCGGGGGCGAAGCCGTTCGCCCCGATGCCGGGACGCCCGATGAAGCGCCTACGCGGTGCTGCCGCCCTCTGTCGTCGCGGACGACGAGGCGGTCGAGGCGTGGGTGGCGCGTGCGATCGCCTTCACGGCATCCCTGCCGCCGAAGGAGAAGGCCGACGCGGAAGGTCCGGCCGGGGGTAGGCCGGCCGGCCCGCCGCGGGACGCCCGGCCTCAGCTCGCCGACCGCGGCATGATGACCCGGAGCGCGTCGGGCAGGATGTCCGCGACGAAGGACCCGCGCCCCAGCACGTCGCCGTCCACCTCGATGACCTCCGGCGGCGCCGACGAGACGGCCACGTGACGGCCGCGGACCCGCAGAGACGAACCGGTGGTGGACCAGCCGACCTGGGTGCGCGCGAGGAGCTCGAGCGCGCCGACGATCCCGCCGATGACGCCGGACGAGCGGACGACCAGGACGTCGAAGAGCCCGTCGTTCGCGCTGATCGGGAGGCGCGGGGCGACGAGGCCCGGGATGAGCTCCCCGGCGTTCACGACGAGGACCGCGAGCGCCATGAGCTCGTGGGCCTCGCCGTCCACCTCGATGCGGTGCGGGTGCACGGTCAGACCGGGGACGAGCGAGGCGGCGGCCGCGAAGTACGCCGCCCGTCCCGCACTTCCGCTTGGTGGCCTCGCTTGCTGCGGCCATGACCCGGGCGTCGAACCCGGACCCGCACGCGACGATGAAGGTCCCGCGCCCGGTGGACGGCGGCGCGGATGGCTCCCCGGCCCCGGTGAGGTCGCCGCCGACCGACCAGGTCGACGGCGCCGCGTCCACGTCGTGCTCCTCGCCCTCGGCGATCGCGCGGATCGCCGCCTGGCGCCGGATCGGCAGCCCGAGTGCGCCCGAGAACAGGTTGCCGGTCCCGGCCGGGACGACCGCCAGCGGGATCCCGGTCCCCACGAGGCGCTCGGCCGCGATCCGGATCGTCCCGTCGCCGCCGACCGCCACCACCACGGGCGCCCGTCGCGCGATCGCCGCGTCCACGGCCGCCTCCACCGAGGAGCGATCGCCGTCGGCCCACTCGAGGTCGGCGCCGGTCCGCGCGAGCACGGCCGCGCGGATCTCCCGCTCCACCTCCGCGCGCCGGTCGCCGCCGGCCAGCAGGCGGCTGCGGGGGTTCGCGATGACGAGCGCGTCGGCCGGGGCTTCCATCGCCGCCACGGTACGCGCTCGGACGGAGGTGCGTGTCCGACGGAGGTGCGCGCGTCATCGGCTATCCTTCAGGCGACAACCGAAGCCCGGCGCCCCACGCGCCGCCCCGCCGTCGCCGCGGTCCCCCGCCCCGGATCTCGCGAGGTCTCGCACCGCGCCGGCCCCAGGAGAACCCACCGCCCGTGCCGTTCGACCACCTCGGCCTCTCGGCCGCGACCCTGCGCGCCATCGCCGACGAGGGCTACGAGGAGCCCACGCCGGTCCAGGAGCAGGCGATCCCGATCGTCCTCTCCGGACGCGACCTCCTCGCCGCCGCCCAGACGGGGACCGGCAAGACCGCCGCCTTCGTCCTCCCGATCCTCGAGCTCCTCGCGCCGACCGCGAACGCGAGCTTCTCGCCCGCGCGGCACCCGGTCCGCGCGCTCATCCTCACGCCGACCCGCGAGCTGGCCATGCAGATCGCGGACTCGGTGAAGGCGTACGGCCGCCACGTGCCGCTCCGGTCCGCCGTCGTCTACGGCGGCGTGCCGGTCGATCCGCAGGTGAAGGAGACCCGCGCCGGGGTCGAGATCCTCGTCGCGACGCCCGGCCGCCTGCTCGACCTCGTCGGCCAGAAGGCCGTGAACCTGGGCCAGGTCTCCATCTTCGTCCTCGACGAGGCGGACCGGATGCTGGACATGGGGTTCATCCCGGACATCCGGCGGATCATGGACCTCCTGCCCGCCCGCCGGCAGAACCTCCTCTTCAGCGCGACCTTCAACGACGACGTGCGCCGCCTCTCCGGCAGCTTCCTGCACGACCCGGAGACCGTCGAGGTCGCCGCCCGCAACACCGCGGTCGAGACCGTCCGCCAGCTCCTCTACCCGGTGGACCGCGACCGGAAGACCGCCCTGCTCATCCATCTCATCCGGACCAACGGATGGCGCCAGCTGCTCGTCTTCACGCGCACCAAGATCGCCGCCAGCCGCCTCGCGCGCGAGCTCGACCGCGCCGGGATCGCGGCGGTCCCCATCCACAGCGACCGGACGCAGTCGGAGCGGACGAAGGCGCTCGCCGACTTCAAGTCGGGCGAGATCGAGGTCCTCGTCGCGACCGACGTCGCGTCGCGCGGCCTCGACATCGAGGAGCTGCCCGTCGTCGTGAACTACGAGCTCCCCCTGGTCGCCGAGGACTACCTCCACCGGATCGGCCGCACCGCTCGGGCGGGCCTCGAGGGCGACGCCATCAGCCTCGCCTGCGTGGACGAGGTCGATCTCCTGCGCGGGATCCAGAGGCTGATGAGACGGGCGATCCCCTGGGCGGTCGAGCCCGGCTTCGTGCCGGACCGGAACGTGGAGCCCCGCCCGATCTCCGGACGCAACTCGCCCGGTGCGTCCGTGCGCGACGCGCGCGAGACGCGTGCGCGGGAGAGTGCCGGACGGCGCGGCGGGATCCACCCGCGGTCCGGCGGGCGCGGCGGCCGCACGGCAGCGCCCGGGCGCTGACCGACCCGACGCGAGCAGGCGCGGGTGCGGTGACGGCCCCCGTCGATCCGGCGATGCTCCGCCTCGGGGCCGCCTTCTGGGTCCAGGACGCGACGTGGCCGGAGCTGCGCGACGCCGCCCTCGCCGCGGAGGACGCGGGCTTCGACTCGCTCTCGGTGGACGACCACCTCCTCAACGACGAGGGCGATCCCGAGGCTCCCAAGCTGGAGGCCTGGACGACGCTGGCGGCCCTCGCGGCCGTCACCTCACGCGCCCGCCTCGGCCTCCTCGTGGGCGCGAACACCCTCCGCAACCCCGGATTGGTCGCGAAGATGGCCGTGACGCTGGACGAGGTGTCCGGCGGCCGGCTGACGCTGGGTCTCGGTTCCGGCTGGATGGAGTCGGAGCACCGCGCCTTCGGGTTCGACTTCGGGGCGAGCCCGGCGAGCGCCTCGATCGCCTGGAGGAGTCGGTCGGGCTGCTCCGACGGCTCCTGGCGGGTGAGCGCGTGACCCACGAGGGCCGCTTCTACCGGTTCGACGGGGCGGTGGCGCGGCCCGGTCCTCGCGGCGCGACGATCCCCGTCCTCATCGGGGGCTCCGGCGCCGGAAGACCCTCCGCATCGTGGCGGAGCACGCGGACCTGTCGAACTGCTACGGCGAGCCCGACGAGGTGCGCGAGCGCGTCCGCCGTCGCTCGATGCGCACTGCGCCGCCGTCGGCCGGGACCCGGCCGCGATCGTCCGCAGCGTGACCCAGACGTCGTTGTCCGGATGACCGCGACGCTGCGCTCGACGCCTTCACCGCGTACGCCGCCGGCACGCGATGCAGCCGTGGGAGGACCAGCCGGACGTCGCCGAGTCGCCGGCGAGGTCGCGGCGAGGCTCCGCGCGTTCACGGCCCTCGGCGTCTCTGAGTCGTACTCGGTCTTCCGCGTCCCCTGGTACCTCTAGACGATCCGGCGCGCGACGGAGGTACGTCGCTGCTGCGATTTATCTCTACCTCATCTCTTTTTGGCTGCTACCTACTCGCCTGTGAGTCTCTCTTCTTCCTCTTTTTCTATCTCTTCCTTTCGGCTTCGCCGCCCCCCTCTCTCTTTTTTCTTCGCGTTTTCTATCTCCTCTTCTTCCTCTTCCTTTCTTATCTTTCTCTTCTTCTCTTTTTCTCTTTTCTCTCCCTCTTCTTATTCTCTCTTTCTCTCTTTCTCTTCCTTTTCCTCCATCCGCGCGCCTTCCACCTATTTCTTTCTATCTCCTTTTCGTCGCTCGCGCTGATCGGGAGGCGCGGGGCGATGAGGCCCGGGATGAGCTCGCCGGCGTTCACCACGAGCACCGCGAGCGCCATGAGCTCGTGGGCCTCGCCGTCCACCTCGATGCGGTGCGGGTGCACGGTCAGTCCGGGGACGAGCGAGGCGGCGGCCGCGAAGTAGGCGGCCCGTCCCGCACGGCGTTTGGCCGCCTCGCTCGCCGCGGCCATCACGCGGGCGTCGAACCCCGACCCGCACGCGACGATGAACGTCCCGCGCCCGGTGGACGGCGGCGCGGATGGCTCCCCGGCCCCCGTGAGGCCGCCGCCGACGGACCACTCGACGGCGCCCGCGTCCACGTCGTGTTCCGTCGCCCTCGGCGATCGCGCGGATCGCCGCCTGGCGCCGGATCGGCAGCCCGAGTGCGCCCGAGAACAGGTTGCCGGTCCCGGCCGGGACGACCGCCAGCGGGATCCCGGTCCCCACGAGGCGCTCGGCCGCGATCCGGATCGTCCCGTCGCCGCCGACCGCCACCACGACGGGCGCTCGTCGCGCGATCGCCGCGTCCACGGCCGCCTCCACCGAGGAGCGATCGCCGTCGGCCCACTCGAGGTCGGCGCCGGTCCGCGCGAGCACGGCCGCGCGGATCTCCCGCTCCACCTCCGCGCGCCGGTCGCCGCCGGCCAGCAGGCGGCTGCGGGGGTTCGCGATGACGAGCGCGTCGGCCGGGGCTTCCATCGCCGCCACGGTACGCGCTCGGACGGAGGTGCGTGTCCGACGGAGGTGCCCGCGTCATCGGCTATCCTTCAGGCGACAACCGAAGCCCGGCGCCCCACGCGCCGCCCCGCCGTCGCCGCGGTCCCCCGCCCCGGATCTCGCGAGGTCTCGCACCGCGCCGGCCCCAGGAGAACCCACCGCCCGTGCCGTTCGACCACCTCGGCCTCTCGGCCGCGACCCTGCGCGCCATCGCCGACGAGGGCTACGAGGAGCCCACGCCGGTCCAGGAGCAGGCGATCCCGATCGTCCTCTCCGGACGCGACCTCCTCGCCGCCGCCCAGACGGGGACCGGCAAGACCGCCGCCTTCGTCCTCCCGATCCTCGAGCTCCTCGCGCCGACCGCGAACGCGAGCTTCTCGCCCGCGCGGCACCCGGTCCGCGCGCTGATCCTCACGCCGACCCGCGAGCTGGCCATGCAGATCGCGGACTCGGTGAAGGCGTACGGCCGCCACGTGCCGCTCCGGTCCGCCGTCGTCTACGGCGGCGTGCCGGTCGATCCGCAGGTGAAGGAGACCCGCGCCGGGGTCGAGATCCTCGTCGCCACGCCCGGCCGCCTGCTCGACCTCGTCGGCCAGAAGGCCGTGAACCTGGGCCAGGTCTCCATCTTCGTCCTCGACGAGGCGGACCGGATGCTGGACATGGGGTTCATCCCGGACATCCGGCGGATCATGGACCTCCTGCCCGCCCGCCGGCAGAACCTCCTCTTCAGCGCGACCTTCAACGACGACGTGCGCCGCCTCTCCGGCAGCTTCCTGCACGACCCGGAGACGGTCGAGGTCGCCGCCCGCAACACCGCGGTCGAGACCGTCCGCCAGCTCCTCTACCCGGTGGACCGCGACCGGAAGACCGCCCTGCTCATCCATCTCATCCGGACCAACGGATGGCGCCAGCTGCTCGTCTTCACGCGCACCAAGATCGCCGCCAGCCGCCTCGCGCGCGAGCTCGACCGCGCGGGGATCGCGGCGGTCCCCATCCACAGCGACCGGACGCAGTCGGAGCGGACGAAGGCGCTCGCCGACTTCAAGTCGGGCGAGATCGAGGTCCTCGTCGCGACCGACGTCGCGTCGCGCGGACTCGACATCGAGGAGCTGCCCGTCGTCGTGAACTACGAGCTCCCCCTGGTCGCCGAGGACTACCTCCACCGGATCGGCCGCACCGCTCGGGCGGGCCTCGAGGGCGACGCCATCAGCCTCGCCTGCGTGGACGAGGTCGATCTCCTGCGCGGGATCCAGAGGCTGATGAGACGGGCGATCCCCTGGGCGGTCGAGCCCGGCTTCGTGCCGGACCGGAACGTGGAGCCCCGCCCGATCTCCGGGCGCAACTCGCCGGGTGCGTCCGTGCGCGACGCGCGCGAGACGCGTGCGCGGGAGAGTGCCGGACGGCGCGGCGGGATCCACCCGCGGTCCGGCGGGCGCGGCGGCCGCACGGCAGCGCCCGGGCGCTGACCGACCCGACGCGAGCAGGCGCGGGTGCGGTGACGGCCCCCGTCGATCCGGCGATGCTCCGCCTCGGGGCCGCCTTCTGGGTCCAGGACGCGACGTGGCCGGAGCTGCGCGACGCCGCCCTCGCCGCGGAGGACGCGGGCTTCGACTCGCTCTGGGTGGACGACCACCTCCTCAACGACGAGGGCGATCCCGAGGCTCCCAAGCTGGAGGCCTGGACGACGCTGGCGGCCCTCGCGGCCGTCACGTCACGCGCCCGCCTCGGCCTCCTCGTGGGGGCGAACACCCTCCGCAACCCCGGACTGGTCGCGAAGATGGCCGTGACGCTGGACGAGGTGTCCGGCGGCCGGCTGACGCTGGGCCTCGGTTCCGGCTGGATGGAGTCGGAGCACCGCGCCTTCGGGTTCGACTTCGGGGCGAGCCCGGGCGAGCGCCTGGACCGCCTGGAGGAGTCGGTCGGGCTGCTCCGACGGCTCCTGGCGGGCGAGCGCGTGACCCACGAGGGCCGCTTCTACCGGTTCGACGGGGCGGTGGCGCGGCCCGGTCCTCACGGCGCCGCGATCCCCGTCCTCATCGGGGGCTCCGGGCGCCGGAAGACCCTCCGCATCGTGGCGGAGCACGCGGACCTGTGGAACTGCTACGGCGAGCCCGACGAGGTGGCGGAGCGCGTCCGCGGCGCTCGATGCGCACTGCGCCGCCGTCGGCCGGGACCCGGCCGCGATCGTCCGCAGCGTGACCCAGAACGTCGTGGTCCGGGATGACCGCGACGCCGCGCTCGACGCCTTCACCGCGTACGCCCGCCGGCATGCGATGCAGCCGGGGGAGGACCGGCCGGACATCGCCGGGTCGCCGGCGGAGGTCGCGGCGAGGCTCCGCGAGTTCGCGGCCCTCGGCGTCGCGGAGTCGTACTGGGTCTTCCGCGTCCCCTGGGACCTCGAGACGATCCGCCGGGCGACGGAGGTGCGGGCGCTCCTGCGCGGCTGATCGCTTCCTCAGCGGGAGATGGCGGCGACCGTCGCGCCGGTGAGCCGCACGAGGTCAGCCGGGGCGAGCTCGACCTGCAGGCCGCGCCGCCCCCCGCTCACGAGGATCGTCGCGTGCCTGAGCGCGGCGGCGTCGACGACCGTGCGGAGCGGCCGCTTCTGCCCGAACGGGCTGATCCCGCCGACGACGTAGCCGCTCGACCGCTCGGCCGCGGCCGGGTCCGCCATCTCCGCGCGCCGGCCGCCGACGGCCGTGGCGAGCGCCTTGAGGTCCAGCTCGCGGTCGACGGGGACGACCGCGGCGACGAGTCGCCCGTCGACGGACGCGATGAGCGTCTTGTGGATCCGGGCCGGGTCGATGCCCAGCGCCGCCGCCGTCCGCTCGCCGTACCCGACGTGCCGGCGCGCGGCCGCCGGTCGCCGTCGCGGGGACGGGAGCACCGGCGTCGTACTCGTGCACGGAGTACGCGACCCGCGCGCGGTCGAGCACGAGGATCGCCGGTGTGCCGCGTCCGCTCATGGGGCCGATGGTACCGGTCGGGCCGATGCCTTCGGGAGAGACGGCCCTACCCGCCGGTCGCGTGGGCGGCTTCCATGGGCGCACCGCGTCCCATCGCGTCCCCCGCGTCCCGGGTCGGATTCGTGGCTGCACCGGATCGGGCGGCTGGCTCGACCGGAGGGAGGACAGGATGGCCGGCACGACGATGGACCGCGCCCTGCCCGGGCGAAAGGGGTTGAAGGCCGACGCGGTCGGGCTCCTCAACGGGGTCGTCCTCGGGGTGGCGTCCACCGCCCCGGCGTACAGCCTCGCCGCGTCGCTCGGCTTCGTCGTCGTCGCCGTCGGCCTGCAGTCGCCGGCGATCATGCTCGTCGCATTCCTGCCGATGGGCGCGATCGCCGCGGCCTACTACTACCTCAACCGCGTCGATCCGGACTGCGGCACCAGCTTCACCTGGGTCGCTCGCGCCATGGGACCGTGGCTCGGATGGATGACGGGGTGGGCGATCATCGTCGCCGACATCATCGTCATGGCGAACCTCGCGGAGATCGCCGCGATCTACACGTTCTACCTGTTCAAGCTCGATCCCGCGACGCTCGAGGGCGTCCTCATCGACATCCCGTCCGCGGGGATCCTCGTCACCGCGTGGGACGCGGCCGTCATCGCCCTGGGCATCGCCTGGATCGCGGCGATGACCTGGATCAGCTACATCGGGATCCAGGTCTCCGCGCGGCTGCAGTTCCTCCTCCTCGCGGTGGAGATCATCACCCTCGCCCTCTTCACCTTCATGGCGCTCGGCGCCGTGTACGGCCTCACGGGGACCCCGCCGGCCGACTCCGTCCTGCCTTCGCTCGACTGGCTCAACCCGCTCGCGATCGTCGACCAGGACGCACCGGACGCAGGCTTCAGCCTGGCGGCGCTCGGGATGGGTCTCGTGACGGCGATCTTCATCTACTGGGGCTGGGACAGTGCCGTCTCCATCAACGAGGAGAGCGAGGACCCGTATCGCGGGCCCGGCAAGGCGGCGCTCCTCTCGACCGTCCTGCTGCTCCTCACCTTCGTCCTCGTCTCGATCGCCGCGCAGGCCTTCCATGGCCCGCAGTTCCTCGTCGACAACGCGGAGAGCGAGGACGTGCTCGGCGCCCTCGGGCTGGACGTCATGGGCGACCCGCTGTACCTGCTCCTCATCGCGTCGATCCTCACGTCGGCCGCGGCATCCACGCTGACGACGATCCTGCCGACCGCGCGAACCGCGTTCTCCATGGCGGACCACGACGCGCTCCCCAAGTCGTGGGGCCGCGTCCACCCGCGCTACCTCACCCCCACGTGGGCCACGATCGGGATGGGCGCCCTCTCGATCGCCTTCTACGGCGTGATGCGCCTGGTCTCCGCGAACGTCCTCTACGACGCGATCGCGGCGCTCGGCATGATGATCGCCTTCTACTACGGCCTCACCGGGTTCGCGAGCGCCATCTACTTCCGGCGTCTGCTCATGAGGAACCTGCGCCACCTCGTGTTCGTCGGGATCATCCCGGTCTTCGGCGGGGTCGTCCTCATCTGGGCGCTCGTTCAGTCCGTCATCGACCTGTCGAACCCCGAGAACACGTACACCGGCGCGTCCTGGTTCGGCTTCGGCCCGCCGGTCGTCATCGCCGTCGTCTTCACCGTCATGGGGATCGTCCTCATGGTGGGCCAGCGCATCTACCGGCCGGCGTTCTTCCGCCACCGCCTCGAGGTCGCGGAGCCCGACGCGCTCGACATCAAGCCGCCCACCGAGCTCATGGAGGGCCCCGGGATCATCGGCTGACCGCCGCGACGGCGCCGCCGCCCGACCGGCGGCGCGCGCCGTCGGGCACACTGGTCACAGCAACGGAACCGATGCGGGGCGGCCCGGCGCCGTGGTGGCGCGGTCGGGGGCCCGCCGGAAGGAGTCATCGGCCATGAAGGTCCTGCTCATCGGGACGGGCACCGTCGGCGAGGCGATCGCGAAGCTGAGCGCCGGGAGGCCCTGGCTCGAGAGGATGGTCCTCGCGGACTACAACCTCGAGCGCGCGCAGTACGTCCACTCGGTCGTCAAGAACGACCCGCGCTACTCGGCGGTCCGCCTGGACGCCGGGAAGAAGGCGGACATCATCGCGCTCGCGAAGGCCGAGAAGGTCGACATCGTGATGAACTCGGTGGACCCGCGGTTCGTCATGCCGATCTTCGAGGCGGCGCTCGAGGCCGGCATCGACTACGTGGACATGGCCGTGAGCCTCTCCGAGCCCCATCCGGACGACCCCTTCCGGAAGGTCGGCGTCATGCTCGGCGAGCGCCAGTTCGCCCTGGCCGACGCCTGGAAGGCGAGCGGCCGGATGGCGCTCCTCGGCATCGGGATGGACCCCGGCCTCACGGACCTCTTCGCCAAGCACGCCGCGAAGCACCTCTTCGATGAGATCCACGGGGTCCACGTCCGCGACGGCGGCGACATGTACATCGAGGGGTACGCGTTCGCGACCGTCTTCAGCATCTGGACGACGATCGAGGAGTGCCTGAACCCGCCTCTGCTCTTCGAGAAGGAGCGTGGATGGTTCACCACCGAGCCGTTCTCCGGCGCCGAGAAGTTCATCTTCCCGGAGGGCGTGGGCCCGGTCGAGTGCGTGAACGTCGAGCACGAGGAGGTCGCGCTCGTGCCGCGCGCGCTGGACGTCCGGAGCGCCTCGTTCAAGTACGCGCTGGGCGACGAGTTCATCGAGATCCTCAAGACGCTCCACAAGCTCGGGCTCGACTCCACGAAGAAGATCCAGGTCGGGAACGTCGAGGTCGCCCCGCGCGACGTCGTGATGGCCCTCACGCCCGACCCGATGACGGTGGGCGACCGGATGATCGGGCGGGCGATCGTGGGCACGTGGGTGACTGGCGTGAAGGACGGCCGCCCGCGGGAGGTCTACCTCTACCAGCTGGCGGACGCCCAGGAGATCTGGCGGAACCACGGCCTGCAGGTCGTGGGCTGGCAGACCGGCTTCAACCCGGTCCTCGCGATGGAGCTCATCGCCGAGGGCGCGTGGCGGACCGAGGGGATCGTGATCCCCGAGGAGATGGACTCCGACCCGTACCTGGGCCTCATGGACACCCTGGGGATCCATCACGCGATGATGGAGATCGAGCCGGGCAAGGCGACCGCCTGACCCCGTGAAGCCGCTCCCGGCCGGAGGCGCCCTCCCCCGGTCGGGAGATGGCCGGGGGAGGACACGGCGCGCCGGCCGACAAGACCCGCTCTCGCCGCCCTGCACGGCCGCCCAGCCGGGCGAGCGGCCGGCGCGGGTCTCGGATAGGCTGACCGGCATGCCGCCCACCCCCACACCTCCCGCTCGTCCCGGCCCCACCGCGCGCGAGCTCCTCGCCGGCCTCGGCCTGATGGCCGACGGGCCCGTCCTCTGGGGCGCGCCGCTCCGGAGTGGGCGTCCCGGGGTCTTCGTGGTCGAGCTCGCCGCGTTGCTCGCGGAGATGCCCGCGGACCACGCCGCACTCCGGACGTGGCTGGAGCGCGTCCCCGACCTCCGGCTCGACGGCGGCACACCGACGCCGCACGAGCTGGCCGCCGACCTCCGCCGGTGGTGGCTGCCGGGCGAGTCGGTCCTCTTCATCGGGTCCACGACGAAGTCGCTCTCCGGCCGCGCCGCGGCGCTCGCGGCGACCGCGATCGGCGACCGGCGGCCGTTCGGCAGCGCCTGGCGCCTCCGCGTGCTGAAGGATCCGGCGAAGCTCCGCCTCTGGTGGGCGGAGACCGACGCGGCGGAGGAGTACGCGGACGCGGCGTTCGACGCCTTCGCGGCGGGCGTGGACCCGGCGTCCGTCGCGCGCCTGCCGGACCCCTCGCTCGTGCTGCCGTTCGGGAACACCGAGGCGCCCGACGGGCGTCGCGCGGCGCACGGTCTGACCGGCCTCTTCCGCCCCGACGAGGAGGCCGCGACGAAGCCCGGCACTGCGCTCTCCGGCGCGGCCGGGGGACCGATGGCGAAGCCGTCCACTCGCGCCCGCGCGGCCGCGACACGGGCGGCCGCCGGAGGCGGCGCCGCGGAGGCGCCGGCCGACGGCCGCGGAGCGAGCACCGCAGCCCTCCGTCACCGTCACGCACCTGACGTCCGGCGGGCTCGAGTCGCTGAAGGCCGAGCTGGTGACGCTCACGACGAAGGAGCGGCCCGCGATCGTCGCCCGCATCAAGGCCGCCCGCGAGCTCGGCGACCTCCGCGAGAACGCCGACTACGAGGCGGCCCGCCGCGAGCAGTCGTTCCTGGAGGGGCGCGTCGCGCAGATCGAGGAGATGATCCGTTCGGTCGTCGTCATCGACGACATCGCGCGCTCGCACGTCGTCGGGATCGGCTCGGTCGTCACCGTCGAGCACGACGGGGCGCGCGAGATCGTACACGGTCGTGGGGCGCGCGGAGGCGAAGCCCGCCGAGCGGCGGATCAGCGACACGTCGCCCGCTCGGGCGGGCGCTGATCGGCGCCGCCGCCGGGGACGAGATCTCGGTCCAGGCGCCCTCGGGCTCGCGCGCGTACCTCGTCGTCGAGGTCTCGTAGGCGGATCGCCCGGGACGACCGGATCCGCCGTTCGGGTGCGCCCCGCGGAAGTGGATCCGCCGCTTCGCCGGGTCGCCGCCGTCGCCGGCCGGCCGGGGTCCCCTCCGGCGGACGTCGGATTCAGTCGATCCGCTGCTCCAACGGCGCGCCGGGCGGCGGCTGCTGCCACGGCCAACGTCCATCGATCTCGACCGAGAGCGTGAAGCTCAGCAGCGTCCGCACCAGGACGATGATCCCGAGAACCGCCGCGTTCTCCAGCGTCGGCTCCAGAGCGACGGTCCGGATGATGTCGGCCGCAACGAGGATCTCGAGGCCGAGCACGATCGCCCGGGCCAGGCCCACGCGGAACCGCGCGTACGCGCCGGTCCTGTCGCCCCGCGCGAGGGACGGCGACACGAGCGCGATCGCGAGGAAGAACCCCACGACGATGGCGACGACGCCCGCGAGGTCGAGGAGGCGCCCGAGCGCCTCCACCAGGTCGGTGACGGCCTCGTTCATCGATCCCACCCTCCGTCGTCCCGCTCGCTGGGCGTGCGGGCAGCGTAGCGCCATCCGGGGCACCCGCGCGCGGCCTGTGCGACGATGGCGCGCGCCGACCGCGGCCGACCACCGCCGGCCGCGACCGACCGAGGAGACCACCGTGACCGACACCGACCCGCGCGACCCTGTCGCGGACGACGGGCCCGCCGACCGGCCGCTCGCGCCGGAGCCCCTCCCCGCCGCGACGGAGCCGGCGGCCGCCGGCCCCGTCGCGGCGGGGGCGGCAGCCGGCCCGGACCTGGAGCCCGTGGAGCCCGGCCAGGTCCACGCCGCGGCCGTGGAGACCGAGCCGGTCGCTCCCCCGCGAACCGGGCGCCTGGCCCGCGCGGGCGGGTACCTCCTGGCGGCCGTGGCTGGCGGGGCGATCGTCGCCGTCGTCCTCGCGGCGGCGGGGATGCTCGGCGGTGCCGGCTCGGGCGGCGCGCCGGGGACGAGCGGCGTGCCCGGGACGGGCAGCGCGCCCGTGGCGAGCGGCGGCAGCGCCGGCCCGGGGAGCCCGACCCCCGCCCCGTCCGGCGCGCAGGCCGGCGCGTCCCCGGTCCTGGGCGACACGGCCGCGCCCGTCCTCGTCGAGATCTGGGCGGACTACCAGTGCCCGTACTGCGGCGTCATGGCCCACGCGACCGAGCCTTCGCTCGTGCGCGACCTCGTGCACACGGGTCAGATCCGGCTCGTCTTCCGCGACTTCGCCTTCCTCGGCGACGAGTCGGTGGATGCTGCTGCCGCCGCCCGGTGCGCGGGCCGGCAGGAGGCCTACTGGCGCTACCACGATCTCCTGTTCGCGTCACAGCGCGGGGAGAACCAGGGGGCCTTCGCTCCGGAGAACCTCGTCCAGCTCGCGGGGTTCGCCGACCTGGACACGGAGACGTTCGCGGCCTGCATGAACGGCCGCGAGACCCATGGAGCCGCACTCGCGGAGACGGAGGCCGGGCGGGCGCTCGGCGTCTCGTCGACGCCCACGCTCCACATCGTCGGGCCGAAGGGCTCGACCTTCATCAAGGGCGTCGCACAGTTGAGCGCGATCGAGACGGCGATCCAGCAGACGATCGACGGGACCGTGCCGAGCCCGACGCCGGAGCCGGCCGCATCCGGGCTCACCACGCCGGCGGCGAGCGGCTCGCCTCAGGCCAGCCCGTCGGCGGAGCCCGCGACCCCCGCGCCGTGACGGAGGGCGCCGGGAACCGCAGCGACGGCCCGGTCGTCGGACGACCATGAATTGCCCGACCGCGGCCACCTTCGGCCTCCCCCGAGCCACGGCCTTGTCGCTCGCCACCGTCCTCTCTCTCGCCGCCTGCACCGGAGCCGGGTCTCTCCCGCCGACCGGCACGCCGGGCGGGAGCACCGCGTCACCGGCGGCGAGCCCGTCCATCGGGACGATCGCGCACCCCACCGGCGCGGACGAGCTCGTCCTCCGGGTCGAGGTGGGCGGCGGGCTGGTGGCGCCCGGATGGATCCTGTCGGAGATGCCGACCATCAGCATCTACGGCGACGGTCGCGTCATCACCCGCGGCCCGCAGATCGAGATCTACCCGGGGCCCGCGCTGCCGAACCTGCTCGTCTCCCGCGTCTCGGAGGACGGGCTCCAGCGCATCCTCGCGGCCGCCTCCGAGGCCGGCATCGTCGGCCGGGATGCGTCGTACCCGTACCCGCTGATCGCCGATGCCCCCACGACCACCTTCGTCGTCGACGCGGGCGGCACGACGTCCACGGTCTCCGCGTACGCGCTCGGTCTCGGCGAGGACACCTCCGTCCTGTCGCCGGAGGACGCGGCCGCGCGCGCCGACCTGGCGGACTTCGCCGCGAGGCTCGGCGACCTGCCCGGGTGGCTCGGCCGCGACGGCGCCTCGGCCGAGGCGCCGTACGACTTCGATGCGATCCGCATCTACGCGCAGCAGGCGACGCCGGCTGCGCAGGACCCCGAGCCCTCGCCGACGATCGCGGACTGGCCGCTGGCGACCCCCCTGGCCGCCTTCGGCGAGCCGTTCCGGGCCACGACAGAGCCGGCGATGCGGTGCGGAGTGGTCGAGGGCGACGACCTCGCCACGATCCGTCCGGCACTCGAGTCCGCGAACCAGCTGACGTACTGGCGGAGCGGCGGCGAGACGTGGTCGCTGATCCTCCGCCCACTGCTCCCCGACGAGGCCGGCTGCCCGATGGAGTGACGCCGCAGGAGCATGCCGGCGTCGGCCCGGCCACGGTGACCGCGGGGGTGGGAGTCAGATCGACGTACGGAACGAACCGCTTCGTCCGCCGACGGTAGGCCGGGTAGCCCGGGAACCGCTCGACGAGCCAGGCCTCCTCCCGCGTGGACTTCAGCGTGAAGAAGCCGAGCAGGGCTGCTGCGAGGAGCAGCCCGACCGGGCTCGCGCCGATGAGCCCCCACCCGAAGGCGGCGAGCACGAGTCCGCCGTAGATCGGGTGGCGCACCCGGGCGTACACACCGGTCTCCACGAGTGCGCCGCCCTCCCGTGGGAACGGCATGATCGTCAGGCTCCGGCCGAGATCACGCTGTGCGACGACGGCGAGGAGCAGTCCGAGGGCGAGGAGCGTGGCGCCCGTGGCCGCGGTCACGACACGGGCCGGGCCGCTCCACGCCGGGGGCAGGAAGGCGGAGGCGGCGATCGCGACGAAGAGGAACCCCTGCAGGATGACCCACCCCTCGCCGCGCGGGCCCAGGTCCGGGAGACGGCTCATGGGTGGCGATGGTACGCGACGATGCGGCCGATGGCGGCGGTGGGGCTCGCCGGACGCGACGCGGTTCCCCTACGATGGGCGCGATGGCGGTGCGCGGGACGGCAGGCCGCTCCCGGTCCACGGCGTCGGCGACGGGGCCGTGGCGGCTCCTCCGCGTCTGGCTCGTCGTCGTCGCCGCGGCCTTCGCGGTCGGCACCGTCGGCTACATCGTCATCGGGGGCTGGTCGCTCTCCGACGCCCTTTACATGACGACGATCACCCTCACGACGGTGGGGTTCCGCGAGGTGCGTGAGCTCGACGAGCCCCTGCGGACCTGGACGTCGCTCGTGGCGATCGCGGGCGTCGGGATCATCTTCGGGACGGTCGGCATCATCACGGAGGAGCTCGTCCGCGATGCGACGAGCGGGAGACGGGAGGCGAAGCGGGTGACGGACGAGCTTGCCGGGATGCGCGACCACTTCGTCCTCTGCGGGTACGGGCGCGTCGGCTCGACGGTCGCACGAGAGCTCGCCCACGACGGCCACCGGATGGTCGTGGTCGACGGCAACGAGCCGTCGGTCGAGCACGCGCGACGGGACGGACACCTCGTGGTGGCAGGGGACGCGACCGACGACGCGACGCTCCTCGCGGCGGGCGTCGACCGCGCGCGCGGGCTCGTCGCCACGATGGACTCGGACGCGAACAACGTCTACGTCATCCTGTCCGCGCGGGCGCTGAGCCCGAAGCTCTTCATCGTGGGCCGGGCGTCCACGTTCGAGGCCGAGGCGAAGCTCGCGCGCGCCGGCGCCGACCGGGTCGTCTCGCCGTACACGATGGCCGGCCGGCGGCTCGCCGAGCTCGCGAGCCGGCCTCGCGTCGTCGACTTCCTCGACCAGGCGCTCTCGCACGGTCAGCTCGCGTTCTCGCTGGAGGAGCTGTCGATCACGGAGGGTTCGCCGCTCGCGGACCGCGACGTGGCGTCGCTCCGGCACGACGGGATCTTCGTCCTCGCGGTCGTCCACGGCGAGTCGGACTACGAGGCGAACCCGCCGGATGGACGCGTCCTCCGGGCCGGAGAGGTCGCGATCATCTCCGGCCCGCACGCGGACCTTCGCCGCCTCGCCGGGCGCGACAGGAGCTGAGCGCGCCCCGGCGAGACCGCGCGGGTCAGGCCGCGGCGTCCGGCGCGGGTGCGTCCGCCGTCGGTGGCGCGGGGGCGGGCGACGGATCGGCCAAGGCCATCGCGGGCAGGCGGCCACCGCCCTCCACGAGCCAGCATGCCGAGGCGTGACCGTCGCCGACGTCGAAGAGCGGCGGCTCCTCGCGCCGGCACCGGTCGAACGCGACGGGGCAGCGGGGATGGAACCGGCAGCCGGGCGGGACGTCCGCGGCGTCCGGCGTCTCGCCCGAGAGGATCGTCCGCGCGGCCCTCACCCCGGCGGTGGCGGGCGCGGGGCTCGGCGACACGCTGACGAGCGCGCGCGTGTACGGGTTGGCCGGCGAGCGGATCACCCTCTCGGCCGCGCCGATCTCCATGATCCGCCCCAGGTACATGACCGCGATGCGGTCGGCGATGACCCACGCCACCGAGAGGTCGTGGGTGATGAACAGGTAGGTGAGCCCGCGCTCCCTCCGCAGGTCGAGCATCAGGCGCAGGAGCTCCGTGCGGATCGAGACGTCGAGCATGGAGACAGGCTCGTCCGCGACGACCAGCTCCGGCCCCATGACGAGCGCGCCGGCGATGACGACGCGCTGACGCTGGCCGCCCGAGAGCTCGTGGGGGTAGCGGAACGCGAAGTCGCTCGCCGGCCGCAGGCCGGCCGCCTCGAGAGAGCCCATCACCCGCTCCTCGCGCTCCCGGGCGGACGGGGCAAGACGGTTCACCTCCAGCGGCTCCGCAACGAAGTCGTGGATGGTCTGCTTGGGGTTCAGCGTCTCGTAGGGGTCCTGGAAGATGATCTGGACCCGCCGGCGGTACTCGCGGAGCTTGCGGACGCCCCAGAGGTCGGAGACATCCTGCCCGTCGAAGACCACGCGGCCCTCGGTCTGGCGCGTGAGCTTCACGATGACGCGGCCGGTCGTCGTCTTGCCGGACCCCGACTCGCCGACGAGCGCGAGGACCTCGCCCGGCCGGATCGAGAGGTCGATGCCGTCCACCGCGCGCACGAACCCGCGGGTGCGCCTCAGGAGCGAATTGGTCAGGCCGCCGCGGATGGGGAAGTGGACCTTCAGGCCTTCGACGCGGAGGAGGTCGCGCTCGTCGCTCACGCGTCCTCCCCGGGCCGACGGTCCTCTCCCGGCGGCCGGACCGGTGAGATCGAGTGGTCCAGCGACGGGATGTGCGCCGGGGTCGTGGCGGCCAGCTCCTCGGCGACGATGTCGGCGAACGAGGGGCCGGGGACCTCCGCCGGCCCGGATCCGTCGTCGGGCGTGATCGGGGCGTCGACGCCGGTCGCGATCGACGGGACGGGCACCACGGTGCCGTCGGACCCCGTGGCGTAGAGGTGGCACGCGACCCGGACGCCGGCGAACGTGACCTCGGGAGGCACCTCCTCGGCGCAGACGGGCATCACGAGCGGGCAGCGCGGGTGGAAGCGGCAGCCCGGCGGCGGCGTCCGGAGATCCGGTGGGGCGCCGGGGATGACCTCCAGGGTGCGGCGGTCGGCGTGGATGTTGGGGAACGCCCCGAGGAGCTTCTGCGTGTACGGGTGGCGCGGCCGGGAGAAGACCTCGGAGACCGGCCCCTCCTCCGCGACGCGGCCCGCGTACATGATGAGGACGCGGTCGCACGTCTCGGCGATGACCGAGAGGTCGTGGGTGATGAGGATGAGCGAGAGGCCCAGCTCCGACCGGAGGCGCTCGAGCAGCTCGAGGATCTGGGCCTGGACCATGACGTCGAGCGCCGTCGTCGGCTCGTCCCCGATGACGATCGCCGGGTCGCAGGCGAGCGCCATCGCGATCATCGCCCGCTGGCGCATCCCACCGGACAGCTCGTGCGGGTACGCTCGCGCGCGCTGACGCGGGATCCCGACCAGCTCCAGGAGATCGCCGGCGCGGCGGTCGGCGTCCGCCTGGGACTGGCCGAGCCGGACGACGATCGGCTCCGCGATCTGCTCGCCGATCCGCTTCACCGGGTTCAGGGCGTTCATCGCGCCCTGGAACACGAGCGAGATCTCGCGCCAGCGGTATCGGCGGAGCGCGTTCTCCGACTTGGGGACGAGGTCGATCCCGAAGAGCCGCACGCTCCCGCTCACGACCTTCGCGTTGGCCGGCAGGAGCCGGATGAGCGACAGCGCCGTGGTCGTCTTGCCGCACCCGGATTCGCCCGCGATGCCGAGCGCCTCGCCGTCGCGGAGCGTGAAGCTCACGCCGTCCACGGCCTTGACCGAGCCGGACTCCAGCGTGAAGTGGACGCGCAGGTCCTCGACGACGAGGAGCGGCGCGTCCGGGTCCGCCTGCTTCGGCAGCGGCCATTGCCGCCGGCCGCGGATCTCCGCCGACGTGGCGCCGGGTGCGGCAGCGGGAGCAGGGACCCCCGGCTGCGCGGCGGCCGCCGGGGCGGCGGCCCCGGCCCCGGGGACGAGCGAGTGCTCGCTCATCGGCGCGACCGCATGCGCGGGTTGAGGACGTCGTCGAGCGCCCCGCCGACGAGCGTGAAGGCGAGGACCACGAGGACGATGCATGTCGCCGGCGGGACGAAGTACCACCACGCCCCCAGGCCGGGCGCGCCCGAGGCCTGCGCCGAGTTCAGGATGACGCCCCAGGACGGGAGGAGCGGGTCGCCGAGGCCGATGAACGAGAGGGTCGTCTCCGTGAGGATCGCGCCCGCGAACACGAGGACCGTGTTCGCGACGATGAGGTTGAGAACGTTCGGCATGATGTGCCGCCACATGATGTGGGCGCCACCGCCGCCGATCACGCGGGCCCGGGCGACGAACATCCGCTCCTTCACCGAGAGCGCCTGCGACCGGATGATCCGGGCGGTGGACGCCCAGCTCGTGATGCCGATGACCACGATGATCACGACGAGCGTGGACGGGATCCCGAGGATCTCCGCGTCCGACCCGATCAGCTCGAGGATGATCGGCGCGAGGACGAGGGCGAGGACGAAGGTCGGAAGGACGAGGAAGAAGTCAGTGACGCGCATGAGGATGGTGTCCGTCCGGCCGCCGAGGTAGCCCGACGCGATCCCGATGACCGCGCCCAGGAAGACCGTCACCACGGTGGCGAGCAGACCGATGACCATCGAGATCCGCGCGCCATGGACCGTCAGGTTGAGCATGCTCCGGCCCAGGTCGTCGGTCCCCAGCGGGAACTCCAGGCTCGGCGGCTGGAGCGGCAACCCCGGCGCCGTCGTCGCCGTCTGGAGCGGTCCGACGAGCACGGTCGGGAAGAGGGCGAGGAACGCGAAGAGGATGAGCACGCCCACCCCCATGACCCCGTCGCGTCGCCTGCCGAAGCGCCCCGCGAGGTCCGACCAGCCGCGCAGGCGCAGCCGCCAGCGCTCCGCCCGGAGCTCGCGGTTCGAGAGCGGCCTGGCTGTCATGTCCGTACCCGCGGGTCGAGGTAGCCGTACACGAGGTCGGCGACGAAGTTCGCGAGGACGACCGAGATCGAGAGGAGAAGGAAGATCCCCTGGAGCATCGGGTAGTCCCGCGCGTTGAGGGCGATCACCGTCAACGTCCCGATCCCCGGCCAGTTGAAGACGACCTCGACGGTGATGGCCCCTGCGATCACGTAGCCGAGGTTGATCGCGATGAGCGTGACCGTGGGCAGGCGCGCGTTCGGGAGAGCGTGCGAGCGGAGGACCCGGCCGTCGGTGAGGCCCTTCGCCTTCGCCGTCGTCACGTAGTCCTCGGTGAGGGTGTCGATGATCGACGACCGCATGAGGATCGAGTACTGCCCGATGAGCCCGATCGCGACCGTCATGAGCGGCAGGAAGAGGTGCCAGGCGAAATCGGCGACCTGCTCGGGGAAGCTGTCGAACCGGTGGCCCAGGGAGAACATCCCGCTCGTCGGGAACCAGCCCAGGCCCGTCGCGAATACCAGGAGGAGGATCATGCCGATGACGAAGTACGGCATCGAGTAGAGGATCAGCGAGAACCCGTTGCCGACGTAGTCGACCGGCCCTCCCCTCCTCCACCCGGAATAGGCGCCCAGCCCCAGGCCGACCACGATCGCGATGAGCTCGCCGAGGCCGAAGAGGATAAGAGTCGGCCAGATCCGCTCGCTGAGCACCTCCACGACGCTCCGGCCGTTGAACTTGAACGACGAGCCGAGGTCACCGCGCGCCGTCGCGGCCACGTACGCGACGAGCTGGTCCGGGATGAGCGGCTGGTCGAGCCCCCACCGCTCGCGGAGCTCGGCGCGCGCACTGTCAGGGAGGTTCCGGGCGAGGACGCGGTCCGGCGACCCCGGCATCATCCGGAAGAGGATGAAGTTGAGCAGGACGATGAAGACGATCGTCAGGATCGCCTGAACGATCTTCCGGGCGAGGTAGCGGCTACCCATCGCGCGCCTCGCGACGTGCGATGGGTCGCCGGACCGCGGCCGCCGGGTTCACCGCGCCGATCGCCCCCGTGGGCCCGCCGGGCGCTCTGCCGCTACTCCTCCTCGCCCGGACCGCCGCGCCGCGCGCGGGTCCGCCACGCCAGGATGCCGACGGTGATGAGCACGATGAGCAGCGCGATGCCGCCGATGAGCAGGAACGTGCCGGTGCTGTCGCCTGCTCCCCCGCCGCCGGGTGCCGGGCTGGCGCTCGGCGCCTGCGTGGGCGCGGTCGTGGGGGCCGCGGAGCCGCCGGCGGAGGCGCTCGGCGCCTCGGTGGCCGTCGGAGTCGGCGTCGGCGTCGCCTTCGCGTCGGTGAGGAGGGTGTAGTTGAGTGACCCGTTGATGAAGAAGGGTGTCCCGCCGTCTGTCGGCTGGGTCTGCCAGTTCGCGAACTTGTCCGTGTGGTACGCGTGGAGCTCGTTGTCGTAGTAGAGGATGTGGTACGGCGCCTGGTCGTAGAAGATCTGCTGCATCTGGTCGATGTACGTCTTCCGTTCCTCGACCGTGGCCGCCTCGAGCTGCTTCGTGTAGAGGGCGTCGTACTCGGGGTTCGAGAACTGGCTGTCGCTCATCGACCCGATCGCGCCGGTCGTGAAGATCTCGAGCAGGTAGTTGGGGTCGGGGTACCCGCCCCAGCCCCAGATGAACATGTCGTAGTCGGCCTTGTACTTGTCGCCCGCCTCGGGCGGCAGGAGGATGTCCGTCAGGGCGCCGGCGTCGAAGGACTGGCTCTTCACTTTGATCCCGAGCTGGCCGAACCAGTCGGTGAGGAAGGCGGCGATCTTCGGGTAGTCGTCGCTCGAGTTCGGGAAGTAGAGCCGGAGGTTCAGGGCCTTGCCCTCCTTGTCGAGCCGGTTCCCGGACGCGTCGAGCGTGTACCCGGCGGCGTCGAGCTTCTGCTTCGCGAGCTCGATGTCGAATGTCCGCGGGTTCGCGGGATCCGTGTGGAACCGCCGTTCCCACGCCGGGACCTGGGTCGTTCCCACGGTGCCGTAGCCCTGGACGATCTTGTCGAGCAGCACCTGCTTGTCGATCGCGTACCCGAGCGCGTCGCGGAACGCCGGGTCCTGCAGGGCCTTCGTGGACGCGCCGCCGTCCGGGATCTCCTTCGCGTAGGTGTTGAAGCCGAGCTCGGTGTATCCGTTCGAGGACGAGCTGATCGTCGGCGTGTTCGGCTCGCTCGCCAGCTGGCCGAACTGCAGCGCGTTGGGGTTGCGGATGTAGTCGATCTCGCCCGCCTTGAACGACTGGACCATCGTGTCCACGGCGTCGGGGAAGAACTGGAAGATGACCTCCTCGGCGGCGCCCTGCGGGCCCCAGTAGTAGGGGTTGCGGGTGAGCCGGGCGTACTGGCCGGTCTTCCACTCCACGACCTGGTACGGCCCCGTGCCGACGATGGGCGGGTCGTTCGCGAAGTTGTTGATGTCGTCGAGAGTCTTGCTCCCCCAGATGTGCTTGGGGAGGACGGGGACGGTCGTGGAGAGGACGCGGTCGTTCGGTCGCGCGAGCTCGATGACCAGCGTCTCGGGGTCCGTCGCCGTCGCGGAGACCATGGCAGCGTTCTTCACGTCCGGGTCGATGTAGCCGTACCCGACGCTGTTCCCGTCCTTCACCGCGTCGATGATCATCTGGAATGTCCATGCGGCGTCCTCGGCGGTCGCCGGCGTCCCGTCGGACCACTTCATCCCCGGCCGGATCTTGAACGTCCACGTCTTCCCGTCAGCGGACTGGCTCCACGACTCGGCGAAGCCGGGGATCGGCTCGAGGTCGTTGCCGAACCCGACGAGGAAGTCGTAGTTGAGGTAGTAGATCTCGATCCCGATGTACTGGTAGGCGTTGAACGGGTTCAGCGCCTCGAGGTCCTGCGTCGTCCCGACCTTCAGGACGAGCGGGTCGGCCGCCCGCGCGGGGGTCGGCGGCCCGGCCACCAGAAGGGCGCTCACTGCGAGCGCGAGGGCCGCGAGACGCGCGAGGCGGGGACCGGCGGTCGTTCGCATGGTGGCTCCTCTCCGGCCGCGACGCGCCTGGACGCACGACTCGTCACGGAGGCCGATGTCCCCGCTCCTCCCGCGGAGACAGCCCGAGTGTACGCGTCGGGCGGCGGTGGCGCGCGTCGCGGGGCAGGGGCCCGACGGCGTGGCGCCGGGACGGGGCCCGGATCGCTTCCGCGCCGGTGTCGGGGCGGGCCCGTCCCACCCTCAGCGGCGGGCGTCGCCCCCATGGACCCCGCGGGGGGCCTGGTCCCGCTCGTCCGGCTGCGCCTTGCCGAGCGCCTGGGCCATCGCGCGCACGTGGACCGCCACCGACCCGCAGCACGAGCCGATGTAGCCGATCCCCAGCTCGCGCGCCTTCACGGCGAACTCGGCCATCGCAGCGCGGGGGAGCTGGAGCGGATCGAGGGAGAACGGGAACTCGGGGAGGGAGGTGAAGTCCGGCCGCCCGGGCGGCGTCTGGTACGCGACGGGCTGGCACGCGACGGGCACGGGCACCGCCTCGCGCATCTGCGCCGCGATCGGGAGGAGCTTCACGGGCCCGCGGAGGCAGTTCACGCCGACGACGTCGGCGCCGTGGTCCACGAGCACCCGGGCGCACTCCCCCGCGCCCTCGCCCTCGCGCGCGACCGGCTCCTCCTCGAACGCCATCGTCACGACCACCGGCAGCCCGGTCGCGTGCGCGCGCTCGGCGCAGATGCGCGCCTCGCCGAGCCAGGCGAACGTCTCGCCGATCACGAAGTCGACGCCGACGGCCACCATGTCGTCGAGCTGGCGGTCGAACGCGGCGCGGACGTGATCGGCGGACCGCCGGTCGTCGGGCGCGAACGCACCGGTGGGGCTCAGCGTGCCCGCCACCATCGCATCGCCCTCGCGCGCGACCTGGCGGGCGATCCGCACGGCTTCGCGGTTGATCTCGTCCACCTCGGCGGCGAGGCCTGCGGCCGCGAGCCGGTCCTCGCCCGCGTAGAAGGTCAGCGCCTGGAGGACCTCGGCGCCGGCATGGAGGAACTCGCGGTGCAGCTCGACGAGCGCCTCGGGATGGACGACCGAGACCTCGGGGGTGAAGGAGCCGGCGCGGACCCATCCGCGGCGCTCCAGCTCCAGCAGGTATCCCCCGTCACCGAGGACGGGGCCGGCGGCGAGACGTTCCAGGAGCCCGGGCGGCATCCGCCCTCCGATCGTGCGGCGCGAGGCCGAGCGATCGTATCAGCGGCGCGCGGGCATCGGAAGTGCCCACGGCCCGGCCGGCGGGGGCCGACCGGACGGCGTGATCGGTCGATCCGGACCGGCGGCCGCGAAGGGACGGCCGCCCGCTGTCTCGCTCAGAGGCCGGCGATGACCTCCTCCGCGACGGCGGAGTCGACCGTCTGGAGGTAGAAGAGGACGTCGCCCTTCGGCCAGTAGTACCACGACCACGTGGTGCCGGAGGCGTCGTCCACGCGGAGGATCTTCACCTTCTTCCCGCCGACGGTGCCGTCCTCGGGAGCGCCGATCCCCGGGTTGTTGGTCCGTCCCTGCTCGACGAGGATGTCCCGGAGCTTCTCGGGCTCAGAGCCCTTCACGCGGAAGACGCCGACCGCGGCGTCCGTGCCCGCCGGGGTCTTGAACGGCGAGTACGCGAACTGGTAGTCCGCGGCCGTCGCACCGGTCGCGTCGAGCATCGCCTGCAGCGCGGCGATCGAGGTCGGGTCGCCGGTCGCGAGCACGTCGGTCCCCGTGAGGCTTCGCGGCGCGAGGACGGCGTCGCCGACCTTCTTCGGGAGCATGGCCTCGAGGTCCGCGACGCGCGTGAACGACGGGAGAGGGGTGCCGGCGGCGTCGGATGCTGCCGGGGATGCGGCGGGCGAGCCGTCCGGGGCGGCGGCCGACGCCGAGGGGGCCGGCGTGACCGGACCTGCCGACGCGGCCGGAGTCTGGGTGGGGGCGGACGTCGCGGTCGAGCCGCAGGCCGCGACGAGGGCGAGAGCGGCGGTGGCGAGGAGGGCCGGGGCTACGCCGGCCCGGAGCATGCGTGCCGTCACTGGACCGGGAGCGCCTTGACCGCTTCAGCCGCGAAGCCCTCGTCCGTGGAGCTGACGACGAAGACCGTGTCACCGTCGAACAGGAGATAGACGGGCGGCCCCTGGTCGCCGGCCGGGGCACCGAGGGCGACCACCTTCCGACCGCCGACGGTCTCGTCCTTGGCCGTCGAGCCGGGCTGGCTGTCGAGGTTCGCCTTGACGAACTCCGTCCTGAGCTTCGCCGCGTCCGCCCCGACGAATCGGTACGCGCCGACGGAGAACGGGATCCCGGTGCTGGACGTCGGCACGGAGAACGCGATGATGAGGTCGTCGGGCGTGAGCCCGATCGTCGTGAGGAAGTCGACGAGCCCCTTGTTGCCTTGAGGGTCGGCGGCGATGAAGCCGGCGCCATCCACCATCCGCGCCGACAGCATGACCGTCCCGATCTGCTTCGGGAGGCGGTCCATGAGGGCCTGCTGCTCCGACGTCGGGGTTGCAGCGGGCGAGGCCGAGGCCGCCGTGCCGGCCGATGCGTCGGGAGAGGAGGGGGGAGAAGCGGCGGCCGACGCATCCGGGACGACGGGCGTCGACGGCGCGAGGGACGGCGCGGACGAGGCCTCCGCCGCGGCGGAGGCGGACGGGGATGCCGTGGTGGCCGAGCTGCCGCACGCGGCGACGGTCAGGGCGAGGAGCGCGACCGCGGTCGCGGTCCGGATGTGGGGGTGCATGAGGCTCCTGATGAGGTGGCGGCCGACCGGGCGGCGGCGCGGGTGCGATCCCGGGGAGGATAGCCCAAGGGGCCGGAACCGGCCCCGGAGCGATCTCCCGGCAGCGGCGTCAGGCCTCCGCGGGGACGCCCCGCGGAGCCGCGCCGTCCTCGTCAGGACGCCCGAGGGCCGGCACGGGTTCCTCGGGCCCGACCCGTTCGATCACGCCCGGCCTCTGCCTGGGCAGCAGGAACGAGAACAGGAGGCCGAGCAGGACGAACCCGAGCGCGACGAATCCCGCGGCCCGGGCTGCATCGACGAACGCGTGCTCGCCTGCCGTGACGACCTGGTCGAGGACCGGCCTGGCGGCGGGGCTCGTCAGGAACCCGGCAAGCTCCGGCGGCACGAGCCCCGAGTCCGCGAGCTGGGCGGGATCGCCCCTGAAGGCCGTGATCGCCTGGCCGGCCGATTCCTCGATCGCGACGGCGAAGCCCTCGCGGGCCGACTCCGGCAGCTGCGGGGCGTGGGCGGTCAGCTGGGCGCGGACGCCCGAGGACAGGCCCACGGCCAGGACGGTGCCGAGGATCGCGATGCCGAGCGCTGAGCCGACCTGCCGCATCGTGGAATTCGTGCCGGAGGCCAGCCCGGACTCCTGCGGCGGGACGTCGCCGAGCACGATGCTTGTGAGCTGCGCGGTCGCGAACCCGACGCCGAGGCCGTAGATGAACAGAGGCGGGACGAAGAGGACCACGTTGACGTCCGCGCTGATGAGCAGGGTGGTCCAGAGGATCCCGACCGCCTCGAGCGCCATCCCGATCGTCACGACACGCCGTGGGCCGTACCGTCGTGCGATCTGCGCGGAGATCGGCGCGGCGAAGAACGAGCCGATGGCGAGCGAGATGAGGAGGGCGCCGGTCTCGAACGCGGACAGGCCCAGCACGGCCTGGAGGAAGAGCGGGAGGACGAAGAGGAGGCCGAACTCCCCGAGGCTGACGATCGTGCCGGCGAGGTTGCCATAGCGGAAGCCCGGGTAGCGCCACATCGTGAAGTCGAAGAGGTAGAACTTCCCGGCCTTGCGGCGCCGCAGCTCGACGATCGCGAAGAGGACGAGGGCGACGACGCCCATCCCGATGATGACCGGGATGATCGAGATCTCGGTGGAGGGCCAGGTCCACCCCGCGATCGTGAACGGGCGCTTCGGCTGGACCCAGCCGTACGTCTGGCCCTCGATGAGCCCGAACACGATGCTGCCGAGTCCGAGCGTGATGAGGATGAAGCCGGGGAAGTCGAAGCCCGGCTTCGCGTGCTCGTCCTTCGACTCGCCGATGTACTTCAGCGTCCCGACGATCGCGAGCAGGCCGATCGGGATGTTGATGAAGAACGCCCATCGCCAGGACACGTACGTCGTGAGGAAGCCGCCGAGGAGAGGCCCGAGGGCCGCCATCCCGCCGATGACCGAGCCCCAGATGCCGAACGCGATGGCGCGGTCCTTGCCGCGGAAGTTCGCGTTCAGGATCGATTGCGTCGCGGGGAGGATCGCGGCGCCGCCGAGGCCCTGCAGGAGGCGAGCCGCGATGAGCCATTCGCCGGTCTGCGCCAGGCCGGCGAGCACCGACGCGCCCATGAAGACGACCAGCCCGACGAGGTACATGAGGCGCCGGCCGACGACGTCGCCCACGCGCCCGAGCGTGACGAGCAGCGCCGCGAAGACGAGCGCGTACGAGGTGTTGACCCACTCGGCGGCCGTCAGGTCGAGGTTGAGGTCCTTGATGATCGACGGGACCGCGACGTTCACGATCGTCGCGTCCACGATGATCATCGAGACGCCGACGCTGAGCATCGCGAGGCCGATCCATCGACCCCGACCGCTCTCGTGGATCGCCGCGCCGCCCGCGATGGCCTGACGTGTCACAGTGCTCTTCTCCTGCGCTTCGCTCGGCGGTCATCCCGCCGGCGCCGTGGTATAGTTGCCATACGAAATCGTTTCGGGACGCAATCATATCCGCACCGGAGGACGGGCGCAAGCGTGACGGATGGGAGCAGCCGGGAGGCCGCGGAGCGGACCGGCGCCGCAGGGGCAGAGGAAGTGCGGTCCACGGCTCGGCTCGTCGTGGACGTGGTCCACGCGTCGGCGCGCCCCTCATCCGGCGAGGCGCCGCGCGGGGCGGTCCACGGCGGCCCCGGCGGCGACGCGACACCGCTCTCCCCCCAGGCGATCCGCGCGGCCGTCCACGTGTACGAGCACGGCCGCGCCACGATCGGCGGGCTCGCGGCCGGGATCGGCGTCTCCGTCGGCTGGGCGAGCCGGATCGTCGAGGAGCTGGAGGCGCGCGGGTACGTCGTCCGTGATCGAGACCCGGACGACCGCCGCGTGGTCTGGGTTCGCCTCTCCGAGGACGCGATCACCGACGTGGAGGGCGCCTACCGATGGCGCGACGACGCCGTCGGGCGGGCCCTGGCCGGCCTGTCCGCCGACGAGCGCGCGGCGGTCCGGCGCTTCCTTGCGGCGCTCGTCGAGGGGCTCACGCCGGCCGACGGCTAGCGTGCCCCGGTGAGCAGCGGGATCGCGATCGAGACGGCGAGGCCGATGACGACGACGTTCCCGAGGATCGCCGTGGCGGCCCGCGTGCGCGGCGAGAGCCGGCGATGGAGCCGGGAGCCGATGAACGCGATGAGCTCCTGCCATGAGAGCGACGCAAGGCCGGCGCCCGCGACGAAGGCGGCCTTCTCGGCCGGGCCGGCGCCGGTGGACGCCAGGCCGAGGATGAGAGCCGCGAAGTACACGACCGTCATCGGGTTGAGGAGCGTCAGCCCGAGGAATGTCACGAAGGTCCGGGGGGCGCCCGGCGGCAGCGCTACCGTTCCCGGCTCCGCTCGAGCGTCACGGCGGACCGAGAGCAGCCCGCGAAGACCGATCGCCACGAGGAGCACGACGCTCGCGATCCGGAGCGGCACGGCGACCGGCTCGAGGACCAGTGCGAGGGCCGCGCCGAACAACGCGGCGACGGCCGCGTAGAAGACATCCGCGCCCGCGGCGCCGGCGCCCGCGGCAGCGGCCGTCCGGAAGCCGTGGCGGATCCCCGCATCGATGATGAGGACGGAGATCGCCCCGACGGGGATCGCGATCCCGTAGCCGGCGATGACCCCCGCGATGAACGCCCGCTCCATGCCTTCCCTCGCCCCCGTGCGCCGGGTCAGGGTACCGGGCCTGCGCCGCGGGCGGGCGCCCCGCCTCGTGACGCCCGGCCCGGTAGCATGGGCACGATCGCCCCCGCCCCCCGAGGAGGTAGCTCCATGCCCGGATCCCGCATGCAGCCGATGGTCATCCGGGCCGAGCTCGCGACCGACAGGGACGCGACCTGGGCGGCACTCACCGACCCCGCCGTCGTGGAGCGGTGGTTCACGCACGCGACCCCGGTCGGGGCGGTCGGGGACGCGTACGCGCTCGACTTCGGGGGCGGCGACGTCATGCGCGGCACGGTTCTCGAGGTCGTCCCCGGGGAGCGGCTCGTCTATTCCTGGGGCTGGGGTGACGGGCCGGACGTCGCGCGGACGCGGGTCTGCTGGGACCTGGCGACGGGCGAGGACGGGACGCTCGTGACGCTCACGCACGACGGCTGGGCGGAGGCGGGCCTCTCCGCGAAGGACCGCGACGAGCACGCGGCGTACTGGGAGGGGTACGTGGCTGCGCTCGTGGAGACGACGGACGAGGACGTCGCCGGGGAGGAAGCCTGACCTCGATGCCGGCGGAGGGAACGCGGACCGGCGGGTCGCCGGGCCGGCGAGGTCGCCTGCGGGGAATCGTCGCCGCCTACGCGGGATTCCAGCCCGACGCACGGCGCTTCCTCCTCGTCACGCTGGTCGTCGGGGCTGCCCAGAGCCTCTACTGGGTCGACTTCAACCTCTACCTGGGCTCGCTCGGCCTCTCGAACTCGTTCGTCGGGGTCGTGGCCGCCGTCGGGTCGCTCGCCGCGATGCTGGCGGCGTTCCCGGCGAGCGCGGTCTCGGACCGCGTCGGACGGCGACCCGTCCTCCTCGCCGGCGTCGCCCTGACGGTCATCGCCACCACCGGGCTCGTCGCCGTCACCGAGCCGGTCGCCATCATCCTGCTCGCCGCGGTCCTCGCCGCGGGCCAGCAGGCGTTCGCCGTCGTGACGGTCCCATACCTGACCGAGCACAGCACCCGCGAGCATCGCGCCGAGCTGTTCGCCGCCCAGTACGCGACGATGACGGTCACGGGGGTCGGCGCGGCCGTCCTGGGCGCCGTCGTCGCCGCCGTGGCGTCGAACCTCTGGGGGCTCCACTCGGGCGACCCGGGCGTCTACCGGATCCTGCTGGCGATCATGGTCGCCTTCGGCGTCGTCGGGTTCTGCGTCCTCCTCACGCTGCGTGACGACCGTCCGCGGCCGCGCACGGCGGAGCAGCGGGCGGGCGACGCCTTGGGCGGGGAGCCCATCCCGATGCGGCCCGACCGTGCGCGCCCACGGACGCTCTCCCGCGTGGGGATCGTGGTCCACGACCGCGAGCTCTTCTTCAAGCTCCTCTTCCCGGGGTTCCTGACCGCGCTGGGCGCGGGCCAGGTGATCCCCTTCCTCAACGTGTTCGTCCAGAACAAGTTCGACCTCTCACTCGCGTCGCTCAACCTCGTCTTCGCCATCTCGGCGCTGGGGACGACGCTCGCGATCCTCCTCCAGCCGATCCTCGCCCGCCGCGTCGGGAAGGTCGGATCGGTCGTCCTCGTCCAGTCGGTCAGCATCCCGTTCATCGCGGTCCTGGGCTTCTCGCCGATCCTCTGGACGGTCGTCATCGCGTTGGCGGTCCGTAACTCGCTGATGAACGCCGGAAGCCCGATGATCACCGCGTTCTCCCAGGAGCAGGTGCGGCCGGACGAGCGGGCGACGCTCGCGGCGGCCCAGAACCTCCTGTGGTCGCTCGGATGGGTCATCGCGGGCCTCTGGTACGGCGTGCTCCAGGGCGCGCTCGGGTTCGAGACGGGCTACACCGTCGCGTTCGTCACGATCACGGTCCTGTACTCGGTGGCGACCGGGCTGTACTGGCTCTGGTTCCGCGACGCCGAACGGCCGGTGCCGGTCCAGAAGCGCACCGTGGGCGGTGCCGCCTGACGGCGGCCCGCGTCCCGTAGACTCCGCCCATGACCGCCGAGCCGCTCCGTCCCCCCGGCTCCGCCGCGCCCGGTCCCGCCGACCGGGCCCCCTCCGCCGCCGGCGAGCCTCCCGCACAGGGGCAGGCAGCCGCGCCGGGCGGGCAGCCGGCAGCCGGCTCGCGCGATCGCACCGGCATCCCGCGGAATCCGGGTCGGCACGACCTGGGGATGCGCGCGACGCTCCTGTTCCCGGACCGCGCGATCGTGGAGCGCTTCTACGTCCCGCTCATCTACACCGCGTGCCGCACCTGCTACAGCGAGCTGGACCCGGACGAGATCATGGCGCGCGCCGTGGACGGCCTCGTGGACCCGGCGAAGCAGCGCGAGCTCATCAGCCGCGTCATCGAGTCGGGTCACGGGTCCACCATCGAGCATGTCGTCTTCACTTTCGGCATCAGCGGCGTCTCGCGCACGCTCTCGCACCAGCTCGTGCGGCATCGGGCCGGCGTGGCATTCGACCAGCAGAGCCAGCGCTACGTGAAGTTCAAGGGCGCGTCGACGATGACGCCGGCGACGATCGCGGACGCCGACGAGGAGCTGCGCGGGCGGTTCGAGGAGCACCTCCGCGGGGGGCTCGACCTGTACGGCGACCTCGTGGAGGCGGGGATCCCCGGCGAGGACGCGCGGTTCGTCTTCCCGAACGCGACGCGGACCAACCTCGTCATGACGACGAATCTCCGGGCGCTGATCCACATGTCCGGCCTCCGGCTCTGCACGATGGCGCAATGGGAGATCCGCCGGCTCTTCCAGCTGATCCGGCACGAGGTCTTCGCGGTGAGCCCGTTCCTGGGGTCGTTCCTCGCGCCGAAGTGCGTGCCGCTCGGCTACTGCGACGAGGCGGGCAACCGCGACGAGCACTGCCCGATCCGGCCGCACCGGGACACGGTCCTGGGGGCATGGGCGGAGAAGGCGCGCGCGGCGAAGGCGGCGGGACGGGAGCTGCCGGTCAGCGAGGGCTGACGAGGACCGGACCGCCCGGCAGGCGGGACCTGCCGGCCCCTGCCGGCTCAGTCCGCCGGCAGATCGCGGACGAAGCGGCGGATGACGCGCGCGAGCCGCGGGCCGGCGTCGCGACCCGCCGCGAGCACCTCCTCGTGGGTGAGCGGCTCGCCGACGTAGCCGGCCCCCGGGTTCGTCACGAGGCTCACGCCGGCGATCCGCAGGCCCGCCCACCGCGCGGCGATCGCCTCGAGGACGGTCGACATGCCCACGGCGTCGCCGCCCCAGCCGCGGAGCATCCGGACCTCCGCGGGCGTCTCGTACGTCGGCCCCAGGAGGCCGACGTAGACGCCCTCCTCCAGGGCGACCCCCTCGGCGCGGCCGGCATCGTGCAGCCGCGCACGGAGGGCCGGCGTCCAGGTGTCCGTCTGGTCGGGGAAGCGCGGGCCGATCGCGTCGGCGTTGGGGCCGTACAGGGGCGTGAGGCCTGTCATGTTGATGTGGTCCGCGATGACCATGAGCGTCCCGGCACCGAACGCGGGATCCAGCCCGCCCGCGGCGTTCGTGAGGACGATCGTGCGCGCGCCGAGGCGGCCCATGAGGAGGACGGGCTGGACGACGAGGCCGGGGTGATGGCCCTCGTAGGCGTGGAGTCGCCCCTGGAGCATCGCGACGGGGACGCCGCCGAGCGAGCCCAGGAGGAGCCGCCCGACATGGCCGGGGGCAGTGGCGGCAGGCCATCCCGGCAGCTCGGCGAAGGGGATGGCGACCGGATCGGCGAGGTCGTCGGCAAGGCCGCCGAGGCCGGAGCCCAGCACGATCCCGGCGCGCGGGACGATGGGCGTCCGCGCGCGCACGGCCGCCTCGAGGGCGTCGAGCCGCTCGGGGAGATCGGCGGGGTGGATGGGGCGGGCGTGGTCGGTCGACACTCGCTCGGTCCTCCGGGAGGGAGCTTCCACGCCCGACGGGAGTACCGACACCGGGATGCCGGTCACGTCCCGCCGGGCGCCGTCCGCCCGAGGGCGGACACGGAAGCGCCCGAAGGAACCAGCTCCGGCTCCGCTCGGACCGCCTTGATGTGATCTCGGCGCTCCTCCGCGGCTCCGTCGGCGCTGCGTCCACCTTGCGGCGGCCACCTCGCCCGGGACGCGACCGGCGTTGATGCGATCTCTGCCGCGGGCCTGATTCCAGTCCTCCGAGCGCCGGCCTTGATGTGATCTCAGCCGCCGACGTCGGTCCGATCTTCGGCCCCGAGCCTTGATGTGATCTCGGCTCCCGCTGTCCCTGCGGACCCCTTCGGGCAGACCGAACGATACGGTCGCTCCAAGATGGACGCAACGCGGTTGTCCACGAAATCCGGCCCGCCGGCCGCGAAGATATCCACGGAACGCGGGCTCCGGTGGACGGCGTGTGGAGAAGTCTGTGGACCGTCCACCGGTCCCGACTCGGGACGACCCGGCGCCATGCTCCGGGCAGGCACTCCCACCCGACCCACGATGCACCCCGGCCAGGTGCGTGGCGACCGGGTCACTCAGAGGAAGCCGGTTCCCCTGATGTCCCGAAGAACGCGTCGAGGTCGTCGGCCACGACGCGGACCTCCTCGGAGTCCAGCGACCGGCGACCGGTCAGGAGCAGGAAGCGCTCGACGCTGCCTCCGGCGTCGTACCAGGTCGGGCGCACGCCGTCCCCGGCCGCGGCGATCTCTCCGTGGTATGCGACGACGGGCAGAGGGTCGCCTCCGGCATCGGCCAGCGCGATCATGAAGCCGTGGTATCCGAGCCCGCCGGCCGCGGGCTCTCCCGCCCCGGACGGCAGCACCTCGATGAGCCGCCGCAGCTCCGCTGCCTGGGCCGCGCTCAGCGTCCACGACGGGTCGGGCCGGCCGGAGTAGATGCCGAGGGAGACGGTCACGCTGTCGCTGGCCGGCAGCGTCACCGCCGGGCCGACGCTCGGGCTCGGGCTCGGGCTCGGGCTCGGCTCGGAACAGGCGTGGCGCAGCCCGCGAGGAGCAGGGCGCATGCGACGAAGGTCGCCACGAGAGGGAGAGCGACGAAACGGCGCCCGCAGGCTGCTCTCGGCGTGCGCGCCCGCCGTCCGGGGCGGGACGCGCCCCCCATCGCGTGCAGCCGCGGCTGAGGTCCTCCGGGTCCCGTCTCCACGCGCCCAGAGTGGGAAGGACGGCGGGTTCCGTCAAACGCCCGTGTCGGCGCGGCCGGGGAGATGAGGAGGCCCCGCCCAGCGTGCCGGGCGGGGTCTCGATCCGGGCGCGTCGCCGGGACTGCGGGCGTCAGGCCACCGTGCGGACCGTCTTCACGACCATCGTGTGGGCGTACCTGTCGTGGAGGCCCTGCTTCGTGGGGCTGGACCACGTCGTGTACAGCAGGACGAGGAACCAGATGAACGAGACGAGGCCCAGGATCGTTCCGAGGACCGGCGCCGGCCAGAAGGCCTGCGAGAGCGCCGCGGGCCCGAACAGCGCCGCCCAGCGGACGACCGCCTGGTTCATCACGAGCGTCGCGCCGTTCGACTCGTTGCCGACCTGGAGCGAGAGCACCTTCATGCCGATCGTCGCGCGCTGGCTCGTCCAGAACCAGACAAAGTAGGCGAAGCTCACCGCGATCCCGGCTGCCGCGCCCAGGAGGATCGTCAGGTAGTTCACGGACGTCAGGTCGCCGAGCGAGTTGGCATTGAGGTTGAGCGCGACCGCCGGCCCGAAGATCGCGCCGATGATCACCTGGAAGATCGCGCTCACGATCCCGATGAGGATCGCGTCGATGATGTACGCGATCGAGCGGTTCAGGACGTCGCCGTAGACCAGGCCCATGGGGGCCGCCTGCGTCGCGACGTTCCCCGGGATCTGCCTCCCCACGTCGTCGATCGCGCTGCGCGCGCCCGTCGCCGCCTGCGACGCCGTGTCACCGGGATCCGGCGGGGATCCCTGCGGGGCCGGCCCTCCGGGCTGCCACCCACCACCACCCGCGCCGCCCGGCGCTCCTCCCTGGTCTTCAGTCACCGATCCACCCTCCCGCTCGGCGGCCCGCGTATGCGGGCGATCCGCCGCCATGCCGTTGCCCCGGCTGCTCGCCGGTCTATCCTCCGATCGCGAACATCTCGACCCTGGGCAGGCCCTCCGTCTCGTCCGATCGGATCTCAGAGTAGCGGTCCACGCGGGCGCCCCACACGCCCTCGATCCGTTCGCGGATCGCGTCGTCGCTCGCACCCCCGCGGAGCAGCGAGCGCAGGTCGTGGCCGTGGGTCGCGAAGAGGCACGTGTAGAGCTCGCCGACGGCGGAGATCCGCGCCCGGCTGCAGTCGCCACAGAACGGCTGGGTGACGGAGGCGATCACGCCGATCTCGCCGGCGCCGTCGAGGTATCGCCAGCGGTCGGCGACCTCGCCGCGGTACGCCGGGGCGACCGGCTCGAGCGGCAGCTCGCGCCCGATCGTCTCGACGATCTCGGTGGCCGGGACCACATCGTCCAGCCGCCAGCCGTTCGCGTGGCCGACGTCCATGTACTCGATGAAGCGGACGGTGAGCCCGGCGTCGCGCGCCCACCGCGCGAGCGGCAGGACGCTCGCGTCGTTGAGGCCGCGGCGCACGACGGTGTTCACCTTGATGGGCGAGAGCCCGGCGGCACGAGCGGCATCGATCCCTTCGAGGACCCGGGAGACCGGGAAGCCCACGCCGTTCATCCGGGCGAAGACCTCGGGGTCGAGCGAATCCAGGCTCACGGTGATCCGGCGGAGGCCGGCGTCCGCGAGTGGCTCCGCGAGGCGCCGGAGCGCGGCGCCGTTGGTCGTCAGCGTGAGATCGACCACCCCGGGGATGGCCGCGAGCATGGCGACGAAGTCGGGCAGGTCGCGGCGGACGAGAGGCTCGCCGCCCGTGATCCGGACCTTCTCCACGCCGAGAGAGACGAAGACCCGCGCGAGTCGCGCGCTCTCCTCGTACGAGAGCAGCTCGGCGCGCGGGACGAACGCGAAGTCCGCGCCGAAGATCTCCGCCGGCATGCAGTAGACGCAGCGGAAGTTGCAGCGGTCCGTGACCGAGATCCGGAGATCGTGGAGGCGCCGGCCCAGGAGGTCCCTGGCCGGCGCCTCGCCGGGAGGCGCGTCCATGGGGGGCATCGTACCGGCAACGGCAAGAGCGGTCGTCGGAGGGTGACCGCTCGGCGCGCCGCGGCGGCGGGCTCGTCCTGCGCGCGGCCCTTCTCGCCGGGGCCCGGTCGTAGCATGGTCACGGTACGAACTGGTGGTGCGTGCTGGTACCACCGGCACCCTGTCCGCGCGGGCTGCCCGCGCCAGACTCGGGGATGCGTGACCGGTGGGAGCGCGCATCGGCCGAACGGCCGCCGACGAGGATCTCGACGATGGATACGACGGAGCAGCGAGCCGGCTTCCGGCTCCCGTGGAGCGACCGGCGCGACCCGCCGGCCGACGGCAGCGGAGGTGATCCGCCGATGGACGCCGAGGTCGCGGACATGCAGCAGGGCACGGAGATGCCCACGCCGGAGGGCGAGATGTCCGCGCCCGACGGTGACGCGACGGAAGGTGACGCCCCGGCCGAGGCCACTGCAGCCGCCAGGGCGGTCCCCGCGCGCCGGCAGAGCAAGTTCCTCGCCGAGCTCACGCGCGCGATGCATACGGCGGCCGAGGAAGGCCGCGTGGCGACGCTCGACCAGGTCCGCGCCGACGGCAAGGCCGCCGTCGAGGAGATCCAGTCGCGGTCCGCCGACGACGCCACGGCGATCCGCCGACGCGCCGACGACGACGTGACCCACGTCCGGGAGTGGTCGAAGGCGGAGATCGCGCGCATCCGCGAGGAGACCGAGCAGCGCATCGCCGCACGCAAGACCGATCTCGATCACGAGCTCGAGGGGCATGCCGCCGTCGTCGAGGCGGAGATCGAGAGCGTCCAGGGCCAGGTGACGGCCTTCGAGGCGGAGATGGACGCCTTCTTCGAGCGCCTGATCGCCGAACAGGACCCGGGCCGGTTCGCCGCGCTCGCGGCAAGCCTCCCGGAGCCCACGCCGTTCGCACCGCTGACCGAGGCGCAGCGCGCCGAGATCGTGGCGCGGGCCACGGCCCCGACCGCCGTCCTCGACGAGTCCGCGGCATCAGACCTGGCCGAGGGCGAGCCGGAGGCGGCCCAGGCGGACGCAGGCGACGTGACGAGCGGTGCCGACGGCGTCATGGAGCCAGGCTCCGATGGCGGGGAGACGCCCGAGGACGGCGCCGTCGAGGTCGTCGGCGAGACGGAGCAGGTCGCGTCCGCCGAGCAGGGCGGCGAATGGCCCGCGGACGCCGGGGCGCAGGCGTCGGGCGAGATGGATCAAGGTGCCGCAGCGCCGCCCGACTTCGCCGATGCCGAGCGCGACGCGCTCGCGGGCGCGTCGGCCGAGGAGGCCGACGGCGGCGCGGTCGCGGACGGCTCGATCAGTGCGCGCCTCGCCGGCCTCGGCGTGCCGGCCAACCAGCCGGCGCCGGAGGCCCCGGCGCAGGACGGACCCGTCGAGACGTCCCAGGTGGTCGTCACGGGCTTGACGAGCGTCTCGAGCATCGCCGCGTTCAAGCGCCAGCTCGGCAGGCTCCCCGGCGTGCGCTCGGTCGCCGTCTCGTCCGGGCCGTCCGGCGAGTTCGTCTTCGCCGTCTCCCACTCGGCGGACGTCGCGCTCGCTGACGCCGTCGCCTCGCTCGGCGGGTTCGCACCGCATCTCGGGCGTGTCGAGCCCGGGCTCGTCGAGCTCACCGCGCGCGACCCCGAGGCCTGATCCCGGCGGGATCCTCGTCACGCACGAAGGGCCGGGTCCGGCTGCGCCGGACCCGGCCCTTCTCGTCTCTCGCGCTTCGGCGGTCAGGCGTCGTCGCCGGCCTCGTCGCTCCCCTCCTCGACCGCCGACGGCGTCGGCGCGGCAGCGTCGGAGGTCGCGGGCTCGCCCGCCGCAGATCCGGCGCCCGAGGCGAGCACCGCTCGCATGGTGTCCTCGTCCACCTGCTCGACGTGGGTCAGGTATGAGCGGTTCACCATGATCGTCGTGGGCTCGCCGGGGCCGACGCGCTGCCCGGAAGGGAGGGCCGCCACGGCGCCCGTGAAGGCGATGAAGAGGTCGGAGCTGCGCTCCAGGAGCGATGAGGCACCCAGGCCGGGGTAGAGGTGGACGGTCCCCACGACCTGGAAGGGCGAGAGGTCCACGAGGACGTCGAACGAGTCCTTGGAACGCCTTCGCGCCGCGATCTCCTCGAGCGACCGGGCGGGCATCGAGTCCGGCCTGGCGAAGACCACGAGGAGATCGAACGGGTCCAGGGTCCGCAACCCGGGCACGGCCTCGAACGGGGCGGATCCGTCGATGGGCGCCCACTCCGCGGACACGATCGAGAGTGGATCGCGGCGGTTCAGCGCGTCGAGGAGGCGCCCGTCGATCGCCACCTGCCCCCTGATGCGCCAGTCCTCCGTGCACGCGTCGATCGGAGTACCGGGCTCCTGGGCGGGCGCCTCCTGCGGGGGCTCGGCCGCCTGCGGCTTCCGCCGGAAGATGTCGAAGAGTGGCACCGGCTCAGTCCTCCGTGCCGCCCGTCCGCTCGCGGATGGTGTCCACGACCGTCGCGTCCGCGAGTGTCGTCGTGTCGCCGAGCGACCGCCCCTCCGCGATGTCGCGGAGGAGCCGCCGCATGATCTTGCCCGACCGCGTCTTCGGCAGGTCGGGCGTGAAGAGGAGGTAGCGAGGCCGGGCGATCGGCCCGATGACGTACGCGACATGCTCCCGGAGCTGGACCGCCAGGGCGTCGGACGGCTCCTGCCCGGCCTTGAGGATGACGAAGGCGAAGATCGCCTGGCCGGTGACCTCGTCGGACTTCCCGACGACCGCCGCCTCGGCGACGGACGGATGGTCCACGAGCGCCGACTCGACCTCGATCGTGCTGAGCCTGTGGCCCGCGATGTTCATCACGTCGTCCACGCGGCCGAGGAGCCAGAGGTAGCCGTCCTCGTCCCTCTTCGCACCGTCGCCCGCGAAGTACATCCCCGGGAAGCGGCTCCAGTACGTCTGGCGGTACCGATCGGGATCGCCGTGGATCCCCCGGAGCATGGACGGCCACGGTCGCGTGAGGACGAGGTAGCCGCCGGCACCGTTCGGCACCGAGCCGCCCTCGGCGTCCACGACGTCCACTCCGATCCCGGGCAGCGGGAAGGTGGCGCTCCCGGGCTTCGTCGTCGTGAGGCCGGGCAGCGGGCTGACGAGGATCGATCCGGTCTCGGTCTGCCACCACGTGTCCACGATCGGCGCCTTCGAGCCGCCGATGTGCTCGTGGTACCAGAGCCACGCCTCCGGGTTGATGGGCTCGCCGACCGACCCGAGGAGCCGGATCGACGAGAGGTCGTGCTTCGCGGGGTGGGCGGGCCCCTGCTTCATGCAGGCGCGGATCGCCGTCGGCGCCGTGTAGAGGATCGTCACCCGGTACCGCTCGACGATCTCCCACCAGCGGTCCCAGTCGGGCGTGTCGGGCGCGCCCTCGTACATGACCCCGGTGGTCGCGTTCGCGAGGGGGCCGTACACGATGTACGAGTGGCCGGTGACCCAGCCGATGTCCGCGGCGCACCAGTAGACGTCGTCGGGCTTCACGTCGAAGACCATCCGGTGCGTCCAGGAGGCTCCCAGCAGGTACCCGGCGCTCGTGTGGACGATCCCCTTCGGCTTGGCGGTCGTGCCCGACGTGTACAACAGGTAGAGCATCTGCTCCGACTCGACGGGGACGGAGTCGCACACGGGGCTCTGGCGTCCGACGATCTCCGCCCACCAGTGGTCGCGCCCCTCGACCATGTGGCAGCCGTCCCCGAGCCGGTCCACCACGATGGTGTGCAGGATGGACGGCGCCGTGGCGAGCGCCTCGTCGGCGTGGTGCTTCAGGCCGACCTTCCTGCCGCGCCGCCAGCCCCCGTCGGCGGTCACGAGGACCTTCGCCTCCGCGTCGTTGATCCGGTCAGAGAGGGCTTCGGCGGAGAAGCCGCCGAAGATCACCGTGTGCGCGGCGCCGATCTTCGCGCACGCGAGCATCGAGACGGGCAGCTCCGGGATCATCGGCATGTAGATCGCGACCCGGTCGCCCTTCCGGATGCCCAGCTCGAGCAGGGCGTTCGCGGCCCGGTTGACCTCGCGCTGGAGATCGGCGTACGTGATCGTCCGCGTGTCGCCGGGCTCTCCGATCCAGTGGTACGCGACCTTCTCCCCGAGGCCGCGCTCCACGTGGCGGTCGACGCAGTTGTACGCGACGTTGAGCTCGCCCCCGACGAACCACTTCGCGAACGGTGGATCCCAGTCGAGGACGGTCCCGAACGGCGTGAACCACGAGAGGACCTCGTGCGCCCGCGCCGCCCAGAAGGCCTCGGGGTCGCGCTCCGCCTCGGCGTAGAGATCGGCGGTCGCGTTCGCCTGCGCCGCGAAGGCGGGGTCCGGCGGGAACGTCCGGCTCTCGAGCAGAAGGCCCTCGATCTCGGGCCGGGCCGGGATGCTCTCGTCGAGGCTCACGGGCGGTCCTCCACGCGCCGGTCGGGTCGCCGCCGCCACGCGGGCGGCGTGCGGGCGTCCCAGTCTACCGCGGCGCAGGGGCGCGAACGAGGGGCCGGATGGTCCGGTGCGGCCCCCGACCCCAGGCCGGCGGCCGCCGCCTCGGTCGCGGGCGGCCTAGCCGGCCGGCGTGCTCGGCGGCTCCCGCGGCGGCGCGTCGAGCGCCGAGGGGTCGACCGCCACCGTCCCGCCCGCGGCGTCCTTCCCGACGACGATCGCACCGCGGCGCGCGATCTCGATGCCCTCCGTGTTGAACGCGGCGAGCAGGCGCCGGCGATACTCGCCCGGGGCCTCCCAGCGGTCGGCGGCGCGCACGCGGCCGCCGACCTTCAGCGTCACCCCGAGGTCGCCGAGGGGTCCCACGCGGATGAGCTTCGGGGCGTCGAGGAGGCGGCCGGACCATTCCGGGTCCTCGAACATCTCGCGGCCCACGCGGCCCACGACCGCGCTCGCGCGGTCGATGTCCGTGTCGTACGGCACGACGACGTCCACGTTGAGCCCGGCGTAGAGGCGCGTGAGGTTGGACGACGTGCGGATCACGCCGTTCGACACGCTGTGGACGGTGCCCGTCGCGTCGCGGATCACGGTACGGCGGAGCGTGATCTCCTCGACGGACCCCTCGACGCCGCCGACGGAGATCCAGTCGCCGATGAAGTACTGGCCCTCGACGAGGATGAGGATCCCCATGAGGTAGTCGAGGACGATGGCCTGGCCGGCGAGGGTGATCGCGGCGAGCGCGATGCTCAGGCCGGCGATGACGGGGAGAAGGTCGAACAGCGCGAGGACGATGAGGACACCGATGGCGACGATCGTCAACCGGAGCAGCTTGCTCACGAGGTCCTCGATCGTCGCCGCCCGCTTCTCGGCCTCGGCTGCCGACAGTTCGGCGAGATCCGCGTCGACGTGGCCGGTCGTCGAGCGCATCACCCGGACGGTGACGCGGTGGACGAGGGGGCGGGCGAGCCGGTACCCGACGACGAGGGCGATCCCCCAGAACGCGATGACGAACCAGTTGGCGCGAAGGAACGCGACGAGGCCGTCCACGTCGCTCGGGTCGAACGTCGGCATACACGGATGGTAGCGACCGGTGGTGCCTCCAGCCGGGACGGCGGGCGCGCCCGCGGGGCCGGGGGTCAAGCGCCGCGTCCGGCCCTCGGACGGCGGGCGCGGGTGGGGTCCCATGGTCCCGCGCGCCTCGCACGGCGTGAACGAGCCCGAGGTGCGAAACACGCGCCCAGAAGCGAGCAACGATGCGAATCACGTGGTCGGCCAGCCACTGACGGCACGGATGCGCACTCGAGGGGCCGGGCTTCCAGACCCGGGGCGGACCCGGCCGGGCACGTCGCACCGCTACACTCGACGCGTGCCGGGCCTCTACCTCTTCGCGATCCTCCTCGCCTTCGTCGGTGCAGCCTTGGTCGACCGCCGCCTGCGCCTCGGCCTGTGGAGCCGGGCGACCGCCGCCGCGATCCTCGTCGTCGAGATCGCGTTCCTCGCCTTCGACGCGATCGGCGCAGCCGGTGGCTGGTTCGCCTCGAACCCGACGTGGGTCGTCGCCATCGTCGCGCCCGGGATCCCGCCGGAGGAGCCGCTCCTGCTCGCCTTCATCACCGTCTGGGCGCTGCTGCTGTACCGCGTCGCCGGGCGCGTCACGGGCGAGGAGCCCGCGTGACGATCCCTGCCTACACCGCCGCGAGTCTCGCCTGGCTCACCGCAGCCCTGGTCGCGACATGGTGGGCAGGCGCCGCGGGGCGCCGCCAGACGTGGCTCGCCCTCGCCGCCTTCCTCGTCTTCACCATCGTGTTCGACGCGCTCCTCACCAGCCTGCCGATCGTCACCTACGGGGAGGGGGCGATCACCGGGATCCGGGTCGGGACCACGCCGGTGGAGGACTACCTGTACGGCGCGGCGCTCTGCCTCACGGCCGTCGCGGCCTATGACGCGGCCCGCGGTCGTCGCCGGGCCGGCCGATGACGGAGGACATCCCCGCGCGGACGCCGGCGCCCGCGGCGCCGGAAGGTCCCGGAGCGCTCCTCCGCGACCTCGTCGCAGCGAGCCGCCCCCTCTCATGGGTGAACACCGCACTCCCGTTCGCCGCCGCCGCGTACGCGGCGCTGCGCGGCGTGGACCTGGCGGTGGCGCTCGGGTTCCTCTACTTCCTGGTGCCGTTCAACCTGCTGATGTACGGGGTGAACGATATCTTCGACTACGCGTCCGACGTCGCGAATCCGCGGAAGCGGTCGGTGGAGGGCGGCCTCCTCCCTCCGGATCGCCGCCGTGCGACCTGGATCGCCGTGGCCGTCACCAACGTCCCTCTGCTCGTCGCGATCGCCCTGGTCGCCCCGCCGGCGGGCACCGCCGTCGTGCTCCTTGCGGCCGTGGCGGCCGTCGTCTACTCCGCCCCGCCGCTGCGCACGAAGGAGCGCCCCCTCCTCGACTCACTGACATCCTCCTCGCACTTCGTCCTCCCGGCGATCGCCGGCTTCCTCGTCGGCGGGATGCCCGCGGCCGACATCCCGTGGCCGATCGTCGTGGCGTTCTTCGCCTGGGGTGTCGCGAGCCACGCGGTCGGCGCCATCCAGGACATCGCGTACGACCGCGCGGCGGGGATCGGCTCGATCGCGACCGCTGCGGGTCCCCGCGCCACGGCATGGCTCGCGCTGGCCTGCTACGGGCTGGCGACCGTCATCCCGCTCGCCGACGGCCCGCTGGGGATCGTCGCTGCCCTCGCGCTCGCTCCGTACCTCCTGCTCCCGCTCTCCATCCTCTTCGACCCCCGCGAGGCCCAGGCGCGCCGGGCATGGCGGAGCTTCCTCGGCCTCAACTTCCTCGCCGGCTTCGTCCTGACGCAGGTCCTGCTGGCCGCATGGGGCTTCTACACGCTCCCGGTCGGCGCCGTCGTCGTGGTGGTCGCGTGCCTCACCGCGGGCGTACCGCTCCTCATGGCGCTGACGGCCGAGGCCTCCCTCCGCCTCCCCGCCACGCCCGCATCGGGCGTGGCGCTGCCGCCGCTCACGGTGATCGTGCCGTGCCGGGACGAGTCCGCTCGGCTGCCCGCGGTCATCGCGTCGCTCGCCGCGCAGGACCATCCCGACCTCGGGATCCTCGTGGCGGACGACGCGTCGCGCGACGGGTCCGCCGACGTGGCCCGGGCGGAGCTGGCGCGCCGGCGACCCGGCCGCGGCGATCGCGTCATCGCGGTGCCGCCCAAGCCGGACGGCTGGGCCGGCAAGAGCTGGGCGTGCGACCGCGCGGCTGCGGCGACGCAGAGCCGCCACCTGCTGTTCCTGGACGCCGACACGGTCCTGGACGACCCTTCCGCGCTCGCGCGGCTGGCCGCAGAGCAGGTGCGGACCGGCGATGGCCTGGTGACGGGCGTGACGCGCTACGCGATCCCGACCTTCGCCGAGCAGGTGTGCGTGCCGCAGCTCCCCATGACGATCTTCGGGCTGCTGCCGCTCGCGCTGGTCCACGGCACCGGCGGGCGCCCGCCCGGCCCGGCGTTCGCCTACGGTCCCCTGCTCTTCGTGGACCGCGGGGCGTACGTCCGGAGCGGCGGTCATGCGGCGACCCCCGGGAGCGAGCGGGAGGACATCGACCTCGCACGGACGTTCGTGCGGGCGGGCGAGCGGGTCCGCCTGGTGCGCGCGACATCGCTCGCCACCACGCGGCACTACCCGGACGGCGTCGGCGCCCTGGGTGCGTGGCGGCGCGTCTTCGTCGCGTACGGCGGCGGGTCGTTCGCGGTCGCCATCGCCAGCCTCGCGCTCACGACCCTCGCCTGGCTCCTGCCCTGCATCCTCCCGGTCGCGGGCTTCGTCACCGGCGACGCGGTCGTCGTGGCCGGCGGGCTCGTCGCCCTGGCGCTGGTGGCGGCCTTCCGGATGGTCGTCGCCATCCGCGAGCGCATGCCGCTGCGAACGGTGCTGTGGCACCCTCTCACCGTGGGCGTGACGACCGCCGCCCAGGTGGCGAGCGTCGTCGATGCCGTCCGCGGGCGGCCGGCTCGCTGGCGTGGGCGCCCACTCGAAGGAGATCCCTCGTGACCGCCGTCGCCGACCCCTCCAGCCCCACGGGAGCCCCGGCTCCCGACCCAGTCCGCGACGTCCGGGCGCGCGGTGCGGGCGGGCGGCCCCGAAGGCGGGTCGTCGTCGTGGGCGGCGGGTTCGGCGGCCTTGCCGCTGCGATCCGGCTCCTCGCGGACGGCCACGACGTCACCGTTCTCGAGCGGCGGACCACGCTCGGCGGTCGTGCCTCCCGGATCCGCGACCGCGGGTTCACGTGGGACACGGGCCCGTCCCTGATCACGATGCCGTGGCTGTTCGACGACCTCTTCCGCCTGGCCGGCTCGAGCCTCGCCGCGGAGGTGCGCCTCCACGAGCTCGATCCGATGTACCGGATCTACTGGACCGACGACGCACGCCACTTCGACTTCATGCGGGACGTGGACGGGCTCCGGCGGGAGATGGCACGCTTCGACCCCCGCGACGCCGCGAACCTCGACCGCTTCCTCGCGGCGACGAAGGCGATCCACGAGCAGGGGATCCTGCGGTACGGCCGCGTCCCCTTCACCCGGGCGGAGGACTTCGTCAAGCTCCTGCCGACGATGGTCCGGCTGGACGCGATCCGCTTCCTCGGGTCGTTCGTCGCCGGCTACTTCGACGACCGCCACCTCCGGCAGGTCTTCGACTTCCACTCTCTCTTCATCGGCGGCGACCCGTACCGCGTGCCGGCCATCTACGCGGCTCTCGTCTACCTCCAGATCGCCGACGGCGCCTGGTACGCCGAGGGCGGCGTCTACAGCATCGTCGAGGCGATGACACGCGCCATCGGGGCGGGCGGCGGCCGGATCGTCACCGGCGACGGCGTGGCGCGCGTGCTCCACGCGAACGGGCGGGTCCGCGCGGTCGCCACGGACTCCGGCGCGGAGGTCCCGGCCGACGTGGTCGTGTACAACGGCGACGTGACCGAGCGCGACCGGATCGTGCCCGATGCGCGGGACGTCCTGCCGTGGCGGCTGCGGCCGCTGCGCACGACGATGAGCGCGTACCTGCTCTACCTCGGGACCGACCGCACGTTCCCGCGGCTGCTCCATCACACGCTGGTCGTGGGCGACGACTACCGCGGCTTCATCCGTGAGGTCACGCACGAGCGGCGGCTCCCCACCTCCTTCAGCGTCTACGTCCACGCACCCACGCGGACCGAGGCGGCGATGGCGCCCGCGGGCGGCGACTCGCTGACGGTCCTCCTCCCCGTGCCCAACCTGCGCTCCGGCGACGACTGGGAGCAGGTCGAGCCGGTGCTGCGCGACCGCCTGCTCGACTGGCTCGAGGGTCCAGCCGGCCTCCCGGGGCTCCGGTCGTCGATCGTGGCGGAGCACTCCTGGACCCCGCTGACCTTCCGCGACGCGCTCGGCACGACCGACGGCAACGCCTTCGCGGTCGAGCCCACCCTCCAGCAGTCCGCCTACTTCCGCCAGCCGAACCGCGACCGGGTCGTCGCCGGCCTGTACTACGTGGGTGGCGGGACCCACCCCGGCGCGGGCCTGCCGGGGACGCTCCTGACGGCCCAGGTGACGGCCGACCTCATCCGCACGGACGCGGCGAGCCGGCGGCGATGAGCGCGCCGGGGTCGGCCGCGGGCGCGCTGCCGGCGGTGCGCGATCCCGAGGTCGCTGCCCTCCTGCCGGAGGCGCGGCGGACCATCCGACGCGTCGCGCGCACCTTCGCGCTCGCCTCGCGCCTGCTGCCGCGGGGGATCCGCGAGGACACCGAGCTGCTCTACCTCGTCCTTCGCACGCTCGACGACCTGGTGGACCTCGAGGGCGCGCGCGACCCGGACGCCGAGGCGCGCCTTGCGGCCGTGGAGGCATGGGCGGCCCGAACCGCCTGCCCGGAGCCCGGCGGAGCCGGGGCCGACGGTTCTGCGGCCGGAACCGGGAGCGACGGCTCTGCGGCCGGAGCCAGGGCGACGGTGGAGACGCGGATCCTCGACGACCTCGTCCGCCGCCATCCGGCGCTCCCCCGCGATGCGGTCACCGACTTCATGGCGGGCATGCGCCAGGACCTCGCCGGCCCGCGTATGGAGACCGAGGCGGACGTGGACCTCTACTGCTACCGGGTCGCCGGGACCGTCGGGCGGCTGATGGCATCGATCCTCGGCGCGTCCGGCGACGGGGCCGATCGGGCGGCGCGCGCGCTCGGCGGGGCGATGCAGCGGACGAACATCCTCCGGGACGTGGACGAGGACCTCGCCCGCGGCCGCGTCTACCTCGCCGACGAGACGCTCCGGGCGCATGGCCTGGACCGGGCGACCCTCGCGACGGGGAACCGGACCGGCGTCCTCCGCGACGGGATCGCGCGGGCGGACGCGGCGTACGACGCGGGGATGGCGGGCATCGCGCTGCTGCCGCACGGGCGCAGGTCGATCCGCGCCGCCGCCGTCATGTACCGCGAGATCCTCCGCCAGGTCGAGCGCGACGGGCTCGGCTCGCGCCGCCCGTGGCGGAGCGTGGTGCCGCGCTGGCGCAAGGCCGCGATCGTCGCGCGGTCGCTCGTCGCGCCGGCCGACGCCGGCTGAGCGGCCGTCTCGGCGCATGCCCCCGTTCCCGAGCGGCTGGCCCACCCTCCCGCTGGGCGTCACGCTCGCCCTGGTCGCGCTCGGCTGGATCTGCGGGAGCTTCCCGAGCGCCGTGATCGTGGGGCGCGCGGTCGGGATCGACGTCCTGCGCGACGGCGAGGGGAACCCGGGCAGCGCGAACGTCTGGCATCTCGCCGGGCCGGTGCCGGGGATGGCCGTCCTGCTGCTCGACCTCGCACGGGCCGTGGTCCCGGGGCTCGCCGGATGGGTCGTCGGCGGGTACTGGGGCGCGGTCTTCGGGGCGCTCGGGGCGGTGATCGGGTCGGTTCGGCCGCTGATCCCCGCGATGCGCGGCGGCCGGGGCGTGGGGACCGCCGCCGGGGCGGGCCTCGTGATCCAGCCCGTCGCGGGGCTGGTGGGGATCGTGGCGGCGATCGTCGCGTTCGCCGTCGTCCGGCGAGCGCCGGTCGCGACCGCCGTCGGCTTCGTCGCCTACCCGGTCGCGTGGGTCGTCCTCGGCGTCCGGTCGCTCGACACGCTGGTGCCCATGGCCGGCGCCGGGCTCATCGCCATCGTGGCCGCCGGCCGGTGGGCCGCGACGCGCGCCCGCGACCGGAGAGCGGTCGGCTCCTGACCGGCGGTCGCGGCGCGCGGGCGCGCCGCGACCCGGCTCCCGCTACGCCTCGGGGGCCAGCCAGCGCGGCAGCTCCGCGGCGAGCGTCGCGAGCGGGAGCGAGCCGTGCCCCAGCACCGCGTCGTGGAAGCGACGCAGGTCGAACGCCCCGCCGTCACGCGCGGCGATCTCCCGCCGCAGGCGCTCGATCTCGCGCTGGCCGACCTTGTAGGTGAGGGCCTGGCCGGGCCAGGCGATGTACCGGTCGGTCTCGATGAGCGCGTCGGTGGGTCCGAGCGCGGCGCCCCGGAGGAACTCGATCGACCGCTCTCGCTCCCAACGAAGGGCATGGACGCCGGTGTCCACGACGAGCCGGGCGGCCCGCCACGCCTGCGCGTCGAGCATCCCGAACCGCTCCGCCTCGTTCCGATAGAGGCCCAGCTCGTCGGCGAGCCGCTCGCTGTACAGGCCCCAGCCCTCGACGTACGCGCCGCCGACCATGCGCGACCCGAGGCGCCGGAAGACCGGGAGCTCCGGGTGCTCCATCTCGAGCGTGATCTGGAAGTGGTGGCCGGGGGCCGCCTCGTGGTAGGTCGTGGAGGCGAGCTTGGAGTAGGCCCTGCTCGGCAGGTCGTACGTGTTCGCGTAGTAGATCCCCGGGCGGGATCCGTCCACGGTCGGGGGGAAGTAGTACGCGAACGGCGCGTCCTTCTCCTTGTACGGCTCGACCGGGCGCACGACGACGCCCGCCCGGGGCAGCCGCCCGAAGACGCGCGGCGCCGCCTCCATCGCCCGCGCGATGTCGTCGGTGGCGCGCGTCACCAGCGCATCGGGTGAGACCGGGATGTTGCCCGGGTCGGCGAGGATCGAGGCTCGGTACGCGACGGTGTCGTCGCCGAAGCCGGCGGCGCGGGCGATCGCGCGGCGCTCCTCCTCGATCGACTCGAGCTCCTCGAGGCCGATCCTGTGGACGGCCTCCGGGTCCAGGTCGAGCGTCGTCCAGGCGCGGACCTGCGTCCGGTACAGCGCGTCGCCGTCGGGCGCCGACCAGAGGCCCGGCTCGCTGCGGGCGAGCGGGAGGTACTCGTCCCGGAGGACGGCGAGGTATGCCGCGTCGGCCGGTCGCACGACGTCCCGCACGGCAGCGAGGACGGCTTCGCGGTCCTCCTCGCGCGCCACGGTGACCGCCGTGACGAGCGGGTACGCCTCAGCGGGCGCGCCGAGCAGGCGCTCGAGCTGGGCGACCGTCCGCTCGGCCACGATCCGCGGCGCCGTCAGGCCGCGGGCCATCCCTTCACGGAGAAGCTCGGTGTTCGCGGCCATGAACGGGGCGTACGCGTGGAGTCGCGCCACGAGCTTCTCGAGCCGTTCGGGCGTGTCGGCCGGCTGGAAGGTCGCGAGCGACGGCAGCATCGTCTGCGGGCCTTCCATCTGGTCGACCACCTTGAGGACGTCGATCCGCTGGTCCTGCTGCTCGATCGCGAGCACCGCGACGATCCGGAGCATGTCGCGGGTGATGCGTCGCTCCGTGTCGAGCGCGTCGGGGTCGATCGCCTCCACCGAGGCGAGCGTCTCGGCCATCAGCCCGCGGAGCTTCGCCCGACCCTCCGGACCGGGGTCCTCGAGGCGGTCGGCGTAGCGCTCGTCGCCGTAGACCGTGGCGATCGTCGGGTTGAGCTCCAGCACGGACTCCCAGAAGCGGTCGGCGAGCACGTCCAGCATCGCGCGCGCGTCGGCTGCTTCCGTGGCGATCCCGCCCTCGGCGGTCATCTCGGTGGTCATCGTCCCTCCGATCCGCGCGGGGCTCACGACCCGAACAGCGGCATCTGCTCGCCTCCGTGCTCGACCGCCGGATCCAGGCCCAGGTACTGCTCGAGCTCCTCGAGCGAGACCCGAAGTGCCGGCGGCGAACTCGCGCAGGTGGTCCCATTTCAGGATGTGCCAGTTCCCCTGGTCGAACGCCCGCCGCAGGAGCGGTGAGCGGTCGATCTTCAGGCGGAGGAGCTCCGTCCGCTCCGGTGCGATGACGAGGAAGCGGACGACCTGGTCGGTCGTCGGGATCCGCGTATGGCGCCGGAGGACGGTCTCGCCGATCATCGCGGTCCACTCGACCTCGAAGAGGAACGTCGCCCGCTGGCGGACGTACCACATCACGTCCACCATCTCGAGGTCATCGGTCGGCCCGCGTCCGATGAGCGGCAGGTAGGCGCCGAGCTCGCGCTCGTCGAGCCATTCCGCGAGCTTGTGCCCGCCGAGCCGCCGGCTCTGCTCGCGGCGCGAGATCCACGCGCGCATCCCCAGCCGGTGTCCCAGCTCGACGATCGTCGCGATCATCCGCGCGTGCTCCTCGGAGCGCTTCGTGAGGTCCTCCGACGGCACCAGGAGGTCCGGCGTGCTCCCGGCACCCCGGTAGCTCTCGAGGCAGGCGCGGACGACGGCCTCGTCGGGCTCGTCCGGACCCGTGAACAGCGCGGCGATCCGGTCCCGGAAGGCGCCCTCGGAGACCCGGCTCGCGGTCGCGAGGAGACTGAACACGGCCCACTCGACGCGGTCCGACAGCGGGACGGCACATGCGTCCTGGTCCTCGGGCATCGCCAGCCACCAGCGGCCGGGCTCGATCTCCGCGAGGCGCCGGTTCGTCGGCCGCTGCAGCTCGTCCCGGATGAGACCGAGGAGCACCTCGACGCGGTCGGCCTCCCCGCCCATGGTCCCGACCCCGTCCGTGGCCGGACGCACGCCGTCGACCGGGTCCGCGACGGCCTCGGGGCTCGTCCGCTGCGCCGCGTCGCCGGCCGCGGCTCCTCCGCCCCCGTCTCCGCCGCGTCCCGCCGGCCTGCGCACGGAGCCGCCGCGGCGCGCTCGACCGTCGCCGCCGCCTTCCGCGGCCGGCTCCGAGGGCGGCGGAGGGGCCGGCTCGTCATCGATCCCGATCTCCGGCGCGCTCGAGGCGAACCGGCGGAGCTGGCCGGTCCGGTCGAGCCCGAGAAGGATCTCGCCGAGCAGCCTGTCCTCGCGAGCGGGCTCGCCTCGCGCCTGGAGGACGGTCACCGCGGTCTCCGTGATCGTCCGGGCGGCCTCGGAGGTGGAGAACGGGCCGCGCTCGATGCGCTCGGGCTCCGTGCGCGCCGCACGCGTCACCCGGGCGGCCTCGGGCTCCTGCGGCGCTCCGGGGAGCGGCGGGAGCGTCCGGGTCGCGCGCGAACGCGTGCCCGACGTCAGCGGCGCGCCGGGCGCGGCGAGCTCGACCCAGCCGGAGCCGCTCTCGCCCACGTCCGGCAGGCGCGCGGCCACGAGCCGGTAGCCCGCCGCGACGCCGCCGAGCGCGGATGCGACAAGCGCCTCCGCACCGGCCTCCGGCTCCAACAGGATGAGGGCGTGCGCGTCCGCCGCGACGAGGGGCGCGACGGCCGCGAGCGAGCGCCGGAGGGCTGCCGACTGCCATGACCACGACGGTCGGATCGGCGGGCCGAACAGCGGCTCGAGCGGGAGCGACGCGGCGGCGTCGCGCCCCAGGATCCACGCGGTGAGGTAGTACGCCAGTGACAGCCGGTCCTGGCTCCACCGGAGCGGCGGCTGGCCGATGACAAGCCGGATCCGGCGGCGCAGGTCCGTGGACCGCACGAGGGACGCGTCGTCCGCCAGGCCGCGGAAGCCGGCCGGCGACCCGAGCCGCACGACGGCGCTCGTCGTCCCCTCGCCGAGCGAGAGGATGTCCTCCGACGTCCGCGCCTGGACGGACCCGAGCGGGTCGGCCTCGAGCCCCTGGATGAAGGCCCGCACCGCGCGGTACCCGGTCTCGAACGCGATCCACGGGTTGCGCTCGCGCCACTCGGCCGGGAGCGACGGCTTGGCGCGCGCGTTGGCGATGCGCAACGTGGCGCTCCGCCCCTGGGTCGCCGCGAGGCGGCTCGCCGGCAGGACCGCCTCGAGGAGGGCGAGCCGCAGGGCGGCCTCGACCTGCGGTGCCCGCAGATCGATCTCGATCCGCTGGAGGATCGCGTGGAGGTAGACGAGCTGGCGAGGCGTCTGCAGGTCTGCGAGGTCGTCCGCCAGCGTCTCGCGTCCGTCGAGGAGCGGGAACCGGTCGCGGATGTCCCGTCGCGCCGCGGCGACATCCACCTCCGCGAGCGCCCGCTGGACGTCCGCGTCATCCACGGGCGCCTGGCGGAGGTCCGGACCGCCCTGCTGGGCGCGGCACGTGGAGCAGCGGTAGGTCTTGCGGACCGGCCGGGGCGCCGCGTCCGGCCCGGACGCCCACGCCAGCTCCTCGGCCACGACGGTCCGCCCGCACGTCGCGCACCGGCTCGCGAAGAGCTCCGAGAGCGAGACCCGGAGGCTCGACTGCCCGCGCGGTGCGGCCGCGATCGCCTGGAACGCGGCGTCGAGGTGGCGGATGTCCGGGGGACGGAGGACCACCTCGGCGAGGAGCCGCGTGAGGGGCATCGACTCGACGGTGACCGCGCGCCGCTGGCGTGCGACCGCCGCGCGCGCGACCCAGCCGCCACGACCGTGGAGGTCGACGACGACGTCGCCGGTCCCGGACGCGGCCTCGAGCCGCGCAGCCACCTGGCGCGCGTCGGGGCGCGGCGCGAGCTTCTCGAAGACCGCGAGCGTCGCGTTGGCGTCCCCGCGCAGGGGCAGGTCCCGGGGGCTCACCGAGCCTTACGGCTCCTCGACGAGCTCGTCGGGCTCCTCGACGAAGGCCTCGTCGCCGGTGACCTCGGCCGGGATGACCCGCTCGAGGTCCTCGATCTCCTCGTCCTCCTCGTCGTCCTCGAGGTCCTCCTCGAGGTCCTCCTCCTCTCGGACGAGCGTCCCCTTCGTGTACGGGCGGAGGTCGACGGACTTCGCGGCCGTGGGGAACGAGACCTTCCCGTAGTTCTGGGGGTCCTGGAAGACCTCGCGGATGATGATGCGCACGTCCTGCGCGCCGAGCGACGTGACGCCGGCGGCGTACCTGTTCCCGTTCGCCATGAGCTTGAGGAGGCGCGCGGCCACGCGCGGCTCGACGACGCCGATCCGGACGCCGTTGCTCCATGCGATCAGCCGGTTGCCCTCCGGCGTCAGCTCGACGAAGTCGCCCGGGTTCACCTGCGCGAGCTTCTTCGGATCGGCGAGATCCGTCAGGAACGCGAACCCGGTCTTGCCCGTCTCCTCCACGAAGATCGTCACGGGGGCCTTGCTGCCCTCGCGCGCGGGCACGGTGCGGTCGCCCGCCTCCACGAGCAGGACGCGCAGCCGGTCGATGTTCCTCTCGGCGATCCGGTTGGTCGGGTCCAGCGCCAGCGCGGCCTGGTACTGCTCGCGGGCTGCGCGGAGCTCGCCGAGCTCCCAGAGAGCCTTCGCGAGGCGGTTGTAGGCCTCCGCGTCCGGCCCGAGCTCGAGGATCTTCCGGTTCGTCTCCGCGGAATCCGCCCAGCGCGCCTGCGCGGCCTGCGAGATCGCGAGGTCGGTGAGCTGTCGGCGGACGCGGGAGGCCGACGGGGCGGACGCGGGGGCGTCGAGGTCGGGGAAGGTCACGGAGGCAGGGTCCTTTCGGGGGCGGGCGGCGCGCGGCTGGTCAGGGCGCGCCGGATCGCGGGAGGAGAGCATTTCCTTATAGCGCCCGGGGTCGGGGCTGTCAACGACGGGGGTGCCCGGCGATGGGCCCGGCGGCCGTCGGGCCGGGCGGGTCCTGTCGGCCCTGCGGTCCGGGCAGCAGGACGGCCGGCGCCCTCACCGCGAAGCGGACGAGGGACCGGTAGCCCGCGCTCCTCAGCCGCGCAGGAGGAGATTCCAGCCTGCGACCAGCAGGCCGAGCACGACGAGCACGCCCGCCTCCGCCAGCCGGCGCCGGTCACCGCCGAACCCCTGTGGGCGACGGAGGTAGACGCTCCAGAGGTAGAGGAGCAACGTGACGACCGCCGGTCCGATGAGCCGCGGGAGATCGATCGCGCGGACGGCTGCCGTCCCGATCGCCGCGACGGCCGCGAACGTGATCGCGCCCCACGCGGCGTCCCGCAGGCTGGGGGAATCGAGGAGCGTGAGGCGGAACCCGAGGAGCGCGGCGACGACCGCGTCGGCGGCCACCAGGACGAGGAGGCTCGTCTCGGAGACCGGCACCGCGGCCTCCGTCCCGAGCGGGGCGATGATGCCGGCGGCGCCGGCGGCGCCGGCGAACGCGAGGAACGCGGAGGTCAGGACGACGGCGAGAAGCGCGTTCCGGTCCTCGGGCGCCGGCTCTCCGCCGGGCCGCGAGAGCAGATTGGCTTCGGCGGCGAGGGCCCGGTCGATGAGGACGAACGCGAGGACGACGGCCGGGACCAGCCAGAGGCCCACGGGCACCAGCCGGATCGCGCCCACGGCGGCGGTCGCAGCCACCGCGGGTGCGATCACCGACTCGATCGCGACGCCGCGCGGCTCGCCGAGGTCGAGGGCCTGGAGGCCGCCGAGCACGACCGCACCGAGGACGAGGACGCCCACGAGCCACACGAGGTCGCCCTCGAGCGGTCGGGACGCGACGACGAGCGCCGTCGCAAGGACGGCGAGCTCGCGGCGCGTGTTGCGGCGCGTGTCCATCGAGTGGGAATCCTACGCGACCGCAGCGGGCCGGAACGCACCGGGATCCGGCACGCGCCGGGGGTCAGGTCCGCCGGGGGTCGGTGTTCCCCGCCTCAGCCCATCACGACCCGGTCGCGCCCCTCGCGCTTCGCGCGCAGCAGGGCGTCGTCGGCGCGCCGGACGAGCGACGAGATCTGCTCGTCCGCGTCGGCCGCGACCGCCACGCCGACCGACGCGGTGACCCCGGGGATCCCGTGGTCGGAGAGGTCGATCGCCGCGATCGCGGCCCGGAGCCGCTCAGCTGCCTCGGCGGCACCCGACGGATCGCGGAGGATGACGGCGAACTCCTCGCCGCCGACCCTGGCCGGGAGGTCCACGTCGCGGACCGAGCCCGCGATCGCGCGCGCCACGGCCACGAGGACGCGGTCGCCCGCGGGGTGTCCGAGCTGGTCGTTCAGGCGCTTGAAGTGGTCGAGGTCGATCATGAGCAGGCCGACGCGGTCGCCGGCACGACGGCGGCCGGCGACGTCGCGAGCGGCCTGGTCGAAGCGCCGGCGGTTCGGGAGGCCCGTGAGCGGATCCGTCTCTGCCCGGGCCTCGGCGTCGGACAGCGTGTAGGCGCGCTCGAGCGCGGCCGACGCCTCGGCCGCCGACACCGCCAGGCGCCGCCGGGCGGTGTCGCCCCAGGGCTGGCCGGTCCGCCGCGACAGCACGATCGCGCCGACGAGGCCGGATTCGACGACGAGCGGCGCCGAGATCGTGTTCCGGAGGCCGAACGCGTCGGCCACGTGGGCCTCGAGGCGGCGGACGGACGCATCCTCCGGCCGGCCGGCAGGCACGAGGTCCGTCGAGGGGAGCGTCGTCGTCGAGGGCGCCACGTCGCCCCCCACGCTGACGAGAGTGGCGTCGAGCGCCCACGCGCGGGGACGGCGCCGCACGACGACCACGTGATCGGCATCGGTCGCGAACCCCACCTCGCCCGCGATGGCCTCGACGACCGCGTTGGGCGAGACCGCGCGCGACAGGCTCCGGATGAGCCGTGCCGTGTCCTCGAACTCGGCCGTCCGCTGCCGGTCGCGCACGCCGACGAGGCGGACCACGACGAGGGTGAGCACCGCCATCGCGACCAACGCGACGGCGATGAAGACGTCGGCGGGCGACGCCTCCCCGGCGACGAACTCCGCGCCGACGAGCGCTGCCAGGCTGGCGCTCAGGAGGCCGATCCCGATGGTCAGGCGGCGGACCCAGCGCGTCTCCGGGGCGTCGTCCCGCAGCCCGAACAGGTCGGCTTCGGCGCCCCCGGCGGGAGCTCCCTGCGGCCGGCCTCGACGCACGACCGGCCGCCGCGCGCCCGCGGCGCCGGCGACCGGGATCTCGCCCTTCGCTGCCACGGTTCCTCCACGTCCGATCGTCGTCGCGCGTGCCGCGAGCCGGGCGCCCGCGCACCTGCCTCGTGGCGGAGACCAGTCGCCAGCGTACACCGCCCCTGCCGCGCCTGGCACGGCCGCGCGAGGGCGGGCTCCGCCGCGACATTGCGGGCGCGCCCGCGGCGGGACTAGACTTCGGAGGGACCGCGCCCGGAGGGCGCGACCTGCCATGTCCGCATCGGAGGAACCCTCCCCCAGTGGAGACCGGACCTAGACCCCCCGGCGCCAGGGGCGCCGGGAGCTCCCGCGAGGTCCGCACCGCCCTCTGAGCCGACGCGGCGCGCGATGCGCCGCGCCTCCTCGCGCCGGGCGGCGGACCCGCCCGCGAGGTGGCACATGATCTACCTGTCCAGGGCCATCGGCCGCCCGGTCCTCGACCGGAACGGCGAGTCGATCGGGACCGTCGCCGACCTCATCGTCGCGATCGGCGACGCGTATCCGCCTGTCACAGGGCTTGTCGCCCGCACCGACAAGCGCGACATCTTCCTGCCCTGGGCATCGGTCGCGAGCCTGGACGAGAGCGGTGCGAGGCTGCGCACCGCGACGATCGATATCGGGAAGTTCCGGCAGCGCCAGAACGAGATCCTGCTGAAGCTGGACCTGCTCGACAAGCAGATCGTGGACATCGACGGCCGGAAGGTCGTGCGCGTGAACGACCTCCGGCTCGACGAGGTCGAGGGCTCCCTGCGTCTGGTCGCCGTGGACGTCGGCGCGTCGGGCCTCCTCCGCCGCCTCGGCATCGAGGGACCGTTCCGCACCATCGCCCGCAACCTTCGCCTCCCGATCGAGGAGAAGTACATCGACTGGGAGGACGTGGACCCGGTCGAGTCCACCATCGCCGGCGTGCGGCTCAAGGTCCCCCACAGGGGCCTCGCGGAGCTGCACCCGGCCGACCTCGCGACGATCCTCGAACAGCTGACGCCCCGCGACCGCGCCGGTGTCCTGGCGACCCTCGACGACGAGGCCGTGGCGGATGCCATCGAGGAGATGGAGCCCGAGGCGCAGGTGGACGTCCTCGAGGACCTCGAGCCCGAGCGGGCTGCCGACGTCCTCGAGGAGATGAGCCCCGACGATGCAGCGGACCTCGTCGCCGACCTCTCGGACGAGAGCCGGGAGGAGATCCTCGCCCTCATGGAGGACGAGGAGGAGGCGGAGGTCCGCGAGCTCCTTGGCTACCCTGAGGAGTCGGCCGGCGGGATCATGACGACCGAGTACGTGGCCGTCGCGGACACGCTCACCGCTGCCCAGACGATCGACCGCCTCCGCGAGCTGGAGCCGGACGCGGAGACGATCTACTACGTCTACGTCACCGACGACGCCGAGCGGCTCGTCGGCGTCCTCTCGCTCCGCGACCTCATCGTCGCGCGGCCTGAGTGCGGCGATCCGCGAGGTGATGCACGACGAGCCCGTGGCGGTCGACGTCCTCGCCGACCAGGAGGAGGTCGCTCGCGTCGTCGCCCGGTACAACCTGCTCGCCGTCCCGGTCGTGGACTCGGACGGGATCCTCCAGGGGATCGTGACCGTCGACGACGCCATCGACACCGTGCTGCCCACCGCGTGGAAGAAGCGGATCCCGAAGATCTTCGCGCGCGGCGAGGGCGGCCGGTGACGTCGCGCCGGGAGGCGCCGGCCGAGGTCGTCGAGACCTCGGCCGCCGCCGCCGCGGCGGTCGGCCCGCGGCGGCGGCGCAGGGTCGCGGTCCGGCGCCCGGCGGCGATCCCGCGCTGGCGCCTCCGGTTCGCTGCCTCGTTGGCCGTCCTGGGCCCCGGGATCGTGGCCGGCTTCGCGGACAACGACGCGGGCGGCATCACGACGTACTCACTGGCCGGTGCGCGGTTCGGGTACGCGCTGCTCTGGGTGCTCCTCGCGAGCCAGGTCGCCCTCTTCTTCACGCAGGAGGTGGGCGCCCGCATGGGGATCGCGACCGGCCAGGGGCTCACCGGGCTGGTCCGGGAGCGCTTCGGGGTGCGGTGGGCGTCGTTCGCGGCCATCCTCATGCTCGTGGCGAACCAGGGCTCGGTCATCAGCGAGTTCGCCGGGATCGGGACCGCGCTCGGCCTGTTCGGGGTCCCGCTCCCCGTGGCGACGATCCTCGCCGCGGTCGCCGTCGTCCTGCTCATCAGCCGCGGCAGCTACGGCAAGGTCCAGTACTTCTTCGTCGCCATCGGCGTCGCGATCTCCGTCGCCTACGCGGTCGCCGCCTACCTCGCGCAGCCGGACTGGTCCACCGCCCTCCACTCGCTCGTCGTGCCGCAGCTCGAGTCCTCGCCGGGCTACTGGCTGGCGGTCGTCGGCGTCGTGGGCACGACCATCACGCCGTGGGGCCAGGCGTTCATCCAGGCCTACGTGGTGGACAAGCGCCTCGGACCGGAGGAGCTCACGGCGGAGCGGGTCGACGTCGGCATCGGGACGCTCATCACGAACGTCGTGGCCGCGTTCATCGTGGTCGCGTGCGCCGCGACGCTGTGGGCGAACGGCGTCACGAACATCACGGACGCCGGGCAGGCGGCCGAGGCGCTCGGCCCGCTCGTCGGCGAGGCCGCCACGGTGATCTTCGGCCTCGGCCTGCTCGCCGCCTCTCTGCTGGGACTCGGCGTCGTCCCCCTCTCGAGCGCGTACACGGCGACCGAGGCGTTCGGCTGGGAGTCGGGCGTCGACCACCGCTGGCGCGAGGCGCCGGCCTTCTACGGGATCCTCGCCTTCGTGATCGGCTTCTCGGCGATCTTCGTCCTGATCCCCGGGCTCCCCCTCATCACCGTGATGTTCCTGGCCCAGGTGCTCAACGGCATCCTCCTGCCGTTCATCCTCGTTTTCGTCATGCTCCTCGCCGGCGACCGCCGGATCATGGGCTCGCTCGCCAACGGGCGGCTCATGAGCGCGGTCGGGTGGACGGTCACCGTCCTCGTCGCGAGCCTCTCGGTCATCCTCGTCGTCGCGACCGTCGCCGGCGCCGCCTGACGGCCGCAGGGGCGGGGCCTCGCGGCCCCGCCCCTGCGGCTGGGATGCGGTCGGTCGACACGGGCGCAGGCGGCCTCGCCGCCGGGGCCCGCGCCGGCTACCTCACGACGACGATGGACGTCGGCGAGAAGCCCGCGGTGTAGTAGGCGTTGGACGCCGCGAAGGCCCGGACGTACCACCTGCCGGCGGTCGCCCATCGCCAGGTCAGGGTGACCTGGGATGCGCCGTTCGTGAAGAACGTGCGCTGGTTGTTGAACGTCCACACGCCGTTGACAAGCCGGTAGATGAGGAACTGGACGCGCTGTCCCTGGCCCGGATCGGGCCGGAGGGTGGCGACATACGTGACGGACGTGCCCCGTGACACGGTGTTCGTGCCGGCGGGCGAGATCGTCACCGCGGCGCGGACGGCGACGACGTCCGTGTCACTCGTCGCCGGGGCCAGCGTCCCGGAGCCCGCGAAGACGGATCGGACCGTCGCCGTGAACTGGGGCCTGACGGTGATCGACGCCACGCCGGAGGCGTTCGTCGTGGCCGTCCCGAACGTGGTCCACTCGGTGTGGAGCGCGTTCGTGCCCTGGAACGTGATCGGCTGACCGGCCGACCCCGCCCCGGTGAGCGTGGCGGTGATCGTCACGGCGCCTCCGGGGTTGACTGTGAACGCCGACGGCTGCTGCTGGAGCGCCGACGCAGAGGCGGTGATGTTGAACGGCAGGCTCGTGGTGGGGCCGATCTGTCCCGTGACGGTCTGGGCCGTGGCGCGGAGCCGGTAGCCGCTCCCCGGTCCCACGATCTGGCAGCCGCTGAAGAATGCGATGCCCGCACTGACCTGCACCGACGTCCCCGACCCGCAGAACAGCTGCCCGCCGGCGGGCGACGAGGGATCGATCCCGAGCGTGACGATCGACAGGAAGTCGTTGACCATGATGAGCCCGCTCGAGTTCAGGACCGCCACGGCCGGCTGGATGATCCACGGCGTGCCCGACGGCGAGGACGGCGTGATGCCGCCGGAGACCGCGCCGAGCGGCTGGGTGTTGAACCGCAGGCGGCTCGCGAAGTTGCCGCCGGTGATGTCGAACGGCAGGCTCGTGTCGAACAGGACCTGGGTGGAGCCCCAGCTGACGGTGCTCGCGGTGAGCTGGTACGCCGTGCCGGGAGTGTCGATGGAGCAGCCGGTGAACTGGGCGAAGCCACCCTGGACCGTCGTCGCGGTCCCACCGCTGCACGCGAGCCTTCCGGGGCCGCCGGTCTGCGGCGAGCCGCTCGTGATCGACAGCTGGACGATCGTGGAGTTGTCCGACGTGACCGGTCGCCCGAACTGGTCGACGACCGCGACGACGGGCTGGATCGCCCAGGCGCGCGAGGCCTGCGCCGCCGGACGCGGGGACCCCAGGTTCGCCCCGAGCGGCTGGGTGGCGAAGCTGATCTGCGTCGCGGTGCCGCCCCCGCCCCCGATGTTGAACGGCAGGCTGGTCGTGGACATCGGCGGGAGCACGACGCCGAGGCCGGTCGTGCCGAAGACGGTGGCGTCGAGCGTGTAGCCCTGGCCGGTCCTGTCGATGCTGCACCCGCGGAAGGCGGCCACGCCACCGAGCATCTGGATGGTGTTGCCGCCGAAGCAGGAGAGGGTCCCGAACCCACCGGTCGACGGGCTGATGCTCAGCGTCACCTGGTAGTTGAACGAGGGATCGACGCTACCGGTGAGCGCGACCATCGGCTGGATGGACCACGGCACGCCCGACTGGCCCGTGGGCGGCGGACCCCAGACGGAGGCCCCGAGCGGCTGGACCGCGAACACGGGCGCCGGATCGCCGCCGAACGCGGTGACCGTCCCGGCTGGACCGAGCACGAACGCGGACGCCAGGATCGCGCCTGCCAACGCGGCGGCCACGACCCGCCGGATCCCCCGGCGCGGTGTGCGGACCGGATCGGACATTCTTCCCTCCTCGACGATGGCGCCGGCGGACGCGTCCCGGCCCCCATGCTGGTGATGAGCCCCGCGAGAGGATACAGGCTGGCCGCCCCGTGGTGAGCACGGCCGCGAACGGCCCGGGTGCTCGCCCGACGGGAAGGGCGGAGAGCACGGCCGGGGGGTCGGCTCCCCGCCCGGATGCCTATCTCACGGTGACGGTGATCGTGCGGGACCGGCCCTGGGCGTAGTAGACGGTCGTCGGCGCGATGGCGACGATCCGCCACCTGCCCGCGGTCCCCCACGTCCACGGCAGGGTCGCGGTGCCGGTCGTGTCGATCCGCGCCGACCGCTGCGCGAAGGACGTCCACGAGCCGGAGACGTACCGCCACACCTGGAACTGGACGGTGGCCGCGCCGAGCGGGACCGGGACGACCTTCGCGGTGTACCGGATCGTCGTCCCCTTCTTCGCCGACGAGGTGCTCGGGGCGATCGTGACCCGCGCCTGCACGGCGATCGTGTCGGGCGAGCTCGTCGCCGCTGCCAGCGAGCCGCTGCCGGAGAAGACGGCCCGGAACTGCGACGTGTACGGCACGGTGGTCGAGATCGAGGACGTCCCCGACCCGCTGGTGGGCGACGTCGCGATGTCCACCCAGCCCGCATCCCCCGGACCGTTGCGCTGGAAGGTGACCGGCTGGTTCGCGTTGCCGGTCCCCTGCAGGGTCGCGGTCAGCGTGACGGGGCCGTTCGGAGCGACGGTGAAGGCAGACGGGAACATCTCGAGGTTCGAGGCGGCGGCGGTGATGCTGAAGGGCAGGCTGAGATCGTGGACGACCATCCCGGTCGGCGTCTGCGCGGCCGCCCGGAGGACGTAGCCGTTGCCCGCGCCGACGATCTGGCATCCGACGAAGGCCGCGACGCCGGCATAGGCGAGCATCGTCGTGCCGCCGGCGCAGTAGAGCTGGCCCCCCGTCGGCAGGGACGACCCGTCGATCGAGAGGGTGACGATCGTCTGGTAGTCGCTCCTCACCACCCGCCCGGACGAGTCGAGGATCGAGACGACGGGCTGGACGGCCCACGGCGTGCCCGACGACGAGGACGGCACGGCTCCGCCGAGGGTCGCCCCGAGCGGCTCGGTCGTGAACCTCGCGCGCGCCGGCGTGCTCCCTCCGGTGATGTCGAACGGCAGGCTGATGTCGGTGAGGATCAGCGTCGAGCCGGTCGAGTAGGTCTGGGCTCGCAGCTGGAAGTACGTGCCGGGCGTGTCGATCGAGCACCCGGAGAAGCGCGCGACACCGCGATGGACCCGCAGGGAGAGCCCGTTCGCGCAGCTGATGGTGCCGGGTCCGCCGACCTGCGGCGAGCCGGGCGCGATATCGAGCAGGACGATGGTGGTGGTGTCGCTCGTGACCACGTTGCCCTGCTGGTCGAGGACCGACACGACCGGCTGGATCGACCATGCGCGGCCGGCAGGCGCCGACGGGCGCGGCCCGCCGTAGTTCGCTCCGAGCGGCTGGGTCGTGAAGCTGATGCCGGCGGCGATGGGACCGGGACCGCCGCCGCGGATGTCGAACGGCAGGCTCGCGGCGGGGTAGCCCTGGGCCGGGCCCCGGGCCGGGTCGTACGGGGTCACGTACGCGGAGAGGCGGTATGCCCGGCCGGGCGCGTCGATCCGACAGCCCCGGAAGGAGGCGACCCCGCCCACCATCGCGACCGTGTTCCCGCCCGAGCAGGAGAGCTGGCCCGGTCCGCCGACATCCGGCGAGGACGGGTCGATCCTCAGGTCCACCTGGTACTCGAGGGCCGGATCCCAGTCGCCGTAGAGCGAGACGACCGGCTGGATGCTCCACGGGACGCCCGGCTCGCCGGTCGCGACGGGTCCGCCGATGTCCGCCCCCAGTGGCTGCGTGGAGAAGTCCGCGTACGCCTCGCCGAGGGCGGCGACGCGTCCGGCGCCGAGGCCGGAGACAGCCACGACCGACGCGACGAGCGCGGCGGCCGCCGTGACGGCGACGACGCGACCGGCTCGCTGCCGGATCCCACGGGCAGTGACCTGCATGCCGACCTCCTCTGTCCGGGTCCCCCTGCGTTCGCCCATCGCGGGTCGGGGCCCTGGGGACGCGCGGCCACGCGGCGCGTCGGGGTCACGGTACCCCGGCGGGACACGTCGGGACAGCCACGCCGAAGTACCGGGCGGCCCGCGTCCGTCGGCCTATCGGGGACTGGTCCGTCCGGCCCTCGCCCGCGGGCGCGCCGCGCGGGCCGCTCCTCCGCACGCCGGGCCGGGAATCACCGAGGGGCGGACCCGCCGGTCCGCCCCTCGGCTCTCCGGATCGATCACGGCCGCCGGCGGGGAGCCGGCGGGCGGACGCTACTGGACGTTGATCCGCTGGAGCGTCGACGTCCCGACGAAGTTGTACGGGTTCGGCAGGGTCACGGCCCGGATGTACCACTGGCCGGCCGAGTTCCACGTGTACTTCAGGGTCCCGACGCCCGACGTGTTGAGCGGGACGATGACGCTCTTGGTCTTCACCCAGGTGCCGCCCGTGAGCCGCCAGAACTGGAACTCCACGCGGGCGACGCCGCCGGGGAGCCCGCCGGACGGGACCGGCCGGGCGGTCGCGGTATAGGTCTGGGTGTAGCCGACGCTGACCGTCCTGGTGCCGGACCACGAGGGCCGGAGCAGGACGAGGTTGCGGACGTTGACCGTCCGGACGTTGGACGTCCCCGCGCCGAGCGACGCGTCGCCGCTGAAGCTGACGCGGTACTGGCCGTTGAAGCGCGGCGTGTACTGGATCACGGCGCGTCCGGTGCTGTCCGTGGTGAACGTGGAGCCCGGCTGGGGGATGGTCTGCCACACGCCGTTGTCCGTCGCCGCCAGGCGCTGCAGGCTGAAGGTGTGGTTGCCGCCGCCGGTGAACTGGACCGTCGCCGTGAACGGATCACCCCAGATCACGACCGACGGGTACGTGGTGAGGGCGATCTGGGCGACGGACTGGGTGATCGTGAAGGGGAGGCTGTCGACGAAGATGCCGGGCGTCACGGTCGTCGAGGACGAGACCGTGGCGCGCAGCTTGTAGTTGACCCCGGCGGGCGTGATCGAGCAGCCCGTGAAGGTCGCCACGCCGGCGGACACGGTGACCGTGTTCCCACCGGTGCAGGTGAGCGTCCCGGGGCCGCCGCTGGTGGGCGTGCCGGGCGCGATGGAGAGCGCGACCCGGCTGGTGAAGTCCATCGTGATCTGCTGCCCCGCGGCGTTGCGGATGACGACGACCGGCTGGATGGAGAACGGGGTCCCGGCCGGGCCCGTGGGGACGACACTGGCCGACGCGCCGAGCGGCTGGGTCGTGAAGGCCACCTGCGGGGCGGCGGAGATGTTGAACCCGAGGCTGTCCGCGCGGCTCCCGTTGGGGACCGTGCTCGACGACGTCGCGGTGGCGCGCAGCTGGTAGCCCGTGCCGGCGGTGTTGATCGAGCAGCCGGCGAAGGACGCGACGCCGGCGGAGACCGTCCGGGTATTGCCGCCGGTGCACGTGAGCGTGCCGGGGCCGCCCGTGGTGGGCGTTCCGGGAGTGATCGTCAGGGTGATCTGGGTGGAGAAGTCGGTGACGATCCTCTGGCCGGAGAGGTTGCGGACCTCGACGACCGGCTGGGTGGACCACGCGACGCCGGCGGTCCCGGTGGGCGTCTGCCCGCCGATGTTCGCGCCCAGGGGCTGTGTGGTGAAGACGACCTGCGTTGGAGCCCGCACCGATCGTGAACGACGGTGAAGCCGCACTGAGCAGCCCGGGCGCCGAAGCCTGGAGGAAGAACGTGCCCGAGCCGGTGACCACGCACCCGACGAACGTGACGTTGCCGCCGAACGCATTGGTGAAGTCCGGGTTGTTCGTGCACGACAGTGTGCCGGAGCCCGAGATCGCGTTGAGGCTGAGCGTCACGAAGTGGATGGACGGGACGGGGGTGCCGATGGAGTCGGTCACCTGGACGATCGGGTTCGGCACGAGGGTGCCCGTGGCCGACGAGTTGGGAGACTGGGTGAAGACGAGCCGGTCACCGACGACGCTGCCGATGTTGAACGACTGGCTGGTCGCCGGCGTCGGTCCGCCCGGAAGGCCGGTGGTCGCCAGGAGCGTGTACGTGCCGGCGAGGCTGATCGAGCAGCCCGTGAAGGTCGCATAGCCGCCGCTGAAGGTCTGGGGGTTCCCGCCGGAGCAGCCGAGGATCCCCGCTCCGGGCCCGCTCGCGATCGAGAGCGTGACCGTGCCCGAGAACCCGGTGATGACCTGGTTGAAGCTGTCCTTCACCACGATCTGCGGCTGCTGCACCCACGGAGCGTTGGGGAGGCCGCCACCCGGCTGGACGAAGAACTGCAGGTAGCTCGACGAGACGACCGGTCCGACGGTGATCGGGTTGGAGACCGCGGAGGTGTAGCCGACTTGGCTCGTCGCGATGAGCGAGTAGGTGCCGGCGAGGTTGAACGAGCAGCCCGTGAAGAACGCGGTGCCACCCAGCGTGCCCACGATGTTGCCGCCGGTGCAGCTGAAGGCCCCGCCGACGGGACCGCTCGCCTTGGAGAGCGTGATCACGTCGAAGGGCGTCGGGCTGGTGATCTGGTTACCGAACTTGTCGCTCACGCGGACCGACGTGTTGAACGGCGCGCCGGTGCCGATGTTCGCGGGCGGCGGCGTCGTGAAGTCCAGGCGCGACGGGGCGCCGGGCACCGATCCGAGGCCGCCGATGTTCGCGCCGATCGGGAACGGCGTGATGCTGTAGGAGACGGCCATGATCCCCGAGGTCGGCGTCGCACCCGTCGGACGCACCTGGAGGTTGTTGATCGTGATGCTGCACGGTCCGGTGTTCGAACCCGCGATCCCGATCTGGATGCTCGACGGGCCGGTCGACGGGGTGATCGAGATCCCCCCGGAGCAGGACACGAGGTTGACGTTCGCGCTGCCCGCCTGGAACTCGAAACCGAAGGGGGCGGAGACGGTGATGGTCCCGCCGTTGAACTCCCCGCTCGCGGCGTCCAGCTGCGCCTGTCCGGCCAGCAGCGTGAACGAGCCCGTGCCGCCCGCCGCCGACGTCGTGTCGAGCGAGATCGCGCCGCCGCCGGTCAGCCCGCCGGACACGGAGGCCGCGAGCGCCGTGCCGGGCAACACCGCCATGAGGGACGCGACGAGGGTGAACGTCGCCACGAGCGCGACGACTCGCCGACGACGCGTCGGCGCTGTTCCGGTTCCAAGCATCTGGGTACCTCACGCTGCGGCTGCCGACGGAGCGAACGGCATGACGACCTGCGCGTGCGTGCGCGCTTCGATTGATAGTACGCCCGCTCGTCCACACGAGGATCACCCGCACCGGCGCGGTCACACGGGCGCGCGGCGCGATGGTCTCGTCCGCAGGACGCCGGCGGAGGCCTTCCGGTTCCCGGCCGGCAGACCCCGACACCTATCGGAGCGTGGCGTAGGCGATCCGGACGGTCACGGAGCCGACGTCGATCGACCCCGGGCCGGTCTGCTCGACGGCGACGAAGAACGACGACGCGGCCGGCGTGACGGCAGCGGTCGGGAACGAGAACGAGGCGAGGCCCCCCGCATCGGGCACCCAGCCCACCGCGTCCACCTCGCTCCCGTCCCAGGTCCCCACGGCGGCGTCGCCGGTGCCGGACCGCGCGGTGTCGAGGCTCACGCGGACCTCCCGGACGACGGTCCACGCGGGGTGGGCGAAGCCCCAGAACGCCACGGCACGCTCGTCGGGCGAGTCGGATCGCATGCGGATCCCGCCCTCGAAGGTCGTGGATCGGCCGATCGACGTGAGGTCGGCGGACGTGGTGAAGCTGCGGGGGTCCCGCGCGTCACCGGGGAGCGTGGCGGTCCAGACCGCGGAGTAGAGGCGCTTGGACGAGACCGTGACGGGCGCGTAGCCCGACCAGCGGACCACCCCGCCGGCATCGACCGTGCGGACGCGCACGCGATAGCTCCCGGCGGAGACGATGCGGCCCGCCGCGTCGCGGCCGTCCCACGACGCCGAGACCTTCCCCCTGGTGCGGCGTCCCTGGGACAGCGCACGCACCACCTTCGTCGACGTGCCCGGGTAGACGTAGACGGTCGTCGTCGCGGTCCCGGCCTGCGTGAAGGTGATCGCCGACCGATCCCGATAGCCGTCCACGAACGGGAAGACCGGTGAAGCGGCCACGCCTGCCACGGCGACGCCGCGGATCGAGACGCTCACGGGGACGGCGATCGCCCATGTTCCGCTGGTCGTGGTGGCGGACACGACGATCGTGTACGTCCCGTCCGCGACGAGCTGCGACCCGGCCGCCGCGCTGCGACGTCCGTCCCACGTGACCGAGGCGGCGCCGGCGGCGCGCTGCCCACTCGCGAGGGTCCGCACGGTCCGGCCGGCCGCATCGCGGACGGCGACGGTGACGGTGGCGGCGGCCCGGAGTGTGTACGTCGCCGTCGTGCGGTCCGCCCGGCCGTCGCCGTTCGGCGAGATCGCGGCCGGTGTCGCGCGCGCCGAGACCAGGGCCGCGCTCACCGCGACCGGCCGCAGGATCTCGATCGGCACCCCGCCCGGTGCGGTGCCGCGGATGGCGAACCGGTAGTCGCCGTCCGCGACACGGGTGCCACCGTCGTCGCGGCCGTCCCACGCCACGGACCGCTCCCCGACCGTGAGCGGTCCGCCGTCGAGGGTGCGCACGACGGTGCCGTCCGTTCCCTCGACGGTGACGGTCCCGACGACGGGGACCACGACCGCGAAGGCCAGCGTGGCCGTGTCGGCCCCACCGGAGCCGTCGGCGGCGATGACGGCGGGCGACGCGGAGACGCCGGTCACCGGCTCGGCCGTGGCGGCGAGCGCCCTTCCGACGTCCACGATCCCGGCGCCGTAGAGGTCGTCGCGGCCGGCGAGGCCCAGGTCCCTGGCGGTGGAGGTCAGCGCGCTCCGGATGGCGGCCTCGCCGAGCGACGGCGCAGCCGCCGCGATGATCGCGGCCGCGCCCGAGACCATCGGCGTGGCCATCGACGTCCCCGTGAGGACGCCGTAGCCGCCCATGCCCGTCGGGAGAGTGGACGTGATCGCGACGCCGGGCGCCACCATCGACAGCTGGGGACCGCGGTTCGAGCGGCTCCAGACCTGTCCTCCCTTGTCGACCGCACCCACGGACAGGACGCCCGGGATCCGGGCCGGGCACGCGACGGCGGACGACTGGTTCCCGGACGCTGCCACGACGACGACCTCCTTCGACCGCGCATAGGCGATCGCATCCGTCATCGCGCGGGGGCACGGCTCGTCCGGGGCACCCTCCATGCTCAGGTTGATCACCCGCGCGCCCTGGTCGGTCGCCCAGACGATCCCCTGCGCCACGACACCGTCCTCGCCGTTCTCTGTCGCGTCGAGGACCTTGACGGGGAGGATGCGCGCCCCGGCAGCCACCCCGGCCATGCCGATCCCGTCGTTCGTGGACGCGGCCGCGATCCCCGCGACGTGCGTCCCGTGGCCGTTGACGCCGTCGTCCTGCGGCTGCATCGCCGGGGTGATGAAGTTCTTCCCGGGGAGCAGGACCGGGGCGAGATCGGCGTTGGCAAGGTCCACGCCCGTGTCCACGATGGCGATCGTCACCGGGGTCGCCGGCGCCGGCCAGTCCCACCACGGGCGGACGTTCATCGCGTCCAGCCACCACTCCGTCGACAGCATCGGGTCGTTCGGGACGCCCGTGGCGCGCAGGACGCTCGACGGCTCGGCCGCGGCGAACAGTGGGTCGTGCGCGAGGCGACCGACGGCAGCCTCGCGACCCCGCACGGACCCTGCGTCCACGACGATCGTGCGGATCGCATCGATGCGCGTCACGACCTCGAGGCCGTCCGCGGCGAGCGCCGACGTCGCCTCGGCGAGAGACACCCCCGGGGCGAGCGTCAGGACCACGCGGCGCGCCGCGCGTCCCACGGCGGAGGACACCGCGTCGCGGCGGACGGGGTTCCCGGCACTCGGGTCCGGCGGGACGAGCGCTCCGCCCGGATCCCCGGGGACCCCGATCGTCAGGGGATCCCCGGCGGCGACCGGCGCTGCCGGCCACGCGAGCGATGCCACGGCGATGATCGCGACGGCCGCGAGGTGCCGCGGGGAGCGAGCGCTCATCACCTGACGGTCCACCGGTAGACGGCCGACGTCCCGCCCGCGTTCATCGGCGTCGCCGCCGAGGTCGCGCGCAGGTACCACTTCCCCACCCGGTGCGTCCACGACCAGGTCGCGAGACCGTCCGCGTTCGACTTCCGCGTCGTCTGGACGAAGAGCTTCCAGGCCACCGCCTTCGGATCCCAACGGTACATCCGGAAGGTCACCACGACGCCGCCGGCAGCCGGTCGCAGCTGCGCGAGAAGCGGCTGGACCTTGCCGGCCTTCACGATCGACGACCCGGGGACCAGGCCGGCGAGCGTGATGCTGGTCCGGACCGTCAGGGTCTGGGTTGCGCTGGTCGAGTCGGCCGTCGTGGCCGTCCCCGCGACGTGCAGCCGGTAAATGGTGTTCACGGTCGGGGCCACGGAGGCGCGGACCGCCCCCGTCCCGTCGGGGAACTGGGAGGCGATCGTCGTCCACGACGCCCCGCCCATCGGGCGCGCCTGGATCTCCACGGCCGCGGGGGCCGCCATGATCGCCGTCCCGGCCACGAGCGACGAGCTGCCGACCGTGATCGCCGACGGCACGAGGGCGAGCGCCAGGGGCACGGGGAGCTTCGGCGTGAACGACCACGCCGGGTACGGCTCGAGCCTGTTGCCCGCCGTGTCGTACAACGTGTTGAGCTGCGCCTGGTAGATCGTGCCCGCGACGAGGTCGACGCTCGGCCTGAAGCTGCCGGTCCGCGAGGGGTCGTCGTAGGCGTAGAACCCGGGGACATCCGGACCGCCGGCGAGTGGCCGCAGCGAGAGGCCGCCGGTCGTCCACCAGACGGGCGTCATCGACTTCGAGAAGGTCACCGTCACCTCGGGTCGCAGCGACCCCGCCACGGTGTCGGGCGCCGGCGAGACGGCCACGACGGTCGGCAGTGTCGTGTCGAGGACCGTCGACGCCTCGACCGTGGCCGAGACGTTGCCGGCGCGATCGCGCGCGCGCACCCACAGCCGCTTCACGCCGTCACCGGCCGGGAACGTCCAGAGGATCGTGGGGACGTACGGCTGCCATGGGAGCCATGTCGTGCCATCGGTCGAGAACGCCATCACGTCCACGCCGGAGAGGGCGTCCTGCGCGACGATCGTCAGCGTCACCGTGGGGTCGGAGACACTCGCCGCGCCGCCCTGGATGCGGAGCACCACCGTCGGCGCGACGGAGTCCGCCAGGATCGTCACCGAGAGCCGGAAGGTGCCCTCGACGTCCGTGGCACCGTTCAGGTCGATGTAGTACGTGCCGCCGGAGCGGCTCGGGTAGCTGACGGACTCGCTGCTCCCGTCGCTCTTCGACTGGGCCACGAGCCCGACCGGTGGGTAGGCCAGGACGGTCGTGGCCGTCGAGTCGAACAGGTACAGGTCGAAGTCGGTGCCCGGCGCGCCCGTGAGCGAGGCGAGGATGACGTTCCCGGGTGGGACCGAGATGCTGTACACGCGGTCGTAGACGGGCCCTCCGAGCGTCCCGGTGACGACCGGCCCGGGGAGCGGGACGCCGGGGATGTCGGCGTCGGGCGCGGCAGCCGCCCGGACGGGAGAAGCCGGGCCGGCGAGCGACGCCACGGACGCCGCGACGACCAGCGTCGCGAGCAGGCCGGCGACGCGTCCGGCGCCGAGCGAGCGGCGCCGGACGGCCGGATGGTGCCGGTCCGCGTCGGTCGTCACGAGTGGCGCCTCCCGCGCCGGTCGGGCCTCACTTCACGATGACGCGTGCGACGTCGCTCCAGGCGGCAGTACGACCCGGGGTGGCGGGGACGTACCAGCGGAACTGCACCTGTCGCGAGCCGGTCCAGCCGGCCGGCAGCGTCGCCCGGGTGACGGCGAGCGCCGTCCCCGTGGCGTCGGCCTTGAGGTTCGCGACGAATCGCCAGGATCCGGACGAGCCGATCCGCCGGTAGAGCGCGACGGTCCGGCCCGCGTCGACCGGCCTGACGGTCGCGCGGACGGTGATCCGCGCAGCCGGGGCCGCCGTGACGGTGGTCCGGAACGTCGTCGTGTAGGCGCCCGGCCGACCGACCGCGACCCGCGCCCAGGACGTGGTGACGGCGATCGGCAGGGTCGTGGGGGATGGCGACGGCGAGGTCGTCGCCGTCGGCGACGGGGACGGGCTGGGCGACGCGGTCCCGCCGCCCGTGGTGGCGATCGACGGCAGGGACCCGAAGCCTCCGGAGAACCCGGGGTTCGTGTAGTTGACGACCACCGGGCCCAGGCCGCACGTCTCGCTCGCCTTGAGCCGCAGGTTCACGACCTCGAAGCTCTCGAGCTGGTTGATCGCGGAGCTGCCGATGTCGATGCGGAGCGTCCGCGGCCCGCTGAAGTACGCCGAGCCGTCGAGCGAGCCGGGCCCGTTGAACCGCGGAGAGCTCGACTGGTCGAACGAGATGCCCTCGGGTGCGCCCTGGTAGGGGCGGATCTCGATGATGATCGAGAACCCGAGGATCGGGAACTCGTCGGCCCGGACCTCCGAGAAGCGCCATCCCGAGGTCTCCGCCGACGTGGTCCCGCGGGCGACCGTGAGCGTCGGCCCGGCGAGCGCGGAGACTCCCGCGCGGGCCGTCGGCGTCGCGGGTCCCACGAGGACGACCGCGGCGAGGAATGCCGCCATCGCGACGGTCGCGACGCCGGCCCGGAGGCGCCTGCTGGTCGTGCGAGTCGTCATGGTCGGATGCCTGCTGGGCGGCCGGGATGGTGGATCGAGGGGCGCGGCCGTGGCGCCGCCCGAATGGTCGCACGGACGCCGGGAACCGTCCAACGGGACGCCGGCCGGGTCTTCGACGTCGCCCGGGCCCGCGCGGTTCCCGCGCCGGACACGGCGAGAGGGCCGCCGACGGATCGGCGGCCCTCCTGTGACTCGGCGATCGCGGGCGCTGCGCGCCCAGCGAGACTACTGCGTGGCGACGGTAGCCCGGTAGAACCGCGGCACCGCGTAGGAAGCAGCGGCCGTGTCGCTCCCGGCGAAGTACGCCTGGAACTCCGTGTACCCGCTGATCTTCTTGAAGTAGAAGATGTACCCGTTGGCGCCGACGAGGCGCGTCGTGAGCTTCTTCCACGTGCCGGTCTTGCCCGCGCGGCCCCAGATCTCGACACGGTCGCCGACGACGGCGCCCTTGACGGCCTGGAGGCGGAGGGTGATGTAGGTGTTCTTCTTCACGATGACCGTGTTGAAGGTCCACTTGTTGCTGCCGGGGCCGGCGACGCCGGGGGCGATCGCGCCGAGGATCGCGGAGTCTTCCACGACCTTGGCGTTGGTCACCGTCTGGTTGAAGTTCGCCGGGTTCTCAGAGGCGGCGAAGAGCCCCGTCTGGACGCCCGGGCAGACCGCGAAGTCGGACGGGCTCGACACGTTCATGTTGCCGGTCGAGCAGACCTGCAGCTGAACGGGGCCGAGGGCCGCGTCGTTCGTCGCGGAGTACTGGAGGCCGCTCACCGTGATCTTGCCGGGGACCCACGCGCCGACCACGGGGACGAACGCGCGCTGCTCGGTGACCACGCTGAAGGTGGTGTTGTTGAACCAGCGGCCGAAGCGGGCGATGAGCCCGGACTCGGCGCTGTTGGTGCTCACCACCGGGACGACCCGGTCGGTGTTGAAGTAGACGCTCGGGAGGACGTCACGCATGTTGTTCGGGACGATCTGGAACCAGATCGCCTGCTGGACGCCGCCGAGCCACCAGCTGTAGTTGCCCAGCTGGAAGGTCGCGGACTCCGTGATCGTCACGTCGCCCGCGGGCTGGTTGAGCTTGCCACGGCGGATCTCGGGCTGGCTCACCGCGGCGACCGTCACGTTCGCGCCGTACACGCGCACGGCGTTCTGGACGAGGTCGAACTGGGTGAGGCTCGCCGGGATCGAGCCGACGCTGAACTGGTCGAACGGCAGCTGCCAGAGGCTCAGGGTCACCGGACCCGGCTTCTGCTGCGGATCGACGTTCACCTTCGGGCCGTTGTTCGGCCCGGCCGGGAGCATCGTGCCATCGGAGGCGGTGCCCCGGATCTCGAGGGTGCTGGCCACGCTCGAGGCGTTGGACACGATCCACTGCGCGCAGCTCGTGCCGCCCGCGCCGATGTAGCCCTTGACGCCGGTGCCCGCGGCAGCCGCGCCCGACGGGATCGTCGGGTCGCTGTTCGCGCGGAGCTTGAGGTCGCCCACGGTCACGACGAGCCACGGGGCCCGGGTGAAGACCTCGGGCTTGCCGGTCTGGCTGACGTAGCAGACGCGGAGGACGTTGCTCAGGAAGCTGGAGCCCATCCGGCCGGCGCCCGCCTCGCGGATCCACACCGTGCCGGTGGCCTGGTCGTTCGCGCCGATGATGACGCTCGGGATCGCCTGGGCGGTCGCGTCGACGGTGTTGTTGATGACGCCGATCGACACGGAGCCCGGGACGACGGGGGGCGCGGCGCTCGCGCTGCCGGCGAACACGGTGACCGCAAGGGTCGCGACGAGGCCCGCCGTCGCGACGGCGCGGACCTTCCTGGATCGGTGGATCGTCACTGTCTCCCTCCCCTGCCGCGGGCGGGCGGCCGCGCGACGGTTCCCGGCGCGCCGGGCGTCCCATCCGCTCCGTGCCGGTTCGCTCGGGATGGTAGCACCCGCGGGGGACCGCTCAGGAGGCTGCCGGACGCTCAGCGGTGGCGGCTGCGGCAGCAGCGGCCGCTTCGTCGGCTGCCTCCGCGGCGCCGATCTCCATCCGGCGCACGTCCGACGCGCTCGCGCCGTCCACGACGCCGGCCGGCGAGAGCGTGTCCAGCGACTCGCGGAGCGCGCGCGTCCCCCGGAGGAGGTGACTCTTGAACGTGTTGAGCGGGACGTCCATCGTGCGCGCCGCGTCGGCGTAGTCGAGCCCCACGACGTAGCGCAGGACGACGGCGGTCCGCTGCTTGAACGGCAGCTGTCCGATCGCGACGGCGACGGCCCGGCGGACCTCGGCCGCCTCAGCCGCGGCGTGCGGGTCCGCGCTCGCGGTCCCGTCCGCAAGGAGCCCGCCGGCGGGCCGGCTCGGATCGCCGGCGGCGTCCGCGTCGAGCATCCGGTCGAGCGAGTCGTCGCGACGTTCGGGAGACCGCGAGACCGCGCGAGACGAGAGCCGGACGCAGATCGCGTTCAGCCACGCACCGACGGACGGTCGCGGCTCGAACCGCTCCATGGAACGGAACGCCGCGAGGAAGGTCTCCTGGACCACGTCCTCGGCGAGATGCGGGCTGTTCGTCAGCCGCGCGGCGAGGTTGAGGAGCCGCTGCCGGTGCTGACGGACCAGCTCGGCGTAGGCCGCCTCCGATCCCTCCTTGCAGCGGCGGACGAGCTCGCGCTCGTCCCAGCCCCTCTGCTCCACGCATCCTCCAGGTTCGGCGACGCGCGCACGGTGGCCCTCCCGGACCCGCCCCGGCGCGTCGCCCCGTTCCCGCGGCGCGCGCCAGGCCGGGCGCACGACGACCAGACCGCGGCGCGGGACTGCCCCGCGGTCCACCGGAGTCTGCCACACGCTGCCAGCGGCGGTCGACCGGGCCGATGGTCGGGTGCGCGCCGGTACGGGCGCGCGAGCCGGTCGCCCGGCTCCGGCGGCGACGAGCCGCGCCGGCGCGGTCCGCCCGGCTCGGGATGGAAAGGCGCGAGGCCCGGATCGCTCCGGGCCTCGCGCCTTCGGTCGCTCGGATGGCCGGGCGCCGGGCCGGGGCCCGACGCGCGACCATCATGCGGATCACTGCGGGTAGGTGACGCCGATGTACGTCCCCCAGTTGAGGAACGCCGCGCGGTTCGGGAGCGTGCTGTCCTTGCCGATGTACTCGGCGGCGAACCAGACGTTCCCGGCCTCGTCGGTGGCGGCGGCGTTGTAGTCGCCCCACCGCTCGGTGCCGTTGCGGGTGTACGGCGGATAGGCCGTGAAGCCGTCGGCCGCCGCGGTCCCGTTCGCGGCGACGCGGACGGTGCTCGCGCCCATGAAGGGATCGAACTGGGCGTACGCGACGCTCGGCCACCGATTCGGCGACGAGAAGGACATCGCGACGACGCCGCGGACGGCGCTGCTGACCGCCACCGCCGGGAACCAGAGGTAGCTGTCCTTCACGCCGATGTAGCCCTGGCCGGCGATGCCCGCGGTGAGCATGCCCGCGAGGGTCCCGACGCGGACGGTCCACCAGGCGACGCCCACGGTGGGCCCTGTGGTGTTGCCGGCCACGTCCATGACGGTGCCGGCCGCGCCCCAGAGCATCCCCTGGGAGTAGATCGACCTGGTGCATCCGGTCGTCGTTCGTGTCGAGCCGCGCCATCGGCTGGCCGCTGATGCCGGGGTCGATCTGAGCCCCTCGCCGAGCGGGTGCGGGCCGTACTTCTGCTTGGCGCCGCCCGCCGGCGGGCCGGAGACGCACTCGCAGGCGTACGCCTGGCCCGTCAGTTGGACGCGCGTGAGGCTCGGCCAGCCGGGCGTCGCGAGGTTGAGGGAGTTGGTCCCCGTCATCGCCCAGACGTCGACGACGTTGTCGCGGCTCCCGTACATGTCACGGGTGGCCATGAAGTACTGGGTGCCACCCGACGACGGGTCGTAGCCGCCGCTGGGCGTCACGGCCGGCATCACCGTGAACGCGAGCGGCTCGCCGCCGGCGAAGCCGAGCCCCCAGAGGTCCGCGTAGAGGAAGGTTCCGCGCGAGTCGATGAGGGCGCGCTTGGAGACGCCCCAGATCGTCACGCCGGCGAAGTTGGCGCCGGACGGGTTGCCGAAGTCGAACTCGTTGTTCGCGATCCAGAGCGCGTTCCCGTCGAGACCCATCTGCGGGTAGTCCGGGAAGCACGCGTACGCGCAGTCCGGGAGGACGTAGTCGCCGCCGTCCGGGACCTCGAAGACCGACCAGCTGCCGAGCGGGTTGCTCGAGTTGCTGACGGCCACGATGGTCCCGAACAGGACCGACATCCCGCCGTAGATGTACCAGGTCATGAAGAAGCGGTTGGTCTGCGGGTCGTACTGGCAGCGCGGGTCGCCCACGCCGGGTCCGGCGCGGATACTCCGGCGGCCAGCCGATGAAGTAGTTCGCCGGGGTGACGCCGGTGAGCGCGGCGCCCGAGGTGCTGAAGATCTGCACGGCGCCGTTGATCGCCTGGACGACGTAGCCGCCGCCCACGCAGAGCGCCATGTCCGGCGGCTCGAGGCTGTAGTTCCAGCGATAGCCGTCGGGCGATGCGTAGCGCATCTCCGTGCCGGACATGCCGTCACGGCCGACCGCGCCGCTGCGACCGCTCACGGGGCTGGAGGTGACGACCGGGAGGCTGGGGGCGGCCGGCATCGCGAGGCTCTGTGCCTTGTTCGGGCCGTAGTAGCCCTTCTTCGGCTGGATGCCCTTCTTGGGCTTGGCCTTGCGGAACTCGTCGGTGGCCTTGGGGCCGACCTTGACGGTGCCGACGGGGGCGAACTTGGCGCTCGCCGTGATCTTGTTGATCTTGACCTGGGCGGTCTTCACGCCCGCCATGGGAGCCGCCGCCGAACGGACCGGCGAGGCCGCCATCGCGGGCGCCACCATCCCGACGAGGAGTGCGGCCGATGCGAAGCCCGCGACGAGGAACCGGAGCTCCCTCCGGCCCGCGAGGCCCCGCGGACGCTGATGCGTCATCGTGTCGTGTCCCTCCCTCTCTCCGATCCGAGGCTGCCGTCGACCCGGCACTGGTACGTGGGCGGCAGTCCCACAGGCGGGCACCGCGACACGCGGCGCCTCAGGAACCTTACTAGCACAGTCGGAGGCGCGTCTGCAACCCGCAGGGGTCACAACATGGCGCCGCGCGGTCCATCACGAGGCGTGGCGCGTCCGGCGCGCCACGGCCTGGCGGTGGCCGAGGGCGGCGCCGAGACCGCGGGTCCCAGCCCCCGGCGGCGGCCGGCGGCCGGGACCCGATCAGGTCATCACGAGGCCGCCGTCCACCCCGAGGACCTGGCCGGTGATGTACGCGGCCTCGTCGGACGCGAGGAAGACGACGGCGTCGGCGATCTCCTCGACCGTGCCGAAGCGTCCCAGCGGAGTGGCGCTCCTGATGCCCTCCTGGATCGGCTCGGGAAGGGCGGAGGTCAGCTCGGTCAGGACGAACCCGGGCGCGACCGCGTTGCACGTGATCCCGCGGCTGGCCACCTCGCGAGCGACCGCCTTCGTCAGCCCGATGAGACCCGCTTTCGCGGCGGAGTAGTTCGCCTGGCCGGCGTTGCCTGCGCGTCCGGCTGCCGACGAGACGTTCACGATCCGTCCCGCTCGTGCCCTGATCATCGGGCGCATCGCGGCCTTCGTCATGTAGAAGGCGCCGGAGAGGTCGATGTCGATGACCTGCCTCCACGCGTCCGTGCTCATCCGCATGACGAGGTCGTCGCGGGTGATCCCGGCGTTGTTCACGAGGATGTCGATCCGTCCGTACGCCCCGAGCGTGGCCGCGACGAGGCCCTCGCAGGCGTCCGGCTCCGAGACGTCGCCGCGATGCGCGAGGGCCTGGCGGCCGAGCGCCTCGACCGCCGCGACCGTCTCCGCCGCGGCCTCGGGGCCGCCGTAGTCGAGGAAGGCGATGTCGGCGCCCTGGCGCGCGAGCGCGAGGACGATGGCACGGCCGATGCCGCGCGAGCCGCCGGTGACGATCGCGCTCTTGCCGGACAGATCGATCATGAGATGGCCTCCGTCGTGTGGTCGGGGACCGGGTCCCCGGTGGGCGTGGGGTCGATGCCCCCGGCGCGGCCGTTCCGCCCCGCGGCGCCGGACGGACCGGACCCGCCGGTCGAGGCGCCTCGGACGGCGATGCCGCGGCGGGTCCGGGCGGGCCGCCCGGGTCGTGGGTCCGGCACGGGCGCCGCATCGGGGACGGCAGCGGGCCCGGGGCCCGTCGCGCGCTCCGGGCGCGCGACGGACGTGCCGGCGACGGCCGTCACGTCGATGCCCTTGGCCGCGAAGGCCCGGACGAGGACCTCGGGAACGGGCCCCACGCTGTCCCAGTCGTCCGGGATGACCACGGGCACGTCACCCGACCCGATCGCTGCGGCGCGGGCGGCCGCCGCCGGGTCGGCGGTCCATTCCATCGCGACGGCGCCGGAGGTGAAGCCGGCCCCGAAGGCGACGAACACGATCCGGTCGCCGGGATGCACGCGTCCCGCGTCGACCGCCTCGGCCAGCGCCATCGGGACCGAAGCCGCCGAGGTGTTCCCGTACCGGTCGAGGTTGATGAAGATCCGCTCCATCGGGAACCCGAGCCCCTTCGAGACCGACTCGATGATCCGCAGGTTCGCCTGGTGCGGGACGAGGAGGTCGATGAACTCGGGTGCCCAGCCGGCACGGTCGATCGCGGTGAGGGCCGTCGTGGCGATCGTGCGCGTCGCGTACCTGTAGGTCTCGCGCCCCTCCATCCGGAGGTAGTGGCCGCGTCCGGCGACCGTCTCCCCGGACGCGGGTGCGGCCCCGCCGCCGGCCGGCAGCCAGATCTTGTACGCGCCGGCCGGGTCGGTCGTCAGCTCGAAGCCCTTCGCCCCGCCCGGCTCGTTCGACGCGGAGAGCACGACCGCCCCCGCGCCGTCGCCGAACAGCACGCACGTGTTGCGGTCCGCGTAGTCGAGGAACCGGCTGAGCACCTCCGCACCGACCACGAGGACGTGCCGGGCGAGGCCGGCGACGATCTGGGCGTGCGCGACCGAGTACGCGTAGACGAACCCCGAGCACGCTGCCGCAACGTCCATCGCCGCGGCCCGCTCGGCCCCGATCGCCTGCTTGACCAGCGCCGCGGTGGACGGCATCCAGTAGTCGGGCGTGAGCGTCGCGACCACGATCAGGTCGATGTCGGCCGGCTCGAGACCGGCCACCGCGATCGCGCGACGCCCCGCGACCGCGGCAAGCGAGGCGGTGGTCTCGTTCCAGCCCGCGATCCGGCGTTCACGGATCCCCGTCCGCGACGTGATCCACTCGTCCGACGTGTCCACGATCGTCTCGAGGTCGTGGTTGGTCAGGACGAGCGGAGGCGCGTACGCGCCCCAGCCGGTGACGTGGGCGTAACGGGGCGCGGGGTCCCGATGGCCACCGGGGTGCGGGACGTGCGGCGCCGGGAGCTCCACGTGCGGCAGATGCGCGTCGGGCAGGCGGGGCGCCGCCACCTGCGGGACGTGCGGGACCGGAAGGTCGACGTGCGGCAACTTCGGAAAGCGCGGGCTCACAGCGGGACGACCTCGAGGAGGATCTGCTTCGCTTTCACCACCTTGCCGTTCTCCACGGCGACGCGCGAGATCCGGCCGGACGCGTCCGACTTGATCTCGTTGAACAGCTTCATGGCCTCGATGAGGCCGATGACCTGCCCGACCACGATCTCCTGCCCCACCGTCGCGAACGGCGGGGCGGTCGGCGACGGCGACGCGTAGTAGATGCCGGTGAGCGGCGCGACGACCGCGTGCGCCGGTGGACCCGCCTGCGCGGGCGGGCCCGCGGAGGCCCCGCCCGCGGCATGCTGCGCGCCGGTCGGCGCGGGAGCCGGGCCCTGCCCCGATGGGGCATGGAGTGGCGTCGGGCGTCCCGAGCCGACGCCCACGACGGGGAGCGCCGCGGTCGGCGCGGCGCCGTCCGCCTTCCTCAGGACGAGCGTGGTCTCGCCCGCGCCGACCTCGAGCTCGGAGAGGGCGCTCCGGTCGAGGAGGCCCGCGAGCCGGTCCACGAGCACGAGGAGTGATGCGTCGGCGATCTCCCCTGCCCGCGTCGATCGCCGCGCGGGCCTCCCGACGCGGCGGTGGTGGCCGGCCCCGCGCCGCCCGCGGCCCCGGCATCGCCCAGCAGCCCGCTCCGGAGGCGGTCCATCGCGCTCATTCCTCCCACCGCCGGAAGACCAGGGCAGCGTTCTGCCCGCCGAAGCCGAAGGAGCTGCTGATCGCCGCCCGGAGCGGCCGGCGTCGGACCGTGCCCGGCGTCAGGTCCATCCCCGAGCCGGCCTCGTCGGGATCGTCGAGGTTGATGGTGGGCGGGACGATCCCGTGACGGAGCGCCTGGACGGTGGCGACCGCCCCGACGGCACCGGCCGCGCCGAGGGTGTGACCCACCATCGACTTGTTCGCGGTGACGCTGACCTCGGCGACCCGCTCCCCGAACAGCGAGCGGATCGACTGCAGCTCGGCGCGGTCGCCCTCGGGGGTCGACGTGGCGTGGGCGTTCACGTGGTCGATCCCGTCGGGGGTCATCCCCGCCTTCTCGAGCGCGCGCCGGGCCGCCCGGAGCGCCCCCTCGCCGCCCGGGGCCGGGAGCGTGATGTGGCTGGCGTCGCCGGTCGCGGCGTACCCCACCACCTCGGCGAGGATCGGCGCGCCGCGGCGCCGGGCGTGCTCGAGCTCCTCGAGGATGAGGCACGCGGCCCCCTCGGCGATGACGAACCCGTCCCGGCCCGCGTCGAAAGGCCGGCTCGCGGCGGTCGGGTCGTCGTTCCGCGTGGAGAGGGCGCGCATCGCGGCGAACGCGGCGACCAGCGGCTCGACGAGGGGCGCCTCGGTCCCACCGGCGATCATGACGTCCGCGTCGTCGCGGCGGATGGTCTCCCATGCCTCGCCGATCGCGTGCCCGCCCGACGCACAGGCGCTGACGGTCGCGAAGCTCGGCCCGAGCGCCCCGGCCATGATCCCCACCTGGCCCGCACCCAGGTTCGCGATGACCATCGGGATGAAGAACGGGCTGATCCGGTCGGACCCACGCTCCGCCGCGAGCTGGACCTGTTCGGCGAACGTGGTCCCGCCGCCGATCCCGCTCCCGACGATCGCCCCGGTCCGTTCCGCGAGCGGGCGCTCCAGCCTGCCCGGGAGCCCGGCCGCGTCGAGCGCGTGGCGGGCGCACCAGATGGCGAGGAGCGCGAAGCGGTCGTTGCGGCGCTGCTCCTTCCGGTCCACCACGTCACCCGGGTCGAAGTCGGGCACCTCGCCCGCGATCCGCGAGGCGAGGCGGGAGGGGTCGAACGTGGTGATGGTCCGGATCCCGGACCGCCCGGCGACGAGCCCCTCCCACGTCGCGTCGAGCCCGGCGCCGAGCGCGCTGGCGACCTCCATCCCGGTGACGACGACGCGCCGCCGGCCGACCGCGCCCGGCCCGGCGCGACCCGCCGCGGGACGCTCGCTCATCGGACGAGCTTCCCGGTGCGGATGGTGGCCGCGCGGTAGACGTCGCCGGCGAGCCCGCGCTCGGAGACAGCGTCCGCCGCGGCGAGGACGTCGTACTCGACGCGCTTGATCTCCGGGAAGACGTCCGACCCGACGACGTCGATCATGGCCCACGAGGCTCGCGGGTCCCCGTCGAACGCGTAGCCCGCGGAGCCGTCGTTCACGATCATCCGCCAGCCCATCTCGCGGATCTCCGGGACGTGCGTGTGGCCGCAGCAGATCACACGGGCGTCGGTGCGGGAGACACGTTCGAGCGTGGCGCTGGGGTCGAGGTCGACGTCCAGGCCGGCCGTCTGGGATCCGGGCGAGGCGTGGCAGACGAGGAGGAGCGTCTCGTCCACCCGGATCCGCCGCTCGGACGGGAGCCGGCGGAGCCAGTCCAGGCGATCCGGGCCCAGCTGCTCGTGGGCCCAGTCTGCCGCGGCCCGGAAGTGGTCGGGCGGGCCCTCGGGGAACCAGGGGAAGGCGGCCACCCAGTCGAAGTCGGCCACCGCGACGTCGGTGTTCCCGGCGATGACCAGCGCGCCTGCGACCTCCATCTCGCGGAGGACGTCCACCGAGCCGGCCGGGTCCGGCCCGTTGAACGCGAGGTCGCCGGCCACCGCGACGACGTCCGCCGCGGAGAGCCGGACGCTCTCGCGCACCGCCTCGAGGGCGAGCCGGTTGCCGTGGACGTCGGAGAGGACCGCGATGCGCGCCATCAGCGGAGCACCGAGGCGTCCGGGATGACGAACGAGAGCGTCGCCTCGCAGCACACCTCGCCGTCCACGCTCGCGACCGCCTTCGCGCGGCCGAAGCGGCGGCCGAGCTTCTCCATCGTGACCTCCAGGCGCATGACGTCACCCGGCTTCACGACGCGCTTGAAGCGGCACTCGTCGATGCCGGCGAAGAGGCCGATCCGGTCCCCGAACCCCTCCTGTTTCGCGACGTAGACGCCCATCGTCTGCGCGAGCGCCTCCACCTGGAGGACGCCGGGCATCACGGGCATGCCCGGGAAGTGGCCCTGGAAGAACCATTCCGTGGCCGTGACCGCCTTGGCGCCGACGATCCGCTGGGCCTCGGGGTCGTACTCGTCGATCCGGTCCACGAGGAGGAAGGGCCAGCGGTGCGGGAGCATCGCCTCGATCTCGCGGGTCGTGTGGATGGGCTCGGTCACGATCTGCCTCTGTGATGGTCTGGGGACTGTGGGCACGGCCTGCGGCCGGGGGTGATGGGCTGTGGGCGCGTGGGTCGGGCTCAGGCGCCGCGCTGCGGGCGGAGGAAGGAGGCGGCACCGACACGGTCGAGCATGGCGGTCGTCACGGCGCCGGTCTTGAACGCCTCGCTGTCGAGGACCGCCCGCTGGAACTCGCGGTTCGTCACGACGCCGTCGAGGACGAGGTCGTCGAGGGCGGCCCGGCCGCGCGCGATGGCGGTGTCGCGGTCCTCGCCCCAGACGATGAGCTTGCCGAGCAGGGAGTCGTAGTACGGGGGGATCTCGTAGCCCGCGTAGAGGTGGGAATCCATCCGGACCCATGGCCCGCCCGGCGCCAGGTACCGCTCGACGGTGCCGGTCTGCGGGCGGAACTCGTGGGCAGGGTCCTCGGCGTTGATCCGCATCTCGATGGCGTGCCCGCGGATCCGCACGTCCTCCTGCCGGATGCGGAGCGGCTCGCCGGCGGCGATGCGCAGCTGCGTCTCGACGATGTCCACGCCGGTGAGCATCTCGGTGACCGGATGCTCGACCTGGACCCGGCAGTTGATCTCGATGAAGTAGTACTCGCCATCCGCGTCCACGAGGAACTCGAGCGTCCCGACGTTCTCGTAGCCGGCGGCGACGATGGCGGCAAGGGCGCGACCCCGGAGCTCCTCGCGACGCTCCTGGGAGAGGGCGGGCGTGGGGCCCTCCTCGAGGACCTTCTGGTGGCGCCGCTGGAGCGAACAGTCGCGGTCGCCGAGATGGATGCCGTTCCCGTGGGCGTCCACCGCGACCTGGACCTCCACGTGCCGGTTCTCGGGCAGGAAGCGCTCCAGGTAGATCGCGTCGTCGCCGAACGCCGCGCGCGCCTCCGAGCGGCAGACCGGGAGCGCCCCCTCGAGCTCGCGCGGGGTGCGGACGGTCCGCATCCCCTTCCCTCCCCCGCCGGCCGACGGCTTGACGACGACCGGGTAGCCGATGCGCCCGGCCTCCGCGAGCGCGTGGCTCTCATCGCGGATCGTCCCCTCCGAGCCGGGGATGGTCGGGAGCCCGTGCGAGGCGAGGAGGCGCCGCGTCCCCTCCTTGCTCGCGAAGCGCTCGAGGACGGCGGACGACGGCCCGACGAACGTCAGGCCGTGGGCGCGGACCGCCTCGGCGAAGTCGACGTCCTCGGAGAGGAACCCGTAGCCGGGATGGATCGCGTCGCAGCCGGTGACGAGGGCCGCGCTGATCATCGACGCGGCCGAGAGGTAGCTGCGCCGCGCGTCGGCCGGGCCGATGCAGATCGCCTCGTCGGCGAGCTGCGCGGCGAGGCTCTCGCGGTCCGCCTCGCTGTAGGCCACCACGGCTCCCAGGCCCATCGAGCGGCAGGCGCGGAGGACCCGGACGGCGATCTCGCCGCGGTTCGCGATGAGGACGCGGCTCACGGTCATCGGGATGGCTCCGCGGGCACGGCTCGCCCATCCGCGGCGGCCTGTTGCGGGGTCCCGACCGGCCCGGCGGCGACGGCCTCGACGGGCCGTGTCGGCTCGCCGGCGAGCTCGATGCGGACCAGCTCCTGCCCGTACTCGACGCCCTCCCCCGGCTCGACGTAGCTCCCGCCGACGACCCCGTCGGCCGGCGCGAGGACGTCGTGGGGGACGCCGAGGACGTCCACGACGCCGAGGCGGTCGCCGGAACGCACGCGGCCGCCGACGGCGACGCCCTCGCGTGGCCGGAAGATCCCCACGGCGGGCGACGTCGCGACCGCGCGCGGGCGCGGGTGCGTGCTCGTCCCGGACGCGCTCCCGATCGGAGATGGGCCCACGCAGCCCGCCCGCGGTCGGCAACGCCTCCCACGTCCCGTCCGTGGCTCTCCGGGCCTCGGTGACGGCCGACCCGGCGCCGCCGCCCGGTCCGGTGCCCGGTCCGGCCGCGGCCCCGGGCCCGCCCGCCGACGAGCGGACGGGCGCGCCGGCGCGGCGCGTGGGGCCGGACGCGGCGTCGCCGACCGGCATCCGGAGGCGGACGTGCCAGCCGCTCTCGCGCACCTCGATCTCGCCGAGGCCCGAGGCTGCGAGCTTGGCGACGAGGGCCGGGACGAGGTCGTCGGCGAGCCGGTCGATCGCCGCGTGGTCGGCGAGACGGTCGTCGTCCGTCCGGGGCTGGGGCGCGGGTCGCTCGGTCACCGGGCCTCCGTCTCCGCGCGGTCGCGCGCGGACTCCGCGCGAAGGGCGACGATGATGCTTCGAAGCTCGCGGATCCGCGCGGGGATGCTCGGGCGCGGCGCCGGCGGCGCCGGGACGTCCACCGTCGCCATCGCGCCAAGGACGCGGTAGCGAGCGTAGCGGTCGTTCACGAGCTCGCCGACCGGGACGACCGTGAGCCGGTCGAGCTCGGCGGCGACCACCTCGCGCAGCGCCGCCGCGGCGGCGGCCGGGTCCGCCTGGGCCCCGCCCTCCGGCTCGTCCACGATGAGATCCACGACCCCGAGAGCCTTCTGGTCCGCGGCCGACATCCGCATCGCGAGCGCCGCGACCTGGGACATCTCCGGCGTTCGCCAGAGGATCGAGGCGCAGCCCTCCGGGCTGATGACCGAGTAGACGGCGTTCTCCAGCGCGATGACGACGTCGCCGACGGCGATGGCCAGTGCGCCGCCGGATCCGCCCTCGCCGGTGATGACCACGACGATCGGCGTTCGGAGGCGGGTCATGAGCGCGACCGACCGCGCGATCGCCTCGGCCACACCGCGCTCCTCGGAGCCGGTGCCGGGGTAGGCGCCCGGGGTGTCCACGAGCGTGACGACCGGCATCCCGAAGCGCTCGGCGAGCTCCATGAGTCGCATCGCCTTGCGGTAGCCCTCGGGGTGCGGCATGCCGAAGTTGCGCCGGATGTTCTCGTCGGTCTCGGCGCCCTTCTGATGGCCGATCACGACCAACCGCTGCTCCCCGATCCGGGCCAGGCCGCAGACGATCGCCTCATCGTCGCCGAAGAAGCGGTCCCCCTTGAGCTCGACGAACCTGTCGGCCAGGCCGTCGAGGATCTCGAGGGTGTGCGGTCGCTTCTGATCGCGGGCACGCTGCACCCGCGCCCAGACCGCGTCGGCGGCGGCACTGCGTTCCGCCTCGTCTGTCGGCAGCGGCGGCAGCGCGGCACGGGGGGCGGCTGCGGCCGCGCCGCCGTCATCCGTCGGGGCCGCGTCCGCGTCGGGGCTCCCCGACGCCTCCGCCGCCGAGACGTCCGATCCGTCGATCTCGGCCGAGGCCGGCGCTGCGTGCCCGTTCCCGGAGATGTCGGCATCCGGCCCGGCGTGGGCGACCGGTCGCGCGCCGCGGGGTCGCAGGAGCGCGAGGAGCGTCGCGAGCTCGTCCCGCAGGTCGGCCCGCGGGACGATCCGGTCGACGAAACCGTGCCGGAGGAGGAACTCCGACCGCTGGAAGCCAGGCGGCAGCTCCTCCGCGATCGTGCCGGCGGAGACGCGCGCGCCGGCGAAGCCGATGAGCGCGTCCGGCTCCGCGATGTTCACGTCGCCGACGGCCGCGTAGGACGCGAAGACGCCGCCCGTCGTGGGGTCGGTGAGGATCGAGACGTACGGGACGCCCGCGATCCGCAGGCGTTCGACCGCCGCGAGCGTCTTGGCCAGCTGCATGAGGGCGAGGGTCCCCTCCTGCATCCGGGCGCCGCCCGAGGCGGAGACGACGACGAGCGCGATCCGTTCGGCGAGGGCGGCCTCCGCGGCGAGCGTGACCTTCTCCCCGACGACGGAGCCCATCGAGCCGCCCATGAACCCGAAGTCCAGGGCGCAGATGGCGACGCGCGTCCCGCCGACGGCGCCGATCCCCCAGACGGCCGCGTCCTTCAGGCCGGTGGCGCTCTGGGCGTCCACGACGCGGTCGGGGTATGCCTTGCGGTCCACGAACCCGAGCGGGTCCACGGAGACGAGACCGGCGTCGCGCTCGACGAAGGTCCCCGGGTCGAGCAGCTGGGCGAGACGCGCGCGGGCAGGGATGCGGAAGTGGTGGCCACACGAGGCGCAGACGCGGAGGCTCTTCTCGAGATGCTTGTTGAACAGCATCTCCTGGCAGTCGGGGCACTGCGTCCAAAGGTCGACCGGGTACGACTCACGACGCGAGCGGAACGACGGCAGCTTGAGCGGCATCAGGCGACCCCACGTCGCGGCCGGCCGCGACGCCACGCGACCACGGCGGCCGCGCCGATGGAGAGGGCGGCCGACGCGATGGCGGCCGACGCGATCCCGGCGAGCGGGACGCCGGGACGCACCACGGGGAGCGCCCCTGCGGCGACGATCGGGAACGCCACGAGCGTGCCGGCAGCCCGGTCGTCGGCGGACAGGCGGCCGCGGGCCGCCGCGACGAGGCGTCCTGCGACGCGCTCCTCGAAGCGGAACGACGGGTGGGGGCGCCAGGCGGTGGCGTGAAGGAGGCGCGCGACGTGGGCGAGGTCGGCGTCCATCGCCGCGGCCACGACCACGTCGGGCGCGACGCCGGTCGCACCGGGCTCCGCGACGCTCGGGCGGCCGACGGCCTCCGGTCTCGCCTCGGCGTCCACCCCGGAGATGAGCGACTCGATGTAGGTGTCGGTGCGGAGGGCATCCACGCGGAGCGGCTCCCCGAGGGGCAGCCTCATGAGGCGTCCCCGTCGCCGCGGGCGAGGTCGGCCCGTCGCAGGTCGGCGGCCACGGAGCGGAGCGCCCGATGGAGGAGGACGCGGACGGCGCCCTCGCTCCGGCCGAGCACGTCGCCGATCTCGGCGGCACTCATCTCGTCGACGAAGCGGAGCGTCACCGCGCGGCGGCGGTCCGCCGGCAGGCGGTCCACGGCGGCCCATGCCGCGTGTGCCTCGTCGCGGATCTCCACCTCGTACGCGACATCCAGGGGATCGGCGATACCGGCGGCGTACTCGAGCGGGGCGGTGGGCCGGCGGTGTGCCGTCCGGCGCTGCCCCGCGATGACGTTGCGGGCGATGCGGAAGAGCCACGCGCGGAACGAGGAGACCGTCGCCGGATCGGGGATCGCGTCCGTGCCGTCCGGCTCGCCCCAGCGGAGGCGGACGACGCCGCCGCGCGCCGCTTCCGCGGGCGTGGAACCCGCGGTCGCGGCGACGCTCCCGCGCTCCTCGAAGCGCGGGAGCCCGGAGAGCGCGAGCATGAACGTCCGCTCTGTCACGTCCTCCGCCTCGTGGTGGTCCCGCAGCTCGTACAGCGCGAACGCGTACACCTGCGCGACGTACTTGCGATACAGAGCCTCGAACCGCGCCGGGTCCGACCGCGCCTCCTCGACGAAGCGGCGGTCCGAGTCGAGCCGCACGACCCCGTCGGGGGATCGCCGCCCGCTCGCCCTTCCACGGATTCCCAACGCCGGACGTGCCATCGCGTTACACCTCGGCCACGAGCCGGGCGATCTCGCCCGCGTGGACCTGGCGCTCCCCGCCGACCGCGCCGGGGTCCTCGACGACGAGCGCACCGGTGAGGGGGTCCGCGCCCAGCGCGAGGACCTCCTCCGCGTCACCGGGATCGGTCCCGCGGACGAGGCGCACACGGGTGTGGCGCACGAGCTGGCGGGCCGTCCAGTCGGCGACGTCGAAGCGCCCGGCGCGGAGCGCCTCGATGCGCGGCTCCAGCCTGTCGAGGAACGCCTGCAGCAGGGCGACCGCATCGATCGGCCGCCCTCCGCTCGCGACCTCCAGGCTCGTCATCCCGGCGGCCAGGTCGGGCGGGAAGTCGGCCTCGCGCCAGCCGGCGTTCACCCCGATCCCGACGACCACGCGCGGGTCGGGCGTCCCCCCGCCGGCGGCATCGCCGAGCACGCCGCCGAGCTTGCGGATCGTTCCGCCCGCGTCTGTCGCGTCCGCGATCACCAGGTCGTTCGGCCACTTGAGCAGGACGGCGCGGTCGGCGAGGCCGGCGATCTCCTCGGCGGCGTCCGCCATCGCCAGGCTCACGGTGGCGGCGATCCGCCACGCGCGCTCCGGGTCGATCCACGTCGGCCGGAAGCCCGCCGAGACCAGGAGCGCGGCGCCGGGCGGCGCGACCCACGTCCGGCCCATCCGCCCCCGCCCGGCGGTCTGCACCTGGGCCGAGGCGACGCACACCTCGGGCACGCCCGCGTCGAGCCAGCCGGCGACCACGTCGTTCGTCGACGGGACGCTGGCGAGGCGTTCGATGCGCGAGAGGAACGGTGACGTCGTCACGCGATGGCGGCCCCCAGATGGCCGGCGCGGGCCGGCGCCGGCGACATGATCGGCGCCGTCAGGCGCCGATGGTGGCGTCGACAGGATCGGGCGTCGCGAGCTCGAACGCGTCGTGGAGCGCGCGGACCGCGGTCTCGACGTCGTCCTCCGCGACGATCGCGGTGATCCGGACCTCGGAGGTGGAGATCATCTCGATGTTCACGCCGGCGTCCGCGAGCGCGCCGAACATGCGCGCGGCGTAGCCGGGCGCGTTGTGGATCCCGGCGCCGACGATGGAGACCTTGGCGACGGACGAGTCGAGGCTGATCTCGCGGAACCCCAGCTCCCGGATCACGGGCTCGAGGATCCGCTTCGCCTTGGCCAGGTCCACCTTGGGGACGGTGAAGGACAGGTCCGTGGCGCCGCCGTGACCCACGTTCTGGACGATCATGTCCACGTTGATGTTGGCGTCCGCCAGCGGCTGGAAGACGGCCCGAGCGACGCCGGGGCGGTCCGGGACCTCGACCAGCGTGACCTTCGCGACGTTGCGGTCGTGGGCCAGGCCGCGCACCTTGTTGCGCTGCTCCACGAGGGGATCCTCCTTGATGAGCGTCCCGGGGGCGTCGTCGAAGCTGCTCAGGACCTCGATGACCACGCCGTTGACCCAGCCGAGCTCGACGGCTCGGACGTTCATGACCTGGGCGCCCTGGAACGCGAGCTCGAGCATCTCCTCGTAGCCGATGACGGGGAGCTGGCGCGCGTCCGGGACGAGGCGCGGGTCGGCGGTGTAGATGCCTGTGACGTCCGTGTAGATGCGGCACCGGTCGGCGCCGAGCCGGGCGGCGAGCGCGACGGCGGTCGTGTCGGATCCGCCGCGGCCCAGGGTCGTCAGCTCGGCGACGTCTGCCGAGGTCTCCGACGGGACGGCGCCCGACGCGGTCGAGCCGTCCGGGGAGACGCCCGGCGTGGTGGAGCGGGCGATGCCCTGGAAGCCGGCCACGATGACGACGCGGCCGGCGGCGATCTCGGCGCGGACCCGGCGGGGGTCGATGTCCGCGATCCGCGCCTTGCCGTAGCGGCCGTCGGTGCTGATCCCGGCCTGCGCGCCCGTGAGGCTGATCGCGTCCACGCCGAGCGCATGGAGCGCCATGGAGACGAGGGTCGCGCTCTGGTGCTCGCCGGTGCCGAGGAGCATGTCCAGCTCGCGCGGGTCGGGATCGTCCGTGATGGCGGCCGCGAGGGCCAGGAGCTCGTCGGTCGTGTCGCCCATCGCCGATACGACGACGACGATGTCGGAACCGGCGGCGCGCTCGCGGGCGATGCGCTGGGCGACGCGCCGGATGCGGTCCGCGTCGGCGACGGATGAGCCGCCGAACTTCATGACGACGAGGGGCGTGGATGACTGGTCGGGCATGGCCGGCATTCTACCCGCCCGAGGCGCCGGGCCGGTCGGCGGGCGCCCGGTCCGCCTGCGCGGCTCGTCGTACCATCGCCGCCTCACCCGCCCGGAGGACCCGCCGATGTGCTTCGACACCGACAGCCGCCCGCCGATCGCGCCCATCGCCGGGGGCGCCCTGGACGCGGAGGAGGTCCGCCTCGTCTCGGCGGACGGCGCGACGTTCCGCGCGTACGTCGCCCGTGCGGCGTCGCCGTCGGGCCGGGGGATGATCGTCCTCCCCGACGTCCGTGGGCTCCACCGCTACTACGAGGAGCTGACCCTCCGCTTCGCCGAGGCGGGGATCGACGCGATCGGGGTCGACTACTTCGGGCGGACGGCGCCCGACGACGAGCGCGGCGACGGTTTCCCGTTCATGGACCACGTCGCGCAGACGTCGTACGCGTCGCTCTCCGCGGACGTCGCCGCGGCGGCGGAGGCGCTGCGCGCGGTCGGCGGCGGGCGCGTCCGACGGCTCTTCACCGTGGGTTTCTGCTTCGGCGGCCGTCTCTCGTTCGACGCGGCGACGATGCGGCTGGGGCTCGACGGGGTGGTCGGCTTCTACGGCTGGCCGGCCGGATCGGGACGGAACGACGTGCCTGCCCCGGTGGACGTGGTGGACGGGATGCGCGCCCGGGTCCTGGCGATCTTCGGCGGCGCCGACGAGGGGATCGGGCCGGAGGCGGTCGAAGCGTTCGAGACCGCCCTGACCGGCGCCGGCGTGCCGCACGAGAGCGTGACGTACCCGGGCGCGCCACACTCGTTCTTCGACCGGAAGCACGCGGAGTTCGCAGAGGCCTCGGCGGACGCGTGGCGCCGGGTGCTCGACTTCGTCGCCGAGGGTTGACGGGGCGGGCGGCATCGAGGGCCGGGACCGGCGTCGACGGCGGACGGGCCCGTCAGGCCAGCTCGACCACCCGCGCGCCCGCTCCCTGCGGGGTCGCGACGTGGACCCGCCCGGCGAGGCCCTCCGCCTCCGCCCGTGCCCGGAACGCCGCCGCGACGCGGTCCACCGTGCGGGGGTCGTCCGCGAACGCGAGGACCGTGCTGCCGGCCCCGGACATGCACGCGCCGATCGCTCCCGCCTCCCGGGCCGCCGCGACGAGCCCCGGCAGCTGGGGGTAGACGGACGCACGGTACGGCTCGTGGATGCGGTCCACCGTCAGCGCCCGCAGCAGGTCGTACCGGCCAGCGGCGATCCCGGCCACGCCGAGGCCCACGGCCGCGATGTTGTGCACCGCATCGGCGTGCGGCACGGTCTCGGGCAGGGCCGCCCGCATCGCCGAGGTCGCCATCGGCAGGTCCGGGATGAAGAGGACCGCACGCAGCGGCGCCGGGACGTCGAACCGGATCGCCTCCACCCGCCTGGTCCCGTCGGCGCCGACGACGAAGCCGGAGACGGTGAACCCGCCGAGGAGCGCGGGGGCGGCGTTGTCCGGATGGCCCTCGATGCCGACGGCGATCTCGAGCATCCGCCGCCGGTCCAACGACCCGCCGGTGAGCGCGTCGGCGGCCACGACCCCCGCGATCGTCGCCGCGGCGGACGAGCCGAGGCCGCGCGAGAGCGGGATCCGATTCGTCATCCGGATCCGCCAGCCCAGGACGGCCGCGTCGCCGTCCCATGCGGCCCCGAGCGCCGCGTCGAGCGCCCGGACCAGCCGGTTCGACCGGTCCGCGGGGAGCTCGTCCGCGCCCTCGCCATCGACCGTCAGCTCGATCCCCGCGTCGGGACGCGCGAGCGCCTCGAGCTCGACGCGATCGGTCAGGTCGAGCGCCAGCCCCACGCAGTCGTAGCCGGCGCCGAGGTTCGCCGCCGAGGCCGGGACATCGACGACGACCCGGCGGCCGTCGAGCTCCGCGAGCCGCCCGAGCCGGCTCACCAGCCGAGTGCGGCCATCACGGCGCCCGTCGTGGGACCCGCCTCGACGATCGCGGGGACGATCGTCCCCGCCGTGTCCGGGTCCTTCAGGCCGTGCCCGGTGAGCACGCACACGACCGTCGCTCCGCGATCCAGCCTTCCCCCGTCCACGAGCTTGCGCACGCCGGCGATGCTCGCCGCCGACGACGGTTCGCAGAAGATGCCCTCGAGCCGCACCGCATCGCGGTACGCCGCGAGGATCTCATCATCGGTCACGGCCTCGATGAGGCCGCCGGACTCGTCGCGAGCCGCCACCGCTCGATCCCAGGACGCCGGGTTCCCGATGCGGATCGCCGTCGCGACGGTCTCGGGGTCCTCGACGGGGTGGCCGAGGACGATCGGGGCGGCGCCGGCCGCCTGGAAGCCCATCATCCGCGGGAGGGTCTCGCAGCGGCCCGCCTCGCGGTATGCGCGGAACCCGGCCCAGTAGGCCGTGATGTTCCCGGCGTTGCCCACGGGGATCGCGAGGACGTCGGGCGCCCTGCCCAGGTCGTCCACGACCTCGAAGGCGGCGGTCTTCTGGCCCTCGATGCGGTACGGGTTCACCGAGTTCACGAGCGTGACCGGATGCCGGTCCTGCTCCGCGAGCTCGCGCACGACGCGCAGTGCGTCATCGAAGTTGCCGTCGATCGCGACGACGCGCGAGCCGGCGACGAGCGCCTGGAGCAGCTTGCCCAGCGCGATCTTGCCGGCGGGCAGGAGGACGACGACCTCGAGGCCCGCGGCCGCGCCGTACGCGGCGGCCGACGCCGACGTGTTCCCTGTCGAGGCGCAGACGATCGACTCGGCCCCCTCCTCGAGCGCTTTGGCGACGGCGACGACCATCCCGCGGTCCTTGAAGGAGCCGGTCGGGTTCATCCCCTCGAACTTGAGGTACAGCTCGTCGATGCCGATCGACTCGGCGAGCCGGCAGGTGCGGACGAGCGGCGTCGCCCCCTCGCCGAGCGAGATCCGCGGCGTCCGGTCGGTGAGGGGGAGGAACGACGCGTACCGGTCGAGCAGGCGGGGCCGGCCGGGCCCGGACCAGGTCACGCGAGCCCCTCCACGGGGTAGAGGACCGGGTCCGCGTCCGCCGGCACGAGCGACGCGAGCTCGGCCCGGAACGCGTGCGCGGAGAGGGGTTCCCGCGAGACGATCGCGGAGCCGCCGGGGACGACCGCGAGCCAGCGACGCTCGACGGCGAGCCAGGCCGCCTCGGCGGCGGCGGGGTCGGACCGGACCGCCTCTGCCTCCGGGAGGCCGGCCCATGTGCTGCCCGCCCCACGCGCGATCGCCACGAGGTCGCCGAGGACCGCCGAGCTTGTGGCATCGCCGCCGGCGCCGGGGCCCGCGAACGCCACGCTCCCGACCGGGGTGCCGTCCACCTCGACGCGGTTCAGCACGCCGCGGGTCCGGCCGAGCGGCGAATCGGCTGGGACCGCGGTGGGGATGACGGACGCCGCGACCCGGCCGTCCGGGGCGGGTCGCGCGGATGCCACGAGCCGCAGCACGAGCCCGTGCTCCGCCGCTCCCGCGACGTCCGATCCCGTCACGCCGGTGATCCCGGGCCGGCCCGGGCCGCGGAGGCGCGGCGCGGCACGGACGACCGCCTGGGGCGCGAGCCAGCCACCGAACGCGAGGCGCGCGAGGATGACGATCTTGCTCGCCGCGTCCCCGCCTTCGACGTCGGCGGCCGGATCCGCCTCGGCGTACCCGGCGGCCTGGGCGTCGCGGAGGACCTCCGCGTAGTCGCGGCCCTCCTCGGCCATGGCGGTGAGGATGAAGTTGGTCGTGCCGTTCACGATCCCGCGGACCGCCGTGACGCGGTTCGCGGCGAGGTCGCCGGCGAGCGGCCCGAGCACCGGGATGCCGCCGCCCACGGCCGCCTCGAAGCGGAACGGTACGGCGCCGCGGCGTGCCAGCGCCTCGAGCTCCGGGCCGTGGGCCGCCAGGAGGGCCTTGTTCGCAGTGACGACGGGCTTGCCCGCCTCGAGCGCGGACCGGACGAACGTCCGCGCCGGCTCCTGACCGCCGATGAGCTCGACGACGATGTCAACGTCCGGGGCCGTCGCCAGGCGCGCGGCAGCGTCCGTGATCAGCGCGTCCGGGACGCCGAGCTCGCGCGCACGTCCCGGGTCGACCGTCGCGACGCCGGCGAGCTCGAGGCGCGGCCCGCCGGCCACGGCGAGCCGGTCGGCGCGCTCGAGGAAGCCGCGGACCACGGCGGAGCCGACGGTGCCGGCGCCGAGCACGGCGACACGGAGGGCGGAGCGGGCGGCGGCGGCGGCGAGCGCCGAGGCGGGGTCGAACGGAGGCGTCATGGTCCCGCATGGTAGCCGAGCGGCGCCTGGCCCGACCGGGCTCGGCGCGGGGACGCCGGGGCGGCCGACGGGTCGGACCCCCGGCCTCGCCCGCCCCGGCGGCGGCCGGTCCCGGGACCGGGCCCTCCGGTAGACTCCGTGGGCCATGACGACCGAGACCTCGACGACGCCCGCGGCCGGCTCCACCCTCCCGTCCGCCCCGCGCATCTTCAGCGGGATCCAGCCCTCCGGGGCGCCGCACATCGGGAACGACCTGGGCGCGATCCGCAACTACGTCGCCCTCCAGGACCGGTACGAGGCGATCTACTGCATCGTCGACTACCACGCCCTGACGAGCACGCACGACCCCGACGTCCTCCGCCTGCGGACCCGGGAGATGTCGGCGGCCCTGCTGGCGCTCGGCCTCGATCCGGTCAGGTGCACGCTCTTCGTCCAGTCGCACCGGCCCGAGGTGACCGAGCTCGCGTGGCTGTTCACGACGGTGACGCCCGTCGCCTGGCTGCAGCGGACCCCGACGTACAAGGAGAAGCGCCAGAACCAGCCGGAGGACGTCAACCACGGGCTCCTCACGTACCCGGTCCTCCAGGCGGCCGACATCGTCCTGTACAAGGCGTCGCTCGTCCCGGTCGGCAAGGACCAGGCCGCGCACCTGGAGCTCACGCGCGAGATCGTCCGCGCCTTCAACGGCCGGTACGGCGAGACGTTCCCGGAGCCGCAGGCGGTCCACACGGAGGCCCCGGTGGTCCTCGGGACCGACGGCGCCCGCAAGATGAGCAAGTCGCTCGGGAACACGATCGAGATCTTCGCGGAGCCCGATGCCATCCGGCGCCGGGTGATGAGCATGGTCACGGACACGCAGCGCATCCTGCGCAGCGACCCCGGGCGGCCGGAGGTCTGCAACGTCTGCAGGCTGCACCGGTCCTTCGGGGACGACTACGAGGAGATCTGGGAGGGTGAGCGCACCGCCCGGACCGGCTGCGTGGACACGAAGAAGCTGCTCGCCGAGCGGATCATCGCGCGGTACGCCGAGCCGAGGGAGCGCTACCTCGAGCTCATGGCCGACCCGGCTCGCGTGGAGCGCATCCTGGAGGAGGGCGCCGAGCGGATCCGCCCGATCGCTCGGTCGACGATGGACGAGGTCCACGCCCGCATGGGCCTGCGCTGACGCACCGGGGGCGGGGCGGCGGCGCGTACGATGACCCTGGACACCAGCATCGGCCGGCGGAGAGAGGAGGCTCCGGGATGAACGAGGAACGCCCCGAGCCCGCCGACGATGGGGTGATGGCGCGCCATCCGCGCCTCGTCAACACGATCCTCGTCCTCGCGGTCGTCGCCCTCGCCCTCTACATCTCGACGTACCTCGCGGCGTTCTTCTTCGGGTTCGGCGACGTCATCCTGGTCTTCTTCCTCGCGTGGCTCATCGCGTTCATGGTGACGCCGCTCGCGAACTTCCTCGTGAAGTACGTTCCGCTCGTCAACCGCGCGGTCGCGGTGGTCGTCGTCTACGTCGTGCTCGTCGGGGTCGTCGCGTTCGTCGTCGTCTACCTCGCGGCCATCCTCGCGTCGTCGGTCACGTCCTTCCTCGAGAACGTCCCCGCATACCAGCAGGACCTGCCGCAGATCCTCGCGCCGCTCCAGGAGCGCCTCGCGTCGGTCGGCCTGAACGTCGACCTCGTGGCGCTCGCGACGGGCGTCATCGACTGGTTCCAGCAGAACGCGACGGAGATCCTCAACGTGATCCAGTCGGTCGCCGTCGCGAGCATCGGGATCGCCGGGAACGCGCTCATCGTCTTCATCCTCTCGATCTACATCGCGGTCGATCGCGACCGGGTCGTCTCCTTCCTCTATCGGCTCGTCCCGCCGCGCTTCAGCGAGGAGGCCGGTCTCTTCCAGGTGAGCGTCGGGAAGTCGTTCGGCGGCTTCATCCGGAGCCAGGTGACGCAGGGCGTCATCTTCGCGGCCCTCGCGGCGGCGACCAGCCTGGCGCTCGGGCTGCCGTTCACGGCGCTGACCGCAAGCCTCTCCGGCCTGCTCCAGGCGATCCCGTTCTTCGGGCCGTTCATCTCGTGGGCTCCGCCGGTGATCGTCGCCGTCTTCACGAAGCCGGAGGCGATCGTGCCGGCGCTCCTGATCATGGGCATCGGCTGGTTCATCACGATGAACGTGATCCAGCCGCGCCTGATGGCCGGGGCGCTCTCGATCCACCCGATCGTGGTCCTCGGGTCGGTCATCGTCGGGAGCAAGGTCGCGGGGATCGCGGGGGCGGTCTTCGCCATTCCGATCGCGGCGGTGGCGAGCGCGTTCTTCTTCTACTACCTCCAGCGCACCGAGCGCGGCCGCAGCGTCAGCGAGCGAGCGGCTGCCCGCGTCTCCGCGCGGGAAGGGCGGCGCGTCCGCGCCCCGCGGCCGCCGGACGCTCACGAGCGGTCGCCAGAGGGCGGCGAGGAGCCGGAGGGATCCGCCTCGGACGCCGCCGCCGGGGCGGAGATGGACCGGGCCGTCGCCGAGGGGGACCGGGCCGCCGAGGCCGTCGCCGAGCCCCACGGCGAGGCGCCGGCCGGCGGCGACCCGGCGCCGGCGTGACGCGACGTCCGACCGTCCGCCACGGTGATGCGACCGTCCGCGCCACGTGGACCGAGGGCGCGTCGGCCGAGGGCGGCCGCCCGGAAGCGCCGCCGCACCGGTCGGCGGCGCGCGCCCGGTCCGCGCGTCCGAAGCCGGTCGACGAGTCGCGCGCGCTGAGGGGCGTCGCCCGGCCGCTCGCGGAGTGGGCGACGCCCCCGCGGATCCTGGTCACGAATGACGACGGGATCGACTCGCGAGGGCTGACGGCGCTCGCGCGGGCGCTCGACGCCATCGGCACCGTCTTCGTCATCGCGCCCGAGACCAACCAGAGCACCGTCGGCCACCTGAAGACGATGCTGCGTCCCCTGCGCATCCGCGAACGGCGGATGGACGACGGGCGACGCGGATGGGCCATCGACGGGTCGCCCACGGACGCGGTGAGCGCCGCGTTCCTCGGGTACTTCGGCCACGGCTTCGACCTGGTGGCGTCGGGCATCAACTACGGCAACAACCTCGGCGACGACATGACGTACTCGGGCACGGTGAGCGCGGCGATGGAGGCGGTGATCAACGGCTGCCCGGCGTTCGCGATCAGCCAGGCGCTCAACGGCGACGTGGACTTCGCGCTCGCGGAGCGGGCGGCGGTCATCGTCGCCCGCGGCATCCTGGAGTTCGGCCTGGGCCCGGGCGAGCTGCTGAACGTCAACGTCCCGGCGCTCCCCGTGGCCGCCTGCGGGGGGATCGAGGTGACCCGTCTCGGGCAGCGCGTCTACCTGGACGAGCTCGTGGAGCGGATCGACCCGCGCGGCCTGCCCTACTACTGGGTCGGGGGCCAGCCGCCGACGGGGGTCGCCGCGCCGGGCACGGACTTCAGCGCGGTCGAAGACGGCCGGATCAGCGTCACGCCGATCCACCTCGACCTGACGGCGCGTGGGCTCCT
>CAVQVT010000001.1:0-201592 GCA_963717255.1 uncultured Chloroflexia bacterium | reverse complement strand
GCGCGATCACCCCGTCCGATCGGCGTCGAGGCGCGCGAGGCGCCGGATCACGTCGTCGAGGGCGTCGCGCAACGGGATCCACAGGTGGGCGGGCACGGCGTCCGCCAGCGAGTCCTTCGTCCCGAACGTCGACCGCGCCGTCCGCACCGCCGAGCGCACGTCCGGGAGCGTGCCGTCCCGGAGCGCGTCCGGGATCGGCGCGAGGACCCGCTCCCACCGCTGGAGGCCGTGCTCGCGGCAGTACGCGAGGACCGGATCCGCGAGCCGCGCCGCGCGGAGGGCCGCGTCGTCGATCGCCGGGAGCTCGTGGCGCGACGGTCCCCGCGCCGCCCGCGGACCGGTCATCGCCGTGCGGCGCGACCGGTCCGCGTCATGCGTCCAGGCGTCGCGGTCCGGCGGCGTCCTGGCCCGGGGCCTCGACCGGCGGGAACACCCCGGCGACGACGAGCGGGAGCCGCTTGCGCTCCGATCCACCGACGAGGATCCGGAACGAGTACGTCCCCGGCGCCGGGAACGCCAGGTTCCAGAAGTCCACGGCGAAGGTGACGACCTGGTCGCCGCCGTCGCCCGGACCTTCCGCCCGGATGGAGCCGGTCCCGTCCGCGACCTGGGCGCCGTCCGGCCCGAGCAGGATGAACCGGATCTCGTGGTCGTGGCCGACCTCGGTCGACGTCACGACGAGGCCGACGACGAGGGCGAGGTGCGGGTGGACGAGGGGGAACCCGTGGCCGCCGATCCGCGAGACGCCGCCGCCGAGGATGTTGAACTTCTCGCCGGGCCGCGCGTCCGCGGCGTCCGCGAGGAACGCGTATTCGATGTCAGGCATGGCCCGATGGTAGCCCGCCCGGCGCGAGGGCGCGGATCGGGGCCGGCGCCGGCGGCAAGGACCGGGCGCGCGCCCCGGCCCGTCTCTCCGGCTAGCCCCTGCTCGCGGCCGCGGCGCGCTTGCGCGTGGTCGTGGCCGCCGCGCCGCCCGCCACGCCCCCGCCGCGCGCCAGCCGCGTCCCGGCCCGGCCGGCCTCGTCCGCGAACGTCACGTCCGACAGCGGCACGAGCGGCTCCCCGCGCAGGACCCGCGCGAGGTACTCGCCCGTCGCAGAGCCCTCGATCGCGGCCACGTCCTCCGGCGTCCCCTCCGCGATCACCCGCCCGCCGCGGTGGCCCCCCTCGGGTCCGAGGTCCACGATCCAGTCGGCCGTCTTGATGACGTCGAGGTTGTGCTCGATGACGACGACCGTGTTCCCCGCGTCCACGAGGCGATGGAGCACCTGCAGGAGCTTCTCCACGTCGGCGAAGTGCAGGCCCGTCGTGGGCTCGTCGAGGACGTAGAGGGTCTTCCCCGTCGCACGCCGTGACAGCTCGGTGGCGAGCTTCACGCGCTGGGCCTCGCCCCCGGAGAGCGTCGTCGCCGGCTGGCCGAGGTGGACGTACCCCAGGCCCACCTCGTTGAGGGTCCGCAGCTTCGATGCCACGTTCGGGACGGCGTGGAAGAAGTCGTGCGCCTCCTCGATCGTCATGTCCAGCACGTCGGCGATCGAGCGCCCCTTGTAGTGGATCTCCAGCGCCTCGCGGTTGTACCGCCGGCCCTTGCAGACCTCGCACGGCACGTAGACGTCCGGGAGGAACTGCATCTCGATCTTCAGGATCCCGTCGCCCTTGCAGTTCTCGCAGCGGCCACCCTTCACGTTGAAGCTGAACCGGCCGGGGCCGTAGCCGCGGACGCGCGCCTCGGGCACGCCGGCGAAGAGCTCCCGGATCGGCGCGAAGAGCCCCGTGTACGTGGCCGGGTTGGAGCGCGGCGTCCGGCCGATGGGGCTCTGGTCGATCTCGATGACCTTGTCGACCAGGTCCACGCCGTCCAGGCTGTCATGGGCGCCGGGAGCCTCCCGTGCACCGCTGAGGCGCCGCGCCACCGCCCGGAAGAGGATCTCGGTCACCAGCGTGCTCTTGCCGGAGCCCGACACGCCGGTGACCGCGACGAAGCGGCCCAGCGGGAACTCCACCGTGACGTCCTTGAGGTTGTGCTCGCGGGCGCCACGGACGACGAGGGCGCCGCCGTTCCCGGAGCGCCGGACGGACGGGATGGGGACCGACCGGTCGCCGCGGAGGTACGCCCCCGTGATCGAGCGGGGCTCGGCGAGGACCGCCTCCAGCGGACCCGCGGCCACCACCTCGCCGCCATGCTCCCCCGCCCCGGGCCCGATGTCCACGACCCAGTCGGCCGTGCGGATCGTCTCCTCGTCGTGCTCGACCACGATGAGCGTGTTGCCGAGGTCGCGCAGCCGGGTGAGCGTGGCGATCAGCTTGGCGTTGTCGCGCTGGTGGAGCCCGATCGACGGCTCGTCGAGGATGTAGAGGACGCCCATGAGGCTCGACCCGATCTGCGTGGCGAGCCGGATCCGCTGGGCCTCGCCGCCGGAGAGCGTCTGGCTGGTCCGGTCGACCGTCAGGTAGTCCAGGCCCACGTCCACGAGGAACCCGAGCCGCGCGGCGATCTCCTTGAGGACCATCCGCGCGATCGTCCGCTCGCGCTCCGACAGCCGCCCCGCGAGGCTCGTCGCCCACCTGTACGCGTCCGCGACCGAGAGCGTGGAGACCTCCCAGATGCTCCGGCCGTCCACGGAGACCGCGAGGGCCTCCGGCCGGAGTCGCCTGCCGCCGCACGTGGGGCAGGGTCGCTCGACCATGTACCGCTCGAGCTCGGTCTTCATGAACTCGCTCTCGGTCTCGCGATACCGACGCTCGAGGTTGACGGCGAGGCCCTCGTACGTGGCGTTGTACGTGTTCTCGCCGCGCTCGTGGCGATAGCCGATGACGACCTGCTCGCCCCGTGGGGCGAAGAGCGTGTACTCGACCGCCTCCGGTGGCAGGTCCTTCACCGGCGCGCGGAACTCCCAGCCGTATCGCTCGAAGAGCGCCTCGAGGATCCGCAGGTACCAGCCGTCCGCCATCGGCATCCGCGACCAGGGGACCAGCGCACCGTCCGCGATGGACAGGTCGCGGTTCGGGATCAGCCGTTCGGGGTCGATCTCCAGGCGTGTCCCGATCCCGGTGCACGCCGGGCAGGCGCCGTGGGGCGAGTTGAAGGAGAAGCTCCGCGGCTCCAGCTCGTCGATCGTGGTGCCGTCGTACGGGCAGCTGTAGCGCTCGCTGTACCGGCGCTCCTCGAAGTCGGGCGCCTCGCCGTCGCGCGGCGCGGGCGCGATGAGGACCACGCCCTCGCCCAGGCGGAGGGCGGTCTCGATCGAGTCGGCCAGGCGAGCGGCATCCGGCGGCGGGAGGGGCTCGCCCGTCGCGGGATCCAGGGGCCGGCCGTCCGCGTCGCGCGGCGCGCCATCCGGCACCTCGGGCCCGCGGACGATGAAGCGGTCGACCACGACCTCGATCGTGTGCCGCTTGTACTTGTCCAGGGTGGGGGCATCGGCGAGGTCGTGCATCTCGCCGTCCACCCGGACGCGGACGAATCCCTGCTTCCGGGCCGCCTCGAAGACGCGATCCCCCTCCGTCTTGCGGTCCTTGACGAGCGGCCCGAGGACCATGAGCCGGGTCCCCTCCGGCAGCCGGTAGACCTGGTCCACGATCTGCTGCACGCTCTGGCGCTCGATCTCGCGGCCGCACGTGGGGCAGTGCGGGTGGCCGATCCGCGCGAAGAGCAGGCGGAGGTGGTCGTAGATCTCCGTGACGGTCCCGACGGTTGACCGCGGGTTCCGGCTGGCGCCCTTCTGGTCGATCGAGATGGCGGGCGAGAGGCCGTCGATCTGGTCGACGTCGGGCTTCTCCATCTGGCCGAGGAACTGCCGGGCGTACGCGGACAGGCTCTCGACGTACCGGCGCTGCCCCTCCGCGTAGATCGTGTCGAAGGCGAGGCTGCTCTTCCCCGAGCCGGAGAGGCCGGTGATGACGATGAGCCGGTCGCGCGGGAACGCGACGGTGATGTCCTTGAGGTTGTGCTCGCGCGCGCCGCGCACGACGATCGAGTCCTGGGGCACGGTCGCAGTGTACCGCAGGCGGACCGATTAGAACGTGCGTTCTGAGAGGTGAGGGGGCCGGGAGCTCGGCCCCCTCGCGCCGCTGCACGCGCCCGTCGCCGCCCGCCCGCGGTCCTACCCGATCGACGACCGCAGCTCCCGGAGGTTGTCGCGGAGGATGACGAGCCCGACCGCGAGGACCACGAGCGCGAGGACGAGCACGAGGCTCGTGGCGACGAGGACGACGACGGCGATGCCGGCGAGGATCAAGGTCAGGTCCAGCAGCGTCTGCAGGACCCGTCGCCGGATGATCGTCTCGATCGCGATGTACGCCACGGCGACCGCGGCGAGCGCGCCCCAGATCCGACCGGGGTCCACGACGAGGACGGCCCCGACGAACAGGACGGCGAGCCCGACGCCGATGGCCGACCAGAAGTCGAGGACGACGGCTCCGGCGGATCTCCTGCTGGCTCTGGGGCCGGACGACCATCCGCAGGTGGGCGCGCGGATCGCCGGGGTCTCCCGCCTCGAGCCGCTCGACCTCCTCGGCGGCCTCGTCGATGGTCTCCCGCAGGGCCTCGGCGTTCGCCCGGGCCGCGGACAGGTCGGCGACCGCCACGTCGCGCTCCGCGGCGACCGCGTCGGTGAAGGCCCGGGACCGCCCCGCCCGGTGGAGGGCCTGGACCTGTGCGCCGAGCGCCTGCGCGGCCCCGGCCAGTGTCCCGATCCGGGCCATCTCCGCCTCGCGCTCCGCGGCGAGCGCCGCGATCCGTCCGCGGAGCACATCCGGCGGCGCGGCCGGGCGGCGGGGTCGCGTCGAGGGCGACGAACCCGACCGGGTCGATCCAGCTCTGGCGCGGCCGGCCGTCGCGTGCGTACTTGGGACCCGCCGGAGCGCGTTCGCCGGCGAACCGGTCGTACGTGTCGAGCCCGAAGAGCCCGCGGTAGCGGTCCACCCATGGCGTCTCGTCGCCGATGACGACGGGCGACCACGACCACTCCTGGCCCGGCCCGACGGCGACGCCGTCGCCGCGCGCGTAGTCCACGAAGGGGACGCTGCCGATCGGCGCCCCGCCGCCGCCCCCGCGGTCCGATCCCTGCCGCAGCGTCTCGACCCAGAAGCGCCGGAACGCAGCGGTCGCCGTCCCGACGACGGGCGACAGCCGGAGCGGGACCGAGAGCAGGTACTCGCCGGGCTCGATGTACGCGGCGTGCGAGCCCGCCCCGGCGAAGATGATCGGGTGGTCGCCTTCGCGCTGGAGGTACGGGTCGTCCCAGCGGCGCCGAAGGTCGGGCCCGACCTCGTCGTGCGCGGCGCGGCCGAACCAGACGGGGACGACCTCGCCGTCGGGTTGCTCCTCGACGAAGACGAAGCACTGCTCCAGGTCCGCCTCGTGGTCGTTGGCACCCGAGAAGGTGGAGCGCCAGTCGTTCGCCGCGTAGAAGAACATGTAGTGGCAGACGGTCCATCCGGCCTGGCGGACGACGCGCCCGTGGTACACGAACCGCGGGTCCGCGGCGCGGATCGCCGCGTACTTCACCTGGGCCGCGGCCATCGTCCCGCCGGGGACCTTGCCACGGACCAGGAGCGAGAGGTCGAAGCCGGCGTCGATGAGCCGCGCGACGATCCCGACGCGCGCGAGGCGGCTCGGTGCGGTGAACCGCGGCCGACCCTGGCGCCGCGACCAGCGGGCGAGCTCCGCCCCTCCGAGCGGCTCCTGCACGAAGCGCAGGTACTGCCGCTTCCCGGGCGACGCGCCCGCGTGCGAGGGGAGGTCGTCCGCCGTCAACTCCCCGAGCGGGACGAGCAGCTCCGCGTCGCGGTCGGACGTCCCCGCCCACAGCTCGCATGCCGCGATGTAGGGCTCCGCCGACATCGGGAAGAAGAGCTCACCGTGGGTGTAGCGCACGATCGGCTCGAACCGCCGCAGGAGCTCGAGGTCGCGCGCCTCCTGCCCGGTCACGCCGCGCCCCCGGCGACGCCGTCGGTGACGGCGTCCGCCGTGCGCGCCACGATCGCGTCCACGCTGCTCGCCCCGATGCCGAACGCCCCGCGCACCTCGCTCTGGTTCAGGTAGAAGGCGGTGAGCGCGTACAGCAGGAGCGACAGGTCCGCGGGGTCCGCCCCCTGCCAGATCGAGACGAGCTGGATGAGCAGCGCGAGCCCGACGACGAGCATCGTGATGATCCATCCGACGCGCCGGAGGAGCAGGAGCAGGATCACCTGGACGAACGAGAGGACGAAGAGCGCGCCGAACACCGATGGTCAGGAGCGGAGCACGTTGGTCGCGTCCGACGCGATGCGTCAGGTCCAGCCCGACCCCCCTGAGGACGACGTCCACCTGGGACGGGTCCGCCGGGTCGACCGAGAGCAGGCCCAGCGTGGCGAAGAGCAGGACGAGCGACTGCAGGACGAGGAGCCCACAGATGGCGAGCACGCCGAACGGCAGGCGCCGGGGGCGGCGGGGAGCGGTCGGCTTGTCGGGCATCACCGGGACTATAGCGGCCGCCCGGCGCCCGGCGTCCGATGCAGCCGGGCCGTCCGGGATCCGGCGCCATGTGCGCCCTCGCCCGGCGTCAGTACCGCTTCCGCTGGGAGCGGCGGCCCTTCCCCCCGGTGCGGCTCTTGATGTTCGGGGCGATCGTGGGGTCCCAGGTGGGTCGGTCCAGCCAGCCCGCCTGCCAGCCCGGTGCGGCACCGTCCTCGTCGTCGTGGGCGTCGCGGATGCCGGGCAGCCAGTCCGACGCCGTCCCGCCCTCCGGTTCCGCGAGGACCCCGGCCGGCTCCTCGCCCGCCGGGACGACGCGCACGGAGGTCACCTCGACGGCCGCCTCCTCCGGAGCGCCGGCCCGCTCCGAGGGCCGCCGTCGCGCCCGCTCTGCGCGCTCGGCCGCCGCGCGCTCCGCGGCGCGCCCGACGACGACCGACGCGTCCTGCTCGAGGACGCGGAGCCGGATCTCCTGCACCTGGTCGCGGAGGGCGGCCGCCCGCTCGAACTCGAGGTCGCGAGCGGCCTGCTTCATCTGGGCCTCGAGCTGGACCACGAGCTTCTCCACCTGGGCGGTGTCGAGATCCGCCACGTCGAACCCGCCCCGGCCGCGTGACTCGTCGGCGCCGTACGCGCTCCCCGCCTCGGCGACCGCGCGGAGCCGGTCGTTGATGTCGTGGATCTCCTTCACGATCGTCGCCGGCTCGATCCCGTGCTCGCGGTTGTACGCCTCCTGGACGGCCCGCCGCCGGTCGGTCTCGTCGATCGCCTGCCGCATCGACCGGGTGACCGTGTCCGCGTACATGACGACCTCGCCGCCGATGTTGCGGGCGGCCCGCCCGATCATCTGGACGAGCGACCAGGCGCTCCGGAGGAACCCCTCCTTGTCCGCGTCGAGGATGGCGACGAGCGTCACCTCGGGCAGGTCGATCCCCTCCCGCAGGAGGTTGATGCCCACGACCACGTCGTAGACGCCGAGGCGGAGGTCGCGGAGGATCCGCACCCGTTCCAGCGTGTCCACCTCCGCGTGGAGGTACGAGACCTTCACGCCGAGCTCGTGGAGGTAGTCCGCCAGCTGCTCGGCCATCCGCTGCGTCAGCGTCGTCACGAGGGCGCGCTCCCCTCGCTCGGCGCGACCGCGGATGCGCTCCAGGAGGTCGTCGATCTGGCCCTCCGTGGGCCGGACCTCGATCCGCGGGTCCACGATGCCGGTGGGCCGGATGAGCTGCTGGACGACGCGCTCGCTCCTCTCCATCTCGTACGGGCCGGGCGTCGCGCTCATGTACACGACCTGGTTCACCGTCGCCTCGAACTCCTCGAACGTGAGGGGGCGGTTGTCCAGGGCGGACGGCAGGCGGAACCCGAAGTCGACGAGGATCTCCTTCCGCGTCCGGTCGTTCTTGTACATCCCGACCACCTGCGGGATGGACATGTGGCTCTCGTCCACGACGAGGAACCAGTCGGGAGGGAAGTAGTCGAGCAGCGTCCACGGCCGGCTCCCGGCCTCGCGCCGCGAGAGGTGGCGCGAGTAGTTCTCGATCCCGGAGCAGTAGCCGAGCTCGCGCATCATCTCCAGGTCGAAGGTGGTCCGCTGGCGGAGGCGCGCGGCCTCCAGGACCCTCCCCTCCTCCTCGAGCCCGGTCACCCGCTCCTCCATCTCCGCCCCGATGTCCACGATCGCCGCCTGGAGCTTGTCGGCGGGCGTCACGTAGTGCGTGGCGGGGAAGACGGAGAGGTCGTTCCGTTGCGCGAGCAGCTCCCCGGTGAGCGGGTCCACCTCCGTGATCCGCTCGATCTCGTCGCCGAAGAACTCGACGCGGACGAGGCGCTCCTCCGACGCCGGCACCAGCTCCAGCGTGTCGCCCCGGACGCGGAAGCGGGCGCGCGTCAGCGACTGGTCGTTGCGCTGGTACTGCAGGTCCACGAGGTGGCGCAGGACGGCGTCGCGCCGGTACTGGCCGCCGACCCGGAGCCGGAGGACGGTCGCGCCGTAGTCCACCGGCGCGCCCAGGCCGTAGATGCAGCTGACCGAGGCGACGATGATGACGTCCCGCCGCTCGAAGAGCGCCTGCGTGGCGGCGTGGCGGAGCTTGTCGATCTCCTCGTTCCGGCTGGAGTCCTTCTCGATGTACGTGTCCGACCGCGGGAGGTAGGCCTCCGGCTGGTAGTAGTCGAAGTAGCTGACGAAGTACTCGACCGCGTTGTCCGGGAAGAAGTCCCGCAGCTCCGCGTAGAGCTGGGCCGCGAGCGTCTTGTTGTGCGCGAGGACGAGCGTGGGCTTCTGATGCCGCGCGATGACGGACGCGATCGTGAACGTCTTGCCGGTCCCCGTCGCGCCGAGGAGCGTCTGGTGATGCATCCCGCGGGCGAGGCCGTCCGCCAGGCCGTCGATGGCCTGGGGCTGGTCGCCGGTGGGCTGGAAGTCGGAGACGAGGGTGAACTCGGGCACGTCGTGCTCCGCGCGAAGATGGCCGGATGGCCTCCCATCGTACCATCGTCCCGGCCGAATCAGAACGGACGTTCAAGGTCGGCCGGCGCGCCTTCGACGATCGACGCCGAGCCCGTCAGCCCCGACGCGTCCGCCGGGGCCGTTCCCATCAGCCGTGCGCGGCGAGCGCCTCCGCGAGCGCAGCGGTGACGACGGCCGCGGTCGCCTCACGGCGGCCGGACGTGTCGATGACCCGCGACGCCGAACGGGCGGACGCGACCGTCGAGACCCGCCTGCGCCGCCAGTCGCTCTGGTCGATCTCCGGCGCGGAGAGCCCGCGGCGCCGCAGGCGCGTCCGCTGTGCCGTCGTGCGTGCACGAGACGAGCCAGACCTCGTCGCATGTCGCCGCCAGGCCGCCCTCGACGAGCTTGATGGCCTCGACGACGACCGCGACGGCGCCGTCGCGCTCGGCAGCGGCGAAGATCCCCTCGATGACCCGGCGGACCTCCGGGTGCACGATCCGCTCGAGGTCGGCGAGCGCGTCTTGGTCCGGGAAGACGGCCCGGCCGAGCGCGGCACGGTCCAGGCTGCCGTCCGGCCGCAGGAACGCGGGGCCGAAGCGGTCCACGATCCGCGCGAGCGCGGGCTCGCCCGGCACCGTCACCTGAGCGTGCCACCTGGTCGGCGTCGATGACGACCGCTCCCGACCGCCCCAGGACATGCGCGACGGTGGACTTGCCGCAGCCGATGGGCCCGGTGAGCCCGATCCGCAGCGGCCGACGGCCGCGCGCGGTGCGATCGGGATCCGTCACGGTGGGGTCCGGGTGCCTCCCGGCGGCCGGATCGCCGGTCACGGCGCCATCTCCTCGACGAGCAGCCACGCCTCCTCGGCGGCGGCGAGGGCGCCGTCCACGTCGGCGAGCTCGTTGCCGATCCGCCGCAGCTCGACGAAGTTCGACTGGACATCGGGGTCGGAGAGGGCAGCCTCGAGGAGCGACTTGCGGGACTGGAGCCGCTCCAGGTCCGCCTCCACGGCCGTCTTCCGCCGCCGGTAGGCGTCCTTCGACAGCTTCTGGGCGGGGCCCCATGGCGGCGCCACGGCCGGGGCAGCCGCGGACGGCGCCGCCGACCCGGGCCCGCGCGCCCCGGTCGTGGCCGTCACAGCGTGTGCCGCGGCCGTGGTCCTCGCGCCGTGAGCCCTGGCCGCCCCGGCTTCGTGCGGTCCGTCGTTGCGATGACGAGCATGCCCGTCGCCGCCCGCCGCGGCCACGGACGCGGAGACCCCGCCAACCCCGCGCGGCGTGGTCCCGCCGCCGGCGGAGCGGAAGGTCGAGCCGAGCGCCACGCCCCCGCCGTGGAGCCGCGCGCGCTCGCGCTCGGCCGCCTCCTCGACCGTCCACCCGTCCGCGACGGCGGCGCGCCAGGCGCGGTAGCCGCCCTCGAACGGCACCCCGAGGTGCTCGTCCACGACCCAGATCCGGTCGCTGATCGTCTCGAGCAGCCGTCGGTCGTGGCTGACGAGCAGGACCGTCGCGGCCGTCTCGCGGAGGAACGACTCGAGCGCCTCACGTGCCGGGATGTCCAGGTGGTTCGTGGGCTCGTCGAGCAGCAGGACGTTGGACGGCAGGACGCCGAGCAACGCGAGCTCCAGCCGCGAGCGCTCGCCGCCCGAGAGACTCGCGACCTCCGTGAGCACGTCATCGCCGCGGAAGAGGAACCGCGCGAGGTAGCCGCGAGCCTCGCCGGCCGGCAGGGGGACCTCCGCGAGCAGCGCGTCGAGGACGGTGGCGCCCGGGATCGCGATCGAGCGCAGCTGCGAGAGGTAGCCGATCGCGGAGCCGCTCCCGACCGCCAGGCGCCCGTCCAGCGGTGGCAGCTCGCCCGCGATCGTCTTCAGGAGCGTCGTCTTGCCGGCCCCGTTCGGCCCGACGATGCCGATCCGGTCGCCGCGCCGCGCCTCGATGAACGGGATCGTCGCGACCTCGATGCGCGCCCCATCCACCAGGCGGCCCACGACCAGGTCCTCGGCCCGTACGACGACCTCGGCCGACCGCGTCGGGCCGCCACCGAGGAAGGCCCGGTCGGAGAGCTTCATCGACGCGCCCGACCGCGGCACGTCGATCCGATCGAGCCGCTCGAGGCGCGCCTCGTGCTCGTGCATCTTCCCGTGCTTGCGCTGGCTCCGGTAGCGCTGGACCAGCTCCCGCTCGCGGGCGATCTCGTCGTCGCGTGTCTCCGCCTCGCGCCTGGTCCGGGCGTCCCGCTCCTCGCGCTGGCGAGCGTAGGCGGAGTAGTCGCCGCGGAACGCGGTGAGCCGCCTGTCGCGCAGCTCCCAGATGCGGCGGACGGTGCCGTCGAGGAACGCGCGGTCGTGGGAGGCGACGAGGAGGGCGCCGGACCGCCGCCGCATCTCCTCCTCCAGCCACTCGAGCGCGGAGATGTCCAGGTGGTTCGTCGGCTCGTCGAGCAGGAGCAGGTCGGGGCCGGAGATGAGCAGCCGCGCCAGCGCGGCGCGCGTCTGTTCGCCGCCCGAGAGGCTCGTCGGCGGCCGGTCCCACATGGCGCGCGGGAACCCGAGCCCGCCGAGCGTCGCGTCCACGCGCTGGTCGAGCGCGTACCCCCCGTGGGCGTCGAACCGGTGCTGGAGCTCCGCGTAGCGCGGGCCCAGGACGCCGCCCGCCGCCTCGAGGTCCGCCAGCTCGACCTCCAGCCTCTCCAGCTCGGCGGCGCCGTGGCGGACCGCCGTCCGCAGGTCGGGTGCCTCCGCGAAGGTCGCGTCGAGGCTCGTCTCCTGGCGGAGGAAGCCGACCGAGAGCGAGCGCTTCCGTGTCACCTCGCCGCGGTCCGGCTCGTCGAGGCCCGCGACGATCCGCAGGAGGGTCGTCTTCCCGGCCCCGTTCGGACCGACGAGGCCCACGCGCTCGCCCGCCCCGATCGCGGCGTCCACGCCGTCGAGGATGACGAACGTCCCGATCTCGCGGACCACGCCCGCGAGGCGCACGAGCGACATCGCTCAGTCCCCCGCCCCGCCGCCGTCGCCCGCGTCCGCCTTTCGGGCGGACGCGCCCGAACGTCCCCGCGCCTCCGCCCGCCGCATCGCCGCCGCCCGCCGCGTCCGCTCGGCCCGCGCCCGTGCCGCCGCCCGCGCGGCCTCCTCCGGGGTGAGGCCGAGAGCGCCCTCCGCGGCGATCTCCGTCCAGCGGCGGCCCCGACGGGCGCCTGGCGCGCCCGGCGCGCCGGCGCGCCCCACGCCCGACACGCTCGCGCCGCCCGCCTTCGCCGCCCGGCGCGCGAGCGCCCGCTCCCGCGCGCGCCCGGCCGCGAGGATCCGCTCGGCTCCCGCCCGGTCCGCCGCCGGCAGCCGCTGGCAGAAGGAGCAGAAGTGGGTCGCCCGCATCCCCAGCACGATCCGCCGGATCGGCCGGCCGCACCGTGGGCACGGCGCGCCCTCGCGCTGGTACACGTCCAGCCGCTCCTGCATCGACCCGTCACCCTCGGGGGCGGTGTAGTCGTCGATCGAGCTCCCGCGCCGCTCGACCGCCTCGGTCAGGATCGCGCGCACCTCCCGGTACAGCCGCCGCTCGTCGTCCGGGCGGAGCGTGGCGGCCGTCCGGAGCGGGTGGAGGCGCGCCCGCCAGAGCGCCTCGTCCGCGTAGATGTTCCCGACGCCGGCGAGGAACGCCTGGTCGGTGAGCAACGGCTTCAGGCGGCCCCGCCGGCCGCGGATCCGCGCCCGGAAGGCCCGGAGCGTGAAGGAGGGGTCCAGCGGCTCCGGGCCCAGCTCCGCGAGGGGGCTCGCCTCCCCTTCCTCGGTCTCCAGCTCGCCGACCTCGCTGCGCGTGTACAGGCCCACGCGCCCGAACTTGCGGATGTCCCGGAAGCGGATCTCCCGGCCGTCGTCCAGCCCGAGGACCAGGTGCACGTGGCGGTCCGCCGGGGCCTCGGGCGCGACGACGAAGAGCTGCCCGGTCATCTTCAGGTGGACGGTGAGCGCCCGATCGCCGGAGAGCTCGACCACGATCCGCTTCCCTCGGCGTCCGACGGCCTCGATCACGCGCCCGGTGACGGCGTCGGCGAAGGCGTCCACGGGGTGCGTCTGGATCGTCCCGGGCCAGTCGCCTGCGACGCCGGTGATCGTGGCGCCGACGACCAGCGCGCGGAGATCGCGCGCGACGGTCTCGACCTCGGGGAGCTCGGGCACGGCGCGGCCTCAGCCTGCGGCGCCGTCGCCGGCCGCGGAGGTGCCCGCCTCCTCGGCGGCATCCCCCTGGGCGACCCGCGCGCCGGCCCTGCCGATCGCCGTCATCTCCTGCCAGTCGTCCCCGACGCGGACGTCCACGTCGAGCGGGACGTCGAGCGGCAGCGCCGTCTCCATCGTCTCGCGGACCACCGGCGCGATCGCCTCGACCTCGTCGCGCGGGACCTCGAGGACCAGCTCGTCGTGCACCTGCAGGAGCATCCGGCTGCGGAAGCCGCCGTCCCGGAGGCGCCGGTCGAGCCGGATCATCGCGATCTTGATGATGTCCGCCGCGGTCCCCTGGATGGGCATGTTGATCGCCATCCGCTCGCCGGCCTGGCGGAGGTTCGGGTTCGAGGCGCGCAGCTCCGGGATCTCGCGGCGGCGCCCGAGCAGGGTGGTGACGTACCCCTGCTGAGCTGCGGTCTCGCGGATGTGGAGCATGTACTGGCTGATGCCCGAGTACGTCGCGAAGTAGCGGTCGATGAAGGCCTTGGCCTCGTCCCGCGGGATGTTCGCCCGGGTGGAGAGCCCGTAGTCGCTCATCCCGTAGGCGATGCCGAAGTTCACCATCTTCGCCATCGCGCGCTCGTCCTTCGTCACCGCCGCCTCGTCCTTGTGCAGCACGAGCGCGGCCGTCCGTCGATGGATGTCCGCGCCCTCGGCGAACGCCTCGCGCAGGTGCGCGTCGCCCGAGACGTGCGCGAGGATCCGCAGCTCGATCTGCGAGTAGTCGGCGGCGAGGAGCACGAGCCCGGGGCCGCCCGCGACGAACGCCCGGCGGATCCGCCGACCCAGGTCGGAGCGGATCGGGATGTTCTGGAGGTTCGGGTCGGAGGACGAGAGCCGACCCGTCGCGGCCACCGCCTGGTGGAACGTGGTGTGCAGCCGGCCGTCGGACGGCGAGACGAGCGTGGGCAGCGCCTGGACGTAGGTGCTCCGGAGCTTGCTGTACATCCGCCAGTCGAGGAGCGCCCCGACCATCGGATGGACGGCGCGCAGCTCCTCGAGGACCGAGGCGTCGGTCGAGTAGCCGGTCTTCGTCTTCTTGCCCTTCGGCAGGTCCAGCTCGAAGAAGAGGACCTGCTGCAGCTGCTTCGGGCTGCCGAGGTCGAACCGATGGCCGACCGACCCGAAGATCTCGTCCTCCAGGCGCGCCAGCTCCGCGCCGAACTCGGCGTCCAGGCTTGCCAGTGCGTCGAGGTCGATCGCGACGCCGACCGCCTCCATCCGGGCGAGGATCGGCACGAGGGGCAGCTCGATCTCGCGGTAGAGGCGGTCGAGGCCCTCGGTCGCCAGGGCGTCGTCGAGCGGGGGGCGGACCGCGAGGGCGGCCGCGGCCTCGATCCCCGCCCGGTGCGGCGGGACGAGCGACGCGGCGGGCGGCGGGAGCACGAGCCCGAGCCTCTCGAGGACGACGTCATCGATCGACTGGCTCCGCAGCGACGCATTGAGGACGTACGCGGCGATCTGCGTGTCGAACGCGACCGGCGTCGCCGGTGCGGTGAGGTCGGCGGCGAAGCGCGCGGCGACGACCGGCTTGGCCTCGTGCGCGACGAGCGCAGCCCCACTGGCCTCGACGAGCCGCCGCAGCGCCGCGGACGCGTCCGGGCCGTCCGCCGCGACGATGCGGCCGTCGCCACCGGCCACGGCGAGCGCGGCGGCGGGGACCGGGAACCGCGGCGGCGCCTCACCTCGGGCCGGGGTCACGGCCACGACAGAGACGCCGACCTCCCCCTGGCCGGCGAGCCACGCCGCAAGGTCCGCGGCCGTCGCCGCGTCGGCCGCGTCCACCCGCTCGATCGCGGCGGGAGGGTCGGCCACCGCCGCCCGCAGCGCCTCTGCGGGAGTTCGGTCCACGCGAGGGGCACCCGTCGAGGGCGGGGCAGCGACCCCTGTCGGCCCATCCCCGACGCCGTAGGACGCCGCAGACTCGCCGGTGGCCGCGCCGGCAGGAGCGTCGCTGCTCGTCGCGCCCCCGGCGCCACCGCTCACCACGTCGAAGTCGAGCGAGAGCTGGAGCCCGCCCTCCGAGGTCGGGCCCCGGGGCGGCCGCGTTGGAGCCGAGCGGCCGCCTCGCCACCCCTCCGGCGCCTCGCCGACCTGCGCCGCTGCCATCCCGCCCTCGCGGACGGCGCGGGCGGCCGCCGCGGCTTCGTCGGCGGACTCGCCCTCGCGCGCCGGGAGCCGGTCGATGAGCGACCGGAACTCGAGCTCGCGGAAGAGCCGCACGACCGCCTCGCGGTCGTAGTCGCCGATCCGCGCCGCGCCGTAGTCGAGCTCGACGGGCAGGTCGCGGACGATCGTCGCGAGGTGGCGGCTGCGGAAGACCTGCTCGCGGTGCTCCGCGAGCGCGACCCGCAGCTTCTCCTGCTTCACCTCGTCGAGCCGGGCGTAGAGCGCGTCGAGGTCGCCGAAGTCGGCGATGAGCTTCGCGGCGGTCTTCTCCCCCACCCCGGGGATGCCGGGGATGTTGTCGGTCGAGTCGCCCTTGAGCGCCTTGAAGTCCACCATCTGGCCCGGCGCCAGTCCGTATCGCTCGCGGATCGTCGCCGGGTCGTAGTAGACGGTGTTCTGGACCCCCTGCCGCGTCGTCATGAGCCGGACGCGGTCGCTCACGATCTGGAGCATGTCGAGGTCGCCCGTGACGACCGTGGAGTCGATGCCGCGGCCCTCCGCCTGCCGGGTGAGCGTGCCGATGACGTCGTCCGCCTCGTACCCCGCCATCTCGAGGACCGGGATGCGGAGCGCCGCGACGACTTCGCGGACCTTCGGGAACTGCGAGCGCAGGTCGTCCGGCATCGGCTTCCGCGTCGCCTTGTACTCGCGGTACTCCTCGTGGCGGAAGGTGGGCCCGGGGAGGTCGAACGCGACCGCGACGTAGTCGGGCCGCACGTCCTGGAAGCCGCGGAGGAGGATCGAGGTGAACCCGAAGACGGCGTTGACGAGCTCGCCCTTCGCCGTGGAGAGGGGCGGCAGGGCGAAGTAGCCGCGGTAGATGAGCCCGTTGCCGTCGAGCAGCATCAGGCGTTCCATCGGGATCCCTCGACGGTGCGCGGCGCGGCCGGTCGGGCGCGCCGCGCGGGCGGATGGTGGACCGCGTCAGTGTACCCGCGCACGGAGACGCTCCTGCGGGTCGTCGGGGCCAGCGGGCCTCGGCCGCGCGGCCGAGGTCGGCCCCCGGGCGCCTCCACCTCTCCCGGGCGGTACAGTCGCACCGACGGCGGCGCCACCGCCCGGGGGAGGAGAGATGGCTGACCTGCTGGGGACCCGCACGATCTTCGTCTGCCCGCTCGAGAGCCGCGGCGCCGCAGAGGCGCTCGACGCGGAGCTCGGCACGTGGGCCCGCTCGCGCCAGGTCGCGATCCTCGACGTGGCGACGGCGTACCGGACCCCGGACGGGCGGCTGAAGCTCGAGCGCGACTGGGACTGGTGGTCCATCGCGGCGGCCGCGGGCGGCGTCGTCCTGGCCCCCACGATCGTCGGCGCCCTCATCGCGGGCGCGCTGGCCGGGGGCGGCACCACGATGGTCCGGCGCAAGATCGGCCGCCGGATGAGCACCAACATGGTGAAGCGGGTCGCGTCGCACCTCGAGGCCGGGCGCGCGCTCTACCTCGTCGCCGTCAAGTCCGAGTTCGACGACGTCATGTCCGCGTGGCTCGCCGAGCGTGGGGTCGCGGCCACGCCCGTGACGCTCGATGCGGCCGCGGAGGCGGAGATCCTCGAGGCGCTCGGCGCTCCCGTCCCCACCGCGGCCGAGGGCCCGGGTGGCCCGGTACGGCCGTCGCCGGGGCGGATCGCCACGGGGGTCGGTGTCCCGCCGGCACCGAGCACGGTGGAGACATGGGGCGACATGTTCGGGACGGGGGGCGGACCCGGAGCCACACCGACGGAGGAGGGCTCCGAGGCCGGCCGGGCCACGCCGGCGGCGCCCGCGGCCGAGGGCGACGAGACCGGAGCGTAGGCCGCTGCGGCGGGGCGGTGATCCCGCTCAGCGGCCCGTCTGGCCTGCCCGGCTCATGCGAGGTGCATCCGGGCCGCGGCCCCACCATGGTCCGGACCAAGTACCGAACTCGAACACGGTATATCCCAAGATCGGGCCATTCGGCCCTTCTAGCAGACGCGACGACGCGTTAGGGCCGGTCGGCCCTTGTGCGCGCCGCGGCGGCGGGCCACCCTCGTGCCATCAGGGAGCACATCCGAATAGCGCGGTCCATACCAAGGCGGGCTGGTCACGTTGAGCCGTCGGCATCGTCCGACCCGCCAGATGCGTCTCAAGGGGTGGTCCGGTGGACAGGCGTCGCGCGATCGACCGAGCGATCATCGGCGTGTCCGCGATCGCGCTCATCGCGCTGTGCGTCGCGTGCGGTGCACCCGTCCTCGGGGCGGCCGCGCCTGCGCAGTCCTCAGAGGGCTTCGCGGCGCCGATCGTGGTGCCGGCGGACGACACGCCGCCCGGATGGACCAACCTGGACTCACCGTGGCTGGGATACTCGGTGGCGATCCCGCGCAGCTGGGCCTTCACCGGCCATGTCGCGCCCGGCGACTCGCGGTCGCCACATGACGTGTTCGCGGGGCCCGTGGAGGGATCGGACACTTCGGCGACCCTGGTCCTGGGCCGCTGCGCCACGGGCGACACGACGGTCGTCGGCGTCGGGAGCGAGGTGGTGTCCGTCGACGGGTCCCGGTTCCGGGTCGCTCAGGTGACTGCCGTCGAGCCCGGCCGGACGATCCTCCGCGCGACGGCAACACGGGGCGGCGCAACGTGGTACGTGATGGCGTCCATCGGCGACGACGTGGCGTCGCGGGACTTCTTCCGCGAGCTGCTCGCGACGTTCCACTTCCCGGACGCCGGATTCGTCCGAGCCGGTCGCCGCGCGACCGTAGCGCGCCTAGCGAGAGAGGCCGCCCGCTTCCCCGCCAGCCGAAGCCCGCCGAGGACGAGCCCCGCAGCGAGCAGGAGCAGCGAGCCGGCGGCGAGCCAGGCGGTGCCCGCTCCCCCGCCGCCCGTGACGTCCGTGGCCGGCGGTGCGACCTCGGCGGCGCCTCCTGCCGGGACCGCCTGGGTCGTCTGCTCGGACCCCGCGACCGCGGCGCCGCCAGCGCCCTCGTCGGGTGCGCCCGTGCCTTCGGCCGCCGGGAGGGCCGCAGCCTCGGGAGAGGCCGCCCCGGGCTCGCCGGCCGGGGCCGGGAGCTCGGGCGCCGCCTTCGCGTCGGGCGTCTCGGGAGACGCGTCCGCTCGGTGCCCGCCCCGGCCGCCCCGTCCGAGGCCGCCGGGAGGGCCAGCTCCATCGGGGCCGCCGGCGACGCGGCCACCGACCCGGCGTACGTGTCGGCCGCAGCTCCGGCGCCCGGCGCGTTCATCGTCGTCGCCCCGGGAAGCGGCGCTGACGGGATGGTCGCGAACAAGAGGCCGGCGACGCCGAGCGTCGCGAGGCCGAGCGCCGCCGGGCCCGTGAGGCGCGCTTGGGGCGACCCGAACCCCGCGAGGATCCGACGCCACCCCGACGGGCGGAGGCGCGCGGCGTCCGCATCCGTGAGCCGGAAGTCGCGCCGGCGGGGAGGCGCCGGGAGGTCGGCGGTGGCGGCCCGGATCGCGGTCATGTCCGCGAGGAGGAGGGCGCATTCCGGACAGTCGCGGACGAGGTCGTCGGCGCGGGTGTGATCGGCGGGCTCCAGCACGTCGCCGGAGGCGAGCGCGGCGAGGAGGAGCGCGTCGTGCGCGGCGTGGTCGGCGGTGGAGGTCCTGGACACGGCCATCTGACGTCACGGCTCCCGGAAGAGTTCCAGCCGGTCCGCGAGCAATCCGCGCATCGCGAGCCGGCCGCGGTGGATCCGGGACTTGACGGTCCCGAGCGAGACACCCGTCATCTCGGCGATCTCGCCGTAGTCGAATCCCTGGACGTCGAAGAGGACGATCGCCGCGCGCTGGTCCGCCGTGATCCCGGCGAGTGCGTCGGCGATCGCCGCGTGGCGCTCCGAGGTCGTCACGATGACCTCCGGGTCGGTGTCGGCGCCCGACGGAGGCTGCCACGTCTCGTCCTCCAGCTCGGGGTACGGCTGGACCGGGCGCCGTCGGCGGGCTCGCTGGAGGTCGAGCGCCGCATTCATCGCGATCCGCGCGAGCCAGCTCCGCAGGCTCCCTCCGCGGTACGCGCCCAGCTGGCGGTAGGCGCGGAAGAAGGCCTCCTGCGTCACGTCGTCGGCCTGGTCGATGTCCGGCACCACGCGCGCCACGAGGCCGTGAAGGAAGTCCTGGTGCAGCTCGACGATGTCGTTGAACGCGGTGAGGTCGCCGGACCGTGCGCGCTCGATGAGGATCGCGTCGCGCCGGGCGGTCGCGTCGTCGGCGGCAGGGGCGCGCGGGGGAACCTCGGTCACGGTCGGGGCGTTCCTCCGTCTCGGCGCGCGGGTCGCGCGTGATCAGGGCAGCGGGACCAGGCCGACGTCGCCCCCGAGCAGGATCATCTCCTCGCCCGGCTCGTCCTCGATCGCCCACTCGCGGTAGAAGGCGATCGCGCCCTCGCGCGTCTCCCATTCGGCGATCGCCCAGAAGGCCGTGCCGTCCTCGGCGTACCAGGCGCGGTGGAATCGGCAGCCGTGCCGGCGGGCGCTCGTCTGCATCGCCGGCGTGATCCCGTGGAGGCGCTTCTCGTACAGGTCGAGCGCCGTCCTCCCGTCCGGCGTCGGGCACGGCACCCGGAAGCCCACCCACATCGACCGATCCTCCCTCTCGCGCAGCCGCGCGTCAGGCCGCGCCGTCCGGAGGAGTATGCGCGCACCGGATGGCTCTGGCCCGGCTCCACGTTGGAGAGCAGGCTGTCGTCGACACGGGGTCCGGGGATCGAGGAAAGGGGTCACACCGTGGATGCCCACCGGCGCGTCGCACGACTCACCGTCCTCGCGGCGGCCATCCTCCTGGTCGCGGCATGCTCCTCGTCCACGCCGACACCCGCGCCGTCGGCGCCGGTCGGCTCGCCACCGGCCGCCACTGGGGCACCCTCCCCCACCCCGGTCGCGCCCACGCCCGCGCCGTCGCCGGCGGCCCTCCCGGTCATCGTGGACACGGACCTCAGCTCCGACGACATCATGGCGCTCGCCTACCTCGCGCGAGATCCGCGGGTCGACATCCGCGCCGTGACCGTCTCCGGGACCGGGCTCGTCCACCCGAACGCGGGCGCGCAGAACGTGCTGGCGCTCCTCGCCGCACTCGGACGGACGGACATCCCCGTCGCGCCCGGGAGCGCCGACCCGACTCGAGGGACGGCGCGCGTTCCCCGCCGCGTGGCGGGACAGCTCGGACGCGGCGTACGGGCTCGCGCTCGACTCGGTCGCCGTGGGACCCGGCACCGCCGTGGACCTGCTGCGCTCGACCATCGACGAGGCCGGCGCGCCCGTGACCATCCTGGCCCTCGGACCGATGACGAACCTCGCGCAGGCGCTCGAGGCCGATCCGACGCTCGGCCCGAGGATCGCGGGGATCCACGCGATGGCGGGGGCGATCGACGTCGCCGGGAACGTCGCCGGCGGATGGTGGCGACCCGGCCGCGGTCGGGGCCGAATGGAACCTCTGGGTCGATCCTGCGGCGACCGCCGCCGTCTTCGCGTCCGACATCCCGATCACGCTCGTCCCGCTCGATGCGACGAACGACGTGCCGGTGACGAGCGCTGCATACACCGAGCTGGAGAACGACCACGCCGCCGCGGGCGCGGACATCGCGTACGAGCTCCTCACCCGGAACCCGTTCCTCATCGGCGAGGGCAACTACTTCTGGGACCAGCTGGCCACCGTCCTCCTGGTGCGCCCGGACCTCGCCACCTTCGAGCAGGCGACGATCCGCGTCGAGGACGCTGGGCCGGCGTCCCGGGCGGCTGGTGCGGGACCCGGCGGGCACCGCGGTGCGGTACGCCGTCCGGCCGAACGTCGCGGGCTTCGAGGACGAGTTCCTCGCCGGCCTCCGCCGCGGGGCACCGCGCGAGAATCCGTTCACCTTCACCGGGTCCATCACGGTCCGGTTCGACGGGAAGACATGCGACGACGGGAACCCGGGGACGCTTGCCCCTGGCGACGTGTCGGTGCGGTTCGAGGCGACGGGCGGCGACGTCTCCGGTCTCGCCGTCCTGCGCTTCAAGGAAGGAGCCGGCTGGCAGACGCTCCTCGACTACATCGCCTCGGCGCCGGACCCCACGGACCAGCCCGACTTCGTCGAGCTCCCGTCCTTCCTGACGGTGGAGGGCACCGGCTCGTCGGCGGCGATCGTGGCCGTCACGCCGGGCACGTACGGGATGGTCTGCTTCCGGATGGTGGGCGAGAAGACCGACGTGGTGCCGGCCGCCGGGCCGTTCGAGGTGAAGAACTGACCGAGCGCAGGACCGGCCGGTCCGGCCCCTCGCTCGGGGTACCATCGCGGCGGGACCCGGGCGCATCGTGAGGAGCGCTCCGGCCCGCCCGTGCCGAGGTGGCGGAACGGCAGACGCAGCCGACTCAAAATCGGCCGCCCGCAAGGGCATCCGGGTTCGAATCCCGGCCTCGGTACCAGGATGTGAGCATGACTGGCGCAACGCCGGACGGATCCGGACTCCGGAGCCGGACGGACCTCCAGGCGCAGACGTCCGATCGGCTGTGGGCTGGCGGTGGGCTCCGCCGTACATCGGATCCGCCCCCCCCCCCCGAGCACGGGCGTCCGCGACGGCTTCGCCGTTCGAGGGGTCTGTGGAGCCCGGCCCCGAGGCCGGGCCGGTCGATGTGCGCGCGGATCGACCGGCCGGTCACGGCCACGCGTGCCCACGAGCGTCCGGAGCGTCCGCGATGACCATCGGCTCTGGCGTTGCCGCGCGGCCCGGAGCGATTGTCCATTCGATCGGGACGCTCTGACACGCGGCCCAGATGCGCAACGCCGGGACCTCGCCGACCTGCCGGCGAGACCAGCCCGTCGAGACGATCGGTCTCGCGCCCCGAGGCTGGCCTCCTGTGAGGTGGTCTCGCGATGTCGAGCAGAGCCCGCGCCCGCCGGCGGCCTCCGTGTCCGCGTGATGGCCACGACGGTCGGCACCTCCTGCGACCCGGCCTGCACGTGCCGGCCCCATCCCGCCGCACCCCCCACGCCTACCACAAGGGTCGGATGGAGCTCTCCCGGCTTGCGCCCCAGGAAGGGAGGTAGCGCATGGAGGGGTCCGCGGTGCTGCCGAGCTGGAACGATGGGCCCGCGGAAGCGGCGATCCTCGACTTCGTGCGCTCGGTGACGGTGCCGGGCAAGGCGTTCGTCCCTCCGGCAGACCGCATCGTCACCTTCGACAACGACGGCACGCTCTGGTGCGAGAAGCCCCTCTACATCCAGGCCGATTTCGTCTTTCGGCGCTTCAAGGAGATGGTCCGGGAGGATCCGCGCCGCGCCGAGGAGCAACCCTACAAGGCGGTGGTCGAGGGCGACCGTGGGTGGCTGATGGACATCTACGCCCACGTGCCGGAGCTGGTCAAGGGGGTGACCGAGGCCTTCGGCGGCCTCACGACCGAGGCCTTCGACGCGGCCGCTCGCGAGTTCTTCGCCTCCGCCACCCACCCGACCCTGGGCCGCCCCTACACGCAGGTCGTCTATCGGCCGATGCGCGAGCTGATCGACCTTCTCGGGGCGAACGACTTCCGGGTCTTCATCTGTTCGGCCGGCGGTCGCGACTTCGTGCGTGCCGTCTGCGAGCAGATCTACGGGCTCCCGCGAGACCGCGTGATCGGGTCGGCCACCACGCTCGAGTACCGCGACGGCGATCTGTATCGGACCGCCGGCGTGGAGCAGCCCATCGACGACGGACCCGGGAAGCCCGTGCACATCTGGGCGCGCACGGGCCGCAAGCCACTGCTCGCATGCGGCAACGCCGACGGAGACATCGCGATGCTCGAGAGTGCCCGTTTCGCGCTCCTGCTCCATCACGACGACGCCGAGCGGGAGTTCGCATACGACCAGGGAGCCGAGAAGGCCCTCGCCGCGGCCGGGGCCCGCGGCTGGACGGTCGCGAGCATGAAGGAGGACTTCGCGACGGTGTTCTGAGGGACTGGGCCGCGGACGATGGACGTGAGCGGCGAGCGAGCGCGAGAGACGACCGGGACTCCAAAGTGGGAGGCGACAGGTGAACGCACTGCACATCCCCCAAACCCGTCCGCCTGGCGAGCGACCCGACGATTACACGCGCTTGAAGCTCGCGAAGGGCCGCATCGAGCCCTGGGAGGACGGCATCCGGCTCGATCCTGCCGAACCGAACATCGAGTGGTGGTACTTCGACTCCATCCTCGACGACGGTGCCAAGCTCGCGATGATCTTCTGCACCAAGGACGGCTCGCGGGCGCACCAGCCCCTGGAGCCGCTCATCGAGCTCGACCTGGACCTGCCGGATGGACGCAGGTTCATGAAGTACGGTCACGGCAATGCCTCGGAGTTCTCCGCTTCCAAGGACCGCTGCGACGTGCACCTCGGCCTGCATCGCTTCGTCGGGGATCTGCACGAGTACGAGATCTCTGGCGCCGTCGAGGATGTGTCGGCCGAGGTCCGGCTGGAGGCGACGACGGAGCCCTGGAGACCCGGGACCGGCCACATCGTCTTCGGTGCCGAGGGCGACGATATCTCGCCTGGCTGATCGCGGTGCCCGCGGGCAGGGTGACGGCGACCTACCGCATCGGCGGCGAGGTGCACGAGACGACCGGCATGGGCTACCACGACCACAACTGGGCAGGCCAGTCGTACGCGCAGATGGGACACCTGCTCGACCACTGGTACTGGGGCCGGGGGACCCTGGGCCCCTTCGCGTACACCACGGCATACCTCACCTCCACGAAGGACTACGGCTACGCCCCTGTGGCGCTGTACATGCTCGCGCGCGACGGCAAGGTGATCGCCGACGACCCCGCCAAGGTGACGTTCTCGAAGACCGGCACGCAGACGGACCAGCACACCGGCAAGCCGATCCCGGACCAGGTGCGCTTCGAGTACCGGGACGGGGAGAAGGGCTACGTCCTGACCTATTCACGCGAGCACACCCTGGTCAGCCAAAGGAACATCGACATCGTCACCGGCGTGAAGAAGCTGCTGGCGGAGCTCGTCAGGTATCCGGGCGGATACCTCCGCTTCTCCGGGCCCGTGACTCTCGACCGCCTGCAGGGCGGTGAGGTGGTCGAGCACTACGAGGGCGCCGGCTCGTTCGAGGAGAACTTCTTCGGCCAGGAGCTCCACGGCGACACGTAGGGCGACTCGATGCGCCCGGAGACAGCCTGAAGGGGTGAAGCGTCATGGGTGAACCGTTCAAGGGCGTCATCGACATCGATGTCCGGGATTTCGACCCCGGACTGGTCGCCGTTCGAGACGCCGAAGGCGCCCGAGGGCGCCCCCAACGTCCTGTACATCGTCCTCGACGACGTCGGCTTCTCGGCGATGAGCTGCTACGGCGGGCCGATCGAGACGCCGAACATCGACCGGATCGCCGCCGAGGGAGTGCGCTACTCGCAGTGGCACACCACGGCGCTCTGCTCACCGACGCGTTCGTGCCTGTTGACCGGGCGCAACCATAGCCGCAACAGCATGGCCTGCATCACCGAGGGCGCGATCGGCTTCCCGAACGCCAGCGGCACGATCCCACCGGAGAACGGGATGCTCTCCGAGATCCTCGGCGAGCTGGGCTGGAACACGTACATGGTCGGCAAGTGGCATCTCTGCCCCACGCACGAGATGAACCTCGCCGCGCCGCGGCGCAACTGGCCGAGTGGCCGCGGCTTCGAGCGCTGGTACGGGTTCCTGGGCGCCGAGACCAACCAGTGGTACCCGGAGCTCGTCTACGACAACCACCCGGTCGACCAGCCGAAGTCGCCGGAGGAGGGCTACCACTTCACAGAAGACATCACCGACAAGGCGCTCGAGTTCATCAAGGACGCGAAGGTCATCGCGCCCGACAAACCGTTCTTCCTCTACTACGCTCCGGGCGCGTGCCACGCGCCGCACCACGCGCCGAAGGAGTGGATCGAGCGGTTCACGCGACGCTTCGACGCCGGCTACGAGGCGATGCGGGCCGAGACGCTGGCCCGCCAGAAGCAGATGGGCCTGGTACCGCCCGACACCGAGCTGCCGCCCGTCAACCCGATCGGCACGCCCGAGACGCACCGGGGACCGAAGGGGCAGCCGTTCGCGCAGTACGACGAGACCAGGCCGTGGGATTTGCTGTCCGACGGCGAGAAGAAGCTCTTCTCGCGCATGGCCGAGGTCTACGCCGGCTTCCTCGCCCACGCCGACCACCACATCGGGAGGCTGCTCGACTACCTCGACGAGGCCGGGCTGCGCGACAACACCATCGTCATCGTCGTCTCCGACAACGGCGCCAGCGGCGAGGGCGGCCCCGTCGGGTCGGTGAACGAGTGCCTCCTCTTCAACGGCATCCCCGACGACCTCCAGAACAACCTCGCGATGCTCGACGAGCTGGGCGGCACGAAGACGTACGGCCACTACCCCAACGGCTGGGCGATGGCCTTCAACACGCCGTTCAAGCTGTGGAAGCGCTACAACTTCAACGGTGGCACGGCCGACCCGTGCGTCATCTCCTGGCCGGCGGGCATCGCGGCGAGGGGGGAGGTCAGGGACCAGTACCACCACGCGGTCGACATCGTGCCGACGATCCTCGACTGTCTGGGCGTCGAGTCCCCGGCGACGATCAAGGGGCACGTGCAGAGCCACTTCGACGGCGTCAGCATGCGCTACAGCTTCGACGACGCCGACGCGAAGGGGACGCGGAAGACGCAGTTCTACTCGATGCTCGGCCAGCGCGGCATCTGGCACGAGGGATGGAAGGCCGTCACGACCCATCCGCCGCTCAGCGGCTGGGGCGAGTTCAACGCCGACGACTGGGAGCTCTACCACACCGACGTCGACCGCGCGGAGCTGCACGATCTCAGCGCAGAGATGCCCGACAAGGTGCGCGAGCTCGTGAACCTCTGGTTCGCCGAGGCCGGCCGTAACGGTGCGTTCCCGCTCGATGACCGCATCCTGCTCGAGATCGCGCTCACGGAGCGGCCCCAGCTCTCGTTGCCGCGCGAGAAGTACGTCTACTACCCGGACGTCGCCGAGGTTCCCGAGAAGCAGTCCGTCAACATCCGCAACCGTTCCTACTCGCTCGGCGCGCTCGTCGACATCCCGGGACCTGGGGCGGAGGGCGTGCTCTTCGCCCACGGCGCGCGCTTCGGCGGACACTCTCTCTACGTCAAGGACGAGAGGCTGCACTACGTCTACAGCTTCGTGGGCCTGCTGGAGCAGAAGATCGACGCGACCGAGGACATCCCCGCGGGCGAGAACGTCATCCTGGCCGCCTCCTTCGAGAAGGACGGCGAGGATCCGCCCGGCGTCGCCACCGGCATCCTGTCCCTGTTCTACGGCGACCGCAAGGTCGGCGAGGGCCGCATCAGGACCCAGCCGGGTGAGTTCGCCATCGCCGGTGAAGGGCTCTGCGTCGGGCGCGACGGCGGCGCCCCCGTCACCGACGACTACCCCGGCGAGTCGCCCTATCGCTTCACCGGGGGCGTGATCAAGCAGGTGAGGGTCAACGTGAGCGGCGAGCCGTACCTGAACCTGGAGCGCGAGGCGCAGGCGATGCTCATGCGCGAGTGATCGAACTGCGCCGCAGTCACTCGCCACACGAACATGAACGGACGAGAGGCCAGGGGCGACGCGTCGTCTCGGGCCTCTCTCCCTCCCGATGAACGTCTGCGCAAGGCGTCGATGAGCGTCAAGCGGTTCGTGCCGATCCTGTCGTGGCTGCCAGGCTACGACCGTTCGTGGCTGACCTTCGACGCGATCGCCGGGCTCACGCTGTGGGGCCTCCTGGTCCCCGAGGCGATGGCCTACGCAGGAATCGCGGGCCTGCCGCCACAGGCGGGCCTCTACACCCTGGTCGTCTCGCTCCTCGTCTACGCGCTGCTCGGGACCTCGCGTCACCTCTCCGTCGGGGCGACATCCGCGACCGCGGCGCTCCTCGCGTCGTCCGTCGCTGCGGCACTCGTCGCGACAGCGGCGGCAACGCTTCCGATCCGCAGCGTATCAGGCCTACGCGTCAGCGTTCGTCCTCGTCACCGGCGGCGTCTTCCTCGTGGCCGGCCTCGCACGCCTGGGCTTCATCACGCAGTTCCTCTCCAAGCCGGTCATGGACGGCTTCGTGCTCGGCCTCGCGATCTTCGTGGCGGTCGGGCAGCTCAACAAGCTCTTCGGCGTGGCCAAGCCGGAGGGCAACACCGTCCAGAGGCTCGTCGGGATCATCGGGGAGCTCCCCCAGAGCGAACTGGGCCGCGTTCGCGGTCGGTGCGGTCGCGCTCGCGGTCCTCTTCCTCCGCCGTCCGCAGAGGAGGATCCCGGCCGGACTCATCGTGCTGTTCGGCGCGATCGCGGTGAGCTCCTCGCGCTCGACCTTGGCGGCACCCGGGGCGTCGCCGTCGCTCTCGGGCGCGAGCTCCCGCAGGGACTGCCGTCGCTGGCGGTGCCGGACATCCCGATCGACGACTACCTCGCGATGGTCCTCCCCGCCATCGGGGTCCTCCTCGTAGCGTTCAGCGAGTCGCTGGGGTACTGAGGTCGACGCCGACCAGAGAGCTTGAACGCCCACGCGGATCTGTAACTCTCCTCCCGGGAGCGCCCGTCTTCGCTGCGGGATGATCGCGGCAGGCAGCATGTCGGCATCGGCCGTCAAGGAGGGTGTGGGCGCCCGCTCACAGGTCGCGAACCTCGTCACCTGGGCCCTGCGCGACGATCGTGACGCTCCTCTTCCTCACCCCCGTGTTCACGAGCCTGCCCGAGGCCGTGCTGGCCGCGCTCATCATCCACGCGGTCTGGCACATCCATCGCCTCGCGGAGGCTCGGAGGCTGCCGACGCGAGGCGCGGGTGGAGGTCTGGTTCGGCGTCCTCGCCCTCGCGAGGTGTGCTCCTCATCGACGTCCTGCAGGGCATGCTCATCGGCCCCTGCTCGCGTCGCTCGTGTTCGTCATCTACCGGTCGAAGCTGTCCGCACGTGGCGTCGCTCGGACGGATCCCGGAAGCTGCCGGTGCGTACGCGGACCTGTCCCGGCATCCGGAGAACACGCCGGTGCCGGGGGTCCTCATCGTCCGCGTCGACGGGCCGCTCTACTACGCCAACGCACTGACAGTCCGGGATCGGGTGGTCGCGATGGTCGCCGACATGGCGTCGCCTCCCCCTGGGGCGGTCATCTTCGACGCCGCCGCCAGGACGCGCGCTCGATCTGACGAGCGCGGAGATGTTCAAGGGCCTCCTGAAGAAGCTGCGCGACCAGGGCATCGACGTGTACGTCGCCGATGTGCATGCGCCCGTGCAGGAGCGCGCCCGCCAGACCGGCCTTCTCGAGTTCGTCGGCGAGGGCCGAATGTTCCCGACGGTCGACGCCGCCGTGCGGCCACATCGAGGTGACGGCACAAGCTGGTGACCCCTGCCGCCGGCGCGGCTGCCGACGCGTTCGTGAAGCCGGACGCGCTCACCCGCGACGTCGGAGGCGTGCCGGTCCGGGCTGTGCCGACCGGCACCTCGGCTGCGGTGTGCCACCAGAGAAGCTGGTCGATCAAGGGACAGCCGGCGATGACGCGGGCGCTCCCATCCGGCTGAGGCCCCCCGGCCCGGTGACCGGCCGAGCGGGCGGCCAAGACTGGTAGCACGGATCGGCTAGCGTACGGGACGGACTGGGACGGACTCCGTGCCCGCCGACGTCGTGTTCAACGCCCGTTTCTGAGCACGAAACGACGCAGAGGACGGACTGATCCGGACTGTTTCGCACCGACTCAAGATCGGCCGCCCGCAAGGGCATCCGGGATCGAATCCCGGCCTCGGTACCACGATGTGAGCACGACTGCTCGCACACGCCGGACGGATCCGGTCTCCGATGACGGACGGATGTCGGCCGCAAGGAACGGCGAAGGCCCACGGGAGACCCGTCCGCATCCGATCGGCTGCGGTCTCCCGCGCCCGCCCCGTCGCCGCTTCCCGCGCCCGCGGCGCAGCGGGAGGCTCTGACGCGCGGCCCCACACCCCGCCCACGAAAGCGCGATGATCCGCGGGTGATCCGGCCCGCGTAGCGTCGCGCCGCGCCCCAGCTCCGGGCCGAGGGACGATCTCGCCCGCGGCGGCACGCGGCCGGCTCCCCGCGGGAAGGGGTCGGGGGCGTATGTCCGTCCGTCCGGGATGACGTCCGGCTCTCGCGTCTGGATCGGCCATGCGTGACCATCTCGCGGACAGGAGGCCCTGACGACGATGGGCACGGTCATCGACTTCCTCGCGTTCGTGGTGCCGGCGGCAGTCCTCGTCGCCCTGGTCGTCGTCGCCGTGCGGACGGTCGGTCCGTTCGTGGACCGGACCGCCCTGTTCCGGGCCGGGCCCGATGGCACGGCGCCCCGAGGCGTGCAGGAGGAGGATCCGGACCGGTGGGACTTCACCGGGACGCACGTGGGCGAGCCCCGCGGCCGCCCGTCCGTAGCCGACAGCGTCGACGATCCGCCTGCGACCGCGCCCCGCTGACCGCGTCCTGACGACACGGAGCTCGTCCACCGCGCCCGGACGCCCGCCGACGCGCCTGATCCGGCCGCCGGTGCAGCGGCACGGCGAGATGCCCGGGTCGCCGTTGGTGACAGGCTCACCGCCGTCGCGCCCGACCGACAGGCCCTCGTGGGCCACGCACCTCTGCTTGGGCGCCGTCCTGATGTAGCCTGACGGCCGACCCGGTCGACCGCGACCCGCGGCTGGCCGCACGGCATCGCACATCCCACCGTCGAGGACCACTCCCTGTGCCCCAACATCCTCCAGAGCCTCCCGGTCGGGGGAGCGGGTCGGCATCACGTTCTCCGGCGGGCTCCACACGAGCGCCGCTCTGCACTGGATGCGGGAGCACGGCGCGATCCCCTTCGCATACACGGCACACCTCGGGCAGCCCGACGAGGACGACTATCCGTCGATCCCCCTCAAGGCGCTCACGTACGGCGCGCCCGCCTGATCCGAGTGCCGACCGCAGCTCGTCGCCGAGGGCCATCCGCCCGCCCCCCCCTGCAGGCCCGGCGCCTTCCACATCTCGACCGCCGGGCAGCTCTACTTCAACACCACGCCGCTCGGCCGGGCGGTCACCGGGACGATGCTCGTCTCGGCGATGCAGGAGGACGGCGTCGGCATCTGGGGCGACGGCAGCACCTACAAGGGGGCAACGACATCGAGCGCTTCTACCGCTACGGCCTGCTCGTCAACCCCGCGCTGCTCATCTACAAGCCCTGGCTCGACCAGCGGTTCATCGACGAGCTGGGTGGCCGTGCGGAGATGTCCGCCTACCTCGACGGCCGCCGGCCTCGAGTACCGGATGAGCGCCGACAAGGCGTACTCCACGGACTCGAACATCCTCGGTGCGACGCATGAGGCGAAGGACCTCGAGTTCCTCGACCGGGGGGTCTCGATCGTCACGCCGATCATGGCGCGTCGCCTCCTGGCGCGCCGACGTGGAGGTGGCGACCGAGACGGTCAGCGTCCGCTTCGAGGAGGGCGAGCCCGGTCGCGCTCAACGGGCAGACCTTCGAGTCACCGCTCGCGCTCTTCACCGAGGCGAACGCGATCGGGGGTCGCCACGGCCTCGGGCCTCTCCGACCAGATCGAGAACCGGATCATCGAGGCCAAGAGCCGCGGGATCTACGAGGCGCCGGGCATGGCCCTGCTCCACATCGTGTACGAGCGCCTCCGTGACCGGCATCCACAACGAGGACACGATCCCACAGACCGGAGCAACGGGCGGCGGCCTGGGCCGGCTCCTGTACCAGGGCCGCTGGTTCGACCCGCAGGCGCTCATGCTCCGCGAGACGGCGCAGCGCTGGGTCGCCACGGGCCGATCACCGGGGAGGTGACCCTCGAGCTGCGGCGTGGGAACGACTACGCGATCCTCGACACGACGAGCCCGAACCTGACCTACCACCCGGAACGGCTCACGATGGAGAGGGGCGAGGAGGTCTTCTTCACGCCCCAGGACCGCGTCGGCCAGCTGACGATGCGCAACCTGGACATCGCCGACACGCGCGAGAAGATCCGCGTCTACCACCAGGTCGGGCTGATGGGCACGGTGCCGGAAGACGGGCTCCCGCTGCTCCCGGCGGCCGGTCCGGAGCTCGACCCCATCGAGTAGGCGGGCGGCCGCGGGCGCAGACCGGGCGGACCCGCAGCCGTTGACGGCGGCCGCCGCCCGCCCGAACAGCGGGCCGCCGTGGACGACCCCACCCCCACCCGGCCCCGACAAACCGCCTCCGCTGGCGGCGTCGGGGGTCGTGCGCCGGTCGGGTCTCGCCGACCCGCTGCCCGCGGAGGCATGGTTCGAGGGCTACGGTGGGTCATTCGTCGCGCGCGAGGTGGCGGGACATGCAGGACGCCGCTGCGCTTCGCTGGCCGGGATCGCCGGCGTCTTCGTCGGCTTCGGGGCGCTCATCAGCACCCGGGACGGCGGCGCGAGCGAGGTCTCGACCTCTCGTACATCCGCGGCGTGGTGGGGACCGGTCTCATGGTGGTCGTCGCCGCCATCGCTCCGGTCGTGATCGGCCGCTACGAGATCACCGGGCACGAGCTGTGGCTGGTGAGCAGCCTCCTCTACCTCGTGCTCTTCTGGGGGTGGATCGTCGGGTCGAGCCGAAACCCCGAGCATCGGGCACTCCTGCGTGCCTTCGCACCGGCGGTCCGCGTGCGGCAGATGGTCATCTCGACGCTCCTCGTGACCTCCGTCTCGATCGTGCTGATCCTCGTGGTGCTCGGCCTGGTTCCGGACCTGGAGCCGGCGCTCTACCTCACGGGCGTCGCGCTCGCCCTGTTCTACGCCGCGTTCGCCCTTCTGCAGCTCGTCATGTCGCAGGGACGCCCGCAGGCTGCCTGAGACGATCGCCGTGACCCGGCGTCCCCGGGACCGCAGCGAACGATCCCGGGTCGACGTCGGCCTGACTGTCGATCAAGCCTCCGCGGCAGGTGCCTCGGCCTCGGCCGGCGCGGCCGCCGCGACGGCCTCGAGGGCCTCGTCGGACACCTCGTGGACCTCCGGCGACCCACCCAGGTCGGCGAGCTCGCGAGAGATCATCGCGGCCTCGTCGTCCGTCTCGACCAGGACGCCGATCGCGGCCTTCCCGCCGGCGAGCTCCCCGGCGATGCGCTCGCGGTCCGCCTCGGTCAGCCCGAGGCCCTTGTGATGGAAGTGGCCGAGGATGCCGCCGCCGACGATCCCCGCCAGCAGCGTGGGCGGCGCGATGACCGCGAGGACGAGGCCGATGCCCGCGCCCTTCTTGCCGCTGCGCTGCCCGAGCTTGTGTTCCTTGATCCGGCCGGCGTCGTCCGCGACGAGGACACCGACGGGGCGGTGCACGACGTCGTTGGCCTTCTCCCAGGCCATGAGCGAGGCGGCCGCGGCGTCCGCCGCAGCCTCGTCGCCGTAGATCGCCAGGACCAGTCTCAGGTCCGCCATCGTCATCTCCTTCGGTGTCCCTCTGTCCGCGTCTCCCCGTCTGCCGCTGACGGCCGTCGGCGCCGGGATCGGATGCCCCGGCGCCGGCCCCGGCTCAGCCGCCGGCGAGGATCTTGGCCTTGGCTGCGGCGAACTCCTCGTCGGTGAGGACGCCCGCGGTATGGAGGTCGGCGAGCTGCTGGAGCTGGGCCATGTCGATCCCGGCGCTCGCGGGCTCGGGCGCCGGCTCGGGGGCCGCGGCGGCCTGCTGCTGGGCGGCAGCCGCACCTTCCTCGTAGGCAGCCTGCGCCTGCGCCTGCTGCTCGGCTTCCTGGTTCGCGTACTTCTGCTGCTGGTGGTGGCTGACGGCACCGGCCGTGCCGGCGACCACCGCGGTCGTCGCCGCCATGCGGACCAGGGGCCTGCCACGTCGTCTCATCATCATCTGGGGTGCTCCCTTCGGGACTGTCGCGTGTGGGTGGTCGCGCCGTGCGGCCGGGCCAGGTCGGCTACGCAGAGGCTGCCTCGAGCTCCGCGCTCACCTCCGCAAGGACCTCCGGCGGGACGACATCCCGGCGCACGAGGAAGCCGCCCGCGGCGGCGATCGCGTCCTTGATGTCCTCCGCCCAGCGGTGCTCGAAGAGCAGGGCGAGCCCCGCGCTGCCGAGCGGCAGCGAGTCGGCGATCGCCTCGAGGTCCTCGGGCGTGAACAGCGCCCGCATCTGGGCGAGAAGTGGCGCGAACGAGGCGAACCGCGGATCGTCCGTGTTGCTGAGCTCGACGATGATGGAGCCGCCGTTCGCCTCCCGGGTGATGAATACGACGTCGACGAGCCGGATGATCCCCTTGTCGACGACCTTCTCGATCTCCCGGGCGATGCTCCCGTCGAACCTGTCCCCGTCGAAGCCGATGACGAGGTACTCGAGCGGACCGAGCGTCATGCGGATCCTCCTGCTGCTGTCCCTGGTGCCTCGCCGGCGGCCGGCCAGGGTCAAGCCTGCGATCGCGGCGACCGGACCCTCGCGCGGGCCACGGCCGATGTATGCCGGCGCACCCTCTGCACGTGCCAAGTGAAGCGCTTCCGGCGGACCCTGGCATCACCCGGATGACCTGATGCGGATCGCGGGCCGGACCTGCCGCGCGATGACGCTCCCGGCTCGCCCGGACGACCGCAGAGCCGGGGCCGCCGTGGCACGATCGGCGCATGCATCGAGCCGTCAGGCCCGGTCGCCGCCCAAGCCTCGCGCGGATCCTGGCCGTCGCGTTCGTCGCCGCGGTCGCCGCCCTCTGCGCCTCGCCGGCCGGTCCCGTGATCGCGGCGAACGCAGCCCCGGCCGCCCCGGCCGCAGCCTCGGTGCCCCTCGTCGTCGTCGCGGACTTCCGGAGCACCCTCACCGCGGTGGACCGCGACGACCTCCGGGCGGCCCTGGCCGGCTCGGGCCGCCATGGCGCCCTCGAGCTGGTGAGCGCGGACGCAGACGCGGTGCTCCTGGCCCTCGGCCTGGCCGCGACCGACGGGCGGCACCTGGTCCTCGCGGCAAGCCCGGACGTGCTCTCCCGGGATCTCGCGGCGCACCGCGACCGCCTCGGCATCCTGCGCGCATCCCAGGTGGGACCGAGCGTGCGTGCGCTCGCGTGGGGGAAGCGTGCGCTCTTCGGGGTCGGGCGCGTCCGAGACCTCGACGCGTGGCCGCTCATGGCCGAGCTCCCGGCGGACGGGGGTGCGGCCGCCTTCGACCCAGCCGACCTGTGGACGTTCGTGGCGGCCGGCGACGTGATGCTCGACCGCGGCGTCCGCCGCGCGATCGTCCAGCCGGGACACGGCGTGGACTTCCCGTTCGACGGCGGCACCGCCCGGATCGTCGGTCGCCGGTGCTGCTCGCCGCTCGGATGGGTCCTCCCGGTCGCGGTGCGGACGGCCGCCGCCGGTTCCGTCCGCGCGCTCCTGGCCGGGGCCGACCGATCGATCGTGAACCTCGAGGGCCCGGCGCCGGTCCATGCGACGTATCACGCCGACGGGCTCACGTTCAACTTCACCCAGGCGTCGCTCGTCGGCCTCGCGAACGCGGGCATCGACATCGTCTCGCTCGCGAACAACCACATCGGCAACGCCGCTCGGCGCGCCATCGTGGAGACCGTCGCGGCGCTCGACCGGCTGGGGATCGACCATGCGGGAGCAGGCGCGACGTCGAAGGCGGCGCGCGCGCCTGCGACGTTCACCGTCGGAGACGTGCGCGTCGCGGTGCTCGCGTACGACGCCATCGCGCCGAGATACGCGGCCGGAGCGACGACGCCCGGCTCGGCCGGGCTCTCCGGCGCCGGCCCGGCCGCCGACATCCGCGCCGCCCGCCGCGCCGGAGCCGACGTCGTCATCGTCTACCCGCACTGGGGCGTCGAGTACCGGGCGACGCCCACCTCGGGGCAGCGGTCCTGGGCGCACCGGATGATCGACGCCGGCGCCGACCTCGTCATCGGGAACCATGCGCACTGGGCCGCGGCGATGGAGGTCTACAAGGGCCGCCCGATCTGGTACGCCCTGGGCGACTTCGTCTTCGACATCGTGCGGTCGGAGGAGACCGAGGAGGGGCTCATCCTCGAGCTGACCTTCCGCGGGCCGACGCTCGTCCAGGCGCGGATGCGCCCGACGGTCATCCTCGAAGCGAGCCAGCCGAACCTGCTCGACGCGGCTTCCGGGCGGGTCGTGCTCGACCGCGTGTACACGGGATCGGGACGCCTGCTGCCCTGGTGACGCGCCACGGTCCCCGGGCCCAGCCCCGCCGGACGGCGGCTGACTCAGGGGACGTCCGCCTGGACCACGCCGAGACACGAGCGACACCGGCCCTCGCCTCCAGCCGCGACTCCCGACCCTGGTGGCCGCCGCGTCCCGGGTGACGCTCGGCCCTTGCCGGACCCGAGGATCGGCGAGAGTGTCCGACACAGCGGGGCGAGGACGCGCGGTCCGGTCTCCCCCGGGGGAGACCGCGCTGATCCACCTGGAGAACCGACCCGCCGTGGGCGTCCCCTGGAGGCGTGGATGCACCCCGCGATCACCGGTTCGATCGTCCTCGCGCTGGGGCTCGCGATCGCGCCGGGCCTCGTCTTCGTTGGGCATGTCGCGCCGGCCGCTCGGGCCGACGGCGTGACCCTGTCGGCATTCGGGACGGCCCGGATCGACGGCGAGATCGGGTCGGGCGAGTGGGACCGCGCATCCCGCCTGGCGTTCTCCATGACGGTCCCCGACCACGACGGCGGCGGCACCGTGCCCGCCACCCTCTACGTCATGAACGACGCCACCACCCTCTATGCCGCCGTCACGGCACCGGGCTCCTACTCGGCCTTCGGAGCGAACCTCGAGTTCGACAACGACGACGACGGCGCCTGGCCCGAGGAAGGCGACGACGCGCTCGTCTCCTCGGTCCGCGCGGGTGCTCGCACGGCTTGGTTCTACGATGACGTCCGCACGAGATGCCCGCCCGGCGTCGAGTCATCACTGCTCTGCGGCGTCGAGGACACCGACGAGCACCTCGCGTCCGTTGGCACGAAGGACGGAGCCGCAGCGGGATTCACGAGCGAGGCGCTCCGGTCGAGCTTCATCGAGATGTCCCATCCTCTCGACAGCACGGACGACACCCACGACTTCAGCGTGCGTGCTGGGGACACGCTCGGCTTCTTCCTCTTCGTGCGCGCGATCAGCTCGGCCTCGGGAAGCGACTGTGGGTGGCCCGAGTGCACCGGCGATACGCGGGTCCCGGACTCAAGCCTTGCCCACATCCGCATCGCGACGGCGAGCTCGGCGCCGAGCCCGGCCCCGACCCCCACGCTCACGCCCGTGACCGGCGCGGACACCGCATGGTCCGCGTTCGGGACCGCGACGATCGACGGCCGGTACGCGCCCGGTGAGTGGGACGGCGCGGCGCGGCTCGACCTCGCGGCGGACCTCCCGACCTCGCTCGGCCCCGGGAAGGTGCCGGTCGGCGTCTACGTCATGAACGATGACCGCGACCTCTACGTGGCCGTCAGGATGGGCCGCCCGTTCGCCGCTGCGACGATCAGCCTCGACTTCGACAACGACGGGGACGGGGTGTCCGAGCCGGGCGACGACGTCATCGTCGTGAACGCTCGCGGGACGGGTGCGGACCTGATCGACGACTTCCGCACCGAGTGCCCGGCGGGGGTCCAGTCCGCCTTCCTGTGCAGCGCCGAGGACGCCGACCCGGGACACCCGAGTCCGGGCACGGCCGACGGAACGACGGCATCGGGCATGGGCGACGGCACGTACCTCGTCGAGCTTCGACATCCGCTCGACTCGGCCGACGACGCGCACGACTTCAGTCTGAAGGCGGGCGACGTCGCGGGGGTCGTCTTCCGCGTCTTCTTCGACACCCTGACCGACGGATGCGCGGGATCGCGGGACTGCACCGGCCAGGCATTCACGAACACGACGATCCGTGTGGCGGACTCCTCCACGAAGCCCCCGGCGACTCTTCCGACCGCGACGGCGGTCGTGACGCCGCCGGAGGGCGCCGCCGGATGGTGGACGTCGGCCGCCAAGGTGATGCTGACCGGCTCGGACGGCACCCGTGAGATCCGCTACTGGGCCTCCCCGGCCGTCGACGGCGGCGTCATCGTCCGCGGACAGGACGCCCCGCTCGTCGATGGAAGCGGTTCGCGCGCGGCCCTCGGCATCGAGACGGAGGGCCGCACCGTGGTCCGCTGGTACGCGACCGACAGGTCAGGCGTCCGCGGTCCGTGGCAGTCGACCGAGGTGCGGATCGACCGGACGCCGCCCGAGGTGAGCCCGCCGGTCGTCACCTTCGTCCAGGACGCGGTCCTCGGCGCGGGCGCCGGCGCAGCCCGGGTGCAGTGGGCGGGGGTCGACGCGCTCTCGCCGACGATCCGCTACGTGCTCCAGGAATCACGCGACGCCGGCCCGTGGCGGACCGTCGCACCGACGTCATCGTCCGTCGCCGCGGGTGGCGGGTCCACCGTCCGACGGCACCTGACGACCGGGAACAGGTACCAGTACCGGGTCCGGGCCACGGACGCGGCCGGCAACGCGGGCCCGTGGCGCGCGGGCCCGGTCTACCGCGTCGGGCTCATCGACTCGGGCGACCCTCGGGTCACGCTCGCCGGCGCGTGGAAGAAGGTCGCCGATGGCGACGCGATCGGCGGCAGCGTCCTCGTCGCGACGCGGGCCGGGGCTTCGGCCTCCGTGGGGTTCACCGGCAGCGCCGTCGCGCTGGTCGGGTCGACCGCGAAGGGACGTGGCAGCGTCGCCCTGCGCCTCGACGGCGTCCCTGCGGGGACCGCGACGTTCGCGCGGCCGCCCGCCGACGGGCGCATCGTCTGGCGGACCGCTGGGAGCACCGGAGCACGACACACGCTCACCGTCACCCTGCGCTCGTCCGCCCGTGTCGACGTCGACGCGTTCCTCGTGCTCGAGCAGCAGGTGCCGGTCCAGGCCGTCCACGAAGCCGAGCGTCTCCGGAGCGCCGCCGTCGATGGAGGACGCGCCCCCGCGACACTGGCCCGGCCCACCGACGACGGCCCCGAGTGGCGGGGCGACGGGCAGCTGTACTGGTCGCCGCCCGGCGCCACGAGCATGACGGTCTTCGCGCCCGTGAGCGTGGGCGGGGACTACGGGGTCACGCTCTTCCTCACGAAGGGCCCCGACTACGGCCGGATCGTCGTCACCGTGCCCGGCTTCCCACCGGCGACGTTCGACCTCTATGCCCCCAGGGTGTCCGGCCCGTACGCCGTCGGGCTTCTGCCGATGCCCGTCGCCGGGCCGGGCGCCGTCGGGATCGAGGTGCGCATCGCGGGTCGGAACGCGGCGTCGACCGGCTACGCGCTCGGCATCGACCGGCTCGTCCTGACGCCCGCGCCGTAGGTCGCTTCCGCGTCCAACGCCCATCGCGGTGCCCACCGGCACTGGTGGCGCCCTGCCTCGGAGGAGAGAGTCCGCCGCAGCGGGCAGGGAACCCGCGGCCCGTCGTCTCCGCCGGGGACCGCGCCGAGCCATCGGTGGGACCCAGCCGCTCGCAGCGCATCAGTGAGGGCATCATGAGGACGCTACGGACCGTCACGGTAGGGCTCGCCGCTGCCGCACTCCTGGCGACCTCGATCCCACCGGCCGTCACGGTGGCCGCGTCCGTGCCCACGATCAGCGCGATCGCTACCGGGTCCTACCATGCCTGTGCGATCGCGAGCGGCGGCGGGCTCGTGTGCTGGGGAGCGAACTACTCCGGCCAGCTCGGCGACGGAACGACGATCGACAGGTTGACGCCCGTACCGGTCCTCGGACTCGCGAGCGGGGTCGCCGCAGTCGCCGCGGGAGAGGGCCACACGTGCGCGGTCACGCGCGGCGGCGCGGTCAAGTGCTGGGGCAGCAACGAGGCCGGCCAGCTCGGCGACGACACCACGACGCAGAGCACCGTCCCGGTCGACGTCGTCGGCCTCTCTACCGGGGTTCGCGCGATCGCCGCCGGGTGGGGCGGCCACACGTGCGCGATCACGAGCGCCGGCGGAGTCACGTGCTGGGGCAACAACGGAGGTGGCCAGCTCGGCGACGGGACGACGACCCAGAGCAGCGTCCCCGTCGACGTCGTTGGTCTCTCGAGCGGCGTCAGCGCGATCGTGACAGGTGGCTTCCAGACGTGCGCCCTCACGAGCGGCGGCGGAGTGAAGTGCTGGGGGTACGGGGGTGACGGCCAGCTCGGCAATGGCTCCCGGTCCCAGAGCACCGTCCCGGTCGACGTCGCTGGTCTCTCGAGCGGGGTGACGGCGATCGCCGCGGGTGACGGCTACGCGTGCGCGCTCACGGCGAGCGGTGGGGTCATGTGCTGGGGCGCGAACAAGGGCGGCCTGCTCTGGGAGGACACGAAGGAGAACAGCCTCACCCCGGTCGAGGTGAAGGGCCTCGACAACCGGGTCGTCGCGATCAACGCGGGCCAGTCCCACATCTGCGTGCTCACGAAGGACGGCGGGGTCGAGTGCTGGGGCGCCAACGGGTGGGGCCAGCTCGGCGACGGCACGACGACCGACAGTCCCTCCCCGGTCGACGTTTCGGGCCTCACGAGCCGCGTCACGGCGATCGCGGTCAACGGCTTCTCTAACTATGGCTGCGCGATCGCAGGCAGCGGCGGAATCCAGTGCTGGGGTTCGAACAAGGGCGGACAGCTCGGCGACGGAACGACGACCAGCAGCAGTGTCCCGGTGGACGTCACGTTCGCCCGTCGCCAAGCGACCTCCCAGACTGCGGCGGTCTCCTGGGCCGCGACGATCTCCGGCGCAGGCCTCTCGGGCCGCGCTGCCCTCGCGGTCCCGCCGACCGGATGGGCCACGTCGGCCTTCTCGCTGCACCACCTGAAGACGGGTGTCTCCGTCTCGGCACGGATCCTTGCCGGAGCTGCCTGTGGCGCGACCGCCGCGACGATCCTCGCGATGCCCGGCTTCGTGACCACCATCGGCGGCACGTGGACCCAGCAGTGGACCTTCGACGGGTCGGCGCTCGTGCGCCTGCGTTCGGCGATCAGGAACGGCACCCCGCTGTGGTTCGAGGTGACCACGGGAGATGCGCGCGACTGCGCGACGCTCGCGCCTGCGTGACGACGAACCCCGGCGCCAGGGCCAGCCGTGTCGCCCGCGCGCCCGCCGGAAGGCCGGACCAGATCCGGGCCGGCAACACCAGGCGTCGGTCGGCCCGGCGGCGCCTCGCGGTGCCAAGCGGCCCTTGCCAGTCGTCCGCATCGGGCGGGAAGGTGTGCCCGTCGGCGACGACCGGCGCGAGGCGCTGAGCCCGCCGCGGGGCGACCGGCGATGAAGGTCCGACCCGCCGGCTTTGGAGCGTGGGCGATGGACGTGTTCGCAGCTCGGCCCGGCCGCGCGACGCGGCTCGTCGCGGCGACCGCCGGCGCGATCGTGTTCCTCCTCGGCACGGCCGCGCCAGGCCTCGCCTGCACGACGGCGGTCCCGCCGCGGCCGGTCGCGGACTTCCGGGCCGCGGCGCCGGTCGTGCTCGGCACGATCGAGCAGGTCGACGAGATGCAGCTCACGATCCGGGTCGCGGTCGCCTACCGTGGATCCCCCGGCCCGTTGCTCTCGCTCCGGGCACCCGCGCTCCCCCTCGACTGGTGCGCGTTCCCGTGGGGGCCGCCGAAGGAGGGGGATCGGGTCCTGGTCGCGGTGGTCGATCCCTCCTGGTGGGCGTATCCGAACACCGGCGTGTGGGTCGTCGACGCCGATGGGCGGATCGTCGACCCGTCGGACCCTCCATGGGTCGGCGCGGGTGCGCCCGCGACCCTCGAGGACGCGCTCCGCACGATGGGCATCGCTCCACCGGACAGCGCGACGACGACCCCGGCGCCCGAGGAGCCGGCGGGCGGACCGCCGGCGATGGCGGCCGCGATCGCATGGGTCGCCGCCCTGGCGTGCGCCGCCTGGTGGCTGGGCCGGCGCTCGGGCGCGCGCCGCTGAGCACCGTCCCCCGGTCGCCGCCCCTCCTGCCCGATCAGGCGCCGGGCCGGTCCCCGCCCGTACGCCCCGCGAGGTCCCACTCCGTCCCGTCGGCCGCATCGCGGACCTCGATGCCGGCCGCGACGAGCCGGTCGCGGATCGCGTCGGAGGTCGCCCAGTCCTTCGCCGCCCGTGCGCGCAGCCGCGCGTCGAGGAGCGCGTCCACGAACGGCGCGACCGCCGCGCGCGGGTCGCGGGCGCCCTCGACCGCGAGGTCGCCGAGCCGGACCACGAGGGACCGGAGCACGGACCGCGCATGGTCGTAGTCGCCCGCGTCGCCGGTGTCGCGCGACCACGCGACGATCGTCTCCTCCAGCGTGAGGATCGCGGCGACGGCCGCCGGGACGTCCCGGCGCGCGACCGCATCGTCGAAGGCGCGCTCCTCGCGGGCGACGGCGCCCGCGAGCCCGCCCTCCTCCGGCCCGGCCGCAGCACCGTCCCCAGGAGCGGACGCCGGGCCGCCGGCCGCGCCTGCCGCTCGGGTCCTCCCCTCCCCCTCGTCCCCCGTCACGGTCCCGCTCGACCCGGACCGCAGGCTCTCGGCGGCCACGCCGAGGTCGTCGATCGGCACCGCCGACCCGGACGGGAAGACGACGCTCCGGCCCTGGACGCGCACGGTGACCCCGCCAACGCCCGCCACCGTGGCCGTCTTCTCGTCGAGGTCGAGGACGAGGGCCGTGTGGCTGTCCACGCCGAGGACGAACGCGTCGTCGGGGAGCTCGCGCTCGAGGGCGACGAGCCGTCGCTCGCCCATGTAGCAGAAGCGCGTGTCGTGCGTCCCGCCCTCGTTGTTGTCGTAGTGCGGGACGACGGCCGCCCGCAGCCCGGTCGCCGGGAAGAGGAGGTCAAGGCCGGGCAGCCAGGTGGGATCGTCGCCGACCTTGTAGATCTCGTACACGGGGATCGTGAGGATGCCGGTGGTGAGCGCCGCCGCGCTCGCGAGGACGACGGCGCCACCGGTGGCGAGCTTCTCGGCCATGAGGCGCGGGACCTCCGTGCCCGACCACTCGCGGAGGGCGTAGCTGGGGCTCCCGGGTCCGGCGAAGACGTAGCGGGCCTCGCGGATCCGCGCGGCGGCGGTGGCACGGGTGAGGGCGTCGGCGTCGGCGGTGCGGAGCGAGGCGACGGTGATGGGGTTCCCGACGGTCTCGCGGAAGTAGTCCATCGTCCGGCCGGAGATGTCGTCGGCGTTCTCCTGGAAGCCGTACGGCGTGTCAAGGAGCACGGCGGGGACCGGGGCCGGCCCGACGCGCTCGAGGATCGACCGATGGACGCGCGACATCGTGGGCGCCGTCTCACCGGATCCCATGACCGCGAGGATGCGGGGCGTGCGGGCGCTCACGCGAAGAACCGGTCGATCGTGGCGTCGTGCAGCACACTCGCCAGTTCGGCCGGATGCTGCACGTGGATGTCGTGGTCGGCCGGTGAGAACCACCGGACGCGCGCTGACCGCATCGCGGCGAGCGCACGGTCCGCGGTCGCGCGCTTGATGGCGGTCCAGTCCGCGTCGCCGGTGTCGGCGAGGGCGAAGACGGCCGGGACGCCGATCGTGCCGAGGAGCGCCGACGGCCGGTGCTCCCAGAGCCCGCGGAGGATCGCCATGTGGCGTTCGCGGGTGAGGCGCGGGGCGATCGTCCCGTCGGGGCGGACGGCGAAGTTGCCCATCGTGGCGCCGATGCCCGCGTCCGACCAGTCGGGGTGGGCCGAGCGGATCCGCGCCTCGAGCTCCACCGCCGGCATCCCCTCGAGCGGCGGCGGGGCGAGCGCCTCCGCGCACGCCTCCCAGTCGGGGAAGGTCGCGACGAGCTCGATGAGGCCGCCGTCCACGCACGCGACCCCGCGCACGAGGGACGGATGGTCGCGGGCGAGCTGGAGGACGACGTTCCCGCCCCACGACTGGCCGGCGACGACGGGTCGGTCCAGCCCCAGGCGATCGACCAGGCGCGCCACGTCCCCCGCGACGGTGGGGACGTCGTAGCCGTCGTCGGGGCGGTCCGAGAGGCCGTGGCCACGGAGGTCGACGGCGACGACCGGGTGACCGAACGCGGCGAGGACCTCGGCGACGCCGTCCCAGGTCCGCGCGTTCGACGCGAGCCCATGGACGAGGACGAACGGCACGGCCGCGGGGCCGTCCGCGGCCCGGCGGCGGACCGCCAGCGCGAGGCCGGGCGCGACCTCGACGCACTCCTGCTGCATCCACCACTCCCCTTCCCGCGACCGTCCGGCCGCACGGTGGAGGGTAGCCCGCCGCGCAGAATGATGCGAGGAGGCGGTCGGCCGCGGCGCGTCACCGGACCGGCCACGTGCGGCATCGGTGTACCCTGAGCGGGCCCCGCGCGGAGGCGCGCGGCGCACCCGCCCACGCCGCATCCCCGCAGCCCGCCCAACACGGAGTCGCCCCATGTCCTGGCGCCGTTACCTCGGCATGCAAGAGAAAGACATCGTCGAGCGCCCTGCGCCGCTCGATCCCAGCGGACAGCCGGTCGCGGACGCCCAGGCCGAGGCCGAGGTGATCCGCCGGATCTCCGCCCAGCTGGACGCCATGCCCGAGGACCGCGCGCGCTACCTCGCCGGCTTCGCCTACATCCTGAGCCGCGCCGCGCTCGCGGACATGGACGCCGACTCGGCCGAGACGGCGGAGATGGAGCGGATCGTCGTCGAGACCGGCGGGATCCCGGAGGCGGAGGCCGTGCTCGTGGTCGAGATGGCGAAGACCCAGTCCCGCCTCTACGGCGCGACGGAGGACTACATCATCACGCGCGACTGGTCGTCGCGCGCCACGACCGACCAGAAGCTCGCGCTCCTGCGCGCCTGCTACAAGGTGGGCGCCGCGAGCACCCTGATCTCGGCCGAGGAGAACGCGACCCTCGGGCAGATCGCCAAGGAGATGGGCCTCGACGCCGACGAGGAGAAGTCGGTCCGGTCCGGGTTCTACGAGGACCTGGCCGTCGTCCAGGCGCTCCGGGCCCAGCAGGCGGAGTCCGGCGAGGGCCCCGACCCCCGCTGACGCGGCGCCTGCCGCCGGACATCCACCACTCGCGGCCGTAGCGCGGCCCGGGGACGGCGGCCGTCAGGCCAGCCTCAGGTCCACCATCGACTCGCCAAGCCGGCGCACCACCTCGGCGCGCAGCTCCGTGTCGTAGGCGACGCCGGTCCGCAGCTCCATCGTGAGCGCGGGCCGTCCGCCGCCCTGCGGCACGTGCACCACGACCCGCGTGGCCCCGGGGCGCTCGCGGAGCACCTCGCGGACACCCTCCATCGCGCGGACGACCGCGTCGGGCGCGGCGCTCTCCGCGAATCGCACGTGGAGGACCGCACCGGGGCCGGCCTCGGTCGGCGTCGTCGCGGCCGCCGACGCCGCGGAGGTCCGCGCCCGCGCCTCCTCCGGCAAGGGCGGCTCGTCGGCTTCGGCGCCGGCGACGGCCGCGCCGGGCGGCTCGGCGTAGGTGGGGATCGGCTCGGCCGGCCCGATCGGCGGCGCCGGGCGCGGCTCCGGTGCCTCCGCCGCGCCGGACCCGCGGAGGGGCGAGACGACCGGCATCGCCCGCCCGGACCCCTCGGCGGCGGCGCCGGGCACCCGGCCCCTGCGCTCGACGTCGGACGCGGTGCCGCGAGAGCCGCCATTCGCGTCGGCACCGTTGCCGTTGCCGTTGCCGTTCGCGGGCTTCCCGCGCCAGCGGTCTCCGCCGCGCGGCCGCCCACGGTCGCCGGCCGCGACCTCGGCCGCGAACGCCTCGTCGCCCATCTCGACGACCGCCTCCCACGGGCGGACGAGGTCCGCGAGCAGCTGCGCCTCCTCCCCGCGGTGGTCGACCCTGCCGGCGACGGCGACGATCGCCCCCTCGACCCAGGCGTCCCGCGTCTCCTCGTACGTGCGGGGGAAGACCAGCACCTCCACCGACCCCTGGAGGTCCTCGACGGTCGCGACCGCCATCGTCGCCTTCGCCTTCGTGATCAGGGTCCGGACGCCGGTGATGACCCCGCCGACGACGACCCGCTGGCCGTCGAGCGCCTCGTCGCGCAGGTCCCCGCTGTAGGCGGTGACGGTCCGGCTCATGTGCTCGGAGACCTCGCCGAGGGGATGGTCGGAGAGGTAGAGGCCGAGGAGCTCCTTCTCCCACCGGAGGCGCTCGCGGCTCGGCGCCTCGGTGGCGGGCGGCAGCGGCTTCTCGAGGGCCGCCGGGTCGGCCGCCATGTCGAAGAGGCTCGTCTGCCCGCTCGCCCGGTCGCGCTGTGTCGCCTGTGCCGCGGCGATCGCGTCGTCGAGCCCCAGGAGGAGCTGCGCCGGGTGGCCGAGGTCGCCGAGCGCACCCACCTTGATGAGGGACTCGAGGACACGCTTGTTCGCCAGCCGGAGGTCGATCCGCGCGCACAGGTCGGTGAGCGAGCGGAACGGGCCGCCGGCCTCGCGCGCCGCGACGATCGAGACGATCGCGCCTTCGCCGACGTTCTTCACCGCGAGGAGCCCGAACCGGATCGCGTCGCCCTCCACGGTGAACTCCAGGGAGGACCGGTGGACGTCCGGCGTGAGGACGCGGATCCCCAGGCGCCGGCACTCGGCGACGGCCGCGGCCACCTTCTCCTCCCGGTCGCGGAAGGCGGTGAGCACGCTCGTCATGTACTCGACGGTGTAGTTCGCCTTCAGGTACGCCGTCTGGTAGGCGACGAGGCCGTAGCAGGTCGCGTGCGCCTTGTTGAACCCGTACCGCTCGAACGGCTCGAAGGCCTTGAAGACCGCGTCGATCGTCGCCGCCGGGACCCCGCGCTCGGCGGCCTGGCCGACGAACTTCTCCCGCAGGGAGCGCAGGACCGAGCTCTTCTTCTTCCGGATCGCGTAGCCGAGCGTGTCCGCCTCGGGCCCGGTGAAGCCCGCGAGCGCGATCGCGGCGGACATGATGTCCTCCTGGTAGACGAAGATCCCGTAGGTCCGCTCCAGGTAGGGCTCCAGCAGCGGGTGGAGGTACTCCACCCGCTCGTGACCATGCTTCCGCGCGATGTAGCGCGGGATGTTGTCCATGGGGCCCGGCCGGTAGAGGGCCACCATCGCCGCCAGGTCGAAGACCGTGGTCGGCCGGAGCTCCCGCACGTACCGCCGCATCCCCGCCGACTCCAGCTGGAAGATGCCGGTCGTCTCGCCGGAGGCGAGCAGGGCGTAGGTCTTCGGGTCGTCCAGCGGGATCCGGTCCAGGTCGATCGAGACGCCACGTTCGTCGCGGATCATGTCCACCGCGTGGCGGAGGATCGTCAGGTTCGACAGGCCGAGGAAGTCGAACTTGAGGAGGCCCAGCGCCTCGACCCCGTGCATCTCGTACTGCGTCATGAGCGCATCGGAGTTGGTGGCGCGCTGGAGCGGCATGAGATCGGTCAGCGGCTCCCGGCTGATGACGACGCCGGCGGCGTGCGTGGACGCGTTCCGCGCGACCCCCTCGAGCTGCTTCGCGAAGTCCACGACGCGGTGGACGGCCGGGTCGCCCTCGTACATCTCGCGCAGCTGCGGGCTGAGCGTGATCGCCTCGTCGAGCTTGATCCCGAGCTGGTTCGGCACGGCCTTGGCGATCCGGTCCACCTCGCCGTAGCTGTGGCCCAGGACGCGGCCCACGTCGCGGATGGCGGCGCGCGCGAGCATGGTGCCGAACGTGATGATCTGGGCGACGTGGTCCTGGCCGTACTTCCGCGTGACGTAGGCGATCACCTCGTCGCGCCGGCCGTCCTCGAAGTCCACGTCGATGTCGGGCATCGTGACGCGGTCTGGATTGAGGAACCGCTCGAACGGCAGGCCGTAGTGGATCGGATCCACCGGGGTGATGCCCAGGGTGTACGTGACGATCGACCCCGGCGCGCTCCCCCGGCAGGTCGTCTGGATCCCCTGCTCCCGGGCGAACCGGACGAAGTCGGCGACGATGAGGAAGTAGCCGGGATAGCCCATCGTGGTGATGACACCCAGCTCGTAGTCCAGCCGCTCGCGCAGCTCGGGCCCGGGGTCGCCGTACCGGGCGACGAGGCCCCGCTCGCACTCCTTCCGGAGCCAGGACTCCACCGTCTCGCCCTCGGGGACCGGGAACGACGGGATCCGGGTCTCGCCGATGGGGAGGCGAAGGTCCACCATCTCCGCGATGCGCCGCGTCGCGCGGATCGCCTCGAGCTGGTCGGGGAAGAGGGCTGCCATCTCCGCGGCGGACTTGAGGTAGAACTCCGCCGACTCGAACCGCAGCCGGCCCGGCGTGTCCAGCTGGCTCCCCGTGCCCACGCAGAGCAGGACGTCGTGCGCCTCGGACTGCTCCCGGTGGACGTAGTGGAGGTCGTTCGTCACGACGAGCGGGAGGCCGGTCTCCGACGACAGGCGCAGGAGCTGCCCGTTCAGGCGGCGCTGTTCCGGCAGGCCGTGATCCTGCAGCTCGAGGAAGAAGCGGTCCTTCCCGAGGATGTCGCGGTACTCGCCGGCGACCTTGCGCGCGAGGTCCCAGTCCTCGACCTCGAGGGCCTTCGCGACCTCGCCGCCGAGGCACGCGGACAGCCCGATGAGGCCCTCGGCGTACCGGGCGAGGTGCTCGCGATCGATGCGCGGCTTGTAGTAGTAGCCATCCACGTGGGCGTCGGTGAGAAGCCGGCAGAGATTCCGGTACCCGACGTCGTTCTGCGCGAGGAGCACGAGGTGGAAGGGCTGAGCGTCCGCCTTCCCTTCGCGGTCCGTCATCGACCGGCGGGCGACGTACGTCTCCACCCCGACGATGGGCGCGATGCCGCGCGCGAGGGCGGCCTGGTGGAAAGCCACGGCCCCGTACAGGGCGCCGTGGTCGGTCACGGCGAGGTGCGAGAAGCCCAGCCGCTCGGCCTCGTCCACCAGGTCCGTGATGCGCCCGAGCCCGTCGAGGAGGGAGAACTCGGTGTGCGTGTGCAGGTGGACGAAGTCGTCGGCGGCGATCCTCACGGGGGCCAATGGTAGCCGGTGGGCGGGCCGGGGCGCGGAGGACCTCCGCCCTACCAGTGGATCGAGTCGAGGAAGCGCCGGAGCGCCTCGTCGAACGCCGCGGGCCGCTCGACGAACGGCACGTGCCCGGCACCCTCGATGACACGAAGGGTGCCGTCGTGGGTCGCGGTCAGGAAGGCCGCCTCGTCGCGGCGGAACAGCGGGTCGTCGGTCCCGTTGACTAGGAGGACCGGGCCGGGGTACGCGCGGAGCTTCGGCAGGAACTGCTGCCCGATGACGTCCCGGACGGCGTTGCGACTCCCCTTGAAGAGCAGGCCGCCGGGGTCCGGGACCGGCGCGCCGGCCGTCACCGTGCGATAGGCGCGCGAGCGGACCCGGTCGGAGACCCGCTCCCGGATGCGCTGGCCGGCGAGGTCCGCGACGTAGGCGAGCGACCGGTGCGGGATCGTGAGGAGGCGCCGTGGCTCCAGGCTCGCGTTGCAGACGACGAGCGCGGCGGTCCGCTCCGGGAAGCGTGCCGCGTACTCGATCGCGACGTAGCCGCCGAGAGAGTGGCCGACGAGGACGGCCCGACCGTCGGCCGCCTCGCGCCGGACGATCGCGTCGAGGCGGGCGATGAACGCCGAGAGACCGAAGGGGACGTCCGCCAGCTCGCCGTGGCCGGGGAGGTCGACGGCGACGGTGCGATAGCGGTCCGAGAACGCGCCCAGCTGTCCGGACCAGATCGAGCGGGTGACGCGCGTCCCGTGCACGAAGACGATGGCCGGAGCGCCGGCCCGGCCCTCGGCGTCGTACTCCGACATGGGCCCATGGTAGCCGACGGCCATGGGGCGGGATCGGGCGCACCGGCGGGCGAGCCCCGGGCCTCTACTCCCGCTTGAAGGGCCGGCCGTCCGCGGCGGGGGCGCGGACACGTCCGACGAACCCGGCGACGACGACGATCGTCACGATGTACGGGAGCATGAGGAGGATCTCGGACGGGATCCCGGCGTTGAGGATCGACAGGCGGTTCTGGAGCGCGTCGGCGAAGCCGAAGACGAGGCTCGCGAAGAAGGCACCGATGGGCGTCCAGCCGCCGAAGATCATGGCGGCGAGACCGATGAAGCCCTTGCCTGCCGTCATGCCCTTGTCGAACGAACCCGTGGACCCGAGGGTGAAGTACGCCCCACCGAAGCCGGCGACCATGCCGCCGAGAAGCACGTTGATGTACCGCGTCCGGATGACGTCGATGCCGACGGTCTCCGCGGCCACCGGATGCTCGCCCACGGCCCGGACGCGCAGGCCCCACCGCGTGTGGAAGAGCGCCATGTGGATGACGAGGATGAAGACGAACATCGCGTACACGAAGAAGCTGCTCGTGAAGAGGATCGGGCCCACGATGGGGATGTCGCCGAGGCCCGGGATCTTGTCCGGCAGGAAGCGCGGCGGGTTGTTCAGCTCCGGTAGCGCGACGAGGACCTTCGACGCGAGGAAGGCCGTCAACCCGGCGGCGAAGATGTTGATGACCGTGCCCGCGATGATCTGGTCCACGAGGTAGCGGATCGCGAGCACGCCGAGGAGCAGGCCGAGGAGGCCACCGACGATGATCGCCGCGGCGAGCCCCACCCACGGGTTGCCCGCGATGCTCGCCGCGACGGCCGCGGTGAACGCGCCCGACAGCAGCATCCCCTCGATCGCGATGTTCACGACACCCGCACGCTCGCACAGGAGACCGGACAGGGCGCCGAACGTGATCGGGACCGAGCGCTGGAGCGTCTGGCTCATGAGCCCGACGAGGCTCATCGACTTGCCGGCCGCCGCCCACGTGAGGAACGCGGCGACGAAGGCGACGACGACGATCCCCAGGATGACGACCCACCAGCGGGTCCCGGCGCGAAGGAGCTGGACGACGCCCGCGAAGGCGCAGATCCCGGCCATCAGCCAGACCGTCGCCTGGGACGGCACCACCAGGTCGGGGAGAGGGATGACGGGCCTGGGGCCCGAGTTGAGCCCGAACTTCGTGTCCTCGCCCGCGATGCCGTTGAACAGCACGACGATCGCGAGCGCGAGCAGGAGGTAGCCGATCCCGAGGACCCGGCCACGGGTGAGCCACCGGCCCCGGGCCTCGGAGACGGCCGCGGTCACGGCGGTCATGCCCCCCACCCCTTCGAGAAGACCTCGGTGCCCGTCGTCCGGCCGACCTTGATCCGGTAGATCGCCCGGACGAGCGCCGGCGCCGCGACGAACATGATGATCAGCGCCTGGATGACGACCACGAGGTCGACCGGCGTCCCCGTCGCCGCCTGCATCGGGGTGGAGCCCGCACGCAGCGCGCCGAAGAGGATCGCGGCGGCGACGACGCCCAGCGGCCGCGAACCGCCCATGAGCGCGATCGCGATGGCGTCGAAGCCGTAGCCGGGCGAGAAGCCCGGCGTGAGCTTCCCGCTCGTCCCGAGCATCTCCGAGGTCCCCGCAAGGCCCGCGAGCGCGCCGCTCGTGACCATCGCGAGGATGATCGTCCGGGAGATGTTCACGCCCGCGTACTTGGCCGCACCCGGGTTCAGACCGACGGCGCGGAACTCGTAGCCCTTCGTGGACCGGAAGAGGAGCCAGCTGACGGCCGCAGCAGCCACGAGGGCGAGGATGAACCCCCAGTGGACCCGGAGCCCGTCGATGAGGGGCGGCAGCGTGGCCGAGGGCAGGACGTTCTGGCTGATCGGGTCGTCCCGGCCGGGGCGCTGGAACCCCTCCGTCTTCAGGACGAGCATGACGACCTGGTACGAGATGTAGTTCATCATGATCGTCACGATCACTTCATGGGCCCCGGTCTTCGCCTTGAGGAAGCCGGGGACGAAGCCCCAGATCGCGCCGCCGAGCATCCCGGCGAGGATCGCGAGCGGGAGGTGGATGAACCACGGCAGGCCCGTGAACGCGAACCCGACGTACACCGCGAAGATCGCGCCGATGTAGAGCTGGCCCTCGACGCCGATGTTGAAGAGGCCGGCGCGGAAGCCGAGTGCGACCGCGAGGCCGGCGAAGATCAGCGGCGTCGCGGACAGGAGCGTCTCGGAGAGCGGCTGGAACGCGTTCCTCACCTCGTCCGGATCCCCGGATGCGAACGCCTGGACGAACTCCGTGGGGCTCCCGAGTGAGCCGGTGAACAGCGCCTGGTATGCCGCCGCGACGTTGCGGAGGCCTTCGACGATGGCGCCGACCGGATCGGTGGGCAGCGTCTTCCAGAACTCGGGGTCCGACAGGACGATGATGAACCCACCGATCACGAGGGCCGTGAAGACCGCGAGGATCGGGACGATGAGGCTCTGGCCGATCGCCCGGACGTCGATCCGCGGCCATGTCCACCGACCCTTCCCGCCCGGATGCGGGCGGTCGATCGCCTCGTCGCCGGCCGCCGCCTCGCGCGCGACGGTGGTGTCCGGGCCGACCCAGGAGCCGCGCGGGCTCTCGTCGCTCATCGCGCGCCTCCGTCGGACGCCGCCGGCATCGCGGCCCCGGATGCGACCCCTGCCGGCGGCGGGACCTCCCCGGGCGCCGCACCGCCCATGAGGAGCCCGAGTCGCTCCGGGGTGGCCTCTGCGGGGTCGAGGACCCCGACGATCCTGCCCTGGTACATCACCGCGATCCGGTCGCCGAGGGCGAGCACCTCGTCGAGCTCCGTGGAGACGATGAGGACAGCGACGCCCTCGTCGCGCTTCTCGACGATGCGCCGGTGGATGTACTCGATCGACCCGACGTCGAGGCCTCGCGTGGGCTGGGACGCGACGAGCAGCTTGATCGGGCGCGAGAACTCGCGCGCCACGATGACCTTCTGCTGGTTGCCGCCCGAGAGGTTCCCCACGTCGTTGAACATCGACGGCGTGCGGATGTCGTACTGGCCGACGAGCTCACCGGCGGTCGCGATGATCGCGTCGCGCTGCACCCGGAGGCCCTTCGCGTACGGCTCGAGGTAGTACGTGTTCAGGATGAGGTTCTCGGCCACCGTGAACCCGGGGACCAGGCCCTCCTCGAGCCGATCCTCGGGCACGTGCGCGACACCCATCTCGAACACCTTGCGCGGTGCCGGCTTCACCGGCGCGCCGGCGATCCGGATCTCGCCGGCGAGGGGGACCCGCAGCCCGGTGATCGCCTCGACGAGCTCGGTCTGGCCGTTGCCCTGGACGCCGGCGACCGCGACGATCTCGCCCGCGCGGACGTCCAGGTCCAGGCGGTCCACGGCGAGATGGCCGCGGTCGTCGCGCACCGAGAGCCCGGAGATCCGCAGGACCGGGTCCGCCGGGGCGGCGGGCTCCTTGTCCACGACGAGCTTCACGTTCCGGCCGACCATCATCGATGCCAGCTCGAGCTGGTTCGTCTCCGCGGGGACGACGTTCCCCACGACCTTCCCCCGCCGCAGCACGGTGATCGTGTCCGCGATCTCGAGGACCTCGTTGAGCTTGTGCGTGATGAAGATGATCGAGGTCCCGGCCTTCGCCAGCGACCGCATGATCTCGAAGAGCTCCTCGTCCTCCTGGGGCGTGAGGACGGCGGTGGGCTCGTCGAGGATGAGGATGTCCGCGCGGCGGTAGAGCGTCTTGATGATCTCGACGCGCTGGCGGACACCCACGGGAAGGTCCTCGACGCGCGCGTCCGGATCCACGTAGAGGCCGTGGCGCTCGGACACCTCGACGATCTTCGCGCGAGCCGCTCCATAGTCGAGGAACCCGGTGCGGCCGCGCGTGGACTCGACCCCGAGCATGATGTTCTCGGTGACGGTGAAGACCGGGACCAGCATGAAGTGCTGGTGGACCATCCCGATCCCGGCCGCGATCGCGTCGCCCGGGTCATGGAAGGACACCGGCTTCCCGTCGAGGAGGATCTCGCCCTCGTCCGGACGGTACAGCCCGTAGAGGACGTTCATCAGCGTCGACTTCCCGGCGCCGTTCTCGCCGAGGAGGGCGTGGATCTGCCCCGGCTCCACGACGAGGTCCACGCCCTCGTTCGCGACAACCCCGGGGAACCGCTTCGTGATCCCGTGAAGCTCCAGCCTCACGCCGCCCCTCCGTCTGCCGGGTGCCAGGTGCCGGGTGCGCGACGGGCGGCGTCCCGAGAGACGCCGCCCGTCGTCGCGATCGTCAGCCGCGGTCGCGGCCGTCGATCACTTGGGCGCGAGGTAGTCCGAGACCTTCACCTCGCCGGAGATGATCTTCGCCTTGAGGGCGTCGATCGCCGCCGTGAGGTCGGCCGGGACGGCCGACTCGAAGTCGTGGTACGGCGCGAGCCCGACACCCTCGTTCGCGAGGGTGTTGTTCGCGACGCCGCCCATGAAGGTGTTGTCGTAGGAGGACTTGATGGCGCCCGACACCGCGTTGTCGATGCGCTTGAGGATGGACGTGAGGGTCACGTTCCCGTACTCGGGAGCGGTCACGTACTGGTCGGTGTCCACGCCGATGAGCATGACGCCGTTGTCCTTGTTCTCCTGGACGGCGGCAGCCGCACCGAGCCCGACCGGGCCGGCGACGGGGACGATGATGTCCGCGCCCTCCTGGATGAAGGAGAGCGTGACCTGCTTGCCCTTGTCCTTGTCGGAGAAGTCACCGGTGAACGTGCCGTCACCCTTGCCGTCCGCGGCGGTGGGATCCCAGCCGAGCAGCTCGACCTTGGTGCCCTTCTCCTGGTTGTAGTAGTTGATGCCGGCGGCGAGGCCGTTCATGAAGATGGTGACCGGCGGGATGTTGATGCCGCCGAAGGTCCCGATCTTGCCGCTCTTGCTCATGCCCGCGGCGAGGTAGCCCGCGAGCATCGCCGCCTCGTCCGTCTGGAAGACGAGCCCGGAGACGTTCTGGATGGACGGGTCGTACGCGAAGTCGACGATCGCGAACTCCGTGACCGGGTTCTCCTTCGCGAACTTGGCCGTGGCGTCACCGAGCAGGAAGCCGACCGTGACGATCATGTCGCACTTCTCGTCGATGAACTGCTGGAGGTTGCGCTCGTAGTCCGTCTCTGCCTTGGACTCGAGGAACTTGACCTCGACGCCGAGCGCGGCAGCCGCGTCCTGCATGCCCTTCCAGGCATTCGCGTTGAAGCCCTTGTCGTCGATGCCGCCGGTGTCGCTGACCTGGCAGGCCTTGAACGCCACCGGCGCGACCGTGGGCGAGGGCGCCTCGGTCGGCGCGACCGACGGGGCCTCGGTGGGGGCCATGGTGGGCGCGGCGGTCGGGGCCTCGGTGGGGGCCGTGGTGGGCGCCGGCGTCGGGCTCGCACCGCTCGAGCACGCGGCGACGAGCACCGCGACCGAGGCGATCCCGACGAGGAACTTGGGAATGCGCAACGTGGTCTCCTCTTCACTCCGACGCCCCCGCTGTCGCGAGCCGCCTCCCGGGGCGGCGGACGACCGGACGGGCGCACGATGATCGCCCGAGGCGCGCCGGTTCCTCCTGCTCCGCATCCGAGACTGGAGCACCCGACGCGCGGCGATCCTTCCCTGTTGCACCCCCGAGTATGCACAGGCGATGGGGGCGCTGCAACGCGACTCAGCCCGTTCTCCATGGGCCGTCCGGCCGTGCGGTTCCGCCCTCCGGCCCGGGCCCCGGGCATCCGACCCTCCGGCGAGCGTACGATGACGGCCCTGCGGGCCGCGCACGGCCCCGCCGCACATCGGGAGGGTCGGACGACGATGGACTGGGTCCAGTTCGCGGTGCAGTGGCTGCACGTGATCTTCGCGGTCTTCTGGTTCGGCGGGACGATGTACTTCGACTTCATCGTGCTGCCGACGCTCCGGAAAGTGCCCCCGCTGACGGGTCGCGACGTGGGGCGGGCCCTGGCCGGGCGGATCCCGCCCTTCATGCGCACCGCCGGCCTCGTCGTGATCGTCCTCGGGCTCCTCCGAGGGACCGTCTGGGGCCCCCTCCCGCCCGGCGAGGGCAGCCTCTCGTTCGGCTCCGACTACGGCATCACGTGGAGCATCTCGATCCTCCTGGCGATCGCGATCTTCGCCATCGGGGACGGCGTCCTCGGCCGGACGGCGCACAAGCTCTACGACGACGACTCGCTCTGGGGCTTCGCGACGGCGGGCGGCCCGCCCCCGGCCGGATTCCTCGCCCTGTCCGGGCGGATGCGGACGTTCGCGTTCGTCGTGCTCGCCCTCTTCGTCGCGGTCTTCACGTGCATGATCCTCATGCGGTTCGGGCTCTGACGGGCCGGTCCCCCGTGGAGCGGGAGCGGGCGGCGATGACTCCGGGGCCGATGACTCCGGCACTGGCGACGGCGGCGCCGTCGTGACCGCGGACGAGCGCCGGCGCGCGCGGGAGGTGCTCGACGTGCAGGAGGGCCGCTGGCCCGTCCCGCTGCTCGACGACGCAGGCATCGCGGACCTGCTCCGGCGCAGCCGTCGCATCGCGATCGTCGGGGCATCCCCCGACCCCGCGCGCCCGTCGCACGACGTCATGGTGAAGCTGGCCCGGCGCGGCTGGGACGTCGTCCCGGTCACGCCGGCGGCGGCCGAGGTCGCCGGGGTCCGTGCCTACCCCACGCTCGCGGAGGCCGTAGCGGCGACAGGGGCGTTCGACATCGTGGACGTCTTCCGGCGGCCCGAGGCGGCAGCCGCGCACGCGCGCGAGGCGGTCGAGACGGGCGCCCGGTGCCTCTGGCTCCAGCTCGGCGTCGTCAGCTGGGAGGCGGCGCGGATCGCGCACGAGGGCGGCCTCGTGGTCGTCATGGACCGGTGCACGCTCATCGAGGACGGCCGTGTCTTCCGTCCCGGTGAGCATCGCGATGGCGCGGGCGGTGGCGCGGGCGGCGGCTTCTAGACCCGCAGGAAGAACCCGAGGAAGACGAGCACGACGCCGCCGATCGCCACGAGCCCCCAGATCCGGGCCCGGCGCTGGAGCACCTCCATCGCCACCGACGCGCCGGTCCGGTCATCGCCGCGCGTACCGCCACGCCACTGCTCGTAGCGGCGGACGTTCGCGTCCTGGTCGGAGAGCGCGCGGTATCGGCGCCAGGCCGGTGCGGCGCGGGTGTACCCGAGGACGATGAGGAGGACTCCGAGCGCCCAGAACGTGAGGTTGAGGATGGTCACCGGTCCTCCTCCGCGACGCCGGCGTCCAGCCTGGCGACGAGCGCTGCGCGCACGGCGGCCGCGTCCGCGCGTCCCCGCGTCCGCTTCATCACCTGTCCCACGAGGAACCCGACGGCCTGGGGCTTGCCGGCACGGCAGTCGGCGACGGCATCCGGGTTGGCCGCCAGTGCTGCGTCGACCTCGGCATCCAGCGCACCCGCGTCGGCGATCCGCGCCAGACCCCGGGCCTCGACGACCACGACCGGCGCGTCGCCGGTCTCGAAGGCGACCGCCAGGGCTTCCTTGGCGTTGGTCCCCGAGACCCCACCGGTCTCGACCAGCCCGACCAGCGCCGCGAGGTCTGCCGGCGCGATCCCCGTCCGGTCGATCCGTCCCCTGGGGGTGCCGGCGGCGGCGTTCACGAGACGGGTCAGCTCTCCGGCGACCCAGTTCGCGATCGCCTTGGGGCTCGCGCCACCCGCGGGCGCGGTCCCCGGGACGCCTGGGGCGGCGACGCCGGTCCCGGACCCGGCGCCCGCGGCCGTGGCGGCCGCCGCGGCCGCCACGGCCGCCTCGAAGTAGTCGGCCGTCTCCCGCGCGGCCGTGAGGATCCCCGCGTCGTACGGGGAGAGCCCGAGGTCCCCGACGTACCGCGCCCGCCGGCTCGCGGGGAGCTCCGGGATCCGGGCCCGGATCTCCTCGAGCCATGCAGCGTCCGTCCGGAGGGGCGGCAGGTCCGGCTCGGGGAAGTAGCGGTAGTCCTCGGAGTCCTCCTTGTCCCGCATCACGTACGTGACGGCCCGGTCGTCGTCCCAGCCCCGGGTCTGCTGGCGCACCGTCTCGCCCGCGTCGAGGGCGGCCGCCTGCCGCTCGATCTCGAACGCGATCGCCCGCTCGACGGAGCGGAACGAGTTCATGTTCTTCACCTCGACGCGGGTGCCGAACGCCTCGATCCCGCGCAGGCGGAGGCTCACGTTCGCCTCGACCCGCATCTGGCCGCGCTCCATCTCCGCGTCCGACGCGCCGACGTAGCGCAGGACCCGCTGGAGCTCCTCCGCGTACCGACGCGCCTCCTCGGCCGACCGGACGTCGGGCTCCGTGACGATCTCCATGAGCGGCATCCCGGAGCGGTCGAAGTCGACGAGGCTCACCTTCCGGCCGTCGGGCAGGGCCGCGTGGACCAGGCGGGCGGTGTCCTCCTCCAGGTGCGCCCGTCGGATGCGGACCGTCCGCTCGCCCTCGCTCGTGTCGAACGTCAGGCTCCCATTCGACGCGAGGGGCAGCTCGTACTGGCTGATCTGGTAGCCCTTCGGCAGGTCGGGGTAGAAGTAGTTCTTGCGGTCCCAGCGGGTGGCCGGCGGGACGGTCCCGCCGATCGCCATCCCGGTCGCGAGGACGTGCTCCACCGCCCGCCGGTTGATGACCGGCAGCGCGCCCGGCAGCCCCAGGCAGACCGGGCACGTCCGGGTGTTGGGCGTCGTGTCGTCGCCCGACGCGGCGCACCCGCAGAACATCTTGGACGCGGTCCGCAGCTGGGCGTGGACCTCGATCCCGATGACGGGCTCGTACCGGTCGAGCGCGGCCTCGAGGCCGCCGGGGTAGCCCACCGTCAGTCGTCGCCCCCGATGTCGTAGGCGTCGAGCTTCGCGAGGTTCCGCTCCTCGCGCAGCCCGGTGACGAACCGGCCCACCCGGCGGACGGCCTCGCGGATCCGGTCCTCGGAGGTCGCGTAGCAGGCGCGCACGTGGCCCTCGCCGGACGGCCCGAACGCGTTGCCCGGGACGACCGCGACCTTCTCCTCCTCCAGCAGGCGCATCGCGAAGGTCTCGCTGTCCAGGCCGGTGGAGGAGATCCGCGGGAACGCGTAGAAGGCCCCGCGCGGCTCGAAGGTCGTGAGGCCGATCGCGTTGAACCCGTCCACGATGATCCGGCGGCGGCGGTCGTACTCGGCGTGCATCCGGACGACGTGCTCCTCGCCGTGCTCGAGGGCGTGGACGGCCGCGTCCTGCGCCGTCGTGGGGGCCGACATGATCGCGTACTGGTGGACCTTGACGATCCCCTCGATGAGCGGCGCCGGCGCGCAGAGCCAGCCGACGCGCCAGCCGGTCATCGCGTACGCCTTGCTGAAGCCGCCCATGAGGATCGTGCGCTCGCGCATCCCGGGCAGGGAGCTCATCGCCCGGTGCCGGTGTCCCCCGTACACCAGCCGGTCGTAGATCTCGTCGGAGTAGACGAGCAGGTCGTGGCGGACGGCGATCTCCGCGATCCGGTCGGCGACGTCGTCGGGAAGGACGGCGCCGGTGGGGTTGCACGGGTAGCCCAGGAAGATCGCGCGGGTCTTCGGGCCGATCGCCGCCTCGACCGCGTCGGGGTCGAGCGCGAAGTCCTCCTCGATCCGGGTGGAGACGAACCGCGGCACGCCCCCCGCGAACATGATCGCCGGGGCGTAGGCGACGTACGAGGGCTCGTGGAGGACGACCTCATCGCCGGGGTCCACCGTCGCCCGGACGGCGATGTCCACGGCCTCCGACGCGCCGACCGTCACGATGATCTCGCGGTCCGGGTCGTACCGGACGCCGTAGCGGCAGGCCAGGTGGTCCGAGAGGTGCTGCCGGAGCTCGCGGGTCCCGTAGTTGCTGGTGTAGTGGGTGCGGCCCGCCCGGAGGCTGGCGACCCCCGCCTCGATGATGTCGGCGGGCGTGTCGAAGTCGGGCTCGCCGATCCCGAGGCTGATGACGTCATGCATCGTCGCGGCGATGTCGAAGAACCGCCGGATCCCCGACGGCGGGACCTCGCGGACGCGCCGCGAGAGCGCACGCTCGGCGAAGCTCCCCTCCCCCGCGGTCCCGTCCGGCCGGGCCGGCGTCGTCGTCATGGCGGTCCTTCCTCTCATCGGTCGCCGGCACCCAGCGCCGCGACGCGCTCGGCCGGCGTGGGTGCCCCGCCCGCGCGGAGCGCGGCGAGGCCCGGGGGCTCCACGGTACGCCAGGCCGCGCCGGCCGTCGCACCCTCGAAGCCCCGTGCGACGCGGAGCAGCTCCAGCTCGCTCCAGGGACGGCCGATCAGCTGGAGCCCGACGGGCAGGCCGTCCGAGAGCCCGGCCGGGATCGAGATGCCGGGCAGCCCGGCCATGTTCACCGGCAGCGTGCAGGCGTCGGTCAGGTACATCGCGACGGGGTCGTCCAGCTTGGCCCCGAAGCGCCATGCGACGCCGGGGCTGGTGGGCGCGACGATCGCGTCCACGCCCGCGGCCCAGACGGCGTCGAAGTCGCCCTTGATGAGCGTCCGGACCTTCTGGGCCTTGCCGTAGAACGCGTCGTAGTAGCCGGCGGAGAGCGCGTACGTCCCGAGGATGATCCGCCGCTTCACCTCCGGACCGAACCCGCGACCCCGGGTCGCGAGGTAGTCGGCGAGGACGTCGCCGTCGCGGACGGAGAGCCCGTACCGGATCCCGTCGTACCGCGCCAGGTTCGCGCTCGCCTCGGCCGGGGCCACGATGTAGTACGCGGCGAGCCCGTAGTCGGTGTGCGGCAGCGAGACCTCCTCGACGCTCGCGCCGGCGGCCTCGAGCGCCGCGACGCCCGCGCGGATCGCCGCCTCCACCCCGGGCTCCATCCCCTCGACGAAGTACTCGCGCGGCAGCCCCAGGCGAAGCCCGCGGAGGCCGGCCGCCGCCTCGTCGTCGGACGCGGGGAGCGCAGGAGCCCGTCCGGGACCGGGACCGGCGCGGAGGTCGAGTCACGGCCGTCGCGCCCGGCGATCGCGTGAAGGAGCGCGGCCGCGTCCCGGACGTCGCGCCCGAACGGACCGACCTGGTCGAGCGACGACGCGAACGCGACGATGCCGTAGCGCGACACGCGCCCGTACGTGGGCTTCATCCCCACGACGCCGCAGAGGGAGCCGGGCTGGCGGATCGAGCCGCCGGTGTCCGTCCCGAGGGCGACCGGCGCGTGGAACGCCGCCACCGCGGCCGCCGAGCCGCCCGACGAGCCGCCGGGGACGCGCTCGAGGTCCCACGGGTTGGCGGTGGGGCCGTACGCGGAGTGCTCCGTGGACGAGCCCATCGCGAACTCGTCCATGTTCGTCTTGCCGAGGATGACGGCGCCGGCGGCGCGGAGGCGCTCGGTCACGTGCGAGTCGTACGGGGCGCGATAGCCCTCCAGGATGCGCGACCCGGCGGTGCACGGGCCACCGCGGACCGAGATGAGGTCCTTCAGCGCGACCGGGATGCCGTGGAGCGGGTGGACGGCCGCCACGGCGCCGGCCCGTCCGCGCGCGCTCGCACCGAGCGCCGCGTCCGCCTGCCCGGCATCGGCCAGCGCGCCGTCGCGGTCGACGTGCAGCCAGGCATGGAGGCCGGCATCCTCGGCCTCGATGCGGTCGAGGTGGGCGGTCGCGAGGTCGACCGCCGAGGCCTCGCCCGCGCGCAGCGCGGCCGCCATCGCGTGCGCCGTCAGGCGCGTGAGCTCCGCGGCCACCCGTCAGTCGCCGCCGAGGATCGCCGGCACGACGATCCGGCCCTCGAACGTCTCCGGCGCGTTCGCGAGCGCTTCCTCCGTGGTGAACGACGGTCGCGGCTCGTCATCGCGGAGGATGTTCTCGAGCTCGATCGTCTGGGCGGTCGGCGGGATCGCGTCGGTGTCCAGCTCGGCGAGCTTCGCGTACTGGTCGAGGATGTGGTTGAGCTGGCCCTGGAGGCGCTCCACCTCCGCGTCCGAGAGCCCGAGGCGCGCGAGGAGGGCGACATGCTCCACGTCGGCGCGGGAGAGGGTGGCCATGCCGCGATGATAGCCGGGCGGGGCCGGGCTCCGCCCTCGACGAGCCGGGTCCGCGACCCGCCGGAGGGCGCCCTCAGCACCCCCGCGCGACCGCGGCGCGCTACGCTCGGCCCGTGACCGTCCGCATCCGCGCCATGGCCGCGGCCGACGTCGACGGGGCCGCCGACGCGCTCCTCCGCGGCGATTGGGGCGACCGCCGGTCCTTCTTCGCGTTCGCGGTCGCGCACCCGCCTGCGACGCGATCGTGGCGGTGGACGGCGGTCGGATCGTGGGGACCGGCGTCGGGACCGCAACGGCCCCGTCGGCTGGGTCGGGACGGTCTTCGTGGACGCCGAGCGCCGCGGCGCCGGGCTGGGGACGGCCCTCACCGAGCGGATCTGCGACGGCCTCGAGGCTGCCGGCTGCCGGACGCTCGCGCTCGTGGCGACCGAGCAGGGCCGCCCGCTCTACGAGCGGATGGGCTTCGAGATCGTGGACTGGTACGTGACGGTCGAGCGGGAAGCGCCGGCGCCCGCGACGGACGGGGCGGGCGGCGGCGCCGTGGTCGGAGACCGGTCACTCTCCCCGTTCGGGCCGGCCGACGTGGCCGAGGCCGCGGCGCTCGACCGCGCCGCCACCGGCGAGGACCGCGAGCACCTCCTCGCCGCGTTCGCCGCGATCCCGGGCGGCCTCGCGCTCCGGGACGCGGCCGGGGCCCTGCGCGCCTTCGTCGTCCGCGCACCGTGGGGCGGCGGCGGCGACGATCGCGCCCGACCCCGCCGACGCGCGGCGCATCCTCGAGGCACGCCTCGCGGCCGCGCAGGCCGGCCACCGCGTTCGCGCCGGGAGCTCCTGTCCAATGCCGCCGGTCTCGCGGTCCTCGACGCCGAGGGCTGGACCGAGGCCTGGCGGGCGCCACGCCTCCACCGCGGCGAGCCGCTCGCGTGGCACCCGGCCGCGATCTGGGGCCAGTTCAACCACGCGATCGGGTGACCGGCGCCGCCAGGCGCCACCACGACCGCCGTCGTATCGCCGCACATCACCGTCGGACTCCCGGACGCCTCCCCGGCCGCAGGATCGCCGCGCATCGCCGGTGGACTGCCGCACGCCGGCGGGGCCGCCGCATATCGCCCGAGAGAGGGTCACGGCGACCCCGCCGGCCCGGGCGCGAGCGTGGGTCCGCCGCCCGGACCCGGCGCAGCGCACCGCCGAGTCCCCGGGGTGATGCGCGGCGATCGGTGCGTCCGATGCGCGGCGATGGTCGTCACACCCGGACGATGCCGCCGGCGGGCCGCCTGCATCGTCCGGGCCGCGGCCGACCGGCCGCGCCGCGCCCAGGTGCGGCACGGCGCCGGACGGCCGCCTTCCTCAGCCCTCGGCCGGCGCCTCGCCCGCGAGCAGGGCCCGGAATCCCTCCTCGTCGAGGACCGGCACGCCCAGCTCCGTCGCCTTCGCGAGCTTCGAGCCGGCGCCGGGCCCGGCGACCACGTAGTCGGTCTTCTTCGAGACGGACCCGGCCGCCTTCCCGCCCGCGGCGCGGACCGCCTCCTCCGCCTCCTCGCGGCCGAACCCCTCGAGCGTCCCAGTGACGACGACGGTCTTCCCGGCCAGCGGGCCGGCCTCCTCCCCCGCCCCGGGTGTCGGCACGGGGGCAGGGCGCTCCGGCTCGACCCCGGCGCGCACGAGGTCGTCGAGCACGTCGGCCGTCGCCTCGTCCGAAAGGTACGCGGCGATGCTCGCCGCGACCGTCGGCCCGATCCCCGGCACCTCGGCGAACCGCTCCGGGTCGGCGGCGCGCAGCTCGCGCGAGACGCGCGCGAGCCAGCCGCCCTCCCCGCCCATCGGCTCGTCGGGCTCCGGCGGCCAGGTCGCCGCGATCCAGCGCGAGAGGTCGATCGCCGTCTGCTCGCCGACCTGCGGGATCCCGAGGGCGTTGAGGATCCGCGCGAGCGGCCGCCGCCGCGACCGTTCGATCGCCGCGGCGAGGTTCTCGGCGCTCTTCCGGGCGAACCGGTCGAGCCCCTCGAGGTCCTCGACCGTCAGCCGGTAGAAGTCGCCGCGCGTCTTCAGCAGCCCGGTCTCGAGCAGCTGCGTGATGACCGCGTACCCGGCGCCCTCGATGTCCATCCCGCCGCGCCCGGCGAAGTGCGCGAGCTCCTCGAAGATCCGCGCCGGGCAGCGGACGTTCGGGCACCGGTGGCGGACCTCGCCCTCGGGCCGGACGACGGGCGTCCCGCAGACGGGGCACGTCGCGGGCATCTCGAACTCGCGCTCCGCGCCGGTCCGTTGCTCCGGCAGCGACCGGACGACCTCCGGGATGACGTCGCCCGCCTTCTGGAGGATCACGGTGTCCCCGATGCGGACGTCCTTCCGGCGCACCTCGTCGAGGTTGTGGAGCGTCGCGCGCGCGACGGTCGAGCCGGCGACCCTGACCGGCCGGAGGTGGGCCACGGGCGTGAGCGACCCGGTCCGGCCCACGTACGCGACGATGTCCTCGACGACGGTCTCGACCTGCTCGGGCGGGAACTTGTAGGCGATCGCCCAGCGCGGCGCCCGGGCGACCATCCCGAGGCGGCGCTGGAAGTCGAAGCGGTCCACCTTCACGACGACCCCGTCGGTCTCGTACGGGAGGTCGTGGCGGGCGTCCTGCCAGCGCTCGAGGAAGGCGATGACGCCGTCGATGTCGAGCCCGGACGCGCGATCCGGGTTCACGCGGAAGCCGAGCGCCTCCAGGCGGGCGAGGGCCTCGGACTGGCTGGAGACCGGCCCGGCGGGGCCGGGGGAGCCGGCGCGCCCTCGCCGGCGAGGGGCGGCTCCTCGAGCAGCTGGTAGACCCACGTGGCCAGCCGGCGGCTCGCCGTGACCGCGGGGTCCTGCTGGCGCAGCGAGCCGGCGCCGCTGTTCCGCGGGTTCTGGTAGAGCGGGAGCCCGGCCTCCTCGCGCTCGGCGTTGATGCGCGCGAACTCGGCCTTCGGCATGTAGACCTCGCCGCGGACCTCGACCGTCACCGGCTCGGCCAGGCGCTCGGGGACGGACTCGATCGTCCGGAGGTTGGCCGTCACGTCCTCGCCGGTCGTGCCGTCCCCGCGCGTCGCGCCCAGGACGAACCGCCCGTCGCGGTAGCGGAGGCTCACGGCGAGCCCGTCGATCTTCAGCTCGGCCACGTACGTCAGCTCCGGCGCCGGCTCGGGGGGGGCGGGGAGGTCCAGGCCCTTCCGGACGCGCGCGTCGAACGCCCGCAGCTCGTCCTGCCCGAACGCGTTCGAGAGGCTGAGCATCGGCCGCTCGTGGCGGACCTCGGAGAACGTGCCGCCGGAGGGCGCCCCGCCCACCCGCTGCGTCGGGGAGTCCGGCGTGACGAGGGCCGGGAAGGCGGCCTCGAGCGCGACGAGCTCGCGGAAGAGCGCGTCGTACTCGGCATCGGTGAGCTCGGGGGCGTCCTCGACGTAGTAGAGCCGGTTCGCCCGCCCGATCGCGGCCACCAGCTCCGCGTGACGGGCGGCCGCGACGTCGGGGCCGGTAGCCAGGGCGGCATCCACGAGGGCGGGGTCCACGGGCAGGTCGCGGCCGAGCGCGGGCGCACCCCCGTCGACCGAGCGCCGTCGTCGCTCATCCGGCCTCCTCCAGGTTCGCGAGGCTCGCGAGCATCGTCCGGATGCCTCCCTCCCGGAACGCGACCGTGACCTCCTCGTCGTCGCGGGTGAGCTTGCTGGTGACCACGACCCCGTCGCCGAAGCGCGCGTGGCGGACCTTGTCGCCGTCGCGGTAGAGGCGCTGCCCGGGGACCCGACGCGCGGCGGACGGGTGGGCGACGCGCCCGGGCCGCCGGCTCCGCCCCGGGCGCCCGCTCCGCTCGCGCCCGGGCGCAGCGGGGCGGCGCCCATCGCCGGCCCCTCCTGCGGCCCTCCGTCGTCGGAGAACGCCACGTCGAAACCGCCGTCGGGGTCGGCATCCACGCGCAGGACCCCTGAACGCTCCCCCGCCGCGAACGAGGCGCGCTTCGCCTCGAGGTCGCGGGTGGGACGGAAGGCCTCCCCCGGCCGCGGCGCGCCGGGCCGGCCGCTGCCCTGTCGGAAGGCGCCCCCGGCAGGGCGCGCGCCGCCGAGCCGCGAGGTCCGCCGCGCGCCCCAGAGCATGTCCATCTCGCCGCGCAGGTCCTCGGCGTCCGCGCCGGGTGCGCCGAGGCGCGGACCCTCGACGAGGCCATCGGGGATCTCGAGCAGGAACCGCGACGGCGCGGCCGGCATCCCGGGACCCCACGTGGAGCGCCGCCACGCGTGGGAGAGGAAGAGGCGGTCCTTCGCGCGCGTCATGCCGACGTACGCGAGCCGGCGCTCCTCCGCGAGCTGGCGCTCGTCGTCGAGCGAGCGGGCGTGCGGGAAGACCCCCTCCTCGAGCCCGGCGATGAAGACGACGGGGAACTCGAGCCCCTTCGCCGCGTGGAGCGTGATGAGGGTCACCTCGTCCCGCTCGCCCTCGTACGCGTCCTGGTCGGCCACGAGGGCGGTCTCCTCGAGGAACCGGTCGAGGGCGTCGTCCGCCTCGAGGTCGCCGTACCGCGTCGTGACGGACCGCAGCTCGAGCAGGTTCTCCCAGCGCTCCTCGCCGTCGACCGAGCCGTCCATCAGCATCGCCCGGTACCCGGAGTCCTCCAGGACGGCGTCGAGCAGCTCGGGCAGGTCCAGGACGCCGACGCGTGCGCGCAGGCGGTCCACGAGGGCGACGAACCCGCCGATCGCGGTGCGGGCCCGGGCCGCGAGCCCCTCGATCCGGCCGTCCGCGGCGGCTCGGAGCGCCTCCCAGGTGGAGGCCCCGGTCGCGGCCTCGTGAGCGCGGACGACCTCGAGGCTCTTCTCGCCGACCTGGCGCGCCGGCACGTTCACGATCCGCTCGAAGCTCACCGCATCGGTGTCGCTCCGCAGGACCCGGAGGTACGCGAGCGCGTCCTTCACCTCGCGACGTGCGTAGAAGCGGGTCCCGCCGATGACCTGGTACGGGATGCCGTGGCGGAGCATCGCCTCCTCGATCGCCCGGGACTGGGCGTTGGTCCGGTAGAGGACGGCGACGTCCCGGCGGCGGAGCGGCTCCGCGTCGGCCCGCCGCGCGAGCACGCCCGCGCCCGACCCGGTGAGCTCCTCGGCCCGTCGGGCCACCCACTCGGCCTCCTCGTCCTCGTCGTACGCCTCGAAGAGGGAGATCGGCGCGCCGCCGGCGCGCTCGGTCCAGAGCTTCTTCTCGGTCCGCGAGGCGTTCCGGCTGACGACCGCGTGGGCCGCGTCGAGGATCAGCTGCGTCGAGCGGTAGTTGCGCTCGAGCTTCACCACCGTCGCGTCGGGCCAGTCGCGCTCGAACTCGAGGATGTTCGTCACGTCCGCGCCGCGCCATGCGTAGATCGACTGGTCGTCGTCGCCGACGACGCAGAGGTTCCGGTGCGTCGCGGCGAGATGCCTCACCCACAGGTACTGCGGGCGGTTCGTGTCCTGGTACTCGTCCACGTGGACGTACTGCCAGCGCTCCTGGTAGCGCTCGAGGACCTTCGGGGCCTCCTCGAACAGGCGGACCGCCTGCGAGCAGGAGGTCGTCGAAGTCGAGCGCCCCGGCCTCCTTCAGGCGCCGCCTCGTACCGCTTCGCGAGCTTCGCGACCTGGCGCTCGTGGTAGCTCGTGGCGTTCTCCGCGAGGAACGTCGCGTCGAGCATCTCGTTCTTCGCGCGGCTGATCGCCCCGAGGACCGCGGCGGGCCGGAACTCGCCGGTCACCGGCAGGTCCTCGTCCCGGAGGATCCGCTTCATGAGGGCCTGCTGGTCGTCCGTGTCGTAGATGACGAAGCGCGAGGGGACCCCGATCGCCTCGCCGTCCCGGCGCAGGAGCCGCGCGCACAGGGCGTGGAAGGTGCCCATCGCCACGTCGCGTCCGGCCTCCGGACCCACGAGGCCGACGATCCGCTCGCGCATCTCCGCCGCGGCCTTGTTCGTGAACGTCACCGCGAGGATCCGCCACGGCGCGACGCCGTGCACGCCGACGAGGTACGCGACACGGTGCGCGAGGACGCGCGTCTTGCCGCTCCCGGCTCCGGCGAGGATGAGCACGGGCCCGTCGGTCGTGGAGACGGCGCGCGCCTGCTCGGGGTTCAGGCGGCCGAGGATCGCGGCCGCACGGGCCTCCCGACGAGCCGCCTGCTCGGCCTCCGTCACCGCGACCTCGGCGGCCCGTCCCGCGGCCTCCGCCGCGGCCGCGGCCGCGGCCAGCTCATCCTCCTCGGACCACCCGCCGCCGGCAGAGACGACGTGCGCACCCACGGCGACGAAGTCGTCGTCGGGCGGGCCCGGTCGTCCTCGAAGGCGAACGGCTCGTCGGTCGGGCCGGCGGGGTCGTCCTGTGCGATCGGGTCGTCCGCCGCAGGCGCGGGCCGCGGCTCGGAGGCGGATGCGTCGTCGTCGGGCGCGGGGCGTCGGGTCACCGCGCGATTCTAGGGGCCGCGGCCGGACGGGGCCGCGCGACCTGCCCCGGAGGCCCCGGCCACCGCGGGGAGGAGATCGTGCGAACGGCCAGGAAGGCCGCGGGCGACGTGAAGGGTGGCGCGGGCGACGCAGCCGCCGGGCGGGCGACGCAGCCCCCGGGCATCAATCCAGGGACTACGAGATCCGTTCGGCCCACCGCGTATCAGCCCGAGGACTCCAGGCGTGGTGGCCCAACGGGATCCGTGCTGCGCGCCTCCCGCCGGGGAGATCCACGGCTCACCCGCAAGTCCCCCGGCTGATGCGCGGTGGGCCGCGACGCGCGCGGGCGGAGGGGCCGGCCGACCGCGGTGCCGGACGCGGCCGGCTCAGGCGAGGACCGGGCGGCCGGCCCTGGCGAGGACCGGGAGGGCGAGCCGGGAGGCCGCGAGGCCCCCGGCGTCCGCCGGGGGCCTCGCATCGGAGGAACGCGCGGGCGAGCAGGCGCGCTACGGCGCGATGCTCGGGATCTCGAAGCTCGGCATCTCGAACACCGGCCCTTCGGTCACCTGGTCCGCGGGCGGCGGGGAGACCGTCACGGGCTCGTCCCACTTGTCCATCGTGACGGTGACGGCGAGCGTCGAGCCTTCGGCGGTGGTCCCGAGGACGATCTTCATCGGCCGGAGGTCGCTCTTCCGCGCCCACCAGTCGATCGTCACGTCGCCGCCGATGAGCGGCGAGGCGCCGGGTGCCGGCGAGGTGAGCCCCTCGGCGAGGCCACCGAGGTCGCCGCCCAGGCCCGACGCCAGGCCGCCGGCGTCGGCGGCGAGCGCACTCGCCGGAGCGGTGATCCGCACGTGGTAGCAGTCGTCCTCGCCGCACTTCTCGTCGGCGAGCTTCTCGGTCTTGATGGCCGGGTCGGAGAGCGCCTTCTTCACGTCCGCGACCATCGAGGCCGCATCCTGGCTCGGCGACGGCGAAACGCCGGGCTCCGGCGACGCGACGCTCTTCTGCCACTTGTCGCCGAACAGGCTGATCCGCGTATACGACGTGTCGCCGTCCATGATCGCCTCGAGCTTCGTCCCGAGGAGGAAGGGGATGGCGACGGTGATCGTCCCCTTCTCGCCGGCGATGTCCACCGTGGCGTCGAGGTACGTGCCGGCGAGGTCCATGGACGAGCCGGACGCGGACGGCGTCCCGGAACCGCCCGACAGGCCGCCGAGGAGCGCGCCCGCGTCGAACGGGAGCGTCCCAGTGACGTCCGCCCGTGCATGGACGGTCTTGGCGTTCGAGAGGGCGTCGAGGCTCTGGGCGACGATCTCCGACGGGTCGGCGATCGGCGTCGCCGTCGCGCCGCCCGAGCAGGCGGCGAGCGCGACGAGCGCGGTCGCGGCGAGCGCGACGAGGCGTCGATGCATGGAAGACCTCCGGCGTGGATGCCGCGGACCGCGAGGACGCGCGTGCACGAAGAGCGTCCCCGCCATCGTCCGGGGTGTCAAGCGCCCGGTGGTACCGGGCGGCGAGGAGGTGCGCTGGGTCGTCCACGGAATCGTCGAGGCCCGGGTCCCTCGCGGGACCCGGGCCTCGATCCGTTCGCGGACGGTCGGAGCTAGAAGTCCATGTCCCCGCCGTGGCCGTGGCCACCGCCGGCGCCGTTCTCCTTCTTCTCCGGGATGTCCGTCACGAGCGTCTCCGTCGTGAGGACCATCGCGGCGATGGAGGCGGCGTTCTGGAGGGCGGAGCGCGTCACCTTGGCGGCGTCGACGATGCCCTTGTCGAACATGTCGCCGAACTCGCCCTTGAGGGCATCGTAGCCGTGGCCCTTCTTCTGCTTGCGGGTGGCCTCGACGATGACCTCGCCGGACTGCCCGGCGTTGTCGGCGATCTGCTTGGCCGGAGCCTCGAGGGCCTTGCGGACGATGTCCACGCCGACCTGCTCGTCGCCCTGGAGCTTCACCTTGTCGAGGGCCGGGATGGCCTGGAGGAGCGTGGTGCCGCCGCCGGCGACGATGCCCTCCTCGACGGCCGCGCGGGTCGTCGAGAGCGCGTCCTCGATGCGGTGCTTCTTCTCCTTGAGCTCGACCTCGGTCGCCGCGCCCACCTTGATGACGGCGACGCCGCCGGCGAGCTTGGCGAGGCGCTCCTGCAGCTTCTCGCGGTCGTAGTCCGAGGTGGTGTCCTCGATCTGCGCCTTGATCTGCGTCATGCGCGCCTTGATGTCGGCCGGCTTGCCGGCACCGTCCACGAGCGTGGTGTCGTCCTTCGTCGCGACGATGCGCCGCGCCGAGCCGAGGTCCTCGATCGTGACGGAGTCGAGCTTGCGCCCGATCTCCTCGCTGATGACCGTGCCGCCGGTGAGGATCGCGATGTCGCGGAGCATCTCCTTGCGGCGATCGCCGAAGCCCGGCGCCTTGACGGCGAGGACCTGGACGGTGCCGCGGAGCTTGTTCACGACGACGGTGGCGAGGGCCTCGCCGTCCACGTCCTCGGCGATGATGAGGAGCGGCTTGCCGATCTGGACGGTCTTCTCGAGCGCCGGGAGGAGGTCCTGGACGCTGGAGATCTTCTTGTCCGTCACCAGGATGCGGGCGTCGTCGAGGACGGCCTCCATCCGGTCGGGGTTCGTGACGAAGTACGCGGAGATGTAGCCGCGGTCGAACTGCATGCCCTCGGTGTATTCCTTGTCGAGGCCGAGCGACTGCCCTTCCTCGACGGTGATGACACCGTCCTTGCCGACCTTGTCCATCACCTCGGCGATGAGCTCGCCGACCTCGGGGTCGGCGGCGCTGATCGACGCGACGGCGGCGATCTGCTCCCGGTCCTTGACCGGGCGGGACTGCTTCTTGATCTCCTCGACCACGGCCGCGACGGCCTTCTCGATGCCGAGCTTGATGACCATCGGGTTCGCGCCGGCGGTCACGTTGCGCAGGCCCTCGGCGACCATCGCCTGTCCGAGGACGACCGCGGTGGTCGTGCCGTCGCCGGCGACGTCGTCGGTCTTGGTCGCGACCTCCTTGAGGAGCTGCGCGCCCATGTTCTCGAGCGGATCGGAGAGCTCGATGTCGCGCGCGATCGTCACGCCGTCGTTGGTGATCGTCGGCGCGCCGAACTTCTTGTCGAGGACGACGTTGCGGCCCTTGGGGCCGAGGGTGACGCGGACCGCGTCCGCGAGCTGGTCGATGCCCCGCTTGAGCGAGCGGCGCGCTGCGTCGTCGAAGATGACCTGCTTGGCCAAGGTACGAGTCCCTCCTGGGTGGTGGGTGCCCGCCGATGGCGGGCCCGGGCGGTGGTCGGGTGACGGTGCCGGTTACTTCTCGACGATCGCGAGGATGTCCTTCTGGCTGAGGATGAGGAGCTCGTCGCTGTCGACCTTGAACTCCGTCCCGGCGTACTTCGCGTAGAGGACGCGGTCGCCCTTCTTCACATCCATCTTCTCGCGGGTGCCGTCATCGAGGATCCGGCCCGGGCCGACGGACAGGATGAGGCCCTCCTGGGGCTTCTCCTTCGCGGTGTCCGGGAGCACGATCCCGCTCTTCGTCATCTCCTCGCGCGGCGAGGGCTTGATGACGACACGGTCGCCGAGCGGGCGGAGCTTCGTGGAGCTCGCAGAGGCGGTGGCCAACGCGTTTCCCTCCTGCATGGCGGTGCACGGTCGCGCGCGACCGTCCCGCTTGAGATCGGACGTCGACGGCCGGGCGTGGGCCGCTCGTGCCTGTCGACGGTTGTGACTCGCTGAGCGCCCGACCCCGGATGTGCGCACGCCGCGCGGGTTGGCGTTCGGCGAGGCGCTGCGACCGGGGTTAGCACTCTCCAGTCGAGAGTGCTAACAGCCTAGCGGGGTGACGGGCCGGATGTCAAGCGCGTGCGCCGCCCGCGGGCTCGTGCGTCCCCGGACGCAACGGGGACCGGACCACGACCTTCGGCACTTGGCGCCGCACGACCGGCTCTGTCACGGTGGCGTCGGAAGCATCATCGCGTCCCACGGGGATCGGACGTCGGACTCGTCCGATGGCGGGGCGACCGACGAGCTGGGGCGACGAGGCCCCCGGACCCCGGCAAGGGCTCGCGTCCCACCGCTCGGTGCCCTGCCGCCCTCCGGGTGGGTGTGAAGGAGCGCGTCGATGCGTACCCGCCCACCGACGGCCGCCGCTGCCGCCGTCCTCTTCCTCGTCCTCGCGACCGCGGTCCCGGTCGCGGCCGCGAAACCGCCGGTCCCGACCCCGATCACCCCGGCTTCCGGCACGACCGTCACCGTGCCGACCTTCCGGTGGACGGCGGCGGACGGCGCAGCCTCGTACGAGGTGCAGGCCGGCCCATCCGGCGATCCCGTGCGGGTGACGTGGACCGCGACGACCCCGAACACGACGATCGTCCCGACGGACGCGACGAAGTTCCCCGCCAGCTCCATGTACTGGCGCGTCCGCGCCAAGAACGCGAGCGGGACGAGCGACTGGTCCGCGAAGGTGCCGTTCACGAGGTCGATCCCGGCGCCGACCCTCACGTCGCCCCCGACGGGCGCGACGGTGACGTGGCCGGTCTTCGGCTGGAGCGGCCCGCTCGCGGGGGTCGCGTCCTACCGGCTCGAGATCAGCGCGAAGGCGACCTTCACGCCGGTCAGCTACACGTACAACACGTACTACACCGACCTCGCGCCGAAGGTCGCGATCGCGCCAGGGAACTGGCACTGGCGGGTCCGGAGCGTCGACGCCGACGGCCACCTCGGGCCACCCTCGGCGGTTCGCAAGTTCACCCAGGCGATCGGCGTCCCCGAGCTCGTGGGACCGAGCTCCGGCGCGCAGGTCGGCGCCCCGAGCTTCTCCTGGAAGCTGACCGAGGGGGCGGTCTCGTACAAGGTCGAGCTCTCTTCCAACTCGGCGTTCAAGTCGATCTCGAAGACGTATGCCGCGAACGGCCTCTCGTACACGCCGAACACGGCGCTCGCCAACGGGACGTGGTACTGGCGCGTCCGCGGCGTGAGCGCAGGCGCGAAGGTCGGACCGCCGAGCGTCGTGCGGAGGATCGTGCTGGGGCCGGTCACGGCGACCGGGACCGAGCCGGCTCCGATCACGCCCGGCGACGGTGCGGCCCTCTCGGGCGATCCGGCCTTCACGTGGACCCCCGTGGTGGGGGCGACCAGGTACCTGCTCCGCGTGAGCACGAGCCCGACGCTCTCGCCGGCCATGGAGAACGTCACGACCGTCTACCCGGCGTACTCGCCGGCGACGCCGGCCGGCAAGCCCGCGTACGCGGACGGCACGTACTACTGGCGCGTCGAGGCGCGGAGCAAGACCGGCGCCGTGCTCGGCACCGGCGAGGCCGTCTCGTTCACGGTCGCCCGGCCGGTGGCCCTCCTGGAGCCCGTCGAGGCGGCGACCATCCCGACGCCGATGTTCTCGTGGGAGCAGACGACCGGTGCGAAGCAGTACCGGGTCATCGTGAGCGAGAATGCGACGTTCACGCCGACGTTCGACTCGATGCTCACGGCGAACACGTCGTACGTCCCCGAGGTCGGGAGCCTGCGCTACGTGTACCCGGCCGGCACGTACTACTGGCGGGTCGAGGCGAGGTCGGCCGTCGGGGTCGTGCTTGCCACGAGCGAGGCGCGCTCGTTCACCGTCGAGCCGGTCATCGGCGAGGTCGCGCCCGACGACGGCGCGGCGTTCGCCGACGAGCCGCTCTTCTGGTGGGACCCCATGGAGGGGGCCAAGACGTATCGCCTCGTCCTGTCGACGAGTCCGACCTTCGACCCGGTCTTCGCGACGATCGCGACCGACTTCACCCGCTACGTCGCGAGCGCCCCGTCCGGCCCGTCGACGTACCCGGACGGCACGTACTACTGGCGGGTCGAGGGGCGGACCGTCCAGGGCGACACCCTCGCGACCACGACCGTGCGCTCGTTCGTGCTCGACGCGCCCTGACCGCTCGAGCGCTCACTGACCGCGGCTCCACCGTGGGCTATGCGGCCGCCGGCCGGCATCAGCCGGCCGGCGGCCGTCCGTTGTCTCGGGAATGCGCGGTCGTACGCGGCGACGAGCATGTCGCCGAGGACGTCCGGCGCGTCGCCGCGGCGCTCCGCGACCCAGCGCGCCGTGATCGCCACCCATTCCGGGGCGTTGCGGCGGCGCGGAGCCCCCGGCGGCGCCAGGTACGGGCTGTCCGTCTCGACGAGGATCGCGTCCGGCGGGACGAGCGTGACCGCCTCCGCCGTGGGCTCCTCGCCGCGCCGGAACGCGAGCCCGGAGACGGACACGGCCAGGCCCATCTCGAGCGCGGCCGCGACGTAGTCCACGGGGCCCGAGACCGAGTGGAGGACGGCCGGGGGACCCCCGGCGAAGGCGGTCCGCGCCTCGGGGCGGTCGTAGCCGGCCTCACGCAGCAGCCCGAGCAGGTCGTCCTGCGCGTCCCGCAGCCCGGGCTTCGAGCGGCAGTGGAGGATCGCAGGCTTCCCGGTGTCGATCGCCAGCGCGAGGTGCCAGCGGAGGTTGTCGATCTGCGCGTCCCGCGGCGAGAAGCCGCGGTCGTAGTCGAGCCCGGTCTCTCCGATCGCCACCACCCGCGGGTCGGCGGCGAGGGCGGCGATCCGGGTCCGATCAGCCGGGCCGACCTCCGCGGCCACGTGCGGGTGGATCCCGACGGCCGCGTCCATCCACGGGTGCCGGTCCACGACCCCCAGCGCCTCCTCGGAGGTGGCGACGTCCACACCCGGGACGAGGATCCGCTCGACCCCCGCGGCGCGGGCGGCCGACACGACCTCGTCGAGGTCGTCGGCGAAGGGCCGCGTCTGGAGGTGGCAGTGCGAGTCGACGAGGCGCATGGACCGCCGGTCAGCCGGCCGCGGCCTCCTCGACCTCGAGGCGCGGGAAGAGCGGCTCGGGCGAGCCGAGGGTCCCTGGCTCGTCCGCGTGCGCCCCCCACTCCAGCTCGGCGACGATGGGCGGCCCGTCGTTGCCGTCGGGGCCGTACGGGTACGCGTGGCCGAGCTGCGCTGCCACGCGGGGCGCGATCCCGGGCATGTAGGGCGCGGCGGCGAGGCCGACGAGCCGGCAGGCCTCCACGAGGTCGCCGAGCACGTCCGAGAGGCGTGCGGCCGCGTCGGTGTCGCCGTCCTTCGCGGCCTTCGCGAGCGCCCACGGCGCCTCCGCGTCCACCAGCCGGTTGGCCTCGCCCACGAACCCCCAGAGGGCCGCCGAGCGCGTCGTGGAGAAGGCAGGACTCCAGCGCCCCCGCGTAGTCGCCGAGGATGCCGCGCCAGTGGATGCCGAGCGGAGACGCCTCCTCGGCGCGCGGCGCCGGGCGCCGGCCCTCGAGGTACCGCGACGCCATCGTGACGGTCCGGTTCACGAGGTTGCCGAAGTCGTTCGCCAGGTCGGCGTTGTACCGGCGGATGAACGAGTCCCAGCTCACGTCGGTGTCGCGGTCGAAGGCGACCTCGCGGAGCGTGACGAACCGCGCCCCGTCCGGCCCGAGTGCGTCCACGACCGCCATCGGGTCGAGGAAGTTGCCGCGACTCTTGCTCATCCGCTCGCCGGCGACGAGGAGCCAGCCGTGCACCCACACGTGCCGCGGCGCCTCGAGCCCCGCGCTCCAGAGCATCGCCGGCCAGAAGATCGTGTGGAAACGGGCGATGTCCTTGCCGATGACGTGCAGGTCGGCCGGCCACCATCGCGCGAACGACTCCGGGTCGTCGGGGAAGCCCGCGCCGGTGATGTAGTTGATGAGTGCGTCGTACCAGACGTAGATCGTCCCTGCCTCGGGATCCCACGAGCCGTCCGGTCGTTGGGCCGACGACCCGTCCGGGAGGAGCGGGAACGGGATCCCCCACCCCGCGCCGGCGCGGCTGATCGAGAAGTCCTCGAGGCCGCCGCGGATGAAGCCGAGCATCTCGTTGCGCCGGTACTCCGGCCGGACGAAGTCCGGATGCTCCGCGTACCAGCGCTCGAGCCGCTCCTGGTATGCCGACAGACGGAAGAACCAGTTCCTCTCCGTCAGCCACTGGAGCGCGACGTCCGGGTGGTTCGGACAGATCGTCCCGCGCGCCGTCTCGAGCACGTCCGTCGCGTTGCGGAAGCCCTCGTTCGGGCAGTACCAGCCCTCGTACGTGCCGACGTAGATGTCGCCGTTGGCGTACGCCCGGCGGACCATCTCCTGCGCGGACCGGACGTGATCGGGGTCGGTCGTCCGGATGAAGCGGTCGGGGCTGATGAGCAGCGTATCCTCGGCCGTCCGGAAGAGCCCGACCTTCTCGTCCACGAACGCTCGCGGCGAACGGCCTTCCTCGGCCGCCCGCATCGCGATGTTCACCGAGTGCTCGTCCGTCCCGGTGAGGAAGCGGGTGGGCGTCCCGGACATCCGATGCCAGCGCGCGATGACGTCGGCCCCGATCACCTCGTAGAGGGTGTGGAGGCCGGGCTGGTTGTTCGCGTACGCGATGGCGGTCGTGAGGGAGAAGCGTCGGTCGGTCATGGGGGCTCGATGCTAGCAGGCGCGAGCGCGGCGGCACGGCCCGACGGGGCCGTGCCGCCGCAGGGTCGCGGGCGTCAGGCCGCCGGTCCGGCGGGGGCGGTCGGGTCGGGGTCGAGGGCTTCGGCGGGGCCGGTCTCGGCGGGGCCGGTCTCGGCGGGGCCGGTCTCGGCGGGGCCGGTCTCGGCGGGGCCGTCCTTCTCCTCGCTCAGGTTCGAGGCGATGTCCCGGCTCACCTCGGCCAGGCGGCGGCCGGCCTCGTCCGCCACCTCGGCGACGCGCTGCGCGAGCGGCCCCAGGTGGTCGCCGGCCTCGGCCGCGAGGAGCGCGGCACGTGCCGCGAGCGTCCTGAGCACCGGCATCGCCTGCTCGACCGCGCTGCCGAGCGCCGTTCCCGCCTGCGCGGCCGCCTGCCGCGCCGACTCGAAGGCGTCCGATCCCGGCTGGCCGGCCCCCTCCGGGGCGGCGTCCACGGGCTCCTGCGGCGCGCCCTCCGGGGCGGCTCCCGCCGCCTGCTGCTCGTCGGTCATCTCGTCACCTCGCCTCGGGGCGCGTCCTGGTCGGATGGGTCGTGGGCGTCCCGGGTCAGTGTACGGCGACCGGGCACGGAGGCCGGGCGGCCCGCCGTGCCGGCCCGGGCGGCGCCGCGCCCTTCAGTGCCGGAAGTGGCGGACCCCCGTCATGACCATCGTCGCGCCGGCGGCGTCGGCCGCCGCCACGGCCTCGGCGTCGCGGACCGACCCGCCGGGCTGCACGAACGCGGCCACGCCCGCGTCGAGGCAGACCTGGACCGCGTCGGGGAACGGGAAGAACGCGTCCGACGCACAGGCCGCGCCGACGAGGGCTTCGGGCCCCAGGATGGCCCGCGCCTTCTCGACCGCCTGCCGGGCTGCGTCCACGCGGCTCGTCTGGCCCGAGCCGAGCCCGACGAGCATCCCGCCTTTCACGAGCACGATCGCGTTCGACGTCACGCCGCGGCAGAGCCGCCATGCGAGATCGAGGTCGCGCGCCTCGTCCGGGCGCGGGGACCGCACTGTCGCGGTCCGCCACCCCGCCGGGTCGTCGGGCGCCACGTCCGGCGCCGTGACCAGCACCGCGCCCCCGGCCGTCCGGAAGGCGCCGGTCGGGTCGATCCGGGGTGGGTCGTCCCGGCGCCGCCCCTCGTCGAGGGCCTCGTCCACGATGAGCCGCAACCCGGGCTTCGTCGCGAGGACCTCGCGCGCCGCCCGGGAGAACGCCGGGGCGACGACGATCTCCAGGAAGATCGCCGCGAGGCCCTCGGCGACGTCCTGCGTCACCTCCCGCGTCAACGCGACGACGCCGCCGAACGCGGAGACCGGGTCCCCCGCGAGCGCGTCCCGCCATGCCGCCAGGAGCGCGCCTCGCTCGGCGGCCCCGCACGGGTTCGTGTGCTTGACGATCACGCAGGCCGGCCCCCGGAGCGACCGCCCGAGCATGGTCGCGGCGGCGGCATCGAGCACGTTCGTGTAGCTCAGCTGCTTGCCCTGGAGCGGCGGGGTGTCGGTGGCGAACAGGCCCGCCTCGCTCCCCTGCCCCGGCCGGCGGTACCGCGCGGCCGGCTGATGCGGGTTCTCGCCGTACCGCAGGGCGTTCACCTTCTCGAGCCCCACGACGAGCGTCGGCGGGTAGGGGTCGGCCGCGCCGGGGAGCCCCGGCTCGTCGGGGAACCGGACGCCGGCTGCCGCCATCCGCACGGGCAGGACCTCCGCGATCCGGGCGTCGTACGCGGCGGTGTGCCGGAACGCCTCGACAGCGAGCGTCGAACGCAGGCCCGCCGGCACCGAGCCGTGCGTCCGGAGCGCGTGGAGGACGGCCGCGTAGCGATCCGGCGACGTGACGATCGCGACGGTCGCGTGGTTCTTCGCGGCGGCGCGGACCATCGACGGCCCGCCGATATCGATCTCCTCGACGAGCGCGTCGAGCGGGAGGCCGGGCTTCTCGGCCGCGGCCGCGAACGGATAGAGGTTCACGACGACGACGTCGAACGGGGCGACCGCGGCCGCGGCCAGCTGCTCGCGATGGGCGGCGACCCGGCGGTCGGCCAGGATCCCGGCATGGATCCGCGGGTGGAGCGTCTTCACGCGGCCGTCGAGCATCTCGGGGAAGCCGGTGACGGCGCTGACGTCCGTGACGGGGAGCCCGGCCTCGCGGAGGGTCCGGGCGGTGCCGCCCGTCGAGACGAGCTCCCAGCCGAGCGCGACCAGCTCCGCGCCGAACGCGGCGACGCCGCTCTTGTCGGAGACGGACAGGAGTGCCCGGTGCGGGACGGGGATCTCCTCCGCGGCGCGGGCCGCGTCGATCCGCACGTGGCGGCCGTCGAGCGCGAGCGCGCCGACGCACAGCAGGGCGACGCAGCGCGGGAGGAGCCGGTGCTCCGCGGCGTGGAGCCTCTCGAGCAGCGACGCCTCGTCGTCGCCCGCGACGATCGGGATCGCGTCCTGGGCGACGACCGGCCCTCCGTCGAGCGACGCGTCCACCAGGTGGACGGTCACGCCGGTGAGGGTCACGCCGGCGACGAGCGCGTCGCGGACGGCGCGGGCGCCCGGGAACGATGGGAGCAGCGAGGGATGGACGTTGAGGATCCGGTCGGGGTACGCCGCGAGGACCGTCGGGCCGAGGATCCGCATGTACCCGGCGAGGACGACCGCCTCGATCCCCGCTCCCGTGAGCGTCGCGGCGAGCGTCGCGTCCTCCCGTGCGCGACCGGCCCGGTCGCCCTTCCGTGCCGGCGGCACGATCGCGGTCTCGATCCCCTGCTCCTCCGCCCACGCGACCGCCGGGCACGGATGGTCCGCGAAGACGAGATCGATCCGGGCGGGGACGTCGCCCCGTCCGATCGCGGCGGCGAGCGCGCGGAGGTTGGATCCCGCGCCCGAGACGCCGACGGCGATCGGGGCCGGCCGCGCGAGCGGACCCACCGGCACAGGGGCCGGCGCCGGGGCCTCCGCGACACGGGCAGCGACGCCCGTCACTTTCGAGCCTCCCGCCCCGGCCCCCGCGCGCCGCCCGCCGCGGCCCGAGGCACGGCCCGAGCCGCGGCCCGAACCGCCACCCGACCCGCCACCCGATGTTCCGCCGCTCACCCGAGCCATGACACCGCCTCCTCCGCGTACCGACGCCCGCCGACCGTCGCCGCGTCCACGACGTCACCGATCGCCCACGCCGCCAGCCCTTCGGCGGCGAGCGCCTCGAGCGCCGTCTGGACCCCGTCTCGGCGGCACCGCGAGGGCCATCCCGATCCCCGCGTTCAGATGTCGCCCGCAGCTCCGCGTCGCCGAGCCCGCCGAGCGCCGCGACCAGCCGGAAGACCGACGGCGTCCGCCAGCGCGTGGGGTCCACCCTCACCGCCAGGGCCTTGCCCGCCATCCGGGGGAGGTTCCCCCGCAGGCCGCCGCCCGTCACGTGCGCCGCGCCGTGCAGGTCGAGCCCGCGCGCCTCGAGCGCGCGACGGACACCGAGGACGGCGCGCGCGTAGATCCGCGTCGGCGTCAGGAGGACCTCGCCGACGGTCGCGAGCGCGTGCTCCGGCTCGGCTCCGATCGCCTCGCCCGACTCTGGCTCGCCCAGGCTGCGCAGGAGACGAGCCTGGTACGGCTCCGCCAGGTCGATGTCGTGCTCCGCGAGCAGCGACCGCACGAGCGAGAAGCCGTTGGCGTGGAGGCCGGAGCTCGCGATGCCGACGACCGCGTCGCCGGCCCGGACGGCCGAGCCGTCGAGGAGCCGGTGCCGGTCCACGACGCCGACGCAGAACCCGGCGAGGTCGAAGGCGTCCTCCGGCATGAGTCCGGGATGCTCGGCCGTCTCGCCGCCGACGAGCGCGCAGCCCGCCTCCCTGCACCCGGCGGCGACCGAGCCCACGAGCTCCGCGACCAGCTCGGGCACGAGGCGCCCCACCGCCACGTAGTCGAGGAAGAGGAGCGGCTCCGCGCCCGCGCAGACGACGTCGTCCGCGCACATCGCGACGAGGTCGATGCCGATCGTGTCGAACCTGCCCACCGCGGACGCGATCGCCGTCTTCGTCCCCACGCCGTCGGTCGCGCTCACGAGCACGGGCTCCGCCAGGCCCGAGGGGAGACGCGTCGCCGCCGCGAACCCGCCGATCCCGCCGAGGACCTCGGCGCGCCCCGTGGACGCGACCGCGCCCCGGATGAGCTCGACCGTCCGCTCCCCGGCGGCCACGTCCACGCCCGCGGCCGCGTACGCGCGCCGGAGCGCGAGCCCCGCCTGCAGGTCGCCCTCACCCACGTGCCGGCACCCCCGCGTCCTCGAGGAAGAACTTCCGGCTCGCGGCGTCGTACGGGACCGGTTCCGGGTAGTGCCCGTCGAAGCACGCGAAGCAGAAGCCACCGTACGGGAGGTCGAGCGCCGCGAGGATGCCGTCGATCGAGACGTACCCGAGCGAGTCGGCGCCCAGGAACTCGCGGATCCCCTCCACGTCGAGACGCGACGCGATCAGCTCGGTCTCGATCTGCGTGTCGATCCCGTAGAAGCACGGGTGGAAGATCGGCGGCGCGCTGATCCGCAGGTGGATCTCCGCCGCCCCGGCGCGCCGGAGGAGCGCCACGATCGAGCGTGTCGTGGTCCCCCGGACGATCGAGTCGTCCACGACGACCAGGCGCCGTCCCCGGACGACCTCGCGCAGCGGGTTGAGCTTCACCGCGACGCCCCGCTGCCGCAGCAGCGGGGACGGCTGGATGAACGTCCGCCCGGCGTACCGGTTCTTCACGAGCCCCTCGCGGTACGGGATGCCCGACGCCTCCGCGTAGCCGGCGGCCGCGGGAGAGCCCGTGTCCGGCACGGGCATCACCAGGTCGGCGTCGGTCGGGTGCTCCTGCGCGAGGCTCATGCCCATCCTGCGGCGCACCTCGTACAGGTTCCGTCCGAGCATGTAGGAGTCGGGGCGGGCGAAGTAGATGAGCTCGAAGACGCACAGGTGCGGGTGCGGCTCGGCGAAGCGGACGGAGCGAGGCTCGCGGCCCGGCTCGAGCACGACGATCTCACCCGGCTCGACGTCACGGATGTACTCGGCGCCGACGATGTCGAGCCCCGCCGTCTCGGACGAGAGGACCCACCCGGTGCGATCCGCGTCGTCGACGAGGCCCAGCGCCTCCTGCCCGGTGGGGTCGAGCAGGTCCGGGGGGATGCGGCCGACGACGAGCGGACGGAACCCGTGCGGGTCGCGGACGCCGATGACCCGCCGTTCGTCGAGGACGACGAGGCTGTACGCGCCGCGCACCGTCGGGAGGACGTCCACGAGCGCGTCCACGACGTCCGCCGCCGGGTGGTCGGCGACGAGGGCCGTGAGGAGGTCCGTGTCGGTCGTCGCGGTGAGGCGCGATCGCCCGCCCGGGAGACGCGCGAGGAGGTCGCGCGTGTTCACCAGGTTCCCGTTGTGCCCGATCGCGATCGCGCGGCGGGGCCCGATCCGGAGCGTCGGCTGGGCGTTCTCCCAGCGCGTGGAGCCGGTGGTGCTGTAGCGGCAGTGCGCGACCGCGAGGTGGCCCCGGAGGCTCGGGAGCCGCCGGTCGTCGAGCACCTGCGCGATGAGCCCGAGGTCCTTGTAGACCATCAGCTGGTCGCCGTCGCTCACGGCGAGTCCCGCCGACTCCTGGCCGCGGTGCTGCAGCGCGAAGAGCCCGAACGCCGCGACGTGCGCCGCGTCCACCCCGGGCGTGACGGCCCCGAAGACGCCGCACACGGCTCAGGCATCCTCGCCGAGCGCGCGCGGGAGCCCGTGCTCCCACGCGTGTCGGAGGTCCGCGACGGCGATGTCCACTTCGTCGGCGACGCGCGCGCCGCGCTCCTCCGCGGCACCGGTCGCGCCGCGGCCGACCAGCTCGATGACGAACCGGTCTCCGCCCACGCTCCCGAGGCGATCGGCCTGGACGCCGTGGACCTTCGCGAGCGCGAGCAGCGTGTCGAGGTCGGGCGGGGCGCAGGTCGCGACGATCCGGCTCGGGCTCTCCCCGAAGAGCTCGACGGCGGGCGCGCCCTCGACCGCGATCGCGACCCGGGCGCCGATCCCGCCGAGGATCGCGCACTCGCCGAGGGCGGTCGCGAGGCCGCCGCCGGCCACGTCCTGCGCCGAGCGCACGAGGCCCGCGGCGATCGCCTCCCGGATGCACGCCTGCACGGCGGCCTCCCGTGCGAGGTCGAGCATGGGCGGGCCGTCCTCCGGGTCCACGCCCGCGAGTGCCGCGTACCGGCTCCCTCCGAGACCGGGCCCGGTGCGGCCCAGCAGGACGATCGCGTCGCCGTCGGCGCGGAACGCGGGGGTCGCCCGCCGGTCGATGTCCTGCAGCAGCCCCACGACGCCGATCTCCGGGGTCGGCAGGATCGCGCCCCGCGGGGACTCGTTGTAGAGCGAGACGTTCCCGCCGGTCACCGGCAGACCGAGCGCGCGGCACGCGTCGCCGAGGCCGCGGACGCCCTCGCGGAGCTGCCAGAACGCCTCTGGCCGCGTGGGGTCGCCGTAGTTCAGGCAGTTCGTCACGCCGAGCGGCCGGGCACCGGTCACCGAGACGTTCCGGGTGGCCTCGGCGACGCTCATCGCTGCCCCGAGGTACGGGTCCAGCCCGCTGACACCCTCCGCGCAGTCGGTCGTGGCGACGAGGCCGAGCCGCGTGCCGCGGATCCGCAGGACCGCCGCGCCGCCCGTCGCGTCCGCGACGGTGCTCGTCCGGACGTGACGGTCGTACTGCTCGTACACCCAGCGGCGGCTGGCGCCGTTGGGGCCGCCCACCAGGGCGACGAGCACCGCGCCGGGGTCCATGCCCCGCTCCGGCAGGTCCCCGTTCAGCTCGGCGGCCGGCCCCGGCGCGGGGGCGGCGCGGCGGCGGGCCGGTGGGTCCGCGCGGCGCTCGTGCACGATCGCGTCGCTCGTGAGCGCGCGCGCGGGGATGCGTGCGAGGACCGTCGCGCCGGGCCCGGGCGACCCCTCCGCGTCGAGCCCGCCGGCCACGACGGCGACGTCGCCGTCGCCGGTCACCCGGCCGATGACCGTCGCCGGCGAGCCCCACCGGGCGCAGACCTCCTCGACGTCGGGCCAGAGCGCGGGCTCCACGATCGCGAGCATCCGCTCCTGGCTCTCGCTGATCATGACCTCGAACGGGAGCATCCCCTCCTCGCGACGCGGGATCGCGTCGAGGTCCACGGCGATCCCCGTCCCCGCGCGGTCGGCCGTCTCCGAGACCGCGCACGTGATCCCGGCGGCGCCGAGGTCCTGCAGCCCGGCGACGAGGCGGCGGTCCACCAGCTCGAGCGAGGCCTCGATGAGGAGCTTCTCCGCGAACGGGTCCCCGACCTGGACGGACGGGCGCTTCGACGGGTCGTCGTCCGTGAAGGTCGCCGAGGCGAGGACGCTCGCGCCGCCGATGCCGTCGCGGCCGGTCGTGGAGCCGAACAGGACGACGAGGTTGCCGGGGCCGGGCGCCGAGGCGAGCGTGATCCGGTCCTCCGGCATGATCCCGATCGCCATGACGTTCACGAGCGGGTTCTCGGCGTACGACGGGTCGAAGACGAGCTCGCCGCCGATCGTGGGCACGCCGACGCAGTTGCCGTAGCCGCCGACCCCGGCCACGACCCCCCGCACGAGGTGGCGCGTGCGCTCGTCGGCCGGGTCGCCGAAGCGGAGGGCGTCGAGGACGGCGATCGGCCGTGCCCCCATCGTGAAGATGTCGCGGAGGATCCCGCCGACGCCGGTCGCCGCCCCCTGGTACGGCTCGACGGCGCTCGGGTGGTTGTGGCTCTCGACCTTGAACGCGACGGCGAGGCCGTCGCCGATCCGGACGATGCCGGCGTTCTCGCCCGGCCCGGCGAGGACGTCGCGGCCCCCGACGGGCAGCGTCGCCAGCAGCGGCTTGCTGCTCTTGTACGAGCAGTGCTCGCTCCACATGACGCTGAACATCGCCAGCTCGAGGTCGTTGGGCTCCCGCCCGAGCCGCGAGACGATCGCGACGAGCTCGTCGTCCGCGATCCCGAGCCGCCGGTGGAGCGGCTCCGACGGCTGGGCAGCGATCATGCCGGGACCCCCACGGCCCGGGTCGCCGCGCTCCGCACCAGCGACGCCATGATCGCCCGGCCGTCGTCGGAGCCGAGGAGGGGCTCCACGGCGCGCTCCGGGTGCGGCATGAGCCCGGCCACGTTGCCGGCCGCGTTGGAGACCCCGGCGATCCCGCGCAGCGAGCCGTTCGGGTTCGCCGGGTCCGCCGGGTCCGCCGCCGGCGTCCCGTCGGGGCGGGCGTACCGGAAGAGGACGCGGCCGTCGCGCTCGATCGCGTCGAGCGTCGCGTCGTCGGCGACGTAGCAGCCCTCGCCGTGCGCGACGGGCATCCGCAGCGGCCGCCGCTCCCCCACCGCGACGGTGAAGGGCGAGTCGAGGCGCTCGGGCGTGAGCGTGACCTCGCGGCAGACGAAGCGCAGCGACCGGTTGCGGACGAGCGCCCCGGGGACGAGGCCCGCCTCCGCGAGCACCTGGAAGCCGTTGCAGATCCCGAGGACGAGGCCACCCGCCGCCGCGAAGTCGGCGATCGAGCGCATGACCGGGGAGAACCGGGCGAGCGCCCCGGCGCGGAGGTAGTCGCCGTACGAGAAGCCGCCCGGCAGGATGACGCCCGCGACGCCGTGGAGGTCCGGCGACTCGTGCCAGAGCGCGACGGGCTCGGCGCCCTCGAGGGCGAGCGCGTGCATGGCGTCGGTGTCGCAGTTGCTCCCCGGGAAGACGACCACCCCGATCCGGACGCTCATCCGCCGCCCTCCGGCCCGGCCGGTGCGACCGCCCCGATGAGCGCGATCGCGTACGACTCGATGAGCGGGTTCGCCAGCAGCTCGGTCGCGAGGCGCTCGACCACCGCGCGGGCGGTCGCCTCGTCGGCGGCCTCCACGGTCAGCTCGACGCGGCGGCCGACGCGGACGTCGCGGACCCCGGTGACACCGAGGTGGGGCATGCTGCGCTCCACCGCGCGGCCCTGCGGGTCGAGGATGCCGGCCTTGGGCATGACGTGGACGGCGAAGCGGAACGAGGGCGACGCGCCGGCGGGTGTGGGCCGGTCGCTCGCGGGCTGGTCGCTCATGGCGCGATGACGTCCTCCTGCAGGTAGCGGGCGAAGCTCCCGCCGGTGATCCGCTCGAACGCCGCGACGTACCGCGCCCGGGTCCCCTCCACGACCTCCGCCGGGAGCTCCGGTCCGGGCGCGCGCTTCTCCCACGGCTGCCGCTCGAGCCAGTCGCGGACGTACTGCTTGTCGAACGACGCCTGCGGGCCGCCGGGCATCCACGCGCCCACGTCCCAGAACCGCGACGAGTCGGGCGTCATCGCCTCGTCGATGAGGAGCAGCTCGCCCGACGGCAGCACCCCGAACTCGAACTTCGTGTCGGCGAGGATGATCCCGGCCCGCTCGCAGACCTCCGCGCCCCGCCGGTAGAGCGCGAGCGACGCCTCCCGCACGCGGCGCGCGAGATCCGGGCTGATCAGCGTCTCGACCCGCGCGAACGGGATGTTCTCGTCGTGCTGGCCGGCCGGCGCCTTCCAGGCGGGCGTGAAGACCGGCTCGGGGAGACGGTCGCTCTCGCGGAGGCCCGGCGGCAACGGGATGCCGCAGACCGCGCCGTCCGCCCTGTACTCCTTCCAGCCCGAGCCCGACAGGTAGCCGCGAACGACGCACTCGACCGGGAGGACCTCGGCGAGGCGTCCGATCATCATCCGCCCGCGCAGCTCCTCGGCCACCCCGGGTTCCGCCAGCAAGCGAGCCGGCAGGTCGGCCGGGTCGGTGCCCAGCAGGTGGTTGGCGACGACGTCCGCGGTCTCGGCGAACCAGAACCGCGAGAGGCCCGTGAGGACGCGGCCCTTGTCCGGGATCGGCGTGGGGAGCACGACGTCGAACGCGGAGAGCCGGTCGGACGCGACGAGGAGCAGTCGGTCGTCGTCGAGGCGGTAGAGGTCGCGGACCTTGCCGGAGCGCAGGAAGAGGGCCTCAGCGTGGAGCATCCGGGACCTCCAGCCGGTCGAGCCGGGCGATGATCGCCGGGACGTGCGCGAGGTGGCGGGCGTCGTCGAAGAGCGCGTCGAGGTCGGCGAGCGCGAGCCTGCCGGCGATGGCCGATTCCACCGCCAGGACGTCCCGCAGCCGGCGCCGCTCGTCCGCCGCCCGGAGCGCGCAGCGCTGGACGATCGCGTACGCCTCCTCGCGCGAGAGGCCGGTTCCCACGAGCGCGACGAGGACGCGGCTGCTCGCATGGAGCCCGAGGCCGGCGGCGATGTTCTCGGCCATCCGGTCGGCGTGGACCACGAGGTCCTCCACGAGCGTGCGTGTCTTCACGAGCGCGTAGTCGCAGACGATGGTCGCGTCGGGCAGGACGACCCGCTCGGCGCTGGAGTGGCTGATGTCGCGCTCGTGCCAGAGCGGCTGGTCCTCGAGGCCGACCCCGGCGTACGCGCGCAGAAGGCGTGCGAGCCCCGCGATCCGCTCGCTGACGATCGGGTTCCGCTTGTGCGGCATGGCGGACGAGCCCTTCTGGCCCTGCCGGAACGGCTCCATGACCTCGCCGATCTCCGTGTGCTGGAGGTTGCGGATCTCCGTCGCGATGCGCTCGAGCGTCCCGCCGAGGATGGCGATCGACGAGAGGAAGGCCGCGTGGCGGTCGCGCTGGACGATCTGCGTGGAGACCGGATCGGCCTTCAGGCCGAGCCCCGCGAGCGCCTCGGCCTCCACGTCCGGGGCGAGCAGGCTGTACGTCCCGACCGGCCCGGAGATCTTCCCGGTGGCGATCTCGTCCACGGCAGCCGCCAGCCGCGCCCGCCCGCGGTCGACCTCGAACGCCCACCCGGCGAGCTTCAGGCCGAAGGTGATGGGCTCGGCGTGGACGGAGTGGGTCCGGCCCATCATCAGCGTCCCCGCGTGCTCGCGCGCCCGCCGCACGAGGACCGCCACGAGCGCGTCGCAGTCGGCGAGGAGGATCCGGCCGGCGTCCGCGAGATGGAGCGCGAGGGCCGTGTCGAGGACGTCGCTGCTCGTGAGGCCGAGGTGGAGGAAGCGGCCTTCCGGCCCGACCGACTCGGCCACCTGGCTGACGAAGGCGATGACATCGTGGTCGGTCGTCTTCTCGATCTCCGCGATCCGCTCCACGTCGACCCGGGCCTTCACCTCGATCGCCGCCAGCGCCTCCGCCGGCACCAGTCCCCGGGCGGCCTGGGCGCGGGCGACGGCGACCTCCACCTGGAGCATCCGCTCGAACCGGGCCTGCTCGGTCCAGATCGCGCCCATCGCCGGGAGCGTGTAGCGGCGGATCATGCGAGCACCCCTGCCGAGGTGTGGGCCGCCGCCACCTCGGGCGTCTGCCCGGCGTCGGCCCCGAGGGCGATGTCGTGGCGCCGCCGCATCCCGCGGAACGAGATCCGGCCGGCCGCCCGCTCGGCGACCTCGCGGGCCGTCGCGAGCTCCGGGCCGACGCCCACCACCGTCACCGCCCGGCCACCCCGCGTCCGCCACGCCCCGTCCGCGCCGCGCTCGGTGCCCGCATGGAAGACGAGCGCCCCGGCCGCCGCCGCGGCGTCCAGGCCGTGGATCTCGTCGCCGCCGACCGGCGCCTCCGGGTAGCCGTCCGAGGCGAGGACGATGCCCACCGCGGCGGCGTCGTCCGCCACGATCGCCGGCGGGTCGCCGGCGGCGGGCGCGTCGCCGAGACGACCGAGCGCGGCCGCGAGCAGGACCGGGGCCAGCGGCGTCGCGACGAGCGGCAGGAGGACCTGCACCTCGGGGTCGCCGAAGCGGGCGTTGAACTCGAGGAGGACCGGCCCGTCCGCGGTGAGCATGAGCCCCGCGTACAGGGCGCCGACGAACGGGGTGCCGCGACGTTCCAGCTCGGCGAGGGCAGGCACGTGGAAGGCGCGCACAGCCTCGGCCACGGCCGCGTCGCTCATGTCCGGGACCGGGGCGTACGCGCCCATCCCGCCGGTGTTCGGGCCCGTGTCCCCATCGCCGATGCGCTTGTGGTCGCGGGCCGCCGGGAGCGGCAGCGCGGTCGTCCCGTCGCAGATCGCGATGACGCTCGCCTCGCGGCCCGTGAGCCGCTCCTCCACGACCGCGGCGGCGGCACCGCCCGGTCCCGCTCCGGCGCCGCCGAGGAGCGCGTCGATCGCGGCCGCGGCCTCGGCCGCGTCGTCGCAGACGAGGACGCCCTTGCCGGCCATGAGCCCGTCCGCCTTCACGACCACGCCGCCTCCGCCGCGCGCGAGCTCCACGGCGAAGGCCCGGGCGGATACGGCGTCCGTGAACGCCGCGCCGCGCGGCATCCGGATCCCCGCGCCGGCGGCCAGCTCCCGGCAGAACGCCTTGCTCGTTTCGATGCGGGCCGCCGCGGCGGACGGCCCGAACGTGGCGATCCCGGCGGCGCGGAGCGCATCGGCCACGCCCGCGGCGAGCGGCGCCTCGGGGCCGATGATCGCGAGGTCCACGTCCTCGCGCGACGCGAGGGCCGCGACCTCGGGGCCGTGGCTCGGCCGGACCGCGACGCACGTCACCCGCGATAGTGTCGCGATCGCGTCGTTCCCGGGCGCGACGAGCACGGCCTCCACGCCGGGCTCGCCCGCGAGACGCCAGGCGAGCGCGTGCTCGCGCGCCCCGCCCCCGACCACGAGGACCCGCCGGGGCACCCCGGTGCGGCGGGACGGACGCGGGGCGGGTGCGTCGGCGGGGTGGCTCATGGCCGGTGGCGCGCCACGGGATGGGGGCGGACCGAGCGCACGATCGTCTGCGACCGCTCCGGCCCCACCGAGACGAGGTGGATGGGGACCCGTGCGAGCTCCTCCAGGCGGCCGACGTACCGGCGCGCCGCATCGGGCAGGTCGCCGAGCGCACGCGCGCCGTGGATCGACTCCGGCCAGCCCGGGAGCGTCTCGTAGACGGGGACCGCCCGCTCGAGCGCATCCGCCGACGCCGGCCAGCGGTCCACGCGCCGCCCGTCGATCTCGTACGCGATGCAGATGCGGACTTCCGGGATCCCCGAGAGGATGTCGATCTTGTTGAGCATGATCGAGGTGACGCTGTTGACCTCGACCGCGAACCGGACCGGGAGGGCGTCGAACCATCCGACACGCCGCCGCCGGCCGGTCGTGGTGCCGAACTCGTGCCCGCGCGTCGCGATCCCCTCCCCGGTCTCGTCGAAGAGCTCCGTCGGGTAGGGTCCGGCGCCGACCCGGGTCGAGTAGGCCTTCATGACGCCGATGACCTCGTCCACCTGGAGCGGGCCGATCCCTCCGCCCGTGCACGCGCCGCCCGCGATCGGGTTCGACGAGGTGACGTACGGGTAGCTCCCGTGGTCGAGGTCGAGGAGCGTCCCCTGGGCGCCCTCGAAGAGGAGGAAGTCGCCCCGGGCGAGCGCCTGCTGCACCAGGTCGGTCGTGTCGACGATCCTCTCCGCCAGGTGCGCGCCCCAGCCGGCCGCGAGGTCCACCAGCGCGTCGAGCTCGAACGTCTCGGCCCCGTACGCCTCCCGCAGCACGAGGTTCCGGTCGGGCAGGACGCGCTCCAGCTTCTCGCGCAGGACCGCCGCGTCGAGGAGGTCCTCCATCCGGATCCCGGTCCGCCACGCGCGGTCCGCGTACGCCGGGCCGATGCCGCGGTGGGTCGTCCCGACGGCCGCCTTCGCCAGCCGGGATTCCATCGCCCCGTCCAGCGCGATGTGGTACGGCATGATCACGTGCGCGTTGCGGCTCACGCGGACGCTGGAGGCATCGATCCCCCGCTCCTCCAGCATCGCCAGCTCGGCGAGGAGCGTCGCCGGGTTCACGACGACGCCGTTGGCGATCACCGGGACGATGTGCGGGTAGAGGACGCCGGACGGGACCAGGTGGAGCTTGAAGACCTCGTCGCCGATGACGACCGTGTGGCCGGCGTTGTCGCCGCCCTGGTAGCGGACGACATAGGCGACCTGCTCCGCGAGGAAGTCGGTGGTCTTGCCCTTCCCCTCGTCGCCCCACTGGAGCCCGACGATGACGGTCGCCGGCACGTCAGCCTCCCTGCCAGGCGGCCCGGGATCCGCGGCCGGATCGCCGGCCGACACCGGGCTCAGCGCCCGGGCCCCCGGAAAGCGAAAGGCCCTCGGCGCGGGCGCCGGGGACCTGGGTAGACTGCCCCTCTCCTCGGCCGCCGCGGGGGCGACGGCCCGGCCGGTCGGTCCGGCGAGGTCGGCTCATGCGTCGCACGGGCCGGCTGCCTGGGGCAACGGCGGGCTCCTTCCTGGCGGGCACGCGCCCGCGCTCCGGATGGCGCGACCATACCACGCGCCGGAGAGCCCGCGACGCGCCGGTCGCCGTCGTCGTGACGGCCGGACGGAGCGGCCGCGGGAGCGCCGGTGCATCGCCGGATGAGCCTCGCGCGAGCACCGCCCGCTACGGTCCGGTCCTCCGGCGTCGAGCCGCCGTCCGACGGACCGGGGACGTCCCGCCGAGGTCCCGGGCGCGCCGCGCCCGCCGTACGGAAGGAGCATCGGACCGTGAACAGGGCCCTCCTCACCGGGCGCCTCACGCGCGACCCGGAGACGCGCCAGCTCGCGAACGGGAAGACCGTCACCACCTTCAGCGTCGCCACGAACGAGTACCGCGGGAACGGCGAGGAGCACGCCGAGTTCCACTCGGTGGTGACATGGGACCGGCTCGCCGAGGTCTGCGGCGAGTACCTCGGCAAGGGCAGCCAGGTCGCCATCGACGGCCGGATCCAGACCCGCCAGTGGGAGGACGACCGCGGCGCGCGCCACTGGAAGACCGAGGTCGTCGCCGGTCGCGTCGAGATGCTCTCCGGCCGGCGGAAGAAGGACTACGAGGCGCAGGCCTCGACCGCGGGCGATCCGGCCGACCCCATCCCGGACGAGGCCGTCGCCTGACGGCCGTCCGCCTCACGCACGTCCCCGCACGCCCGCGTCGTCCCCCCTCGGCGCGGCGCGTGCCCGGCGGCGGCCGCCCCCTCGCGCGGGCGGCCGCCGCACCTCTCGTTCCGGGGCGCAGTCGGCCGGGCGGGAAGCGCGCCGCGCCGCGGCGCGGCGCCGGCCCCGCGTCAGACCATCTCGAAGAAGGTCACCGCGAGGATCGCGTAGATCGCCGCCAGGAGGAGCCCCTCGAGCCAGTTCGACTCGCCGTCGAGCGCCACCAGCGCGCTGATCGCGACGGCGACGCCGACCGCCGCCACCTCGAGGGGCGCGAAGGCGAGGTCCATCGGCTGCGCGATGAGCAGGCCGAGGAGGACGAGGACCGGCGCCACGAAGAGGGCGACCTGGAGGCTCGAGCCGTACGCGACCGCGAGCGAGAACTCGATCCGGTTCCGCCACGCGAGCTGGACCGCCACGAGGTGCTCCGCGAGGTTGCCGATGGTGGGGATGAGGATGACCCCCACGAAGAACGGCGAGAGGCCGAACTGCTCGATGAACGGCTCGATCGAGCCGACCAGGGCCTCGGACAGGATCGTCAGGAGGACGGCGGCCACCAGGAGGACGCCGATCGCGACCTTCCCGCTCCATGCCGGCCCGCCGTGGCCCGATGCCGCCTCGTGCCCGCCGAGGGTCTCGGCCGGATGCCGGAACTGGTAGACGAGGGCGAGCGCGTAGCAGCCGATGAGGATGACCGCGACGAAGGCGGACTCGGCGATGACGCGGTCCCCGGAGCCGGCGCCGGCGCTCGACGCCGAGAAGACGGCCGGGATGAACAGGCCGACGGCCGCGAGGACGAGGAGGGCGGCGTTCGACCCGGCGACCCGCCGGTCGAAGACCTGCGTCCCGTTGCGCAGGCCACCGATGAGGAGGCTCAGGCCGAGGACGAAGAGCAGGTTCCCGATGATCGAGCCGGTGATCGACGCCTTGACGACGTCGATGAGGCCGGCGCGCAGCGCGAAGAACGCGATGATCAGCTCGGCGATGTTCCCGAACGTCGCGTTCAGCACGCCTCCCACCTGCGGGCCGGCGACGGCGCCCAGCCGCTCGGTCGAGAGGCCGACGATCCAGGCGAGCCCGAGGATCCCGACCGCGGAGACGACGAAGAGGACCGTCGGGTCGACGTGGACGACGAGGTCGAGGACCACGCCGCCCACGGCCACCGCGAGCGCGACCACGAAGAGGACGCGCGCGACCGGTCCCAGCTCGCGGAGCACCGGGATCCCGCCCCTGCCCGTCGCCATCACGCCTCCCTCCCCTGCGTCTGCCCGTCCGCCGCGCCGTACAGCGCGCGGCGCGGGATCCCCGTGCGTGCGGCCACCGCCCGCGCCGCCTCGCCGCGGGCGGTGCCCGCCGCGACGAGCCGCTCCACCTCGTCCCGCGCCGCGGCCAGGGCCGTCGCTGCGGCGGCCGCTGCGGGGCCTGTGACGGCGCCGGCCCCTGTCGCAGCCGGCGACGCGCCCGCCTGCGCGGGCGCGTCGCCGATCACGATGACGATCTCGCCGCGCGACGGGATCGACCCGGCCGCGGCCGCATCGCGGAGATGACCCACGCCGCCGCGAACGACCGTCTCGTGGATCTTCGTCAGCTCCCGACAGACGGCACCGGGCCGGTCGTCCCCGCACGCGGCCGCCAGGTCCCGGAGTGTGGCGACGAGACGGGTCGGAGCCTCGAAGACGATCGTCGCGCGCGGGTCCGCCGCGACCCGCGCGAGGCGCTCCCGCCGTTCGCGGCCCGAGCGCGGCAGGAACCCCTCGAACGACCAACGCGGCCCCACGACCCCGGCGACGGACACTGCCGCGAGCACGGCGGACGGGCCGGGGATGGGGACCGCGCGCCCGCCCTCCCCGGTCCACGCGGCGACGAGGCCCGCTCCCGGGTCGCTGACGAGCGGCGTCCCGGCGTCCGTCACGAGCGCGAGGTCGTCCCCGCGGCGCAGGTGGGCCAGGAGCTCCGGGGTCTTCGCGGCGGCATTCGCCTCGCGGTAGCTCACCATCCGTGTCGCGATCGCGTGCCTGGTGAGGAGCCGGCGGGTCACGCGGGTGTCCTCGGCCGCGACCAGGGGCACGCCCCGGAGCGTCTCCAGCGCGCGCAGGGTGACGTCGCCCAGGTTCCCGATGGGCGTGGCCACGACGTAGAGGACCCCCGGCCGCCGCTCGGCGTCGAGGGGATCGGCGGCCGCTGCCGCGTGGTCCTTCGCCGGGGCCGTTCCCGCGCGGCCCTTCGCCGCGTCCCCCTCCCGCGGGCCCATCGCCCGGCTCAGCGCCGCGCCGAGCCGGGCCGGCGGCGCGGGTACAGGTAGTCCACGCCCGAGGTCCGCGGCCCCAGCTTCGCGATCGGCGGCATCTGCCGCTTGAACTCGGACGTCGCCACCATCCGCTCGACCCGAGCCACCTGGTCGGCCCCGAAGCCCGCGGCGACGAGCTCCTCGGGCGACCGCCGCCGGTCGATCATCGCGTGGAGGAGCCGGTCGAGCTCCGGGTAGCTGAAGCCCGCCTCGGATTCGTCGGTCTGGCCGGGCCACAGGTCGGCCGAGGGAGCCTTCCGCAGGATCGCATCGGGGACGCCCATGTCCGCCGCGAGCTGCCGGACCTGGCTCTTGTACAGGTCGCCGATCGGCGCGAATGCGCACGCCGAATCGCCGAACAGGGTCGTGTAGCCGATGAGCGCCTCGGTCTTGTTGCCCGTCCCCACGACGAGCCCGCCCCACGTGACCGACCGGTCGTAGAGGACGGCCATCCGCATCCGGGCCATGAGGTTGCCGCGGCGCAGGGCGCTCGCCGTTCGTCCCTCCTCCCCGGCCGACCCCACTGCCCCACCTTCGCCGAAGTACGCGTCCACCATCCCGGTGATCTCGACGAGGTCCCTGACGCATCCGAGGCGCCGCACGACCTCGTCCGCATCCGCGACGGACTCCGCCGACGAGGTCCGGTACGGCATGAGGACGCAGAGCAGCCGGTCCGCCCCGATCGCCTCGGCGACCAGGTAGGCGACGAGCGCGGAGTCGATCCCGCCGGAGAGCCCGAGGACGGCGCGGTCGAACCCGGCCTGGGAGAGCTGGCCGCGGATGAACGCGCCGATCACGCGGCGAGCGACTGAGGTGTCGATCCGCAGCTCGGCGGGCAGCTCGAACGGGGCACCGGCGCCCGGCTCCCGGCCTCCGGCCGCGCCCGGCTCCGTCTCGCCGGCCATGTCCGGGACATCAGGGGTGCTCACGGGGCCTCCTCGACGCCCGGGTCGGCAGTCGTGTCGGGCGCCAGGCCCGCCCGCTCGGCCACGATCCGTCCGAGCTCACGGAGCGTGAGCCCGGGCCGCTCGTCGCGCAGGAGCGGCAGGGCGATCCGCTCGCGGCGGATGTCGGCCAGCTCCACGTCCACCGTGAAGAGTCCCTCGTCGTACAGCGGCGCGGAGAGCAGCACCTCGCCGTTCGGGGCGATGACCTCGCTGCCGCCCCAGAAGCTGATCGTCTCGTCCACCCCCACCCGGTTGCAGAAGACGACGAAGCTCGTCGTGAGTTGCGCGTACGTGCGGAGCAGCTGTCGCCAGGAGGTGGCCGTCCCGAGGCCGGTCTGGTGCGTGGACGCGAGGTCGCGGCCCGGAGAGGCGGAGACGTTCACGAGGATCTGCGCGCCGTCGAGCGCGAGCAGTGACGGGACCGAGAGGTGCCAGACGTCCTCGCAGATGGCGAGCCCGACCCCGACGCCAAGTCGCGAGGGGGCCGCCCGCAGCGCGTCGCCGGCGGCATAGAAGCGGCGCTCGTCGAAGAGGCCGTACGTCGGGAGGTAGAGCTTGCGGTGGACGTGGCGGACGCCCCCGTCCTCGAGCAGCGCCGCCGAGATGAACAGGCGGTGGTCCGTCGACTCCTCGACGAACGAGACGACGGCCGACGCGTCGCCGGCGGCCGCCGCGAGCCCGAGGATGCGCGGGTCGTCGGCCCGCATCGCCACCTCGGCTGCGAGGTCCTGCAGCAGGTAGCCGGTCAGCCCGAGCTCGGGGAAGACGACCAGCCCCGCGCCCTGCTCTCGCGCCTCGGCGATGAGCGCGTGGTGGCGCTCGAGGTTCTCGTCGACGAGTCCCAGGCGGGGGGCGATCTGCGCGAGGGCGATGCGGAGCGGCTGCACGCAGGGAGTCTATCCGCTCGACGCCGGCCCGAGACCGCGGGTGAGTGGGCCGCGCCACCCCCGGGCACCCGTCCTGCGCCAGGCGCAAGACGCGTGAGGACCGCCGGGGTCCAGCGCGCCGAAGATGTCGATCCCCTGCGCCTGGAGCAAGTCGACGGCACAGACTGCTCCACGACCGCCGGACGTGCACACCGGTTGCCCCCGGCGCACATCCGCTGCCCGTCGGCAGTGCCGTCCTGCAGGTCTTGCGCCTGGCGCAGGCCGGAGGGGCGGATCTGCGCCTGGCGCAGGATGCGGGCGTTCAGGCGCCGACGCCCGCTCCCGCCTGCGGATGCGTGGGCGGCTCGGGGACGACGACCGGTGCCGGTGCCGGGACTGGACGCGCGCCGACCGCCTGCACCTGTTCGGCGGAGCCGTCGACCTGCTCGGCGAAGTGGCACGCCACCTGGTGGCCGGCCGACAACTCGCGCGCCTGCGGGTCCTCGGCCGAGCAGATCTCGGGGTTCCCGAGCCTCTCGCGGAGCCAGCACCGCGTGTGGAAGCGGCACCCGGAGGGCGGATTGGCCGGGCTCGGGACGTCTCCCTTCAGGATGATCCGGCGGCGACGTGCCTCGACGACCGGGTCCGGGATCGGGATCGCGGAGAGGAGCGCCACCGAGTACGGATGGAGCGGCGCCCGGTTCAGCTCCCTGGAGCTGGCCACCTCCACGATCCGGCCGAGGTACATCACCGCGATCCGGTCGCTGATGTGCCGGACGACCGACAGGTCGTGGGCGATGAAGAGGTACGCGAGACCCAGGCGGCCCTGGAGGCGCTCGAGGAGGTTGATGATCTGCGCCTGGATGGACACGTCCAGGGCGCTGATCGGCTCGTCCGCAATGACGAGGTCCGGCTCGAGCGCGAGGGCGCGCGCGACGCCGATGCGCTGGCGCTGGCCGCCGGAGAACTCGTGCGGGTAGCGCTCCGCGTAGTCGGGGTTCAGGCCCACCGTGGAGAGCAGGTCGCGCACGCGCTCTTGGCGCTCCCCCTTCGCTCCCACGCCGTGGATGTCCAGCGGCTCGGCGATGATCCCGCCGGCGGTCATCCGCGGGTCCAGGCTCGCATACGGGTCCTGGAAGATCATCTGCATCTGCCGGCGCATGCCCTTCAGGCCGTTCTTGTCGAGCGACGTGGTGTCCACGCCGTCGAACAGGATGCGCCCGGCCGTCGGGTGGTAGAGGCGGATGATGGCGCGCCCGGTCGTGCTCTTCCCGCAGCCGGACTCGCCCACGAGGCCCAGCGTCTCGCCGCGGGCCACCGTGAACGAGATCCCGTCCACGGCGCGGATGTCGCCGATGTGGCGCTCGAAGATGAGCCCTTCGCGGATCGGGAAGTAGACCTTGAGGTCCTCGACCTGGAGGAGCGTGGGGGCCGATCCGGACGCCGGGCCTGTAGAGGCCGCGGCGGCGGCGGCCGGGCCCGTGGCGCCCGCCCCCGCGCCGGTGGCGCCCGTGGCGCCCGCCCCCGCGCCGGTGGCGCCCGTGGCGCCCGCCCCCGCGCCGGTGGCGCCCTCGCGCGCGCCGGTGCGCCCGTGCGCCCGGGCTCAGGGAAGCCGTCATTGCGGCGCTCCGGCTCGGGCGGCAGTGGGAGGCCGGCGGCGCTCGGGAAGGGCTCGATCTGACCCTCCTCGGCCTCGATGGCGGCCACGAGGCCTCCGAAGTCGTCCGTGTTGTCCGACGACCCGCCAAGCTCGTCGATCGACCCGGCGGGCGGTGGCGCCGCCGCGAACCCCTCGCGCAGCGGCCTGCCCGTGGCGGCCTCCTCGGCCGTCGGCGGGTTGTAGCAGGCGATCCGGTGCGTCGCGCGCTCGCCGGTCGTCACGACGGTCTCGCCGTCACGAACCGCACCCAGCCCGGGGTTCTCGGACCAGCAGGTCTCGAGGCGCCACGCGCACCGCGGGGCGAACGGACAGCCGGTGGGGGCACGCCGCATGTCCGGGGGCCTGCCCTCGATCGGGATGAGCTCCTCGCCCTCGACCGCGTCCACGCGCGGCACCGAGTGGAGCAGGCCGACCGTGTACGGGTGCGACGGGTGCGCGAACAGGTCGGCGGTCGTCGCCGCCTCCACGATGAAGCCGGCGTACATGACGTTGATCCGCTGCGTCATCCCGGCGACGACGCCGAGATCGTGGGTGATGAGGACGAGCGCCGTCCCCCGCTCCGTCGTGAGGTTCCGGAGGAGATCGAGGACCTGCGCCTGGATCGTCACGTCGAGCGCCGTCGTGGGCTCGTCCGCGATGAGCAGCTTCGGCTCGAGGGCGAGGGCGATCGCGATCATCACGCGCTGGCGCATCCCGCCGGAGAACTGGTGCGGGTAGTCCTTCAGGCGATCCGCCGCCTTCGGGATCCCCACCATCTCGAGCAGTTCGACCGCGCGCTTCTCGGCGTCAGCCTTCGTCACCTTCCGGTGCGCCTGGATGGTCTCGACCATCTGCTCGCGGATCGTCAGGACCGGGTTCAGGCTGGTCATCGGGTCCTGGAAGATCATCGCGATGTCGCTGCCGCGGATGTCCCGGATCTCGGACTCCGCGAGGGTCGTCAGGTCCTGGCCGTCGAAGACGACGCGTCCGCCCTCGATCCTGCCGGCGGGCTTGGGGAGCAGCCGGATGACGGCCAGGTTCGTGACGCTCTTCCCGCAGCCCGACTCGCCGACGAGCCCGAGCCTCTCGCCCTCCTCGAGCTCGAACGTCACGCCGTTGACGGCGTGGATCGTCCCTTCGTGCGTCCGAAAGCGGACGACGAGATCCTCGACGGACAGCAGCGCCATCGGGGCTACCGCTTCATCCGCGGGTCGAGCGACTCGCGGAGCCCGTCGCCGAGCAGGTTGAACCCGATCGCCGTGATCACGATGGCGACGCCCGGGAAGATGATCAGCCACGGCGCCTGGCGGAGGAACTTCGTGGAGTCCGTGAGCATCGTGCCCCACTCCGGCGTCCGCGGGTCCGGCGGACCGAGACCGAGGAACCCGAGGCCGGCGACGTCGATGATCGCCGTCGCGAGAGCGAGCGTCGCGGCGACGATGAGCGGCGTGAGGGAGTTCGGGATCATGTGTCGAACGAGCAGCCTGCCCCCGCTTGCGCCGACGGACCGCGACGCCGTCACGTAGTCCGCCTCGCGGAGCGAGAGCAGGCTCCCGCGGAGGATCCGGGCGAAGATCGGGACGTTCACCATCGCGACGGCGAACATGATCTGCGGGAGGCCGCGGTCGAGCCACGCGACGATGCCGATCGCCAGGAGGATCCCGGGGATCGAGAGCATGACGTCCACGATCCGCATGATCACCGCGTCGACCCTGCCGCCGAGCCCCCCGGCGAGCGCGCCCATGGTGCCGCCGATCGCGACGCCCATGACGACGGAGACGACGCCGGCAACGAGGCTCACCTGGGCCCCGTAGATCACTCGGCTGAACTCGTCGCGCCCCTGCATGTCGGTGCCCATCCAGTGGAGTGCGCTGGGCGGCTGGAGCCTGTCCGCGAGCGACCCCGCGAGCGGGGGGTACGGGGCGATGAACGGCGCGAGGGCCGCGGTCAGGACGAAGACGACGATGAGGAAGACGCCGACGAGCGCAGGCCCGTTGCGCAGCAGACGGCGGAACGCGTCGCTCCACAGCCCGCGGCTGGCACGGGTCTCCACGGCGCGTCCGGCGGGGATCGCGGGCGCGGCCATCAGGCGTACCGGATCCGCGGGTTCAGGAACGCGTAGACGATGTCCACGATGAGGTTCACCACCAGGAAGACGAGGGCGAAGATCAGGATCGTGTTCTGGACGACGAGGTAGTCGCGGTTGTTGATCGCCTCGACGACGAACCGGCCCACCCCACCCCAGGCGAAGACGGTCTCGGTGATCACCGCGCCCGCCAGGAGGCCGCCGACCTGGATGCCGAGGACCGTCACGACCGGGAGCCACGCATTCCGCATGATGTGTCGCGCGTTCACGCGGCGCTCGGTGAGGCCCTTCGCCCGGGCGGTGCGGACGTGATCCTCGTTGCTCACGTCGAGCACGGAGGCCCGCGTGATCCGGGCGATGATCGCGAGCGGGATGGAGCCGAGCGCGATCGCCGGCAGGATGAGATGGCTGATCCCGTTGATGAACAGGTCCGGCCTGCCCATGAGCAGCGAGTCGATGAGGATGAAGTTCGACTGGATCACCAGGCCGGCGCGCGGATCGATCCGCCCGCCGGCGGGCAGGACGCCGAGCTGGACGGCGAAGATGTACTGGAGGGTGAGGCCCAGCACGAAGACCGGGATGCTGATGCCGAGGAGAGAGACGACGGTCACCATCCCGTCGGACCACCCCTGCGCATGCCGCGCGGCGAACCGGCCGAGGGGGATTCCCACGCCCGCGGCGTAGATCATCGCGCCGACGGTCAGCTCGATCGTGGCCGGGAAACGGGTGAGCAGCTCCTTGAGGAGCGGCTGGTTGTTGATGACGCTCGACCCGAAGTCGCCCTGCAGCAGGCCGGTGACATACATCAGGTACTGCTGCCAGAGCGGCAGGTCGAGGCCGAGGTATTCGCGCATCTTGGCGACGCGCTCCGGCGTCGCGTGTTGGCCGAGGATCGCCGTGGCGGGGTCCCCGGGCAGCAGGTGGACGAACGCGAACAGGATGATCGAGAGCCCGATCAGCACCGGGATGGCTCCGATCAGCCGCCGCACGATGTACTTGATCATCGGGTCGTTCGGACGCTTGGTCCTGCCTCCGCGCCGGGGATGGCGTTCGGGTGAACGTGGTCCCCCGGGGCCGACGGCCACCGGGGGACCACCTCAGGGGCGCGGCCCGCTCAGGCGGGCCGGGCCGCTACTTGTCTAGCCAGACGCCGGTGAGGGTCTCGAGCATGATCGGCGACGGGACCAGACCCTTCACGTAGGTCTGGATGCCCGCGGGCGTCTTGGAGGACGCGAGCGGGAGCGACGGCATGTCGGCGCGGATGAGGTCCTGGGCGGTCGCCCAGGCCGCCGCCTGACCGGCCTCGTCGGGCGCCTTGAGGGCGTCGAGGATCGCCTGGTTCATCGCGTCGTTCTTGTAGCTGAACTCCGGGGCCGGCCCGTACGGGTCGCCACGGTAGCCGAACCACGCGGCGTTGAGGTAGTTGTCGATGCCGGCATAGTCGCAGTTCCAGCCGATGAGCCACATCGGGTACTTCCCGGTCGACTCGGCGGCGAGGTAGTCAGGCCGCCACGGCGCCGTCTTGGGGTTCGGCTTGAAGCCGACCGCCTCGAGGTCGCGGAGGATGGCCTCGAACTCGCCCTTCGGGTCCGGCATGTAGGCTCGGGTCACGTCCGACGGATACCAGAAGTCGAACGAGAGGTCGGTGACGCCGGACTCGGCGATGAGCGCCTTGGCCTTCTCCGGGTCGTACGCGGGGAGCGCCACGTCCTTCGCGAACTTGAAGCCGGGCGGTGCAAAGGTGATCGGCACGACGCCGGCTTCGCCGAAGAACGCATCCACGAGAGCCTGGCGGTTGACGGCGTACGCGACCGCCTCGCGGATCTTCTGGTTGTCGAACGGCTTCAACGAGTTCTGCATCCCGAGCAGGCCGACGTTGCATGCGCCGCCGCGGTCGACCGCGACGAGGTTGGAATCGGCGGCGACGGTCGGGATGTCGAAGGGCGCCATCTGCACGGCGAGGTCGATGTCGCCCGCCTGCAGGGCATTCAGCGTCGCCGTCGTGTCGGCGATCGGTCGCAGCGTGATCTGGTCGAGGTACGGGCCGCCGGCGGCGGCGTTCCAGTAGTCCGGGTTCTTGACCAGCACCACTTCCGTGCCGGGCACCCACGACTTGAACATGAACGGGCCGGTGCCGACCATCGCCGGCGGCCCGCCGGTCGCGTACTTGTTGTTGGCGAAGTCGGGCGCGCTCGCGTCGCCGTCGACGAGCGCCTTGGGGCTCGAGATGGAGAACGGTGCGAGCGTCATCTGGAGCGCGAAAGCCGAGTTCGGCTGGTTGAGGGTCACGACGACCGTGTTCGGATCGGGCGCCGTCACTTCCTTCACGACGTTCGTGATGACGGTGTCGATGTAGAACGTGTAGCCGAGGTCGACGTAGGACTGCGGGATGGTCATCCAGCGGTCGAAGTTCGCCTTGACGGCCGCGGCGTCGAGAGGCGTCCCGTCGTGGAACTTCACGCCCTCGCGGATCTTGAACGTGTAGGTCAGGCCGTCGGGGCTGACGGTGTACTCGGTGGCCAGCGCCGGGACGATCTGGTCGGCGGTGCCGGGCGCGAGCGTGAGCAGGGTCTCCTCGACCTGCTGGGCGACCCACGTCGAGTTGGCGTCGTCGACGAGCGCCGGGTCGGTCCGGTTGATGTCACCCGAGAGCGCGACGACGATCGTCCCGCCCGCCTTGGGCGTGCCGGCCCCGGCCGACTCACTCGGGGCTGCGGTTGCGCTCGGCGCCTCCGTCGCGGGTGCCTGGGTCGCCGGGGCCTCCGTCGCGGGTGCCTGGGTCGCCGGAGCGGGCGACGCACCCTGCCCGCAAGCCGCGACGATGAACGCCATGACGGCGCCGGCTGCGAGCAGCCGATGTCTCACCATGCTGTGCTGTCCTCCTCTTCGCCGCGCGGCGCCGGGCGCCCGCGGGACCGGTGGCTCTCCTCTCCACGCGGTTCGCGATCCCCCCGACGATCGGCCGACGACTCGGCCGAGCGCGGACGTGCGCAGATGGTATACCGGCGGGGGGCGATGCGACCACCGCAGTCGCTCCCGCCCGTCCCTCCTACTTCACGTACTTCTTCTTCATGGAGATCGCCTGCTCGAGCAGCGGCGCGAGCGCCTTGCGCGCGAGGCCGTACGTCGTGATGCCCGCCGTGAGCGCCTTGACCCCGCCGTTGATCGCCACGGCGTCGCCCTTCGCGACGCCGTCCACGATCGCCTGCGCCCCCGCGCGGATCTCCCCCATCGCGGCGGCGTACGAATCGCCGACCTCCTTCGTCCCCGGGATATCCCTGGACCGTGCGCAGGTTCTCGGCGTTGCCGTCCACCAGGTCCACGAGCCCCTTCGACGCCCCGGACAGGGCCTCGAAGTCCTCCGCGGCGACCGCCGCGTCCATCGCCTTCGCCGCGGCCGCCATCTGCTCGTCGAACGCCCCGAGGGCGATGACGGCGTCCGGCACGTTGCCCGGCCACGACGTGGGGGACGGGGCGGGCTCTGCCGGCGTTGCGCCCGCGGAGGGTGACGGCGTGGCGACGCCACCGGAGGCGGGCGTGGACGACGAGCAGGCCGCGACGAGGACGGCAAGGATGGCGAGGGCGACGACGAGCCCGTGCCGGCGGCGGCCCGGCCGTCCGACCGCCGCCACGGCCGCGGTCGGTCCGGCCCCGCAGTCCGTCACGCGTCGGTCGCCGCCGTGGCGACCGTGGACTGGACAGCGGCGAACTCCGCCGCCTTCGTCGAGGAGACCTGCTCGGCGAAGTGGCACTTCACCCCGTGGCCGGGGTCGATCTCCCGAAGCTCCGGCTCCTGCGACACGCACTGCTCCGGGTTGCCGAGCTGCTCGCGCAGCCAGCACCGCGTGTGGAAGTGGCAGCCGGCGGGCGGGTTCACCGGCGACGGGACGTCGCCCTTGAGGACCAACCGCTTCCGGCGGCGCCGCGGGTCCGCGTCGGGGATCGCCGAGAGGAGCGCGAGGGTGTAGGGGTGGCGCGGCGCCCGGTAGAGCTCCTCGGACGACGTGATCTCCACGATCTGGCCGAGGTACATGACGCCCACCCGGTCGCTCACGTACTCGATGACCGAGAGGTTGTGGCTGATGAACAGGTAGGTGAGGTCGAAGTCCTTGCGCAGGTCCAGGAGCAGGTTCAGCACCTGGCTCTGGATCGAGACGTCGAGCGCCGAGACGGGCTCGTCGAGGACGATGAACTCCGGCTCGAGGGCGAGTGCGCGCGCCACGCCGATGCGCTGCCGCTGGCCGCCGGAGAACTCGTGCGGGTAGCGCCGCGTGTAGTCGCGCCGGAGCCCGACCGCCTCCAGGGCGTCGCCGACGCGCCTGTCTCGCTCCTTGCGGTCGCTCAGTCCCTGTGCGATGAGCCCCTCGCCGATGATGTCGCTCACCGGCATCCGCGGGTTCAGCGAGCCGAACGGGTCCTGGAAGACGATCTGCATCTTCGAGCGCAGGCGGCGGAGCTGCTCCGACTTCATGCCGGTCACCTGGACCGACCCGAACCGGACCGTGCCGGCGGTGGGCTCGGTGAGCCGGAGGACCGCGCGCCCGAGCGTCGTCTTCCCGCAGCCGGACTCACCGACGAGGCTGAAGACCTCGCCCTTCCGGACGTCGAAGTCCACGCCGTCGACGGCGTAGACCGTGGCGACGCGCTTCCTCAGCAGACCGCCGAACACGGGGAAGTGCTTCTTCAGGCCGGTGACCTGGAGGAGGGCCTGGCCCTCGGCGACGTCCTTCCCCGGGTCGACGAACGGCGCGTCGCCCGGGAGGCCCGGGAGGTCGCCCTCCTGCCAGTCCCGCTCGAGCGCCTCGGTCATCGGCTCCTCGCCCTCGAGGGCGCCCGCCGCGGCGCCGCCGGCCGGCGGCACGACCGGCTCCGGGATGGGGGCGGTCGCCTGGTCGGTCATGCCCCCGACTCCGCGGCGCCGGCGCCGCGCGCGGCGGCCGGGCCGAAGACCGCGGCGTGGCGCGTCGCGCCGGCCGGCGTGTGGAGCAGGCAGCGCGCGCGCTGGCCCGGGTGCCCCGCGGGAACGAGCTCCGGGCTCGTCGCGCGGCAGGCGTCCCACGCGTAGGGGCAGCGCGGCGCGAAGCGACAGCCTGGCGGAAGGTTGAACGGCGACGGCACGACGCCCTTGATCGCCGAGAGCCGGCCGCCGCGCTTGTCCACCGACGGGAGCGAGTCGATGAGCCCCATCGTGTAGGGATCGGTCGGCGACGTCAGGACCTGCTCCGCCGTCCCCTGCTCCACGATCTGGCCCGCGTACATGACGACGATCTCGTCCACCATCTCGGCGACGACGCCGAGGTCGTGCGTGATGAGCATGAGCGCCGACTTCGTCCGCTCCTGGACCGTCTTGAGCAGCTCGAGGATCTGCGCCTGGATCGTCACGTCGAGCGCGGTCGTCGGCTCGTCCGCGATGAGGAGCTTCGGCTCGCAGGAGAGCGCCATCGCGATCACCACGCGCTGGCGCATCCCGCCGGACATCTCGTGCGGGTACTGCTTCACCCGCTGCTCCGGGTTGGGGATGCCCACGAGCCGCAGGGACTCGATCGAGCGGTCCAGCCCCTCCTTCTTGTCGACCTTCAGGTGGAGGCGGACCTGCTCGCTGATCTGGTCGCCGACCGTGAGGACCGGGTTCAGGCTGGTGAGCGGCTCCTGGAAGATCATCGCCATCTCGTTGCCCCGGAGGTGACGCATCTCCTCCTCCGGCAGCGCGAGGATCTCGCGCCCGTCGAACCAGACCTCGCCGCCGACGATCTCCGCGGGCGGGATGTCGAGGAGTCGCATGATCGTGAGCGCCGTGACGCTCTTGCCGCACGCCGACTCGCCGACGAGCCCGACCGTCCCGCCGCGCGGGACGGCGAAGCTCACCCCGTCCACGGCGCGGACGGTGCCGTCCATCACGTGGAAGTGGGTCTGGAGCCCTCGGACGTCGAGGAGGATGCTCTCGTCCGGCGCCGTGCCGGCCGGCCGCTCGGCGATGGTGACCGCGATCTCGTCCACCGTCCCCTGCGCGGTCATGCCCGCGTCCTCGGGTCGAGGGCGTCACGGAGCCCGTCGCCGACGAAGTTCACGGCGAGGACGGTGAGGATGATCATCAGGCCGGGGAAGAACGGCCACCACCAGTTCCCGAGCGGGATGAAGGTGAGGGCGTTCGAGAGGATGTTCCCCCACGTGGGGTAGATCGGGTTGACGCCGAAGCCGAGGAAGCTCACGAACGCCTCGGCGATGATGTTCGCGGCGACGATGAGCGAGGCGGAGACGACGATCGGGCTGATCGCGTTCGGCAGGATGTGCCGGAAGATGATCCGCCGGTCGCGGACGCCGACCGCCCGCGCGGCCTCGACGAACTCGCGCTCGCGGATCGAGAGGAAGAGGCTCCGGACGAGCCGGCTGATGCCCATCCAGCTGAAGAACGCGAAGATCATCACGATGAGCATCACGTTCCCGTTGCCGAAGAAGCGGCTCGCGACGAGGATGAGGAAGAGGAGCGGGATGCTCAGGAAGACGTCCACCGTCCGCATGAGCACGTTGTCCAGGACGCCGCCGACGAAGCCCGCGAGCGAGCCCACGATGGTCCCGATGAGGACCCCGAGCGCCATGCTGCTGAAGCCGATGAAGAGCGACGTCCGCGCACCGTTGATCACGAGGTTGAGCACGTCCCGCTGGAGGCCGCCGGTCTCGCCGAACGGGTGCGCGAGCGACGGCGGACGGCCCTGGTAGACGATCTCGTCGGGCTGCGGGATGGTGGCGAAGTCGAACGGCCAGAGGATCGGGCCGACGATCGCGACGCCGATGAGGACCGCGAGGATCCCGAGCCCCATGAGGGCGAGGTGGTGGTGCCGGAACTTCCGCCACGCGAGCTGCCACTGGTTGAGCGACTCGAGCGCGACCTCGTAGTCGGCGCCCGCCTCCTCCCGCCGGAGGGCAGCGGCGTCGTCCGGCTGGGCGATGCCCATGCCGATGCCCGGGATGGCGTCCGCCTCCACGTCGATCGGCGACGAACCGGGCGGGGTGCTGAGGGGCTTCGCTTCCTGTGCCATCGGGGACGCCTCAGTACTTGATCCGCGGGTCGACGACCGCGTACGCGATGTCGGCCAGAAGGTTGGCGAAGACGACGCAGACCGCCGTGATGAGCAGGACGCCCATGAGGAGCGGGTAGTCGTAGTCGCGCGTCGCGTCGATCGTCAGGCGCCCCATCCCCGGCCAGCTGAAGATCGTCTCGGTGACGATCGCGCCGGCGAAGAGGAACGGGATCTCCAGCCCCACGTTCGTGACGAACGGGAGCATCGCGTTCCGGAACGCGTGCTTCATCCAGACGACCCGGTTGCGCAGGCCCTTGGCCTTCGCTGTCCGGACGTAGTCCTGGGAGAGCGATTCGAGCATCGACGCCCGGATGAACCGGCTGTCGCCGGCGATGTTCACCACGACGAGCGTTACGACCGGCAGGAGCAGGTGCTTGCTGATGTCCATGATCGCCGTCAGCGGGTTCGCCGCGAAGTACGCCCAGTAGGCCTCGGTCCCGAACGGCGGCGAGAGGCGCGTCTCCGTCATCCCGCCCGCGGGCAGGATGTTCAAGCCCGGACCGCTGAAGATGAAGATCAGCATGATGCCCAGCCAGAAGGTGGGCATGGCGTAACCCACGTAGCAGAAGACCGTGGAGGCCTGGTCGAAGAACGAGTAGCGTTTGATCGCGCTGTACGAGCCGATGAGCGTCGCGAGCAGGAGCCAGATGACGAGCGCCGTCCCGGCGAGGATCGCGGTGGGCAGCGCGGCGCGGGCGATCATCGTGGAGACCGCCTGGCCGGTGGAGATCGAGATCCCGAAGTCCCCGTGGAGGATCCCGTTCGTGCCACCGCCGATCGCCGCCGGCAGGAAGTTGGGGACCCCGCTGTCGCTGATGAAGACGGCGAGGCCCTCGTTGTTCGGGTTGCAGATCCCCATCCAGCGGCAGTACTGGACGGGCACCGGCTGGTCGAGGCCCCACGCCTTCTTGAACTTGTCGCGGTCCGCCTCGGTCACGCGCGGGTTGTTCGCGAACCGGGCGGTGGGTCCGCCGGGCGCCGCGAGGAGGATGGCGTAGACGACGATGGTGATCCCGAACAGGACCGGGATCGCCTGGATGCATCGACGGACGATGTACTTGCCCACTACCCGCTCACCTCCGGGTCGGACCACCCCCGTGGCCGCAGCGGGCGGGCACGGTACAGCGAGGACCGCTGCGAATGATAAAGCCCGGGGCGCCTGCGTGGCGCCCCGGGCTCTCGGACGTCGAGGGAAGCCTCTCGGGTTCCCCGCGCGCTACTTCTGGACGAACCAGTCGCCGACGTTCCACGTGTAGCCCGTGGAGGTCGGGTTGCCGGTCCAGTTCTTGAGGTACGGCTGGACGACGTTGACGTCCTTGCGGAAGTACTCCGGGACCTCGACGTACTGCTCCACGTAGATCTTCTGCCACTGGTCCATGAGGTCCAGCGCCTGGGTGAAGTCCACGGTGCCCTTGAGGGTCTTGAAGATCTCGTCGATCGCCGGGTCCTTGACGTTCGCGTCGTTCTGCCCGTTCGGCGCGCCCTGGTCGGACACGTAGACCGGGTAGTTCGAGTTCGGGCTGAGCGGGACGGAGTACGTGTGCAGCGCGACGTCGAAGTTGTGGCGCGACAGGTTGCACTTCGTCTCGGGCGTGCCCTCGTTGTAGCTGGCGAAGATGTCGGCGGCCGAGACCGGGCTGACGATCGCGTTGATGCCGACCTCCTTGAGCCAGCTCGCGACGAGCGCGAGGTTGTCCTGGCGGAGCTGGCGGGTCGTCGTGCAGAGCTCGACGTTCGCCTTGACCCCCTGCTTCTCGCGGATGCCGTCGGCGCCCTTGACCCAGCCGGCCTGGTCGAGGACGGCGTTCGCCTGGTCGATGTTGAACTCGGTCTTCGTCGGCTCGGTGTAGTACCACGCGAACGGCGAGACGTTCGTCCACGCGACCGTCGCGTTGCCGCCGAGAAGCCGCTGGTTGATCTCGTCCTTGTTCGTCGCGAGCGCCAGCGCCTGGCGCATGGCCGGGTCGGCCATCGGGCTGGCGTTGCCCGTCGTGCCGTTCACGCCCCAGTTCGGGCGGAGGAACTCGTACTGGAGAGCGTCGAGCGGCTTGACCTGGTCGCCGAGGTCCTGGACCTTCGGCAGGTCGCCGTCGGTGAGGTCGCCCATGGCGTCGATCTCGCCGGCGCGGTAGCCGGCGATCATCGCGTCGGCGTCGCCGTACCACTTCCAGACGACGGCGTCGAGGTAGGCCGTCTCACCGGTGAGCGGGTTCTTCCAGTTCGGGTTCTTCTTGAGCCGGAGCTCCTGGCCCGGGGTGATCGTGTCGTACTGGAACGCCCCGGAGACCGGGACGTTCGGCATGTCCGTGGCCGCCCAGCCCTTGCCCGTGACCTGGTCCGCCACCGGGATCGACTCGATGTAGGCCTTCTGGAGGACCGCCGGGTAGAGGACGAGGTAGTCGAAGTAGACGTTCTTGAAGTGCATGACCACGTCCGTCGGCGACGGGCAGTCGATCTTGGTGATGTCCTCGTAGCCCGTGGTGCCGCCGTAGAGGCCGGTGTTGTCCGGGCTCATGACCCAGTTCTGGGTCGCGACGATGTCATCGCACGTGATCGGCGTGCCGTCGGACCACAGCTGGCCGTCCTTGAGCTTCCACGTGACGGTCATCGCGTCGCCGTTCTGGCCGAGCACGACGCCGCCGTTGGAGACCGTGGGGGCGGGGTCGACGGCGAGGTCGACCGCGTACTTGAAGTCGTCCGTCGACGTCACGAGGCCGCGGAAGACGGCGGACGTGACGTTCGCCTCGATGACCTGGCCCTGGTAGTACGGGTTGAAGAGGTTGGCCTCCTGCCAGTCGCCGTAGATGACCGTGCCGCCCGGGGCGCCCTGGGCACGGCGGCTCGGGTACGTCGAGCCGAAGAGGTTGGGCTCCGCCGGGGCCGCGGTCGGGGCCTCGGTGGCCGGGGCCTGGGTGGCCGGGGCCTCCGTGGCCGGGGCCTGCGTCGCCGGGGCCGCGGTCGGGGCCGTCGTCGGCGCGGTCGTGGACGTGGCGCCCTGGCAGGCCGCCGCGAAGATCGCGACGACGCCCACGAGGGTGATGAGACGCTTGTGCATCAAACCTCCTCCCGACGGGAACATCCTTTCCGATGTCCCGTCGACTCCTCTCGGCCGCCTCGGCGCTCCGCGTCGCGGGAGCACGCCCGTTCCTCCGGCCGACCCGCTGGGGGACGGCCTGGACGGCGCCCATATGCGACACAGACCCGACCGAGGGCCTTGCACGGAACTATGGGGACGCCCCGGAAGGCTGTCAAACCCGGTCGGCCCGTCCGAGGGGGGCCGACCGGACCCCCGTGCCCGCGGTCAGTCGGGACAGGGCGTCTCCGACCCGGCCGGCGGACGCCACCGCAGGTTCGGTTGGCGCGCCGCGGCGGCCTCGTCGAGCCGCCGGACGGGCGCCGTCGTGGGCGCGGACGTCACGAGGTGCGGGGCCTCGCGCGCCTCCCGGGCGATCGCCGCGAGCGCGTCCGCGAACGCGTCGAGCGTCTCGACCGACTCGGTCTCGGTGGGCTCGATGAGCATCGCCTCCTCGACCGTCAGGGGGAAGTAGATCGTCGGCGGGTGGAAGCCGTGGTCGATGAGCCGCTTGGCGACGTCCAGCGTCCGGATGCCGGTCTCGCGCTTCAGGGCGGCACCCGACGCGATGAACTCGTGCATGCAGGTGCGGTCGAACGGGATCTCGAACGACTCGCCCACCCGCTTCCGCAGGTAGTTCGCCGCCAGCACCGCGTCCTCGCTGACCCGGGTGAGGCCGGGGCCGCCGTGCGCGAGAACGTACGCGTACGCGCGCACGAGGACCCCGACGTTCCCGACGAACGAGCGCATCCGGCCGATCGACGCGGGCCGCTCTCCGGGGCGCTCGAGGCGGTACGAGCCGTCGGGCTCGCGCAGGACGCGCGGCGACGGGAGGTACGGCAGCAGGGCCGCCCGGACCCCCACCGGGCCCGCGCCCGGCCCGCCGCCGCCGTGCGGCGTGCTGAACGTCTTGTGGACGTTGAAGTGCATGACGTCGAACCCGGCGTCGCCCGGCCGGAAGTGGCCCATGATCGCGTTGAGGTTCGCGCCGTCCATGTACGCGAGCGCGCCCGCGGCGTGCGTCATCTCGAGCAGCTCGACGACACGGCGCTCGAAGAGACCGTACGTGGACGGGTTCGTGACCATGATCGCGGCCGTCCGCGGACCGAGCGCGGCGCGGAAGGCGTCGAGGTCCACGCCGCCGTCCTCCGCGGACGGGATGGAGACGGTCGTGAAGCCGGCCATCGAGGCGGTGGCGGGGTTCGTCCCGTGCGCGGTGTCCGGCACGAGGACCTCGGTCCGCTCCGTGTCGCCGCGGGCGCGGTGGTACGCGCGGATCATGAGGATCCCGGTGAGCTCGCCCTGGGCGCCGGCCGCCGGCTGGAGCGTCACGGCCTCCATCCCGGAGATCGTCGCGAGCGCCTCCTCGAGCTCCCAGAGCAGCTGGAGCGTCCCCTGGGCCGTCTCGTCCGGCGCGAACGGATGGAGCGAAGCGAACCCGCGGAGGCGCGCCGCCCACTCGTCCACCTTGGGGTTGTACTTCATGGTGCACGACCCGAGCGGATAGAAGCCCGTGTCGATCGAGTAGTTCAGGCGCGAGAGGTTGACGTAGTGGCGCACGACCGTCGGCTCGTCGAGCTCCGGGAGGCCGGGCGGCGCCGCCCGCCGGGCGTCGGCGGGCAGGCGGTCGAGGGCGTCCGCGGGCGGATGCGCGACCTTGCCGCCGCCGCGCCCGGGGCGCGAGAGCTCGAACAGGGTCGGCTGGAGGGACGGACCGGCACCGGGCGGGACCGGCAGGCCTTCCGGCTCCGGGCCGAGCAGCGCCGCGGCGGCCGCCGCCTCGGGCGTGACCATGCCGGTCATCGGGCGGCTCCTTCGGCTGCCGCGGCCGGCGTCGCGAGGACGGCGGAGAGGGCGCTCGCGAACGCGGCGATGTCCGCCCGGGTGGTGACCTCCGTCGCGCAGACCAGGAGCCCGTCGGCGAGCTCCGGGCGGTCCGGCGCGACGTCCGCGAGGACGATCCCGCCGATGACGCCGCGCTCCAGGAGCGCGCGGTGTACGCGCCGTGGGTCCGGCACGCGGACGACGAACTCGTTGAGGTACGGGCCGGGGTGCATCCGCGGGGCGCCGGCGGCGGCGAGCGCGGACGCGAGCTCGGCCGCGCGGGCCGCGCCCATCGCGGCCATGTCCCGCAGGCCGTGCGGCCCGATGGCCGCGAGGTGGACCGACGCCGCCAGCGCGCAGAGCGCCTGGTTCGTGCAGATGTTGCTCGCCGCCTTCTCGCGCCGGATGTCCTGCTCGCGCGCCCGGAGCGTCATGACGTAGGCCCGGCGGCCGTCGACGTCGGTGGTCATGCCCACGAGGCGGCCCGGGATCTGGCGGACGAGCGCCTCGGTGGACGCCAGCAGGCCCAGGTACGGACCGCCGTACTGGGGCGGCATGCCCGAGCGGCTGTCCCTCGCCCGCGGCGATGTCCGCGCCGTACGCGCCGGGCGGGGCGAGGACGGAGAGCGAGACGGGCTCCACGACCGCCACGAAGAGCGCGCCCGCCGCGTGGGCGATCCGGCCGACCTCGGCCATGGGCTCCAGCAGGCCCACGAACGACGGGTTCGCCACGATGACACCGGCGACCGGAGCGTCCGGATCGGCGAGGAGGCGCTCGAGCGCGGTGAGGTCCGTCGTCCCGGCGGCCGGGCCGTCCGCGACGAGCGGGATCTCGTCGAGGCGCAGGTCGCCCCCGTGGAAGTAGGTGGCGAGCGTCTCGCGGTAGTGCGGGTGGACGGCCGCGCTGACGAGCACGCGCTCGCGGCGCGTGGCGCGGCAGGCCATGAGGGCAGCCTCGGCCGTCGCCGCCGCCCCGTCGTAGTGCGACGCGGAGACGACGTCCATATCCATGAGCTCGCCGACGAGCGATTCGAACTCGTAGATGGACTGGAGCGTCCCCTGGCTCACCTCGGGCTGGTACGGGGTGTACGCGGTGTAGAACTCGCTGCGCAGGAGGATCTGGTCCACCACGGGCGGGATGTGGTGGCGGTAGACGCCGCCACCGGTGAAGTCCACGTGGTCGACCTGGTTCCGGTGGGCGAGCCGCTGGAGGTGGGCGACCAGCTCCTGCTCCGTCAGCCCCTCGGGGAGGTCGAGGCCCCGGGCACGCACCGCCTCGGGGATGTCGGTGAAGAGGTCGTCGATGGACGCGATCCCGAGCGCCGAGAGCATCCGCTCCCGCTCGCTCGGCGTGTGCGGGCCGTAGACCATCGGGCGGCTACCCCTCGGCGACGAGCGCCTCGTACGCCGCGGCGTCGAGCAGCGCGTCGAGCTCGCCGGCGTCCGAGACGGAGATGCGGAGCATCCACCCCTCCCCGTACGGGTCGGAGTTCGCGAGCTCGGGCCGGGCACCGAGCTCGCCGTTCGTCTCGAGGACCGCGCCCGAGACCGGCGCGAAGAGGTCCGAGACGGCCTTCACCGACTCGACCACGCCGAACGTCTTCCCCGCGGAGACGGCCGCGCCCACGGCCGGGCACTCGACGAAGACGATGTCGCCGAGCTGGTCGGCCGCGTGTGCGGTGATCCCGACGGTCGCGACGCCGTCCTCCACGCGGACCCACTCGTGCTCCCTGGTGTACCGGAGATCGGTCGGGACCATCGGGTGCTCATCCTCCTCGAACGGGCCTCGCCGCTCGCGCGGCGGTGGTGTCGGGGCCGGGTGCCGTCAGCGCTTCCGTCGGTAGAACGGGAGGGCGACGACCTCCGCCGCCACCCGCTGCTCGCGGACGGCGACGTCCAGCATCGTACCCGGCTCGGCGTCGCGCGGGGCGACGTAGGCCATCGCGATCGGCACGCCCAGCGTCGGCGACGCGGTGCCGCTCGTGACGGTGCCCGTCACCGCCTCGCCCGACAGGACCGGGTAGCCGTGCCGGGCGATCCCGCGCCCGCGGACGACGAGGCCGACCAGCTTCCTCCTGGCCGGCTCAGCGGCGGCCTTCTCGAGCGCGGCCCGCCCGACGAAGTCGGCATCCTTGCCCAGCCGCACGACGCGTCCGAGACCGGCCTCGAACGGGTTCGTCGCCCGGTCCAGCTCGTTGCCGTACAGGGGCATCCCCGCCTCGAGGCGGAGTGTGTCCCGGGCCCCGAGGCCCACCGGGACCGCGCCGCTGCGGCCGCCCGGCCTCGAGCATCGCGTCCCAGACCTCCCCCGCCCGCTCCCACTCGACGAAGACCTCGAACCCGTCCTCGCCCGTGTAGCCGGTCCGTGCGACGAGCGCAGGGATCCCGGCGACGGTCCCCTCCGCGGCGGCGTAGTACCGGAGCGCACCGAGGTCCACGCCGGTCAGCCCGGCGAGGATGGCGACGCTCTGCGGCCCCTGGACGGAGACGAGCGCCGTGTCGAGGGAGCGGTCGTCCAGGACGACCCGCATCCCTTCCAGGCGCTCGGCGAGCGCGTCGCTCACGACCGCGGTGTTGGAGGCGTTCGCCACGACGAGGTACCGCTCGTCGGCGAGCCGGTAGACGATGAGGTCGTCGATGACGCCGCCGTCCGGCGCGCAGATCATCGAGTACTGCGCACGGCCGACCGGGAGCGAGGGCGGGTCGCTCACGAGGGCGCGGGCGAGCGCCTCACCGGCGTCCGGGCCCTCGACGTACAGCTCGCCCATGTGCGAGAGGTCGAAGAGTCCGGCGCGCTCGCGCACCGCGCGGTGCTCGTCCACGATCCCGACGTACTGCACCGGCATGAGCCAGCCGGCGAAGTCGATCATCCGCGCCCCGAGCGCGATGTGCCGCTCCGCGAGCGGCGTTTCGCGGACGCCCTCGACGGGCTCGTCGGTCATCGGTCTCTCCCCGGATGCGGCATGGCGGGCGCAGCTGCGCGCGCGGCGGGCCGACGCGTCGAGCCGGCGCTCACGCGGTCCGGGCCACCGGCGCGTCGAGCCGGACCGCCGCGAGCTCCACGAGCGCGCGCTCGGACTCGAACGTGAGCAGCGAGGCCGCGCTGGCGAACGTCACCCATCGGACCTCCTCGAACTCGTGGTCGTGCGCCGACAGGTCTCCCCCGGTCGGCTCCATGAGGAAGTAGTGGACGGTCTTGGCGATCCGCACGTGGTCGCGGACGAACGAGTAGCCGATGCTGTCGAGCGGCCCGGTGATGACCACATCGAGGCCGGTCTCCTCCGTCACCTCGCGGACCGCGGTCTCCTCGAGCGTCTCCCCCTCGATGGGGGTTCCCTTGGGGAGCGACCAGGAGACGCCCGACGCGTTCCCGCCGGCGGCTGCCGACGACGAGCTCCCTGCCCTCGGGACCGGGGCGATGGACGACGCCGCCGGCGGACGTCGCGACGCCGCTCCTCAGGCGCGCCACGACGCCGACGCGACGCCGGAGCGGAACCCCTGGGTCCGCGCGTCCTGTCGCGTCCAGTGGATGGGTGGCCTCGCGGCGAGCGTGGGCCCGCGCGCGACCCTCCCGTCCGCGTGAGGGGACGCGCCCGTGCGGCGGAGCCGAGCGACGGGCATCGCGTCCGGGCCCTGGAGGAAGGCCGGCGTGCGCCGCGCGGGGCTGATCGATCCCGGGCGCACGAGCCCGAGCATCCGCTCGCCCGCCCGTGCCGGCGTGCGCACGAAGCGCGCTGCGGGCCGGGCCGTGAATCGCGCGGCGATGCTCCGGGTCATGCGGCGATTCTACTCGACCCGGCCGACGGGGCTCGTCCCGCCCGTGACCCGCCCTTCGCCGAGCTCGGGCGCGGCCCGCCCGCCGAGGGCCGACCGGAGCGCGACGGCGGTCGCGGCGTCGATCGCGCCCCGGGCCTCGGCGATCGCGATCGCACGCAGCATGACCTCCCGGTGCAGCGCGGCTACCCCGGGCGCGTGCGCCGCCAGGGTGGCGGCATGGGCCTCCAGTGTCCCGACGTCCCCCCGCGTCATCGGGCCGGTCAGCGCCCGCGCGATCCCGAGGGCGCGGGCGTTGCCGATCGTGTTCTCGACGAGCGGGAGGTAGACCGCGAGCGACTGCGCCTCGTCGAGGCCGGCCACGCGCCCCAGCTCGGCGATGGAATCGAGGAGCGAGACGGTCCCGGCCGCGGCCAGCACGGCGGCAGCGTGGTACGCGGCCTTGGCACCGGGCGGGATGACGACCGGGTGCGCCCCGATCGAGGCCGCCATCTCCCCGAGCAGGCCGAGGAGCGGGGGCTCCGCCTCGACCGCGACGGTGGCCCCGTCCAGCGCGGCGACCGCGCGGTCCACGTCCGCGAACGCGATGAGCGGGTGGAACCCCCCGGCCTGGGTCCCGGCCGCGAGCGCCGGGGCGAGGACCTCGGCACCCAGCGCGCCGCTCGTGTGGACGATCGCCTGTCCGCTGTACAGCCGGATCGCGCCCGCGACCGCCGCGACCGCGTCGTCCGGGACCGCGAGCATCACGAGGTGGCACTCGTCCACGATGGCCTGCGCGTCCGGCAGCGGCCGGGCCCCGAGGACGAGCGAGGCGAAGCGCCGGCGGCGCTCCGGGTCGCGGCTCGCCACCGCGCCCACCCGCCAGCCGGCCCGGGAGAAGGCGACGCCGAGCGCCGTCCCGACCGGCCCGGCTCCCACGATGCCCAGGACGGGACGGCCGTCGTCCGGCGCCTCCACGTGCGGATGGCGATGCGGCCCCGGGTGGATCACGTCGCCGTGCCGGTGCGCGCCGGCCGGGAGGTCGGGGTCGCCGGGCCGGGCGGGTCCGCCGGGTCCGGGCGCCGATCCGTCCGGCCCCAGCCCGAGCGCCTCGAGCGTCTCCTCGTCGCCGACCGGCGGGAGCGCCGACTCGGCCGCGACCGCCTCGCGACGCCGCGCCGCCTCGCGCTCCGCCTCGTCCCAGGCCCGCATCCGCACCCTCTGCCGACCGCGCGCCGCCGTCGACCGGCTCTGCGCTACTCTCGCGACGACAGCCTACCCGACCCGGCCGCGCCGCGACCCGCGGCCCCACCCGAAGGACGTTCCGTTGCCCGCCTCCGACCCCGCCCGGCGCGCGCCCGACCCGTTCGGGGCGCGCTCGCTCCTCGGCCCCGGCCTGCCCGACTTCTTCCGCCTCGCGGCCGTGGCCGGCCGCGGCCTCGACCTCGACACGGCGCCGGTCACGGTGCGGATCCTCCTGGAGAACCTCCTCCGCCACGCCGGGCGCGGGGTCGTCCGTGCAGAGGACGTGGAGACGCTGCTGGCCTGGCGGCCGGGTGCAGCGGGCGAGGCGGAGATCCCGTTCCTGCCGGCGCGCGTGATCCTGCAGGACTTCACGGGCGTCCCGGCCGTCGTGGACCTCGCCTCGATGCGCGACGCGATGGCCGCCCTCGGGGGCGACCCGTCGCGCGTGAACCCGCTCGTCCCGGCCGACCTCGTCATCGACCACTCGGTCCAGGTCGACGCCTGGGGAACGCCGGACGCGTACGAGACCAACGTCGCGCGCGAGTACGAGCGCAACGGCGAGCGCTACCAGCTGCTCCGGTGGGCGCAGACGGCGTTCGACGGCCTGCGTGTCGTGCCCCCCGGGACCGGCATCGTCCACCAGGTGAACCTCGAGCGGCTCGCGACGGTCGTTCGAGTGGCCGCCCTCGACGGGGGCGCCGTCTCCTTCCCCGACACGCTCGTGGGGACCGACTCCCACACGACGATGATCAACGGGCTGGGCGTCCTCGGGTACGGCGTGGGCGGGATCGAGGCGGAGGCGGTCCTCCTCGGCCAGCCGCTCTACCAGCCGATGCCGCGGGTGGTGGGCGTCCGTCTCTCCGGCGAGCTCGCGCCGGGCTGCACCGCGACCGACCTCGTCCTCACCGTCACCGAGCAGCTCCGCAAGGTGGGCGTCGTCGGGACATTCGTCGAGTTCGCGGGAGACGGGCTCGCGGGCCTGCCGCTCGCGGACCGGGCCACGATCTCGAACATGAGCCCCGAGTTCGGGGCGACCGCCACCCTCTTCCCCATCGACGACGAGACGCTCGCCTACCTCCGGCTCACCGGCCGCCCGGCCGACCTCGTGGACCTCGTCGAGCGGTACGCGAAGGAACAGGGCCTCTGGCGGACGCCCGGGTCCGGGCCGTCGTTCGACGCCGTCATGGACCTCGACCTGACGACGATCGAGCCCAGCCTCGCGGGCCCGCGCCGGCCGCAGGACCGGGTCGCGCTCGGCGGCGTCCGGGCGGGCTTCCGCGCGGCGTATCCGGCCGGCCTCGGGGACGGCGGCGCCGGCGACTACCCGCGCGTCACGGCGGAGACGGCGGCCGGGCCGGCACCGGTGGCCACCGGCTCCGTCGCGATCGCCGCGATCACCAGCTGCACGAACACCTCCAACCCGTCCGTGATGGTCGCCGCCGGCCTCCTCGCCCGGAACGCGGCCGAGCGGGGACTCTCGGTCGCCCCGACCGTGAAGACCAGCCTCGCGCCCGGCTCGCGGGCGGTCACCGCCTACCTCGAGAACGCGGGCCTGCTCGCGCCGCTCGAGGCGCTCGGGTTCGCGGTGGCCGGCTACGGCTGCACGACCTGCATCGGCAACTCCGGCCCCCTCGACGCAGGCGTCTCCCGGGCGATCGAGGAGGGCGAGCTCGTCGTGGCGGCCGTCCTGTCGGGCAACCGCAACTTCGAGGGCCGCATCCACCCGCTCGTCCGGGCCGCGTACCTCGCGTCGCCGCCGCTCGTCGTCGCGTACGCGCTCGCGGGCAGCGTGGACGTGGACCTGACCGTCGAGCCCCTCGGGAACGGGTCGGACGGCCGCCCGGTCATGCTGTCGGAGATCTGGCCGAGCCCGGCCGAGATCGCGGCGACGCTCGGCCGCTCGGTCACGCCGGAGATCTTCGCCGAGACCTATGCGACCGTCTTCGACGGCGACGAGCGCTGGCGGGCGCTGCCGGTCCCGTCGGGCGACCGGTACGCCTGGGATGCGTCCTCCACGTACGTCGCGGACCCGCCGTTCTTCACCGGGATGCGGGCCGAGCCCGAGCCCCCGGCCGGGATCGTCGGCGCCCGCGCCCTCGCCCTGCTGGGCGACTCGGTCACGACCGACCACATCTCCCCTGCAGGGTCGATCGCCCCGTGGAGCCCGGCCGGCCGATGGCTGCAGGAGCACGGGGTCGCGCCGGTGGACTTCAACAGCTACGGCGCCCGGCGCGGCCACCACGAGGTGATGATGCGCGGGACATTCGGGAACATCCGGCTGCGCAACGCCCTCGCCGGCGGGAAGGAGGGCCCGTACACGGTCCATCTTCCCGACGGCGAGGCGACCTTCATCTACGACGCGGCGATGCGCTACGCCGCGGAGGGCGTCCCGCTCCTCGTCATCGCGGGCCGCGAGTACGGCTCCGGGTCGTCGCGCGACTGGGCGGCCAAGGGCACGCGCCTCCTCGGCGTCCGCGCGGTCATCGCCGAGAGCTTCGAGAGGATCCACCGGTCGAACCTCGTCGGGATGGGCGTCCTGCCGATGGAGTTCATGCCTGGCGAGTCGGCGACGACCCTCGGCGTGACCGGCCGCGAGTCGTACGCGATGCCCGGCCTCCACGCGGGGATCGGGCCGCGCGAGCGCCTGACGGTCGTCGCGACGGCCGACCCGGCCGACGGCGGCGGGGAGCGCGCCTTCGAGGTGCTCGTCCGCCTCGACGGCCCGATCGAGGTCGAGTACTGGCGGCAGGGCGGGATCCTGCCCGCCGTCCTCCGGCGGCTCGCGCGGGAGTCGGCCGCGGGGTAGACCCGGGGCGCGGGGGCCGACCGTGGCCGGGCGAGCCCACGGCCGACGGCGCGAGCCCACGGCCGACGGCGCGAGCCGCCGGCCACGGCGCGAGGAAGCCGAGAGAGGGGCGGCGGCGTGGCCCGTCCGTCGAGTCCTTGCCCCGGACGCAGGAAGTCGACGCGGCCTTGCGCGGGGCGCACGAACGGGCCGCTGCTCACGCGGACGGTGACGCGTTCTTGCGCGACAGGCATCACGGAGGCCCCTGGGATCGACCGCCGCGGGCCTCGCGTCGATCCGTTGCATGCGGCGCAAGGATCCGGCACAGCGGTCCGCGGCGCCGTGCGGGACCAGACCGTTCTTGCGTGACGCGCAGGGCGTCGCCTAACCCAGGCCGGCGAGCGTCCTGCAGGGCGTCGCCTCGCGCATCACTGGCGAACGGCCAGCGGACGACCCGCGTCGGCCCTCTGCCACTCCCCGGCGGCCAGCGCCCACGGCGCGCCCCGAGGGGACGACGCATCACGCGCGTCGCGCGGTGAACCTCCCGGCGTCGCGGGCCACGCGCAGCGGGATCCCGTAGGCCGCCGACAGCGGCCCGTCCGACAGCACCTCCTCCGCCGGCCCGCTCGCCACGACCCGCCCGTGCGCGAGGAGCAACGCCCGGTCGAAGCCCGGCGGCACCTCCTCGAGGTGGTGGGTCACGAGCACGATCGCCGCCGGGCGCTCCCGCGCGGCCAGCGCCGCGAGCCGGTCCACCAGGTGCTCCCGCGCGCCCAGGTCGAGGCCAGCGGCCGGCTCGTCCAGCAGGAGCAGGTCGGGGTCGGGCATGAGGGTCCGCGCGAGGAGCACGCGCTGCCGCTCGCCGGTCGACAGCGTCGCGTAGGTCCGGTCCGACAGCCCGGCGACTCCCATCAGGTCGAGCAGGTCGCGCGCCCTGGCGCGATCGTCGTCCGAGTACGCGTCCCACCACGGAGCGAGCGCCCCCGTCGCCGCGCTGACCACGACCTCGGCCGCCGTCAGCTGCCCGTGCACGGCCTCGCCGAGGGCGGCGCTCGCGTCGCCGATCCTCCGCCGGAGGGTGCGGGCATCCACCTTCCCGATCGCCTCGCCCAGCACGACGACGCTCCCGCGCGACGGCCAGAGCCGGGTGCTCGCGATCGCGAGGACGGTCGACTTGCCGGCCCCGTTCGGCCCGACGATCGCCCAGCGCTCCCCCGCCGCCACACGCCAGTCGACGCCGGAGACGATCCAGCTGCCGGACCGGACGACGGAGACCCCTCGGAGGTCGACGACGGGCTCGGGCACGGAGGGCCTCCTGGCGGACGGAGACGGGCGGACCGGCCGCCTCGACCGAGGCGGCGGCCGCGGTGCCGGGACGCGAGGATGCCAGAGATGCCGGAACCCCGCGCGGCTGCGACGGGCGCGGATGTCCGATGGGAGCCCGCACACCCCGCTAGATTCGACCCATGAACGACCGACGAGCAGCCCTCCGTGCCGCGCTCGGGCCGGTGGGGGTCTGGAGCTTCGCCCTGCAGACGCATCCGGCGGCCATCGAGCAGGCCGCCGCCACGGCCTACGAGGACCTCGGGTACACCGCTGCGTGGTTCCCGGAGAGCCTCGGCAGCAAGGAGGCGTTCAGTCACGCGGCGCTCCTCCTCGCGGGCAGCCCGCGGATCGTCGTCGCGACGGGGATCGCGAGCCTGTACGCCCGCGACGCCGCGGCGATGGTCTCCGGCGCACGGACGCTGGCCGAGGCGTACCCGGGCCGGTTCGTCCTCGGGATCGGCGTGAGCCACGCCCCGTCGGTCGCGAAGCGCGGCGGGACGTACGGCAGGCCGGTCGAGTCCATGACCGCCTATCTCGACGCGATGGACGCCGCCGACTGGACCGGGCCCGCGTCCGCGGAGCGACCCCCGCTGGTGCTGGCCGCCCTGGGACCGCGGATGCTCGAGCTCGCCGCCGAGCGGGCCGACGGCGCGCACCCGTACTTCGTGCCGGTCGAGCACACGCGGATCGCGCGCGAGAGCCTCGGACCCGGGCCGGTCCTCGCGGTGGAGGTCACGGCCGTCCTCGAGACGGATCGGACCGCGAGCCGGGAGGTCGCCCGCGGGTTCGCGCGCCGCTACCTCGACTCCGTCAACTACGCGAACAACCTCCGCCGGCTCGGCTACGACGACGAGGACATCGCGAACGGCGGCAGCGACCGGCTCATCGACGCGATCGTGGTCCAGGGAGACGCCGCGACGATCGCCGGTCGCGTGCGCGAGCATCTCGACGCCGGCGCCGACCACGTGTGCGTCCAGATCCGCCGGATGGACCCGACCGACCTCGCGGTCTCGGACTTCACGGAGGTCCGCGATGCGCTCGGCGAGGCGATGACGGCGGGCTGACGGGACGGGGACCCTGTGGGCCCGCAGAACGAACGAGGCGGGGGCCGGAGCCTCCGCCTCGGGAACGGGTCGATGGTGGGCGATACTGGGTTCGAACCAGTGACCTCACGGATGTGAACCGTGCGCTCTGACCGGCTGAGCTAATCGCCCGGTCTGGTCCCGGCCCCGCCGGGGACGACATTCTAGCGCGAGTCGCGCGCGGCTCGCGGAGGCGGTGAGGCGGCCGGGCGGCCGCGGCGGAACCGTCATGCGCGCGAGCCCGGGAGGCGGGCGGCGCCACGAGGGCCCCACGACCGACCATCACGCGAGCCCGGGCCAGCGGGCGCGGAGCGCGCCCTCCCCCACTCCGTCGACCTCGACGACCTTGACGCGGGACGTTGCGCCGGTGGCGATCCGGACGCTCGTCCGTGGGACGCCGATCTCACGGGAGAGCAGCCGGCAGAGGGCCTCGTTCGCCGCGCCGTCCACGGGAGCGACGGCGACGCGGACGTGGAGGACGCCGTCGGCGACGCCGTCGACCCGGTCCGCCCCGGCGCGCGGCGTCAGCCGGACACGGAGGCGCGCGCTCATGCCGCGGCCGGCAGCCGTGCGGTCACGCCGGCGCTTGACGGGCCGCGACGCCGCCCGTCGGGTCCGCCCCGGCGCCGGCGGCGAGCGGCCGTGCGCCGAAGATCGCCGTCCCCACCCGGACGATGGTCGCCCCCTCCTCGACCGCCACGGCGAAGTCGCCGCTCATCCCCATCGAGAGCGCAGGGCCCAGCCGGCCGCCCGGCCGGTCACGCAGCCGTTGCGAGAGCGTCCGGAGGGCCGCGAACGTCGGTCGCGCCGCCTCCGCCGCCTCCACCAGCCTCCCCACCGTCATCAGCCCCGCGACCTCCAGGGCGCCGAGGCGCTCGATCTCGGGCAGGTCGCGCGCGAGGTCGTCGGGCTCGAAGCCGGCCTTCGCCGGGTCGTCGTCGACGTTGGCCTGGAGGAGGACGCGGATGCGTCGGGCGGGGTCCACGTCGCCCTCCGCCGGCAGCCCGCGCATCTCGCGCGTGATCCGGTCGATCCGGGCCGCGAGCTCGAGCGAGTCGACGGTCTCGATGACGTCGAAGACCTCGAGCGCCCGCCGCGCCTTGTTCGCCTGGAGCGGCCCGACGAGGTGCCAGGTGGCACCGGGGACCTCGGTCGCCTTCGCGACGGCCTCCTGGACCCGGTTCTCGCCGAGGGTCGTGCAGCCGGCCGTCACCGCGGCCCGGACGCGCGCGGCATCCACGGTCTTGCTCACGGCGACGAGCGTGACGTCCGCCGGGTCGCGCCCGGCGCGCGCGGCGGCCCCGGCGATCGTGGCGAGAACGCGGGCGTGCGCGTCGCGGAACGCATCGACGAGGGCAGCGTCCGGCTCGGGCCACGCGCCGGCTCCGCTGGCGGTCATGCGGTCACCGCCGTCGGATCACGGCCGTCCGGCCGGCCGGGCCGCCCGCCGAGCGGCCCCCGGGGCCGTCCGCCCACGGGCCGACTCCGGGTCAGCTCTTCCGGCGGAGGAAGGCGGGGATCTCGAGGTCTTCCGCGTCGTACGAGCGACGGACGGACGGCCCGTCGGTGCTTCGGACCGACGGTGTCTTCGTCGTCGGGGCCGGCACCGGCTCCGCTGTCGCCGCGACAGCCGCGGCCTCCTCCGCCTCGCCGATCGTCCGCTGCCGCTCCAGCTCGTCGAGGAACGTGCGCTCGCGCTCGGTCCGGGCGGTGGGCGGGAGCGCCGCGCTCTCGGCCGCCCCACCGGCCGCCTGCCGGACCGCCTCGCGCCGGCGGACCTGGTCGAACCCGGTCGCGATGACCGTGATCGTGATGTCGTCGCCGAGGCGCTCGTCGAAGCTCGTCCCGAAGATGATGTTCGCGTCGGGGTCGGCGGCCGACCGGATCTCCTCGGCCGCCTCGGTCACCTCGAAGAGGCCGAGGTTCGCCGAGCCGCAGACGTTGAAGAGGATCCCCTGGGCGCCGGTGATGCTGACCTCGAGGAGCGGGCTGGAGATCGCCTGGCGGGCGGCGTCGACCGCCCGGGTCTCGCCGCTCGCCCGGCCGATCCCCATGAGCGCCGTCCCGGCGTCCTTCATGATCGCGCGGACGTCGGCGAAGTCGAGGTTGATCAGCCCGGGCATCGTGATGATGTCGCTGATCCCCTGGACGCCCTGGCGGAGGATGTCGTCCACGACCTTGAACGCATCGAGGATCGACGTGTTCTTCGTCACGACGTCCTTCAGGCGGTCGTTCGGGATCACGATGAGCGTGTCCACCTTCTGGCGGAGCAGCTCGGCCGACTTCTCGGCGACGAGCCGGCGCTTGGCGCCCTCGAAGCCGAACGGCTTGGTCACGACGCCGATCGTCAGGGCCCCGAGGCCCTTGCTGATCTCGGCGATGACCGGGGCCGCGCCCGATCCGGTCCCGCCGCCGAGGCCGGCGGTGATGAACACCATGTCGGAGTCGCGCAGCGCCTCCTCGAGCTTCTCGGCGTCCTCCTCGGCCGCACGCTGGCCGATGGAGGAGTCGCCGCCCGCGCCGAGGCCGCGCGTGATCTTGTCGCCGATGCGGATCTTGTGCGGGCGCGTCCGACTGGAGCAGCGCCTGCGCGTCCGTGTTCACGCCGATGAACTCGACGCCCATCATCTCGGATCGGATCATCCGGTTGACGGCGTTGTTCCCGCCGCCGCCGACGCCGACGACGCGGATGAGAGCGAAGTTCTCCGAGTCAGAGCGGATCGGCATCGTGGTCCTCCGGTGCCCACGCGGGCGGCAAGCCGTCGTTCGTCCGATCCCGGGGTGCGCGGGCGCCGGCGCAGGGCGGGATCGCTGTGCGTGCGATAGAGCGCCCGGAATCCACCGAGCGTCGCGCGAGTATACCCCCGTGCATCACGGGCACGGCAAGGGCCGGGAGTCGGGCGCTACGGGAAGATGCTGCGAAGCGCGTCGCGGATCCGCCCCAGGCCGCCCATCGACGGTGCCGACTCGTAGCGGCCGGAGTCGGTGACCGCGAGCGAGCGGGCGCCCCACTGGAGCAGGCCGATCGAGGTGCTGAACGCGGGCGTGAGGAGGTGATCCACCAGGCCGCCGACGTTCGTGGGAGCGGCGACGCGGACGGGCATCTGCAGGACGTCGCGTCCCAGCTCCGTGATGCCCGAGAGCTGTGCCGCGCCGCCGGTGAGGACCAGCCCGGCCGGCGACAGGCCGTGCCCGGCGACCTCCAGCTCGCCGCGGATCATCTCGAACATCTCGCGCATCCGCGCCTCGATGATCTCGCACATCTCCAGGCGGCTGACGTCGCGCCCGGCGTCCTCGCCGATCATGGTGACCGTCACGAGCTCCTCCGCCTGGACGGCGAGCAGGTCGCAGGTGCCGTACTTGACCTTGAGGTCCTCAGCCGTCTGGAGGTCCACCTTCATCCCGATGGCGACGTCGTTCGTCACGTTGTTGCCGCCCACCGGGATCACCGCGGTGTGGAACGGCGATCCGTCGGTGTAGAGCGCGATGTCGGTCGTGCCGGCGCCGATGTCCGCGACGGCGACGCCGAGCTCCTTCTCGGTCTCGGAGAGGACCGCCTCGGCCGACGCGAGCGGGCCGGCGACGAGCTCGTCGATCCGCACGCCCGCTGCCTGCACGCACTTGGACAGGTTCTGCACGGCGGTGGCGGAGGCCGTGACGATGTGCGTCTCGACCTCGAGGCGGATCGCGCTCATCCCGAGCGGGTCCTTCACGCCCTCCTGGCCGTCGACGACGAAACCGCGCGGGAGGACGTGCAGCACGTCCCGGTTCGACGGGATGGTCACCGCGCGGGCCACCTCGATCGCCCGGCTGATGTCCTCGCGCGTGATCTCGCGGTTGGCGCCGGAGACGGCGATCTGGCCCTTCGAGTTCATCCCTTCGATGTGCTGGCCGCCGACGCCGACGAAGGCGCGGTCGATCTTCCAGCCGGAGAGGCGCTCCGCGTGCTCGACCGCGGTGGCGATCGAGTGGACGGTCTGGTCGATGTTGACGACGACGCCCTTCTTCAGGCCGGTGGCCGCGACCGGCCCCTTGCCGATGATCGTGAGCGCGCCGTCCCGGCTCACCTCGCCGATGAGCGCGACGATCTTCGTGGTGCCGACGTCGATCCCGACGAGGACCGCTTCTCTTTCCACGCTTCTCTCCGCCTCCGTCCCGGGTGCGACCCGGGCGGGTACGCAGCCGCGACCGGCCCGGACGGGTCGGCGCCTATCAGCCTAGAGGAAATGCCGCCGGATGAGGGCGACGTTCTGGAAGATCCGGAGCCCGAACGCCAGAAGGGCGACGAGATAGAGGTCGAGGCCCAGCCGGTCCCCCACGAACGTGAGGAGGACGGCGACGAGCGCGTTGACGACGAATCCACTGATGAAGATGCGTTCGTCGTACACGCCGTCGAGCTCCGCGCGGATCGCGCCGAGCACCGAGTCGAAGGCTGCGAGGATGGCCACGGCCGTGTAGCGCGCGAACTCGATCCCGACGTTCACCTGCAGGACGAGCCCCAGGAGGACGCCGGCGAGGAGTCCGACGATCGGGACGAGCATCGGCGATCAGCCCCCCGCGCTGCGCATCGGCGCAAGCCTACCCGACCGGCTCATCGCAGGGAGTACGTCCCCGTCTCCCCCGAGGCGAGGATGGCGCGCTTGAGACGGTCCTCACGGACCGCCAGGAGGCTGCGCAGGAGCCGGACCTGCTCCGGGATGAGGTCGGGCGGGCGGACGCTCCCGGGGTAGAACCCGAACACCGCCTCCCAGCCGTCGGGGACCGACAGCGACCAGCCCGTCGGGTCCGAGGCCGAGACGACCATGCGCACCGCCTTGCTGCCGATGTCCCCGGGGGTGAGCGACGCCAGTCGGGTCGCCACGTCCAGGTCGACCGGATCGACGGCGGAGCCGGGGGCGAGGGTCTTCGAGCCCTTGCGGCCGTCCGCGATCGTCGGCAGGTCCGCGGCCGCGGCCGTCGCCGCCGCGGTCGCGTCCGCGTCCGCGGCGTCGGCGAGCACCCGGCCCTCGCGGTCCACGAGCCACCGCCGGCCGGCGACCTCCCAGACGAGGATCGGCTCCCGCTCCGTGACCGCGACGTGGAGCGCGTCCGGGAGCGCCGCCGTCACGGCGACCGAGGCGACCGTGGGGAGGGCCGCCACGCGCGCCGCGAGCGGCGCGGTCGCGAGCGTGACGATGTTCACGCCGCCCTCCCCGCCCGCGGCGGCCGGGGCCGGCACGGGCAGCGCGAGAGCCTCGAGCACCGGCGCCTCGCCGGTGAGCGCGGCGCCCGTGGCGGTGATCCCGCGGACCGCGAACGCCGGCGACGCCGCGAGCCCGTAGATGGCGAGCCCGGACGCGACCAGGGTCAGCGCCGCCAGGGCCCGCCGCGCGGAGAGACGGCGGCGGGCGGAGGCGCGCTTGACGGTGGGGCCCGGTCGCGGGCGGACGCGGCCGCGACGGGGGTCGGAGCCCGGGTGGCGGGCGATCATCGGGGCAGGTCCCCGGGCGCAAGCCGGGGGATGGTGCGAGCCGCGGCGCGCTCGACCGCGAGTCGCACGATCCGGTCGCAGAGTGCCGGCATCGGGACACCCCCCGCCGCGCACATCTGGGGGAAGAGGCTGATCTCCGTGAAGCCGGGGATGGTGTTGATCTCGGAGAGATACACGGTCTCGCCCTCGAGGAGGAAGTCCACGCGGGCGAACCCGGCGGCGCCGGCGATCCGGCAGGCCGCCAGCGCGAGGTCGCGCACCCGCGCCGCGGTGGCGGCGGGCACGTCGGCCAGGGGCAAGGTGCGCGCATCGTCCGTCAGGTACTTCGCCGCGTAGTCGTAGAACTCGCGTCCCGGGATCACCTCGCCCGGGCCGAACGCCTCCAGCGCGTCCGGCGCGTTGCCGACGACCGAGACCTCCAGCTCGCGAGGGTGGTCCAGGCAGCGCTCCACGAGCGCGACCGGGTCGTATGCGAACGCGGCATCCAGGGCGGCCGGACGCTCGGCCGCCACGTGGGCGATCGTCATGCCGATCGACGACCCCAGGCGCGCCGGCTTCACGATCAGACGCTCCCCGCCCCACGCGACCGTGAGCGCGGCGAGGTCGTCGAGGACGTCGTCGGGCCGGGTCCGCCAGCGGGCCTCGGCGATGGACGTCCACGGCACCACCGGCAGCCCGGCCTCGTCCGCGAGCCGCTTGAAGACGGTCTTGTCCATCCCGATCGCCGACGCGGTCACGTCCGATCCGGTGTACGCGACGCCGGCGAGGTCGAGCATCCCCTGGACCTGGCCGTCCTCCCCGCCGGGCCCGTGGAGGGCGAGGAACGCCACCGGCGCGGGGTCGGCCGCGGCGAGGATCCCGGCGGCCACCGGGGCCGCGAAGGGGCCGGCGGCCGCCATGGCGCGCGGGTCGTCGTACGCCGAGGCGGGTCTGCCGGCACGCGCATGGTCGGCCGGGAGCCACCACCACGATCCGTCGAGGTCGATGAGGACCGCCTGGACTCGCCGGCCGGCGGCCCGGAGCGCGTCCGCGATCGCGGTCCCCGACCGGACCGAGACGTCGTGCTCCGCGGAGACGCCGCCGAAGACGACGACGACGGGCGCGTCGGGGCGCGGTCGCGTCATCGGGCGCTCCCGCCCGGCTGCCCGGCTTCTGCAGGGGTGCCTCCGGACGTCCACGGCTCGGGCCAATCGCCCAGGAACTCGACCTCGGCGGCGAGGTGCACGCCGAAGCGGTCGCGCACGGTCGCGGCGACCAGGTCGGCGAGCATCCGGATGTCCGTGGCGGTCCCCTTCGCGTCGTTGAGGATCCAGTTCGCGTGGCGCTCCGAGACCACCACCCCGCCGATCCGACGGCCCTTCAGGCCGGCCGCGTCGATGAGGCGCCCCGCCGAGTCGCCCGGCGGGTTGCGGAAGACGCTCCCGGCGCTCGGGATCCCCAGCGGCTGGTGCGACCGCCGCCACGCCTTGATGTCGTCGAGGCGCGTCCGGATCGCCGCGGGATCGTCGGCCGCGAGCGCGAACGAGGCCGCCACGACGATCTCAGGCGACGCACCCGGCGCGATGTGCTTCAGGCGGCTGTCACGGTAGCCGAACGCGAGGTCGGGCGTTGCCAGGCGCGACTCCGTCCCGTCGGCGAGGAGGACGTCCGCCCAGGCGAGGACGCCGGCGATCTCGCCGTCGTGCGCTCCGGCGTTCGCCCAGACCGCCCCGCCGATGGAGCCCGGGATGGCGAGGGCGAACTCCAGGCCGGTGAGGCCTGCCGACTGCGACCGCGTCGCGATGCGCGCCATCTGGACGCCGGCGTCCGCGGTCACCCGCTCTCCGGAGACGTCCAGCCCGTCCGCACGCACGAGGATCACGAGGCCGCGGACGCCCGCGTCGGCGATCACGACGTCGCTGCCGCGGCCGAGGACCAGGTGCGGGATGCCCCGTGAGCGGGCGAATCGGAGCGCCGCCCGCAGCTCGAAGGCGTTGTGGACCGTGAGAAGGAGGTCGGCGGGCCCTCCGACACGCATCGTCGTGTGGGGCGCGAGCGGCGCGTCGCGCTCGGTCCGGACCCCGACGCGCCGCTGGAGGTCGGATGCGACGCGAGGCGCGTCGAACGGCTCGGGTCTCGCGGAGGGCTCCGGCCCCGCGATCGGCCCAGGCCCGGGCCCTCCCGCGCCCGGCGGCCGAGGGCCGCCGGGACCGTCCGGACTCACGGCTCGCCCCTGGCCGCCAGCGCCTCGATGGCCGCGACGTCCGGCAGCGGTCGCCGCTCGGCGAGCGCCATCACGATCTCGGCGACGGCGGCGGCCGCGCCCGGGCGGCCCAGAGAGCGCGCGGCGGCGGACATGCCGAGGTGGCGGTGCGGGTCGTCGAGGATGGCGGTCGCCTCGAGAAGCGCGTCCTCATCGAAGTCCTCGTCGGCCACGAGCACGGCCGCGCCCGCCTCGACGAGGGCCGCGGCGTTCGCGCGCTGGTGGCCTGCCGCGTGCGGGTACGGGACGACGACCATCGGGACCCCGAAGGCCGCGACCTCGGCGAGGGTGGAGGCGCCGGCGCGGCCCACGACGAGGTCCGCGGCGGCGAGCGCGGCCGTCATCTCCTCGCGGAGGAACGGGAACGGCCGGTACCGCTCGCGCCGTTCCTGGGGCAGGGCCTCCCGTGCGGCGAGCGCCATGGCGTACCCGTCGTCGCCGGTCACGTGCACGACGGCGACGTTCTCGACGAGCCGGGGCAGCGCGCCGGCGACGGCGGCGGAGAAGCGGGCGACGGCCTGCGACCCGCCGAAGACGAGCACGACGCGCAGACCGGGCGGGATCCCGAGCCGGTCTCGCGCCTCCTCGCGGTCCACGGTCGCCGGGTCCCTGATGGGCGTCCCCGTGACGTAGGCGCGCCCGCCCCCAGCGAGCGCGTCGGCGGTCTCCGGATGTGAGACCGCGATGGCGGAGGCGAGGCGCGCCGTCGCCCGCACGCTGCGCCCGGGCCGGACGTTGCCATCCCACAGGACGCTGGGGATCCGCATGCCGGCCGCGGCAGTGAGGACGGGGATCGCCACGTAGCCGCCCGTCGTGAAGACCGCCGCCGGCCGCAGCCGCGCGAGCAGGGCCGCCGCCTGGGGCGTGGAGGCCGCGAGCCGCATCGGGTCGAGCACGAGGTGGACGGACACCTCCGTCGATCGGAGCGAGCGCAACGCCAGCAGGTGCAGCGGGATCCCCGAGGGCGGGACGAGCCGCGCCTCGAGGCCGCGCCGGCCCCCGACCCAGCGGAGCTCAGGCGGATCCGCGCGGGTCGTCAGCGACCGTGCCACGGCGAGGGCCGGGTGGATGTGCCCGCCGGTGCCGCCGGCCGCGATGAGGACCAGCATCGCCCACCATCCTGGAGGCGTCCGCCTCCCGTGAGATCGACAGGAGGATCCCGACGGCGACGAAGCTCACGACGAGCGATGAGCCGCCGGCGCTGACGAACGGGAGCGTGATCCCCGTCACGGGGATGAGGGAGACCACGACCCCGATGTTGATGAATGCCTGGACGCAGATCCAGGTGGTGATCCCGGCGGCGAGCAGGGCGCCGAAGGTGTCGGGTGCCGCGAGGGCGATCCGGATGCCGCGCCAGGCGAAGATGCAGAAGAGGCCGATGACGACCACGGCGCCGACCAGGCCGAACTCCTCGCCGACGACCGCGAAGATGTAGTCGTTCCACGCGTTGGGGAGGAAGAGGCCGCCCGCCTGCCGGCTCTCCCCGAGACCCGCTCCCACGACCCCGCCGAGTCCGAGCGCGAGGAGCCCCTGGATCGTGTGGAAGCCGGTCCCCAGCGGGTCGCGCCACGGGTCGAGGAAGGTGGTGACGCGGTCCAGCTGGTAGGCGTTGCGCGAGACGGACCAGAACGCGACGCCCGCGCCGAGCGCCGCGATGGCGATGAGGTGCCAGATCGTGGCCCCGGCGGCGAAGAACATGACGAACCCGGTGATCCCGATGACGGCGCTCGTCCCGAGGTCCGGCTCGCGGAGGACGAGGAAGACGACGGGCGCGAAGATCACGAGGAACGGGACGGTCCCGCGCCAGAAGCTGCGCACCTCCGTCCCGCGGCGGGCGAACCAGTGCGCGAGGTAGACGACCAGCGCCAGCTTCGCGAACTCGGCGGGGTGGACCGCCGGGAGCGGGCCGATCTGGAGCCACCGCGCCGAGCCGCCGATCCGGATGCCGAGCCCCGGGATGAGGACGACGACGAGGAGCACGATCGAGATCGCGAACAGCGGGACCGAGACCATGCGGAGCCAGCGGTAGTCGATGCGCGACGCGACGGCCATCGCGAGGAGGCCGAGCGTCCCCCAGACGATCTGCGGGCCGACGATCCGGAGCGTGTCGTCGTACGAGGCGTACGCACGCATCGCCGACGACGAGTAGACCATCAGGATCCCGACCGCCACGAGAGCGACGATGGCGACGAGGACGACGTAGTCGGGCTGGTGGGTCTCGCGTCGGAGTCGGGTCCGCGTCGCGGTGACCGGGCGCGCGCCGGCGGGGCGGCCGGCCCGCGGGCGATCATCCATGGCTTTCGGCGGCCGCGGGGTGACCATCGGGCGGGCGACCGGGCCGGCCGTCATCGCGGCTCCTCCCCGCTCGCCCGGCGCGCGGCGAGGTCCGCGACCGCCGCCCGGAACGCGGCCCCTCGTGCCTCGTAGTCCACGAACATGTCGAAGCTGGCCGCGGCGGGGCTCAGCAGGACGGTGGCGAGCGCGCCGGGGCGGCCCTCGCCGCGAGCGAGCGCGGCGCGCGCCAGGGCGTCGGCGCGGGCGACGGCCTCGTCGAGGGTCGCGGCGCGCTCGGTCCGCTGGAGGCCGGCGTCCCGGAAGAGCGAGCCGAGCCTCGGCCCGCTCTCGCCGATGAGGACCGCCGCCGACGCCCGGTCCACGACGACCGGCGCCAGCGCCGTCAGGTCCACGCCCTTGTCGCGACCGCCGGCGATGAGCACGACCGGCCGCTCGAAGCTCCGCAGGGCCGCCGCGACGGCGTCCGGCTGCGTCCCCTGGCTGTCGTTCACGAAGCGGACGCCGTCCACCACCGCGACCGTCTCCAGGCGGTGCTCGACGCCGCGGAACGCCGCGGCCGCGCCACGGATCGCGTCGGGTGCGACGCCGAACAGGAGCGCGACGGCGATCGCGGCGAGCGCGTTGCTCACGTTGTGGCGGCCGGGGATCGCGAGCTCGCTCACGGGCATGATCCGCCCCGCGGGTCCGGTGGCCGCGCGTCCGCCGCCCGAGAGCGGGAGCCGCTCGGTCCCGGCGGCCACGATCCACCCGTCCACGACCCCGAGGCCGCCGGGCGTGGGCCGCTCCAGCCGGTAGAGCACCGACGGCGCGGTCCCGAGCGCCCCGTACGAGGCGACGACCGGGTCGTCGAGGTTGAGCACCAGCGCGCCGTCGGGGTCCACGAGCTCCGCGAGCCGGCGCTTCACCGCCCGGTACGCGCCGAGCGACCCGTGTCGGTCGAGATGGTCGGAGGTGACGTTCGTGTACGCGGCGACCGTCGTGCCCCGCGAGAGCGCAGGAAGCTGGAGCTCCGAGACCTCGAGGACGACGCGGTCGTGCGGCCCGAGGTCGAGCGCCCGCTCCACGAGCGGTGCGCCGATGTTCCCGCCGAGCGTCGTCGCGTGGACCGGGTCCGCCGCGAGGAGCGCCGCCGCGAGCGACGCGGTGGTCGTCTTGCCCTTCGTCCCCGTCACGCCCACGGTGGGCGCGCGGCAGAGCCGGAGGAAGAGGTCCGGCTCGCTGACGAGGGGGGCGCGTTCGTCGGCGCCGGGAGCCGCCGGGTCGAGGTACGGCGTCAGTGCCGCGCGCAGGGCAGCGTCGGCCGTCGGGAACGCCGGGTTGGCGGCGGGCGAGAAGCAGATGAGCGAGGCTGCGGCCGCCAGGGTCGCGACGTCCACGTCCGGCCCGAGCGCGAGGGCGACGGGCCGTCCCTCGAGCGCGTCGATCGCCGCGGCGAGGTCGGTCGCGGGCTTGCGGTCGTGGACCGTCACCCGCGCGCCGCGGTCGTGCAGGAACCGCGCGAGCGCGATGCCCGTCCGCGCCAGTCCGAGCACCAGCACCGGGCGCCCCGCGAGCGAGCCGTCCGCGACCGCGCCGGGCGTCAGGTCGACGTCCGGCACGATGGGCGCCGCGGCGGGCCTGGTCATCACGAGATCGCCCGGATGCTCGAGAGGAAGAGCGTCACTCCGAGCAGCCCGCCGAGGGCGCCGACGATCCAGAAGCGGCCGGTGATCTTCGTCTCCGGCCAGCCGAGGATCTCGAAGTGGTGGTGCAGCGGGCTCGAGAGGAAGATCCGCTTCCCGTGGGTGAGCCGGTAGTACGGGATCTGGAGCATCACCGACGCGGTCTCGACCACGAAGATGATCCCGATGATCGGGAGGATGAGGACCTGCCCGGTCATGAGGGCGGTGACGGCGAGCGCGGCCCCGAAGGAGAGCGATCCGGCATCGCCCATGAACACCGCCGCGGGGTGCACGTTGAACCAGAGGAAGCCGACCATCGTGCCCGCCGCGAGCGCGCAGACGAGGCTCAGGTTCGACTGGGTGGGCACGTTGAGGATCGCGATGAACATGAACGCGAGGAACGCGAAGACCAGCGTCCCGGCCGCGAGGCCGTCGAGCCCGTCGGTCAGGTTGACGCCGTTGCTCGACCCGACGATCGCGAAGACCGCGATGAGGATCCACGGGATCGGGCCGACGAAGACGTCACCGACGAGTGGGACGCGGAAGCCGGTGAACCCGAAGTGGTTCTGGAGGTAGAGGGCCGCGAGGACGGCGACGACGACCTGCCAGATGATCTTCTGCCGACCGCGGATGCCGACGCCCGTGAGGGCGTTGAGGATGTCGTCGGCCGCGCCGAGGGCCCCGACCCCGAGGAGGGCGAGCAGGGTCGGCGCCGTCGACGGCTCCCAGGCCCCGAAGATCGTCGCGAGGACCAGGACGACGATGATCAGGAGGAGCCCGCCCATCGTCGGGGTCCCCTCCTTCGCTTCGTGCCCGTCGGGCAGCTCCTCGGAGCGCACGTGCTTGCCGAAGCCGAGCGCCCGGAGCAGGCGGAGGTAGGTCGGCATGAGGATGACGACGAACGCGAACGAGAGGAGGAGCGCCTGGATGACCGCGACGGTCATCGGACCGGACCCTCGGCCGCGCGGAGGTCGGCGACGAGGAGGTCGAGGGCGGCGCCGCGCGAAGCCTTCACGAGCACGACGTCGCCGTCGCGGACGACGTCGCGGAGGACGGTGGCCGCGGCGGCCCGATCCTGTGGGCGGTGGACGCGGCCGGCCGGCAGGCCGGCCGCGACGGCGGCGTCGGCGATCCGGCTGGCGCCGGCCCCGACGGTCACGAGCTCGTCCACCGTGCGGCCGGCCGCCACGCCCACCTCGCGGTGGCCGGCATCGGAGAGGTCGCCGAGCTCGAGCATCTCCCCGAGGACGGCGACGCGACGGCCGGGCAGCGTCGCGAGCAGGTCGAGCGCGGCGAGCATCGACGACGGCGCGGCGTTGTACGAGTCGTCGAGCAGCCGGTAGCGTCCGAGGTCCACCAGCTGCGCGCGGTGGTCGGCCGACCACCCGCGGGCCAGCGCGCCGGCGATGTCGTCGAGCCCGAGGCCGGCGGCGAGACCGACGGCCGCCGCCGCGGCCGCATTGAGGGCAGAGTGGCGGCCGAGCGCGGGCGTGAGCACCTCGCGGCGCGATCCCGTCGCCACGAGCGTGAAGGCCGTCCCCGCCGCGCCGGCCGCGCGGACGTCCACGACCCGGACGTCAGCGTCGGCTGCCGTGCCGTAGAGGACGGCGCGGGCGGCCGTCCGCCGGTCGAACGACCGCACGATCGGGTCGTCCGCGTTGAGGACGGCGACGCCGTCGGCCGGGAGCGCCTCGACGAGCTCCGCCTTCGCGTTCGCGATCGCGTCGAGGCTGCCGGCGCGCTCGAGGTGGACCGGCGCCACCGCGGTCACCACGCCCATCGGACGGCCGCGCGATCCGCGCGAGGTCGGCGATCTCGCCGCCGGTGTACATCCCCATCTCGAGGACGGCCGCCTCCACGGAGGCGTCGAGCCGCAGCAGCGTGAGCGGCAGGCCGATCTCGTTGTTCGCGTTGCCGGGCGATCTGAGCGTGCGCAGCCGCGAGGAGAGGACGGCAGCGACGGCCTCCTTCACCGAGGTCTTCCCGACGCTGCCGGTGATCCCGACGGTGAGCGGCGAGAACCGCGATCGCCAGGCGCCGGCCACGCGCTGGAGCGCGGCCAGCGGGTCGTCCACCCGGACCACGGTGACTCCGTCCGCCCGCGCCGCGACGGCCGCGGCGGCGCGGGTGTCGAGGGGCCGCAGGACGAGGACGGCTGCCGCACCGGCCGCGATCGCGTCGGCGACGAAGTCGTGCCCGTCCACGCGCGACCCGGGGAGCGCCACGAACAGCACGCCCGGCTCCACGAGGCGCGAGTCCACGGCGCCGCCGTGCACGGGCCGGGACGAGCGGGCGAGGAGGGACCCGCCGGTCGCGGCGACGAGGTCGTCCGCGGAGAGCGCGGCCGGCCCGCCGTGATCGGGTCGCTGCGGGGCGGCGTCGCTCACGGCCGGAAGTGTCGCACAGGCCGCGGTCATGGGGCCGCCGTCCGGCCCGGCCGCGGGGTGGAACCGGCCGGGACCTCCATGTCCTTCGACCAGAGGACCGACCCTCCGCTCGGCGGGGCGAGGTCGCTGCGGGCCTCGCCGCCGGCGATCTCCGGCACGGTGGGCACGCCGAGCGCCTCCACGACCCCGGCGGGCGTCGCGCCCGGGGCCGACGGGGAGGCCGAGGGGGACGGGCTCGGCTTGTTCTCCGGCAGCCGCGGCGCGATGCCCAGGACCGAGATGGCGTCCTGCGCGATCCGCCGGAAGAGGTCGAAGGACTGGATCGGGAGCTCCATGGCGCCCTGGCCGTAGATCGCGGGCCGGCCGTTGCGGATCGTCACGGCGATGAGGACATCCGGCTGCCACTGGCCCACGTAGCCGACGAACGAGAAGTCGAAGAGGTTGCGCTTGAACGCGCCGCGTCCGCCGTTGAGCGTCGGGTCCCAGACCTCTGCGGTGCCCGTCTTGCCGCCGACGAGGTAGCCGTGGATGTCCGTCTTCACCCGGTAGTACTCCACGTCCTCGACGACGTGGTGCATGAGGGAGACGAGCTGCTTCGAGAGGCTCTCGGAGATGATCCGCTCCTGGGGCGGCTTCGGGAGCTCGCGGTCGCCGATCGCCGCCACCACCCGGGGCGTCACCCTGTATCCGCCGTTCACCATCGCGGCGTACGCCACGGCGAGCTGCATGGGCGTCACCGCGACGCCCTGTCCGAACGACGCGTTCGCGAGGTCCAGCTCCGTCCAGTGCCGGAGTGCCGGGTCCCGCGCGAGCCCCGCGACCTCGAAGGCGAGGTCGATGCCGGTCTTCGACCCGATGCCGAACTTCGTCCACGTCTGGTACAGCGCCGCCGCCGAGGCGCGCAGCGTAGGCGCGAGCTTGAGCGCGACACGCGAGACCCCCACGTTCCGGCTGTACGCGACGACGTCCTGGAAGGTGATCCGGCCCATCGCCTTGTGGTCGGCGTCGTAGACGCGGCCGCCCTGCACCTTGAGGACGCCGGAGTCGTTGACCCGCGTCTTCGCCGTCACGACCTTCCGTTCGTAGGCGGCCGCCGCGAGGAGCATCTTCGCGACCGACCCAGGCTCGTAGACGGCGCTCACGACCGGGTCGAGGAACCGACCTGGATCCTTCGTCGCGATCTCGCTGTAGTCGTTCCCGTCGTACGAGGGATAGGTGGCCTCGGCGAGCACCTCCCCGGTCCGCGGGTCGAGCACGACGCCCGACACCGAGCTCGCGCCGTTCGCGACCCAGGCGGCGAACACCTCCTGCTCCAGCCGCAGCTGCAGGCTGGCGTCGATCGTGAGGCGGACGTCGGAGCCGGCGACGCCCGTCTCGCGGACCCGCGCCGTGTCCCACATGGGGCGGCCGGTCACATCCCGCTGCGTGTCCAGGATGCGCGGCGACCCGGCCAGCGCCTCCTGGTAGTAGGCCTCGACCCCGTACTGGCCCACCCCGTCCTGGTTCACGAAGCCGAGGAGGTGGGCCGCGAGAGTCGAGTCCCGTCCACCGCCGGCCTGCGGGTAGACGCGCTCGGGCTGCGGCTCCAGAGACACGCCGGCGATGGTGCCGTCGGCGAGGGCGTCGCGGATCCGGTCGGAGGTCTCGCGGTCCAGCCCCGTGCGCAGGACGGTGTAGCCGGTGTCGGTCGTGAAGCGGTCACGAAGGCGGGCGGCCTCGTCTCCGGCGAGCCCAAGGAGCGTCACCAGGGCGTCCGCCACGACCGCCCTCTCGGCCGGCCGCAGCTGCGAGGGCGAGCCCACGAGCCGGTCGCGGTCGACGGTGGACGCGAGGACGACGGTGCCGGTCCGGTCGTAGATCGTGCCGCGCTGCATCCGCTCCTCGACACGCACCGTCGTCTGCTGTTCGGCGAGCGCGACGAGTCGATCGCGCTCCACGACCTGCCACTGCGCCGCGCGTGCGGTCGCTGCGCCGGCGACGAAGAGGACGACCGCCAGCACGACGAACAGGCGTCTGCGATGGTCCGTGCGGCCGATCATCGACGGATGGGCCTCCGTCAGCGGGCGGGGACGACGAGGGCATCGCCGAGCTGAGAGAGACCCAGCTCGAAGGCCTCCTTGCGGATCGCCGGCTCGCTGCCGAGGCGGGACAGGTCGGACCGCAGCTGCTGCTCGTCGGCCGACATCCGGTCACGCTCGTAGATCAGCTGGTCGATGTCGAAGCTGGTGGCGGAGACCCGGACCGTCTGCGCCAGGGAGAAGAGGCCGAGGACGAACGCGATCGCGATCCCGCCGAGGACGATGCCGACCCGGCTCGTCCGGCGCCCGGCACGCACGGTGGCCGTGCGGGTCCGGCGACGGACCGCCGGCTCCTCCGCGGCGACGGCCGCGGGCCGGCGGGTCCGCGGTGCGAGGCTCGACCGCGGCGCGAGGCTGGACCGGCGGGTCGCTCCGGCGTAGACCGCCATCAGTCGAGCGCGACGGCAACGAGCCCGAGCCCTGCTCCGGCTTCGCTGGGGCGCCCGTCCGCGACGATCTGGATGGCCACGCGACCGCCGCGTGCGGAGGCCTCGAGCGACTCGTCGATGACGCCGATCCGCTCGCGGCGCTCGCGCACCTCGTGGAGGCGTCGGCCGTAGAGCCTTCGGCGGCGGGACTGGTGGCGGCTCATCGTCTCCCTCCGATCTCCTGTCCTTCCTCCCGCGGACCCGATGGCCCGCGACGCGTCGATGGGTCCGCCTCGTCAGGCGGCGAGGCGTTCGGCCGCGCGCATCCGCGCGCTGCGGGCCCTGGGGTTGGCGGCGACCTCGTCGGCCGTGGGCACGACCGGCTGCGGGCCGAGGGCGCGAAGACGCGGGCTCCGCCCGCAGACGCACACGGGGACCACCGGGGGGCAGATGCAGCCCTTCCGCTCCGCGGCGACGAATCGCTTGACGATCCGATCCTCGAGCGAGTGGTACGACAGCACGACGAGGCGGCCGCCCGGCCGAAGGAGGTCCATGGCGGAGACGAGGGCAGCCTCGAGGGCCCCGAGCTCGTCGTTGACGGCGATCCGCAGCGCCTGGAAGACGCGGGTCGCCGGGTGGATGCGGCGCTTGCCGGGCGCCGCGGGCGCGGCCCGCTCGACGACCGCGGCGAGCCGCTCGGCGGTGTCGATCGGCGCGACGGCACGCTCACGGACGATGGCGCGGGCGATGCGGCCGGCCCGGGGCTCCTCGCCGTAGCGGCGGAAGAGCGAGGCGAGCGCCGACGCGTCGAGCGTCGCGATCAGCTCGGCGGCGGGGACGCCGCGCGAGGCGTCGAAGCGCATGTCCAGCGGGCCGCCCGTCCGGAACCCGAAGCCGCGGTCCGCGTCCGCGAGCTGGTAGCTGGAGAGGCCCAGGTCGAGCAGGAGGCCGTCCACCGCGGCGAAGCCGGCCGCGGGGGCCACCGTCCCGACGTCCCGGAAGTCGGCCTGCCGGACGACGAGCCGGTCGCCGAAGCGCGCCAGGCGCGCCGCCACCCGTGCGACGGCCGCGGGGTCGGCGTCGAGGCCGAGCACCCGTCCGTCGGGGGTGGATGCTTCCAGGATCCGCTCGGTGTGCCCACCGCCGCCGAGGGTCCCGTCGATCTGGAGGCTGCCGGGGCGCGGGGAGAGGATCGTCATGACCTCCTCCGCCAGCACCGGCAGGTGCCCGTCCTCCATCACTCCATCACCCTCACGTACGGATCCGAGCGGATCCTGGAAGCCCATCTCGTGCGCTAGATGCCCAGCCCGGCCAGGTGCTGCAGGAGCGCATCCGGAGACTCCATCTCCGCTCGGTAGACGTCCCACCGAGCCGGGGCCCAGATCTCCAGGTGGTCCCGCGAGCCCACCACGACCGCCTCGTTCTCGAGCTTGGCCCAGTCGCGCAGGCGGGCCGGCACGACGATCCGACCCTGGCGGTCGAGGTCCACCTCGAACGCGCCTGCGAACAGGAACCGCGAGAACGTGCGGGCACCAGCGTCCGCGAGCGGGAGCGCCCTCACCTTCTCGGCGAGCTCGTCCCAGTCGCGCCGGGGGAAGATCGCGAGGCAGGCGTCGATCCAGCGGCTGACGAACGCACCGTCGTCGAGCTGGGCGCGGAATCGCGCGGGGACGGCAAGCCGTCCCTTGTCATCCACCGAGTGCCGGTACTCACCGGTGAACACGCGCCGCGTCCCCTGCCTCTCACCACGCGGGATGCTTCCCCCACCAGGGCGCCCGCCTGGTTCCCCACTTGGCACCACTTCATGCCATTTCGGTGCATTCTACACCCCGATGTCGCGCCGTCAATGGTCGATCGACGGGTCCCTCCCCACCGGGGCGGGGGATGCGGCGAGGCAGGGCGCGAGGGCCGTCGTGGGGCCCTGTGCCGAGCGCGGGACGAGGCGGAGCACGAGGGCGACGGACGCAGGGGTGGCGTGGGCCGCGCATGTCATGCACGGTCTGGACGCGACGCGCGCCCCGACCGACGTCCTCCCGCCATGGCGGCGACCTGCCCGGGCCCGAGACCGGCCCCGGGGCGGCGGCTATCCGGGCCGGTTCCCCCTCCCCGCGCCGCGGCGGAGCGTCGTCCGGAGACGTCTCCACCGCGCCACGCCGCGCGCGTCCTCGGCCGCGGTCAGCGCGCGCCCGGCGTAGCGCGCCAGCTCCCAGTCGGCGACGAGGAGCCCCAGGTCGCGGCGGGTGCGCGGGTCGGCCGCCGGCGGGCGCGCCGCGCCGCCGCCGCCCTCGCCCGACGTGGCGCCACCACCCGCTGCGGCGGCGCGGCGCGCCGCCTGCGCCGCGCGTTCGGCGGCGGCCAGCTCCCCGAGGTGCCCGCGGCCGCCGCGGCCGCCGAACGCCCAGTCCGCGGCGAGCATGTCCACGCCCACCTCGGGCGCGGACGGGCGGGCGGGAAGCTCGTGGGACGCCGCCGCCCTGGCCAGCTGGCCCGGAGCCGGCCCCATCGGACCGCGTCCACCGAGGCGCTCCGCATGGGCACGGGGGGTCTCCGATGGGCAGCGCGCGAGAGCGGCGTCGTCGTCGAGATCGTCGAGGAGCGCCAGGTAGGCGTCGGAGGCGGTCGCGGGCGCCCTCCGCGGGCGCGGCAGACGGACGGCCGGGAAGCTGACCCGCAGACGCGGCCGCTCGATCGACCGCTCCTCGACCGGTGACGGCGCGGCGGCCGTCCGCGTCGCCCGTGGGGACCCCGTCCGGATCCGCGCGACGATGGCCACCAGGAGGATCGAGATGGCGACGAGCGCGAGGATCGCCAGCGTCAGGCCGATGCGCGGGTCACCCTGGACCGGCGCGACGTCGCCGACCCCGACCGGCGGGGCCGAGGCGGACGGCAGCGGCGTCGGCTGTGGCGTCGGCAGGGCGTTCATCAGCGCCTCGAAGCCCGCGAGGATCGGGGCGCCGACCGTCCCGACCACCGCGCCGAAGAGGCCGACGACCACGGCCAACGAGACCCACGCGGCATCGACGATCGCGAGGGGCGGTGCGCCGACGAGGAACGCCGCCGGGAGCGAGACGGCCAGCATGAGCGCGACGACGATCGCGACCACCGCGACCCACGACCGGTTCTGACGCCAGTCCACGCCCGCCGCCGCGCCGTACGTCTCGAGGCGGCCGAGACCCACCGCGAGCAGGCCGGCACCGGCGAAGAGGAGCGTGCAGAGCGTCGCCTGCGCGATGAACGCCGGTCGGTCGTCGCCGGCGAACGCGAGCCCGACGGCCCACGGGACCGCGAGGAGAAGGATCCGTCCCAGGAGCCGCCCGGTCCGCTCCTCGTCGCGCACCCGCGCCCCGTGGCTCGCGCCACGAACGACCGCGAGGGCGAGCAGCCATCCCGCGGCGTTGGTCGTGACCGCCGTCTCGAGGGCGTGGTATCCACCCGACCCGATGGCGGCGGCCAGCGCGGCGCGCACGTCCGGGTCGGCCAGCCATCCGACGAGCCCGGCCAGGAGCGTGAGGAGGGCGAAAGCGCCGGTCCCGGCCAGCCGTCCGCGCGCCGCGCGCGCCCACGCGAGACCGAGACCGGCCGCGATCGCGAACGAGAGCGGCCCGAGCGCGGCCGGTGCGTGGGCGAGGGCGACCTGCACCGTGACGTAGACGAGCGCGATCCACGACCCTTCGACGACAGAGTCGAGGACGGGGACCACGAGATCGGCCGCGAGCGGCCGGCGCCGGGCTGCGGTCGTCATCGCTCAGGCCGCCAGCTCGACGGAGGCGGCGGTGCGCCAGTCGGGATCGAGGGTCGCGACGACGGCCGCGATCCCCGCTCGCCCGGCCCGCCCGGCGGTCGCGGCCGCCGTCGCCCCCACGAGCACGAGCCGCACGTCGTACCCGGCGGCGGCGAGCCGCCGCAGCGTGACGAGGTACGGGGCCGGGTCGCGCGCGGTGAGGACGTGGACGGTCGCACCGGGCGGGATCGTGCGCGGGATCCGGGCGAGGACGTTCTCGAACGGCGCGGACGGGTGCGGACCCATCCGCCCGAGCGCGTCGGCGATCGCGGCGAGCCGGTCCGGGCCGGAGCGCGGCGCGATCCAGGCGAGACGCTCGCGCCGGCCCGTGTACGCGGCGGCGGCGAAGCCGGTGGCCACGCCGTCGCGGAGGAGCGCGCGGGCGAGGGAGGCGGCGACCACGGCGAGATCCTCGAGCCGCGCCTCCACGGCGTCGCGGCGCCAGTACGGCCCGTCGACGGTCTGGACGTCGAGGGCGATGAAGGCCTCGCGGGCACGCGGCGCGTCGTAGCGGCGGCTCACCGGCTCGCCCGTCCGAGCGGTGGCCCGCCAGTGGATCCGGCGCGGCGGGTCGCCGGCGCGGTAGGGCCGCACGCCGGCGAACAGCGTCGGCTCCTCGTGGATGCCGGCAGGCGCACGCCGGCGCCCGAGGGGGGCCCGCGCCCGCCCCCGGTCGCGCACGGCGACGGTCCGTGGCCGCACCACGTACGCGAGCTCCCCGTCGATCGTCGTCCGTGCGGCGTCCCGGCCGAAGATGTCCGCGACCGTGAGGCGCGTCGGCCCCAGCACGAACCGCCCGCGCCGCTCCCCCACCAGGCGCAGGTGGCGGACCACGCGCTCGTACCAGGCGAGCGTCCAGGCGTCGCGGACGGCGAACCAGCCCGGCCGCTCGGCGGCGGCGAGGTCCCTGCCCCACACGGCCACCCCGTCGCTCACGACGCTCTCGGCCACCAGCAGCGCGAGCGGCAGGAGCTTGCCGTTCCGCACGACGAGATCGAGCGGGATCTCGTCCCCCCAGACCATCCGGTCGCGCGCGAGGCGGCGCTCGAAGGTGACACCGTGGAGACCGACGCGCGCGGTCAGGCGCCCCATCCCCTCGATGCAGAGGGCGAGGATGCCGACGAGACCGAGCCCCGGCATCCCGAGCACCACGCCGGCGACGACGAGCCCGCCCGCCGCCAGCACGCCGGCGCTCATGGCCGGGGTGGGATCGGGAGGCGGACGGCCGAGAGGACCTCGCCGAGCACGCGATCCCCGGTCGCCCCGGCGAGCTCGCGGTCCAGGTCGAGCAGCAGGCGGTGCGCGAGCACCGCGGGGGCCACTGCGGCGACGTCGTCCGGCAGGACGAATGCGCGACCGTCGAGGGCGGCCCACGCCTGACTCGCCCGGTAGAGGCCGACGCTCGCCCGCGGGCTCGCCCCGAGGCGGAGGTCCGGGTGATCCCGCGTCGCACGGCAGACGGCGACCACGTACGCCTCCACGTCGTCCGACACGAGCACCGTCCGGGCCGTCTCGCGCGCGGCGAGCACGGCGACCGCCTCCGCGACCATCGGCACCGCGTCGAGCGGCTCGTGGCTCGCCCGGTACCGCCGCGCGATCGCCCGCTCGCCGTCCTCGGTCGGGTATCCGAGCGCGACACGCACGAGGAAGCGGTCCACCTGCGCCTCCGGCAGGGCGAATGTCCCCTCGAGCTCGATCGGGTTCTCGGTGGCGAGCACCAGGAACGGGTCGGGCAGCGGATGGGTCCGGCCGTCCACCGAGACCTGCCGCTCCTGCATCGCCTCGAGGAGCCCCGACTGGGTGCGCGGGGTCGCGCGGTTGATCTCGTCGACGAGGAGGACGTTCGTGAAGATCGGGCCGGGCACGAAGCGGAACTCGCCCGCCTGGAGCACGCTGCTCCCCGTCACGTCGCCCGGCAGGAGGTCCGGCGTCCCCTGGACGCGGGCGAAGCCGAGACCGAGCGCCCGGCTGAACGCCTTGGCAAGGACGGTCTTCCCCACCCCCGGCACGTCCTCGACGAGCGCATGCCCGTCGGCGAGCAGAGCGACGGCGAGCAGCCGTGTGGCGCGCTCGGCGTCCACGACGGCGACGGCGACCGCATCTCGGAGGCGGACCCACAGCCGGCCCACCGCCACGGCGTCGGTCCGGCGCGTCTCGGGCGTCGTCTCCACGGAGAACCTCCACCTGTCCGACGGTCACGCTCGTCCAACCCGATGGTACGTCCGCCCGCCTGGGGCCGAGGTGACCCGCCCGCCGCCGGGACGGACTCGTCGCCCACCCGCCCGTCAGTTCCTCGGCGTGGGCAGGCGGATCTCCTGGCCGCGGACGATCAGGCCGGGGTCCCTGATCGACGGGTTCCGGGCGAGCACCTCGTCCAGCCCGAGCCCGTAGCGATCCGCGATCGCGCCGAGCGCGTCCCCCGACCTGACGATGTAGATGTAGCAGTCGGCCTCGCCCGGGCAGGGCGTGAGCCCCCGGTACTTCCTCGGCTTCGGTGTCGGGGTCGGCGTCGGTGGTGCCGAGGTCACGGCCGCGACGGCCGCCGTGGGCGCCGGAGTGGCCGTCAAGACGGCCGTCGGGGCCGGGGTGACGGCCGGGACCGCGGTCGCCGCGGCGGCCGGCGCGGAGAGGGAGGCCGTCGCCGCGGCGGCCGGCGCGGAGGCGGTCGCCGGTGGCGACGGCGACGCCCCGCCGAGACCGACCGAGAGGTCGCCGTTCGCGGCGAGAGAGACGCCCGCCAGCGCGGCGGCCAGGATGAGGACGGCGACCGCGGCCAGGATCGGGCCGGAGAGACGCCTGCCGCGGGCGGGTCCGGCCTGGGGCTCGCGACTCGAGTGCGTGGCCGCGACGAACCTCGCGCACGCCGGGTGGTCCGCGGTGAGGCAGAGCGCCCGCTGGTCGCTGGCGGAGGCTGCGGCCGGCTCGCCCGTCGACAGACAGCGGTTGGCCGTGTCGGGCGTCGGCCGCGGCCCCCCGACCCGGTCGTCGACATCGATCGAGGAGAGGAACGGGCAGCAGGTCCCGGACGCGGCGGGCGCAGGCGACGAAGGACCGAGCGGCTCGGGCCGTCCTTCCTGTCGCTCGCCCGGGGCGGGGACTCCGTCGCGCGCCTCGATCACATCACCTCCGGGTCGTGCGACCTCCGAACGTCCGCGAGTCTAGTACGTCCGGCCCCTTGTGGAACGGGACGAGCGGGTGCTACCGTTCGGCGCCCAAGCGGAGTCTCGTGAGTCCATGACCGGGATCAGGGCCCTCGCGACACCAGCGCCGGCGACGTCGACCCTCGCGAATCCGAGGATCCGGCGGTGCCAGTACCGGCGCGTGGCCTGCGTGCTTCCGGGTGCCTCCGAGTACGACGTGCAGTGCCTGCATCCGCGCCTCCGCGTGGCCCACCCGATCGGCGACATGGCCGCCGCCATCGAGGTGTGCAACGCCTGCACCGCCGACGGGATCTTCCGCCCCGACGAGGACTGACCGGCCCGCGAAGCGGTGCGCGGGCGCACCGCTTCGCGCGGGCGCACCGCTTCGCGCGGCGCACCGCTTCGCGCGTGCGCCGCGCGACGACGGCATGCGGCCGGGGGGTCGAGCCAGCGAGCCGACCTGTAAGCCGAGTTCTGTACCGCGGTCGCCCGCGGCGACGGTCATCCATCTGAGGCCGGCGGTCGCCCGCCGGCTCGTGCGGCCGACCCGAGGGCCGGGCAGCGCACCCGTCGTCCCGGCGGACCGGGACATCGCCCTCCTACTTGGCCTTGCTCCAGGTAGAGCTTGCCGCGTTTCACCCCGCCGGTCGGCCGGAGCCGGCCGGCGGACTCGTCTCTGTGGCGCTGGTCCTCGCCTCGCGGCGGACGGGCGTTACCCGCTACCCCGCGCTGTGGAGCTCGGACTTTCCTCACGCCCGAGCGGGCGGACCCGCTCGGGCGCGCGACCGTCCGGTCGCCTCGCTGGCCGGCCGATCGTACACCCGGACCCGCACGGGGCCCGCGCGCCCTACGCCGGGACGCGGACGGTCAGGCCGTCCCAGGCCACCTCCACGCCCGGGGGCAGCCTCGCGGAGACTGCGGCGTGGGTGAGGTCGTGGTCGAGGTGGGTCAGGACGGCGCGGCGGGGACGCAGGTCCGCGACGAGCGCAAGCGCCTCGTCCACCGTCTGGTGCGCCGGGTGCGGGACGTCGCGAAGAGCCGAGACCACCAGCGTGTCCAGGCCGCGGAGCAGGACGCGCCCGTCCGGGTCGATGCGCTGGACGTCCGAGCAGTACGCGAACCCACCCGTCCGGTACCCGGCGATGACGCGCTCTCCGTGGACCACCGGGACCGGGACGAACCGTCGTCCGCCGACGAGGAACGGGCCGGCGAGCTCGACCGGCCGGAGCATCGGCAGACCGGCGAACCGCAGCTGGCCCGGGGTGAACGCGTACCGGAACCGGTCCACGACGATCGCGAGGCTGTCCGGATAGGTCCGGACATCCAGGTAGCCGCCGTGCAGCTCGTTGAAGCGTCGCAGGTCGTCGAGCCCGCCGATCGCGTCGGCATGCTCGTGCGTGAGGAGGACGGCGTCGACCCGGTCGAGACCCTCCCGGAGCGCCTGGGCGCGGAGGTCGGGGCCGGCGTCGATGAGCACCCGCCGCTCGTCGAAGGCGAGGAGCACCGAGGCGCGCGTCCGACGGTCGCGGGGATCCGTCGAGGTGCAGGTGGGGCATCCGCACGCGATCCGCGGCACACCGCCGCTCGTCCCACTGCCCAGGATCGTGACGGTCAGGTCGCCCGGGTCCGGACCGGCGTCGCCGGGGTCGAACCCGGGCTCGAGCTCCGGCTCGGCCCCCCAGATGCCGGGCCGCGACACCGGACCCGCGCCGGGCTCCGCGCTCCCGCGCGGGCGCCCGGGGTTCCCGGCGCCCGTCTCCACCGCCTCGCCCCCGCCGCCGGGCATCCGGATGACGGACGCAGGACCGCCGGCGAGGGCTCGGTCGATCGCCTCGTTCGCGAGCGCGTCTGCCGCGTGGTTCCGGGCCCGCGGCTCCTGCCGGGCCGACCAGGCGTCCAGTGCCCGCAGCCGCGTGAGAGCGTCGGCGTGGAGCGCCGCGAGCTTGGCGTCCTTCACCCTCCATCGCCCGGAGAGCTGCTCGACGACCAGGTTCGAGTCGAGGATCAGCTCCGCCTCGCGCGCGCCGAGCGCCGCCGCCACGTCCAGGGCCAGGATGACGGCGGTGTACTCGGCGACGTTGTTCGTCCGGCGGCCCAGGTACTCGCTCACCGTCGCGAGCGGCGCGGCGTCCGGCCGCCGCGCGGCAGCAGCGTCCCCGTCGGCGTCGATGACGACCGCGCCGGCCGAGGCGGGGCCGGGGTTGCCACGCGCGGCACCGTCGGCACGGATGACGACACGACGAGGCATGGCCGGGGTCTCCGCTCGCCCGCCGACGCCCGCGGCCTCAGCCGTGCCGGGCGACGATGGCGCGGGTGACCTCGAGGATCGCGCCGGTGACGTTGATCTCGCGCGGGCACGCCGTGACGCAGTTGAACGTCGTCCGACACCGCCAGACGCCGTCCTGGTCCGCGAGGATCTCGAGCCGATCCTCGGCGGCCGTGTCGCGCGAGTCGAAGATGAAGCGGTGCGCCTGCACGATGGCGGCCGGGCCGATGTACGACGGCTGCGCCCAGAAGGACGGGCACGCGGTGGTGCACGCGGCGCACAGGATGCACCTGGTCGTGTCGTCGAACCGCTCGCGGTCGGCCGCGGTCTGGCGGCGCTCCCGCTCGGGCACGGGCGCGTCGTTGACCAGGTACGGCATGACCGTCCGGTACTTCGCGAAGAACCCGTCCATGTCCACGACGAGGTCCTTGACGACCGGCATGCCGCCGAGAGGCGCCACGGAGATCCTCCGGCCCAGCTGCTCGACGCGGATCCTGCACGCGAGGCGGTTGCGGCCGTTGATGAGCATCGCGTCCGAGCCGCAGATGCCGTGCGCGCAGGACCGGCGGAAGGTGAGCCTCCCGTCGACGGTGTTCTTCACCGTGTGGAGCAGGTTCAGCACGCGGTCCATCGGGCCGGCCTCCACCGCGTACGTCTCCCAGTGCGGGGCGTCGTCCCGCTCGGGGTCGTAGCGGAGGATGCGGAGGTCGACCTGCATGTGCGCTGCTCCGGCTCAGTAGGTGCGAGGCCTGGGCTCGAAGCGCGTGACGGTCACGGGCTTGTAGCGGAGCTCGGGCTGCTCCCCTTCCCGCCGATACGCGAGGGTATGCGCGAGCCAGCCCGCGTCGTCGCGCTCCGGGTAGTCCTCGCGCGAGTGAGCCCCGCGACTCTCCTTCCGGGCCAGCGCGGACGCGGCCGTCGCCTCCGCGCAGTCGAGGAGGTAGCCGAGCTCGCGCGTCTCGAGCAGGTCCGTGTTGAAGGTGGTGCCGCGGTCGTCGACGGCAACGCCGGCGTACCGGTCGCGGAGCCCTTCGATCCGTCGGACCGCCTCCGAGAGGAGGGTTTCGTCGCGGAAGACCCCCACGTTCGCGTCCATGAGGAGCCCGAGCTCGGCGCGGATGGCCTCGGGGCGCTCGCCGTCCCGCCGCGCCCGCAGCCCCTCGATCTCGGCGCGGACCGGCTCGTCGGCGTCGGGCTCGACCACGGGCATCGCCGACCCGCGGGCATACTCGGCCATCGCGATCCCGGCCCGCCGCCCGAACACGAGGAGGTCCACGAGCGAGTTGGTCCCCAGCCGATTCGCCCCGTGGACGCTCACGCACGCCACCTCGCCTGCCGCGAAGAGGCCGGGCACGACCGTCCCGCCGGGGTCGCGGACGACGCGGGTCGCCAGGTCGGTGGGGATCCCGCCCATCGCGTAGTGCGCCGTGGGCTGGATCGGGACCGGCTCCTTCAGCGGCTCGACCCCGAGGTAGATGCGCGCGAAGTCGGTGATGTCCGGCAGCTTCTCCTCGATGACCTTGCGGCCGAGGTGGCTGACGTCCAGGTGGACGTAGTCCCCGCCGCCGATGCCACGGCCGTCGCGGACCTCGAGGTAGATCGCCCGGCTCACCATGTCGCGGGGCGCCAGCTCCATGAGGCGCGGCGCGTACCGCTCCATGAAGCGCTCGCCGTCGCGGTTCGTCAGGTAGCCACCCTCGCCACGGGCCGCCTCCGACAGGAGGATCCCGATCCCGTAGATCCCCGTCGGGTGGAACTGGTAGAACTCCATGTCCTCGAGCGGGACCCCGCGCCGGTAGGCGATCGACATCCCGTCGCCGGCCAGGGTGTACGCGTTGCTCGTGATCCTCCACGCCCGGCCGTAGCCGCCCGTGGCGATGAGGACCGCCTTCGCCCGGAACGTGTGGATCTCGCCGTCTGCGATCCGGTACGCCACCACCCCGGCCGCCCGTCCGCCCTCGCCAGCGTCGCCGCCCTCGAAGACGAGGTCCACGACGTGGTACTCGTCGAAGAAGCGGACCCCGGCCTTGATGCACTGCTGGTAGAGGGTCTGGAGGATCATGTGGCCGGTGCGGTCGGCCGCGAAGCACGACCGCTTCACCGGGCCCTCACCGAAGTCGCGTGTGTGGCCGCCGAACCGGCGCTGATCGATCCGCCCGTCGGCCGTCCGGTTGAACGGCAGGCCCATGTGCTCGAGCTCGACGACCCGCTCGATCGCCTCCTGCGCGAGCACCTCGGCCGCGTCCTGGTCGGAGAGGTAGTCGCCCCCCTTCACGGTGTCGAACATGTGCCACTCCCAGTGGTCCTCCTCGAGGTTCCCCAGGGCGGCGCAGACGCCGCCCTGGGCGGCGCCGGTGTGGGAGCGGGTCGGGTAGAGCTTCGTGAGGACGGCGGTGGACACGCCCTCGCGAGCGAGCTCGAGGGCGGCCCACAACGCCGCTCCCCCCGCCCCGACGACGACCGCGTCCGTGTCGATCCGCATGGATACCTCAGCGCACCAGGCCGACGGGCATCGACATCACCGCGACGGTGCCCAGGACGAAGACAAGGAAGGCGAGCAGGTAGAGGACCATGAGGATCGCCGTCCGCCACCCGCCCTTCAGGTAGTCGGTCAGGACCGTCCGCATGCCCAGGAAGGCGTGGAAGACGACCATCTGGAGCATGAGCCAGTCGAGCGTGCGCCAGAAGAGCCCGCCCCACCGCTCGTCGAAGATCCACTCGGAGGTCTGCTCGGCCGGATCCGAGACGAAGTGCGTGATGCTGAAGTGCGCGAGGGCCAGGACGAAGAGCGCCAGGCCCGACAGGCGGATGAGGTACCAGACGCCCAGCTCGAAGCCCGCGCTGCGCGGACGCGCCCGACCTGCCCGGGTGAGGACGGCCATCGCGCTACCCCTTCAGGCCCGGCAGGCCGAGGGCCGGGGCGACGATGAGGTAGGCGCCCGGGATCCCGACGACGAAGAAGACGACCCAGCACCCGTACCAGAGCTGGAGGTGGTAGCGCGTGAGACGCGGCCAGAAGTCGAGGGCGATGATCCGCAGGCCGTTGAGCGCGTGGTACAGGAGCGCCGCGCCGAGCAGCGCCTCCCCGATCCGGCCCGGGAGGCTCGCGTAGACCGTGAGGACCTCGTCGTAGAGGCCCGGGTTCGCGGCGGCGAGCCAGATGTCCAGGACGTGCAGGAGGATGAACGCCCAGAGCGCGACGCCCGCGACCCGATGGAACGCCCAGGCGAGCATCCCGGGGCCACCGCGGTACCGCAGGAGCATCACCCCTCCATCTGGGACGCGGGCGTGCTGCACGCGTCGTGCCGCCGACCCTCAGCGCCGGTCCGCGGCCGGGTATCGACCCCACCCACGGGAGGCCAATCCTACCGCCTGGCCGCGGGCGCGCGCACCCGGGCCGCCTCCCCCAGGGCCGGGCTCATCGCGCCCGGGCGCGCCCGCGCGAGGGTCCCTCGCGCCGTATCATCGAGGCGTCCCCGACCACGATCGCGGCCGCGGCCGCCCACGACCCGGAGGAGCCCCCCTCGTGAAGATCCAGGAAGCCGACGCGAAGCAGCTGCTCCGCGCGCAGGGGTTGCCGGTCCCGCCCGGCACCGTCGCGCGTTCGGTGTCGGAGGCGGACGCGGCGGCCGACATGTACCTGAAGGACGGCGCCGACGCCGTCGTCCTCAAGGCGCAGGTCCTCGTCGGCGGACGCGGCAAGGCCGGGGGCGTGAAGCTCGCGCGGACGCGCGAGGAGGCCGACGCCGCGGCATCCGCCATCCTCGGGATGTCGATCAAGGGCATCACGGTCCGCAAGGTCCTCGTGGGACCGGCCGCGGACATCGTGAAGGAGTTCTACCTCGGCGCGATCCTCGACCGCGCGACCCACCGGATCGTCGTCATGGCCTCCGCGGAGGGTGGCGTCGAGATCGAGGAGGTCGCCAAGCGCGACCCGGCCCTGATCCTCCGCGAGTCCGCGCATCCCCTGCTCGGCCTCGCGGACTGGCAGGCCCGCAAGCTCGCGTTCGGGCTCGGCCTCTCGGGCCCGCGCGTGAGGGCGTTCACGGCGATCGCACACGGGCTCGTCCGGACGATGCTCGCCGACGACGCGGACCTGGTCGAGGTGAACCCGCTGGCGATCGTCCGCGAGCGCGACGCCGAGGGCAACGTCGTCGAGCGCCTCCTCTGCCTCGACGCGAAGATCGTCCTCGACGACTCCGCGCTCCCGCGTCACCCCGACCTGGAGGCCCTCCGCGACCTCGACGAGGAGGACCCGACCGACGTCGAGGCCCGGAAGCACGACCTGAGCTTCATCCGCCTCGACGGGACGATCGGGTGCATGGTGAACGGCGCCGGCCTCGCGATGACGACGATGGACCTCGTGAAGCGCGCCGGCGGCGAGCCGGCGAACTTCCTCGACATCGGCGGGGGCGCCCGGGCGGACAAGGTGGCCGCCGCGATGAAGCTCATCCTCGACGACCGCAAGGTCCGCGCGATCCTCGTGAACATCTTCGGCGGGATCACGCGCGGCGACGAGGTCGCGAAGGGGCTCATCGAGGCGCGGGCGCAGCAGTCCCGCGACGTCCCGATGGTCGTGCGGATCGTGGGGACGAACGCGGAGGAGGCCCAGCGCCTGCTCCATGAGGCGCGTTTCGAGACGGCGGCCACGCTCGACGAGGCGGCCGAGAAGGCGGTCGCGGCCTCGAAGGCCGCCGGAGGTGCGGCGTGAGCATCCTGGTCGGGCGCGAGACGCGCCTCGTCGTCCAGGGCATCACCGGTCGCGAGGGCGAGTTCCACGCGCGGCAGATGCAGGAGTACGGCACGAACATCGTCGCCGGCGTCACGCCGGGCAAGGGCGGCCAGGTCGCGCTCGACGGGACGGTGCCGGTCTTCGACACGGTCGCAGAGGCCATCCGGCAGACCGGCGCGAACACGTCGGTCGTCTACGTCCCGTCCGTCGCCGCCCCCGACTCGATCCTCGAGGCCGTGTCCGAGGGGATCAGGACGGTCTTCTGCATCACGGAGGGGATCCCGGCGCTCGACATGCTCCGGGTCGTGGAGATCGTCCGCGAGCACGGCGCTCGCCTCGTCGGACCCAACTGCCCCGGCGCCACCTCCCCGGGGCGGGCGAAGGTCGGGATCATCCCCGGCTCGATCCACCGCGAGGGCAGCGTCGGCGTGGTCTCCCGTTCCGGGACGCTCACCTATGAGGCGGTCCAGGCGATGACCGATGCCGGCATCGGCCAGTCCACCTGCATCGGCATCGGTGGTGACCCGATCATCGGGACGAACCACACGGACGTGCTCAGGCTCTTCGCCGAGGACCCGGAGACGGACGCGATCGTCCTCATCGGCGAGATCGGCGGGTCGGCCGAGGAGGAGGCGGCGGCGTGGGCGGCCGAGCACATGCCGGACGTCCCCAAGGTCGCGTTCATCGCCGGCCGGACGGCGCCCGAGGGGAAGCGCATGGGCCACGCCGGCGCCATCATCAGCGGCGGCAGCGGCACCGCACAGGCGAAGGTGACGGCCCTCGAGAAGGCGGGCTTCATCGTCGCCGAGACGCCGACCGAGATCCCGGCGCTCCTGCGGCGAGCGGGCGTCAGGTGACGTCCTGACGGCAGGGCGGCGGTCGTTCCGGACCGTCGCCTCGGTCGTCTCGACCGCTGCGATCCCCCAGGGGCGCCGTGTCTCAGGCGCCCAGAGCGCCGGAGGGCCTGCGTGACGACCGGTGGCGTCCTCGCGATCGGCATGGCGCTCGCGTTCGCGTTCACGAACGGCTTCCACGACGCCGCGAACGCGATCGCGACGCTCGTCGCGACCCGCGTCGCCCGTCCGGTCCCGCCGTCATCCTCGCCTCGGTCTTCAATCTCATCGGTCCGTTCGTCGTCGGCGCGGCCGTCGCGAACACCACCGGGAAGATCGTGGAGGTCACCGGACCCGAGGCGATCGCCGTCATCGGCGCGGGCCTGACGGGCGCGGTGATCTGGAACGTCATCACGTGGAGCCGCGGCATCCCGTCGAGCTCGAGCCACGCGCTCGTCGGCGGGCTCGTGGGCGCCGCGCTCCTCGAGGCGGGGACGTCGGCGGTCCTCTGGGGGCCCGTCGTCGAGCGGCCACCTCGGCGGCGTCTTCGGCATCCTGATCGTCCTCGCGGTCGCGCCCTTCCTCGCGGGGGCCGTGGCCTTCGCGCGTCGAGCGGGTCGCGCTCCGGCTCCTTCGGCGAGCGACGGTCCGGGCGAGCGGGCCGATCCGGACGGCGCAGTGGTTCACCTCGGCGTGGCTCGCGTTCAGCCACGGCTCGAACGACGCGCAGAAGACGGTCGGGATCATCGCGGCGATCCTCGTCGCCGCCGGCACGATCCCGGAGCTCGAGGACGTCCCCACCTGGGTCATCCTCGCCTGCTCCGTCGTCGATCACGGTCGGGACGGCGTTCGGGGGCTGGGGGATCGTGCGGACGATCGGCCGTCGGATCTTCCCGATCCACGAGGTGGACGGCCTCGTGAGCCAGTCGACATCGGCGGCGCTGATCCTCTCGGCCTCGGCCATCGGGGCGCCGGTGAGCACGACGCAGGTCGTCTCGTCGTCGATCGTCGGCATCGGCGTCGGCCGGGGGCGGTATCGTCACGTCGGCTGGGAGGTCGTCCGGGAGATCCTCGTCGCGTGGGTGACGACGATCCCGGCGGCGGGGCTCATCGCGGCGCTCTCCCTCCCGCTCTGGAGGTACCTGACGGCATGACCAGCGTGCGGCCGAAGCTCGGGTGGTTCTTCCCCGAGACGCCCGACGTGCTCGGGATGCTCCGACGCCAGGCGGCGGTGACCCTCGAGGGCATGGAGGCCCTGATGGCGTGGGCGGCGGGCGACCAGGCCGCGGCCGAGCGGCTGAGCGATCGCGAGCACGACGCCGACGACGTGAAGCGCGAGCTCCGCCTCGCCCTTAGGGCAGCGTTCATCACGCCGATCGGGGCCGAGGACATCTACGTCCTCTCCCAGCGCCTCGACGACGTCCTCAACGGCGCGAAGAACGCCGTCCGCGAGGCCGAGGTCATCGCGATGGGCCCGGACGAGGCGATCGTGGGGATGGCGGCCTTCCTCGCGGAGGGGGTCCACCACCTCGCCGACGCGTTCGACATCCTCGCGGCGAACGGGTCGAAGAAGGGCGCCGACCCGACCGAGGCCGCGGATCGGGCGGTGAAGGCGCAGCGCAACCTCGAGCGGGTCTACCGGAACGCGATGGTCGCGCTGCTCACGATGGACGACCTGAGGGAGGTCATGGGCCGGCGCGAGCTCTACCGCCGGTTCTCGCGGATGAGCGAGAGCGTGCAGGAGGTCGCCGACCGCGTCTGGTACGCGGCCGTGAAGGAGGCCTGACGGCCCGGCAGACGCGGCCGGGCCGGCCGGCCGTCTACGAGATGGCGTCCGGGGCGACGAAGCCGTCCGGGTAGAGCGAGGCCCAGGCCGGCCCGCCGGGCGCCTCGATGAGCTCGACGAGGACCCCGTGGCAGCTCCGCGGGTGGAGGAAGGCCACGGGCCCCTCCGCGCCCGGGCGCGGCGCGGTGTCGATCTCCTCGACGCCCTCGATCGCGAGCCGCGTGAGGGCGGCCGAGATGTCGTCCACCTCGAAGCAGACGTGGTGGAACCCCTCGCCGCGCGAGGCGAGGAAGCGGGCGACGCCGGTCGTGTCGTCCGTCGGCGCCACCAGCTCGACCTTCACGCCGCCGACGGGCAGGAACGCGATGACGACACGGTCCGCCGGGATCGGCTGGACGGCGCCGACCTCGAGGCCGAGGGCGTCGCGGTAGAAGCCGAGCGACGCCTCGATGTCGCGGACGACGACCGCGAGATGGTGGATCCGCCCGATGCGACGGACGTGCTCGGGGACCGCCAAGGCCGGATCGGTCATCGGTCACTCCTTCCCGACCCGCCCGCGCGGGCCGAACGGCGCGACCCCGGCGGGGCGGCGACGCGCCTCAGATCGTCAGGTGCTCGCGGTACTCGCCCCAGACGGCGCGCAGCCGGTCGCTGATCTCGCCGACCGTCGCGTAGGCGTGGACCGCCTCCAGGATCGGCGGCACGAGGTTCTCGTCCCCACGCGCAGCGTCCTCGACGCGACGCAGCGCCGCCTCCCAGGCGGCGGGATCTCGCTCGGCCCGCACCTTCCCGACCCGCTCGACCTGCGCCTGCTCCCCGGCCGGGTCGATGCGGAGGGTCGGGGCGCTCGCGTGCTCCTCGTCGCGGTACGTGTTGACCCCGACGACGACCTTCTCGCCCGCGCTCGATCTCGCGCTGCGTGATGTATGCCGACTCCTGGATCTGCCGCTGCTGGAAGCCGGCCTCGATCGCGGCGAGCGTCCCCCCCATCGCGTCGATCTCGTCGAGCAGTCGCCACGCCGCCGTCTCGACCTGGTCCGTCAGCGTCTCCACGAGGTAGCTGCCGGCGAGCGGGTCGGGGGTCTCGGTGACCCCGGCCTCGTACGCGATGACCTGCTGGGTCCGCAGGGCCAGCCGGGCGGCCGCCTCGGTCGGGAGCGCGAGCGCCTCGTCGCGGGAGTTCGTGTGGAGGCTCTGCGCCCCGCCCAGGACGGCCCCGAGCGCCTGCAGAGTGGTACGTACCACGTTGTTGTCGATCGATGTCGCCGTGAGGCTGGAACCGGCGGTCTGCACGTGGAACCGGCACGCCATAGAACGCATGTTCGATGCGCCGAAGCGCTCCTTCACGATCCGTGGCCCACATCCGGCGGGCGGCCCGGAACTTGGCGACCTCCTCGAAGAGCTCGCTCCAGGAGGCGAAGAAGAACGACAGCCGGCCGGCGAACGCGTCCACGTCGAGGCCCGCGCGCACGGCCGCCTCCACGTAGGCGATGGCGTCCGCCATCGTGAAGGCGAGCTCCTGCGCGGCCGTCGCCCCCGCCTCGCGCATGTGGTAGCCGCTGATGCTGATCGTGTTCCACCGCGGCAGCTCGCGGGTGGCGAACTCGAAGATGTCCGTCACGAGACGCATCGATGGCCGCGGCGGGTAGATGTAGGTCCCGCGGGCGATGTACTCCTTGAGGATGTCGTTCTGGGTGGTGCCGGAGATCCTCCCCCGCTCGACCCCCTGCTTCTCGGCGGCGGCGACGTAGAGCGCCAGGAGGATCGCGGCGGTGGAGTTGATCGTCATCGACGTGCTCACGTCGCCGAGCGGGATCCCCGCGAAGAGGGTCTCCATGTCGGCGAGGGAGTCGATCGGCACGCCGACCCGGCCCACCTCGCCCAGCGACTCCGGGGCGTCCGAGTCGTAGCCCATCTGGGTCGGCAGGTCGAAGGCGACCGAGAGGCCCGTCTGGCCCTGCTCCAGGAGGTAGCGGAAGCGGGCGTTCGTCTCCTCGGCCGTGCCGAAGCCCGCGTACTGCCGCATCGTCCAGAGGCGGCCCCGGTACATGGTGGGCTGGACCCCGCGCGTGAAGGGGTACTCGCCCGGGCGTCCGAGGTCGCGCTCCTCGTCGAGCCCGGCCACGTCGGCCGGCGTGTAGAGGTCGCGGTACTCGATGCCTGACGTCGAGACGAAGCGCGCCCGGCGCTCGGGCGAGTCCGCGACGGCCTTCGCCCGCAGGGTCGCGCGCCAGCGCTCCCGCCCGGGATCCGGTGCGGAGACGTCCTCGGGGCGCGTGCCGTCGCGCCCGGGACCCGCCGGGCGGTCGCTCGGCTCCATGCGCGTCCTCCTGGTGGTCCTGACCGGGTGCCGCCTGCGAGCTACGTGATGACGACGAGGAGGTCACCCACCTCGATGTTCTGGCCGACCTCGACGCCGACCCGCTCGATCGTACCCTCGCGCGGCGCCCGCAGCTCGTTCTGCATCTTCATCGCCTCGACGACGAGCATCTGCTGACCCGCCTCGACCGTCTCGCCGGACTTCACGGAGACGGCCACGACGCGCCCGGGGATGATCGCGTGGACCTCCAGGGGCCCGCCGTGCGCCTGGGCGCCGGCGCCGCGGCGGGCACGCTCGCGCAGCATCGCCCGCCGCTCGGGCTCCACCTCCACCTCGATCCGCCAGCCGCGGACCACGACCTCCCGGACGACGGTCCCGCGCGCCCGGTCCTGCCGCGCTCTCGCCGACGACGATCGGCAGCCGGAGGGGCTCCCCGTGGTCGGCGAGCGTGAGTCGTGCCCGTCCGGCGTCGAACCGCTCCAGGCGGGCCGGGACCTGGCTTCCGTCCACGATGGGGTCGTCGGTCGGGAGCACCTCGCGGCCCGCGAGGGTCGTCGCGGGGTCGGGGGCCGGCTCGATCGTCATCGAGGGGTCGCCCTCCAGACGCGTGGCGGCCGCGATGGTCGCGCGCACGGCGCGAGGATCGACGTCGCGCTCCGGCGTCTGCCCCGGCAGCGGTCCGGCGATGCGCTCGCCGCCCGCCGAGGCGGTCGGCCCGTTCCCGCCGCCCACGGCCGCCTTCGACTTCCGGCGCGGTCATGACGGCCACCGATCGATCGCCATCGCGCGTCCTCCCGTGCGCCACGCGGCGGAGCCCCCGCCCGATGGTGCGGACGGCCCCCCTCCCCCGCCGGACGCCGCCGGCACGGCGCCCTCCTCGATCGCCACGAGCCCGGCCGCCAGGAGCGCGGCGCGGGCCCAGGGCAGCCGCGCCGCCGGGCCGTCCCAGTGTCCGTCCACCCATGTCGTGGAGAGGTCCGTCGCGTCAACGAAGCCCGGCTCGTCGAGCATCGCCCGATGGAACGGGATCGTGGTCTGGATGCCGCCGACCTCGGCCTCGTCGAGAGCGCGGCGGAGCCGCTCGATCGCCGCCGGCCGGTCTTCGGCATGGACGATCAGCTTCGCGATGAGAGGGTCGTACTCGGCCGGGACGCGGTCGCCCGCCTCGACGGCCGTGTCCACGCGGATCCCGGGGCCGCCCGGCATCTTCCACCGCGTGATCCTCCCGGGCGTGGGCGCGAAGACCCGGGCGGGGTCCTCGGCCGAGATCCGGAGCTCGATCGCGTGGCTCGTGGGTCGCGAGGCGCGCTGGGCGGCCGCGCGGACCCGGTCGGAGAGCGGCCGGCCCGCCGCCAGGCGGAACTGCTCCTGGACGATGTCCACCCCGGAGACCAGCTCCGTGACCGGGTGCTCGACCTGGAGACGGGTGTTCACCTCGAGGAACCAGAAGCTCCCGTCGCGGTCGTAGAGGAACTCGCACGTGGCGGCATTCCGGAGGCCGGCGGCGGCGCCGAGGCGCTCCGCCATCTGGTGGAGCCGTCGCCGCTCCTGCTCGGTCAGGCCGGGCGCGGGCGCCTCCTCGATGAGCTTCTGGTGCCGGCGCTGGGTCGAGCAGTCCCGCTCGCCGAGCGCGACGACGGTCCCCTCCGCGTCGCCGAGGAGCTGCACCTCGATGTGGCGCGCGGGCATGATCTCGCGTTCGAGGTACACGGAGCCGTCACCGAACGCGGAGGCAGCCTCGCGCGATCCGGCGAGCAGGGCGGCCGTCAGCTCGTCGGGAGCGACGACGCGACGCATCCCTCGCCCGCCGCCGCCCGCCGCCGCCTTGACCAGCAGCGGGAAGCCGACCTCCCGGGCGGCCTTGAGGATGCGCTCCACCTCGTCCGGGTCGTCCACCGGCGCGGGATCGAGCGTGCCCGGGACGCACGGGACCTTGACCGACGCGGCGGTCCGTCCGGGCGGCGAGCTTGTCCCCGAGGGCCGCGATGGCGGCGGGCGGCGGCCCGACCCACGCGAGCCCGGCGTCCTCCACGGCCCGGGCGAAGGCCTCGCGCTCGGAGAGGAACCCGTACCCGGGATGGACCGCCTCGGCCCCGGTGGAGATCGCGGCGTCCACGACCGCATCGATGCGGAGGTAGGACTCGCCGGGCGGCGGCGGGCCGAGCCGGACGGCGTGGTCGGCCACCCGGACGTGTGCTGCCGACCGGTCGGCATCGGAGTAGACGGCGACCGCCTCCATCCCCATCTCGTGGCAGGCGCGGATGATCCGGACCGCGATCTCCCCCCGGTTCGCGATGAGCACCCGACGGAACGGGCGATCGGACGTGGCGCTCACGGTCGCACTCCCCTGCCCTGCCCCGCGACGTCTTTGCACAAAGACACGGCCGCCCATGCTGCCGGCCTGACGCGCCGGATCACAGCGGGATGTTCCCGTGCTTCTTGCGCGGATTGACCTGGCGCTTGTCCTTGAGCATCTCCAGCGCGCGGATGAGACGTGGCCGCGTCTCCGACGGCAGGATCACCTCGTCGATGTAGCCGAGCGACGCGGCGATGTACGGATGATCGAACTGCGCCTCGTACTCGGAGACGAGCTTCCGGTGCTCCGCCTTCGGATCGGCGGACTTCGCGATCTGGTCCTTGAAGATGATGTTGACCGCGCCCTCCGCGCCCATGACGGCGATCTGCGCCGTGGGCCATGCGAAGTTCATGTCGCCGCGGACGTGCTTCGAGCTCATGACGTCGTACGCACCGCCATAGGCCTTGCGCGTGATCACCGCCAGCTTGGGGACGGTGGCCTCGCAGTACGCGTAGAGCAGCTTGGCCCCGTGCTTGATGATCCCGCCGTGCTCCTGGTTCACGCCCGGCATGAACCCGGGCACGTCCACGAACGTGACGAGCGGCACGTTGAACGCGTCGCAGGTGCGCACGAACCGCGCGCCCTTCACCGACGCCTCGATGTCGAGCGCGCCGGCGAGCACCGCCGGCTGCTGGGCGACGATGCCGACGCTGCGTCCGCCCAGCCGCGCGAAGCCGATGATGATGTTCGCCGCCCAGCCGGGCTGGATCTCGAAGAACTCGCGATCGTCCACGACGGCGCGGAGGACGTCGTGCATGTCGTACGGCTTCGACGGGTCGTCGGGGATCACCGATTCGAGGGACGCGTCCCGTCGGTCCACGGGGTCACGCGTCTCGACGCGGGGCGGATCCTCGAGGTTGTTCTGCGGGAGGTAGGACAGCAGCCTGCGCACGTGGTCGAGCGCGACCGCCTCGTCGGGTGCCGCCAGGTGGGCTACGCCGCTCGTGGTCGTGTGGACCATCGCGCCGCCGAGCGAGTCGGAGTCGATCTCCTCGTGCGTGACCGCCTTGATCACGTTCGGGCCGGTGACGAACATGTAGCTCGTCCCGTCCACCATGACAGTGAAGTCGGTGATCGCGGGCGAGTAGACCGCGCCGCCCGCGCACGGCCCCATGATCACGGAGATCTGCGGGATGACGCCCGAGGACAGGACGTTGCGCGTGAAGATCCACGCGTAGCCGGCGAGAGAGGTCACGCCCTCCTGGATCCGAGCGCCGCCGGAGTCGTTCAGCCCGACGACGGGGGCGCCGACCTCCATCGCGAGATCCATGATCTTGCAGATCTTCTCGGCGTAGGCCTCCGACAGCGAGCCGCCGAAGACCGTGAAGTCCTGGCTGAACAGGAAGATGGGCCGGCCGTCGATCGTGCCGTGGCCGGTGATCACGCCGTCGCCCAGGAAGTGCTGGTCGCCGAGGCCGAACTCGTGAGAGCGGTGCGTCACGAAGGCATCGAGCTCGACGAAGCTGCCGGGGTCCACCAGCAGGTCGATCCGCTCCCGCGCCGTCAGCTTCCCCCAGGTGTGCTGTCGCTCGATGCGGACCGGCCCGCCGCCGAGGAGCGACTCGCCTCGCATCCGCTCAAGGCGCCCGACGCGTTCGACGTTCGTCGTCACGTTCGTGTCCTCGTCCTTCCCCTGTGCCGTCCGCGCTGTCTTTGCGCAACGACGGCGCCGATCGGGGCCGGGGATCGCGGCCCGCTCCCCCATCATAGGCGCGCGCATGGACGCGGGAGAGCCGCCACCCGCGTCCGGATGCGCCCACGATGGCCGACGCCGCCGGCGCCTCGCCAGTCCCGATGCGCCCGCGGCGCCGTGACGCTCGGGACAGGGGGGCCGGGCCGGACGGCACGGGGTGCCCGCGGACGCCGAACCCTCTCCTTCGGCATCCGCGCGAGCCCCCGACGGATCCTCCGACGCGGGCGCACGGCGCGTCGGAGGCGCTCCAGGGCCGATTCGACGCTCTGCCGAGCACACGAGATGTCCACAGTTCTGTTCACAAATGGCGCGTGATGTGGAAAACTTCGGGCGCTCGCGCGATCGATCGCGGAGGCGTCCGCGGGATCCGTGCACCGGTGCGCGGACATCGTGGAGTACGATGGCGGCGTTCCGCGCGAGGGACGTCGCGACGGGATCGGAGAAATGAGGTGGTGCCCCGGTGGCGCATGTGATCGCGATCGCGAACCAGAAGGGTGGCGTCGGGAAGACGACGACGGTGATCAACCTCGCCGGCGCGTTGACCGAGATGGACCTGCGGGTCCTCTGCGTGGACATGGACCCGCAGGCGAACCTCACCGTCGGGCTCGGAATCAACCTCGGCTCCGTGAAGCAGTCGATGTCCGACGTCCTCGTCGAGGGACGCGCGACGATGGAGGAGATCGTCGTCGAGACGCAGACCGCAGGGATCGACATCGCTCCCGCCACGCTGGAGCTTGCGTCCACCGAGGTCGAGCTCTTCAGTGCGATCGGCCGCGAGCAGGCCCTCCGCGAAGCGCTCGACGGCTGGATCGGGGACCGGTACGACTACGTCCTCATCGACTGTCCGCCGACGCTGGGGCTGCTGACGATCAACGGCCTCGTCGCGGGGAACAGCGTCATCATCCCCGTCCAGACGCAGTACTACGCGCTCAAGGGGCTCACGGCGCTCGTCAAGGTCATCAACACGATCCGCCAGAAGCTCAACCGGGACCTGCGGATCATGGGCCTGCTGCCCACCTTCTACGACGGCCGAACGATCCTGGGGCGCGAGATGCTCGACGAGATGCACGAGCTCGGCGACCACCACGTGTTCGAAACGATCATCCGGCAGACGGTGAAGCTCGGCGAGGCCCCGCTCACGGGCCGCCCCATCACCGTGTACGCACCCAGCTCGGAAGCCGCGAAGACCTACCGTCGACTCGCAGCGGAGGTGATCGACCTTGCCTAGGCCGGATTTCCGCGCCACCGCGGCGCGCCGGCTCTCGGAGGAAGGGGAGCTGTCGCCCGCGATCGTCGGCCTCCTCTCGCCCGAGGGCGACCGCAGGAGCATCGGCGTGCGCCAGATCCCCACGGAGCGCGTCGACCCCAGCCCGAACCAGCCGCGTCTCGCGATGGACCAGGACTCGCTCGACGACCTCGCCTCGTCCGTCCGCGAGCATGGGATCCTTCAGCCGATCCTCGTCCGACCCGCGGCGGGCGGCCGCTACCAGATCGTCGCCGGCGAGCGTCGCTGGCGCGCCGCGCGCATGGCCGGCCTCGAGGCCGTCCCGGCCCTCATCGAGGAGCTGGACGACGAGACAGCCCTGGAGATCTCGATCATCGAGAACCTCCAGCGCGAGGACCTCTCCCCGCTCGATGAGGCGCTCATGTACGAGCGCATGATCCACGAGCACGGATACAGCGTCCGGCGGCTCGCCCAGAAGCTCGGCAAGGACAAGGGCTACCTGGAGAACCGTCTCCGCCTCGCCGACGCGCCGCCCGAGGTGAAGGAGCTGGTGTCCGTGCGCAAAGACACCCTCTCCGCCGCGTACGAGCTCATGAAGGTCCCCGACGCACGGAAGCGCAAGCGCCTGGCCGACCAGGTCGCGCGCGGCGAGCTCTCGCTGGTCAAGCTCAAGGAGCGGATCGAAGGGCGGCGGTCGCGGACGCCGGTCGCGGGCGCCGACGAGGCGGCCGAGATCGCAGCCCGGATGGAGACGCACGCCGGGACCGTCCGCCGCGAGGCGGAGGTCGCGCCGGACACGTGGTCCGGCACCCGGCCGACCGGCCCGATCCGCGACGACGCCCTGCAGACCGCCAAGGCTCAGTTCGCCGAGGCGCTCGAGGAGCTCATGGAGATCGTCCGCAACCCGGCCGTCGCGGCGCAGATCGGCGACGTGGACCGGAGCAACCTCGCGAAGTACCTCACGATCGCCAAGCTCAAGCTGGAGAACACGATCGCGACCGTCCGGACGGGCGAGCCGCGGGAGTGAAGGCCGCCGGGTGACGACGCCGAGAGGCCCCGGCCGTCGGCCGGGGCCTCTCGGCGTTGGGGGAACCGCCGCAGTGGGACCGGACGTGGGCGCCGACGGACCGGCCACGGTCGGCGTCAGCCGCCGGTGAGTCGCCCGGCCGCCTGGAGGACCGCGACCCAGCCGCACCCGAGCACGACGACACCGACGGCCTCGACCCCCCACCCCGCCCTGCGCCGCGACGGCGCCGGCCCGCGGCCCATCCATGCCCCAAGGGCCAGGAGGGCCGCGGCCGTCCCGATCCCCGCCCAGGCGGCGGCCGTGACGACCCAAGCGGCGATCGCGCCCTCGCCGCTGCGCACGGCGACCCCAGGCCCGGACCCCGGCCCCGCGCCGAGCGCCGCCAGGGCGACCACCGCCGCCACGTACGTCCCGAAGAGGAGCGCGGTCGCGACGCGCCACGCCCGCTCCGGTCCGAGGACCGTCGCGACGGTCCGCGTGCCCGCCTCCCGGTCGCCGTCGAGGTCGGCCAGCGCGTTCGCGACGGCGATTCCGGCCCCCGCCGGGACCGCGAGGCCGGCGAGGGCCAGCACGGCCGGCGGCACGCCCCCGGCGGCGCCCGTCCACGCGAAGAGCGGCACGAGCGGGATCCCGACGGCGTAGGGCAGCCACGAGAGGGGCGTCGGCTTCAGGGCGAGGTCGTAGGCGAGGCCGACGCCGAGGCCAGCCGCGGCGACCGCAAGGGTGGCGGGCCCCCGGGTGACCGCCAGGCCCAGGCCGAGGGCGGCGGCCGCGACGGCCACACCGACCGCGACCAGCCGGCTCACCGCCCCCGACGGGATCGGCTTACCCGGCCGGGTGACTGCATCGCGATCGGCATCCGCGAGGTCGTTCGTCGAGCCGATCGCGAACTGGATGCCGAGCATCGAGAGCGCGAGCGCCACGGCGGTCGCGGGCGCTCCCCCGGCGAGCGCGGCAAGGGCGCCGGTCGCCGCCGCATCGAGGAGCGACGGGAAGGGGTGGACGAGACGGATCAGGCCGAGGGCGCGGGCTGCTGGGGCGGGCCGGGTGCGGGGCCGCGCCGCACGGTCGCCCGCGACGCCGTCAGGCGTAGACCATCTCGTGGAAGCGGAGGACGAGGTAGTCGATGAGCCGGTCGCGGCCGTTCTCCGTCTCGCGCCGGATGCCCGGGACGAGGTAGTGGAGCGTCACGGCAGGGACGATCAGGTGTCCGTCGCGGTCGCGGCCGATCGAGGCGGGTGGTCCTCCCCCGGCGGCGAAGACGCGCTCGAAGGACCGGTCGTCCAGACCGGTCGCCGCGACGAAGCCGTCGACGACCTTCACGATGCCCTGCCGCACGGCGAGGTCGCGCATGAGCTCGGCTGCCCACGCGTCGATCTGCTCGTCCGGCTGCTCGCGGAGCCGCGCCCGGTACTCGTCCGGGGCCGCGGCGAGTCCCGTCGCGCCCACGATCCCTCCTGCTGTGCCTTCGGCTCCCGCAGTATCGCAGGTCGAGAGACGACCCGCGCCATCCCGATAGAGAACGGCCGTTCTATCTCTCGTCGACGCCGGGCGGCGCCCCGGGCGACGCCTCGGCTGGCGCGTCGGGCGACACGGCGGGCGCCTCCGGGGCGAGCGGAGGCCGGGATCCCTCGGGCCAGTCGTTGAAGAGCTCGGTCAGCCTCCGCCATGCCGGCCCGGGTGGCCGCCGGTCGGGGAAGTCGGCCACCAGGGCCAGGAGAGCAGCCGACAGCCGGGCGGTCAGCTGCGCGACGTTCTCGCGCGTCGGCCGCCCTTCGACGGGGATCGGATGGCCCAAGCGGACCCGGACGGTCCGCCCGAATCCGAGCCACCCCGTCCCGTTCACCGCGAGCGGCACGAGGGGCACGCCCGAACGGAGGGCGAAGTACGCAGGACCGTCCGAGAGGGGCATGAGACGGCGCTCGCCGACGTGGATCCTCCCCTCCCCTGCGATGTACAGGATGCGCCCGCGCGTGAGGACCCGGTCCACGCGTCGGGTCGCGACGAGCAGGTCGTCCTTCTCCGGGTGGTACGGCACCGGGACACCGAGCCAGCTCATGAACCGGTTGCGCCACCCGACCGACATGTCGGCCTCCTTGGGGCCGAAGGCGGAGAACCGCGGGCGGCCGGGGATCGCGGCCGCGATGACGAACGGGTCGAACCAGCTCAGGTGGTTGAAGCAGACGACCGCCGGACCCGTCGGGTAGTCCTCCATCCCTTCGACCCGCAGGCGGAAGAGGCATCGCACGACGACCTGCGTGACGCGACGGACCAGCGCCATCCGCCAGACGGGACGGTCGAGGTACACGTCCATCTCGGCCGCGGCGCCACCACGCCGTTGCTTCGCCATCACGTGCCTCCGCCCCGCGCCCGCGTCACGAGTGGCCGCCGCGCCGGGCCACCGCGGCGAGAGCCGCCGGCGTCGGCCGTTCCAGGCTGTCGAGCCGCTCGAGGACCCAGTCCGCGGTCTCGACCGCGAGGGGCGGTGGCGGGAAGCTGGGGCTCGGCACCAGCAGGACGGTCATCCCGGCCGCCCGGCCGGCGAGGACGCCCGCGAGCGAGTCCTCCACGACGAGACAGCGATCGGACGGGACGCCGAGGCGGCGCGCCGCCTCGAGGAAGACGTCGGGGTGAGGCTTGCCGCGGGCGACGTCGTCCGACGAGACGACCGCGTCGAACGTGCCGTCAAGGCCGACCGCCGCGAGCGTCGCGGCGATGATGTCGCGATGAGCCGACGAGGCGAGCGCGGTCCGCGTCCACCCCGAGATCCGTCGGGCCGCGTCGGAGGCGCCCTCGACCGGCGGCGCGCCGTCGCGGCGCAGCACGTCCACCACCCCGTCCACGATGGCCCGCTCGATCTCGTCCTCGCCGGCGGCGATCCCGAGGTGCGCGCGCATCGAGGCGGCCCATTCGCGGGAGCTCTTCCCGGCGACGACCGGGTGGTCCTCGGGACCCCAGCCCTTCCCATGCCGGCGCGCGAACGCGGCGCGGACGCTCTCCCAGATGGGCTCCGTGTCCACGAGGACGCCGTCCATGTCGAAGATCACGGCGTCGAACGGGGTATCGCCAGCCGGCCGGGGGGCCTCTCGGTCGAGGTGGTCCTCCGCGCTCCGGATGACGGGAGCGTCGGCGGCCCTCCCGGCCCCTCCCGCCGGTCCGCCGCCGCCGCTCATCGCGTCGCCGTCGGCGCACGGCCGTCGATCGCCGCGTAGATCGCCGCCACGAACGCCGCGATACGGTCGGCCGCGTCGTCGATCCCCCGGAGCACCTGTCCCTCGACGGTGGTGGCGACGACCCGGTGGAGGCCCTGCATCTCGACCGCCAGATCGCCCACCTGGACCCGCGGCCAGCGCGTCAGCTTGCCCGACGCGCGGGGCCCCTCCTGGGCCACGATCGACGCGCACGTAGACCGTCGCGAGCCCCGCGACCGTCGGTGCGAGGATCGACCACCGGACCTGCGGCTCCTCGCCCCAGATCACCCAGACGTCCGCGTCCTCGCCGACGCCGAGCGCCGCGAGGACCGGCTGCACCACGCCGAGGACCCGCGGAACGACCACGCCGGCCGTCGGCGCGTCCTCCACCCACTCGGTCAGTCGCATCCGCTGCTCCCGTCGAGACCGTGGCGGCGCCCCGATGCGCCCGTCCCGGGACCCGAGGCTACCACGGGCGGAAAGTCACATGAGGACCCTTGCCGCCGCACCTCGCCACTGCTTCCGGCCGGGCGTACGATCGGTCGGGCGCCCGGCATCACGGACGGGCGCGGTGCCCCGTGGAGGTCCATCGGTGCGCGTCCATCGCGGCTTCCTGGGCTGGGGAGTCTTCTTCATCGTCCTCGGCCTCGTCCCTCTCGCCGACCAGCTCGGCTGGATCCCCGGCGTGGACCTGTCCCAGGCGTGGCGCCTCTGGCCCCTCTTCCTCGTCGGCGCCGGCGTGGGCCTGCTGCTCCGCCGCACGCGGTTCGAGGCGCTCGGCGGGATCATCGTCGCGGCGACCGGCGGTCTGCTGCTCGGGTCCTTCCTCGCGGTCGGTCCGTCCTTCGGGGTCACCTGCGGCCCGCCGGGCTCGGCGACGACGGTCGCCTCGCAGGGCGGCACGCTGGCCGGCGGCGCCTCCGTCTCCATCGAAGCCGCCTGCGCCCGGGTGAACGCCAGCGCCGGGCCCGGCGCCGACTGGCGGGTCGCGTGGGGCCCGCAGGCCGACGACGGGCCACGGATCGCCGAGAGCGCGTCCGGACTCGTCGTGAGCGGTCCTGGTGGGTCGGGCACCCCGTTCGGGGGCGCGGCCGGCAGCCTCTGGGAGGTCACGGTGCCGTCGGGTGCGACGGACAGGCTGACGATCGAGGTGGACGCCGGGACCGCGAGGATCCCGCTGGACGGGCTCGCGCTCGATTCCGCCACCGTCGGGTCGAACGCGGCGGACGTGCGGGTGGACCTCGGCGGCTCGTCCGTCGGCCGCATCGACGGCGAGGTCAACGTCGGCTCTCTCCGCGTCGGGCTCCCCAGGACGGGGCTCTCCACCGGTCGCCTCGGCGCGAACCTGTCGTCGCTGGTCATCTGCGCGCCGGCCGACCTGCCGCTCCGGATCCAGACCACCGGCGCGCTCGTCAGCTGGGACCTCCCGGGTCTCACGCAGAACGGGACCGTCTACGAGACGCCGGGCTTCACGGCAGCGAACGGCGCCACGCTCCGGATCGAGGCGAACCTGAGCAGCGTCCGGCTGGAGCGGGAAGGGACGTGTCGGTGAACGATCGCATCTACCGGGCGCGCGAGGACCGGATGTTCCTCGGCGTCCTCGGCGGCTTCTCGCTCCGCTTCGGGATCGACCCGTCCATCGTCCGGATCGCGTACGCGATCGTCACGGTGCTCACGGGGATCGTCCCGCTGGTGATCCTCTACTTCGTCATGGCGATCGTCATCCCGGAGGCTCCGCCCGGCTACGAGGCCGCGGCCCGCGCCGCTGGCGCAGCCGGAGCCCCGCCGCCCCCCTGGGGCACCCCCGCCCCGCCCTCCTCGGCGTGGCCTGCCCCGGCGTCCTCCGTGCCGCCGGCCGGATGGGAGCCGGACCTCCGGGACCGCGACGGACACCGCACTGGGCGGGGAGGCCGCCCCGGCCCACGCGGCCCCGGACGCCTCTGCCGGGGGTGTCGGGTTCGCCGCGATCCCGGCGGCGACGGCCGCCTTCGTGGCCCCGGCGGAACACGGCGGCGCCGGGCCCCGCTCCCGCGTGGGGCTCGGGGTGGGATGCGTCCGGGAGGCCGGTCTCGGGCGAGACCGACCAGCACGCGCGGGACGCGCGGACCGGGGCGATCGTCGGTGGGCTCGTGCTCGTCGGCCTCGGCGGTGCCTTCCTCCTCGCCCAGGTCGCCCCGCAGCTGGACTGGGGGATCGTGGGGCCGGTCCTCCTGGTCGCACTGGGGGTCATCCTCGTCCTCGCATCGTTCCGACGGGCCTGAGGGCGCAGGTGCGTCCCGTGGCGGCCGAGCGTCCCCGCCCCCGGGCGCCCGTCCCGTGATCCTCGCCTGGCTCGCGGCGGGCGGTGTCGTCCTGGGCCTCGTCCTCTTCTGGCGGGGCCTGTCCGCATACCTCCGCGCCCAGCGGATCGGCGGCATCTCCACCTCCCCCGATCGCGTCGATCGCCGCGGGCGAGGTCCGCGTCAGCGGGGTCGTCGAACCGGATGCCGCCCTGCTCGTCTCGCCCCTCCAGAGCGAGAGGTGCGTCTGGTACCGGGCCCGAGTGGAGGAATCGACCGGCCGCTCATCGCGCACGATCCTCGACGAGGCGTGCGCGGTCGGCTTCCGCGTCAGGGACGCGTCGGGCTCGATCCGCGTCTTCCCGCGCGACGCGAGCTTCACCGCCCCGGACGACCTCAGCGAGGGCGGGCAGCGTCGACCTCGACGGCCCGGCCGCCGTCCGTCTCAACACCGGGCCGACGCGCATCGCCGTCACCGAGGACGATCACGAGGCGCGGATCGCCGAGCTCCTCGCGGTGCGGGGCAGCGGTCCGGGCGGCAGCGGCGACCCGGGCGGCGCAGAGTGGGCCGGCGCACGATTCGGGTCTGCGCTCGCCCCTCGGCGCCCCGGCAGGCCCGCGGAGCTACACGGAGGCCCGGATCGCACCCGGCGACACCGTGACGATCGTCGGGTGGGCGATGCCGTTCGCGTCGCTCCCCGACCCGGCTGGCGCGGACATCGAGCGCCGCGTGGGACGCGACCGTCCCGCCGGACGACCCGGCGCTCCTCGCCGACCTGGCCGAGGCGCGTGCCGCCGGCATCCTCGCGGCCACGCCGGAGGAGGCGTGGGGGAACGCCGCGATCCCCGGCTTCGGGATCGGCAAGCCGATCCGGCCGCCCGAGCTCGATCCGGGAGCCACTCCGCTCCCCGCCGGCGACGCCGAGCTGGCCGCCCGGGTAGAGCGCCGGTTCGAGATCGCCGACGACGAGCTCATCCTCGCCGCCGGCGACGGGATGGCGCTCGCGATCTACGACGGCGAGCCCGCGGTCGCGGCCGGGCGCGAGCGGGATCGCTTCCTCGTCGGGCTCGCGGGTGGCGTCCTCGCGATCGCCTCCGCCCTCGTCCTCGCCTACCTCGCCCGCGGAGGGTCGCTCGCGTGAGCCTCGAGCCCGTCAACGTCGATCCCGTCAGCGTGGCCGTGGCATTCGCGGTGGCCCTCGCGCTCTTCCTGCTGTTCTTCCTGGGCGTGACGACCTTCAACCTCGTGGTCGCGCTGCGGCAGCGGGCCGACAAGGCGTGGGCCAACATCGAGGTGGCCCTCCAGCAACGTCACGATCAGCTCCCCAACCTCGTGAACGCCGTGAAGGGGCTCATGGGGTTCGAGAAGGCCGTCCTGGAGGAGGTCACCCGCCAGCGTGCGCGCTGGTCGCCGGACGATCCCCCGCCGGCCCAGGCGGCCGCCTCGGACGGGACGAGTGCCGCGGTCCGGACCCTCCTCGCCACCGTCGAGGCGTACCCCGACATCTCGTCGCAGGAGAACGTGCTGGAGCTGCAGGGGCAGATCGCCCGGCTCGAGGAGATGATCGCCGACCGACGGGAGCTCTACAACGACTCCGTCTACCGGTACAACACGACGATCCGGCAGGTGCCCGGCGTCCTGCTCGCACCGGTCCTCCGCTGGCGCCAGCGCGAGTTCTTCGAGGCAAGGCCCGAGGACCGCGAGAGGCCCGACGTCTCGCTCCTCGGTACCTGACCGCGCCCCGCCCCGACGGCGCGACGCCCCGGGGCACCGGGCCGGACGTGGGGATCGCTCGGGGTCGACCTAGACGCGCGAGACCGTGCCCGCGCCGGACGCGGGAGGGACCGGCGCGTTCGCGACGCGCTCGCGCACGTCGCTGAAGCGCGCCGACGCGGAGGCGACGACGGAGTCGCCCGCCCCGTAGTAGACGGTGAGGCGGTCGGCGGGCTCGTCGAGGATCCAGCCGCACGGGAAGACGACGCGACCAACGTCGCCCGAGACCTCGTACGGCTCGGCGGGGCCGAAGACCCATTCGTCCGTCCGGCGCAGGACGATCCGAGGATCCTCGAGATCGAGCAGCGCGAGGCCGACCCGGTAGATCGGCCCGTCCGCGGTCGTGTGGGCTCCGTGGTACAGGACGAGCCATCCGTCCGGGGTCTCCAGTGGCGGCGGGCCGAGGCCGATCTTCCCCGCGTCCCACCATGCCCCATCCCGCGCCTCGAGCAGGAGCGTGTGGTCGCCCCAGTGCACGAGGTCCGGCGAGAAGGAGATCCACATGTGCGCGCCGCCGCGCAGGGGCGCCGGTCGGTGGATCATGGCCCAGCGCCCGCCGAACCGCCGCGGAAAGAGCGCGGCGTCCTTGTCCTCGGGAGGCATCACCGGACCGAGACGCTCGACGGTCCGCAGGTCGCGCGTCATCGCGAGCGACACCAGCGGTCCGCGGCGGCTGAACGCCGTGTAGGCGATGGCCCATTCGTCGCGCTCGGGGAGCCACGTGAGGCGCGGGTCCTCGCAGCCCCAGATCTCCTCCGGGTACCGGTCGCCGTCCGACCGGAGGAGGACGCCCGGGTCGAAGCGCCAGCCCGTCTCGCCGTCCGCGCTGCGTGCGACGTGCAGCTGGGAGATGCCGCGCAGGTCCTCGACGCGGGCGAGGAGGACCGTGTCGCCGTCGACCCGCGCGGCACCCGGGTTGAAGATCGAGTTCGCCGGGTACGGGACGTCCGCGGCGGTCAGGAGCGGGTTGGCCGCGGACCTGCGGAACAGCATCGCGTCCTGTGGTCGCGTCATCGGCCCACGACCGCGGGAAGCCCCGGGTCGGCGACGCGTCCGGGGGATGACCTGGTCCGGAGCCCCCGGATGTGCTCCAGGGCCATGAGCCACATGAGCGTCGACTCGGCGCCCTCGTTGAGGTTCGGGCCGGCCGGCGGTCAGCCCGTCGTGGCTCGCGCCCCTCACGGCATCGGCGATCGGGACGCCGGTGTCGTTGACGCCGAGGAACCACGCGTAGGCGGCCTCCATGGCGGTCCGATACCGCTCGTCGCCGGTGGCGTCGAGCGCCGCCTCGGCCGCGAGGAGGATGCTCGTCGCCTCGATCGGCTGCTGGTCGAACCGGGAGCGCTCACCTCCGTCGAGCCACCACCCGTTGCCCACCGGGCTCAGGTGGCCGCCGGGCGCGGTCGCAGCGTCGATGAGCCAGTCGAGGACCCGGAGACCCGCGGCGACGGCGTCCGGCGCGCCGTGGGCGTGCCCGGCGACGATGAGCGCGCGGGGAACGAGCGCGGTCTCGTACGTGATCTCCGGTCCCGGCCACCGCCACGAGGTGGTCGAGCACGGCGTGACGTCGCGTCGCAGCCCCTCGAAGACCACGCGATAGGTCCGGGCGACCGGGCCGCGTGCCCCGCCCCGGATCGCGGCGTCGCAGCCGAGCGCCACGGACGCACGGGCGCGGATCGCGCCCAGCCCCTCGACACCGGGCAGGGCGGCGGCGAACACGGCCCCGGCCGCCTCGCGGAAGCTGCTGGTCGGGGCGGCGGCGATGGCGTCGCCGAGGGCGTGGATCGCTCGTCCCTGCGCGTCCTCGGAGCCGACTTCGTCCACCCAGGACCCGTCGGCGCGCCGCATGTTGCGGAACCGGCCGGTCCCTTCCTCGAAGGCTTCCGACAGGAACGCGACGCTGCGCCACGCGGTCTCCGAGACGGCCTGCCAGCCGAGCCGGCGCGCGTGGAGGAGGTCGACCTGGAGGGCGCGGGCGACGTCGTCGACGCAGTACCCGTGGGAGAGGTCCGGTCGCGCCCCGGTCGCGTGCTGCGCGATGCCGATCTCGTCCGTCAGCGCGTCGAGGTGCGTCCGGCTCACCGGGAACAGGGGCAGGCGGTCAGGCACTCGCCGCGACCGTCCTGGCGGCCGCGACCGTCCGGGCGCGCGGGCGGACCCCGCCTTCGGCGCGGGCGGCGCGGTCGAGGACGCGCTCGTGCTCGCGGCCCACGGCGGACCAGACCATCCGACGGCTGTACTCGTGGGCCCGCCGACCCATCCCCTCCCGGCGCTCGCGGTCCGACAGCAGGTGATCGAGCGCCTCGGCGAGATCGGGCGCGGACCCCGGCGCGATGAGCACGCCACGTCCGTCGGCGAGCAGCTCCGACGCGTACGCATACGGCGTGGAGACGATCGCGCGCCCGGCGCCCATCGCGTACGAGAGCGTCCCGGAGACGATCTGCTCGAGGTTGGGATACGGGGTGACGAAGACGTCGGAGGCCTGGAGCCAGCGCATGAGCTCGACGCGCCCGACGAAGCGATCGACGAAGCGGACGTGATCCCCGAGACGAAGGCGGGCGACCTGCTCGACGAGCGAGGCGCGATAGGCCTCGCCGGCGTGGCGGACCTGGTCGGGGTGCGTGGCGCCGACGATGACGTACAGGACGTCGGGATGGGCGGCGACGACGGCAGGGAGCGCCTCGATGGCGAGCTCGTACCCCTTGCCGGGTCCGAGCAGCCCGAAGCTCAGGATCGTCGACCGTCCGGTCAGCTCCAGACCCTCCTTCGCGACCGACGAGTCGACGATCGGGAGGTCCGGGACGCCGTGGGGGATGATCTCGAGCCGCGTGGGGTCCACGCCGTACACGGCCTGGAGCACGGAGGCCGCGGAGCGTGACATCACGATGGTGGACGCCGCGCGGGCGACCAGCTCCATGAGGATGGCCCGCTGGTGCTCGGTCGGGTCCCGGAGGACCGTGTGGAGCGTCGCGACCGCGGGGACCGGGAGCGCGCGGATGAAGTCGATGACCGCCTCGCCGTCCGGGCCGCCCCAGATGCCGTACTCGTGCTGGATCGAGACGACGTCGACGCAGGGGGCGAGCGAGTGGGCGACCGCCACGTAGTCGAGCCTCTCGTCCCGTCGGATCCGGTGGTGGACCTCGATCGGGTACGGCGTGGCCTCTTCGGGCGGGTGGATGACGACGACCTCCCGGTCCCCGGTGACGCGGCCGAGCTCGTTCGTGAACGTCGCGATGCCGCAGCGCCTGGGGGGATAGGAGGAGACGAAGGCGGTCCGTACGATGGTGTTCTCCGATCGGTGCGCGGGCGGTCCGGGGTGCCCGGTGGCCTGGGGGCGGGACGATCACGACGGATCAGGACGCGATCCCATCGGCGCGCTGCCGACCGCTGGAAGTCGAACGGCCCGTCCGAAGACGGGCCGTTCCCTTCGTCAGGCTGCCTGCACCTTGATGGCGCGCGGCCCCTTGGGGCTCGCCTCGACCTCGAACTGGACGCGCTCGCCGCCGATGAGGCGGTCGAAGTCCATCGAGGGGTCGAGCTCGCCGCGGTGGAAGAAGTAATCCTTCCCATCCTCGGCGGTGATGAATCCGAATCCGCGGTCGGCGACGACCTTCTTGACTGTTCCGGCGGTCATGATGACCTCCACGCGCTTCTCGAACGACATCGGCAGAACGCACGGTCCGTTCGAGAAGGGGGGTCGACCACGCGGAGCATCGCCACGCTGTGTGGCGGCCCACAGTGTAGCACAGGCGTTCGCCCGGCCCTCCGGGGCCCCCGGGTGGCGCGTCGCACGCCGGCCGGCCTTCGAGAGCCGGCCCAGCCTTCTCGGGGGCGCACGGCGGCGCTCGGCCCCGTGGGCGCGCGGCGTCGCTCAGGCCGGGTCGAGTGCCTCGCCGGGTGGGCGGTGCCCCCTTCGGCACGATGTCGACGATCCGGTCGACGGGCTCCGCGTGGTCCTCGCCCGTCGACTGCCGCCTGCGCTTGAGCCAGTAGAAGAAGAAGGAGCTGATGATCGCGGCGATGGGGATCGCGACGAGCGCGCCCACCGCGCCGGCCAGGTGCGCGCCGAGGAGGAACGCGCCCATGACCACCACCGGATGCAGTTCCACTGCGCCGGCCCGGACGACGGGGGCGAGGATGTTCTCGTCGATGAACCAGCCGATGAGCATGAGGATCGCCGTGATGACCACGAGGTCCGGCCGGAACAGGAGCGCCACGATCACCGGGGGGAGCCAGGAGACGTAGGGCCCGTAGATCGGGATGGCCATGATCACGCCAGAGAGGAACGCCATCGCCGCGGCGGCAGGGAGCCCGAGCAGGAACGAGACGATGAACGCCCAGGCGCCGTAGATAGCGCCGAGCGCCAACTGCGAGCGGATGAAGCCGATGAACGCGTGGCTGACGCTCTTCCGGAAGAGGGTGGCCTCCTCGCGGCGCGCCGCCGGCACCAGCTCCATCCCGAAGTTGAGGATCTTGTCGCGGTCGATCGCCATGAAGACGCCCAGGCTGATGACGACGATCGTGTTGATGAAGATGCCGATGCTCGCCGTCACCCCACCAAGAGCCTGCAATGCGAAGTCAGCCATCCCCTTGAGGACGTTCGTGACGAGCGTCTGGAAGACGTCGTTGACGTTCACGTTCCAGCCCAGGCCGTCCACGAACGCCTGGATCCGGTCGAGGTAGTCGGGCGGGTTGTACCCGAGCGACGCGATCGCCTCGACCAGGCCGATGAGCGAGGAGACGACCGAGACGAGGACGACGACGACGATCCCAGCGATCAGGAGGACGACCGGGATGACGATGAGGATGACCGAGATCGCGCGCGGCATCCGGGGGACGTGCCGCTGGATCCAGTCCACCGGTGGCGTGACGAGGAACGCGATGAACCACGCGAAGAAGAAGATGAGGATGATCTCGAAGTAGTCCTGGAAGTAGCTCGCGAGGAATCCCAGGACGATGAAGAGCGCCGCGATCGTCGCGAGGATGAGCAGCGCGCGGACCCATTCGCGGTCCCGGTCGAGCAGGGACCGGAGCGTCTCGGCGCGCGAGCGCTCGTGCGCGGGGGCGGAAGCGGCGTCCGTCATCGGACCGTCGGCCGGATCGGCGCCACGCCGGCAGTGGGCATCCAGGGGCCTCCCTCACCTCGCCGCCGCTGCGCTCGCGACGTCCGGAGCGATGATGCACGACCACGGGGGTAGCCGGCAGGCTCACGGCGGGTCGGGGGGTCCGCCGGCGTGACGCGCGGCGGAGTCGGGCCGCGTGCCCGCGAGCCCGCCACGAGGGCAGCGACGTCGCGGGCGACACCGCGTCTTGCCCGGCCGCGGTGCGGGTCGCCCTCGATCGAGGCAGAGCTCCGGCACGCCCGCGGGGCGTCGAGTGGAGCTGGGGTCGGGCCGGACCGCCTCCGGGCCTGAGGCGGCCCGCCGCGGTCCGTCTCAGGCGATCGCCGGGCGCCAGGCCCGGTTCACCGCCACCAGCAGGAGCATCGCGTCCATGAGCAGGACGAGCACGATCGCCGCGAAGTAGAGCGCCGGCTCGCGGTCGGGAAGCACGCCGAGCAGGATGAGGGCGAGCGCGCCACCGCGGGGAGCCAGAGGGGCACGCCGACCAGCTAAGCTTCACCCGCGATCTCGTCGGCATGGCGGCAAGGACCGCCCTCCGCTCCGGGGAGATCCGCATGACCGCCTCATCGCCGAGGAAGAACACGACAAGGGCGATGACGCTGCACGCCACCCACAGCGGGTGGCCGGTGACGTCGAAGCGACTGATCGCGACGGGGGCGAGCGACGCGACGATCACCTGGATGCCGACCCACACGACCATGCCGATGTACGCCACGTCGTACACGTCGCTCGACCCGCTGCTCCGGATCGCGATGAGCGCCCCGAAACCGACGAAGACGCCAGCGATCTCGGCCAGCGACATGAACAGGTCGACGTCCGGCATCTCCCGTCACCTCCCGCAGCCCGCCTGTGCCCGGCACGACCCCGCCGGCCTGTGCGTGGGCCGCAGGTCCAGGCCGGCCCGCTCCGAGGCGATGGTCGGCCCGGCCGGATCGGAGCGCCAGAGCCGGACGTCGCCTCGGACGCCCGGGGCGCGACGGCGTTCGGGCATGCGACGGGCGCCCGAGCCGCGGTCCGGTCTGAACGACAACAGTGAGAGTGGCTCCGGCGGTAGGATTCGAACCTACGGCCAAGCGGTTAACAGCCGCCCGCTCTACCACTGAGCTACGCCGGAGCGAAGGGGTCGCGTCGCGACCCGCCGGTCCCGCGCCGCGGGACCGGCCGAGAGGATAGCACCACCGCCGCGCGCACGCCGCAGGCGTGCGCGTCGGCCCTCCCCAGGCCGCAAGGTGGCCCACCACCGCCGGGCCGTCGGCAGGCGCGCAGGCTGGTCCCGGCCCGCGGGGGCTCCCCTCCGCCGTCAGCCGAGCGTCACGATCAGCACGAGCATCAGCCCGGCGACGACTGCGACGACGATCTCGAGCCGGAACAGGGTCGGCCAGATCTCCAGCCGCAGCACGCCGTCCGCGTACTGCCCGATGCGGCCGCGTGCCTCCTCGAGCGGGGCGACCCAGTCCCTCCCGGCGGCGAGCTCGATGCGCGCGCGACCGACCGCGATGAGGGCATCCGCCCGGAGTCGCTCCTCCTCGTCCGTCAGGGCGGCCGCCGCCGCGGCGATGGGCCGGGGATCGATGCGGACGCCGGCGGTGAAGTCGACGAAGGCGCGCTGATAGAGCGTCTCGAACCGGTCCCACGGGCTGGTGGCGGGGAGCCCGGCGGCGATCTTCCGCGCACCGTCCACGTCGCCGACCATGAGGAGCGGCTCGATGCGCGCGAGCCGCTGGAGCGGCGGTGCGTCACCGCGGATCGGGTTGGCCTCCAGCCAGTCGCGGGCCTGCTCGGGCGACGCGGCGGGCTTGGCGCGGGTCGCCTCACGCCAGCGGAGCGCATCCCACCGGCCGATCCACGCGAAGGTCTCCAGTGCGGCACGGCAGGGTCCACGAACGAGGAAGGGCAGGAGGAGGCAGGCGACGACGGCGAAGGTCGCGACCGCGGCCGGGGCCCAGAGGAGGAGCGGGAGGTCGAGGGCCGGCTGACGCGCGAGGACGATGACCGCGAAGCCGGCGATCCCGCCGGCGGTGTTCGCGATGAGGAGCGGCGTCCGGAAGGCTCGGCGGAAGGCGGTGGCGAGGGCCCCGATCCGGCGGTTCGCGGGGATCGTGACCTCGACCGGCGGACGCTTCTCCCTGCCGCGGCGGGCGGGGCGGCGGGCGCCCTTCGATCCGCTCATGCCGGCCCGTCCGATCCTACGGGGACGTCCGACTGGACGGGCACGTCCTCCCGATTCCCCCACTCCTCCCAGGAGCCGGCGTAGCTGCGGACACCGTCGAGTCCGGCCAGCTCGTGCAGCACGAACCAGGCGAGGGCGGCCCGGACGCCACCCTGGCAGTAGACGGCGCGGACGTCGGCAGGGTCCACGCCGGAGCCACGGACGAGCGCGAGGGTCTCGGGGACCGGACGGAGCGTGTTGTCGGGGCGGACGAAGTCCGCGAAGTACCGGTTGCGGGCGCCGGGGACGCGGCCGCCGCGTCGGGCGCCGCGTCCATCCCAGCCGACGAACTCGTCGGGGCTGCGGACGTCGAGGATCCGGGTGGGGCCGTCCGGGGTCGACGCTTCGGCGCTCCATGCGCGGACCTGGTCGGCGGTCGCGATGAGCGACGGATCGGGCGAGCCGAGGCGGATGGGGTGGCCCGAGGTGCCCGAGGTGCCCGCGTCGCGCGCGGTCCGAGCCGACCCGACGGCGCGCATGCGCCTGGCGGCGGGCGTGTCCCCGGCGGTCCGCGCCGACCCGGCGGCCCGCGCCGACCCGGCGGGCGCCGCCACTTCCTCCGTGACCGGGCCACCCGATGCCACCCACGCGGTGAGGCCCCCGTCGAGGACGTGGACGCGGGTGGCGGGGTAGCGATAGAGGCGGAGCAGCCAGTAGCCGCGGATCGCCTGGCGGTTCTGGCCGACGTCGTCGTAGAAGACGATCCGGGGGGCGCGGGAGGCGGAGGTGGGTGCGCCCGATCCGGCGGCCGCGAGCAGCGTGGGGGGTGACGCGGCCGACGGCAGGGCGGCGAAGGCCAGCGGCGGTGAGGAAACGGCCGACGGCGCTGCGGTGGCGGCCCGGCCCGCCGCAGCCCCCTCCGCACCCAACTCCCCCACTCCCCAGCGCGCGAGCGTCGCCTCCACCTGCTCCCGCGTCGGCAGCAGCCACTCGCGCTCCGCATCACCGGTGGCCGGGTCGCGACCCCGCACCGCCAGCTCCCGGTGCAGGTCGCCGTACACGGCACCGGGCAGGTGGCGTCGGTTGTAGACGCGGCGCGTCGGCGAGACCTGCACGAGGATGAGATCCGGATCGTCGAGGTGCGTCCGCAGCCAGGCCGCCGAGACGAGCGGCCCGGGGCGGCCGCCCGCCTCCGGGCCGGAGGCGGGGCGGTCGGGGTCGACGCGGGAGACCGTGCTCGAGGTCGGGCGGGACGGGCGGGTCGTGCTCACCGCGCCATCGTAGCGGCGGGTGCGCCGCCGCCGCCGGCCCGGGACGCGCCGAGGCGTCGGCCCGGCCGGCGGCGGCCGGACGATCGCCGTCGCCGGCCGCCGCCCCAGCACCCGCCGGCACGACCTCGCGGCCCCGTGCTACCCTCCCCACCCTCCGGCGGGGACGCGCCGGGTCGAGTGTCGGGGGTGCGGGTGCCGGAGGCGTCGGGCAGCATGGTCGGCCGCGACCGCGAGCGCGAGCGGCTCGCGGCGTTCCTCGGCGCCGGCTGGCCGCGCGTCCTGCTCCTCGAGGGCCCTCCGGGGATCGGCAAGACGACGCTGCTCGAGGCGGCCCTGGCGGAGGCGCGGGGCGCGGGCATCCAGGTGTTCGTCGCGCGCGCCGTCCCGGCGGAGGCGGACCTTCCGTACGCGATCCTCTCGGAGCTGCTGCCGGACCCGACGGTGGATCGACTGGCCCGTGGGTTGGCCGAGCCGCGCCGGCTGGCGCTCGATCGCGCCCTGCGCCGGAGCGGGCATGCCGACGGCGGACCCGACGCCGGCCCCACCGACGCGCCCCTTGACGCGGCCGCCGTGGGGCTCGCTCTGCTCGACCTCCTCCGGTCACTCGCCCGCTCGGCCCCCGTCCTCGTCGCCGTGGACGACCTCCAGTGGTGCGACGAGGCCACCGCGGCCGCCCTCGCGTACGCGCTCCGGCGCGCCGCAGAGCGTCCCGGTCGCGGCCGTCGCGGCCAGGCGGACGACGGTGGACGCCCCGCCCGTGACGATCCTTCGGTCCGCCCTCGGAGAGCCCCGCACCGACGTGATCGAGGTGGGACCGCTGTCCGTGGGGGCGATCGGGCGGATCCTCGACGGCCGGCTGGGCAGGCAGCACGGCCGGTCCGAGGTGACCCGGGTCGCCGAGGCGGCCGCCGGGAACCCGCTCTTCGCGATCGAGATCGCACGGGCAGTGGACGTCGCCCGCGAGGGGACGGGCACGTTCGCGGTCCCACCCTCGGCCGAGCCGCTCCTGGCGGACCGACTGGGCCGCCTCTCGGCCGGGGCCGAGGACGTGGTGCTCGTCGTGGCCGCGGCGGCGCGGGCGGACGTCTCGACCGTCGCCGTCGCGCTCGGGTCGGAGGCCGCCGACGCACCCCTCGCCGAGGCGCTTCGGTCGGGCCTCGTCCGGTCGGACGCGGGCCGCATCGGCCTGGAGCACCCGCTCGTCGGATCGGCGGCGCTCGGACGCGCGCTCCCGTCCCGCGTGCGCGAGATCCACGGGCGGCTGGCGGCCGCTACCGCCACTCCGGAGGAACGCGCCCGTCACCGGGCGCTGTCCGCCGACGGGCCTGACCCCGCGATCGCCGCCGAGCTGGACGCCGCGGCCGCGGCCGCGGCACTCCGCGGCGCGTCGAGCGTCGCGGCCGACTCGGTCGAGCTCGCCCTGGCACTGACGCCGGCGCCAGACCGCGACGCACGTGTGGCTCGTCTCGTGCGAGCGGCGGAGCTGCGTCTCGCCGCGGGTGATCCGCAGCGGGCCACCGCGCACGTGGTCGCCGGCCTCGAGCTTCTCCCGGCGGGGCCGGGCCGTATCCCCTTGCGGATCGTCGCCGTCGAGATCGCCTACACGACCGCCGGACGTCCGGCCGCCCGCGAAGAGGCGGAGATCGCGATCACCGAGGCCGCCGGCGATCCGCTCGCGTCGGCCCGCGCCCACAGCGCGCTGCTCGCATGGGGCGTCGAGGACGCGGCCGAGGCGCGTCGCCACGCGGAGATCGTCCTCTCCCTCCTCGCCGGGCGGGAGGACGAGGCGCCGGTCGCCGCCGGCGACGCCCTCGCGCTCCTCGCGGACGCGCGGCTCGCTGGGGGAGACGGCCCGGCCGTCGACCTTCTCGAGCACGCACTCGCGATCGAGCGTCGCGCCCCTGGCTTCGTGATCGGCTCGCTGGAGGTCCTTGCGGGGACGCTCCGGGCGGCGGACCGGGTCGACGAGGCACGGGAGACGTACGCGGAGGTGCTCGGGCGACTCACGGGGGCTGGAGTCGAGACGCGGCGCGTGACGGCGCTCGCCCACGCGGCATGGACGGAGGTGCTCGCCGGTCGGTACGACGACGCCGACCGGTTCCTCGCGGACTCGCTCCGGCTCGCCGAGGAGCTGCGCGTGGACGCGTCCGGGGCGCAGGTCTACCTGGCGCACCTCGACGCGCTCCGTGGGCGTGCTGACGTGACGGCGATGCGGCGACGGCGCGCCGAGGCGATGACCGCTGGCGACGACTGGATGGCCGCGCTCTGGTCCCGCGCACTCGCGGCCCACTCGCTGGTGGCGGGCGACGCGATCGATGCCGCGGACCTCCTCCTCTCGGCCTCCGACACGTGGATCTCGCTGGGGGTCCTCGAACCCAACTACATGCGGATCGACGCCGACCTCGTCGAGTCGCTCGTCGCCGCGGGGCGCTACGGCGAGGCCACGGAGGCGCTGACGTCCTTCGAGGAACGGTCCGCCCGCTCCCGGCTGCCCTGGTCGGTCGTCGCCGCGGCCCGTGCACGGGCCGTCCTGCTGGACGGTACCGGGGATCCGACGGGGGCGCTGGCGGTGCTCGACGACGCCGCGGAGGCGACCTCGACCCTCCCCCTGCTGCTCGACCGCGGCCGGACCGCCCTCGTCCGGGGCACCGTCCTGCGTCACCTCCGGCGCGTCCGCGAGGCCCGGGCCGCGCTCGAGGAGGCGCGCGCGACGTTCGCGGCCCTGCCGAGCCCGTCCTGGGAGGCACGGGCGTCGGCCGAGCTGGCACGGCTGGGTGGACGTGCGGCGACGCCCGACGCGCTCACGCCGGCCGAGCGCCAGGTCGCGGAGCTGGCCGCCGCCGGCAGGTCGAACCGGGAGATCGCCGAGGCGCTCGTCCTCAGCGTCAGGACGGTCGAGAGCCAGCTGTCATCGGCCTATGGGAAGCTCGGGGTCCGAGGTCGAGCAGGCCTGGGGGCAGCCCTGGCCGGCGACGGAGGACCGAAGGTCGGCGGATAGGCCCAGGAAGGGGGCGGCGGCGGGAAGGCGCCCCGGGAAGGGGGCGGCGGTGGGGAGACGCCCCGGGCCGGCCGGTCAGGCTGCGGCCACCGCGGCCACCGCGGCCACCGCGGTCGACCGGCGACCGATGGCCCGGCACCTTTCCGTGGTTCCACGGATGACCCGTACGAGCCCGGACCCCAACGTCCGCCCATGGCCACCTACCTCGTCGAGCGCTACGCCCCGGCGATGGCGGACCGCAGCGGCGCCGTGGAGCGCGTCGCGCGGCTCGTCGCCGAGACCCGCCACACCGGCAGCCCGGTCCGCTACCTGTGGTCGGCGCGGCTCGCGGCGGACGAGACGTGGCTCTGCCTGTTCGAGGCGCCCGACGCCGGGACCGTCGCCGACCTCAACCGACGCGCGGCGTTCCCGTTCGACCGGATCTCACAAGTGGACCTCGTGCGCAGCGAAGTCGACGAGCACGACCCCAACCTGAAGGAGGACGACCGATGACCCGATACACGCTGACCATGATCGGTGCACCCCTTGCGCTGGCACTCGTGCTGGCCGCATGCGGCAGCTCGAGCGGGACGACCGCTCCGGCGCGGCGGCACCGAGGCGCCGGCCTCGGCCACCCAGGCCCCGGCCGAGACGGATGCGGGCGGTGGCACGGGCGGCGGCGCGCCGGCGGGACGCGCGGCGGGACGACGCCGGCGGTGCGGGCGGCGGCACTGCGATCTCCTGCGCCACCCTGCTCTCCGACGCGGAGGCCGAAGCGATCCTCGGCACCAAGCCCAAGCCCGTGGACGACCAGTCCTTCCCCGGCAACGCGTACTGCTCCTGGGACATCGGGGACGGCTTCGCCCTCACCGTCAAGACGAGCACGGACCCGACGAGCGTGGGTCTCTGGCGCGGAGAGAAGGACTCTGTCCCGACCGCGGTGGACGGCAAGGAGACCGCGGCTCCGAACGGCCTGGGGGACGAGTCCTATGCGTTCAACGCGCTCGCCGACACGTACTGGATCTTCGTCCGGAGAGGCGACAGGACGCTCCGCATCAGCGCCCCGGCGAGCGCGCTCCCCGAGCAGACGGTGCGCGACCTCGTCGAGAAGCTCTACTCCCGCTTCTAGCCGATGACGCCGCGCGCGCCCGATCGCGCCCACGAACCCGAAGGAGTCGACATGCCCCACCGTACCCCTCTCCTCCGGATGGCCCGCGATGGGTCGCCGGGCTCCGCCGCCCGTTGGGCGCGGCCCGTCGGCCCTCGGGCCCTCGCCCTCCTCGTGCTGGCCGCATCCGCCCTGGCGCTCGCGGGCTGCTCGACCGGCACACAGGCGGCGACGGAAGCGCCCCCGGCGGCGACGACGCCCCCCGTGACGGCGACACCTGCCCGGCCTACGGCACCCGCGCCGGCCGTCGCGCCCTCGACGCCTGGACCGACCATCGCGCCGACCATCGCGCCCTCCGCCTCCTCGGCCCCCGTGGCGTTCTCGTCCCCCTTCTACCGCTACCGGCTCACCTTCCCGGCGGGCTGGAACGCGGGTCCGGCCCGGACCGCGTGGGACGGCACGGCCCGGATCGACTCGAATGGCCCGCTCGTCGACCGCGCGTCCGGCCCCGGCGCGAAGCTGTTCTTCGTGTACGGTGCCGCGCCGACCGACCTCGACCTCGCCGAGTGGTCGGCCCGCGGCCAGTCGGACGTGAACGCCTGGCACGGCTGCCCCGCGGTGGCCGAGTCGGAGACCGACGTGACGATCGGCGGCTCGCCCGGCCGACTGCACGCGTTCCACTGCAACAACCTGTACGTGATGAAGGCCTTCGTCGTGCGCGACGGCTTCGGCTGGGCCTTCAACCAGCTCGCGCCACCCGGGAACGAGGCGGCGGACACGGCTGCGCTCGCTGAGATGCTGGCAGGCGTGGACTGGACCGACTGAGACGACCGGCGGGCGCGCGACGATCGGGGGGCCGAGGCAGCCGGCGGGCGCGCGACGATCGGGGGGCACATCCAAGGGGAGACCGAAAGCACGACGACTGGTGCGCTCCGCCCCGAGGTCCGCAGGCACGGAGGCCGCCCCGGGCATCGGCCTGGCTCGGCGCCGCCGGATGGTCCCCTGGTGCTCGACTGGTCGCCGTCCCGCGCCCGGCGCCCTGGCACCGCCCGCCCCGCGCGCCCGCCCCGCGCACCCAAGCTCGCCCGATGCGCCCGCTGGGCCGCCCCGCGCACCCGCCGAGGACTGGCCGCGCACCCGCGCCCGCCCCGCGCACCCAAGCTCGCCCGATGCGCCCGCGCCCGCCCCGCGCACCCGCGCCCGCCCCGCGCACCCAAGCTCGCCCGATGCGCCCGCTGGGCCGCCCCGCGCACCCGCCGAGGACTGGCCGCGCATCCACGAGTGAGGCGCCGATGAGACCTGGACGACCGTGCGGCCCGATGCTCCGCCGATGCCGACACGCGAGAGACCTTTCGACCGCGGACGCGCCCGCGCACGGTCGGCAGTGCTCGAGATCGGGCGGGAGATCCGCGACGCGCGCAGGCAGCACGGCCTGGACCAGGCCACGGTCGCCCGGGCTGCGCACATCTCCCGGTCCCAGCTGAGCCGCATCGAGCGGGGAGCCGTCGTCGGACTCAGCTTCGACGTCGCCGCCCGGCTGTTGAGCGCGCTCGGCATGGAGCTGTCCGCCAGGGCGTTCCCAGCCGGCGAGCCTGTGCGGGACGCCGCTCACCTGGCGCTGCTCGCCCGGCTCAGGACGCGGCTCAACGCTCGGCTGGCGTGGCGCGCTGAGGTGGGGATCGCCATCCCGGGCGACCGTCGCGCCTGGGATGCGGTCATCGCGGGAGAAGGATGGACGGTCGGCGTCGAGGCGGAGACGCGACTGCGAGACATCCAGCGACTCCTGCGCAGGATCGCACTCAAGCAGCGCGACGACGGGCTCGACACCGTGATCCTGCTGCTGGCCGCGACGCGCCACAACGCCGCCCTCGTCGCCGCGTACGAAGCCGACCTCAGGTCGGTATTCCCGGCTGATGGCCGACACACGCTGGGGCGGCTTGCGGCGGGCGTGCCACCCGATGGCTCGGCCGTCATCCTCCTGTGACGCCCGCGCCGGAGGCCGGACCGGTGTCCCCTGCCCCGGGACCGACCGCGGACCTCCGACCCGGCGCCGTCCGCGGCGCGGCATCCGGGGTCGCGTCCGCCGCCGTGTGCATCAGGCCGTCGCGCGCATCCGGGCCCCGTGTGCATCAGGCCGTCGCGCGCATCCGGGCCCCGTGTGCATCAGACGAACACAAGCGACGCATCGGGGCTGCTCGTCGCCGCCGTTCGTCACGGCTGTGCTGGTGTGAACACAGTCACGACGTCTTGGACCCGCCCGCACCCGGGACCGGGCCATCGTGTGCGCAGGAGCGCACACCCTCGCCGCGGACTCGCGGAAACGCGTCCGTTACGTGCGCCACATGCACGCGGCGCTGTCGATGTGCATCACATGCACCTTGCTGACGGCGATGTGCGTCCCACGCACGGAAGTGCGGCAGCACGGCGGCCCGGGCTCTGCTCCTCCCCGTCCGCCGAAGGCGGCCGCGGCCGGCCGGCGGCCGGCCGCGACAGGAAGATGGCGGCCCCCGGCGCCGCATGGCGCCGGGGGCCGGGCCGGTCTCACACCGCGGGGCCCGGGGTGGTCCGGGGCCCGCCGGTCGTCAGGCCTCCGCGCGCTTCTCGACAGCCTCGGCGACCGCGTCGGCCGCATCGGACGAAGCCTCGGCGACCGCGTCCCCGGCCCGGGTCGCGGCGTCAGCGGCATCGGCGGCGGCGTCGCTCGCAGCCTCGGCGACCGCGTCGGCCGCATCGGACGAAGCCTCGGCGACCGCGTCGACCGCCTGGCTCGCGGTGTCGGCCGCCTGGCTCGCGGCGCCGCGTCGCATCATCCGCGGCGACCGCGAGCGCGTCGCCCGCGTCGGCCGTCCAGTCGCTCTGCGGACCGACCCGCTGCTGCACCTGGCTCCGGACCTCGGCCAGGCCGGCCTCGAGCCGCGCCTTGAGCGCCTCGGAGTCGCCGGCCTTCAGGTCCAGCCTGGACCCCCTCGAACGCCTCCTGCATGGCCGGGTTGCGCGAGGCGTAGACGACGGCCGCGGCGGCGAGGGCGACCCCCGCCGCGAGCCCGACGAGGAACTTCATGACGATCCTCCTTGTGCGAGGTCACGCGCTGCGTAGATTGTCCGGTGGCCGGGCGGCTGGAGTGCGTGGCCCGCGGCCGCCCGACGTGAGGCATCCGGTGGCCGGGCAAGCCGAAGCGCAGGCATGCCAGCCGCCCGGGGCCCCGTGCCCCCGATGCGGGGCGCGGGGCGAGCGGACGTGCCGGCCGCCCGGCCGGCCACTCCCCTACTCCAGGTAGTCCTTGAGCTTACGGCTCCGGCTCGGGTGCCGCAGCTTGCGCAGCGCCTTCGCCTCGATCTGCCGGATCCGCTCGCGGGTGACGTTGAACTCCTTGCCCACTTCCTCCAGGGTCCGGGCTCGCCCGTCCTCCAGGCCGAAGCGCAGCTGGAGGACGCGCCGCTCGCGCCCCGTGAGCGAGTCGAGCACCGCCTCCACCTGCTCCTTGAGCAGCTGGTGGCTGGCGGCCTCGGCAGGCGCGAGGGCGCCGCGGTCCTCGATGAAGTCGCCGAGGTGGCTGTCCTCCTCCTCGCCGATCGGGGTCTCCAGGCTTACCGGCTCCTGGCTGACCTTGATGATCTCGCGGACCTTCTCCGGCGTGACGAGCAGCTCCGGCGTGGACATCGCCGTGGCGATCTCGTCGACGGTGGGCTCGCGCCCGAGCTCCTGGAGCAGCTGCCGGCTGACGCGGATGAGCCGGTTGATCGTCTCCACCATGTGGACCGGGATGCGGATCGTCCGCGCCTGGTCGGCGATGGCGCGGGTGATCGCCTGCCGGATCCACCAGGTGGCGTACGTGGAGAACTTGAAGCCCTTCTCGTAGTCGAACTTCTCGACCGCCCGGATCAGGCCGATGTTCCCCTCCTGGATGAGGTCCAGGAAGCTCATCCCGCGGCCGATGTACTTCTTCGCGATCGACACGACGAGCCGGAGGTTGGCCGACGTCAGCTGCTCGCGCGCGTCCCGCCCGATGACCACGATCACGCCCTTCCGGTGGGCGAGCTTGGTGGTGGGCGGGACCTCCGGGTCGTACCCGAGGAACTTGAGCAGGTCGGCCTCGTACCCGGCCTCCACCCAGCGCCGGAGCGCGGGGAGCGCCACGCCGTCGCGCGTCCAGTCGTAGACGGCGCGGAGACCGGGGTTGTCGCGCGCATCGAGGTTCGTGGTGTGGACCGAGATGTAGGACCAGTCCAGGAGCTTGATGAAGGCATCCACGGCGGCCGACGGATCCGGGTCCTCCAGGCTCGCGTTGTAGGCGTGGACGTGCTCCTTCGCCTTCTTCAGGAGCGCCTTCGCCTCGTCGGTCTGGGCCTCCCTCGCGGCCTTCGTGTACTTGATGTCCGGCGCGGGCGCGAGGGCATCGCGGACGCCTTCCCACGAGAGACCCTCGCGGACCATCCGGTGGGCGTCGTCGCCGTGCGGCAGCGCGTGCTGGCGCTTGGTGGTCCGGGTCTTGCGCTCGGTGTCGTGGAGGGTCCACTCGTGCAGGCTCACGAGCGCCTTCCACGGCTCCTCGGCCATCTGCTCGCCGAGCTCGATGGCCTTCGCGAGGACGACCTCTTCCTCCGCCGTCAGGAGGGCGACCTTGCCGATCTCCTTCAGGTACATCCGGACCGGGTCGTCGATCCCGATCATGTCGGCCGAGAGGGCCTCGAGCTCCTCCGCGGTGGGCTCCTCGAGCTCCTTCGCGTCGAGCTTCACCGGGGCCTCGATCACGGCCACCGGGTCGATGGGGCGACCCTCCGGGCCGGCGATCCCCAGGCTCTCCTCGCCCAGGTCGGCCACGACCAGGCCGGCGCCGACCTCCACCTCCACGTCGAGCTCGGCATCGGCCCCGGCGACCGCCGCCGCTCCCGGCTCCTCGTCGTCGCCGACGCGTGGGCTCGCGAGGTCGTCGTCGTTCGAGCCCTCCTCCGCGGCGTCGGCTGCGGCCTCGCTCGCGGGCGCGACCGCCGGCGCCGCGCGCCTGGCCCGGCGGCGGGGGGCGGGCGCGAGCACCGCCTCCACCAGCTGCTCGTCGAGTGCGTCCTTGGTCACTGTCGTCCTCCGGCGGTGCGTGCGAGGAGGCTCGCCTGATCGATGCGCCTGTGCAGCGACAGTCGGGCCTCGTTCAGTCGTCGTTCGTCGTCCATGAGTCGGGAGATGGCGTCCGCGTCTCCCCGCATCTCCGCGTCGGCGAGCTCGCCGCGCGTCCACGCCCCCTGCTCGTCGAGCCGGTCGAGCTCCAGGCGGAGGAGGCACTGCTCGACGCCCTGGTCGACCAGCTCGAAGTCCACCGACCCGCCGCCGTCGCCGCCCTCCCCCACCCCGGGGATGGGCGCGCGGCTCGCGTACAGCGCGATCGCGAGCGCCCGCGACTCCTCGTCGAGCGCCGCGAGGAAGCGGCCGCGCTCGAAGCGGCCGGGCTCGCCTGCATGGGCCAGCGCCGCCGATGCGCCCGCAGCCCCGGCCCCGCCCACCGCGGCCGCGGCCGCGTCGCGGGCAGCGGCGTCCGACTCGCGGTCCGCGACCATCGCGCGCCAGAGCCCGCGCGCGAGCTCCGAAGGGAACATCTCGGCCGTGAGCCGGTCGGCCACGCGCAGCTGCTCGTCCGGCACGACGAGGAGGAGCCGCAGGAGCTCCGCCTCCACGAGGTCGATGCTGCGGACCAGCTCCTCCGGGTCCGGGAGGTCGCGCGCCGCGATGACCGCGTCCGCGGTGATCCGGCCGGCGCCGGTCTCCGACCCGGCGCCCGGGCCGGCCTCCCTCCCGCCGCCGGGCCGTCCGCCGACCCCCGGGCCCCCGGCGCCCGACCGTCCGCCGGCCACCCGCGCAGGTCGGCCCCCCTGGTGGAGCGCCTCGAGGAGGACCCGCTCCTCGACCCCGCTCCGCTTGGCGAGCACCTGGAGGTAGCTGTCGCGGAGGATCGGGTCGGTCACGCGGCGCAGGGTGGGCAGGACCGCGTCCACGAGCCGCTTCCGGCCCTCCGGAGTCTTGAGGTCCACCCGCTCGGCCTGGGTGTCGATGAGGTATGCGAGGATCGGCTGCGGCACGCGGACCGCCTCGCGCCAGAGGTCGGGCGTCTCGCGGATCACCTCGTCGGGGTCGCGGCCCTCCGGCAGCCGGACCACGCCGACCTCGGTGAGGCGCAGCCCCTTCCCGTCCGGCCCGACGCCCGATCCCGCCCCCTGCGCCAGCTCGCTGATCAGGTTGGAGAGCTCCGTGATGCCGAACGTCCCCGCCTTCTGGCCGGCAGGATCGACGTCGTACGCCAGCGCCACCTTCTCCGCGTACCGGGTGACCAGAGCGACCTGGCCCGCCGTGAGCGCCGTGCCGAGGCTGGCGACGACGTCCGTGAAGCCCGCCTGGTGGGCCATCAGGGCGTCCGTGTAGCCCTCGACGATCACCGCCTGGCCGCTCTTGCGCAGGGCGGTCTTGGCACGGTCGATGAGGTAGAGGGTCCGGGACTTGTCGAAGAGCGGCGTGGCCGGCGAGTTGAGGTACTTGGGGCCGCGGTCGGGGGCCTGGCCTCCCACGGACGTGGCGGTGCCGGCGCCACTTCCCTGCGCGCCGCCACTGCCCGAGACCCCGCCGCCCGTGCTGCCGGGGCCGCCGGGCGCCTCGAGCGCCGGCAGGATCCGCCCGCCCAGGCCGATCGCCCCGCCCGACGCGTCGCGGATCGGGAAGATGATCCGCTCGCGGAACCGGTCGTAGGCACCCCGGCCCGACGAGCGCGGCGTCGTCAGGCCCACCTCGGCCAGCTCCGCCGGCGCGATGTTCCGCCGCGTCTGGAGCGTCCGGCTCATCGTGTCCCAGCCCCCGGGGGCGTACCCCAGCTGGAACGTCGAGATCGTCTCGTCCGTGAAGCCTCGGCCCCGCAGGTAGTCGAGCGCCGCCTGCCCCGTCCGGTGCTGCAGGACCGTGTGGTAGAAGGCGATCGACGTCTCCAGGACCTCGCGCAGCCGCGCCTTGCGGGCGTCCTCCTTGCGCGTCCGGTCGTCCAGCTCCACGCCGGCCTTCGCCGCGAGCACGCGGAGCGCCTCCGGGAACGCGACCCCGTCACGCTTCATGACGAAGCTGAAGATGTCCCCGCCCTCGCCGCACCCGAAGCAGTGCCACGTCTCGCGGCCCGGCGTGACGATGAAGGACGGCGTCTTCTCGGCGTGGAACGGGCACAGGCCCTTGAGGGTGGTGCCGGCCTTCTTCAGCTGCACCGACTCGCCGACGACCTCGACGACCGAGAGCCTGTTCTTCACTTCAGCGGCGACGCCGACGGCCAATCGATCTCCCGAAGGACCCACGCGGGCGACCGGCCCGCGCCCCGTGCCCGGAGACCCGGCGGGTCGGCCCCCTCGCGGACGACGGAGGCCGGCCACCTGCGGGTGCCGGACGTGACGACAGGCGTGTCAAGACTTGACACGCCGTCAGCCGTCGAATTGTGCGCCCGACAGGCCCGTTTGTCAATCGGTTTGTCAATACCCCAGGGGGGTATGAGCGGGAGGGTGACGGCGCCAGTGACGCCGGCCGCCGGTGCGTCCGTGAACCCGTGTGGTGCGAGATCCCGGGATGTCCGACAGGCACCTCCTCACGCAGAGCAAGGAGCCGCTACGTCGGGTTCACTCTTGCGTGACGATATCGACCGAGATCTCCACCGCCGGGATCGTCCCCCTGTTCTCGAGCCAGTGGAGCGTGTTCCGATCCTCGGGCCAGCCCACTCCCGGCCCATAGTCCGTGGCGACCCCGTTCCGGTGGTCGGTGATCGTCCCCTGCAGGATGTAGACGGTGCCCGGCCTGCCGACGTGGTCGTGGATCGGGCCGAAGACGCCTCCCGGCTCGATGGTCACCATGCGCATCCGAAGCTGGCGGCGCTCCATGCCCTCGACCTCGCCGGCAAGGTCGACGGTGGCGAGGACCTCCACCGCGACACCCTTCGTCTCCGGTGCCACCCGTTCGTTGCTCATGGCGCTCCCGTCTCTGTACGTTCAGGTTCGATGCACGTCCGGCGGCCTGTTCATGCTCGGAAAGAGGTGAACGGGGTCCCGTCGGCCATGAGCGCCTGCTTGAAGGGCCGGGCCGCCGGGTGCGTGTCCGGCTCCAGCACGAGCTCGGTGCCGTCGGGCGCTTCGGGCGAGACGACGGTCAGCCAGCGCCGACCGCCCATGTCGACGTCGGCCTTCGGCAGGAAGCCGAGGACGTCCGTGTAGAACGCGAGCGCCCTGGCCTGGTCATCGACGAGGACGCTCGCGAGGCGGATCCGCATCATCGCACGCTCGCGCCCGCGCACCTGCCGCCTCACTCCCCGGCCGCCGCCACCCGGACCCGCTCGATGAGCCGCTCCATCCGCGCGTGGTGGGATCCGCGCCAGTAGACCGCGCCGCACCCTGGGCACCGGCGGAAGTCGTCGTAGTAGATGCGCGTGAGCGGCTCGAGCCGGTCGAGGACCTCCTCCCGGCTCGCGGCGACGAGGAGGGTGTTGCAGCGGATGCACCGCCCGAAGGGCTGCCAGCGATCTGCGAGGTCGAAGCGCCGGACGGTCTCGGCGAGCTGATCGAACGGCCGGTCCGACCGGATGCAGGCCCCGCGCCGGACGATGCTTCGCCGCAGGAGGCCCCTGTCGCGCGTGAGCAGGATCCGGCGCTCCGCCGCGGCGACGCCGGCCAGCTCCTCGTCATCGGCATCGGTGCGGTACCAGGTGTCGAACCCGAGCATCCGCAAGGATGCCGCCAGCCGGCCCAGGTGGCCGTCCACGACGAACCGCGGCTCGAGCGCGTCTTCGGGCGCGGCCGGTCGTGCCGGTGCCATCCTCAGCGGTGCGGCCTCGGCGGCCGGCCATGCCTCCACCTCGTCGCCGTCGGCGACATGGTGGCCGAAGCTCACCGGCGCGTCGTTCACGGTGATCGCCGCGATCTCCGGGTGCGGCACACCGACCGCCTCGAGGAGGTCCTTGACCGACGGGCGACCGTCGAACCTGCGCTGGACCACGGCGCCGCGGCTCCCACGAGGCAGGAAGTCGCCCAGGTCGCCGTGGAGGGTGACCGTCGCACGCGACATCAGGGCTGGATCGAGGACACGGCTCGGCCTCCGTGCATCATCGTCGCACCGTGCGCCGGGCCGAGCACGCCCGCCGACTCGGCCGCGGCGAGCATGTCACTCGATCGGTGGGCCCGCACCCGTCCCGCTCGCCGGTCACGTCCTTCCCGCGTCAGTCGGCGATCCGCTCCCGGATGAAGTCGCCGATCTCCCGGTTCGCCCGGCGCGCCTCGGGAAGGAAGGGCGCGAAGGTCTGGAAGACGTGGAACATCCCGGGCCACACGACGAGTCGGGCGTCCACCCCGGCCGCCGTCGCGCGCTCCGCGAACCGCACCGAGTCGTCGAGGAGCACCTCGTGGTCCCCCACGTGGACGAGCAGCGGCGGCAGCCCCCGCAGGTCGCCGTACAGCGGCGAGATGCACGGGTCGCGGACGTCGTGCGAGCCGACGTAGTCCTCGACGAAGCGGACCGGCCCGACCTTCGCGAAGAAGGGATCGACCGCTCTGCGCGTGACGTGGGACGGGCCGGTGAGCGCCAGGTCCGTCGCCGGCGAAAGGAGCACTGCCCCGGCCGGGAGCGGGATCCCGTCGTCGCGGAGTCGGAGCAGGAGTGCCGCCGCCAGGTTGCCGCCCGCTGAGTCGCCGGCCACGACGATCCGGGAGGGGTCCACGCGCCGCTCGAGGAGCCAGCGGTAGGCCGCGACGCAGTCGTCGAGGCCCGCGGGGTACGGATGCTCCGGCGCGAGCCGGTAGTCGACCGAAACCGCCCGGACACCCGCGCCGCGCGCGAGGTCGGCGACGAGCCCGCGGTGGGTCCGGGGCGAGCCGAGGCACCATGCACCGCCGTGGAGGTAGAGGACGCATCGATCCGTGGGCGCCCCGCGCGGGATGACGCGCTCGGCCGGGACGCCGCCGGCATCGACGGGCCGGATCGCGACGCCCCTGGGCGACGGGGCGGACCCCGAGAAGCGGTCGATCCGACGGCGGAGCGTGAGGGTGTCGGCGCCGTCCGCACCGAAGAGGTCGAGACGCCGGATGAGCCGGTCGAAGAGGGCCGCCTGGATGCTCGCCATGGCGCGAGGATGGCCGGAGTGGCGGGCGCTGTCAGGTGCCGTCGGCAATGAAGGCCGGGGCGCGGGCGGGGGGCGCGCTCCCGCTCCCCTCACCCGCGGTCGAGCAGCTCCAGTGCGGGTGCCAGCGCGGCGACGGACGCCTCGGTGATCGGGTCCAGGACGAGCTGGACGTGGCCGATCCCCTCGCGGGCGTAGGCTCGGAGCTCCTCCGCGAGCCGCTCCGGCGTCCCCTCGAGCGGCACCACGGCCTGGCGCTCGGACGTGTCGCCCATCACGCGGCCCGTCCCGCCCGGCATCCGGAGCAGGACGGCGACGGTGCGCTCGATCTCGCCGGGATCACGGCCGGCCGCGCGAGCAGCCGCGTCCACGACGTCGCGCAGGACCGGCACACCGCGCGGGGCGTTGTCCGTGTCCGCGTACCACGCGTTCCACGCCTGCACGTACGGGACCGTCGCGGCGAGCATCCGTGGGCCGGTGGAGCCGATGAGGATCGGCGGGCCGCCCGGCCGTGCCGGCCGCGGCAGGAGCTCGGCATCGCGGGCCGTGAAGAACTCGCCCTCGAAGTCGATGGCGCCGTCGGCAAGGAGCGTCCGCACGATCGTGAACGCCTCCTCGAAGCGGCCGATGCGGTGGTCGAACGGGGCACCGAGGGCCGCGAACTCCACGGGGTTCCAGCCGGCGCCGATCCCCAGGACCAGCCGCCCGCCGGAGATCTCGTCAACGGTGGCCGCCTGCTTCGCGAGCATGAACGGGGCGTGGAACGCGGTGGCGGCCACGAGCGGCCCGAGCGCGACGCGCTCGGTCGCCTCGGCGAGGCCGGCGAGCGTCGTCCAGGCCTCCCACGGCCCGCGCGTCTCGCCGGAGGCGTACCGGTACAGGAGGTGGTCGCCGAACCAGACAGAATCGAAGCCAGCCTGCTCGGCCGTGCGGGCGATCGCGCGGAGCTCCGGCCAGCGGACCTCGCGCTCGACCTCGGGCAGCTGGACGCCGACCCCGAGTGGCCGGCCGGGTCGTCGAGGGATCATCCCGCCACGCTAGCGCATGCGGTCAGCGAGCGCGGAACGAGTCCCGGCTCAGGGGCGCGGCTCGTCGGCGTAGGGGGAACGCCCCGGACCCTGTGTGGGCCGGGGCGTTCTCGCTGACGCGGGTGGCTCCCGGTCGCGGCCGGGAGGCCGCGACCGGCCCTTCGGCCGGAGGCCGCGCGGGCCGACCAGGACTAGAAGCGGCGGCGACCCGGCGTCACGACCGCGCCGACGACGGCAGCCTTGGCGACGGGCGACGGGCCGGGGCCGACGGCGGCGCCGACGACGGCAGCCTTGGCGACGGGCGACGGGCCGGGGCCGACGGCGGCTGCGACGACCGCGGTCTTGGCGACCGGGCCGCCGATGACGCCGACGGCGGCCATGCGGGCGGGATGGAGCGGCATGTCAGACTCCCTGTGCGGCGAGGGCTTCGGCCTCGTCGGCCTCGACGGCGGCGATGAGCGCCTGGATGGGGATGCGGCCGTTGGCGATGAGCTGGCCGCCCGCTCGGCGCATCGCCGAGGCGAACGGCGCGGCCCAGACGTTCTCGTAGACGAGTGCCGCGGCGACGCTGCCCGGATCCATCGCGGCGGCGAGGTGGGCGACGTCCTCGGCGGCGAGCGTCTGGGCGAGCTGGGTCTCGATCCGCGCGAGCTCTCCGAGCTCGTCGAAGTCCGAGAGCTCCTGCGCCTCCACGGAGCCGTCCGCGTCCTTCGCGAGGATGAGGATGTCCATGATCCGGATGATCCCGGCGTCGTGGAGGCGGACGAGCTCCGCCGCTCCCTCACCCGTGAAGTTCTGGTGCCCTGCAGGGAACTCGACGATCAGGTAGTCGACGGGCCCCAGCTCGTCGAGCGTTCTCTCGGTCACGGTCTCTCCTTCCGAGCGGCTCGATGCAAGCCGCGCATGCCATGGTCTCTCTTTTCAGTCGACCACGCCTCGCGACGTCGCACATCGCCCGGATGTGGTGACGGACGAACGGGCGGCCCGTCGCGAGGAGTCTCACCTGTCACGGGCGACGCATGCGGCCCGGCGATGTGGTCGACTGGGGCCGGCGAGATGCGCACAATGGGACCCGACGCGGCGCCCGTGCAGCGGACGGGCGAGGTTCGCGCACGGCCCGATGATGAAGCGTGGAGGGAGACACCCCGATGATGATGCGACGACGCGGCAGGCCCCTGGTCCGCGCGGCGGCGACGACGGCGGTGATCGCCGGCACCGCGGGCGCCGTGAGCCACCACCAGCAGCAGAAGTACGCCAACCAGCAGGCGAGCGCGGATGCGTCGCAGCAGCAGGCCTACGAGGCCGGCGTCGAGGCTGCACAGCAGCAGGCGGCCGTGGTCGCTCCGGCCCCGGTGTCTGCCCCGGCGAGCCCGCAGATCGACATGGAGCAGCTGAAGCAGCTCGGCGATCTCCACACGGCCGGCGTGCTCACCGACGAGGAGTTCGCGACGGCCAAGGCGAAGCTGCTCGCGGGCGGCTGACCGCCCGGGGGTTCGAGGCGACGGAGGAGCCTTCTCCGCAGGCGTCCCGGTTCGGAAGCCATCACCGCGGCACGGGGCGCCGCGTCCATCGCCGACACGTCGAACGGAGACCCCGCCATGGCACGCAAGTCACCGACTCCGGCCGCACTCGACGCCGCCTGGGCGGTCGTACCCCCGTCGGGCGACGCGTGGACGGCGCGCCCGTGGGTCCACCCGTCGGAGCGCGCCGAGGCGGGCAAGGCGGCCCGCCAGCGCGTCCCGCGCGTCAGCCATGCCGAGTTCATGCCGCGCCCGGACCGCGACCCGATCGCGATCCTCGCGGCGCAGGAAGAGGACCGCCTGCCGGACCTCGTGCCCCTCCGCCACGAGCGGATGGCCGAGTCCGCGTTCGCCTACTACCGGGGCACGCCCGCCGTCATGGCGTTCGACCTCGCCGACACGCCGCGGACCGACATCGAGGTCCAGGCGAGCGGCGACGCCCACATCAGCAACTTCGGGCTGTTCGCCTCACCGGAGCGGACCCTCGTCTTCGACGCGAACGACTTCGACGAGACGCTCCCCGGGCCGTGGGAATGGGACGTGAAGCGGCTGGCGACGAGCGTCGTCATCGCCGGACGCGCGAACGGCTTCAGCCCGGCCGCAGTCCGCGAGGCGACGATGAGCGCCGTCCGCGGCTATCGCCAGTGGATGGGCCGGTACGCCGGGATGCGCCTTCTCGACGTCTGGTACTCGTCGATCACCGAGACCGACGTCCGCGAGGCCGGCGAGGCGACCGGCCTGCTCCGGGGTCGGGCCGGGGTCACCCGCCGCAAGCGGTTCGAGGCGATCTTCAGCAAGGCCCGCCAGCGCGACGGCATGCGCGCCTTCGAGTCGCTCACCGGGGTCGTGGACGGACGCCGGGTCATCCTGGACGACCCTCCCGTCGTCACTCACGTCGACATCGAGGGCCAGACGGCGGTGCTCGAGAAGATCTTCACCGCCTATCGCGCGACCCTTGCAGAGAGTCGACGCGACTTCCTCGAGCGCTACCGCTTCGTCGACTTCGCCCTCAAGGTCGTCGGCGTCGGCAGCGTCGGGACTCGCTGCTACATCCTCGTCCTGGAAGGGCGCGACGAGAACGACCCGCTGATCCTCCAGGCGAAGGAGGCCACGGCCTCGGTGCTGGAGCCGCACTACGCGCCGAGCCTGCACACCAACCATGCCGAGCGGGTGGTCGTCGGCCAGCGGCTCATGCAGGCGACGCCGGACATCTTCCTCGGCTGGACGAAGGGTCCGGCCGGCCGCGACTTCTACATGCGCCAGCTGTGGGACATGAAGGGCTCGGTCGACACGACGATCCTCCAGCCGCCCGGCCTCGGCTTCTACGGTGGCATCTGCGGCTGGGCCCTCGCACGGGCGCATGCCCGGAGCGGCGACTCGGTGGCGATCTCGGCCTACCTCGGGACGAGCGACACGTTCGACGGCGCGATCGCCGACTTCGCGGAGACCTACGCCGACGTGAACGCGCGCGACCACGCGGCCTACGTCGCCGCGATCGAGGCAGGGCGCATCTCGGTGCCGGCGGAGGGCTGACGGGACCACCGTGACGGGCGAACCCTCGGTCGGATCGGCTGGGCGTTCCTGGCCGATCCTGGCCTGGGTCCCCGGATACCAGCGGAGCTGGCTCCGGCCGGACGTCGTCGCCGGCCTGACCGTCTGCGCGATCCTCGTGCCGGAGGGCATGGCCTACGCGCAGCTCGCGGGCATGCCGGCGGAGACCGCGTTCTACGCCGCGCCCATCGCGCTCCTCGCCTACGCCGTGCTCGGCAGCTCGCGCCAGCTCGTCGTCGCGGTCTCCTCGGCGATCGCGATCATGTCCGCGGCGACGATCGCGGCCCTCGCCGCCGCCGGGAGCGCCGAGTACGCGGCCCTGACCGCCGCGCTGGCGATCCTCGCCGGCCTCGTTTCGATCGGCGCCGGCGCCCTGAAGCTCGGGCGCATCGCGCAGTTCTTCTCCGAGTCCGTCCTCGTCGGCTTCGTGTTCGGGCTGGCGCTGCTGATCACCATCAAGCAGATCCCCAAGCTCCTGGGCATCGAGGCCGAGGGCGACAGCGCGGTCGCCCTCCTTCGGGACATCGTGCCCCAGGTCCGGGAGACCGACCTGCTCACGCTCGCCGTCGGCCTCGCCGGCATCGCCGGGATGGTCGTGCTCGAGCGTCGGCTGCCGCGCGTGCCGGCCGCGCTCGTCGTGCTCCTGGTCTCCATCCGGCTTCGGTCGCCTTCGGGCTCCAGGACCTCGGCGTCCACGTGGTGGGCGACCTCCCCGCGGGCCTCCGGGGCCCGACGCTGCCGGGCGTCGGGCTCGAAGCCATCCCGCTCCTGCTCATCGGCGCGATCGGGATCGCGCTGGTCGCCTTCGCGGAGGCCATCGGGCCGGCCAACGAGTTCGCCCGCGAGCACGGCGGGAAGGTCGACCCGAACCGCGAGCTCATCGCGATCGGCGCCGCCAACACGGGCGCCGGCCTGTTCACCGGGTTCCCGATCGGCTCGTCCCTGTCCAAGTCGGCTGCGAACGACCGCGCCGGTGCCCGCTCGCCCGCCTCGCTGGTCACGGCGGCCGCGGCCACCGCCCTCGTCGCACTCTTCCTGACCCCGTTGTTCGAGCCGCTGCCGGAGGCGACGCTGGGCGCGATCGTCGTCGTCGCGGTCGCCGGCATGATGAAGGTCGGCAAGATGCGGCAGCTCTGGCAGCTGCGGCGAGTCGACTTCTGGCTCGCGATGATCGCCCTCGTCGGCGTCCTCGTCGTGCCGACCCTGGAGGCGCTCGGGATCGCCGTCGTCGTCTCGCTGGGGATGCTGGTCTGGCGCGCGAGCCAGGCGCGCCTGACGTTCCTGGGCCGCGCGCGGGGAAGCCTGGAGCCCGTGGACCTGGGGCACGCGCCCGCCGCCGCGATCCCGGGGCTGCTCATCGTTCGCCCGGACGAGATGCTCTTCTTCGCCAACGTCGCCTCGGTGCGCGACGCGGTGCTCGAGGCTGCCGCCGCGGTCGAGCCACGCGCGACCGTCGTCCTGCTCGACCTGTGCTCACGCCGGAGGTCGACGTCCCCGTGGTCGAGGCCATCGAGGACCTGCACCAGCGCCTGGCGCGGACGGGATCGAGCTCTGGCTCGGCCACCTCCAGCCCGCCGCGAGGGACCTCCTCGATCGTGCGGGCGCGCTCGCGAGCATGGGCCCCGGCCGGATCCACCCGCGAGTGGTCGACGGGATCGTGGCGTTCGCCCTCCGCTCGCCGGGAGCCGAGGACCGGGTCGCCGTCCTCGCGGAGCTCCTCGCGTACATCCGCGAGCGGGCGGCGCGCCCCGAGACGAGCGCCGAGGCCGTCGATGTCCTGGTCTCGCTCGAGGAGCGGCTCACGCTCGAGCTGGCGGCCGCGGGCGGTCGGGACGAGCGGGCGGCGTCGGACTGAGCGCTGCGTGGGCGTCCGCTCGACGACCCGCCCACCTTCGGTCTCCCCGGCACTTGGCGGCCGACGGAGGTCGCGCCACGATGCCCCTCGGAAGGGAGGCTGGCGATGTCCACCCAGACCATCGCCGGGCCGGAAGGCCGGCCGACGCACTTCATCCGCCAGAACGTGCTCGTCCTGCGTGTGCTCAACCCAGTGGCCGTCCGGGTCGGCTGGAGGACCGTCCTCTACGTCAGGGGGCGCACGAGCGGGAGAAGGCTGGCCGTGCCGATGGACCCGCCGTTCGAATGGGACGGGGCGCGGTACCTCGTCTCGCCGCTCGGCGAAACCCACTGGGCGCGCAACCTGCGCGCGGCCGGCGAAGGCGAGCTGCGCCTCCGGGGTCACCTCGAGCCATTCCGGGCGATCGACTCCACGGCCAGGTACACGACGCGATCCTCGGAGCGTACGCGAGCACGATCACGTGCGGCTGCCGGGACTACCTCGTCAAGCTCCCCGACCCAGCCGATCACCCGGTCTTCCGCATCGAGCCACCGGAGTAGCCGAGGGGGCACGCCGCCGCGGGCACCGGGCGACGCACGGACGCGGCGCCCCGCATCATGTAGGCCATGCGGTCGTGCCTCGCATCGGTCTGCCTCGTGGCCTCGCTGGCCGTCTTCGTCGCCGGGTGTTCTCCCGGGCAGACGCCGGCGCGGACGCCCGCCACCCCGTCGCCGGCCGCGGTCGAGTCGGTGCTCTCCGCGGCTGACACGCCGTCCCCTTCCCCGTCGCCGACACCGACGTCCACCGCGACACCGGCGCCCACGCCGAGCCCGACGCCCAGCCCGCTCCCCACGCCGACCCCGGAACCGACGCCCACCCCCTCCCCTCCCCCCGTGCCGGCGCCGCTCACCGGCCTCCTCGTGCCCCCGGCGGTGGCCGCCCGCCCTGTCGTCGCGGTGATGCTCGACGACCACGCCGACGCGCGGCCGCAGTCGGGCCTCGCCGCCGCCGACGTCGTCTGGCAGGCGCCCGCGGAAGGCGGGATCCCACGGTTCATGGCCCTCTTCTCCTCGAAGGCGCCGAAGGAGATCGGCCCGGTGCGCTCCGCCCGCCTCTACTTCATCGCCTGGGCGGCCGAGCAGGGCGCGGTCTACACCCACGCGGGCGGGTCGCCGGGAGCCCTGGGCGAGCTGTACCGGACGGGCAACGGGCAGACCGTCTGGAACATCGAGGGACTCGGGTACGTGGGCGGTCCCTTCTGGCGCTCGACCGACCGGTGGGCACCCCACAACCTCTACACATCCAGCAAGGCGCTGGCGGGCGTCGTGGCGGACCGCGGCTACTCGCCGGCGTCGGCGCAGCCGGTCTTCACGTTCGCCCCGCCGGTCGGAGACCCCGCGCACGGCGAGAAGTTCCGGCTGGCCTTCTCGTACGGCGGGACCGAGGTGACCTACCGGTTCGACCCGGACAGCCGCGCCTATCCGCGGGCGGAGAATGGCGTCCCGACGACGGACGGCGCCACCGGGGGTGCGGTCCGGCCCGCCAACGTCGTCGTGATCTCGATGCCGTTCGGTCCGGCCGCCGACGGCACGGGACACGGACGGCTCGACGCCGGCCTCATCGGCGAGGGGCAGGCACTCGTCTTCCGCGCCGGCGAGCTCGTGAAGGGGACGTGGCGGAAGGCGGCGTTCGACGCCCCGACCGAGCTGCTCGCCCCCGGGCCGGACGGGTCGCTCGCACCGATCGCCCTGGTCCCGGGCCAGACCTTCGTCCAGGTCGTCCCCACCGGAACGCCGATTCAGGTCCGCGACCCAGGCGGGGCGGAGGTGCCACCCCCCACCCCGGCGCCACCCGGTTCGCCGTCCTGAGTGGACGCCGGATCGGCGCTGGGGGCCCGCGAGCAGCCGGCGCCCGGGAGGCCCACGGACCGGCCCGGTCGGCGCTATCGTCGGGGCGTCGCGTCGCGTGGTGCCATCCACCACCGGGGGCTCCGGAGGTCGTCCGTTGCCGAAGCCGAAGATCGTCGTCACCGGGATGCTCAACACGAAGGGTCCGGAGCTCCGGTACCTCGCCCGGGCCGTGGCCGAGGCCGGCGGCGAGCCGATCGTGATGGACCTCAGCCTCGGCGCGGAGGTGGACTGGGCGGACATCCCGCTGCGCGAGGTGCTCGCCACGACCGGGATGCGTGCCGAGGATGTCTTCGCGGCGCCGCGCGCGTCGGCGATCGACATGGTGGGTCCGGCCGGCGCGGCCAGGATCCTCCAGTTGCGCGCGGAAGGCCGGTGCGACGGGATCGTCTCCTGGGCGGGCGCCACGGGGACGACGACTGTGACGATGGTGATGCGCGCCCTGCCGTTCGGCGTCCCCAAGGTCATGCTCACCGACATGGCGTCCGGCGACGTCAGCGTCTGGCTCGGCACGAAGGACATCTACATCGTCAACCCGACCGCCGAGCACGGCGTGAACGTGGTCACGCGGAAGGCCGTCGCGAACGCGGCCGCCGGGATCGTGGCCATGGCGAGGGTGCCGGACGTGCCGGCGGGGTCGAAGCCGCTGTGCGCCCTCACGTCGTACGGGTCCACGACCCCGTGCGTCATCCGGTGCACCGAGTTCATGGAAGCGCGGGGCTGGGACACGGCGGGCTTCCATGCCGTCGGACCGGGCGCGACGATGGAGGACCTCATTCGATCGGGCCTCATCACCGCGGTCTTCGACATCACGCTCGGCGAGCTGACGAACGCGATCGTGGGGAGCCCGTGGGGGGATCCCGAAGGGCTGGGACGGGCGCCGACTCACCGCGGCCGGCGCCATGGGCATCCCGCAGGTGGTCGTCCCCGGCGGGATGGACCAGTGCGCCCACGGTGCGCTCGAGAAGGTGCCGCAGCAGTACCTCGACGACACCCGGGCGGAGCGGCGACGCTCCTTCCGGGGCACGGGCCTCCCCTATCGCCACAACGAGGGCGTGACGCTCATCGCCCCCACGATGGACGAGATGACCTCGCTGTCGATGGACATCGCCGACGCGCTGAACGCGACGACGGGCCCGACCGCCTTCGTCATCCCCATGCGCGGGTGGTCCGCCTACGATCAGCCCGAGGCCAGCGCCACCCGCGAGCGCGGCTGGGCCGCCGGCAACGGCGACGGCCCGTGCTGGGAGCCGGACCCGGAGATGCCCTCCTGGTCCCGACGCGCGACGCTCATGCGGCGGGTCCTCGTCGAGCGCTTCGACGCGTCGAATCCCCACCTCGACCTCATCGCGGCGGACATGCACATCCTCGACCCGGAGTTCGCCGAGCTGCTGTGCCGCGCGATGGGCGACATGCTCGACGGCAGGTGGCAGAAAGGCCTGTACCGCGACGTGCCGGGC